>CAIMLR010000007.1 GCA_903842345.1 uncultured Myxococcales bacterium
CGGCCGCAAAGTCACTCAGCTCGCCATCGGCGACCACGTCGCCGTCCTCGGTCACGCCAGCCCGCGGCGAACACGCTGCCGCGCCCAGGAGCCAGAGGGCAAGGAGCAGCGGCGGAAGCGTGCGGGTGAGGCGGGGTTGGCCCCGCGATGTCGTCGCCAAAACGGCTGTCATCCTGATCTTGTCCCGCGTGTCGTGTGTCTGAACGTTCTGCATCCTGCGCCCTCGTGTGGGTATCATCAACGTGCGTTTCCGCGGGATCCTGGCAGCTTCCCGTACCCGCCGAGCATAGCGCCCGCGCGACAGAGACGCACGCTGGTGCAGCTGGCAAGTCCATGTATTTGCCCCGGCGGCAACCGGCGGACGGCGGCAGGTCACGCTCCGGCACCACCGGGAACGGCGCAGCGCCTTGACGTCCCCACCCGACCGCCCGAGACTTGTGCCCATCCACGGTTGCGCACGACCAGCAGCCTCCAGGACGGCCATGCAACGTGCGAACTGGAGACGGCATCGATTGCTTGCGCTGCTGCTCACGCTGCTTGGCTGCGGCAAGTGGGGCTACCGCAATGACCCAGAGGCGCGCTACGACGCGTTCCGAGCCTCCAACGCTCCGCCCAACGTTGCGGCCGCCAACGCCGTTCAGCCGGTGATGGCATTTCACATTCGCGCGTACGCTGACGATGCCTACCGGACGCAGGTTCCCGAGTGGCAGCAGACGATTCGCCGTCAGCTCGATGGCGTGAACGCGTACATCAGCGAACGGCTGCACGCGCGCCTGGTCGTCGATTCCGTCGCTGCGTGGCGCAACCCGGTCGAGCAGGCCGACATGGCGGCCTATGCGCCCGCATTCGCGCGCGTGGATCGCGGTGACGACGCCGACTGGGTCATCGTCTACGTTGGGAAACACTTCGAGGAACTCGGGCAGCACTTTGAGTTTTCGACGCCAGGCTCCAAGTTGCTCTTCCTTCGACCCGCCGATTCGCTGGCGGAGTGGGAGAGCGCAAGGGCCGTCAAAGGCATCGATGGCGACGTGCTCAGCGCGCTGACGCGCGACCGGGTCAAGCATCGCCGGCTGATGTTCGCGCTGCGGGCATGGGCGCGCAGCCTCGGCGTGCCGTACGACGCGGAGTACGGTCACATCATGGCGCCGCGGTATGACCTGCACGCCGCCGAATTCAGCGAGGGATCCGTGCGGATTCTGCGGATTGGCCTGCAGCACGCAGCCGATGCGACGGCGGCCGGACGAGTGGCGTGGGGCGAGGCCGTGCTGCGGGTCATCGCCGAAAATCCTCAAGACTTCGAGCCGTCCGCGGCTGCCGATACGCGCAACTGGATGGCGATGGCACCCTAGCCGCGCGACGCACCTGGATGTGGGTGCCAAGCCCGCCCACCGGAGCACACGATGCCTGTTTTTCGTCAGTCCAAACCCGAAGCTGCCATGCCCAGGCAAACCAGTAGCCGCGCTCCGATGGGCGCCACCGCCCACCTTCTCCTCATCGCGATGACCGTGACCAACACCGGCTGCTTCACCGCGCTGGGCGGCCTGCTGGGCAACGGTCCGGCCGCGGGTCGGGTGGAATGGGAGAAGTGCGACCTCAGACTGGAGCCACCCGCGCGCGGGGAGACCGTCGCGATTCGCTGGGCTGACGACGACCACCGCACGCACCGCGCCGTGGGTGTGTTTGAAGGCGTCCGCAACGGGCTGGTGCGCGTGTGGACGCAAAGTATCGTCGCGTGTGACACGCCGGTGGACGTGACACAGGCTGCCGACGAACGCGCGGACCGGACCGCCTGCACCTTGCCGCTGTCCCGCGTGCTGGACGTGCACGCGGGGCGAACCCGCGCGCTTTCGGGCGCGGAGGCTGGGATGATTCTCGGTGGGGTGATTGACGCGGTCATTATCGCTGGGTTTGTTTCAATCCTGTATGGTTTGGCGCATTCCATGGATTGAGGATGCCCACTTGACGCCCCAAATCCAGCGCGTACCCTCAACACCACGAATCTTCCCCCAATCCCCACGGACGCCATCATGCTCCCCCGCAACCTCCTCTTCCTCACCCTGCTCGCCGCGTGCGGTACCACGACCAACGCCAGCGTCGACGCAACCGACGCCTCCGACACCGGCGCTGGCATCCTGACGGCCGACGCCAGCATCACCGGCACAACCTATGCTGAACGCTGCCAGTCCCTCGCCACCGCCATCTGCGCGGGCTGGCAGGACTGCTGCACCGCCATTTCCACGACCTGCGTGGCCGACTTGGACAAGCTCTGCCTGCAGCCCGGCAAGTTCTCCGGCCTCGCCGACGCCGCCATCGCCGGCAAGCTGGTGTTGGACCCCGCGCTCAGCGCGCAGTGCGATGCCGCGGTCGCCGCCGTCGGGACCAACTGCGGCTCGCGCAATTACAGCAATGTGCTCGTCACCTGCCTCTACGCGTGGGTCGATCCGGCCGGCATTGGCGAGGCCTGTGCCGACAGCCGCGACGAAAGCTGCGCCAATGGCGAGGGCCGCTGTCGCGCGGTCGGCTCGGCAGTGCCGGGTCCCAGCCAACCGACCTGCACCAAGAGCCTGCCGCTCGGCGCCGCGTGTCCTGCCGGCGACGCCAAATGCGCATGGGGCACGTTTTGCGGCAGCGTGGTGGGCAACCCGGTCTGCATCGCCGAGGGCGCGCTGTGCGGCACGTTCGGCGACGTCGTCGTGACGTGCCCAGAAGGCGAGGTGTGCGGCAAGGACGCGACCTGCGTGGCGGACCCAGGCGCGGGCGGGGGCGCGGCGTGCGCGGTCGCGGCGGACTGCAAGCGGGATCACGCGTGCACGGATGGCAAGTGCGTGCCGGTGTTGTGTGGGGAGTTGGCGGGGAAATAGGAGCAGCCTACAAACCCAAATCCACGGATCGACCTTCCAAAACATCGGATCGATCAGCTTCCACATCGGATCGATCAGCGCCAAGGCCGGATCGATCGCCAAAAACCCAAGCTCACCCACCGCCCAGCCAAGCGCATCTCGCGCCAACAGCGGATCACCTTGTCCAAACACCGGATCGATCACCGCAGACCGCAGCGCATCCTTCACCACCACGCGGATCGACCATTTCCGGACCCGGATCACCCCGTCCAAACCACGGCTCACCTTGCGCAAACGCCACAACACGCGCGCCGTCCGCTTGTTTTGACGCCGCCCGCGCACCTCCCTATCCTCGTCCAGTCGCCCATCGCGGCGCTGGGGTCGCCATGTCCATCTCCCGTCCAGTCATCGCGGCTGTTTTCCTTGCCCTCGCGCTTGCCCCGGCGTGCGCGGACATCGCAATCCTGGGCGCAGACACCGCGCCGGCGGACGTCAGCGGCACCGACGCCGCCAGCGTGGATGGCAGCGACAGTGAGACGACGGATATCGCGACAAATGACGTCGTCGGCAATGAATGCCTGACCGATTTTGACTGCCTGGACAAGATCCAGGGCAAGACGCCGTGTATTTCCGCCAAATGCAGCGCCGGTTATTGTCAGAAAATCCAGAAAGCCACCGGTGTGACGTGCAAGGACAGCAGCTTGACGCCCGGCGATTGCGGCCAGACGACGTGCGACGCCGCGGGGCAATGCGTGGTCGGCAACGCCAAGGACGGCACGGTCTGCGGCGCGGGCTTGTGTGGCAAGAAATGCGCGGCAGGCAGCTGCATTGCCGCGACGGATGCGGATTATGACGACGGCAATCCATGCACCAAGGATTTCTGCAACCAGGGAATTCAGGTCAAGCATGAGCCCATCACCGATTTGACGGTGGTATGCGACGACAAGGACGCGTGCACAAGCGGCGACACGTGCATCCAGGGCGCGTGCAAAGGGACGCTGCTGAGCTGCGCGGACGGGATTCCCTGCACGCTCGACACGTGCACGAGCGCCAAGGGCTGCGCGCACACGCCGGACAGCAGCAAATGCGATGACGGCAATCCGTGCAGCGTGGACGGCTGCGATTTGGCGCTGGGCTGCACGGTCACGAGCTTGGCGGTCGGCGTGACGTGCAGCGACGGCAACGAATGCACGGTGGCGGACGCATGTGACAAGACCGGGAGCTGCGCGGGGGTGCCATCGGACGCGTGCAAGTGCGCCGTCGATGGCGATTGCCTCGGCAAGACGCAGAACCTGTGCATCGGCGCGCTGGTCTGCCAGGGCGGCGGCTGCGTGGCGGTGCCGGGGAACGCGGTGTACTGCGATGCCAGCCAGAACTCGGCGTGTTTGCAGAACGGCTGCGACCCGGGCAGCGGCAAGTGCGTGCTCAAGAGCAAGAATGAGGGCGCGCCGTGCGACGATGGCAACGCCTGCACCTCCGCGCAGACCTGCCAGACGGGCGTGTGCCAGGGCGCCGGCGAGGTGAACTGCGACGACAAGAACGCATGCACCAATGATCTCTGCGTACCGCAATCCGGCTGCGTGCATGAGGCCAACATCGCCGCGTGCGACGACGGGAACGCGTGCACGACCGGCGATTTGTGCGCCAAAGGCGGCTGCAGCGGCGCGGCAAAGCCGTGTGATGACAGCATCGCGTGCACCCTGGACAGCTGCGACAAGGCCAGCGGCCAATGCGCGCATGCGACGGATGTCTCGACGTGCGATGACGGCAATCCATGCACGAGCGACACCTGCGCGCCGGCCAAAGGCTGTGTCTACGCCAACAATGACGCCGCCAAATGTGACGATGAGAATGCGTGCACGGCCAACGCGTGCCAAGGCGGAACGTGCACGGCGACGCCGATCTGCGCGTGCAAGACCGATGGCGAGTGCGACGACAAGAACCCGTGCACCGCGGACAGCTGCATCGCCAGCACGTGCCAGTTCAAGCCGGCGGACGGCGGCGCGTGCGATCCGGCGGACAAATGCCAGAACGCGGGCAGCGGCGTTTGCGGCAGCGGCGTCTGCAAGGGCGGCAACAGCCCCAAGGATTGCAGCGGCGCGAGCGACGCGTGCCACAGCGGCGCGTGTGACCCGGGCACCGGCCAATGCGGCGCGCTCCCCAAGGGCGACGGCACGCTGTGCGACGCCGACAAAGACCCGTGCACCGTGAGCGATGCGTGCGTTGCGGGCGCGTGCGTCGCGGGCAAGGCGTTGGATTGCGGGATGAAGTCGGATGGGTGCAACGTGGGCGTCTGCAAGACCAATGCGGATGGCGCGTATTGCACCGCGCAGGCCAAGGAAGCGGGGACCGGCTGTGAGGACGGCGCGTATTGCACGCAAGGCGACACGTGCGACGGCGCGGGAACGTGCGTCGCGGGCGCGCCCCAGACATGCGGCCAGGCGTCCGACGCGTGCAACGCCGGATTGTGCGATGAAGCCAAGAAGGCGTGCGGGACCACGCCCAAGAGCGCTGACGTTGGCTGCGACGACGGGCAATTCTGCACGCCATTTGACCACTGCGACGGCGGCGGCAAGTGCGTCGGCGAAGGCGCGACGTCATGCCCGGGCACCGCGTGCGCCGCGGGAACGTGCGATCCAGTCGGCCAACAATGCGTCCTGAGCAGCATCAGCGGTGGCACGGCGTGCAATGACGGCGACCCGTGCACTTTCAACGACACGTGCGACGGCAGCGGCGCATGCCTGGCCGGCCAGACGGTCGCGTGTCCCGGCACCGCGTGCAGCACCGGATATTGCGATCCAGTGACGGGCGGCTGTGGCTTCAAGCCGCTGGCATCGACAACCGCATGCGACGACGGCCAGAAATGCACGAGCGGCGACCATTGCGACGGCTACGGCGTCTGCGCGGGCGGGACATGGGACACCACCTGCGGCTGCAACGCCGACGCGATGTGCGACGACGGCAACGCGTGCACGACCGACAGCTGCGACCTCGCGAGCAGCACGTGCCAGTTCAAAGTTGTGGACGGTCAGGTCTGCGACGATGGCGACGCCTGCACAACCGCCAGCACCTGCAACACGGACGGCGCGTGCGTCGCGGCCAAGCTGTACGACTGCTCGGCGTTCAGCGACACGTGCCACGTCGGCCAGTGCGCCACGTCAGGCAGCAAACCCTTCTGCAAAGCCGTGGCGCTCGCCGACGGTGCCAAGTGCGACGACGGCCTCTACTGCACAACCGGCGAGACCTGCGCGACGGGCAAGTGCGGCGCGGGCAGCGCGGTCGTCTGTGGCGCGGCGCCGACCTGCTTTACCGCGGCGTGCACGGAAGCGGCGCTGGGCTGCAGCAACACGGCGGCGGCCAAGGGCACGGCGTGTTCGGATGGCGAGTTCTGCACCGTTGGCGACACGTGCGATGGCACCGGCGTCTGTCAGGCGGGCAGCGCGATGGCCAACTTTGCCGTCTGCGATGACGACGACAAGGGCACCAGCGGCGACTTGTGCCTGAACGCCACCTGCGCCGGCTTCACCACCGTCACCGGCGCGAGCGGCCCCGTCACGCGCATCGCGTACGACAACACCGGCGACACGTGGTGGTTCAGCAGCGCGCTGTATTCCGCGCCGAGCATCGCCGCCGCGAGCAAATGGAGCATCTCGCAGGTCGCCGTCGACGCCAAAGGCGGCTGGGACATCAGCAAGCTGGCCGCGACGCAGAACGGCGGGCCAATCCGCGCGCTCTCGCCGCAAGTCGCGGGCGGCGCCAACAACTTCACCGCGTTCCACGTGCCCGGCAGCAAGACGTGGGTGGTCGGCGGCAGCTCCGCATTTGGCAAGAACGCCGCTTCGCTCTACGCCGCGACGACCGAGTGGTACGACGTCGACTTCCGCACCAGCGGCGCGACCGGCCATAGCCTGCTCACCGGCTTCAACACGGCCGAAGGCGCGATTCTCGGGCGCTGCCAGGGCGCGTGGGCGGACACGACGTCCGCCTGGACGTGCGACAAGAGCGCCGTCGCGGCCACCCTCGGCGTCGGCGCGGCCGTCAGCTTCTACAATCCGCTGTGTTTTCCCATCGGCTCATGCGGCACGACGGTCGGTTTTCTCGGCGCGCTGGAGAAATGGAACGGCAGCTTCGCCACGCAGCTTGACACCATCGCCGCGACCGGCGCGACCGGCGCATGGAGCGCACTCAACGCCGGCCCCAACTTCAAGGTCGCGACCAGCCTCCCCATCGGCGGCGTTCACGCCTACGACACGTCGTACTACACCGTCACCGGCGGGAGCCTCGCGTGGGCGGTCGGCCCATCGGGCAGCCTCGCCTACATCGCCAGCGGCTCATCGGTGCTCAAGGGCGCCGCGCTCTATGGCACGAACTACCAGTTCACCGCCGTGACCGCGATGAGCGGCTTCGTGCTGGTCTGGGGCTACAAGACGGACACGCTCACCGGCGCGTTGGTACCCGTGCTCCTCACGCATGCCGACACGGCCAACCTTCAAGCGGACAGCGCCAGCTGGGTGGAACACGACCTCGCGCTCCCGGCGTACGACACGGCGGTGTGTGTCAACAGCGCGTTCTCCAGCTATGGCATGGCCAAAGGCGGCAGCAGCGGGACGACGTTGGCGCTCGCAGCGAACTATTGCGGCAATACGGCCTACAGCAATCCGCCCAATTTGCGCGGCATGATCTACGTCCGCAAGTAGCGCGGTGAGCCTGCGTGGCATGGCGAAGCACGCTTTTGAGCTGCCCGCGCCGCTACGCGTCCGGCCGCAGCTTCTCCACCCGGCAATCGAGCGCGCCGTCGCCCAGCAGCACTTCCAGCGACTGTCCCAGCGCGATGCCGCGCACGGACTGCAGCGCCTCGCGCGTCCCGGTCCGCCGGACAATGCCATAGCCGCGCTTGAGCGCCGACTTGGGACTCAGGGCCACCAGCACAGCGCTCTTGCGTTCCAGCTGATCGCGCTTGGACCGCACCAGCGCCTCGCGCACCGCCAGCAGCCGCGCCTGCAGACCGTCCAGCCGCCGCTGTTGCGTCGCCAGTTTGCGCAGCGGGTGCGCCTGCGTCAGCCGTTGGTGGCGATTGGCCAGGAGCCGCTGCCGATCAGCCATCTGCTTTTGCGCCGCCGACCCGAGCCGTCGCGTCAGTTCGTCCAGCCGCAGGAAGCGCGGCCCGGTGAGTTGGTCGCCCTGGCCCAGCCGCGCCAGCCGCTGCTGGAGCATCGCGCGCTCCGTGCGGATGTGCTTCTTGACCACGCGCGCCATCCGGCCGCGGGCATCTTGGATCTGCCACTGCAGGTCGGCGAGCCGGGGCACCACGGTCTCCGCCGCCACCGACGGCGTCGGCGCGCGCAGGTCCGCGGCGAGATCGCTGAGCAGCGTGTCCACTTCATGGCCCACGGCGCTGACAATCGGCGTCTTGCAGGCCGCCACCGCGCGCACCACCCGCTCCTCGTTGAAGGCCCACAGGTCTTCCAGCGAGCCGCCGCCGCGACCCACGATGATCACGTCGCACAGCCCCGACTTGTCCAGCAGCTCGATCGCCTGCGCGATGCTCTCGGCCGCACCGTCGCCCTGCACCTTGCACGGCGCGACGATGACGCGCACCGGAAAGCGGTCGTTCAGCACGCGCACCATGTCCCGCAGCGCAGCGCCCGTGGGCGACGTTGCCATGCCGACAACGCGCGGCAGGAACGGCAGCGGCAGCTTGCGGCTGACGTCAAACAGCCCTTCCGCCGTCAGCTTCTCCTTGAGCGCCTGCAGCGCGGCAAAGCGCTGGCCAAGTCCCGCGGGTTCCACGTCGGTCGCATTCAGCGCGTAGCTGCCGCCCTGGACCCACACGTCGATTCGTCCCGTGACGACGACCTGCTGGCCGTCCCGCACGTCCGTGCTCAGCCGGCTGACGCTGGAACGCCACACGGTGACGCGGATCTTGGAGCCGGCGTCCTTCAGGTCAAAGTAGAGGTGGCCGCTGGAGAACCGCGCGCCGGAGACTTCCCCTTCCACGCGCAATTCGCGCATCGGCGTCAGCGCCACGCGGATGCGTTCATTCAGTGCGGTGACGGAGATGGCGGGGATGGGCTGCATCGCGCTGGAGCCTATGCCCAAGCCGTCGAGCGATCAAGGGCGCGGTCGCGGGGAATAGCCGAGGCGGCTGGCTTGGCTGGGATGCGTCGCCTGCCGGACAGACTTTTTGCACCGATGGTCCGCGCACCTGGCCGCGCGTGTACGCAAGCTGGGACCGGGGCCGCTGCGCTTGCAGTCATCGTCGGCAGCCCCGCTGCGGATTCACGCCCGCCTTCGGCTTGGGCGGTTCATCCAAATACCCGTTCACCCGCTCCGCATCATCCGGAAACTCAGCGCCAGCGGTGGTGCTGGGCTTTGGCAGCCGCGCCGACGACGGCACGAACAACGCCAACGCGGTCAGGTGCGTCCATCCGTGAGGCGGCGGGCTATTTCAGCTGGCGTTGCAATTCGTCAGCCAACCATGAGACCACGAAGAAGCCGATGACGCCGCGCCACGCTTGCAGGTTGGGCTTGAGCTGCGGCGTCGCCGAAATCACGCGGTTTCGGTATTCGCGCGAGGCGACTTCACGCGCGGTGGGCAGCCACGCCGGCACGATGAGCGCGAGGCTGAACAGCGCCAAGCCCGCGGCGCGCAGCGTGCGGCCCGGCGTCAGGAGGAGGTGCCCGGTCGCATTGATGAGCAACGTTCCCGCCCAGACGGAGCGCGCCCACGGGCTCAGACGGCTGAAGCCCCAACCCGCAAGCGCCATCAGGAGCGCCAACACCAAGCGGAACCATAGCTTGCCACGCAGGTCGGGAATGGCCGCAAAAATGATCGCGCCGACCAGGAGGAACTCGCCAAATCCGCGCACGTGCGTCTCGACTCGCACCAGCCGTTGCCGCGATTCCGCGCATTCGGCGTCACTTTTTGTCGATTCTAGCGGCGCGGTCGGCGGCGCGAACGGATTGGCGTCGTGCATGGGCTGCTCCTGCTACCGCCCGCGCTGCAGCGGGTACTCGACCGTGACCTTATCGCCAGATTTTTGCGGCGCGGATGACGCGCATCGAAACGCCGGCCACGTCCGCCACTTGAAATGCCGGCCGCCATCCGGCTCCGCCGCCGCCCCAGCACTTCCGCTCCGCCGCTTCAGCCTGATTGTGCGGCTTTCATCCACCTCGTCAAGCCGCAAAACCCTGCGATTTTGGCCACGTCGACAGCCCCGGGCACGCGCGGCCGAACTCCGCGATCCCTGCCGCTGCTTGGGTGGCGCCCGGCCTGGAAATGGCCGCAATCGCATGGAGACCGCGGCGAGGGACAAACCTTGCTCTGCGCTGTGTTTTTCCATGGTCGGCGGTGGCTTTCCCAGACGGCACATCGGCCGCTGCGCTCGCCCGGCCGCTCCGCTACGGCTTCACCACCGGCGCCACCATCGGCACGGGCTCGCTCAGGCTCGCGTCCGCCTTCGGCTGCGGCGGTTCATCCAAATACCCGTTCACCTGCTCCGCATCATCCGGGAACTTCAGCGCGAGCGCCGACTCCAGGCTCCGGTACGCGGTAAACCACGTCTTGCGGATCACGCGGATGTCGTCGATGCGGTCCTTCACCACGCCCTGCGCGATCCTCTTGGAGGGCGGCATGGGGAAGTTCGCCGCAGCGATCGCTGGGCCGCCCGCTCATCACGGGCAGTGTGCACCGTTCGTGCATGCACAAACCTGCGACTCCGGGATGCCGATGCAGAAGTACAAGCCGTTGCAGAATTCCCACCCGGCCAATGGTTCGATGCCGGATGGACATTCCTTTGCCGATTGCACGCATGCCGCGGGCGGGAGCTGCTGGAGGCATGGATTGCCGCCGCTGAGGCTGCATGTGTACGTCGCCCCGTCAGGCGCTTGGGCGCCCGGCGGTGTAGCCGAGAAGTTGATGCAGAAGGCCGGCACAGCATCTGGGATGGCCGTATCGGCGGCCGAGTCGGGGCTCGTCCCGGTGTCCAGCTTGGGATTGGCGTCCTGTCCGCCGTCCACTTGACCGTCCTGACTGGTGTCTTGCACATGCACGCCCGGACCGACGCCGGACGCGCCGGAAGGGGTGGTGCAACCGAGCAAGGCCACGAGGGCCGCGGGCGCAAGCTGTTTCAACATCAAGTTCCTCCTGCATTTTGTCGGCCTACGGGATGCGCGCCAAGCACGGCAACTTGGCAGGGTAGCCCGGAGGGTGGCGACACGCCAATCTGGCGGACATCAGCCGTGTGCAATGCCGTAGCCCGTGCTCAGGGCCACCGCCAACGACACCGGGAACAGCGACGCGCTCCGCCACTAGTAACAAGTCTTGCCCAACGCATCGCAGCACGTGCCACTCGAATTGCCGGACGTCGCCTTGAAGAACGTGCAAGCACCTTCGTTCTTGCACAGCTTCGATTGTTGGCAATCGGCGTCGCTGCCGATGACGCACTTGCCGGTGCCAAGATTGCAGCTGGGTGGGTCGCCGCACTCGTCACCCAGCGTACAAGCCGCGCCATCCGCACAGCCGGTGCTGGCCGTACAGTCCGCCTGGCTGACCACGGTGCATTCCGATGCTTGGCCCGTTGCAAACGTCTTAAGTTTGCATTTGCCCAGGTCCTTGCAGGGCAAGTGGTTGATGCAATCGGCGTCGGATCCCGGCATGCAAACGCCATCCTTGGCAACGCAGCTGCCGCGCTCCTCGCAGTAGTGGCTGGCTTGGCAATCGGCGTCCGTCGCGGCAACGCAGAACCCGCCGGCGGCAGTGCATTGGCCGCTGAAGACGCACGATGAGGAGGCTTTGCATTCTGTGTCGTTCAGCGCCTGGCACTTGCCGTCCTTGGCCGAACAGTAGCCAAAGCTCTTGCACTCCTGGATGGCGGCACAATCGGCGTCCTTCGCGATGACGCACACGCCGTCCACGGCCGAGCAGCGCCCAAGTACCGTGCAGTTCGACCCCATATGGCAATCGGTGTCTGCCACAGCCCGGCAATAGCCATCGACCGCCTGACAGAGTCCCTCCTGCTGGCATTTGCTGACGCAGTCGAGGTTGGTTGCCGCGACGCAGCGGCCGTCGCCAAGCGAGCAGTGGCCGTAGCCGGCGCAATCTTGGGACGCCTGGCATTGCCCGTCGCTCATGGCGACGCAAAGCGAGTTGCTGGTTGGCGTACACCGGCCGTCGGCCGAGCATTCCGATTCACATTTGTCGTTCCCACAGGACGCGGCCATGAAGCAGCCACCATGCCAGGCGATGCAATAGTCCCACCCGACGCAATCGGTCGACCCGGCGCAGTCTGCGTCTGTCGCCGCGACGCAGTGACCGCCCTGCTCGCTGCATAGGCCATTCTCACGGCAGCCGCGCGTATTGGCACAGATGCCGATCCCGATCGCCGCGGTCGCGTCGAGCGAGAGGTGGCAGGCAAGCGAAACGTCGGACGCCCCCAACGTGTCACCGTCGGTGATCCCTGATTTGGCGTCCGACGTAGTGAATGGCGCCGTCGATTGCACCCGCGAGCCGCATGCAGCGAGAAGATGAACGAGGACGAGACCGTGCACACAACGTCGCAGCGCGTGGGAAAGTGGTCGGTCAAACCGTGTATCCCGCGTCATCACGAGCATCCGTCCCGGCCCTGGTGCTTGGCACCCGTCAAATTGGGTGCGTTCAGTCTAAGCTGGCACTCCCCGGCGGTCAAACGCCCGATAGGCGTCACGAACGGGACTCGCTTGGCCGTTCGCCATCATGAGTGAGAGTCCAGCGCATTGGACTTCGCGTGGGGTCTGGTCGCCGACCTTCCCGTCCACATCCGGCTCCGCCGCAGCCCCGAGACTTCCGATCCCCCCTTCAGCCTCATCACGGGGCCGGCAACCGGCAATCGGCCCTTCGCGTCACAGCGTCGTCAGCCGCAAGCACAGGACTTCAGCGCATCGCCCTACTTCACACACTTCACTCGGGCATGCGCCGTTGACGACCCAGACCAAAGTCCGCGACCGCGGCTCAAGCAATCCCGCGCGGGATCGAAGCCTTGTCCGAGTCCACCGGCAGGCGGACATCTTGAACTCGAGCCAGGGAATTCATTCCCGGGCGCAAGCCGCCGAGCGTGCGATGGCCCTGGCAAGGGGGTGAAGTCTCGTACTACCCGCCCCAAAGCCCTGCGCTCAGTAGCACAACAGTCAACCTACCACTCCAAACGCCTTGCGATCCCAAGTCCCACAGTCGCACCGGCCACCCACTTGGCCATCCCGCTGTAGTCAGCGTCTCCACCGCACCTGATCTCATCGGCCCTGCGCGCAGTCCCAACCCTACAAAGTCATCCCCGCCGGCTGCGGCAACGGCAACTCCAGGCTCTGGCGGATGCGCTCGATCTCCGCCATGCGCAGGCGATAGTGGCCTTCCACGGCGTAGGTCGACAGCACCTGTTCGCGCGCCACGCGGTCGACGGGATCCATGGTGATGACCAGCGGCACGCCGTCATTGTCGACCACGTCGCTGACGATGGCCGGCATCAGCCGCTTGGCGCCGTGTTTGCGCTCCAGCAGCACGATGTCGCCCGCTTCCAGGTTCTCGCGCGTGCCGTCCAGATGCTGGGCAAACGCCATCAGGAAGATCTGCAGGTTCTCCGCGGTCAGCGCGCGGCGGCGTTCATCGGCGGTCGGCGTGGGCTTCTCGCGCAGGCCATAGAGCTGCGGCGCCCGCGCCCGGTGCCGCGGCAGGGCTTGGCGCAGACTCAGGATGCGCTCCAGGCCGCGATCGACAAGATCGATGCCCGAACCCTTGTTGGCGCGGCTGTCGTCGACCGGAAGCGCGCACGCGGACACTTTGCGCGCGAGGTGGTCGCGACCCGCCGCCAGCAGCGCCTGGGCGACCGGATCCACCGCGATCGCGGCGAGCGCGCGCACGGGGGCAGTCGGCGCGGAAGGTCCGCCGGGCTGGATTGCCGCCATACCACCTGTGGGCGTCACGACTTGCGCCGCCTGGTTCTTGGCGTCATCGGCGTGATTGGCGTGGATGTGCCGACCTTCCGAGAGATCCTTGGCCACGACGCGCAGTGACAGCCAAGCCGCGCCGCCGGCTACCGCAACGAGCAGCGCAATCGTCGCCACTTGCCGCACGTCACGGCGCTTTTTGCTGCCCAGAACCGGGCCTTTGGCAATGTAGCGCATGATCGACGGAATCGCCCTGCCTGCGTCGATTGCCGTCCCACTGACGGCGCTCTAGCAAGTGCGCGATGGGGGTAACCAGCAGCGGGATCTGCGTCAACGGGCGCGACTCAACCGGCTGATATTGCAGACAACGGTCAATTCCGCGCGACAGGCAACGGCATGCTGCGATCGACAAGTGATCGGAATCCAAGGCACGCCAGCGTTATCCACAGGACTTATCCACAGCCCACAAGACTCGCTTACGCTGATTTTGTCGGCAGCCACTGCGCCAACCAGGCATCGCGCGCGATGCGGGCCCGCTCCAGGTGCGCGGCTTTGCGCTCGCCTTTGTTGCGCTTTTTGACGCCGTCCACGGTCTCCAGCGCCGGCATCATGCCCCAGTGCACGTTGGACGGCTGGAACTCCGGCACGGAGTCGTCGATCACGTGGTGCAGCAGCGCGCCAAGCGCGGTCGTTTCCGGCGGCAGCGGCAGTTCCTGACCGGCCATCTCCGCGGCCATGCGCACACCGACCCACAGCCCCGACGCAGTCGACTCCACATAGCCTTCCACGCCGGTGATCTGACCGGCGAAGCGGACCTGCGGGCAGCTCTTCAGGCGCATCCCGGCATCCAACAGCCGCGGACTGTCCAGGAACGTGTTGCGGTGCACGGAGCCGTAGCGGAGGAATTCAGCGTTCTCCAGGCCCGGGATCATGCCCAACACGCGGCGCTGATCGGCCTGGCGCATCTTGGTCTGGAAGCCGACGAGGTTCCACGCCGTCTTGTGGCGGTTCTCCGCGCGCAGCTGCACGATGGCGTACGCCCAGCGCCCGGTCTTGGGATCGTCCAGGCCGGTCGGCTTCATCGGGCCAAAACGCAGCGACTTCGGCCCCGAAGCGGCGATGACCTCCACGGGCTGGCAGCCCTGGAAGTAGTGGACGCCCTTCTCAAAATCCTGCAGCGGCAGGTACTCCGCGGTCAGCAGCCCGTCGATGAACGCGAGGTACTGCGGCTTGTCCATGGGACAATTCAGGTAGTCGTCGGTCTCGCCCTTGCCCCAGCGGGACGCGGCAAACACCTTGTCGTGGTCGATGCTCTCGTCAGAAACGATCGGCGCGATCGCGTCAAAAAACGCCAGCCGCTCTTGCCCCGTCAGCGCCACGAGCTGCTGCGCCAGCGCATCGGACGTCAGCGGACCCGTCGCGATCACGATGGGCAAACCGCGCGCGAGCGGCAAATCCGTCACTTCGCCCGCGACGAGCGTGATGTGGGGATGCTGGCGCATCGCGGCTTCCACGGCCTCGGAGAACTTGTCGCGATCGACAGCCAGCGCGTCGCCCGCCGGCACGCGGTTCTCATCGGCGAGGCGCAGGATCAGCGAGCCCGCCAGCCGCAGGTCCTCGTGCAGAAGTCCAATCGTATTGAGGGGATTGTCGCTGCGAAACGAGTTGGAGCACACCAGTTCAGCCAGGTGATCCCCGGTCTGCGCGGCCGTGCGCTGCTGCGGTTTCTGCTCGTGCAGTTCCACGCGGATGCCGCGCTCGGCGAGCTGCCACGCGCACTCGCAGCCTGCCAGTCCACCACCAATCACGATCACTTGCGCTGTCTCTGCCAACTGGACCTCCGGCCGCGGCTTCTACCCCATCCGCCGCGGAAGCGCGACATGGGAATACGGCGGTCTGCCCAAGAATTGCACGCGGGTGCCTTGCGAATCAGCGGGGTCGTCTTATATTTCGGCCCCGGCGCTTTTTTGCCCACCCATCTTGTCTTCAGGAGAACCGCCATGGCTGATGCCGCTCACAACCAGGCCCGCCGCGACGCAACCCAGGATGCGCGGCTTCCCGCACTGACCAACTTGCTCTATGCCATCATGGCGTTGTGCACGGCTGGCATCGGCGTCTCGATCTACCTCGCGCGCCACAAGCTCAACATCCTGTACACCAAGGGCTACATCTCCAGCTGCAACCTCGGCGGCTCGATCAACTGCGACGCCGTCAACATGTCCGGCTGGTCTGAGATCAAGGGCGTGCCGATCAGCGTGATGGGCATCCCGACGTACGCCGTGATGATCTGGCTGACCTACAAGGCGCTGACGTCGCTGAAGTCCAAGGACAAGGCGACGCTGGACATGGGCATGACCGCGCTGAACGGCGTCGTCGGCATCGGCGTGTTGGCCAGCCTGCTGTCGTGCGCGCTGATTTGGTACTCGTCCACGCAGGTCGGCGCGTACTGCCTGTACTGCGTCTCGCTCTACCTCATCAACTTCGCCGTCACCGGCTTGGCCGTCGCCGCGGGTCCCAAGTCCATCGGCCTCGGCATCCAGAACGCGGTCAAGGGCGTCATCAGCTTCGCGGAGCCTTTGCCGCTCTCGCTCGGCGTCTTCGTCATCGCCGGTGGGCTGGCGTGGTACGGCTACGATTCGACCAAGGCGCGCATGGAAGTCGGCCGTTTGGCGCTGGAAAAAGCGGAGTTGGATCAGGCCTTTGCCGGCGACGCCGCGCCCGCTGAACCCGCAGTTGTCGCCAATGGCGGCGGCTCGGCTCCGGCGGCGCAACCGACTGCGGCACCTGCGCCCGCGCAACCGGCAGGCGTTGGCGTCCCGAGCGGCAAGAAAACCGAGGACGGCTACACGTTCTACCTCTCGCCCATCGACAGCGAGGACTACATCTACGGCAATCCGGACGCCAAGGTCACGGTCGTCAAGTACTCCGATTTCGAGTGCCCATACTGCAAATACCTCGCGCTGACGATGGAGCCGGTCAAGGCCAAATACAAGGACAAAGTCCGCTTCATCATGAAGCATTTCCCCATGAACCCGCAGTGCAACCGCTACATGGCGGGCTATGACAAGCATCCGAATGCCTGCAACGCGTCCGTCACCGGCATCTGCGCGGGGCGTCAGGGCAAGTTCTGGGAAATGCACGATAAGCTGTACGCTGCGCAGCCCAAGCTGGACCCGGAGTCGAACCGCGGCTACGCGCAGGAGCTCGGCCTGGACATGGCGAAGTACGACGCGTGCGTGAAGGACCCGTCGGTGCTCCAGCGCATCAACAAGGACATCGACCTGGCCGTGAAGGCGGGCATCAACGGCGCGCCGCGGACGTACATCAACGGCCGTCTGGTCACCGGTTCCGCGTCGACGGCGATCCTGGAGTACTACATCGAGAAGTCGCTGGAGCATCCGGAGGCGCAGGGCGCGGCGGCGGCGGCTCCGGTCGTGATGGCGCCCAAGCCCGACGGTTCGCACATGATCGCGGGCAAGACGGCGACGACGTCGTACTTCATCGATCCGTATGAAGCGACGCTGACCCAGGATGGCAAGGCCGTGAGTGTGCCGAACGTCGAACCCGCGCTCGCGAGTTGGACGGAGGCGGATGCGGCGTGCAAGAAGGCCGGCAAGCGCCTGTGCACGGAAGAGGAATGGACCGCCGCGTGCACCGGCACGCCGCCGATCGACGAGAACAAGAACAATCAGTTCGCCGACGACAACGTGGAAGGCAACATGTACCCGTACGGCTCCTTCTATGAAGTCGGCCTGTGCCGCGATCAGGAAGACAAGTACAAGGGCAAGGCCGGCAAGACGGGCTCCATGGAGAAATGCCGGACGCCGAGCGGCATCTTTGACCTCGCCGGCAACATCGGCGAGTGGACTGGCGCCAGCAAGGAAACCGCGGGCTTGATGGGCGGCCACAACAGCTCGGGCGAGCGCGCGGCGTGCAATCAGCGCTCCGCGAGCTTTGGCATCGGCAACCGCAACATGACCACGGGCTTCCGCTGCTGCGCGGATTCCGACGTCCAGCAGGGCAAAATCGACGAGAGCAAGATCGCCAAGGCCGATGGCGAAATGGTCGGCAAGCCGGTGCCGGCATTTGACGCCAAGGACACGTCCGACAACGCCATCAGCACCAAGGACTTCAAAGGCAAGGTCACGCTCATCAACTTCTTTGCCAGCTGGTGCGGGCCGTGCAAGAAGGAATTCCCGGAGTTGGTCAATCTCTACAAAGAGAACAAAGCCAAGGGCTTCCAGATCGTGTCGATCGGCGTGGACCGCGAGAGCGGCAAGTCATTGGAATTCGCCAAGGGCTTTGAGGCGACGTGGAGCGTGATTTCTGACGCGGAAAGCGAGCTGATGGGCCAGTTCAACGTCTACTCGATGCCGGCCACGTTCATCATCGACCGTCAGGGCATCGTGCGGTTCATGGACACCGGATTCAAGCCGGAGGAGCAGCTTGAAAAACTGCGCTCGGCCGTCAAGAGTCAGCTTTGAGCCCTGCCGCAAACGTCGTAGCATGACGACGTGATGCTGCCGCACCGCCTGCCACTTCTGCTTCTTCTCGCGCTGACTTGCGCGGCGTGCACGCGTGCGCCCAAGCGCGAGCCCCTGCAGTGGCAAGCCGCCCTGCCCGGGCTGGAATACGCGCGGGCGGACGTCTTCGTCGGTCAGGACCAGCAACCCGTGGGCGTTCACCTGTTGCGACTGGAGCCGCGCAAGTGGCAGCTGCGCGTCGTGACGCCGGAGAAGATGGGCCGGCCGTTGGGGAGCCCCGCGGATTTTCGCGCGGCGGTGCCCGGCGCGGTTGCGGCGATCAACGGCGGGTTCTTTGACCCGGCCTACAGGCCGCTGGGACTGCTCGTGGACAACGGCAAGCCGCTCTCGCCGCTGCGCCATGTGGATCACGGGGTGTTCGCCATCGCCGCGCAGCAGCCGCTGATGCGCCATGCCCGCGATTGGAAGGACCTGCCGGAGGTCGAGTTCGCCGTGGAATGCGGCCCGCGGCTGCTTGTGGACGGCCAACCGCTGACGTTCAAGCCAGGCGCGGCGCGGCGGACCGCGCTGGGCCACGACACGCAAGGTCGCGTGCTGCTTGTGGTGAGCGAAGGCGTTCTCCAGTTGCATGAATTGACTACTTTTCTGCAGCGACCGGAGCACGATGGCGGGCCGGGTCTCTCGGATGCATTGAATCTCGACGGCGGTCCGTCCACGATGCTGGAAATCGACGCGGGACCGGTGCACGTCAGCGTGCCGACTCCGGTGCAAGTCCCTGTGGGAATTGTCGTTTCTCCGCGTCCGGGCTAGCATCTCAAGCCGCCGATCGCTTTGTTTGGCAAGCGTCACTGTTTCGGGCAGACTTGCGGGTTGCGTCTCACGCCGGCCGACGTGCGCCTTGGTGCATGCAGCCGTCAGACTCGGAGGTCGATCGTGTCCCGTTCCAGGGCAATTGTGCAAAATGACGTCGCGCTTCGCTGCGTGGCTCAGGTCTTGCTGCTGACGTTTACCACTGCTTCCCTGCTCATGCCGCTGCCGCAGCGCTGGGGCGGGAGCCAAGCTTGGGCGCAGGAAGCCGAAAAGCCGAACGTCGGCATCGTGCCCTTTGCCCGCAAGGGTGAAGTGGGCGTGCTGGCCGCCGCGCGCATTGAAGAGTACTTGCGCCAGATGCTGAGCGCGGGCGATGCCCTCAAGCCGCTGCCGGCCAAGGTGATCGACTCCGGCAAGCCGCTGACGCCAATCGTCAAGGAAGTCAAAGAGAAGCCGCTGACGCCCGCGCAGAAGGCGCTCGATCGCGCCGACACGCTGTCCGTGACCGCGCGCACGATGGTGGAAGAGAACGAGGACCCGAACGACGTGCTCAAGCTGCTGAAGGCCGCGGCGCAGCGCTATGAGGACAACTTCGTCGAGCTCGTCGACTTCACCAAGCTGGTGGACGTCTACGCGCAAGCCGCGACCATTTCCCTCAAGCTCAATGACACCAAGGGCGCCAAGGAATGGCTGGAAAAGGCCGTGGTCCTACAGCCGACGTTCGTTGTGGACACGCGCAAGGCCTCCAAGCCGCTGCAGCAGGCGCTGACGCAGGCGCGGCAGGGGCTGGCCGACAAGGAAGGCGCGAATCTGAGCATTGACTGCCCCATCGCGGGCGCAGACGTGTTCGTCGATGGCGTGAAAGTGGGGAATTGCCCCAGTCAGGTCAAGGACTTACTGCAGGGCACGCACTACGTGCAGGTCCGCAAGGTGGGCGCGCAGCCGTGGGGCCAGACGTTCGTCGCCAAGGGCAAGGACGGCACCATCAGCGCCAACATCAAGATCGATGAAGACCCGACGTCGATCGGCCTCACCGTTCCGCCGGAAGACATCAAGGCGTTCGCCGGCAGCGGCAACTTCCATGAAAAAGTCTTCAAGAACATGGCGTCCATGTTCAGCAAGCAGGTGGGCGCGCAGTACCTGCTGTACGGCGTCGTGTCCAAGAATCCGCGGTCGCTGGAGCTCCACTTGTTCCTGTTCCAGGCCAAGACCAAGCGGGTGTGCGCGCTCGACAAAGTCGAATACCAGCCGACGCTCGGCGATTTGCAGATGAAGACGCTGGATTCAGAAGGTCGCGTGCGTGCGGCGCTGACAACGTGCAAGGAAGTCGAGGACCTGCCCGCGGTGTTTGACGCCAGCGCAGAAGCCAAGGCGGAGACGCCCGCCGCCGCCGTCGTGCCGGTTGCGCCGCCGACCGTGGAACCGGAAGAAGCGCCGCTGCCCAAGGCCAAGCCGGAGCCGAAGATTCGTCCCGTCGCCAAGGCTGAACCGGCGGTGGATGCGAACGCCGATCCGTACGCCGGCCTGTTGCACGATGAAGACGAGACCGAGGCCAAGCCCTGGTACAAGAAGTGGTGGCCCTGGACCCTCGCTGGCGTCGTCGTCGCCGGTGGCGTGGGCGCTGCCATCTATGCCGCCACGCGCCAGCCCGCGCCTGCGACCGGGTTCTCCGCCGTCGGGATCATCCCGTGAGCCGTCTTGCGCTTTCTACCGACCGCGCCTGGAGCGAGATCATGCTGACCCTTCGCATCAACAACCTGAGCCGCATGGTGGCGTTCCCGGCGCTCGCGCTGCTCTCCGCCTGCACCGCGACAACGACGGCGCCGTCGACGAAGATCGTCGTCAACGTGCGCGTGCCGGCCAATGACGACAATCCACTGGGCACCGTCGATTCGCGCTTCATCGCGCTCATCGCCGACTTTCCCGGGACCGACGGCAAGCTGTTCGACATCCAGCGCTACCAGCCGGGCGTGCAAGTGAAAGTGCCGACGGTGCCGTTTGGTCCCGCGCGGCAAATTCGCGTGGACGTGTACAAGGGCGAGGACCAGCCGACTGTGCCGTTTGCCCGCGGCACTTCCGTACCGGTGGACATCTACAGCACGTCGGCGGGCGTGGAACTGCATCCGTACGTGACCCGCATCAACAACTTCGCCGCGGTTTTTGGCGAGCCGGACGCCAATGGCGCGTCGCCGCAGACGGTGTTGGCGTCGCCGCAGGTCGGCACGGGCGTCGCCGCGCTGCCCAATGGCAAGGTGTTGATGGTCGGCGGCGGCGTGCCCAAGGCTTCGGCGAAGAATCCGTTTGATCCGGCGAGCTACGCGTCGTTCACGTCGACAATCGGCGTCTACGATCCCGATTCGCGCAGCTTGGTCACCGCGGAGGATCCCGCCAACCAATTGGCGACGCCGCGCGCCTTCCACACCGTTGCAGTCGGCCAGACCGTCGCGGCGATTGTCGGCGGCGTAGAAATGGATGAGCAGGGCAAGCCGCGCGCGTCCAACAAGATCGAGTTCTACAACGTGACGACGGGCGAAGTGACGAGCCCGACGCAGACCGAACCGAACCTGCATTTTGGCCGCATTGCCCCGACCGTCATCCAGATGTTCGAGCACCAGGACTACTTCCTCATCCTCGGCGGCAAGGGCAATGAAGACTGCCCTGCCAATCCGCACGACGGCCTGTGCGGCGGCAACACGTGGGAAATCTGGCATGCGACCGGCGGTTTCAAGGCCATGGGCCAGCTCTCCACGGCGCGCTGGCATCACGCGGGCGTGCGCGTGCCGGGCCCGGACGGCGGCTTCGTGATGCTCGTCGGCGGCGAAAACACGCAAGGCGCGGTCAAGACGATGGAGGTCGTGCAGTTCACGGTCGCCAACGGCAGCGTGCTCGTCTCCGATTCGCTGACCAATTGCCCGGCTGATTGCCCGGCCAAGCCCGCTGGCTTCCTGTGGAATCCGGTCTCCTACAACGACCAGCCGGTCCGAATCTGGCCCGCGGCGCTGTTCGTCGCCAACGCGGCGATGCAGTACTACCACGTGTACATGATCGGCGGCTTCAGCGACGTCGACCACAAGGCCGCGGCCAAATCCGTCGACGTGTTCGACATCGTCCAGAGCCAAATCATCGCGAGCAAGCAGATGGCTTCAGGCCGCGCCGCGCCGATCGTCGCCGCCGTCGCCGCCGGTCCCAGCGCCGGGCAGGTCCTCATCGCCGGCGGCAGCAGCACGGACACGAACCACTGGAACAGCGGCGAATTCCTGCACGTCGACAGCGACGGCAGCGGCGGCCTCGCCATCAACATCGACAAAATCGAAAACTTGATGGGCGACGGCGACCGCACACTCGGCGCGGCGACCGGCTTGAGCACCGGCCACGTGTTGATCCTTGGCGGCACCGGCGGGACGGCGACAAGCCTCACGGGGCGGACGGACGCCCTCCTCTGGAATCCCTACTAGTAGCCTCTGGACCGATTGCCCCGTTGCGCGCGCCATGGACGCAGGAAGACGACGCACATGATTCACGGCCAGCGGAATTGGCGTGCACGGGCAACAGGATGGCTCCTGTCGCTGGCCTGCGCGCTGATGGCCGTGGCGCCCGCCGACGCGCTCGTCGTGGGCACGTACCCATCCGTGCCCAAGGCGTTCAAGGTCTATGGCAAGTCCGTGCAGATGGGCGCCAGCCTCGTCACCAACTTTGTCGACTACCGCTTCAACGACAAACTGCTCGCCCAAAGCTCCGACACGGTCAAGATCAGCCAAAAGATGCCGGAAGACGCGGTCATCGTCGCGGCGTATCTCTACTGGGGCGCGTCGGAGCCCAACAGCGGCTATGACAACACCGCAGTCGTCACCTTGGCCGACGGCGCGCAGCAGACTTTGGCGGCCGACGGCTGCGAGACGCGCACCGATCCAACGCCAAATGGCACGGGCGCGCACTACTACTGCCGCCGCGACATCACGTCGCTCCTGCAATCGCACCCCGGCGCCGACCACTGGAACGGCAATTACACGGTCGGCGGGATTGACGCCAAGGTCGCCAACATCGCGCAGGTGACGGCGCAGAATCCCAACGCGTGCAACGGCTTGACCAAGCAGAACGGCCAGCCGGAGAGCGTGTGCTGCGAGCAGGGCGACATCGGTTGCCAGGCGCGTTACGCGTCGTGGTCGATGGTTTTTGTCTACGACACCAAGTTCAGCGAGACAACGCAGCGCGACGTGTTCCTCTACGACGGCTACGTGCTGCTGGACGAACAGCAGAACTCGCTGGGGCAAATCAAGTTCACGATCAATGACTTTCTGGTCGCCGATCCGCCCGACGCGCAGCTGACCTACTACGCGATGGAAGGCGACAAGCAGTTGGGCAATCCCGAGCAGGACCCCGGCAACAACGGCCCGGACAGCCCGCCGTGCGCGACGTGCTGGGACTTCGTGTCCTTCAACGGCGTTGAGTTGACTGGCGGCGCAGGCAACAACGAGCCGCACAACATCATGAACTCGACGCCGGAGACCGGCATCGATCTCGACACTTTTGACGTCTCGACGCTGGTCAAACCCAACGACACCTCCGCGTCGCTCGTCGTCTCCTCAGGCAACGGCTCGCTCGCCGACAACAACCAGCAAGTGGCGATGGCCGGCGCGGGCGAGTTTTTCGTCTACGGTTGGTCGCTCCTGCAGGTCAACCGCAAGGCGCCAAACTTCAAGAGCACCGTCAACAAGTTCTACGCCAACTTCACGGAAGCCTCCCCCGGCGACGTGCTGACATACACCGACGACTTGCTCAACACCGGCCCGTTGGATTCTGACAATACCACGCTGAAATTCGCGACGTTCCCGCCGCCCGGCACCGACTACTTGCCAGGATCGACGACCGTCGACGGCGTCGTCGTGCCCGATGTGGGCGGCCAGAGCGCGCTCGCGGGCGGCCTGAACCTCGGCGTGCTGACCAACGCCGCGGGCGGCAAGTCCAACCGCACCGTCACGTTCAAGGTCAAGGTCAAGGCCGTGCCGGGCGTCACGGAAATCGACAGCGCCGGCTTGGTCTCCTACACCTACGTCAGCGCCAAATACAGCGATTCCATCGCCACGCAGACTTCCGTGGTCAAGCTCGTCCCGCCGCAGCTGGCACCGCCGTCCTTGGCCGTCGCGCCGTTCAAGCAGAGCCCCGCGGGCACGGTCACGTTTACGCTGACGCTGCAGAGCCTCTCCGCGACCGCCATTTCCGTCGACACGCTGGGCTTTGACCTGCCGGCGGAGCTGGCGTTCATCTCCGCGACGGGTCCGGGCACCAACAAGTCGACCGCGACCGGCGGCGTGAGCAACAGCGGTCAGGTTCGCTTTGACGTCGTGCCGATCCCGTCCGGCCAGCAGGCCATCTTCACCATCACGGCAAAGGTCAAGGATCTGGCGGCGCTGCAGGCGTTGGGCATCAATCCGATCGCCGGCCACATCGTCAACAGCCAGGGCAGCGTGGTGCTGGGCACCAAGACCTACAAGACGGACGATCCCAACCAGCCGGGCGCGGAAAATCCGACGGCGCTGACGCTGCAGGTGCCGTCCAACCTGACGCAGTCGACCAAGACGGTGACGGATCTGTCGCCGGACACGCCGCTGCTGCCGGGCGATCAGGTGAAATTCACCATCAATATCCAGAATTCCGGCGCGGGCGACGCGACGGTCAACATCAGCGATCCGATTCCGTCCGGCCTGAGTTTCGTGTCGTCCCAGAGCCCAGAGCTGACGCTGGCGGGCTCCGTGCTGACGGGCAGCGTCGTGGTGCCGGCGGGCCAGACCAAGTCGCTGAGCTTCACCGCCCAGGTCAAAGCCGACACGCCGCCGGGCGCGACCTTTCAGAACGTGGCGACGCTGGCGCCGACCGATGGCCAAACGCCGACGGTGGTGCAGACGCCGGTGACGACCGTGCAAGGCGGGCCGGATTTGTCGACGTCGGTGCTGACGGTCGCGGATCAGAATGGCGGCGATCTGGAGCCGGGCGATGTGCTGGGCTACACGCTGACGCTGACGAACACGGGCAAGATCGCGACGGGCGCGCTGCAGATCGCCCTGCCCGTGGACAAGAGCCTGGAAGGCGTGACGGCGATCGACGGCGGCGGCGCGCTGGATGCGGGCAGCAACAGCATTTTGTGGAGCTCGGTCGGCATCCCGGCGGGCGGCCAGCTGGTCCTGCACTTCACCGCGAAGGTCAAGGCGGCGACGATCAACGGCACGGCGATCGCCGCGATTGCGACCGTGACGGGCGGGCAATTGCCCAAGCCGCAGACGATCAGCGCGACGGTGAAGGTGCAGGCCAATCCCAACATCGCGACGTTCACGGACGTGGCGTCGTCGTCGGGCGGCAGCACGTTCAATCCGGGCGATACCGTCACGTACACGATCCAGCTGCAGAACACCGGCAAAGGCGTGGTCACCAACGGCGTCCTGACGACGACGCTGGACCCGGCGCTGGGCACGATTGTCGCGGCGGCGGGCGGCGCGGTGGCGGGCCAAACGGTGACGTGGCCGGTCGGCACGCTGCAGAACGCCGATCCGCTGAAGACGCTGACGGTGACGGCCAAGCTCGTGACGCCGCTGCCGCAGGGCAAGTCGGTGAGCAATCAAGTGACGCTGACCGGTGACGGTCTGCTGGCGCCCGCGCTGTCCGACGATCCGGCCAAACCGGGCAAGACCGACCCGACGGTGTTTGCGGTGACGTCCGCGCCAAACCTGACGACTTCTGACAAGAGCTACGTCGACTCCAACGGCGGCTCCGTCCAGGGCGGCGACAAGCTCACGTTTTTCCTCCACCCGCGCAACACCGGCAGCAGCCCGGCGAGCAACGTGGTCGTGACCGACGTTCTCGCGCCGCAGCTCACCCAGGTCACCGTCACCGGCGGCACGTTCAACGCCGCGACGTCGACCGTCACGTGGAACGCGATTCCCAGCCTCCTGCCCGGCGACAAGCCCGAACTGAGCTTCACCGCCGTCGTCGACAAAGCCACGCCGAGCGGCACGACGATCAGCAACACCGGCAAGATCAGCTTCACGGAGACGCCGTCCAGCGCGACGACGAACACGATCAGCTTCCAGGTCGTCAACCTGCCCGACTTTGGCGCGAGCACGAAGTCCGTCAATGGCGCGCAGATCCAGGCCGGCGGCGCGGTCACGTACAGCCTGAACATCGTCAACTCGGGCAATCAGGCGGGCACCGGCGTGGTCGTGACGGACGTGCTGCCCAAGGAGCTGGAGAACATCCAGGTCGGGCAAAGTGGCACGTACAACGCGGCAACGGGCACTGTGACGTGGACGCTGGGCAACGTGGCCGCGGGCGCGAGCACGCCGCTGACGGTGAGCGGGACGGTCAAGAAGCCCCTCGACAATGCCACGCACGTCTGCAATCAGGCGCAGATCAAGGCCAACGAGAATCCGGCGGCATCCTTCACGAGCCCGCCCAATACCGCGCTGACGCCCGCGGGGACGCCGACCTGCTTTGACGTCGCGAGCGCGCCGGTTGTCGTCTTCCAGAAGAACGTGTTTGCGACGGCGGGCGGCCAACAGCTCAATCAGGCGACGGTCAAGCCCAAGACCGCGCTGACGTGGTCGATCAAGGTCAAGAACACCGGCAATGCGCTGGCCAAGGCCGTGACGGTTGCGGATCCGCTGCCGGCGGGGCTTGAGAACATCGTGGCGCTGGACGGCGGCGCGGTGGATGCCGCCAAGAACCAGGTGACGTGGCCGGCGATCGCCGCGCTGGGCGTGAATGCCGCCGATGAAGTGACGTTGCGCTTCACGGCGACGGTCAAGACCGGGCTGGACGACGGCACGGCGATTCAGAACCAGGCGCTGCTGACGTTCACGGGCCAGCCGACGGCGCAGAAGTCCGATGATCCGACGACGCCGACGGTCAACGATCCGACGACCGTGAGCGTGCAGTCCAAGGTCGATTTCTCCAAGGCCAAGCTGACGGTCGTGGACGTCAATGGCGGCGACGTGCGCCCGGGCGACGCGCTGACCTACACGCTGACGCTGCGCAACGAGGGCGATGGCGCGGCCAAGGCGACGACGGTGACGCTGCCGCTGGATGCGCGCCTGGGCGACGTGACGGCGAGCAATGGCGGCGTGGTGCAAGGTGCGGGAACGCCGGGTGGCACCGTGACGTGGGCGCTGGGCACGCTGGCGCCGGGCGATGCGGCGACGCTGACGGTCCAAGCGAAGGTCAAGACGCCGCAGCTCAACGGCGCGGTCATCGTGGAGCAGGCGCAGATCACGGCGACGGGGCTGCAAGTGCCGGTGCTCTCGGACGCGGACCTGACGACGGCGATTCGCGAGCCGACGATGCTGACGGTTGTCGCGAAGGCGGACCTGTCGCCGAGCCATTGGACCGTGCAGGACGTCAACGGCGGCGCGCTGGAGCCGGGCGATCAGGTGAACCTGGGGCTGGTGCTGCAGAACAAGGGCGACGCGCTGGCGCAGCTTGTCAACATCCAGACGTTGCTGCCGCCGGTTGGCCTGACGGACATCCACGTTTTTGACGGCGGCACGCTCACGGCGGGGACGATCGCTTGGACGGTGCCGATTGTCTCGATTACGCCGACCGGCGACGTGACGCTGCACCTGAGCGCGACGGTCGCGCCGGGGACGCCGGACGGTTCGCTGCTCAATGTCATCGCCCAGATCCCGACGGTGGCGCCGAATCCGACGGCGACGCTGAAGGTCGTGGCGCAGCCGAACTTGAGCCAATCGGCGCTGACGTCCGACGACGAGAGCGGCTGGGTGCAGAAGATTGGCCAAGCCGCGCCAGGGCACGTGGTGCGCCTGGAAGTGAAGCTGAAGAACAGCGGCAAGGCGGCGGCGGAGAATGTGACCGTGACGCTGCCGCTGAGCGCGAAGTGGGCGAGCATCGCGGCGCTGACGGGTGGGACGGTCGCCAACAACGTGGTGACGTGGACGGTGGCGTCGATTCCCGCGGGTGGCACGCTGACGCTGACGGCCAAGGGCACGATCGCGGCGGCGGATCAGGACGGCGACACGCTGCCGCTGCAGGCGCAGGCCGCGGCGCAGAACCTGGCGACGCCGCAGGCGATTGCCGGCCAGCCGGTGATGGTTGTGAATCGGCCGATCCTGCAAGTGCAAAAGAGCTACACGGACCTGACGGGCGGCCATCTGTTCCCGGGCGACAAGGCGCGGTTCACGCTCACGGTGCTCAACGTCGGCAATGCGACGGCGCAGCAGGTGCAGATCAGCGACGACCTGCCGCCGCAGCTCGTGAATCCGGTGGCGCAGTCGGGCGGCAGCGTGACGGGCGCAACGGTGAATTGGCTGCTGCCGACGCTCGCGCCCGCGCAGACCGCGACCGTGACTTTTGAGGCGACGATTGGCCCGAACCTGCCGACGGGGACGATCATCGTCAATCAGGCCAAGGCCAAGGCGCAGAACGCCCAGCTGCAACTGAGCAACGCGCTGAACATTCCGGTGAAGTACCCGACGCTGCAGGTGGACGCCAAGCTGACGCCGGAAGCGCCCGCGACCACGCCCGCGCAGCCGGGCGACACCGTGACGCTGCAGGTGATTGTGACGGTGCCGACGGCGGAGAACGCCAGCAACGTGACGGTTTCCGTGCCGGTGGACGCGACGGTCTTTGACGTGACGGCACCCAAGGGCGCGACCTGGGACGATGCCCAGAAGCTGCTGACGTGGACGGTCAAGGCCAATGGCGGGCTGGCGAACATTCCGGGCGGCGCGTCCGTGGCGCTGGCGGCGACGCTGCGGGTCAAGGCAACGGCGGCCAACGGCGCGACGGCGCAGGGCAAGGCGATCGCGCGCGAAGGCGAGACGGGAATCAGCTATGACGCGAAGCCGGCGACGCTGGCGATCGTCGCGATTCCCAAGCTGAAGGTGCTGAAGACGGTCGAGGATCTGAACGGCGGCAAGGTCGCTCCCCTGGACGTGCTGCGGTACACGATTGCGGTCTCGGTGACGGGCCTGTCGGCCGCGGAGGACGTCAGCATCGAGGACGTGCTGGATGACCATCTGGAAGTCGTGACGATTGGCCAGGGCGGCAAGCAGACGACCGCGGGCGGCGTGACCAAGCTGACCTGGAGCGCGAAGGGCGCGACGGCGCTGGCGGCCGTGGTGCCTGGCCAGACGGCGACGCTGACGTTTGACGCCCGGGTAAAGGCGGACACGCCGGACGCCGCGACGGTGCTGAATCAGGCGCAGGTCAAGGCCGATGCGGTGGCGACCGCCGTGCCGTCCGACGATCCGAATACGCCGGCGCTGAACGACGCGACGGTTGTGCGGGTGCGGACTCAGAGCGCGCTGGAAGCGTCGACCAAGACGGCGAAGGACGACAACGGCGGCGCACTGCTGCCGGGCGAGACGGTGACGTGGCGCATCACGGTTGTGGCGACGTCGCCGCAGCCGCTGACCAACGTGCGGCTGCTGGACGTGGTGCCGGCGGGCATGACGTACGATCCAGGGTCGACGACGCTGAACGGCAACGCGGCGCCGGACGTGGCGGGCAGTTCCCCGCTGACGGCGGGCCTTGCGCTTGGGACGCTGCAGGCGGGCACGGCGAACGCGGCAATCGTGACCTTCCGCACGCGGCTGCGCGCCGACGCGGTGGAGGGCGGTCAGGTCAGCAACACGGCGACTGCGACGGCCGACAACGTGCCGCCGACCGCGATTGGCCCGGCGACGCTGAGCATCGGCAAGGGGCCGTCGATTCGCCAGACGCAAAAGACCGCGCAGCTCATCGACACCAACAACAATGGCCTGGCCGATTTGGGCGAGGCGATCGCGTACACCGTGACGATCCGCAATACCGGCGCGAGCGCGGCGGAACTGGTGACGCTGGACGATCCGCTGCCGAATACGACGCACTACGTGGGCGGGAGCCTGACGCTGGACGGCAAGCCGCTGAGTGACGCGGGCGACGGCGACGCGGGACGCTTTGACGTGGCGACGGGCAAGATTCACGTCGACGCGGGCACGATCGAGGCGGGCAGCCAGCGCGTCGTGACGTTCCAGGCGAAGATCCTCGGCGGCGTTTTGGTGTCCAATCAGGCGACGGCGCAGGCCAAGGGTCTGGCGGCCGAGTTGTCAGACGCGGACAACGACGACAGCAACGGCAACCAGCCAACCGTGACGCAGGTGGGACCCGCCGCGCCGCTGGTGACCGTGACCAAGGCTGTGCAGGACGAAAATGGCGGTGCCGTGCAGGCGGGCGATTGGCTGCGGTACACGCTGACGGTCGTGAACAACGGCAACGCCAAGGCGGACAGCATCATCCTGATCGACACGCTGCCCAAGGGCATGGACGCGCTCAAGGACGCCGACGTGCTCCTGCCGCCCGGCGTGGTGCTGCAGAACGACGGCGCGACGCTGAAGGTCGTGGGCATGGCCGTGCAGGCGGGCGAGAGCGCGGTGGTGTCGGTGCGCACGCGCGTGTCGGCCAACGTCGCGGATGCGGCGACGATCTGCAACATCGCCAGGGCGGACATCCTGCTGCCGGCGGGCACGGTGCATGCGGAGTCGAAGCCCGCGTGCGTGACGACCGGCGCGCAAATCGGCGAAGGCGCAATTTCCGGCGTGATTTTTGAGGACGTGGGCATCGACGACAACGTCTTTGAGGCCGAGACCGATTTGCGTTTCCCGCATTTTCAGGTCGCCGTGCTGCCGCCCGTCGGCGTGGAAGGTCCCGTGCTGACGGCCATCGCCGACGACCAGGGGCAATACCACGTGCTGCACGTGCCCAACGGCCAGCGCCGCGTGCGCGTGTTGTCCCCAGGTGGCGCAGTGTTCCTGGAGCGGACGATTGACGCGCCCGGACCGCAGTCCGGCAAGCTGGATCTGTCGCTGCGTCCGACGGGCCGCGTGTATGACGCCCATGCCGGGACGACGACGCCCGGCGTGCGGCTGTGGCTGCGCTATGACGAAGGCGATCCGGTCGCGCCCAACACGCTCCTGGCGGACGACGCGCTGCCGCAGGGCCAGCAGGGCCAGACGACCGACGCCTCAGGCGCCTACCTGTTTTCGCCGCCCGCGGGCCGCGCGTATCGGATTGAGCTGGCGACCGTCTCCGCAGGCTGGGCATTCCCAGTGGCAGGCCACGCGCCGGAGCCGGGGATCGCGCTGCTGGACAAACAGGGGCTCGTCGTCAGCGACGCCCTGCCCCACATCGCCGGGAACACGCTGCCGCGCTACCTCACGCGCTTCTCGCTGCAAGGCGCGGCCAACACGCCGCCACCGCCGCCGCCGTCGGGGGGCCGTGGCGCTACGCCGCAGGCAAGCAACGGTCCGCCGCCGCCGCGCCACAACCATTTGCCGGTCGAGCAGCTGACAAGCGCGATTTCCGTCGGCGTGCGGCTGTCCAAGGCGCAAGCGCAGGTCGGTGACTTGCTGTACGCAACGGTGACGGTGCAGAACCATTCGAGCGCCGGGTTTGCCGCGGACGCGCTGACCGGTCGCGGTGGCGTGGAGCTGCGCGACCTGCTGCCGACGGGCCTCAACCTCGTGCCGGGCGCCGCGGATCTGACGCTGGTGGGCACGAACAACCTGCCCGTGAAGATTCCGCTGGCGCAGCTGGACGCGCCGCTCATGGTCGTGCATCGCATTTCGCCGACGACCGGCAAGTCCGTGGGTCTGGACCTGCCGCCGGGCGGAAGCCTGACCCTGCGCGCGCAGATGGTCGTCACGCCGACCGCAAAGCCGGGTCAGCAGCTGGAATTCGCGGCGCAGCTGTATGACGTGTCGGGCCAGCAGTTGAGCGGTCGGTCGACGGCGCAGTTGCTTGTGCAGGCCGATCCGCTGTTTGACAAGGGCATGGTGCTGGTCAAGGCGTATTGTGACGGCAACAACAACGGCGAGCAGGACGACGGCGAAGACGGCTTGGCCGGCGCGCGCGTGTATGCGGACATTGGCCAATTCGCGACGACGGACGCCTATGGCCGCGCACACTTGATGGACTTGCCGCCGGGCAATCACCTGTTCAAGCTGGATCCGGACACGCTGCCGCCGGGTTCGACGGTCATCGGCGACGAGCAGAAGGTGCTGTACCTGACCCGCGGCATTTCACTGCCGCTGACGTTCCCGATCCAGTGCAAGTTTGAGGCCGTTGGGCCAACGCGCGTGGAAGCGACGGCGACGTCGGCGCGCCCGCCGGAGGATGCGCCAACGCCGGGTCCGGGCGTGGTGCCGGTGGCCGTGGATGCCGCGTCGCTGACCATCGCGGTGGACAGCAAGGTGACGACCCAGCGCTTCCTGCGCGCCCGCCTGCTCGGCACCGACAAGAAGCCGCTGGGCGATGCGCGGATGGCGTCTGATCCCACCTCGACCGCACTGGAGCCGGGCGCACCGATCGTGCTGCTCGTTGAGCATTCCGGCGGCTTTGCCCGCCACGGTCTGGAGATTCGCGAGTTGGAGGATGGCGGCCGTCTGGGCGCGCTGGTTGTCGAGCAAGTCGATGGCCGCGATCCGCCCAAACAGGTGATGCTGCGCGCGCGACCAGGCTTCCCGGGCATCGCGGATCTGACGCGCGGTCGCCGGTATGCGCTGCGGATGCGCGCGGAGACGGAGTGGGGCACGCGCGTGTGGTCCGCGCCGATTCCGTTTGAAGTGCGCGACCATGTGAAGGATCCGCGACAGGACGCGTTCACGCTGCCCAGCCGGCCGCCGCGGCTGCTGATCAACGGCAATCCGTTTGACCTGGACGCTGCGGGGCGCGGCGCGCTGCTCGTCGATCGCCCGGCCGATGGCAAGATGCTGATCAGTTTGCGGCAAGCCGATGGTGCGGGCCGCGATGAGTTTGTGACCGTGGCCGCGCAAGGCCCCAAGTTCCTGCCGGCGGGCGCGGCGATGCCGATGGCTGCGACGACGACGGACGCGGCGATCTTTGGCGCGCCGCTCCTGGAAGCGCTGCAGGCGCAGGCCAACGCGATGCCGACGGCGGCGCCGCCCGTGGTGAAATTCGAGGCCGCCGCGCCGACCGCGCTTTCCCCGTCGGCGGCGAAGGCGTCGGGGATGGATGCGGCGGAGCTGCGCGTGATGTTACCGCCCGGACCGCTGGAGCTGGCGCAACCTGAGCTGGGCGTGCACGGCAAGACGCTGCCGACCAACCGGGTGGAAGTGCAGGGCCAGACGGCGCTTGTCGACGACGAAGGCAACTTCTACGCGCTGGTGCGGCTGCCGATTGGCGCATCGACGCTGACGATTGCCGCCATCGACAAGGCCGGCAATCGGGCGATTGTCGAGCGCGCCGTGACGGTCAAGGACCGCGCGCTGTTCCTGTTGGCCATCGCCGACGGTTCCGTGAGCCACGTGGGCGCGCACTTGCAGGAAGTCGACCAGCCCGGCTCGCTGGCGATTGGCAACACGCAGCTCGCCGGCCGCGTCGCGCTGTACGCCAAAGGTCGCGTGAGCGGCGAGTTCCTTGGCTTGAAAGACCTGTCTTTCACCGCGCACGTGGACACGGCCAAGGATCCGAACCTCCAGTCCTTTGCCACGAACTTGATTGACCCGACCAAGTTCTACCCGGTCTACGGCGACGCCTCCGTGGCGACGCAGGACGTGAAAGCGCGCGGCCAGTTGTACATCCTCGTGGAAGCGGACCGCACCAAGTTCCTGATCGGCAACTTCGCCGCGCGGCTGCAGGGCATCGAGTTGCTGCGCTACGACCGGACGCTGTACGGCGCGTGGCTGGAGTTCAGTCGCGTATACGGCGGGTTTGAGACCGCAGTGAAAGGCTTTGTCGCCCAGCAGGATCGCATGGTCCAGCGCCACACGGACGTGATGCGCGGCACCGGCGGCTCGCTCTATTACCTGTCCGTGCGCGACGTCGTGGAAGGCTCGGAGCGCATTGACCTCGTCGTCCGCGACCGCATCTCAGGCATGGAACTGGGCCGCATTCCGCAGGCGCGCAACACGGACTACGTCATCGACCCGATGCAGGGCCGCATCACGTTCAAGTCGCCGGTTTCTGGCGCGGTCGATGGCACGCTGGCGATTGGCCAGACCGGTCTCGCGGGCCAAAACCTGACGTGGAATGGCCATCCGCTGTTCGTCGAGACCACGTACGAGGCGCGCGGTATCCAATCCACGGATTCCCTGTCTTTTGGCGGCCAGCTCCGCGAGAAATTCGCCAACGGCCGCGTCGACGTCGGTGGCAGCTACGTGCAGGAAGGCCGCGCCGACGCGCCCACGTACCGCGTGGCGGGCGGCGACGTGACGGTCAAGCTCGGCGACCGCAGCAAGGCGACCGCTGAGTACGCGTTCAGCCAGTCGCGGGACACCTTGCTGTCCGTATCGGACGACGGCGGCCTGACTTTTGGCCAGCAAACGCAGGCGACGACGACAACGAGCGCGGGCGCGGCGGTCCAAGGCCAAGCCGTGAAGGTGGCGGTTGACCTCGACCTGCGCGACATGTTCGGCCCGTCCACCGATCCGACGCCGACCGACCTGCCGCCCGACGTGACGACGCTCAACGACCGCGGCCGCGTGCGCGCGTGGTACCAGTGGATGCAGGCGGGCTTCCAGTCGGGCGGGTCGATCGCCCAGCAGGGCATGCAGAAAGCCGGCATCGACACGATGCTCGTGCTGAACAAGCGCAACACGCTGCAGGTGCGCTACGACGGTCTGTTCATGGACGGCGGCGTCGCCAATCCGTACAGCGCGCCGGGCACGGGCACGCAATTCGGGAGCGTCGGCGGCCTTGTCGGCAGCGGCTCGGTGCTCCCGCCGGGCAGCCTCGCCGGCCAGAACGCCAACCCGACGAGCAGCTTCCTCAGCCTCAGCCAGCAGATGGTCAGCGTGCAGGACGCGCACAAGGTGGACAGCAAGTGGACGCTGCTCGGCGCCAACACCGTCACCTACGGCATGGACAGCCTCGGCACGGGTCGCACGAGCGACACGGTGGCAGCGGGTGCGGCGTATCGCGCGACGGATCGGCTGATTCTGCGCGCGGACCAGCAGGGCATCCTCGGCGGCGATCCCGCGCAGTTCCGCAACACCGCGGATCACCTGTCGACGGCGCTGGCGATGGAATACAAGATCGCCAAGGACCTGGCCGTCGTCGTCAGCGAGCGCCTGGGTTGGGCCGGCCAGAACGCGACGTCGGCGGGCTTGCGGACGATGCTGGACAAGAGCTCCAGCCTGTACGTGCAACAGCGGCTGGAGGACTCGAACGCGACGGGCCATCTGGTGTCGTCAAGCGTGGTGGGCGCGGAGAGCCGCTACGGCGATGACCAAAAATCGCGGGCGTACGGCGAATACCAGATTGACGCGCTGAACGCCGGCCGCATGAACCGCGCGGTCATGGGCTTGGGCAAGAAATTTGAAGTCGCCAAGGGCGTCAACCTGGACGCGGGCTACGAGCGGCAGCAGACGTTCGCGGCGGGCGGCGGCAACACGTCACGCGATGCCCTTTCGCTCGGCGGCGAATGGCTGCGCGGCGACTGGTTCAAGATCACGTCCCGTCAGGAAGTGCGCCTCGATCAGGGCGACCCGAACTTTGGCGGCGTGCGCAAGCTGCAGATCCTGACGCTGAACAATGGCCAGGTCGGCATCACCAAGGAATGGACTGTCTTTGGCCGCGCCAATTACACGCGCACGCAGAACCAGACGACGGATTCGCTGGAGGCGGAAGCGCTGGAAGCGACGCTCGGCGCGGCGTTCCGGCCAATCACGCACAACTGGCTGAACCTCATCACCAAGGTCAGCCACCTGATCGACATGCGCCCGAGCACGGACGGCACGGGCACGAGCGAGCGCTCCGTGAAGGACATCCTGAGCATCGAGCCGATCGCGCAGCTGCCCTACCGCTTTGAGTTTTCGCAGAAAGCCGCGCTGCGGCGCGTGACGGAGGCGCTGGCGGACATGACGCCGGAGAATTCCTCGACGCTGCTGCTGGTGTCGCGGCTGGGCTGGCACGTGACCGATCGCATCGACATCGCCACGGAATACCGCTTTCTGGAGACGCTGTTGACCAAGGACCTGCAGCACGGCGCGCTGCTTGAAACCGCGTGGCGGTTCGCCAAGGCTTTGCGCGTCGGCGGCGGCTACAACTTCACGCACTTCATGGAAACCAATGCGGGCGATATTCGCAGCAGCAATCAGGGCGGCTTCTTCATGCGCCTCACCGGCATGTACTAACGGATTGACGCGCCACGGGTGCAACGGCTACAACGACGTAAGCGGGATGACTCCCCAAGGAATCTGGCTCATGCGCTTTGATCGAATCCTCGCCGCCCTCGCAATGGGCCTCTGCTGCTGGCTCGCCGGCTGTGAAACTACCGCGCCGTACGCGTCCTGCCCGTTGGACAAGGAAGTGACCGACAAGGGCATTTGCACGGGCACCGCGGGCAGCACGAGCTGCGTAGTGCGCAAACATCCGCAGTGCGATCTGGACATCTGCCTCGCGTATTTTGGCACGCCGGCGGTCTGCACCCAGACGTGCACGTCGGATGCCGATTGCCCCTCCGAACCCAACGTTTCCGGAAGCGCCACCTGCTGGACGTTCGCGCCCGCGGACGCAGCGACCGGCAAGGCGGCAGAGCGGTATTGCGTGCCGCCGTCGCGCAAGTCAGCCGTCAAGTAGCGGCAAACCGATTGCTCCCGGGGGAACCCATGCCGCCGGACTCGCCCAACAACCGTCGCCTTCCGACCTGGCTGCTCTACGCCGGCGCGGGGAGCCTGGCGCTGATCGCCGTGCTCGTCGTTGGCGCGTTCAGCTACACTGCGCTCGCGCCCGATTCCGACGTGCTGCCCTACCGCTGGCGCGCGTGGCTGGAAAACCTGACCGGCGATGGCAAAGTGATGCAGCCGCAACCCGACCGGGAGAAGCTGCCGTGGGTGGCGCCCAAGCCTACGCGTCCCGATGATGCGCCGCCGGCCGACGGCTCGGAAGCGACTGCCGCGCTGGCGCCGATTGAACAGGCCGCGGATGCCGCCGACAAGGCCGTCACCGCCTACCGTGACAGCCACGACGATCCGAAGCTGGCGAGCGCCGCACAGGCGGCCATCGACGCGATCCGGCGAATTCCAGTGAACGTCAAAGACGATGCGGCGACCCAAGCCGCCGTTGTGGAACTGCGCGACGAGAAGGCGGTGGCGCGGCAACATGCGCTGGAGGACGCCCGGCGGGTGGCGCGGGCGACCCATGAAGTGAGCGGCGCGCGCGACGATCCCGAGTCGCCCTACCTCGTGCTGCGTGCCGCGGCGCATCCGCAGGCGCGCGATCTGGCGCACTTGAACGACGGCGATCGCGTCCACGTGTTCCTGGCAACCGGCACAGGGTGGTCGCGCGTGGAAGTGCTGACCGGCCCGGCGACTGGCCAAAATGGCTACGCGAAGGACAAACTGCTGAAGCCGCTGCGCAACGCCGCCGTCGGGAAATGAACGGTGCGCGCCGCGTGTTGGCACGGGCCACGAGGAGGCGGACGATGCTGCGTTGGAGTCTGCTGCTGCTGTTGCCGACCTGGGCCTTCGCCGCGCCCGTTGGCCGCATGCCGGAGAGCCGGATCCCCGACAAGCTGTGGACGGAGAAGCCCGTTGGCCGCACTGGCATCAGCAACAACTCGCCCGTGACGATGGGCGGCTTCTCCCGCCTCGCCAAGCTCATCTCGCCGGCCGTCGTCAACATCTCCACCGTCGGCAACGGCAGCCCGGGCGGCCGGGAAGGCGCGTCGGGCGCACTCGTGACCGGTGAAGGCACCGGCTTCTTCATCCACGCCAGCGGCTACCTGCTCACCAACGACCACGTCATCGACGGCGCGCGCGACATCACCGTCCGCACCGCCAACGACCGCGTCTTCAAGGCCCGCGTCGTCGGCCGCGATCCGCGCACGGACCTCGCGTTGCTGCAAGTCGACAGCCGCGGCCCCTTCCCCATCGCGCCGCTTGGCGACTCCGGCAGGATCAGCCCCGGCGAGTGGGTCGTCGCCATCGGCAATCCATTCGGGCTGTCGCACACCGTCACTGCCGGCATCGTCAGCGCCATTGGCCGCAGTGACGTCCAACCGACCGGCAAACCGATGCTCGCCAGCTTCATCCAGACCGACGCCAGCATCAATCCCGGCAACTCCGGCGGGCCGTTGTGCAACATCCGCGGTGAAGTCATCGGCATCAACACGGCGATCCGCGGCGACGCGCAGGGCATCGGTTTTGCGATTCCCTCCAACATGGCCAAAAAACTGCTGCCACAACTGGCGACGGGCCGCGTGGAGCGCTCTTTCCTGGGCCTGGCATTTCGCGAAGTGACGCCGGAACTGGCCAAAGTGCTGAAGCTGGAGCGCGTAGCGGGCGCGGTGGTGACGGAAGTGGGCGCGGGCAGTCCGGCGGATCAGGCGGGGCTGCGCCCGGGCGACGTGCTGACGAGTTTTGACGGCCAGCCCGTGCGCGCGGCGAGCGACCTGCCGTGGCTGGCGGCGCAGGCAGGCGTGCATGCCAAGGTGGCGGTGGAGCTGATCCGCGACGGCAAGACCCAGAGCGTGCAAGTGCAATTGCAGGCGCTGCCCCGGCCGCTGGAGATCGTGGAGCCGCCGCGGCTGTTGCCACCGGTGGCGGCGCAAGCGACGTTGACCATCGGCGGGCTGGGCGCGACCGTGGCGGACCTGACGCCGGTGCTGCGGCGGCGTTTCAGCATTCTGGCGCCGGTGGGCGCGCTTGTGGTGGCGGTCGATCGCGGCGGACCGGCGAATCACGCGGGGCTGCGCGTGGGCGACGTGGTGACGCGCATCGCCCGGCGCGCGGTGAATGGCGCAGCGCTGTTGGAGGCTGAGGTGCGTGCGGCACGGCCAGACGACGTGTTGTCGCTCCTGGTGCAGCGCGGCAAGCAGTCGATTTGGCTGACGCCGAAGCGGGCGCGGTGAGCCCACACGCGGTTACTGCCGGTCGGTGAGGCGCACGAGCGCGGCAAACGGCACGTGACCATCCGGTGCGCGATCCGCGCGCGGCGCCTGCATGGCCCCCGGCGCACAGTGGCGATGCACGCCGAGCCGATCGAGGACATCCAACAATTGGAAGCGATCGGCGTCGAGCGCGACCGATGCCGTCGACAGTCTGCGCCGCCACGGCGCGAGTTGACGCTGCAGATCGCTGCCATCGACGGCCTCGTAGACCGTCAACGCACGGCCGCCATGCCCCGTCGCCTGCGCCTGCGCGGGAATCGGCCCGTGCGCCCCGAGGATCGCCCAGTCGCCACCGCGCTCCAACCAGCAATTGCCCTGAACGGCCGCGGCAAACGCGTGGGTTTCCACTTGCAGCTGCATCCGCGCCTGCGCCGCCGGATCCACCTGCCCCGCGGGCAGCAGCGCCGCAACGCGGGCAAATTCGCGCGCGAGGGTCGCCTGCACCAGCGCGCGCCCGGCAGCGTCGATCGGGCCAACCAGCCAGAGGGCACGCAGGGACATGCAGCCGCGCCCATCCGCCAGGAGCGCATCGACCGCCCAGCCCGCCGCGGCCGCCTGCAGCGCTTTTGGGTCGGCCAGGACGTCGGACGCCAGCACACCAATCGACTGGTAGTGGCCATGGAGCCGCAAGCGGCCAGTGAAACCCGCGGCGCTGGCAAATTGCAGGACCGCCGCGATCGCCGCATCCCCGCCGTAGACCAGCAAGGCATCCGCGCTGTGGAGCCAGTGGGTCCAGGCCGCGCGATCGCCGCGAGCAAATTCCTGAATCGTCAGGCGCTCCGCCAGGCCTGGATCGACCAGACGCAGCGCCGCCTGAAAGTTGCGTGCCGCCAGCGGGTCGCCCGATCCCGGACGCACGCTCACGCGATTGCCAACCAGAAGCGCCTCCGCGATCGCCTGCCACGTCGCGACGCACAGATTGCCCGGCGCGACGATCGCCACGTGGCCAATTGGCCGAGACGCGCCCGGATGCGAACCCAGACCGCGACGCAAAGCCCTTTCCAGATCGAGGAGTTGCCAGCCAGCCGCCCACAGCGCCACAAGGCGTTCCAGGCTCGTTGGATGCAGACCCGAACTTTCCGCCAAGCCCGCCGTCAACTCGCCGTACAGCGGGTCCGCCAGGTCGCCAGATCGCAACGTAAGATCGCTTAGAGATTGAAGTTCACGCACGATCCGACTCCACAGCAACGCGCGGCCCAGCATCCCCCATCGCGGCTTCAGGAGCAAGGGGGCTTGCGCAATCGCGCAGACGAGGCTAGACTCTTGGCCCACTCGCTTCCGGTGCGCCCGGAAGCAATGCTTCGCCCGATGTCCCAGATGGCCAAACGCCGTCGCTGACTCGGGGAGAGTGGCCGAGCGGTTTATGGCAGCGGTCTTGAAAACCGCCGAGGTGAATAGCCTCCGGGGGTTCGAATCCCTCCTCTCCCGCCCGCAGTGAAGTGCCGACACGGTCGCAAACTGGTCGCGCAATCAAAGAAATCCTCACCGGGAGCTGAACAGGCAACGCCTTGAAGGCTTCCGCAGATGACGGAGAGGTGGCCGAGTGGCTGAAGGCAACGGTTTGCTAAACCGTCATAGGGTTTAAATCCTATCAGGGGTTCGAATCCCCTCCTCCCCGCCAGCAACCCCGGTTGCGGCTCTTGTGTCTGACTCTCAGTGTCTTCCCGTCTTTGCAACGGGCTCATAGCTCAACTGGATAGAGCATCGGTCTACGAAACCGAAGGTTGCTGGTTCGAGCCCAGCTGTGCCCGCCCCCTCAAGATTCACGCTTCACACGCCCGCGCCGTTGCAGAAGCGGGCGTCTGCTGCAGTAAGTGGCGCGAACGCCGCCAATCGATGTCGCCAAGTGGACGATCGGGCGAACCAGAGCCGATGACCCTGCACTCCGACCAGCACTTCATGGACGTTGCCCTGCGCGCGGCGGTAGAAGCCGGCCACGCGGGCGACGTGCCGATCGGCGCGGTGGTTGTGCACGAGGGCGAGATCGTCGCGATCGCCTCCAATCGCCGGGAACAGGATCAGGATCCAACCGCGCATGCGGAAATCATCGTGCTCGGCCAGGCCGGACGCGCGCTGGGATCGTGGCGGCTGAACGATTGCACCCTGTACGTGACGCTGGAGCCCTGCCCGATGTGCATGGGGGCGGCGATCAACGCGCGCGTCGGCCGATTGGTCTTTGCGTGTCGCGATCCCAAAGCCGGCGCGGCCGTCAGCGTCTACCAACTCGGCCACGATGAACGGCTGAACCACCGGATGATCCTGACCGAAGGCGTGCGGGGAACCGCCGCGAGCCGGATGCTGACGGGCTTCTTCGCCAGCCTGCGCAGCGGCGAGCGGACGATTCCGGAGATCGACCACGAAGTCGAAGTGCCGCTGACCGACGCCCCGGCGTCCTAGACAGCTTGCACCCAACGCCAGCCTGCGCTATCCTTCCGCGGCTTGCCCGTTCGGTCGCGCGCCGGGGTCAAAGGCAAGCTGTCAGGCACAATCCGTATGGCAGCGCGTCCTTCTGACAATGCGCGTGCCCCACTCACTGGAGAGCTGTCCGAGTGGCTGATGGAGCCTGACTCGAAATCAGGTGTACCGAAAGGTATCGGGGGTTCGAATCCCTCGCTCTCCGCCAGTGAATTTTGTTCATGTGCCGACAACGGAGAGATGTCCGAGTGGTTTATGGTACTCGCCTGCAGTGCTTGCCAGCCGGGGCGCCCTTAACGGCGCCCGCACCGCTGGTTTCCAGGCGAGACAAAGAACGGAGAGATGTCCGAGTGGTTTATGGTACTCGCCTGGAAAGCGGGTGTACTCCAAAAGGGTACCACGGGTTCGAATCCCGTTCTCTCCGCCACGACCGGGCGATGCGCGGCGCGCAAAGTGTGAGTGTAAGACAGTTCGTGTCCAAGGCTGGCGGCAACGGTGGTGTTGTGAACCCCGCCAGATCTGAGAGGAAGCAACGGTAGCGGCTAAGCCGTGTGCCGCCAGCCCTGGACATGAATGACCAAAAAGGCTCCGGGCTACGGGGCCTTTTGCGTTTCTGGCTCGCAGGTTTTCCTGGCTCGCAACTGCATCTGGGGGCTCAAGATGGCGTACCTCGTCCTTGCCCGCAAATATCGCCCGGCGACGCTGACGGAACTTGTCGGCCAGGAACACATCGCCCGCGCGTTGTGCAACGCGATCGAAATGAAGCGCGTGCCCCACGCCTTGCTGTTCTGCGGCGCGCGCGGGACCGGCAAGACGTCAACCGCGCGCATCGTCGCCAAGATGCTGAACTGCGTGAACGGTCCAACGCCGACGCCATGCGGGGTCTGTGCGCCGTGCAAGGAAATCGCCACCAGCACGTGCATTGACGTGCACGAACTCGACGCTGCCAGCAACCGCGGCATCGACGAGATCCGCGAACTGCGCAGCGGCGTTGGCTATTCGCCCGTGCGCGATCGCCACAAGATCTACATCATCGACGAAGCGCACATGCTCACCAACGAGGCCGCCAACGCGTTCCTCAAAACCCTGGAAGAGCCGCCCGCGCATGTGACGTTCATCCTCGCGACGACCGATCCGCAGCGTTTGCCGATTACGATTCGCTCGCGCTGCCAGCGGTACGATTTCCGCCGCGTCAAAGCTGCCGACATCGTCAGGCTGCTGGCCAAGATCTGCGAGAGCGAAAACGTCATCGCGGAGCAGGAAGCGCTGTACCTCGTGGCGCGTGAGGGCGACGGCTCGCTGCGCGATTCCCTCTCCGTGCTGGACCAAGTGATCGCGTTTGGCGGCGCCAATCTGATCGGCGACGAAGTGGCGGGGCTGCTGGGCGTGGCGGATCGCAACCGCACGCATTCGCTGATGCAGGCGCTGCTGGGGCGGGACGCGAAGCTGGCGATCGAGAGCGTGGCCGCCGCGCACGACCACGGCATGGACCTGAAGACGTTCGCCCGCACGATGGCGATGGAGTCCCGCGATCTGCTGGTGGCGCGACTGACGGGCGCCAACGCGCGGGATCTCGTGGATCGCGCGGAGACCGAACTGGAGCAACTGCAGGCGATGGCGCGGGATATTCCGACGGCCGAACTGGAGCGCCTGGCGCACGTGCTGCTGGAATTGGCGGAGCAAGTGGCGCGCGCGAGTCATCCGCGCCTGACGCTGGAACTGGGCATGGTGCGGCTGTGCCGGGCGGCAGCGCTCATCGACGTCGCGGACCTGGCCGTGCGCGTGGAGACGCTGCTGGCGGGCGGACGGGGGCTGCCACCCGCACGCAATCCGCAGCAATCGCCGCAGGGTGCGCCGCCGCGCCCCGCCTCGCCCGGAGGGCTGCCGTCGCCAGGCGGAATGCCGCCGCCGCCGGGTCTGTCCCGTACCCAACCGATCGCGCCGCAGCGGACCACGCAGCCGTTGCCAGCGCCCGGCATGCCCGCCGCGCCCGCGGGTCGGTCGCTGCCTCCTCCGGGCGGCGTGCCCTCGCCAACTACCGCGCCGCGACCGCTGGCAACCCTGGCGCCTGCGCTGGCGCAACCGCCCGCGCGCGCAGGGGATCCCGGGTCGTTGGACGACGCGCAGTTGCTCGCCTGGGCAGCCGCGATTCGCGATGCGGGCAAGGCGACCGTGGCGTCGCTGATTGAACGCGCGCTGGTTACCCGTGACGGCGCGACCGTGACGCTGCGTTTCGGCACTGAGTTTTTGTCGGCATCGGCGCGTGAGGCAGATTCGCTCGATGCCCTGCGCGAGGGTGCAACGCGTGTTTTTGGCGACGTGCGGGTGGAAGTCGGCCCGCCGGACCCGCGCGCCAGCCAGGAGAGCCTGAGCGGACGCCGCCAGCGCGAGAAAGCCACCAGCCGCAATGAGCGGGAGACCGCGCTGCGCACCGACGAACGCGTGCGGATGGTCGTTGACGCGTTCCAGGGCGAAATCACCAGCATCACGGTCGAAGAAGCGAGCGCCTGATGGATGCGCTGCCACAGGCGCTGGAACGCCTCACCGCGCTGCTGGGGCGTCTTCCCGGCGTCGGCGAGCGATCGGCCCAACGGCTCGCGCTGCACATCCTCAGCCAACCGCCTGCATACGCCGAATCGCTGTCGCACGCGCTCGCGGGCCTGCACGCCGGCGTCGGCTTCTGCCAGCAATGCCACCACCTCGCGACCGCGCGCCTGTGCGTCGTCTGCGGCGATCCCCGCCGCGATGCCCGCACGATTTGCGTCGTTGAAGGTATCGCCGACCTGTTGGCCATTGAGCGTTCCGGCGAATTCCACGGTCATTACCATGTCTTGGGCGGCGTCCTCTCTCCCTTGCGCGGCATCGGCCCGCGGGATTTGCGCATCGACGATCTGCTCGGCCGTCTCGCGACCGACAGCGTGGAGGAGGTCATCCTCGCAACCTCCATTTCGGTCGAGGGCGAGGCCACGGCCTCCTATCTGCACGGACTGCTGCGGGGGCGTGCGGTCCGGACGTCGCGCATCGCCAGTGGTGTACCGCAAGGCACTGACCTGCAATATCTGGACCACGGCACGCTCAGTCGCGCGCTCAAGGCCCGTCAGACGCTGAGCTGACACCTTTTCGTCACGGAATGGGTGCACCTGCCGATTTCCATTGCCGGGGTCTGCCGGCGCGCGTTATACTTGGCAGGTTCTGACGGGATGCATTGGTGCCGTCAGCCTGCTCCAGACGCCGCGTGCCTTAAGCGCTGCGGCCGGTTGCCATCGACCGATGCGCACGCATCGTTCCCCCGCGGAGGCTGTCATGATGTTCAAGATCGGCGATCGCGCTGTCTATCCCGGCCAAGGCGTCACGGAAATCACCGGCATTGAGTCCAAGCAGATTTCGGGCAATACCGAAGTGCTGTACATGCTCAACGTCCTGAATACCAATCGTAAAATCATGATTCCGGTTTCCAAGGTCCACTCCGTGGGCCTGCGGAAAGTCATCGGCAACATGGAGGTTGACCGCATCTACCGGATGCTGAAAGACCGTTCCATGCAGGTTTCCCATCAAACCTGGAATCGCCGCTACCGTTCCTACGTGGAAAAGCTCAACAATGGCTCGATCTTCGACATTGCTGAAGTCCTGCGCGACCTGAGCTTGCTCAAGTCGACCAAGGCGCTGTCTTTTGGCGAGCGCAAGATGCTCGACCAGGCGCGCACGCTGCTTGTCAAGGAACTGTCCGTGGCCCGTTCGACGGAAGAAGGCGATATCGCGCAGGAACTCGACGCGATCTTCACCATTCCGGGCATCAGCGCGGAGAGCGCGGTCGATTAGTCGCCGCAGCGTTTCAGACAAAGACCTTGCTGTGCACTTCCGCCGCGAGCGCCGCATAGTCGCGCGCGCCGGTTGAATCGGGCGCGGCGGCAAAGACGGATTTGCCGCTGAGCTGCGCATTCGGCAGGGACGTATTGACGGCAATCTCCGTCTCCATCGCGAGCCCGGCGTAGCGCTGCGCCACCGCCCGGCGGATCGCCGCGTTTTGCTTGTGGTTCCGCTTGTCCACGCGCGTGTGCAGCAGGCCCAGGATCTGCGGTGCGCGGCCAAACGTCATCTCCAATTGGCCAATGGTGTTCATCAGATCGTCGACGCCTTCCAGCGCCAGCACGCTCAGATCGCACGGCACCAGCACGTGATCCGCCGCCAGCAGCGCGTTCAACGTCAGCAGGCCAAGGTTCGGCGGGCAATCCAGCACGATCGCGTCAAACTGCTGCCGGCAGGCGCGCAAGCCGCGCGTGAGCAGCATCTCGCGCCCCAGCCGCGTCGCCAATTGCGCCTCCGCCGCACCAAGCTGCTTGTCGGCGCCCGTCAGCCAGAGCCGGTCCAGGTTTGTCGCCACCACGGCCGAACGCAGGTCCAGGTCCGTCCCCGGTGTCAGCAACGCCGCCGAAACCGTTTGCACCGCGGTGCCCTTGATGTGCGCGCGCAGGCTGGACGCCACGTGCCCTTGATTGTCCAGATCGATCAAAAGCGTTGACAGACCGTGCTCTTGCGAGAGCGCCACGGCCAGATTCACCGCCGTTGTCGTCTTGCCCACGCCGCCTTTTTGCGCGGCGACCGCGATCACGCGCGCGCGGCCCGTCTGCTGCGCCGGAGCCGCGAACGGCGTCAGAGACTGCCGCAGATGCTGCTGTAATTGTTGACCAATACCCTGAACGACCGCGCCAACCATCGACATCTCAACCTCCGTTTCGTGACGCATCGCGTCAGGGGAGAGCATCGATCGTCGCGGACTATCGTCAACTTTTGTGCACTTTCGTCAGCGCCAATCCGGGTGAGTCACTTGCGTCATTTTGCACTGGATGCAACATTGCGGTTGCGCGCGTAGTGCGTCCCGTCTTTTTTGCGAGGGTGAGAATGAAGTCACGTTGGTTGCACCGCTCAAGTATCTGGCTCTCCACAGTTTTTTCGGCGACCGTCCTGCTGGCGAGCGCCTCCGCATCAGCCCAGGAGGCCATGGAGACCGACATCGGCGTCTTTGGCGGCTATAACTGGCTGAGCAAGGTCACGGAACTCGGCGACACGGGCCCGAAATACGTCGCGGACACGGCGAGCAATTCCGGCCTGATCGGCGCGCGCGCGAGCTTCAACTTCCTCAGCTGGCTCGGCGTGGAAGGCGAGTTCAAGTACTCGTTCTCGCACCTGCGGAGCGCCACCTCCACGAGCGATCCGGTCATCGGCATCCGCGGCCACCTGATCGCGTCGTTGCCCATCGACAGCCCGATCCGCCCGTTCCTGACGGTCGGCATCGGCAGTGAAGGCGTGTTGAAGGCCGCTGGCCACTCGATCAAGGACTTTGACACGGACACCGCGCTCGGTCTCGGCGCCCGCTGGGATTTCCACCGCCGCTTTGGCGCGCGCATCGACGGCCGCATGCTGATCGTGCCCGGCTATGACACGACGAACAACAAGTCGACGATGACCGCGGATTGGGAGACCCACCTCGGCCTGTACGTGCGCCTCGGAACCACCGCGGGCGACGCGGACAAGGACGGCATCGACGACGACAAGGACAAGTGCCCCAACGACGCCGAGGACCGCGACGGCTTCCAGGACGATGACGGCTGCCCGGATTTGGACAACGACGGCGACGGCATCGCCGACGACAAGGACAAGTGCCCCAACGAGGCCGAGACCAAGAACGGCTTTGAGGACGACGACGGCTGCCCCGACGCCGGCGATGACGACCGCGACGGCATCCCGAACGACAAGGACAAGTGCCCGGACAAGCCGGAGACCAAGAACGGCTTCATGGACGACGACGGCTGCCCGGACGAGCTGGACAAGGACAACGACGGCATTCCCGATTCCGCCGACAAGTGCCCGGACCAGCCGGAGACCAAGAACGGCTTCCAGGACGAAGACGGCTGCCCGGACGAGTGGCCCGACCAGGACAAGGACGGCATCTTTGACAAGGACGACAAGTGCCCGAGCGAGCCGGAGACCAAGAATGGCTTTGAGGACAACGACGGTTGCCCCGATGAGCTGCCCAAGAAGCTGGCCAAGTCGTTCAGCGGCGCGATCAAGGGCATCGAGTTCGACACGGGCAAGGCGGATGTGAAGCCGAAGTCCTTTGCCGTGCTCGACAACGCGGTCAAGCTGATGAAGGAGTTCCCGGAGGTCCGGGTGGAAGTGTCCGGTCACACCGACAACGCTGGTGAGTCTGCGGCCAACAAGAAGCTGAGCCAGGAGCGCGCCGACGCCGTGAAGGCGTACCTCGTGAAGCAGGGCATTGACACAAGCCGCGTGGTGGCGGTTGGTTACGGCGACGAGAAGCCGGTTGCCGACAACGCCAAGCCGGCGGGCAAGGCGAAGAATCGCCGCATCGAGTTCAAGCTGCTGTAAGCCAAGCGGCGGGCCAAGCCACAGGCACGGGTCGCGGCGCGCAGGCGTCGGGGCACCGTGCCTGTGGCGTTTTTGGCGGGATCGGCGGGGCCGCGCGTGGGGTCAGATTCGCCGGCGCGGCTGTCCGGTCAGGCCCAATTCGCTGACCCGGCGGTAGAACGTCGCGCGGCTCCAACCCAGGAGCGTCGCCGCATTCGTGCGATTGCCCCGCGCGGCCTGCAGGGCCTGTTGGATGCGCGAACGTTCATCGCCCAGCAGATCCACGACCACCGGATTGGCCTGCGCTTCCACCACTTCCGGCGGCAAATCCTCGACCTGCACCACGGCGCGCCGACAGCGAATCGAGGCGAATTCCACCGCGCTGCGCAGCTCCCGCACGTTGCCCGGCCAATCGTGGGCGCACAGCGCCAGCATCGCCGCCCGGCTCACGCGCAACACCGCAGGCTCGCCCGGCGAACGCCGATGCCCGAGCTGCTGCAGGAAATGCTGGACCAGCAGCGGAATATCACTGCGCCGCTGCCGCAGCGGCGGGACGTCGATGCGCGCCACCCGGATGCGATACAGCAAATCGCGGCGGAACTGGCCCTTGTCCACTAGCTCCAGCAGGTTCTGGTGCGTCGCGGCGAGCACGCGCACGTCGATGCGCCGCGGCGTCGTCTCGCCCAACGGCGTCACTTCGCGTTCCTGCAACACCCGCAACAGCGCCGTCTGGACCGCCGGCGGAATGTCGCCAATCTCGTCCAGCAGGATCGTGCCGCCATCCGCCGCGAGGAACAGGCCCTTGTGGTCCTGCAGCGCACCGGTGAACGCGCCGCGCTTGTGGCCAAACAGCTGGCTCGCCAGCAACGACTCGGTCAACCCCGCGCAGTTGATCGCCACAAACGGCTTGTCCCGCCGCGGACTCGCCGCGTGAATCGCCCGCGCCACCAACTCCTTGCCCGTCCCGGTCTCACCGACAATCAGCGCCGTGCTGTCCACCGCCGCCAGGTCGCGGATCCAGTGCGCCACGCGCTGCATCGGCTCGCTCTGGCCAATCAAGCCCGACGTCGGCGCCCGCTCCGCCAACTCCGCACGCAGGTCGTGCACTTCACTGACGTCGTAGCAAAACAGGATCTTGCGCCCCGTCGCGCGCGGGTCGTCCAGCACTTCCACGTCCAGCCAGCGCTGATCGCCCGACGGCAGGTTGAAATGCAGCGCCACCATCTCGCGCTGATCCGCGGGCTGCCGCAGCATGCCCTCCAGCTTGCCCAGCATCTCCGCCGGCGCGGGCCACAGGGACTGCCACGGCTTGCGCAGCACCTCCGCCGCCGCGAACTCCATGAGGCGTTCCGTCGCGCGGTTCACGTAGATGACCTGGCCGCGCTCGTTCATCATGATGACGGCCAACCGCAGCCGATCGAGCATCGACGCCATGTCGTCGCGCGACCGCTCCAGCTCCTCCAGCGTCTGCGCAAGCCGGCGCTCCGCGAGGTGCTTTTCCATCACGTAGCGCACGGTGCGCGCCAACGTCATCGGCGCGAGTTCCTGCTTGGCCAGGAAGTCGCTGGCGCCCGCGCGCATCGCCTGCATCGCCAGATCGATGTCCGCGTGGCCCGTCAGCAGCACGATCGGCACGAGGATCCCCGCCGCGCGCACGCTTTGCAGCACGTCCAGCCCGGAACGATCCGCCAGCCGGTAGTCCAGCAGCACAAAATCGACGGGCGCCGGCCCTTCAAGCAGCGCAATGAGTTGATCCGGATCGGTGCAGACTTCCAGGACGAGGTGCGGACCGCGCATCGCCGCCGCGTGAATCCGCAGCAGCTCGACGTCCAGCGGGTCATCGTCGACGACCAGCGCGCGCCAGGTCCAGTCGATATTGGCCTGCGCTTTATGCACCGTAAGCCCCGCCCGCAGCGCCGTTATGCACGCTGACAGAAGTCTGAACACCGGCGAGCGGCGACGTGCCACCGGCGGTGAACGCGCGCGCTCGCAGTCCGACATGCCACGATTCTGACCGACGCTGGCTCGTGTTCGAACAACGTCGTCATGTTCAGTGGCCGCCGCGCAGTTCAATCACGCCGCCGCGCGAGTTGATTTCCATCAGCGCGTCGCTGGATGGCGTCGGCAGCGAGCGCATGCCGGACTTGTAGCTGGTGATGAGGGACGCCACGGCCGCGTCGAACTCGTCATTGCCGCTCTTCTTTTCCCACGTCCACGCGAGGATGCTGCCGTTCAGGGCCATGCGCGTGATGCGCACCTTGGCGCGCAGCCCCGCGCGCTCCCACACGGGCACGGAAGGTGGCAGTTCAAAGTGCGATTTGATGGTCTTGCCGACTTCCCGCCAGTAGACCGACCCGGTCTGGTTGACCTTGCCCTCGCCGTCCTTCTGGCCGTCTTTCAAGCCGATCAGGTCGCCGAGCTTCTTCTTGCGCGCCTCGCCGCCCTGGTCTTCCTGCTTGATCATCTCGCCGAGCTTGGAATCGCCAAAGAAGCTCTCCGTCGCCTTTGGCTTGGCCGCCGACGCGCCGCCTTCGCCCGGTCTGACGCCGACGTCTTTCTTCTCCACGCCGTTGGGATTGCCCTCGGCGGCGACCAACTGCGCTTGCAGGATGTCGACCGCGATCGACGGCGCCGGCTCATGATCGCGCCGCTGCAAGCGCCGAATCGGATCGGGGCAACGACGGTCTGCGACCGACTCGTCTTCCTTGGGCTGCGGCGCCTGGGACTGCAGTTGCTTGGCGCCAACGCACGACGGACTGACCACGGACGCGCAGCCGTCATCGGAATTGGCGGCGGCTTGGTGGTCGGGAGGCGCCATCGGCGCTACCCAGAGCACCACGGCGAGGAGCGCGTGGACGAGGACGGCAACCGTCACGCCGATCGCGACGTCGCCCGTCTCGACTCCGGTATGCCCCGTATGAACCACCGCCTGCGCCAACCCTGCCTCCGTCGTCTACTTCTGCGGTTGAACTGTGCCGGGCTCTTCCGCAATCAGGCCAAAATGCTCGATGCCCGCCTTGCGCAGCCGGGACATGAACGCCAGCACAAGACCGTAGTCCAGGTGGCGATCCGCGCGCAGGTTCGCGTCGCGCAGACCCTGGGCGCGCGGTTGCTTGTGCAGCGCGACCTCAAAGCCGTCCAGGCACGCGTCCGTGGAGATGGCGTGGCAGTCAATCAACAGCGTCTGATCGAGGAACACGCGCTTGCCCGCATCCACGGAGATGACCGGCTTGCCCGACTTCTGGCTCTGCGCCGACTTCTCCGCGCTCACCCGCGGCAGGTCGACCGGGACCTGCGTCTCATCCCGCTGCGACGCCGCCGCCTCTTCATTCACCGTTTGCCGCAGCGTTTCCGCCTCGCGGGCGATGCGGCTTGTCTCCACGGCCGACGCGACCATGAAGATCACAAGCAGCACCAGCATCACGTCGACAAGCGGCGTCACGTTGATTTCCGCCAGCGTCGACTGGGCCACACGCCCGCGGCCGCTCGCTTTTCCCATGGACATGCCCATGCGTAGACTCCGGTCGCGCCGCGATGCGGGCTAGATGGGCAGGACAGGCACGCGGACTTGCTGCCGACGCACGAGGTTGAGCAATTCCAGACCAAAGCCGTCCAGATCCGTAACGAGGCGCTTGGACATGCGGCCAAGACCGTTGTAGCCCATGGCCGCCGGGATCGCCGCGAGCAGGCCAACCGCCGTGGCGACGAGCGCCTGGGCGATGTGCGGCGCGACGGTTTGCAGCACGGAACCGCTGTCCGCCAGACCGCCGAACGCGCCCATGATGCCCCAAACGGTGCCAAAAAGGCCGATGAACGGTGCGGAGGACGCCACGGTGCCCAGCACCATCAGGCCCGACTCCAGCTCATCCACCAAGGGCTCCGACGTGCGGCGCATGGACCGTTCAAGCGTGTCGATGTCCTCCTCGCCCATCGGCCCCTGCTGCTCCAGCGCGTGAATTTCTTTGAGCAAAGCGTGCAGCATGCGCACATGCGGCAGGCGGACAAAGCGCTTACCCAACGCCTCCTGCGCCGCCTTCACATCCGGGAATTTGGCGAACTCGCCGCGAAATTGCGCCACGTCGCGTTTGAGCGCGCGCAGGGCAAAGTAGCGACTGCCAATGATGACCCAGGTGACCAGCGACAACACGACAAGCACGATGAGGGTCACCAGCACCATGCCGCGCGATTGCAGCGCAGCCTGCATGGGATCCATCTCGACTTGGCCAAGAAGGTTGGACGGCGTGAAAAGCAGAGTGTGAGCGAGAGCATTCATGGCGTGCAAGGCTATGACGTTGTGCGATCGCGTGCAACTGCGGCGATCGCAAAATCCCGCCAGACTGGGAAAATCGCAGACATTGCCGCTTGCGCGCGGCGGCGACGCGGGTACGCTGATCGCCATGACGTGGCCAACGGGCATCAACCTCGATCGACTGGAGTCTGACACACGCAGTCACCCGGATTCCGACGCGACATTTGCCGACGATGCCGTGGCGGGGGCGGCCAGCGAGACGGAAGTGATCGTCGAGTCGCTCAGCAATGGCTGGAGCGCGCAGGCCGGCAACACGGCGCACGTCATGGCGCGGCTCGGCAACAACATCGGCTTTGAGCCGCCCACGCCCAGCGATCCGACGACGCCGTACGGTCGCTACCTCGGCCGGCCCATCATCGGCCGCGACAGCCGCATTGACGGCGGCGTCTACATCGGCCGCAAGCCGCGGGAGGCCATCGTCGTCGACATGGCGCGACCCGGGTTGCTGGGCAACGTCTACACCAACTGGCTGCGCGAACTACAGGCCCAAGCGCCGATGTGGCCGTGGCAGCACATCACGTCGGGCCGCAAACGCGCGGTGCAGCGCTACCTGAACAGCCACATCGGGCTGCTGTGCCGGACCCTCGTCGGCCGCGTGCTGCCGTTTGACCGGCACGTCGTGACGCAGGTGGCCCACGAACACACGCTTGGACCGGACGACAAAGTGCGGCTGGATGTTTACCTGCGGCGGCGCGGTGGCGTGTGCCGACACCAGGTCTGCCTCCTGGGCGCGCTGCTGGAGCGGTTGGTCGACGAGGGCTGGCTCGACGGTCACGTCTCCATTGACCGCAAGTACGTGCCGCGCCAGTACAGTCACGCTTGGGTGCGGTGGGTGGACGGCGCGGGCCAAATCTGGATACTCGACGCAGCGCAGGACGTCTGGGGCCGGCTCGCGTCCTTTGAGCCGGAGCGCCGCTGGTTCTACGCCCGGGAAGATGAATAGCCGCCGCAGCCGACACAGGACACCATGACCAAGCTTGCTCTTCTCCTCTGCCTCGTGGCGCTCGCGCCGGCGTGCGCCGCGCCGCAGCTGCGCGACGTCGCCCAAGCGCCGCTCCCCGCGCTCTCGGAGCGCGACGACGTGATGCGCATCCACTTCATCGACATCGGCCAGGGCTTGGGCGTGCTGCTGGAGTTCCCGTGCGCCGCGATGCTCATCGACACGGGCGGCGAGCAGGCCGACGCGTTCAACTCGGACGCGGCCCTGGTTGCCTACCTCGATGCGTTCTTCGCCCGCCGCACCGATCTCCAGCGGACGCTGGCCCTCGTGGCGCTGACGCACCCGCACATCGATCACACGCGCGGGGTGGGTGCAGTGCTCAGCCATTTCCAGGTCCAGAACGCCATCGACAACGGCATGACGCAGGGTTCCGGCGGCGCGGGCCAGGGTGAACTCCAGCAATTCGCCCGCGATCACGCCGCGACGACCCACTACCGCGCCGTGCACCTGGAAGACATCGCCGATCCGCACGGGCTGACGGACGCGGTCATCGATCCGATTCACTGCCCGAACATCGATCCGCAGATTCACGCGCTGTGGGGTCAGGTCGCGGTGGATCCGGGCTGGCCGGGGATGCGCTTTGGCAAGACGCCGTTCCAGAATGCCAACAACCACTCGGTCGTGCTGCGCGTGGACTTTGGCAAGGCTTCCGCGCTGTTCACCGGCGATCTGGAGGAGCCGGCGATTCGCGACCTGCTGAAACGGACCGGCGATTCGGGCGCGCTGAACGTGGACGTGTATCAGGTTGGCCATCACGGCTCATTCAACGGCACGATTCCGGAGCTCGTCACGGCGATGAGCCCTGAAATCGCGGTGTTTTCCATGGGCCCGGCGTCGCGCCAGCTCACGTGGTCGGCGTGGAAATACGGCCATCCGCGCAAGGAGATCGTCGACATGCTCGACGCGGGGATGACCCGGCGGCGGCCGGAGATCAACGTGCCGGTGGGCCTCGCGGGCGAAAAGTTCCAGCCGCAGACGATCCGGAAGGCGATCTACGGCACGGCGTGGGACGGGTCGGTGGTCATCGAGGCGATGGCGGATGGGCGCATGAAAGTCGTGACGGCGAAGCACGCCGGGCAGTAGCCAAACCCGTCAGCCCTGCACCCACGCCTGCAGCGCATCCATGGACGGCACGAAGTACAGCGCGCCGGTCTCCGGCTTGGAAAAATCCAGCAGGCGATCGTGCACGCGGTCGGGCGTCGCGCCGTACATGCGCTCCAGCATCGTCACGAACCGCTGCGGGTCCGCAGAAAACCCCACGAATTGCAGGCCGTTGATGGCCGCGCGCCCCCAGGGCACGGAGCGCCGCCAGATCTTCAGTTCCCCGTCGGCGGTCTTCACGACCATCCGCGCCACGTGCGCGTCATCCGGCAGGTCCGGCAGCTCCACGCTGTCCGGCTTGGTGCGGCCAATCACCTGCTCCTGCTGCGGCACCGGCAGGGCGTGAAAGTGCGGCAGATCGTGGCGCCAGCGCTGCACGAGCGCGAACGAACCGCCCGCGCCGGGTCCCTCCGCGACGATGGCCACTTCCGACGCATCGGCCGGCGCCGGATTCTCGGTACCGTCAATGAACCCCGTCAGGTCCCGGCCATCGCGATAGACAAAGCCCGGCGTGTCCTCCACGAGCAGGAGCACGGGCGCCAGCGCGGCCACGGCCTGCCGCGCAGCGTCGATGTTCAGATCCGGACCGCGATCCTGCAGCCAGAGCCAGAAGTCGTGCGGCGCGACCGGCATGGTGCCACCCGAGCCCTGGATCGACGCCAGCGGCCGCAGACCCGGCGGAACGGCGTCGGGCGGCGCGAGCATGCGCCACAGCTGGCGACTGAAACCGGCGACGGAAGCCTGCGCGATGCCGCAATCCTGCAGCTTGGCGAACGCCTGGCGCAGCGCAGTCGCCGTCGCGCCCGGCCGAAGGTCGAACTCCAGGTGCTCGTGGGCGCGCAGTCCTTGACGAAAAATTGCGACTTGGGGCGTGGCCATGAGCGTTCCTTGAATTTGTGCCGTCTACGGCCGAACCAGCGACAGGATAGGCCGGTCATGCCGGTCGTAAAGCGTCTCTGGAAATGTCTTGCCCGCCTGGTCCGACCAGACCAGTGAGAACTGCGGATTCTCCAGGCCGATGCCAATTTGCGCGTCGGGTGGCAGCAGATAGCGCAGCGGATGCTCCAGCCACCAATCGGCGACCGCGATCCGCAGCGGCTGGCCCGGCACAGCGAGTTGCCGGAGGCGCGCGGCGATCGCGACCTTGGGCTCCACCGCGGCGGTCCGGAACGCGCGGTGCGTCGTGTCTGGCCAGAGCTGGTTGTCCACTGCGTAGAGCCAGGTGGCGCTCAGCACCGCCGACACCGTCGCCACGCCCAGCAAGAGCCCCGGCGCGGCGCGCAGGCCGCGGACCAGCAGCAGCACGCTTGGCACCAGCAGCCACACGACGTAACGCTCACGGCTCGGCGATTGGGGCACCAGCACACCCGCGGCGATCCACCACGGCAACGGCAGCAGCAGCCACGACCACGCCAGCAGCCGGTCGCTCGCCAGCGGTGCGTTCCGGAGCCGCCATGCCAGCCCGCCCAGCCCCAGCGTCGCCAGCACCGCCGCTGTCCACACCGGCCACGTCTCCGGCATCCCGGCAAAGTAGCCAAACGCGCGGCCCCCCGTCAGCAGCAGGCCCGGCACGGCAAAAAGCTGCAGCAGCAGAACCGGTCGCGACAGGAAAATCAGCGGCCTCTCCACGAGGATCGACAGCGTCGACGTGCCCAAACGGCCAATCACCGCCAACGCCAGCAGCGCCAGCACGCCGAGCACGAGCAGGCCCCACGTCACCTGCCGCGACGGCGAATGCAGCCGCCACGCGCCAAGCGCCAACATCGCCAGCATCAGGACCGCGGTCAGATGCACCCACAGGCACGCGGCAATGCCGAGGACCAGGAGCCCGATGTCCAGGCGGTTGGCGCGCGCGTCAGCCAGGCGGAGCGCCGGCAGCCAGACCAGCGGCGCGACGACGAAAAGGAAGCTCGGATCCCACGACACGTGCCCATACGCCACGGCGAGCGGCGCGCACGCCAGCAGCGCGACGGCGAGCAGCGCCAGCGTGCGATCCGCCAGCAGCCGCCACGTCAGCCAGCCGAACAGCCCGAGGCCGACGAGCCCCCACAGCGCGGTCGGCAGGCGCAGGATCCAGCCCGACGGCGGCAGCACGCTCAGCAACCCCGCCTCGGTCCCGACGAGCAGCGGATTGATGAACATGTGGGTCGGCGTGCGCAGCGTGTACGGATCGCCGCGCAGGAGGTGCTGGACCTGCACGGCGAGCCACGCTTCATCGCCGTTGATGCCGGGCAAGCGGTCGAGGCCGTACAGCCGCAGTCCGACGGACGCCAGCAGCAGCAGCCACGTCAGGCGGCGAATCGCGCGGGCGTCTAGTCGAGGCAGCAAAGCACGCCGCCCTGTTGTTCCGGATGCGATTTCACAACGTTGAGCGCTTCCTTGTCGCCGTCGCTGCCGCAATCCCAGCTGTTGGGCGCGCCGGGGTATTTGCCCAGGTGGTTGCACCAGTCGCCGCAGCCTTTGTCGTTGCGCAGGCCCTTGCACAGGTCGTGGCTGGAGAGGCCCAGCGGCGCGCACATGGTCTTGACCGTCGGGTTGCTGGTGAAGTCGCAGCCGAGGTTGCCGCAGCCAAACAGGTCGTTTGTCGCGTTGGCGCCGCTGGCGCACATGAACGACCCGGTCGACGACATCTGGGTTGTGAAAAACACCGGCGGGGTCGCGCCGGTCATGACGCCCGCGCAGCCGTCGGCGTTGCGGAACACCACGTCGTCCTTGCCATAGCAGACGTGCCAACCGGTGGCGCACAGGTCGCTCACGGTGCAGCCGACGCCCGCCGCGTTCACGCCGTCGTTGCCGCCCGCGCGGTTGCATTGGGCCGGCATGTTGAAGATGCCGGGCTGGTCCCAGGCGCCGCCGCACGCCGCGATCGTCGGGAAGATTTGGGCGTCGCCAAAGCCCTCGCGCGTGCCATCCGAGCAGCCGGCTTTGGTGTTGACCACGGTGACGTCGGCGGCGATGTCCGCCTCCGCATCGTCAGGCACGTCAGCGACGCTGTCAGGCACGTCAGCGACGGCGTCGGGCACGTCCGCGTCGGCAAAGTTCACGTCTTTTGCGTCAAAGACCACGTCCGCGTCAGCAAGGACGACATCTTTTGCATCCAAGACGACGTCCGCGTCAGCAAAGACGACGTCTTTTGCATCCAGGACGACGTCTTTTGCGTCAAAGACCACGTCTGCGTCAGGCAAGACGACGTCTTTTGCCTCAAAGACCACGTCCGCATCCGTCGATGCCGCGTCCACCGCCATCTTGTCATCAACGGGCTGACTGCACGCGGCAAGACAGACCAACGCCAGGATTTTTCGCATCAATTTCCCCTCCTACAGCCCTGCCGCCACCAGCTTCTGGCGAATCCGCGCCTGCGCGGCCTCCTGCGTTTCGCCCAGCGCCTCGTGGGCTTGCGCGGCGAGATCGTGCAACTGCGGGTCAAACGGGTTGAACCACGCCGCGCGCTCCAAGGACTCCAGCGCCTCGCGGAACTTGCCGGCAACAAGCTGCGCGCGCCCGGCGAGGATGTACAGCGGCGCGTGCTCCGGCCACGCTTCAAGCGCCGGCTTCAGGTAATCCAGCGCCTCGTCGGATTTGTTGAGGTCGAGCAACACCCGCACCAGCCGCGTCGGCAGCAGTGGTCCATCGCTCTGCCCCGCCGCCATCGCTTTGCGGTACTCGATCGCCGCCGCCAACGGCCGATGCGCCACCGCGAGCCGATCGCCCAGCTCCGCGAACTTGCGGGCGTCGCCGCCCAGACTCTTCAGGACCGCCGCCGTGCCACCCGCCGACTTGAAATACAGCTTCTCCGGCCGCCGCAGCTGCGCCTCCGGGTCGTTCTGTTCGCGCAGGTCCACGGCCAGCATGTCCTTTTTCCACGCCGCAGCGAACTGCGCCGGCGTCATGCCGGAAAATTTCTGCAACGCCGCGGTCTCGTCCAGCCCCTGGCCAAAATAGCTGACGAGTCGCCCCGCCTGGCCATCCGCCGGCCGCCCCGCCTTGGATTCCAGCGCGCCGCCTTGCGCCAGCAGCCAGCCGACCGCGTGGTGCACTTCCGCAAACGCCAACTGCGTGTCCTCCTGGGTCGGCAGCAGCGCCATCGACGGGGACATGCGCTGCAGGGTGATGAATTTCTTCTTGCCGCGCGCCGCCAACAGCGCCTGTCGCTCACTGCGATCCAACAGCGCCGCGGGTCGACCGCGCCACACGCCTTCAAAGGACCGCGCCAAGCCTTCATGCAGCCACACCGGCACGCCCGGACCGCCGCGCTTGATGACGAACCAGTGCGTCAGCTCGTGCGCAACCGTGTCTGCCCAAGCGTAGCCAAAGACCAGATCTTGCGGGCTTGTGATCATGACGCGGTTGTACTTGCACAGCGCGATCGTGCCGGAGTTGCGGATCTGCTCGACGGTCAGGCCGCTCACGCGCCCCAGATCCTCGCTGCGCGGATAGACGTGGATGGCGATCGGCTCGTCGCCCACCGCGCCAAACGCCTGCTCCAGGATCGGCAGCGTGCGGCTGAGCACGTGCTCGATGTAGGCCAGCAGCACCTCGTCCGCGCCCGGCCGCAGCCAGACCGTCACGCGGCCGTTGAGCATTTTGTGCGGCTTGGCGCTCGCCAGCACCTCAGCGGTAGAAATCGTCAGGTCCAGGTACAGCTGCGCGCGCTCCCGCAGGCTGGCAGGCGCGTGCGTCAGGCCCGCGGTCTTCTGGAGGGACACGCGCGCCTCGGCGAACTTCCCTTCCAGAAAATCCGTCACGCCGCGGCAGTACGCCGCTGCCACGGAATCCGCCATCTGCCGCTGCATATCCGCGACCAGCGGCTCCGCGCACACCGGATCTTCCCGGCCGAGGCAGGCGGAGATCTGGTCGCCCAACACCTCCAACGTCGGCGACGGCGCGGTCGCGCTTGCGAGCAGGAGAGCGAGAAGGAGGCTGGGCATACGACGTCACGCCAGCGACGGCTGGTGCCCAGAGCGTACCCGCGTCGGGCGGTGTTGCAAGTGTTGACGCGGCGCTCGCACAGCCGTCGCCAAACCGCTATCCTGCCGCGCGTGAACGGTTCCCTGCCCAGCCTGCCTACCCGTCCGCCGCGCTACCGGTTGCGCCTCGCTTTGGCGTCGGTGGCGGCGACCCTGTGCGCGGTCGCCGGGTGGCAGCTGCTCGCCGCGCCGGAGTTCCGGCCGCAGCCGCAGTCGGCCCAGGTTGCCCCGGCGGATCGCGAGCCGTCGATTGCCCTGCCGCGGGCGCCGCTCGCGGGGTCGCGCCAACAGGAGATCGCGGCGCTGCGGGATGGCCACATCGTCGGCCGCGCGCTCGACCTGATCCGCCACCGCTACGTGGACCCGGCGCGCATGCACCCCCGCGAGATGCTGGAGGAAGCGCTGCAGGCCGTCGCGCACTTGGTGCCGGAGATGCTCGTCGACGCGCCCGCGCTCTTTGCCGATGGCCAGCCGCGGATCCTGCGCATCCGCATCGGCGAGTCGACCTGGAACCTGGACGCCGCCGCGGTCACCGATCCGCTGCACCTCGGTTGGACGCTGCTGCAGGCGCTGCGCATCGTCGCGGATCACCTGCCGCCTGACGTGCAGCCGGCGCGCGTGGAATACGTGGCGGTGAACGGGATGCTGGCGACGCTGGACCCGTATTCGCACATGCTGGACCCCGATCAATGGCGGGACATGCAGACCAACACGGGCGGTCATTTTGGCGGCCTGGGCATCGTGATCCTGACGCAGGAAGGCGTGCTGGTCGTCCAATCCGTGCTGCCCGATTCACCGGCGCAGAAAGCGGGCATCCTGGCGGGCGACGAAATCCTGCAGATCGACGGCGAAGATACGCTGAACATGAGCGTCGACGACGCGGTGGATCGGCTGCGCGGCGAAGTGGGCACGGCGGCGCGGCTGTTGTTGCGGCGCAAGGGCTGGGCGCAGCCGCAGGAGGTGACGGTGACCCGCGCCGTGATTCACCTGCAAAGCGTGGAGTCGCGGCTGCTGGACAACGGCGTCGGGTATGCCCGGATCAAGAATTTCCAGCGCGGCTCCGCGGATGAACTGCGCGAGGCCGTCGATGCGCTGCTGGAATCGGGCAGCCAACCGGCGCTGGTGCTCGACCTGCGCGACAATCCCGGCGGGCTGCTGGACGAGGCGGTGCGCGTCTGCGACCTGTTCATGCTCTCCGGACCGGCGGTCATCACGGTGACGGGCGGGCAGCACGCGCGCGACGAACGGCTGGTGTCCGGCAAGGGCAAGTTCCGGCAGTTGGCGCTCGCGGTGCTCGTCAACGGCCATTCCGCGAGCGCGTCAGAAGTCGTTGCGGGATCGCTGAAATTCTCCAACCGCGCGATCGTCGTGGGCGAGCAGAGCTTTGGCAAGGCGAGCGTGCAAGTGCCGTATGAGATGGGCGATGCGGCGCTGAAGCTGACCGTGGCCAAGTACCTGGTGAAGGGCGACGTGGACCTGCACACGGTCGGCATCACGCCGGACGTGGGGATGCAGTTCATTTCCGCCACGCGGGAGAACGTCAGCCTGTTTGGCCCGCCGCGGCAAGTGCGGAGCAATCGCCGTTCGCGGCTGGCCCAGCCGGTGACCGTGCCACAGGCGGCGTATCGGCTGCGGGTGCTGCTGCCGGATCCGGCGCAAAGCGCGGCGGGCGAGGAGACGCCGGCGGAAGTGATGGAACGGGCGCCCCGGCAGCGCGCGGCGCAGTTGCTGCGGCGCTCCGGCGACGTGAACGCCAAACTGACGCTGAAGGCGGCGGAGGCGGATTTGGCGGAGATGGCGCGCGAGGACGACGACGGGCTGGTCGCGCACCTGAAGAAACAGAACATCGATTGGCGGCAGGGCGAGCATGTGACCGATCCCGCGCTGCGCGTGGAAATTGCCGACGCCAACCAGGGGATCCAGGTCGCGGCGGGCGACGTGCTGCGGGTGTCGGTGACGCTGACCAATCTGGGCAAGGCGCCGCTGACGCGGCTGCAGGTCCTGACGCGCTCCGACGACCCCGTGCTGGACGGCCACGAGCAGTTGGTCGGCCGGCTGGAACCGGGCCAACAGCGCACGGTGCCGCTGTCCGTGCGGGTGTCCGCGCGCCATGGCAACGTGGCGGTGCCGATGCGCGTGATGGCGGCGCAGGACGGCCAGCCGCTGGCGCCGCACGACGATACGCTGGTGACCGTGACGGAGCGGCCGCAGCCGGACTTTGCCTTTCGCGTGACGCTGGACGACACCGCGAGCGCGTCGCCGGACGGGGTGCTGCAGCCCAAGGAGGAAGCGACGCTGGCGATTGAAGTCCAGAACCTGGGGCTGGGCCTGGCGCAGGCGACGGAAGTGCGGCTGCGGGTTCTTGGCGCGCAGCGGCTGCATCTGGCGGAAGGTCGCGTGCGGCTGGGTCAGCTGGCGGCGGGCGCGGCGGCCGTGGCGCGGTTTGCGGTGACCGGCGCGGATCCCAAGTCGCCGACGGCGATCGACGATTGGCAGCCGGTGGAGCTCGAGTTGACGATCGCGGACGAGACGCTGGCCGTCCAGCGCGTGGAGCCCATCGAAGTGGCGTGGGGGCGCAAGGCGCTCGCGCAGGCGCCGCACACCGCGGGCGAGCGCATCCACCAGTTGCTGGCGAGCCAAGCGACGGACTGGGCGCTCTCGCCGACGCTCACGCTCCTGCAGGATCGCCTACCGCCGGTCAACGATCCGTGCGAGCTGACGGTTGCCGGTTCAGCGCACTTTGACAGCCACAGCCCGGCAAGGCGGTTCGTGACCGCGAGCGTGGGTGGCGTGAAACAGGCGTATCAGGCAGGCTACAGTCAGGCGGACGTGCCCTTTCGCGCACAGCTGCGACTCGACAGCGGCCTGAACGCCGTTACAATTCAAGCGCGGGCTGGCGCGCACCGGATTGCCGAAAGGCAATTGCTCGTCCATTGTACGCGCGCATCGGTTGCGCCAGATTCGCTGCCCTGAGGTTGCCTATGTCGCCGTTTCGCCTCGTTCTTCGCTTGTCCCTTGCCAGCCTGACGCTGGCGGCTGCCCTGCCCGCGTGGGCGCAAGCGCCCGAGGTGGATCGCAGCGAAGTGGACGCCAAGAAGAAGGCGACCGAAGAAAAGGAAAAGGCCAAGGCCGCGGCTGCGGCGTCCGTCGTGCAGGAATCGGAGTCGGCGCGCGAGTCCCGGGAAGCGCAGGAGAAAAAGGAACACAACGCCAAGGAAGCGGTCAAGCGTTTCTCAGAAGCATCGGACGCCGCGCGCAAAGGCCAGACGGCGCGTGCGTTGGCGCTTCTCGAGGCGGCAGCCCAGCTGGATCCGTTTCGCCACGAGTTTCCGCTCAACGTGGCGACCGTTGCGGAAGCGCTCAAGCAGCCGGAAACGGAGTTCAAAGCGCTGTCGGCCGCGACGATCCTGCTGAAGCGCGTGCTGGCGCAAGTCGGCGATTCGCCCAAGAAGCCGGAATATGAGGCGCAGTTGAAGAAGGCGGAGAATCGCCTGACGGAGCTGCGCAGCGAGGGCAAAATCGCCACGGGCACCATCCGCCTGTTTGCCGAACCCAAGACGTGCGAAATCTTCCTGGACGGCGTGTACGTCGGCGTAGGCGAAGGCACGATCGAGTCGCTGACCGGCACGCGCAAGGCCGAGACGCGCTGCGTTGGCTTCTACGACTACGAACAGTTCGTCAACGTCCGCGTCGGTGATCCCACCTCGGCTACGATCAAGCCGAGCGCGGTGCCGTACTTTGGCAAGCTCATCGTGCGCGTGGACCAGACGGACGGGGTCATCACTTTCCTGGACGACGTGCCGATCGAGCAGCGCCTCGCGGAAAAGCCCACGCAAGACGGCAAGATTTCCGGCAAGGGCACCAAGGCCGAGCCGTACCAACTGGCCGCGCGCAAGTGGATCATCCGGTTCGCCAAGGAAGGCTACGATCGCTGGCATCGCCGCATCGACATTCACCGCGACGAGACGGTGATGGTCGATGCGCGGCTGGAAGCGCTTGCGGACACCGAGGATGCGGCGCCGACCAGCGCCATTCCGCCTGCCGCGCCCAAGAAGTAGGCGAAACACCGCGTGACAACCGTGATCCTCCCATTGCCAGCCAAGAAAGCCGCGCCGACCGCGTGGCTCAAGTGGCTGCGCGCAACGTCCGCGCCGATGCGGCAATTCCTCGCGCTGTGCCGCGACACGCTGGTGCAGATTGGCTCGGGACGCCGTGAAAAGGGCGCCATCGTCGAGCAAATGTACGCGATGGGCGTGCAGTCGCTGGTGTTCATCACCGTGACAATCGGCTTTCTGGGCATGATCCTCGTCTATCAGGTCGCCACGCAGGTGGAGAAAATTCTCCCTGATTTCAGCATGATCGGCCCGGCTTTTCTGCAGATCATGATCAAGGAATTCGCGCCGACCATTGCCGGCATGATGATCGCCACGCGCGTCGGCTCGGGCATCGCGGCGGAGATCGGCTCCATGGTCGTGACCGAGCAAGTCGACGCGCTGCGCATGTGCAACGCCGATCCGGTCAACTACCTGATTGTTCCGCGCTTTTTGGCTGCCGGCTTGATGATGATCTGCCTCACCATCTACGCCACGCTGATCGGCGAAATTACCGGCATGCTGACCGGCTACCTCGGCTTTGGCATCCACCCGCTGACGTTCCTGTCGATCCAGCTGGTCAAGGCGGGCGACATCGTCTCCGGCGTGACCAAGGCCTTTGCGTATGGCTGCGCGATTCCGCTCATCGCCGGCCAAGCGGGACTGGAAGCGACCGGCGGCTCAGAAGGCGTGGGCTGGGCGACGACGCGCGCGGTGGTCAACGCCTCGTTCGCCGTCGTGCTGCTGGATTTCCTGATTTCCGGAGCAATCTACACGTTCTTCGGCTGATGTTCGCGCTTGACCAACGGCCGTGGATCTCCGACACTTCGCAGCCCCGCGCTGGCTTCCTGCGCCGTTTGCTTGGTCATGACGCTCCGTCTCGCCCCCTTTGTCGCCCTCTTCTGCCTCACGCTGTCCGCGTGCGCCGGCGGTCAGGTTGCGGCTACAGCGGCGCCTGAGACGCCGTTGCCCGAGTCCGAGCAGCTCTACTTCGACGCTATGGAGCACCTCGCGGGCGGCTCGCTGATCGAAGCCGAGCAGGAATTCCACAAAGTCCTGAAGCTGCCATCCTACCTGAAAGTGACCGCGCTCGCGCGTTTGCGCCTGGCCGACGCGCAGTTTGCCCAGCACAAATACGACGAGTCGATCGAGACCTACCTCTCGTTTGTCCAGCGCCACGACACCAATGAGAACGTGCCGTACGCGATGTTCATGGTGGCCAAGGCGCACTTCCAGCTGGCGCCGGACGATATTTTTATCCTGCCGCCGTCAGAAGAGCTCGATCTGGGTCCGGTCCAGCAGGCGCGTTCGCACCTGGAACGCTTCATCCGCCAGTTTCCGCGTTCGCGCTTCGTCACGGAAGCCGTGCAACTGCGCGATCGCTGCCTGACGCTGCAGTTCGCCCACCACGAATACGTCATCAAGTTCTACACCAAACGCGAGAAATGGCTGAGCCTCGTGTTCCGCATGCACCTCGCGATGCAGCAGTTCCCGTCGCGGGCGCGCACGCTGCCCAACTATGAGCTGCTGGCGGCGTCCTACGGCAAGCTGGCGTGGCGCACGCGGGCGATCGAACTGTGGACGGCCATTGGCCAGCGCTTCCCGGGTGAAAGCGCCCGGGCGGAAACCGAGATTGCGGCCCTGAACGCGGCGATTGCTGCGGACAAGGCCAAAGGTTTGCCCGGCGACATGCCGGCGGAATTGCCGCCGACTGCCGTGTACAAGCCAGAAATTGCGACGGAGTCGGAGGATTCATAGAATCCCCGGTCTCTGAGCACACCGCTGCGGCCACTGGGGCTGCAGCATCACACGGCGAATGGGCGCGACGCCCGCTCGCCACCGAACGTCGGCATTCCGCAAGAGCAGCGGCCCGGCGATACGAGGAAGACCATGGCTAACAGCAAGAAAGGCACCGCGCAAGTCAATCCGCCCACCCCGAAGCAGCGTGTGGAGAAGCAGTTCGGCTCCAAGGCCGCGCTTGTGGACAAGATCCTGGCGCTCTACGACGCCGCCGAGGGCTCGCGCTCCAAGCTGATGCAGACGGCGAACAGCAAGCTGACGACGCACCTGCACAACACCCAGCGCATGGCCAAGGAATTTGGCACGCGTGACGGCGCGATCACCGCGATCCTCGCGCTGCGTTACCCCAAGGGCAACGCCCCGGAAGGCGAGAAGACCAAGCTGGAGAAATTCAGCCCGTGGCGTCTGATGGACGCGCATCGCCAGGCGACGACCGCCAAGAAGTAGTGTGCGGGCGCCCTGCGCCTTTGTGATTCGACAAGCCGCCTTCAGGTCCCCGCTCTCCGCGGGCCGCACCTGGGGCGGCTTGTTCGTTTGGCGGGCATGGCACACGCGTGACGCCCGCGCGTTGCCGGGGAGGCGGTGCCGTGCTGTGATCCGCCCGTGCTGTTGCGGCACACGTGGAGGCTGGTGATGCTGCGTCTGACTCTCGTGCTTACGGTGCTGGGCAACGTCGCGCTGGCGGCGCATTTCCTGCGGGAGGCCAACTTTGCCCTGCTGCTTGTCTGCCTCGCGTGCACGGCGGCGCTGTGGACCCGCCGCAATTGGGCGATCCTGCTCAATCAACTCCTGCTCGTGGGCGGCGCGCTCGTCTGGCTGGGCACGGCTGGGCAGGTGCTGGACAAACGGATGGCGGAAGGCCGGCCGTACGTGCGGATGCTGGCCATCCTCGGCGCGGTTGCGGCGCTGGTGCTGACGACGGCCGCGCTGTGGGCGGTGCCGCGCGTGCGGCGGGCGTGGCTTACGCGGGCGTGAGGGTGCGCAGGCCAAGCGTGCCGTAATGCTGCAAGTACAGCGACGAAACGCCCGCACACGAGCCGCGCAGGGCGCAGCCGTCGCAGACCGCTGGGTGACCCAAGCTCTCATCCATCTTGCTGGGTAGGGTAACTTCCGGCTCGCCGCCCTCGACAACCACCGGCACGGCCTCAGCGCGCACCAGGTTCTTGTATTGCGTCGTCCCGACCGGCAAGCCGCGCAACACGCAGGGAGGCAGGTTCGCCAGTGAGATGACGCTGCGTCTGTCCAGAATCCGCGACCGCATCGGCGCCAGCGCGTCCGCCACCGCCGCGTAGTCGGGCACAAGTCCGGCAAAGTCGCGCGCCGCCTTGCCCTTGATCCACGGGTAGCACAGCACGATGAGCGACGACTGAAACGCGTCGAGCAGCGCGACGAGCGCCGGCAGGCTGGACAGATTTTGTTGGACCATCACGCTGTTGGTGCGAAAGAAGATGCCGCGCGCTTCCTGGGTCGCGCGATCGCCAAAGAGCCGCTGGACGTTCTCCAGCACCTGCCGCTTCTTGGCGAACAGCCCTGGCCGCCCGGTAATGGCGTCCTCCACTTCAGCCGTCGCCGCATGGATGCTCAGGATCAACACCGTCAGGCCAGCGGCCTTGACCGCTTCCATGTAGCCGATGTCCGCGAGGCGCCCGCCATTGGAGATCAGGTGAATCTCGGCAAAACCGAGGCCACGGGCAATGCCGATCAACTCGGGCAAGTCCGTCCGCAGCGTCGGCTCCAGGCCGGTCAGCGTCACGCCTTCAAAGCCAGCGGCGCGCACGCGCTCCAACTCGCGCGTCAGCGTCGCCAGCGGCGCTTTGGGCAGCGCCTCGGGCGTCAGGCGATCCGTGCAGAACTTGCAGTTGGCGTTGCAGACGTGGCCAATGCGCAGGTCGATCATCTTCTCGCGCGGCACCCGGCCGACCTTGCGCAGCAGCGGCGCTTGCCCCGAACGGAAACAGTCCTCGAGCGCGGCGTCTGAGACGCCTTCCGTCCGTTGCCGCAACAGCGCCGCGGTCTTCCGGACAAAAGCGACGACTTCCTGGCCCGCGTCGCCCTCGATGACGAGCGACAAGTCCATTCGGCCCGCCGTCGCGAGAAACCGCCGACCTTCCCGCCGCGGCGTGATGCGGATGCTGAACGGACGGGCGGCGGCCAGATCCCGAAAATGCAGGTCAATAGAGCGATTGGCGACGATGGCTTCCAGCACAAAGCGCGCGTCAAACGGCTGGCCCAGCGCCATCGGGGCGAGGTAGCGCAGAAAGTCGGTTGCGGCTTGTGACGTTTCGGCGCCCGGTTGCATCATGGTTCCATTGCCCGGCGGCGCCAGGGCGCGCGCATGCGGGAGACGCACGGGATCATGGACCGACGCAGATCGCCCGTCAAGCGGCTTTTTGCCTTTATTCCCAAGACATTACACGCTGCAATCCGCAATCACCCGTAGCGATCGTCCCGCCACGGGTAGGCCGTCATCGAATAGCCGCGCTGTTCCCAAAATCCGGGCGCATCGGCCGTCAGGATCTCGATGCGGCTCAGCCACTTCGCACCCTTCCACGCCCACAGCTGCGGCGTAATCATCCGCACCGGACCGCCGTGCTCGCGCGGCAGCGGCTTGCCCTCTACCTGCCACGTCACCAGCACGTCGTCCTTGAGGGCCTCGTCCAGGGTCACGTTTGTCGTGTAGCCGTCGTAGCCGTGGCACATCAGCGCGGCCGCCGACTCCTGCACTTCCGCGAGCGCCAGCAGCGTGGAAACCCGCACGCCCACGAACGTGAGGTCCATCTTGGACCACGTCGTCACACAGTGAAAATCGCTCGTGTCGATGACGTGCGGCAGCTGCTGGAGCTGGTTCAGGTCCAGTTCCAGCGGTTTGTCGCACGCGCCGTCGATCCGCAGCCGCCACTGCGCCGCCGTCACCGTCGGATGGACGCCCATGTCCAGCACCGGCCACTTGCGCGCCGGCGTCTGCCCCGGCGGCACCTTGGGCATGCCGTGGCGATTTGGCGCGCCGGAGCCCATCGGCGCGTCATCGGCCAGGGACGGCGTTTGCGCCATGCGCGCGCGATGCCGCTCCAGCCGCTTCAGGCGCGCGGCAATCACGGCGGGATCAGCCAACAGTTCAGACGGCAGCTTCTCAGACATCGCGTTCCCTTCGCGCACATGGCTTGCGCGCTGCCATTCTGGCGTCCAAACTCGCCGCCGTCGAGCCGGGACCTCCGGTCGGAGAATCCCATGGCCCGCCAATCGCCGCTCGCGCAGCTTGTCCAGACTGCCCAGAAGATGACCCTCGCGCAGAGCTGGGCCCTGTTGTCGCGCTATCCGCTCGGCAAGCTGGCATTTTCCAAGTTCATCGCCATCAAGGTGCCCTACTCCGGCGCGATGGGCGCAGAAGTGCAGGAGCTCGCGGACGGCCATGCCGTCGTCACCCTGCGCGATCGCCGGGCGGTGCGCAATCACCTGAACTGCATCCACGCCATTGCGCTCATGAACCTCGGCGAGCTGTGCACCGGCCTGGCGGCGTTCCACAAGCTGGACGGCTACGCCCGCGGCATTGTGACGGAACTGCGGATCCAGTACTTCAAGAAGTCGCGCGGCACGATTACGGCGCGCTGTGACGTCGAGATTCCGCTGCGCGCGGGAAAGCACGAGATGACCGTGGAGGGCAACCTGTTTGACGCAGGGGGCGACAAGGTCGCGACCGTCTGGGCGACCTGGCAAATCGAGATTCCTGAAGCGGCGTGAGCGCTACTCGGGGGCCAGGCCGAGGCGATCGATGAACGCGAACTGATCGACCCAATACTGCTTGGCCTGCGCACGCATCACGAACGCATGGAACGCATGGACTTCCTTGGGATAGTAGCGCGCCTCACACGTCACGCCGCGGGCGTCCAGCGCCGCCTTCAGTCGCCGCGTATCGTCCAGCAGCGGATCCGCGGTCCCGACGCCGGCAAAAAACGGCGGCAACGGCCGCTCCGGCGCGTCTGCCGTCTCCAACAGGACCAGCGGATCCGCGAGCGTCAAGTCCGCGTGGGGATCCGGACCCAGATACGCGCTGGACACTTCCGTCAGGCGATCCTCAATGAACTTGGCCATTTGCGGTTTACGCCGACGCACGCGGTGGACGTCGCTGACCTGCAGGATTCCGCATGCGGGCAGGACCGCGCGCGCCGTCACGCCGGTGGCAAAAGCCCGCTGGGCAAACGGCTCCGGCCGCCGCCAACTCGTCGCGATGGTCAGCGCAGTCACCAGGTTGGCGCCCGCCGACTCGCCTGCAAAAACAAGGTGATCCAGATCAATCTGATAGTCCGCGGCATGCTGGACGAGCCAGACGAACGCGTCGCACGCGTCCTCAATCGCCGCCGGAAAGCGATGCTGCGGCGCGAGGCGGTAGTTGATCGACACAACCTGCCAGCCGCGCCGGGCGAAACTCAGCGCCATCAGCCAGTGCGTGTTCTTGGAGAGGATGCGAAAGCCGCCGCCGTGGATGTAGAGCACCGTCGGCATGGCGCGACCGATACGAGCGCGCTGCACGGGACGCCAAATATCCAGCAGGTGCGCGCGGTCACCGGTGTTCTTGTACGCCACGTTTTCAATCACTTCCAAGCCGTGCCGCGACGGATGCGCCAGCGGATGCAGCTTGCCCGCGCGCGCGAGGCCGTTGAAAAAGCCGTCCACAAGCAGCGAACCCGCGCGCTTGCGCAGCCGGGTCGGATTCAGGCGCTCCGTCAGCGTGTTCATTGGACCTCCAGCGCGGTGCGCCATTCCGTCTCGCGAAAGCCGATGCAGGCTTTGGCCTTGCCGCCAGCGCCTTTGACAAGGAGCAACGGCCGCTTGATCAGCCTGCCGTTGGCTGCCAGCGCGGCCAAAATGGCGGCCTCGCTCATGCCCGCGGACCGCTGCGCCCAACCTTCGCCGCGGTACACGAGCCCCGTCACGTTGAAGAGCTTGCGGACTTCCGCGTTTGAAACCGCGAGAATCTCAGCCAACTGCGCTGCAGATGGCGGGGTTTCGACCAAATCGACGGCGTCAAAAGTCACGCCTTCGGCGCGCAGCCAGCCCAGCGCCTTCTTGCACGTGCTGCAGCCCGCGTAGTGAAAAACCTGCACGCTCATCGCTTCAACTCCTTGGCTACCATTCCGGATCATCGTCCAACGCCGCCGCCACTTTGCGCTTGGCCGCCTCTGACACGGCCACCGGCGCTTCATCCTGGGGAGACGGCGCCGTCGGCGGCCGCCTGGACCAACGCCGCAGCACCCACGCCAACAGCAGCGCCGCGCCGCCAATCACCAGCGCCGGCACCAGCCAGCCCTTCTCGCGCTGCTTGCCCGGCAGCAGATAGTCGCGGTGGATCTGCTCGCGCGGCGGGCGTTGCGCGTTGACGTCCGCGAGGTAGTAGTCGAGCAGTTCGTCGGTGCTGAAGCCCATCGCCAGGAACACCTTGGCCCGCAACTTGTAAATGATCGCCGGGGAGCACGAAAGACCGCATTTTGAAAAGAAGATCGTCGGCTTGCAGCCATCGCAGACACAGCGGACGTTCTTCATGAACCAGTCCATGCGGTCGCGCGGATAGCGGAGAACCCGCTCGTACTCGGGCTGCAAGGGCACAAACTTGCCCTCCACGTGCTCCGCCACGATCCGCTTGTCGGTCAACTGCGCGGTCGGCACGTCGGCGAGGCTGCGTTCCAGATCCTGGCGCATCTGCGCGGCAAATGGACACGGGCACTCGGCCGCGCGCGCGCCTTTGCTCAAGTCGAGGCGAAAATCACCCGCTTCGTAGCACGTGCACGCGAGGTGATTCTCGATGGCCTGCAACGCAACTTCGCGCGCCGGATCGCGGACCGGCAACGGCCCTCCGGCCAGCGCGCTGTCGAGGCGGCGGGGCTCAATGCCAACGTGCGTGTCGGGGGCTGCCGGCTGCGAATCGTCCGCCAGCGCTGGTTGCGCCGCGAGCAGGATGACGATCGCCAAGAAACGCAGCATGCCGCCAAGCGCGCCAGCACGACGCCAGCGCTTGAACTGTGCGACTGCCGCCGCGCGATTGCAACCCCGTCACGCGGTCCGCGCCCGGATAGCTGGACGCGCTTTTGCTTGAAAACCGCCTAGAAAGACGATAGCCTACGTCGGCTGATCGCCATCGCGCGGTCGTGTTTCCCACTTGGAGAATCCGTATGCTCACGCGCCTCTCGACCCTTCCGGCCTCGGTTTCCTTCGCCCGCTCTGCGATCATCGCCAGCGCGCTACTCGTCGGTCTTTCGTCTTGCGGCGCAACCGCGGGCGGCGGCGGCGGCGGCGCGGGTACAGTCGGCGGCAAGGTCGACAGCGCGTGCAACGAGGCCTACGGCGAAGGCTGCTACTCGTTCAACGGCGTGACTTCCCGCGAGAAATGTACCGGCGGCAAGTGGACGCTCCTTGAGAACTGCGCCCAGGGCATGGTTTGCCAGGAGAAAATCACCGTCGCCGGGCAGCCCGCGCGGACGACGGAGTGCAAGGCGACATTCGTGACGCCGACGCCCGACACGACGAGCGGCGATGGCACCAGCAACGCGGACGGCACGACAACCGGCGACACCACGATCAAGCCTGACGGCACGACAACGGGCGACACGACGACTGGCGACACAGCGACTGGTGACATGAAGGGCGGCGACACGACCGGCACCATCACAGAATTGCTCAAGTGTGCACAGGCGAGCTGCGCCGACCAGTGGGCGTCCTGCCAGATGGACACGTCCTGCATGGCCGTCCTCTCCTGCTTTGGCAGCTGCACCGCCGACGCCATCACGTGCGCCACGACGTGCCAGAAGTCCGGCGACAGCACGTCCCTCTCGCTCTTGCAGTGCGCGCAGGCCACGTGCACCGGCTCCGCGGTCTGCGGCGACGGCAAGTGCACCGGCAGCGAGGCCAACACGTGCCCGCAGGACTGCGCGACCGGCCCGGTGTGCGGCAACGGCACGTGCGAATCCGGTGAGAACGCGACAAACTGCGCGCAGGATTGCCCCGTGACCGATCTCTGCGGCAACGGAAAGTGCGACGCGGGCGAGACGCCCATCACGTGCCTGACCGACTGCTCGACGGCCTCGTGCTGCACGTCCAAGGGCTACAAGTGCGGCATGGTCGACGCGTGCAACGGCTCGTGCGGCGTGTGCAGCGGCAATCAGGTGTGCAACGCGTCGTTCAAATGCGTAGCGGGCGGCGCGGTGTGCGGCAACGGCACGTGCGAGTCCGGTGAGACCTCGACGAGCTGCCCGTCCGACTGCCCCGCGACCAGCAAGGTCTGCGGCGATCTGACCTGCTCGTCGGGCGAAACCAGCACGTCCTGCCCGCTGGACTGCCCGCCAAGCGGCTGCGGCGACTCGTTCTGCAACTCGCCCAGCGAGACCGCCAAGACCTGCCCGCAGGACTGCGATCCGTCGACCCAGTGCATGCTCGCCAACTGCCAGTCGCAATGGCTGGCGTGCGCGGGCAATTCCGCTTGTGCGTCAGCGCTCACGTGCCTTGCCGGATGCGCTGCGGGCAACACGACGTGCGCGCAAGCCTGCTACACGAACGCCTCGGCGGCCGCCAAGACCCTGATGACAACGTACAGCACGTGCTACACCAACGCCGGCTGCAACAGCACCGCCCCCGTCTGCGGCAACGGCACGTGCGAGACCGGCGAGACCACGGCGACGTGCCCCGCGGACTGCCCGACGACGACGTTGGACCCGGGCTGCACTGCCAAGACCGGCTCGCCCGGCTGCGGCGGTTGCTCGTGCGAGGCGACCGTGTGCGCGTCGGACGCGTTCTGCTGCAGCAACACGTGGGACTCTGCTTGCGTCAACGAGTGCAAGACCGCGGGCACAGTCTGCCCGTAGCGGCGACGCGCTCCCGGGAGCGGCGGAAATCGGCTAGCTATCCCGCAGCAGCGGCGTGAGCGGCGCTTGGCCTTGGATCATTTGCCCCTGACTGACGAGCATCGGCCGCCCGCCACCGGAGCGACCTGACGCGTCCAGCACGGCGCCGAGCTGATTGGCGGCATCCACCACCACCGCGCCCGGTGGCGTAATCGCGAGCGCCGCGACAAGCGCGCGCAACCAGATGCGCCCACCGAGCACGAACGGATCGACGTCGGCATCGGCCAGCGCTTCCATGGTCGTGCGCTGGTACTCGTTGTTGCCACCGCCGCGACGCGTCTCCAGATCCCAGCAAACGAGCACGGCGCCGAGCGCTCCCGGCCATTCACTGCCCGTCCCGGCGCGGTGCGCCATCGCCTGCAGCATGCCCGCGACGCGCAGCCGGTGACGCGCGGAAACGATGGCGTCAATCCCCGGCCCCTGGCTCGCCCGCAGGAGCGCCACCTGCGCCGCCATGTCGAAAGCCCGCGTCCGCTCTCCAGAAAAACCGTGCAGGCCTGCCAGCAGCGCCGTATGCCCGGCCAGCCGCTGCGTCTCCATACTGGCGCCAATGTGCGCCAGCGTCACCAGGGTCCGGAGCGCAACCGCAACCGCGCGACGCCCCGGCTGCCACGGCTGCGGCGCCAATTCCAGGGCCCGCAACGCCACCGCCGGATCCAGCAGCACGATTTGCTCCAGCCGCCGCAGGATCGCCGCGCTCGTCGCCCAAGGCCACGGCGTCGATTCGTCGCGATCCAGCCGCTCCGCCGCCGACACGGCCCGCGCCAGCCACACGCGCGCGGCCACGTCGCGATCGATCGGCTTGCTGCCATCGCCCCAAACCGGCCCCGTCAGCGCGCGCCAATGCACGCCGGGCAGCCGCACCGCCACGCTCTCCGCCGGACGCACGAACGCCTGCGTCAAGTGCATCAGCGTCTGCGCCGTCAACGGCTGGTCAAAGATCAGCTCCTGCGCGCCCATCGCGTCCAGCGCGCGGGCCACCTGCAGCACTTGGGCGACGCGATCGATGTCCACCGGCAGCAGCACGCGGTTGTAATACGCGGACGCGCCGAGGAACTGCAGCCCGCACGGCGTCGCGATCGCACCCGCCGTCGCGACCACATCATCGGCCATGCTGGCCAGCGACGGGTGATCGGCACCGTGTGCCACGGCCGCGCGCATCAGCGCATAGAGGCCATCCAGCAGCGCGAGCGCGAACTGGCCCTGTGCGCCGGCATCGGCTGACCCGAGGGCCGCCGGGTAAATCCCGGAACCAGCCGTCATCCCTGCCTCCGCTTGCGCAACTCAACGAGCCGGTCGCGCAGCTCCGGCGCGTCGAACATCTCACCCATGCGCCATTTCAGCGCCTCCGCGGCGTGCGTCGGCGAGCGCGCCAGCGACTCCAGCAGCTGCACGCGCGTCTCCGCCGGCACCTTGGCTGAACGCATCATCTCCATCAGCGAATCCGCCGCGTAACCGATGCGCAGCGCGCTGTCCGCCACCTGCCGAATCGTCCGCAAGTCCCAGCGCGTACCACCGCTCTGGATGAACGCGTCCGTCAGCGCCATCAGGATCGGCGGCGGCACCGCCGCAACCCGCGCCGGATCCGTGAGCCACATGACCATCTGCGTGCGCTCGCGGGCGTCCGCCTTGGCGAGGGACAGCACCAGCGCCGGCAGGAGCGGATCGAGGGCGTCAACCGGCGTCGCGCGCAGCACTTCCAGGAACGCGCTGACTGGCAAGTTGCCGCCGAGATGGCTCCATTCGTCCGGCGACGGCGCCGCGGCCAGCAGGACGCGCCCCACCAACGGCCGAAGCGCGGGCTGCAACGTCGTCGGCGATGCCAGCCGGAGAAAAATCTCAATCGACAGCGTGCGCGCCATCTGGCCAAACACCGGCAAGAGCGCGTCCGGGTTTTCCGCCAAACGCCCCAGCAGGCCTTGCATGAGCCCGATCGCCGTCGGCTCGGCCTGCCGGTTGATGATCGCCTGGAGGCGCTCCAGATCGTCGGCGTTCATGTCGGGGCGCAGCGGCGCGGCCTTCGCCAGCGCTTCACCCACCGGGAAATTCAGCAGTTCAGCCACGCAGACGCGCCCGTAGTCCGCCTCATCCGCGCTGAGGAGACCGCTGAGCGCATTCAGGTCCGTGTCATACGTCTTGCCGGCCAGCCGCGTCAGTTGGCGCGCAACGAGCGGCGGCGGCACGGCGGGCTGCCAGCCACCTTCCGCCATCGCCGTCATCATTTCCATGCGCAAGAGCGCGGCGCCGTTGTCCGCTTCAGCGCGCAAGGCCAGGACGTCTTCATCGCCCAGGACCAAATCGCCCGATGTCGCGCGCGCCCACCACGCCCGTTCGCGGGCGAAGGTCTCAGCCGCGCGGGCAGCAAACGGATCTGCGCCCTGGAGCACACGGCCCGCGGCATCCAGCCAGGCGGCCCGCAGCGCCGCACGGCCCGCATTGGCGTCGCCCGTCACCGCTTCAATGCGCTCCACCGCGCACGTGCGCAGGTCCAAACGAACGCCATCGGTGGGCGACGACCACAGCCAGGAAGCGAGGTGGTCGACTGCTTCGGCGCCCGGCGCGGCTTGAGCGAGACCCGCCGCGAGCACCCGAACGTCTTCAGCGCGAATGTCCGGCAACGTCGTCAACCCGCGCAGGCCGGCATACCAAGCCTGAAGCACCCAACGACCGGAGTCCGGCGTCGCCGCCAGCACCACCTCGCCGTCCAGCGTAACGCCGCTCGCCTCAATGTGCAGCAGCAGCTCCGTCACCGCTTTGGCCGCGTCGGTCGCCCGTGCCAGCAGCCCTTCCACGGCGGAGAGCTGCAGCTGTTGGGCGCGCACGAGTGCGTCCAGCGCGGTGCCAAACGCGCGCGCCAAGCGCAGGCGCTCAGACGGATTGGCGGGGTCGACAGGAGCCTGACCCGGGCGGGCGATCAATTGCTGGTAGCGTGTGTCGCGAAACGTCATGGCCAGCACGGCGCCGGCACGGTCGGCGCGGCCTCAAGCATGCCGCAAGTGACACCTGTGTAAAGTGCCGGTGCGGTGGATGCGCTCGGCTACTCCGCGACGAATGCGCCGGTTGCGGCATCGCAGTGGTACAGTTCCGCGGCGCGCAGTTCGCCACCCAGCACGCTCAAGACCAGATAGGCAACGCCCGGATACATCGGCTGACCGCCCGGAGCGGCGCAGCGCACATCTTCCGCGGAGAAATAGGCGCCGGCATCGCAGTGGGAGTGCCAGATCGCCACGAGCGATTCACCGGCGTCGGCCGATTTGGCGATCACGCGTTCGTTCAGCTTGTAGGCCGTCCGCGAGGTCCGCGGGAATTCGCGTGGATCCAGCGCGTGGTATCGATCCTGCAGATTGGGGCAGACGATGGCGTGCAGGTTGCCGTCTGGCTTGCGCACGATCAGGCCGCAGGTCTCGGTCGGATAGCCGCGCACCACCTCATCGGCGATGGGCTGCCACACGCGTACGTCGCCGCGCATCTCCGCCAACAGCCCCCGCGGCGGCGTGAACTGGCTCGGCGCGAGCGAATCCTGGCTGCGCGCCTGCTTGGTCAGTTTGGGCGCGGTGGGATCCGTCCAGTCGATCGCCACGATGGCCGGCAGCGGTTCCAGGTGCAACACGTCCGCGAGGATCAGCTCCGCCGCCGCCGCGCCGAGCACGACCGCCAGATCCAAAGGCGCGGGCGCGCCGAGCTCAAAGCGCAAAGTCGCCACGCGCGCCGGACCGCTCTTGCCCGCCGCATAACCCGCATCGGCATCCGTAACGGCGACGTCAACGCTCGCGCCATAGGGCCGACTGGCGAACCAGTAGTGCGCCACCGGCGGCGACGCGGCGCCCGGACCGTCGAGAAGCTGGAGCTGCGGGTCGAGCGCCTGCAGCGCACCGGCAAACGCGGACGGCGCCACGACTGCGCCAACGCCCGCGCCGACGAGATACCGGCCACACGCTTCCGCCGCGGCCTGCGCCAGCTCACTCGTGTCACCGGCAAGGACCGCGGTCCAGTCGTGCAGCCGCGCCTGTCCGGCGAAATCCGCGCCGTCGACAAGCAGTTGCCGACCGTAACGGGCAAACAACAGCTTGGGGTCGCGCACTAGCAGCCGCCGGCAATCGCGGGAATGATGCTGATTTCCGCGCCATCGCTGACGGCGGTGTTCAAGCCGTCGAGGAAGCGGATGTCGTCTTCGCCGGCGTAGATGTTGATGAAGCGGCGGACCTTGCCGTCGTCGTCGACGAGCTTGGCGGAGATGCCAGGCGCCTTGGCTTCCAGGGCCTGCAGCACGGCGCCGACGGTGGCGCCTTCGACGGTGACGGAGTCCTTGTCAGCGGTGAATTTGCGCAGCGGAGTCGGAATCTTGACGATGACGGCCATGACGGAGTTCTCCCAAATGACGCAGCTTGGCGTCCCTTGCATTCGATTGACGCAGCGGCAACCACGGGCCGTGCGGCGCGAGTGGATACGGCAAGTGTCGCAAGTTGGCAAGTCGGCGCGGCAGAACTCAAGCTATCTCTGGCGGTTGACGCAAGAACCGGGCGCGTGCGCTTGCCACTGGTAGGGGCGACGCTGTATCGTGGTCAGCAGGTGTGAGCACGCCGGCCAAGGGTCATGATGATGAAGAGCAGCGGCATCGCGACCTCGCGTATCAACGTTCTGCTGCGGCTGGGCGTGGCGGCATCGCTCGCGCTCACGGCGTGCGGCGCTGAACAGGCGCAGATCGTTGCCCCCAACGGCGCAGAAGCGGCCGCGAACGGCGACTGGGATGGCGCTGTCGCCCGCTATCGGGCCGCCCTGGACGCCGCGACGAGCCCGGACGAGCGAACGGCGCTGGACGCCAAGCTGCAAGAAGCGACGACGCGTGCGGTCGGCCTACACGTCGACGCCGGCCATCAGGCTTTTGCGGTACACGATTTGGCCGGCGCGGAAGCGCAGTATGAAAAGGCCGCGGCGTTGCGCGCCGATGATCCGCGCGTGGTTGCCGGTCATGCAGCGACTGCGGACGTGCGGGCGCGCGGGACGCAAACGGAGGCGAGCGCCCGTGCGCGCTTGGCCAAGCTGAACGATCACCCCCTCACGCTGACCGATCGCGCCGAGTGGCAGGCGCTGATCAAGGATCTGGAATGGCTCGCGCTGTGGCCGCGGGATTTTCAGGTGGGTGCAACCCTGTGGCGCGAGGCCCGCGTTCCCGTGGCGGCGTTCCTGGTCGCCGATGCGCAGGAATTGCTGGCGGCGGGCAAGCCGCAGGACGCCGAGGCCCGCGCGCAGAAGGCCCTGGCGTGGTCGCCCGGCAATCCTGACGCGTTCGCGCTGCTGGAGAAGCTGCACTCGGCCAATGACTTTCAGCAGCAGTTAGCGAATGCCGACGCGGAGTTGCAGGCTGGTCGCCTGGAAACAGCGCTGACCGCGTATGAGGCCCTGACGCAACGGCCGAATCCACCGGCGGAGGCCGTGACCGGCCTGCGGGAGACCAAGAAGCGGCTCGTGGCGGACCTGCTGCTGCGCGCTCGCGACCAGCGCGCGAGCAAGAATTGGCCGATGGCGATGCGCCTCGCGGGCCGGGCGCGCGCCCTGACAACGGACGACCCGTCGCTGAATGCGGAAGTCGCGCGCGTGTTTGCGGAGACCCATGAGAAGGTGCTGGGCGGCCTGCAGAAGTCGATGGAGCTGGCGCTGAAGAAGAAGCTGCCGGCCGCGGCCTTGCTGTACGCCGAGATGATCCTCGCGGTGACACCGCAGGACAAGGCGGCGCGCAAGGTCCATGCCAAGTGGGCGAGCAAGGTGGCGGCGCTGGCGGCGACGCGGCTGGAGATCGCCGCGGGTGGCGCGCCGGGCGCTCCCAAGCAGAAAAAGGCCCGCAAGCACGGCAAGAATGCGGAGCCGGCGGTGGTTGCGCCGACGATGGGCGGACTGGATGCGGCGCTGGTGGCGGGCGTGCGGCGTGGGCTGGCGGCCGCGGGCTTGGAACGCGCGGGCATCGCGGTCGTGACCGGGAAGAAAGCCAACGCGCAGGCCAAGCTGCTGTTGACGGTGACGAGCGCCAAGCTGGAACGCACGCAGGCGCCGGAGGCGCGGAGCAAGAACTACCTGGACCACGTGGAGATTGTCGACAATCCGGCGTGGGCGGACGCGCAGGCGCGGCAGTCGTCGGCGCTGCTGGCGCTGAACGTCGCGACCCAGGAACTGCGCCCGGTCCAAGAAGGCATCAACGAGGCGGATCGCGAGTTGTACACGCTGCAGCAGCAGTTCTCCGAGATCAAGAAGAAGATCGCTGAGGAGGATGCCGCGTACTACAAGGCCCAGCCGACGCCGTGCCCGGATGGCTCACTGGAGTGCGACGGGACGCGCGGCCATACGCGTTGGCGGAGCAACGTCGAGTACTACGACAAGCAAATCCAGAAGCAGCAGGCGCACGTGGCGGAGCTGGGACCCAAGCGCGTGAAGCTGCAGGCGGCCGTCGATGAGAAGCAGGCGGCCTACGATGCCGCGCAAAAGGTGGCGCTGGACACGCCGAAGCGCGCGCCCCAGGAGATGTGGCAGCCCTACGCGTATGAAGTGCAGCACCACAGCTACACGGCGCAAGCGGCCCTGCAGGCCAAGCTGGAACTGGCGATGGCCGCGAAGGCGAAGCATCACGGCAAGCAGAAGGCGGGGGCCGCAACGCCGCCCTTCACGGCGAACGCGCAATGGCAGCAGGGCGGCGAGGATTTTGCGACGGACGTCATCGCGATCAAGGGGCAAGTGCTGGAGCCCAACCATCCGTCGGCGCTGCCGAGCGACGCGACCGTCGTCAACCAGGTCGCCGACAAGCTGCTGGCGCCGATTGTGCCGGCGGTCGTGGCGGCAATTGGTGGGCATGGCGCGCGTTTTGTCGTGGCGGCAGCGGCGTGCAAGGACAATCTGGCCAAGGTCGATCAGCTGGCGTTGGCTTGGCTGACCGCGCCGGGCTTGCCGCAGACGATGCAGGATCAGGTGCGCGCGCAGTTGGCGGCGCTGACGGCGTGGTTGCCGCAGCCCGGACGGCTTGACGCGGGAGCGATTGCGTACGACAAACTTCCAGCCATCAAGTGATGGCCAGCGACACGGCGAGTGGTGAATGCGTTTTCCAGTAGTCCTTTTTGACCTCAATGGCACCCTTGTCGACACGTTGGCCGACTTGACGGCCGCGCTGAACGAGACGCTTGGGCATTTGGGCCGACCGCTGCTGGAAGCCACGCAGGTTCGCACGTGGTCGGGCGAAGGCCTGCGCGGGCTGCTGCGCGCGGCGCTGCTGGCGACGGGACCGGCGCCGACCGATCTGGAAATCAATGACTGGCTGCACGATTTCCGCGCCCGCTACGCCGCGCATCTGGGCCAGTGCGCGCAAGTGTATCCCGGCGTGAAGGAGACGCTCCACGCGCTGATGGAAGCCGGCGTGCGGATGGCGATCGTGACCAACAAGCCGGAAGCGCCGTCGCTGGGGCTGCTCCAGCAGATGCAAATCGCCGGCTACTTTGAATATTTCATGACGTGTGACGGCGATGTTCCGCGCAAGCCCGATCCCACCGGCGCGCTGCGGTTGATGGAGCAGCTTGGCGGGACGCCCGCGCAGACCCTCATGGTCGGCAGTTCGCGCATTGACCGCGAGACCGCGCAGAACGCCGGAATCACGTGCGCGCTTGTGCAGCACGGCGATCAGGAATCTTCGCGGGTGCAGTTGCGCGGTCTGGGCGCGGATTTCGTCCTGGACGACTTCACGGTCCTGCGGGCGCTGGTTCTCGGCAACCGCGGCTAGCGCCAGACGCTACTTACCGGCGAATTGGGAGCCGTCCCACATGTAGCTGAACGTCTGCTGCGCGCGTTTGACCATCGTCCCGATCATGGACTCCACGTCGCACGCGATGCTCGCGCCCTGTGGCTCACCCGCTGAGATCGTCACGATCGGCGCCTTGCAGATCTCGGACTGGTTGAGCGCCGGCTGGTCGTGACTCTTGAACGTCGTCGACGTGCGCTCAAAGACCGGCCGCAAACCCGCGCCATCGCCCATGTCGGTCGCAATCGCCCAATACAGCTGCGATTCTCCGCCCTTGGCCATGGAATCCCAGCGCGCAGCATCCAGCCGCAACAGCCACGCGTTGCGGCGTCCGAGGGAAATGCGCTCGAGGTGCGTCGTCTTGCCCTGGTCGGCCCGCGGACAGACGGCAAATTTCAGCGACAGCTCAATCTTCGCCGGCGACGACGGCCGCCCCGCGAGCGTCAGCAAGTAGCAGATCGGATTGCCGCCATCGGCGCCATCGTCCACGCGCACAAGCGCCGCGCCGCCCGCTTCCTCCGCCATGGGCGCCGCCGCCGCGAGCACCCGCACGTCCTTGGGATGCGCCTTCAGGAACTCCGCCGCCAGCTTGGTCAGCGCCGGACTCGCCTTGGCTGAAGGCGCCGCGCCCTTCGCCATCGCCGGAATCGCCACAAGCATCATCGCCATCGTCAACAGGAACCGCATGATATCCGCCTCGTCTTACAAAATGTTGGCCGCCAACTCTGCCAGCGGCGACCGCTCACCCTTCGCCAGCGTCACGTGCGCAGCGAGGGGCTCGTGTTTGAACTTCTCGACAAGATAGGTCAAGCCATTGTTGACGCTATCCAGGTACGCGTGGTCGATCTGATACGGATCGCCAGTGAAGATGATCTTGGTGCCGTGGCCCACGCGCGTCAGCACCGTCTTCACTTCATGGGGCGTCAGGTTCTGCGCCTCGTCGACGATCATGAACACGGACGGCAGCGAACGGCCGCGGATGTAGGTCAACGGCTCCACTTCCAGCGTGCCTGAACTCAGCAGCTCTGCGTACGTGTGCAGTTTTGAGCCCTTGCCAAGATTGAGGTTGGTCAGCAGGTCGATGTTGTCGTGAATCGGCTGCATCCACGGCCCCAGCTTCTCGCCGACGGTGCCCGGCAGAAAACCGAGGTCGCGACCCATCGGGAAAATCGGCCGGGACACCAGCAGCTTGCGGTACTGCCCGCCGTCCAGGACCGCCTGCAAGCCGGCGGCAATCGCCAGCAGCGTCTTGCCTGTGCCCGCCTTGCCCACCAGCGTGCAGAGCTGAATGTCATCGCGCAGCAGCATGTCCAGGGCAAACACCTGCTCGCGGTTGCGCGCGCCCACGCCCCACACGTTGCCGCGCTGCCGCTGCACGTTCTCAATCCGGTCGCCCACGACGCGTCCCAGCGCGGTGCGCGACGGCATGAAGCGATTGCGCAAAGTCACGTACTGATTGGGAAAAAGCTGCACACCCAGGTCCGCCCACGGCACGCCGCCTTCCGCGTAAACGGCTTCGATAGCCTCCGGGTCCACGTCCAACTCCACCGTCCCGGAGAACAGCTCGGCCAGATCCACGCCTTCCCGGTCGTAATCCTCCGCGTGGATGTTCAGCGCGTCGGCGCGAATGCGCAGGTTGGTGTCCTTGGTCACAAAAACCACCGGCACGTCCGGCTCCGTCTCCAGCAGGTACACCGCGGCGGCGAGAATCGAGTCGTCCATCGGCCGCGACACCGAGAATTCCGGCGGCAGCTTGGACTTGCCCAGCACCACGCGGATCATGCCCCTTCCGGGCAGCGGCACGCCCTCGCGCAGGTTGCCCTTCTCGCGGTACGTGTCGATCTCCCGCGCGATGCGGCGGGCGTTGCGGCCCAATTCGCTCTGGTCCTTCTTGAACATGTCCAATTCTTCGATGACGGAGATCGGAATGTTCACGAAGTTGTCGGCAAAAGCGCGGAGGCAATTGCTGTCATGGAGGAGGACGTTGGTGTCGAGGACGAAGTTTTTGCGCATGGTTCTCCGGGTGAAGAAGAGGCTAAAGCACACTCGCATACGGGGATCGGTGCGTCAATGCGCCATCCCGGGAATCCGCGGCCGCGTGCGCTTGACCCCAATCGCCAGCACGCGCAACCTCTGCGCCGCGCCCGGAAAGTGGCGCACGAGAGGTTGACCATGGCGGAGTTGCTGATTTACGGCTCGTACGGCTACACGGGCGAGTTGATGGTCGCGCAGGCGCTGGCGCGTGGTCTGCAGCCGATTCTGGCTGGCCGCAATGCGGACGCGCTGCGCACGCAGGCGGAGGCGCTGGGGTTGCGGTGGCGTGTGGCCGACCTGACGGCTGGATCGCTCGACGCGGCGCTGCTGGACGTCGGCGTGGTGCTGCATTGCGCCGGGCCGTTCGCGCGGACGGCCAAGGCCATGATGGAGGCGTGCATCCGCAATCGGACGCACTATCTCGACATCACGGGCGAAATTGCCGTCTTTGAGATGGCGGCGCGCTTGGACAAAAAGGCCGCCGCGGCGGGCATCACCCTCATGCCCGGCGTGGGCTTTGACGTCGTGCCGAGCGATTGTCTGGCCGCGCACCTGAAGAGCCGCCTGCCGTCGGCCAATCACCTGACGCTGGGTTTCCAGTCCAACGGGCGGACTTCCCACGGCACGGCGACGACGATGGTCGAGAACATCGACGCGGGCGGCGCGGTCCGGCGCGATGGCAAAATCGTCCAAGTGCCGCCGGCATACCTGTCGCGGCGCATCGATTTTGGCTTGGGTACGACGGGCGCGGTGACGATTCCGTGGGGCGACGTCTCGACGGCGTTCTACACGACGGAAATTCCCAACATTGAAGTGTTCATCGCGCTGCCGGCTGGCGCACGCATCGGACTCCGGCTGAGCCGCTACTTGAAGCCGATCCTCGCGAGCGCCTTCGTCAAGAAGCGCCTCCAGGCCAAGATTGACGCGGGACCGCGCGGTCCAACGCCGGCGCAGCGATCCCGGAGTCGCAGCTACCTGTGGGGCGAGGTCACGGACGCCGCGGGCAACAAGCGCGTTTCGCGGCTGCAGACGCCCGACGGCTACACGCTGACGGCGCTTTCCGGCGTGGCGATTGCCGAAGCCGCGCTGGCGGGCAAGCTGCCCAAGGGCTTTCAGACGCCGGCGCGGGCGCTGGGCGCGGATTTTGTGCTGTCGCTGCCGGATGTGGAGCGCAAGGACGAGGCCTAGCCGCACGCCGCGGCGCTCACGAGCGCCCTACTGGCAGAGCTTCATGCTGCAGAGCAGGAGCGCCTTGGCCGCGGCTGTCGCAGCCGGGTCAGCGGCACACGCGGCCTCACACGCGGGATCCGCGGCGCACGCGCCCAGGCAAGTGCGTTGCGCCGGGCAGCCGTTGGTAATCTCACACGTCAAGGACGCCTGCAGGCAGAGCGCCGATTCGCATCCCGGTGCGCACGTCGCGTACTCGGGTGTCGCGGGCACGCATGCCTTGCCCGCCCAGCCGTTGCCGAGGCATTGCGCCGACCGGCACCACTGCACGTTCAACCACAACTGCAAGCTCGTCGGGAAGCCGGGCAAGCCCGTGGGCAGCAGGCACGCCGCCTGACACGTCGCGTCCGTGCAGGCATTGGTGCACGTGAGCATCGTTCCGCAGCCGTCGTCGCCATCCACGCACGCGGTCATCGCGTCGCCGCAGACCTTGGTGGTGCAGGTGCCGATGCACGCGCTGTCCGTGACGTTGCACTGCCCGCCGCTGACTGGACAGTCCGCTGGGCACGTGCCGCTGGTTTCCGTCGCGCCGCAAATCGTATCGCCGCACGGGCTGCTCGGCTGGCAAATGCCGCCGGTGCAGCTCTTGCCGGTGCCGCAACCGACGCCGTTGCCCTTGATGGTCCAACTCGGTCCGGCCAGCGCGTCGCAGGCGTCCACGGTGCAGTCGTTGCCATCGTCGGTCGACACGTCCAGCGAGCCGCCGCACACGCCGCCTGAACACGCTTCCGAGTACGTGCACGCGTTCCCGTCGTTGCACTTGCCCGCGTTGTTCGTGTGCAGGCAGCCCTTTTTCGGATCGCACGCGTCGTCGGTGCACACGTTGCCGTCGTCACACGCCGTGGCGGGCGGCGTGCAGGTGCCGGCGTTGCACGTTCCGTTCGGCGCGCAGATGTCGCCGAGCTTGCACGTCGTCGCGGCGTTGGGCGTGTGCGTGCAGCCCGTCCCTGGTACGCAGGCATCGTCGGTGCATTCACTCTTGTCGTCGCAGACTTTGGGCTTGCCCGCGCATGCGCCGTTGGCTGGATCAATCGCGTTGCAGGCATCCTTCTCCGTGCACGGATCGCCGTCGTCGCACGCCGCGCCGTCGTAGGCCGCAGTTTGGCAGCCGCCGAGAAAATCGATGCACTTGCTGATGTTGCACGCGTTGCTGTCCGGCGGGCAGGTGACGGGCGTGCCCGTGCAGACGCCGCTGATGCATTTGTCGCCCGTCGTGCAGTGCGCGTCGCCGTCATCGCACACGGAATTTTCGACCTTGTTGGTCCAAGTGCAGCCCTTGCCGCTGGCGTCGCACGAGTCCGTTGTGCAGTCGTTCTTGTCATTGCAGACGACGGCGGTGCCTTTGCACGTCGTGTCGACGCAGACATCGCCGACGGTGCACGCGTTCGCGTCGTCGCAGCCGCACGGCTGGTCCTTTTTGGGGCCGCACGTCTTGGGCACCGGCACTGCTGCGGTCGAGCAGCCGATCGCCGGGTCACAGCTGTCCACCGTGCAGGGGTTGCCATCGTCGCAGCTCGCCGGCGTCTTGACGCACGCGCCCGCCTTGCAGAGCGCGCTCGCCGCGCACTTGTCGTCAACACCCACGCACGGCGAATCGTCCGCCGCCGCCGTGGCCTTGCAAAAGCCGCTCACCGAATCGCACGTCGCCGTGTGGCACGCGTCGTTGTAGCCCGTGCAGTCCGCGTCGACTTTGCACCCCAACACCGGCACGTCGACCGCGGGCGTATCGCCGCCCGTGTCCTTGCCGTCCGCTTTGCCGTCGTCAGTCGCATCACCGGCCGCGCCGTCGTCCATCGCGGCATCGTCCACCGCGTCGTCGCCGACCGCAGCCGTCACGTCGCGCCGCGTCGGCAGGCAACCTGTCGCCAGCCCCATCAGCACCAGCCATGGCAAGATGTGCTTCATTTGGCTTTGCAAATCCCTTGGCTGCAGGCCGAGCTGTTGCCGCAATCCGTGCCGTCCGTCGCCAGCGTGTGGGTGCAACCCGCGACCGGATCGCACGCGTCGATGGTGCACGCGTTGGCGTCGTCGCAGTTCACGGGCTTGCCGCCGCACAGTCCGCCGGCGCAGGCGTCGCTGCTGGTGCAGCCGTTGCCGTCCGTGCACGTCTTGGTGTTGGGCGTGCCGACGCAACCGACGCCGGAAATGCAACTGTCATCCGTGCACGGGTTGCCGTCGTTGCACGTGACGACCGTGGCGCTCTTGCACGTCGTCTTGCCGTCGCATTGGCCGTTCACGACGCACGGGTCGCTCGTCGTGCACGGCGTGCCGAGCTTGAGCGTCGTCTTGTTGTCGCACGTGCCGGTGTTCGCGTCGCATTTGTCCGTCGTGCACGGCTTGTTGTCGTCGCACTTGGACTTGGTCACGCACGTCGGCAGGGCGACCGCGTCGGTGCCTGCGACCATCTGGCACGTGCCGGGATTGCACTTGTCCGTGCCGCATCCCACGCCGTCGCCGACGTAGATGTTGTCGCACGCGCCGGTCAGCCCGTTGGGGCCGTCGGTGGTGCACGGGTTCTTGTCGTCGCAGTCCTTGGGGACGCCGCAGCTGCCGTTGTTGCAGATCGGCGTGTCGGCGGGGTCGTTGCCGGTGCACGGAACGGACTTGGCCGTGTACGGAAAGCCCTGGTGCGTGCACAGGGACAGCACGCCAAGGGAGATGTCGCCCTTTTCGTTGCACGCGTCATTGGTGCAAGGTTCGCCGTCGTTGCAGTCCAACTGCGTGCCGACGCACTTCAACGTCGCCGGATCGCAATGGTCGCTCACGGTGCATTGCACGCCGTCGCTGCAACTGGCGTTGGCGAACGGATGGGAACAGACGCCATTGCCGCACAAATCGAGCGTGCAACCATTGTTGTCGCTGCAGTTCTTGGCCGTGCCGCCGACGCACGCGCCGCCCGCGTCGCAGGTTTGGCCGACGAGGCACGCGTCACTGTTGCACGGCGCGGCTTCGTCGAACTGCGGTGAATCGCACAAGCCCGTTTCCGCGTTGCACGTTGGCGTCGCGTGACACGGCAAGGTCGGCAGCGCCGCACAATCGCCCTTGGCCTTGCAGCCCAGCGCGACAGCGTCGCCGAGCACCGGCACGTCCTGCTCCGTTCCGGTCACATCATCCGCGGTGTCCAGGCTGCCATCCGCCGCGGCGCCGTCGCCCTTGGTGTCGGTCTTGGCGGCATCAGCCGCGACCGTGTCCACCTTGACGTCCGGCAGCGGATCGTTGGACCGCTCGCCCGGCAGGCAACCTGGCAACGTCAGCGCGACGCCAAACAGCAGCAGCAGCGCAACCGGCATGTGGGCATCGAGCAACCGCTGGGCAACGCGCATGGAACTCCCAAACTGACCAAGATCATCCAAAGTCCGCCCCAGACGGACTTCTCGCTGCAGTTTAGCGGGTCGAACGCCGTGCGTCCATTGCCAAAGCCGCGGCAACAACCCAAGATCGCGGTTGCCGCGCCCGATGGCGCCCGTCGGCTGCCCCGCATGCGTCAGGCTCCCCTGCTCCTGCTCTGCCTCCTGGCCCTGACGTTCCTCGCGCTGGCGTGCGGACGTGAGGCGGATCGCGGCGCGCAGTTGCTGGCGGAGCGCGTGCCGGCCGAGCGCCATCTGCTTTTTGCCTCAGGCGGAATGGAGTTTCTCGATCCGGCCAAGGTTGCGGAGACCGCCGGGCATCACCTGATGATGAATGTGTTTGAAGGGCTGTACGTCTACAACCGCGGCGAAGGTCCGCCGGTGCCGTCGATGGCGACGCGCCACGAAGTGTCAGCGGATGGCAAAACGTGGACGGTGCACCTGCGGCCGGGCGTGACGTGGTCCGATGGCGTGCCGATCACGGCGCGGGATTTTGTCTGGAGTTGGCGGCGCGTGCTCGATCCGAGGACGGCGTCCCGCGCGGCGCAGCTGCTGTGGTTCCTCGACGGCGCGCAGGCGTACAACGAGGGCGCGGTCACCGATCCGGAGACCGTGGGCGTGCATGCGTCAGACGACCAAACGCTGGTGATTCGGCTCAAGAATCCGACGCCGTTCTTTCTCGACCTGCTCTGCGAGATGCAATACGTGCCGACGCCGCGCCATGTTGTCGAAAAATGGGGCGATGCCTGGAGCACGCCGGCGCACATCGTCTCCAACGGTCCGTTCCTGCTGGTCAAGCACGAGAACCGCGTGGTGTCCGAGCTGGTCAAGAATCCGCGCTACTGGGACGCGCAGGACGTGTGGTTGGACAAAATTACGGTGCTGCACACGGAGTCCGACCAGACCGCGTTTGACTGGTATGAAGTCGGCAAGACCCAATGGCAGGGCGACACGTCCCTGCCGGTGGACCGCGCGCCGGGGCTGCGGGCGTCAGGGCGACCGGACTTCCACAGCGATCCCAAATTGTGCTCGTACTACTTCAGCGTGCGGGTCGATCGGCCGCCGATGGACGACGTGCGCGTGCGCAAGGCCGTGAATCTGGCGATCGACAAGGAGAGGCTGGCCCTGCACATCCTGCGCGGCGGCCAGCCGGTGGCGAGCAATACGGTGCCGGATCTGTTCCGCGCCAGCCACGGCTACACGCCGCTTGTCGGCGACGGCTTTGATCCAGAGCGCGCGCGGCGGTTGTTGGCGGATGCGGGTCACGCCGGCGGTCAGGGTCTCGCGCCGCTTACGCTGTACTTCAACACGGGCGAGGGGCACCGGCTGATCGCGGAGTTTGTGCAGCGCAACCTCCAGGAGAACCTCGGCGTGCAGGTGCAGCTGGCCAACATGGAGTGGGGCTCGCTGCTCAAGACGCTGCTTGCCGGCGATTTTGCCATCGGACGGTCGTCCTGGTGCGCGGACTATCCGGATCCACTGACGTTTTTGGAAGTGTTCCACAGCCAGTCCAAGGCCAACTACTCGGGCTACAAGTCCGCCGAATACGACGGCGTGCTGGCCGCGATCCAGGCGGAAGCCGACATGCAGAAGCGCAATGCCCTGCTCCGACGTGCCGAAGAGATCCTGGATCGCGATATGCCCCTGACGCCGCTCTACCACTACACCTGGTCCTACCTGCTGCGGCCGTTCGTGCTGGGCTATGAGCGCCACGCGCAGGACATGCATCCGCTGAAGTACGTGCGCTGGGCCACGCCCGACGAGTGGACGCGCATCCAGCATGGCGCGGTCCTCCATCTGCCGCCGTTGCCGGGAGGCCAGTAGCTCATGGCGCGTTTCCTGCTGCGGCGGCTGCTGGCTGGCTTTGTGACCCTGTGGGTTGTCGCGTCGCTGTCGTTTGGCCTCATGCGGCTGGCGCCGGGCGGGCCGTTCCAGCGCGACAAGCCGCTGGCGCCGGCCGTGGAAGCGAACCTGCGGCGGACGTTTGGCCTGGCGGCGGATGTGCCGAGCCCGGTCGCGGGAACGCTGGTGCGGTTTCTCGTCAAGCCGGGGCAGCACGTGCTGGAGCGCCAGCCAGTCGCGGAAATTCGCTTGCAGAACGGCCAGATGACACAGCCTTCGGCCGTCGCAGATCTCGAGGTCATCGCGCTCACGGGCACCCCAGGCCGCGTGCTGCGCGCCGGCGATCCCCTGCTCACGCGCGCGACGTCGGGCTGGGCGCAATACCGCCACGCCATGTGGAGCTACGCGCATCTCGATTTTGGCGTGACCTATGCGTCCGAGGGCACGGAGACGGTCATGGCCACGTTGGCCAAGGCCTTTCCGGTGTCGCTGGAGCTCGGTTTTCTCGCGCTCCTGCTCGCGCTGCTGCTCGGCGTGTCGGCGGGCCTCGTCTCAGGCCTCTATCCCAACAGCCGCTTGGATCACGTGGCGATGACGGGCGCGCTGCTGGCGGTTTCCATGTCGTCCATCGTCCTCGGACCGCTGCTCAAGCTGATCTTCTGCGTGCAACTGCGCTGGTTTGACGTCGGCGGTTGGCAGCCGCTCGCCCTCGATTGGCCGCACGTCCAAGTCAAGATCCTGCCCGTGCTCACGCTGGGCCTCATCTACGCCGCGTGGTTCGCGCGGCTGACGCGCGCCGGGATGCTGGAAGTCGTGCGCCAGGATTTCGTGCGGACCGCGCGCGCCAAGGGCCTGCCAGAACGCCTCGTCGTGCTGCGCCACGCTTTTCGCGCCGCAATCCTGCCGGTCGTCAGCTTCCTCGGTCCGGCGCTGGCGGGCATCGTCACGGGTTCGACGGTCATCGAGCAGGTGTTCCAGGTGCCCGGCGTCGGCGAGTTCTTCGTCACGTCGGCCGTCAACCGCGACTATCCGATGGTGATGGGCACGGTCGTGCTGTATTCGTCGCTGCTGATCCTCGCCAATCTGTTCGTCGACCTGCTGCAAGCGGCGCTCGACCCGCGCGTGCGGGGGGACCATGGCTGACCGCAGCCCGACACGGGAAGCCTTCCTGCGTTTTCGCGCCAATCGCCGCGCGTGGTTCGGCGCGTGGTTCGTCGGCGCCGTCGGGGTGTGCGGTCTGCTGGCGCCGGTCATCAGCCAGCACGTCCTGCATTTCTCCGAGGATGAGCAGCACACGTTTTGGGTGTTTGCGCCGCCGGGCACGCAGGACGTCGCCATCGACTATCCGACCTACGACGGCGACAAAGCCGCATTTGCGCGTCTGGATCTGGACCGCGATGGCAAGCTGACCTGCGCGCGCACCGCGACGGGCGTGCATTGCCCCGAACTGGAGACCGCGTGGTGGGCGGAGCGCTTCTTCGCGTTCCTGCACGACCTGAAGGACACCGCGCAGGGCCACGATCCGCCCGTGGCGGGCAAGCGCGCGCCGGACGGCCGGATCAGCCCGCAGGAATACCCGCAGCACCCCAGCGATTGGCACGATCCGCGCGTCGCCGACGCCGTGCAGCGCCTTGGCCTGTTCGGTCCGCCGGGTTTTGCCCTGGTGGACGCCGATCACGACGGCTTTCTCAGCCGCCAGGAGGTCATCAGCCAGACGCGCTGGTCGCGCCTGCAGCAGAACCAACTCCTGCGCGATTTCGATGCGAACGGCGATCTGGCGATCGACCGCGGCGAATTTCCCGGCCAGCCGGAATTGCACACGCTGTGGCTCGGCACCGACCAGAAAGGCCGCGACTTGCTGGCGCGGCTGCTGTTTGGCGCGCGCGTGTCGCTGGCCATCGCGCTCCTGGCGACGCTCATCAGCGTGCTCATCGGCGTCAGCTATGGCGCGCTCTCCGGCTGGCTGGGCGGCCGCTGGGATGAGCTGATGATGCGCATCGTGGACGTGCTCTACGGCCTCCCGTTTCTCTTCCTTGTGATCCTGCTGCTCGTTGTCGCTGGCCGATCGACGGTCAATCTGTTCGTCGCGCTGGGCGCGGTGTCCTGGCTCTCCATGGCGCGCATCGTCCGCGGTCAGGTGCTGAGCTTGCGGCGGCGGCCGTTTGTGGAAGCGGCGGTGGCGATGGGCGTTGGGCAGGCGCGGATTCTGTGGCGCCACATTCTGCCCAACGCGCTGGGGCCGATTGTCGTCTACGCGACGCTTTCCGTGCCGGCGGTGATCATTGAAGAGGCTTTTCTGAGCTTCCTCGGGCTGGGCGTGCAGCCGCCCGCGGCGTCGTGGGGCACGCTGATTTCTGAAGGCGCGCGGCTGATGGCGCAGCATCCGTGGCTGATCCTGTATCCGGGAACGCTGCTGACGTTGACGCTCTTTGCGCTGCACTTCGTCGGCGATGGCCTGCGGGATGCCGTCGATCCCCGAGGAGACTAGGCCATCCTACGCGTCGCCCCGCACAACCACCACGCGCACGGCTGGCCCGGGCTCCACGGTCGCGTTCACCAGGCCATAGTACAGTTCACCGTCGATCACCGGATCGATGGTCCGTCCGTCGCGCGCGACCACCCGGAGGTGTTTGGCCGGCCCCTGAAAAAAGTTGTGGATGTGAAACGGCTTGCCCGCCGACATCGCCGGCAGGTTCTTGGCGATCTCCCACGGGCTGACGTCGCCCCCCTGCACGTGCAGGACGCCAGGCTCGGCCGCGCAGGGAAAAAAGCGGAAGATGCCGGCGATGTTGATGTCGATCGAGCCGACGTCCAAATCGCGGTACCATCGGATGGACTTCTGCTCGCCGTCCACCCAAACGTCCAACGGCTGCGGCTCAAAAATCGTGTCGGAGAAATGCCGCCACGTCACCGGCAGCGGCACCCAGCTCAGTGCCGGCGACTGCGATGCCGCCGACGTCAGCGTCTTGGCCACGACCTGCAACACGCCCAGGCCGCTCTGGTTTTGCTGGGCATAGAACTTGTCAAAGACCCGCTGGCCGGCGCCCGCGAGCGCTGACGCGAAGCCGATCTTGTCAAACGGCTTGCCCGGGAAGTCCGAGTCCGGTCCGTGCAAACCACGAACCCGAAGGCTGTCCAGCGTGACGATCTGCGGCGTTTCGCCCGCCCGCAGCTGCTTGGCAAGCGCCACGATCAGGCTCTCCGTGTGCCCGACCACGCCCGCCTTGCGGCCGACGAAATCGATGGTGCCCGCGTTGGTCGGCATGATGGCCGGCAGCGGCCCCGTGTGGCCGCGCTCCTGCAGCACCTGATCCAGCACGTTGACGAGCCAGTGAAACGCGCCGTCGCCGCCGTCCGCAAGCCAGTACGGGACGCCCGCATCGAGGAATTCCCGAACGACGTCGGCGATCTCGCCCGTGTGATGCGTTCTCTTGACGAGGCCAAGGTCGCCCACCAACTGCCGCATGGTGTCGTAACGGCTGGGGTTGAGCCGGTTCTTCTTGGAATTGGGGTTGGTGATGACACCGATCAGCGGTTGCGCCATGGCAGAATCCTACACGAGAGGCAGTTGGTACGGGATGCGCAGCACGTGGCACAGCTGGCCACGGCTGGCGAGACGCTGCGCGAGCGACTCGGCGCCGGCACCCCACGCGAGCACGGTCGGACACGCCGCTTGCGCGACGAACACGTCGAGCGCCGCTCCGGCGAGGCGACGGCTGAACGGCAGATGGACCGCGTCTGGCGGCACGGTTTGGCCCGGTTCAGCGATGACCGTCTGCGGCGCCGCGCGCCACGCCGCCGGCAGCCGCGCGGCCTGACTCAGCGGCCACAGCAGCAGGCCCGCCGGACTGCGACCCGGCGACCGCGGCGCGAGCACCGGCAGACCGCTGCGCTCGACGAGGCGTTGCAGCGCCGGCGCGACCCGCAGCGCGCCGTCCGTCCACAGCAGCAAATCGAGCGCGAGCAGCGCGTCCTGCAACAACCAGACCTGAGGGCCGCCCGCGAGCGCCGCCTGCAGGTGCGTGTGCAGGTCCGCGGCCGTGCGCGTGTGCGCGTCGGCGAGCGCGGCGTCGAGGAGCAGCACATCGGCTTCCCGCAGATCCAGCGGCGGGCACGACGGCAGGACATCCAACGTCGCGGAGCGCACCGCGAGAATCGACTGGCCTTTGGCCTGCAGTCGCGCGATCGCCCCGCCCAGTGAAGCGCCTGACGGCAGCAGCTCAACAACGCCCGCGCCCAACTGAAACGGCTGACCGTAAGGTACCTGAAGCGCACGCCCGGCCGTCAGCGCAGCGAGGTTGGCGGCAATCGGCGTCGCCAGCACGCGCGCGCGCGCGGGCACCGGCATGTCCGCGTCCGTCAGCAGCCCAAGTGCGCCCGATCGCGGCGTATCCAGCCACAGGCGCGGCAAACGACACGCCAAGCCGCGTCGCCATCGCACTCCCGCCAATTCGTCCACGACCGTCATCTGCGCCTCACCGGGGCGCGGTTGTACCCGACACCCTTGCACTTCCACAACGCTTGGCACAGGATCTCACCGATGACTACGCCCGCACCAACGCCGCCAACTCCGAACGATTCTAACGATCTGCAGCCGCTGGCCACCGCGCCGCTGCGTCAGGCGTCGCTGGGTACGCAGCCGGGCGCGGATCGCTGGACGGACGTCGATTTGGCGCACGTGACGGGCATGGTCGACAACCCGGGCCTCTTCCTGCGCCTCTTCGCGTGGATCTTCTTCAAACCGGTCACTTTTCCGGTGCCGCAGATCCAGAAGCTCAAGGAACTGTCCCACGAAGGCGTCCTCGTCTACACGATGCGCACGACCAGCCTGCTGGACTACCTTTACTTCAATTACGTCTTTCGCGACGCTGAGTTGCCGCTGGCGCATTTTTCCAACGGCGCGTCGATGCTGGCTTTCCAGCCGTGGCGCCGGGCGATCGCCGGCTGGTTCCGCCGCCGTGTGCTGCGCAAACCGCAGCCGCCGGAAGTGGAGGTGCTGTTTGGCCATTTGCGTCGCAAGCACGCGGTGTTGCTGTTCCAGCACCGGGTTTTCAGCCTGCTGGACCTGATCAACCAGAAGCCCGACGATCCGTACCTCGCGGAGCTGATCGAAGCACAGCGCACGCTGCCCTTTCCCATCCTGCTGGCGCCGCAACTGATTGTTTGGGAACGCGATCCAGAGCGCAGCAAGACGCGCATCATCGACGAATTCTTTGGCGATCCGGACGCGCCGGGGCGTTTTCGCAAGCTGCTGAGCTTCATCCTGAATCATCGCCGCGCGTTCGTGCAGTCGGGCGAGCCGGTGAACGTCCAGGCGTTCCTGAATGCGCACCCCCATCACCACGATGATCGCCTGCTTGCGGAAGTGCTGCGGCTGCAGGTCGACCAGTCGTTCCAGACCGAGCAGCGCGTCATCCGCGGCGCGCCGATCAAGCCGCCCAAACAGCTGCGCGAGGAGATCCTGGACGATCCGGAAGTCGTGCGCGATTTGGCGCGGCTGGCGGAGGAGACCAAGCAGTCCGTCGCGGAAGTGCGCGCGGAGGCGGACGAAAACCTGAAAGAAATCGCGGCCGACTACAGCATGGGGATGCTCAGCGCGTTGTCGCTGTTCCTGACGCTGCTCTGGGCGCGGATCTATGAGGGCATCGAAGTGGACGAGCCGGGTATGGAGCGCATCCGCGAGGCCGGCCGCAAGTCGCCCATCGTGATCGTGCCGAGCCACAAGAGCCACATCGACTACCTGCTGATCAGCTACCTCTTCTATCGCAACGGCTTGATTCCACCGCATATTGCCGCGGGTTCCAACCTGTCGTTCTTCCCGCTCGGCATCATCTTCCGCGGGTCCGGCGCGTTTTTCCTGCGCCGCAGCTTCCAAGGCCAGCCGATCTACGCCACGATCTTCCGCCACTATTTCCGCAAGTTGATCCGCGACGGCCACTGGCTGGAATTCTTCCTGGAAGGCGGACGGTCGCGCACGGGCAAGCTGCTGCCGCCCAAGTTTGGCCTGCTCAAGCACGTGATGGAGGCGGTCGCCGATGGCCTGCAGCCGGACGTGGTGCTGATGCCGACCAACTTTGGCTATGAGCGGCTGATCGAGGAAAAGTCCTACCGCAAGGAGCTGGAAGGCGGCGAAAAGAAAGCGGAGTCGCCGGTAGAAGTGCTGAAAGCGACTTCCGTGCTCGTGCACAAGTACGGCCGCATTCGCATCCAGTTCGGTCAGCCGATGTCGGTGCGGGAGATCCTCGCCGAGAGCAACGCGCTGATGCCCGCCGCGACGCGCGACGCCAAGGCGTTTGACCGGGCGCTGAAGGTCTGCGGCTATCGCATCCTCGGCGGCATCAATGCTGCGGCGGTGATCACGCCGACGTCCATCGTCGCCGCGGTGCTGTTGACCAAAGTGCAGCGCGGCATCTCGCGGGCGGACCTGCTCGTGCGCGTGGGCTTCCTGTTGGACATCGCGAGCCGGCGCGGCGCGGTGTTGTCCGAGACGCTGGAGACGGCGATCCGCGTGCGGCGGGCGCATCTGGTCGAGGCTGAGAACGCCGATCTGTCCCGCCACTTCGAGTCAGGCGGCATTCCGGAGCCGCTGGGCAAGACGGGTGAGCGCTCCCGCCGGATGGGCCAAGCCGTGGAGTCGATCGTCGATGAAGTGCTGAAGATGTTCGAAGCCGCCAAGTGGGTGCATGTGCGGCGTTTTGACGATCAGGACATCTACATCACCAAGACGGAAGGTCGACTGCATCTGGACTACTACAAGAACAACATGCTGCACCTCTTTGTGCCGGACGCGTTGCTGGCGTCCAGCGTGCTGGCGCTGCAAGTCCAGGCGGACCTGATCGATCCTGAAGAACTGAGCGACATGACCAAGTTCCTCTCGCGGGTCCTGAAATTCGAGTTCGTGTACGCCCCGGGCGTGTCCTTTGAGCAGATGTACGGCGACACGCTGCAGGACTTTCTGGCGTCCAGTTGGCTGGTGCGCGAGCCCAGCGGCAAGCTGCGGCTGCGGCCCACTGTGCTGCCGGTGGTGCGGCTGTACGCGAAGTTGGTGCAGAACTTCATCGAATCCTACGCGCTGATGGGCCGGGCGCTTTCCGCGCTGCAGAAGGGGCCGATGGCCGAGAAGGATTTCCTTGAGCACGTCCAAACGGAAGCGGCAAAGGCCTTTGAGCTCGGCGACGTACAGTGCTACGAGGCGGTGTCGCGCGTGAACCTCGGCAATGCGCTGAAGATCTTCGTGGAGCAGCGGTTCGTGCGGTCGTACTCGGAACAGGTCGGCAAGAAACGCGTCAAGATGCTGACCGTTGAGCACGGCGAAGGAACTGGCGTGCAATTGGCGGGTTACGTGCAGCGCATTCGCGATCTGGCGGCGCCTTGGGGCCTCGATCGCTAGCGTCCGCAGGCGGGACATTTCTTCGCCCGTGATCTAGCCCACTCCGCAGAACTTGTGCTAGCTTCCGCGCGTCTCGACCGGCTCCGTTCGCGCGAAGCTCACGTTGCCCGGTCGGCGGCGACGTGAACGATAAAGCGTCTGGGCTTCATCCAGAATCGCAACGCGAGGAGTCAGAAACATGAGGTTGTATCCCGGCAAGGTCTCAGCGATCGCCAAAGACATGGTCGACGTGCTGAGCGCGAGCGGCGACATTGAAGTGCTGCCTGAAATGGTCAGCGAAGTCGTCCTGGACATCGAAAGCGTGCTCCGCGAGTACATCCGCGCCGACCGCGAAGTCACCGATCGCGCCCGCGACCTGATTTCCCGCGACGGTCTGGAGTTCAACCAGGTCAACAAGATCAAGCAGAAGCTCGCGGAAGAACGCGGCTTTGGCGTGGGCGAGCGCGCCGCCGAGTACCTGACCAAGCAGTGCATTGAGGCGCTGTTCCACAGCCGTCACGTGGAAGAAGTGTATGCGGAGGACCACACGCTGCGCAAAAGTCTGCGCGACGTCATGAACCGCCACCTGCACGTCGACGACGACCTGGATCAGGAAGTTCGCCGTCGTATCAAGAACTTGCAGGAAGGCACCCAGAACTGGGAAGTCGAGTACCACAAGGTCATGGCGGATCTGAAGCGGCTCAAGGGTCTGGAAGGCTAGTCTCCGGCCAAAAGCGGAGATTGACGCGAACGCAGACTCCGCAGATAACTTGTAGGCGATCGGCGCGGCGGCCGATTCGGCATGCGACCGGTCTCCCAACGTAACGAATTCCACGGCAAACCCATGGCCTTCCACCTCCATCGCGATGGCACATCGACAACCTTTGCGGTCGCCGAACTGCGGGAGATGGCGAGGCGTGGCGATTTGCCGCAGGACGAATACGTCTACGTGGACGAGAAAGGCGAGTGGCTGTCGGCGAGCCAAGTGCCTGAACTGACAGGCGCTTGGAACATTGAAGAGAACGAAGCGACCGTCGCGGTGCAGCTGACGCCGGAGATGCTCGCGTCGATGGCCGGAATGGAAGTGCCGCCGAGCGCGGACATCCCGGGGCAGACGACGGCGCCGCAGCCGACGCCGCGGCCGGTATCCGCCATCCAGCCGAGTTCGCCGACGGCTTCGGGGCTGAGCCGCGCGCCGGATCGCCCGGGCGCGCTGGCTGCCAAGGCGCACGCGGCGGACGAGAGCAACGACAGCGTTGCGACGACGTTCATGCAGCTGCCGGACGAGTTGAAAGGCGTGCCGCTGCCGGCGCCCAAAGCTGCGGCGAAAGTCGTGCTGAAGCCCGCGCTGGTTGCCGCAGACGAGAACGAGGCGACCGCCTTCCTTTCCGCAATGCCCGACGATTTGGCGGTGAAGGCCGCTGTCCAGCCGAACACGGGCAAGGCCCACCCGGAGCTGGCCGCACCGACGAACCAAGCGTTGGTCTCGACCCGCGACGCGCAGACTGCGCTGCTGCTGTCCATCGCGGGCGGCATCTTTGGCGTTGACCGTTTCTACCTGGGCTATCGCGGCTTGGGCATTGCCAAGCTCCTAACGCTCGGCGGTCTGCTGATTTGGTGGATCGTCGACATCGTGCTCATCGCAACCGGCAAATTGACCGACGCGCAAGGCAAACCGCTGAAGCGCTGACCCGTGAACCGCGCTCATCACGAGCGGAACGACCCTGTGGGCGAGAACCAAGCCCCAAATGAGGAAGAAGATGCCACACCTGCGCCCGACCGCCTTTTTCGCGGTGCTCACGTTGGCGGCCGCGACCCTGTCCGGCTGCTACAACACCTACCGCGTGCCGGCGGACGAATTCCGCAAGCTGCAGTCGGCTGGCGCGGTCATTGAGGATCAGAAGCTCGCCGGCATCATCTCGCCGGAAGAAGTCTCGGCGCTCGAAAAGCGCGGTGAGAACGACCTCGTGACGATCACGGACGACAAGGCCGAGAAGGTCGGCGTCAACCGCGACACGCGGCTGTTCGTGCGCTCGGAGGGCGGTCGCCGCTACCAGGTCACCGCGTTCAACTTCTCGATGGCGTCGAGCCAGCTCGTCGCATCCGATCGCGACTACCTGCTCCCGCTCTCAGAAGTGAAGTCGTTTGAAGTCGACCACCTCTCGACTGGCAAGACCGTAGCGATGGTCTCGGCGGGCGTGATCCTGGCGACTGGCCTGATCGTCGGCATCGTCGTCGCGTCGGGTAAGGCGTCGTTCTAGCCTTTCATGACTGCCCAGAAACCACGCGCGCCGCACACGCACCCTGCTCGATCCGCGCACGCGCGGCCATGGCTGGCGCGCACCCTGGTGGCGGTCGCCGCGCTGTGCGGGCTCGGCCTTGGCCTTTTCTACTACGCGCTGCCGGGGCTGCTGACTGACAAGGTCACGGCGGGTCTCATCCAGCGCGCGGAGAAGCGCGGCATCAAGCTGACAATCGGCAAGACGTGGTTTGAGCCGCTGAGCGCGCTGACCCTGGACAACGTGGAAGTGCGCGACGCAGCGCATCCTGAAGCGGTCCCGATCGCGCGCATCGCCCGGCTGCAGGTGAAATACGAGATCGGCGGGCTCTTTTCGCCCAAGCTGTACCTCCAGACCATCCTGCTGCAGGCCCCGGACCTCTACGTGCGGCGCGAAGCCAATGGCACGTGGAACGCGCAGAGCCTGATTGACCGCCTGCTGAAGCCGCGCGAGGACGACGAAGAAGCGCGCGGTGGCGGTTGGCGCAAGTACGTGTCCAAGCACCTGCCGGACATCGAGATGCGGCAACTGCGCGCGGCTTTTGACGACGAGCACAGCCAGACGCCGGCCAAGTTGGCGGGGCTGGACCTGCATCACCTGCGGATTTCTGACGCCGCGCTGAGCCTCAAGAACACGTCCGCGGTGGCGGAGACGCAGAACATCGTGCTGCAGGCATCCGCGCGGGTGGCGGGCATGGCGGACGCCGTGCAGCTGACCGGCAAGCTGGACCGGCCCAGCGATGGCAAAGAGCTGGGCACCGGCGAAGTGACGCTGCGGCTGCCGGGCGAAATGGCCGTGGACATGGGCGGATGGCGCGCGCAGGTCGGGCAGTTGACGGCGCGGACGGATGGCTCGATCGCGTTGGGTCGCGTGCAGCTGGCACAGACCACGGGGAGCAGCCAATTCGCCCTGGACATCCAGGAAATCGCCATCAAGTTGAGCGCGACGCCGGGCCCGGAGCCGGTCCTGCCGGAGGCACTGCAGGCCAAGATTCCGCCGTTTGCCCGCCAGTTGTTGCGGCGCGTGGCAGAAGTGGCGATTGAAGAGCCGGTGATCGTGGGCAAGCGCCAGGAAAAGCCCAAGGAAGCGGCGACGGCGGACGATGACGACGACGAGACGGCGGAGGAAGTGGCGCTGGATGCCGCCAAGCAGCCGGCAAAGGGCGGCAAGAACGCCAAGGCGGAGAAGGCAGCCAAGGCGGCAAAAGACGCCAAGGATGCCGCGGCGGCGGCCAAGAAGATCCCGGACGGACCGGAGGGCGCGGCGATTCGCAACGGCCTCTCGGCGGCGTTCACGCAAGGCGCGGACAAGCTTGAACACAGCCTGGCGAAGCTGAAGATGGCAGTCGCGGCGATTCCGGTGCCGCTCATCACCGTGCAGCGCGGGCGCGCGCGGTTCTCGGACGAGCAAGGCGCGGCAGGCGGGCAGGCGCGCGAACTGAGCGACTTTTCCGCCAAGCTGCAGCGCAAGCCGGGTGAGGACGTGGCGCGGCTGGAGCTGGCGTTCCACACGCCCGGGCGGCAGGAGACGAACCAGATTGAGAGTCGGGTGGACACCAAGACCGGCGACGTCGAGCTGAAGATCCAGTTGGAGCACCTGCCGCTGGCGGCGTACGCCGCGGTGCTTCCGCCGAGCGTGGTGCCGCAGGCCAATGGCGCGATTCGCGATGCCGCCGTGACGCTGCTCTACACCGCGGCGACCGGGCAGCTGACGCTGGAAGGCCATGGCAAGGTCGAACACATGGACGCCGACATCGCGCGGATTTCCCGGCAACGGCTGGAGGACCTCGTCGTGGAGGCGCACGGCAAGCTGGCGTTTGACCTGCGCAAGGAAGAGCTGAAGTTGGACGATGCGGAGATGGTCGTCGGCAAGACGCACGCGGTCATCCAGGCGACGATGAAGCGGTTCCGCACGGCGCCAGCGTTTGCGATTTCGCTGAAGATTCCGACCGTGCCATGCCAGGACGTCGTGGACTCGCTGCCGCGCGGCTTTGCGCCGATGCTGGAGGGCATGACGTGCGAAGGCCAGATGAGCGCCGAGGCGAAGTTGGCGCTGGATACCGGCAACATGAATTCCCTCAAGCTGGAATGGGAGCCGGCGCTCGCCAACGTCCGCGTGACGAGCATGGGCAAGTACATTCGCTTTGACATCTTTGACGCGGCGTTCGAGCACCACGCGCGCCAAAAAGACGGCACGCTCTACACGTTTGTGACGGGTCCCGGCGCGGACCTGTGGGCGCCGCTGGAAAGCATCTCGCCCAACTTTGTGAAAGTGTTGACCACAACGGAAGACGGCGGCTTCTTTGGCCACCACGGCTTCTCCTGGGAATCGTTCAAGAACGCCGCGATTGAGAACTTGAAGCGCGGCCGCTTCGTCCGCGGGGCATCGACGATTACGCAGCAGCTGGTCAAGAACCTCTTCTTCGTGGAGCGCGAGAAGACCATCAGCCGCAAGGTGCAAGAAGCCGTTGTGACGTGGCAGATCGAGCGGTCGCTGTCCAAGCAGCAACTGCTGGCGCTGTACCTGAACATCATCGAGCTGGGGCCGAAGATTTACGGCATCAAGGCGGCCGCGCAGCACTATTTTAACCGCGCGCCGGGCGAATTGACGCTGCTGCAGACCATCTGGCTGGGCGACATCGTGCCCAATCCGCGGGCGTTCTATCACCAATACCGCGACGGCAAGGTCAGCGACAGCACCAAGACGACGCTCTGCTGGATCGCGGACGTGATGGTGAAACGCGGCAAGATCGCCGAGGAAGAACGGCGCATGTTGGGCGATTGTGGCGGCGTCTTTGCCCCGGAAGCCGCGCCCGTGCCGGATCGCGGCCTTGGCCATGAAGGCGATCCGGAGATTGGTGTGCCGCCGCCCGCCCCGCCCATCGTCGGGGAGCATCGGCAGCCCGCGCCACCGCCGCCGCCGCCGATCCTCGAGCACCGCCAGCCGAGCGCGCCCAGCGTTGCGCCGAACGAACAGCCGTAGACGGCCCTAAAGACCCTGAGCGGCCAGCCACGCGCGATCCGCCTCGCCCAGCGCGCGCACGCGGCCAAAGACCGCCTCCGTCATCGCCGCCGGATCGCCGAGCGGCTGCAGCGCATCGGCGCGGAACGGCTCGCCAAACCAAACGCGAATCGGCTGCGCGGCGCGCGGCGTCCGGCCAAACGTGCGCGTCACCTCCGTCTTCACGTCGTTGCTCAGCCCGCCAATGAAGACGGGAACGACAAGCACGCCCGGCGCGCAGCCCGCGACGAGCTGACCCGCCCCCGGTTTGAGCGCCAGATAGCTGTACGGGTCGTCGCCTTTGTTGCGCGTGCCTTCCGGATGGATGCCGATGATGCAGCCGCGCCCCAGCGTGCTCGAGAGCTGCTGAAACCCGATGGGATTCAGCTCACGGCGGCGGTCATCCCGGAACACGGGCGGCCACATCGTCGCCCCGGCCACCGCGAAATTCAGGAGCACGCCGAGCGGGTTGGTGTAGAAGAAGTCCTTGCGCACCGGATACGCGACCTCCCGCATGAACCGCGTGCGCCGCTTGACGACGGTCGAAATCACGAACAGGTCAAAGAACGAGCGATGGTTGGCCACGAGGATGAGGCCATCTTGCGCAGCGTGCTCGCGGAGCGCTTCGGCGCCAAAAACCCGCCAGCGCGGCCCCGTCACCGCGTCAACGACGTGCGCGAACGTCCAGCCCAGCGTGCCGTGCAGCGCCCTGCGCACCCACGGTCGGCGGTTGGCGGCTTCAAGCAGCGGCACAGCAACGCGTTCAAAACCGCGCAGTTTGGCGGCTGGCATGGCCGGCATAGGTGCGGAAAGGACTGGATCCAAATCATTGGGCATGGGCAAACTCCGCCGCAAAGATAGCGATTGCCGCGTCGGACGCAACTGCCAATTGCGGCGCGCGCGCCATTCTGCGAGAGTCCCGGCGCGCCATTTGGGGCAACGGAGTCTGCGATGCGGTTGTATGTCATGCGCCATGGTGTTGCGATGGATCGGCACGATCCGGCTGCGCCTTCCGATCCGGAACGGCCGCTGACCGCGGATGGCAGCGAGCGAACGCGGTTGGCGGTGCTGGGTCTCGTGCGCTTGGGCGTGCATGTGGAGCGCGTGTTGACGAGTCCGTACCTGCGCGCGACCCAGACGGCGGCGATTGCCGCGGAGCCGCTGGGCGTGCCGCGCGGCGCGATTGAAACGCTGGACGCGCTGGCGCCTGAGCAACCGGTGGATGCGGCCGTGGCGGCGATTGAGGCTGCCGGCGCGCGGTCGACGCTGCTGGTCGGCCATGCCCCGGAATTGGACGCGCTCATCGCTCGCCTCGTCGGTGCGACGCAGCCCCTGACCGCACTCAAGAAGGCCGGTGTGGCGGTGCTGGACGTGCGCGGACCGAGCGGCGGACGGCTCCTGGCGGTGTACGAGCCCAAGGTCCTGCGCCAGCTGGGACGCCAGTAGCGGAAAATTCCGTCGTCTTTTCATGCTTATCCAATCTTTTTTGACGCGTTGCGTTATTTTGTCCTTGACACGATGACGCACTGCGTTATCTTGGTTTCAGAACGGAGGCCGCACCCCAGGCCGCCGAGGAAGTGACCATGCAAGCGACTCAGACGACAAGCCAAAAGACCGCCGAGACGCCCCACCTGCCCGAGGCGCTGAAGCGCTTTCCGGCGGCGGTGCAGATGGCGGAACGCGTGGAAGCGGCGCGCGCCAAGGTGCAGCACGAATTTCACGACCGGGCGCTGCGGGCGCAGGCGCGCTTGACCGATTGGCAGGGCATGGCCCTCTCGCTTGTTGAGAAAGCGCAGGACAAAGCCCGCGCTGAGAAAGATGACGTGACGCAGCGCGTTGAGGCGCTGATTGCCAAGCTGCCGACGGCGGAACTGCACGGCAAGCTGTCCCCGTCGGTGGCGCTGCACGACCGCGGCGCGGCGCTGATGGCGGCGTGGCTCAAGCTGCCGGCCGATGTGCGCGACGACGTGCTGACTGTCGCCGGGATCGCGACCGCGCGCCAGACGGCGCAAGTGCTGGAAGAGATCGTGGCGCTCCGCGCTGAGATCGCGACCCACTGGCCGCACGTAGAAACCAAAGACGCTGCCCCGGCTCGCCGGCGCGCGCGCAAGGATGCCACGCCCGCAGAGGCGTAATCCTTGCTACCCCTCGAGTGTCCCCGCGGCTGCTGCCCTCCCCTCCCCAACCCTGATGCAGCCGCGGGGGCACCGACACTTCCTTCTCTCCATCACGATTGCGTCATCAGACGCGCGCGGTGCTGGCGCTTGTTTGCCATGCTGCGCGGACGATCGTAGCCTTCCCCGCGCGGGCGCCTGCATTGGCGTTGCGGTTGGGGGATCTATGGCATCTGTGGGCGGCTGGCCGGCACTCGTTTTCTCGAGCGCCCAAACGTGTTTGCGCGCAAGCCTCGTCGGGCTTGCGGGCTTGTGCATCCTACCGGCGACGGCCCATGCGGCTGACGCGGACGTTGTCGCAGACGGCCAGGACGCCACAGCGACCAATGAGACCCCGCTGCGGTCTGGCCTGCGCTGGCACATCAACGGCGCTTGGCGGCTTGCCGGCGACCGCGTGACGCCGATTGACGTGAACGCGCCCGATCCGACGCACATCGCGCCCAATGACGTGGGCGAGCATCGCCTGCGCTTGGGTGGGGACGTGGAATACGCCCAGACGGAAGGCTTTGTGCGCAGCCTCGCGGCGCAGGTGCAGGCCGATTTCCGCCAGTCCAATTACACGATCGACACGCCCGACGGCTTCCTCATGCGCAAGGCGTTTGCCGAAGCGACGACGCTCGCGGGCCGCCTGGGCGCAGGTCGGACAACGCAGCATTGGGGTCTCGGCCTCGTGGCGCAGGATGGCGTGGACGATCCGATGCAGTTTGGCATGAAGCACGGCGGCGGCATTGTCGATCGCGTGCAGTACGCCATCTTGCCGGCGGCGCTGTTCAGCAAGGGCGACCCGCTGGAGGCTTTTCCGCTGGCGCTGGCCGTGGCGTATGACCGCGTGCGCCTGGACGACATGGCGCGCACCGACAGCGACGTCGCGCACCATTGGCTGGCGGCGCTGCTCTACCAGGGCAAGGACCTGCAGGCGGGCCTGTACGGCGTGAAGCGCGACCAGAAAGACGCGGCGGGCCTCGGCCTCGATGCGTGGATTGGCGACGCCTACGCCAGCTATGGCGCATGGACCAACACCGGCTGGCGCTTGAGCGTCGCGGGCGAGGTTGCGGTCGTCTCCGGCACGACGACGTGGCTGCGGACGATCACCCAGCCTGACCACTTGAACGTCGCGCAATGGGGCGGCGTGATTCGCGGCGAAGCGGCCCACAAGCAGGTGAAACTGCGCCTGGAAGGCGGCATCGCGTCGGGTGACGATCGGCCGTTTGACAACACGCTGCACAATTTCCAGTTCGCGAGCGACTACCACGTCGGCCTCGTGCTGTTCTCCCAGTACATGCGGCAGCAGTCGCGCAACACGATGTCCAACTTGGGCGACCCGCGCTACACCAATGGCGCGCCCGCGGGCGCTGAGCGCGTGGATACGCACGGCGCGGTCACGCAGGCGATGTACGTGCATCCGGTCGTGCGCGTGGAAGCGACAAAGCGGTTGGCTGTGATGGCCGGCGCGGTGCTCGCGCGTTCGCCCGTGGAAGTCGCCGATCCGTTCCAGACCTACATGGCGGGCGGCGTGCCGGCCGGTCCGCGGGGCGCCAAGCGTCAGCAGGATCTCGGCCTTGAATTCGACACCGCCGTGGAGTGGAACCAGCCCATGGCCGTCGGCCTCTCGCTGTTGGCGCGTGTCGATGCGGGCGTGCTGCTGCCCGGCCACGCGTTTGACGCCGCGGATGGCACGGCCGCTTCAGCAGTCGCAGCGGTTCAGGGTCAAGTCGCGCTGCGCGGCGCCTGGTAAGGGCTCATGTGGAGATACCCGATCAACGCGTGTCGGCGCGAGTCGGCTTCAGCCGCGCGCTTGCCGACCCAGCCAGTCAGCAACGCCCGTCCAATTCAGAGGTTTCGGGGCGATCGTCGAACGACCCAGCGAGCAGTAGGATGCGAGAATTCGTTGATCTACTGTTGCACGGGCCCCAAGCAGAGGACTTCATGCATTCACTCGTCTTTCGTTGCCAATTCCTGATCCTCGCGCTGTCCCTCACGTCCCTCGCGGCGTGCCAGGATTCCCCGCGTTTGGGCCTCGCCGACACCGATCGCAGCCAGCCCGGCCCGGTCATCGTGTGGGATCCGCTGCGCCGCCCCGCGCCTGAGCTGCCGTTCCCCAACGATCTGGCGCTCAAGATGCTGGCCGATGGCACGCTGCGCTTCAACGTCTCCAAGGACGGCGACACCAAGATCGACGATTCCAACCGCCAACACCTGACGGAGCTCGACGGCTTCTCCGGTCTGTCGCCCATCACGGTCGCGTTTGACGGTCCGCTGGACGTCTCCACGGTGACGGACGACAGCATCTTCGTCATCAACGTCGATCCGGCGTCCAAGCGCTACGGTGAACGCATTCCGCTGGACCTTGGCCGCGGCTGGTATCCGCATCAGGCGGACACGCGCCACTACTTTCCGCGCGATCCGCTGGGCGACTACGACAGCTTCGTGCTGCCGCCAGACAACATGGTCGACCTGAACGGCGATGGCACGCCGGACAAGTGGGTCTATCACTATGAAGTCTCGACCCACACGCTGGACATCCGCCCGCTGATCCCGCTGGCGACCGGCTCGCGCTATGCCGTGATCCTGACGCGCAAGCTCAAGGGCTGGGACAAGAATGGCCGGTATGGGCCGATCCAGTCGCCGTTTGACATCGTCAACCACGACAGCCAGACCGCGGACCTGAAGCTGGCGCTGCCGACGCTGGAGAAAAACAGCGTCAAGCTGGAAGACATCGCGTTTGGCTGGACCCTGTCGACGGGCGACCTCGCCCGGACGTTCCGCAACCTGCGCGACGGTCTGTACGGCAGCGGGCCGTTCGCCTGGATGAACGACGCGTTCCCGGCGAAGATTACGGAAGTCACCAAGATGGACATCCCGTTTGACGGCAACATCGTCACGTATCCGGCCGACAATCCGTATCCGACCGTGGCGTGGGATCACGACTTTGTGCTGCAGGGCGAGTTCATCAAGCGCATCGTCGGGCTGATCAACGCCGTGCAGCCGGGCGTGGCCGATGGCTTTGACTACGGCGACTACACGGTTTTTGGCGAAATGGAGACGCCGGACCTGCGCAACACGCCGGACAAGGTGTGGGTGCTGGACCAGAAGGCGGGGACGGTCGCGCAGACGCAGCCGGATGGCTCGGAAGCGATGGGCCAGACGGCGCATCATGAACGCGTGCCCTTCATGCTGGTCGTGCCCAAGACGACGGCGAACCACAAGCCGCCGTTCCCCGTGCTTGTGTACGCCCACGCGACGGGCACGAGCCGGATTGAGGCGCTGCTGATGGCCGATCGCCTCGCGCAGTCGGGTATCGCGACGTTCTCGATCGACGCGGTGGGCCACGGTCCGGTGCTGGCCGATCCGCTGAAGTTCCTGGCGCAGAAGGGCGGCTCGTACGTGCCGATCGTGCGCGGCATGCTCGGCCAGCTGATTTTCCCCAACGCGGCGACCGATTTCCCGGATTCGATGTCCGACAAGGACGTCATCACGGCGATGCTGAAGAACGGCTTTGTTCAACAGCTCGCCGTCAAAGGCCGCGCGTTTGACGACAATGGCGACTGCCAGATCACCAACGGCGAGGGCTACTATTCGCCCAACGCGTTCCGCCTGCGCGACTCGATGCGCCAGACGACGCTGGACTACATCGTGGCGGTGCGGATGCTGCATTCGCTGACGCAGGCGGCCGTGCCCAAGCCGCCGGCGGATCCGGCGCACGCGACGGCTGCAGAGCTGATGCCCAGCTTGATGGCCGGCGACTTCAACTGCGATGGCATCCTCGATCTCGGCGGCGCGTTCATGGTCGGCACGGACGGCAAGCCGATCGTGTCGGACAAGAAGAACCCGGACGGTTCAGCGCGCATGCAGCCGCAGCCGTACTTCATGATGGGCATTTCGCTCGGCGGCGTGCACACCGCGCTGACCGCGCCGCTGGAGCCGTACATCGTCGCCGTGGCGCCGGACGTGCCGGGCGCGGGCCTGGCCGACATCTTCATCCGCACGCACCTCGGCCAAATCGCTGAGCCGCTGATGCAGAAGATCGGCGGCGTCATGGTCGTCGGCTGCCCGATGGGCGCGGATGACCACGGCAACAACCACGCGCGGCTGTCGCTCAACAACGACTCCGACAACTGCAACCGCGCGACGTTCTCCACGTTCCGCGACTGGAACCACGGCGGCGAGTGCGTGGACACCGCGGTGGACGTGAGCGCGTCCTACCCCGTGCAGTTGGACGGCGGCGACATCGCGCACCGCGGCGAGATTCTCGCGCCGATTGGCGCCACCGTGCGCGTGCAGGACCTGACGGCGGGGACGCAGGCGCAGACGACGGTCGCCAAGGACGGCGGCTTTGCCCTGGCGATCGCCTCGGACATTGGCGACGTGCTGGCGGTGGACGTGATCGGCCAATCCGGCAACGTCGTGAGCCATGCGCGCATGATTACGCCGTTTGAAGGTCTGGCGCGGACGCGCAACACGCCGGATTTCCGGCGCTTCGTCCAGCTGGCTGCGAACGTGCTGGAGGGCGCAGATGCGATCACGGTTGCGGATCGCGTGCTGCTCGACCCGTCCGCGGGCCGCCAGCCGGAGTGGCCCGTGACCAACATGCTCATGATGCTCTCCGTCGGCGACAGCACCGTGGTGTTCGCCCAGGGTCTCGCGCTCGCGCGGTCGATTGGTCTGTTTGGCCGCGATCCGGACTACGCCAAGGCGGCGGCGAATCCGTTTGCCGCACAAGTCGACTTTGCCGCGCCGTATCGCGTCTGGACGGAGCAAGTCATCGCGCTTGGCATCCTCGTCAGCAAGGACGTGCCGCCGCCGCTGCTGAATCCCGCGCGCCCGGAAGGCGGCAAGGGCACGGGCCTGTGCAGCATCGTGCCGTCGCAAATCACTGCCGCGGGACCGCTGGGGAAGGCGCTGTCCGCGCTCTGTCTCGCCGACGTGCATGGCCACCACGAGTACATCGCGACGGTCGACAAGAACGACAGCTTCCCGCACGTCGATGGCTACAAGGGCACGTACACCCAGTACCACCGCAACCTCATCGCCTCGTATTTCCACTCACTGGCGACCAAGGTGAGCGAGGATCCCTGCTGGGGCGACGTCCAGTGCGTGACCGACCGCAAGCTGCGCGACGAATGGGACCTGCCGCTGGGCCAGACGCAGCCGTAGCCTCGCGTCCTTGTGCGGTTTTGCTTGATGAACCGCCCCGGCCCCGTTACCCTATTGGCGGGGATTTCCATGCGACCCACCGGTCGAAAGCCAAACGATGTCTGACGCCACACGATATTGCCCGAGCTGCGGTGACAAGACCGACTTGGATTTCTGTCCCAAGGACGGCGTCGCGACGCTGGCCCGCCGCAAATTGGACGTCGACGCCACGCAGGTGCGCGAAGGCGACGTGGTCGATGGCCGCTATCGCGTGACCGGCGTGCTGGGTCGCGGCGGTTTTGGCGCGGTCTATTCCGCGGAGCACACCGGTACCCAGCAGAAGATCGCGCTGAAGATGATGCTCCCCGGATCGGGCGCTGACGACGCCGAAGTCCGGCGTTTCTACCGCGAAGCGCAGGTCACGGCGAACCTGAAACACCAGAATACGGTCCGCGTTTTTGACGTCGGCCAGACCAAGGAAGGCGCGCTCTACATCGCGATGGAGCTGCTGCACGGCCCGACGTTGGAGAAGGTCCTGAAGGATCGCTCCAATGAGGGCAGCGTCATGACGGAATTGGAGACCGTCAAGATGAGCATCCCGATCCTGAAGGCGCTGCAGGAAGCGCACGGCCAGAAGCTCGTGCACCGCGATCTGAAGCCGGCCAACATCATGCTCGCCGATTCGGGCGACGACGAGCCCATCGTGAAGGTGCTCGACTTTGGCATCGCGCGCGCGCAGGACTCGTCGCTCACGGGCGCGGGCACAGCGCTCGGCACGCCCGCGTACATGAGCCCGGAGCAGTGCCAGGGCGGAGAGCTGGATGGCCGCTCCGATCTCTATTCGCTGGCGGTCATCATGTACCGCTGCGTGTGCGGTCAGCCGCCGTTCAACGATCGCAATCCGCTGACGATCATGTTCAACCACGCGCAGGCCGCCGTTCCGTCGATTCCGGACAATGCCAAGACCCCGGTTTCTGAAGGTTTTGTGCACCTGGTGAATCGCGCGCTGGCCAAGTCCCGCGACGAGCGGTTTGCCTCGGCGCGCGATATGCGGGCAGCGCTGGAACGCCTCATCGGCAATTCGACCGGCGAAATCAACGCGCTGTATGACGGCGCGGGACCGGGCTATGCGTCCGGCCTGCCGACGCCCCTCAGCATGCGGACCGTCGCGCTGCAGAACGCGACGGCCAACTACGACGTCAACAGCGAGACCATCGCGGCGACCGGCGTGGGCGCAACGATCGGTGGGCGGATCGACCCGACGGCGAGCCAAGCGGCCGGCGGCAAGAAGAAGATGGGGATGCTCATTGGCGTGGGCGCGGCGGTGGCGATCGCGGTCGCAGTTGCCGGGATTTCGATGGCGTCCGGCGGCAAGCCGGCCGGCAATGGCCCAGCGCCAACGGAAGCATCAGCCGCAGCGGCGCCTGGCGAGCCGGCGAAGACGCAGCAGGAAGTTGCCGCCAAGACCGCGGCGGACAAGGCCGCTGCCGCCAAGGCGGAAACCGAAAAAGCGGAAGCGGCGAAGGCCGAGGCTGCGAAGATGGCCGCCGCGCGCGCTGAGGGCGCCAAGGCGGAAGTCGACAAAGCAGCGGCAGCGAAAGTGGACGCCGACAAGCTCGAAGCGGACAAGGCGGAAGCCGCCAAGGTGGAAAAGGCTGAGACGGCCAGGGCCAAACCGCGGCCGCAAGCGCACAAGCCTTCAGGCGGCGGCAAGCCGTCCGGTGGCGGCGTCTTCATTCCGGAGTAGCGGGCCGCACGTTGCACTCGCCTGCGCGGCTTGACCCGCGCGACCGCGAATTGCGCGTCGATCCGCTCCGGTAACTTGCCGCAACCGCCAACCGCCTGTTACCTTCGCCCCCGGTCGCGCAAGCCATTGCGTCAGTTCCGTGCATGGCGGACGGCAATCTGGCGACCCGGAGATGGTGCCCGTGGCTTCCTGGTTCAGCTCGCTCTTTGCGAACGACATCGCCATTGATCTCGGCACTGCGACGACGTTGATCTACATCCAGGGTCGCGGCATCGTCAGCCGTGAGCCGTCCGTCGTCGCCGTGCAGCGCGATGCCCGCGGCGAGCGGCGCGTCCTCGCGGTCGGCAAAGAGGCCAAGGACATGCTGGGCCGCACGCCAAGCGGCATCGAGGCGATTCGCCCCATGCAGGGCGGCGTCATCGCCGATTTTGAAATCACGGAGGCGATGCTGCGCTTCTTCATCGGCAAGGCGCAGAGTCGCCGCACGCTGGTTCGGCCGCGCGTCATCATCTGCGTACCCAGCGGCATCACGGACGTTGAGAAGCGCGCGGTGCGCGAGAGCGCCGAGTCGACGAGCGCCCGCGAGGTCTACCTGATTGAAGAGCCGATGGCGGCGGCGATCGGCGCAGGCCTGCCCATCACCGAACCTGCTGGCAACATGATCGTCGACATCGGCGGTGGCACGACGGAAGTCGCGGTCATTTCCCTCGCCGGCATGGTCTACAGCCACTCGCTCAAAGTCGGCGGCGACAAGCTCGACCTGGCGATCGTCGAGCACCTGCGGCGCAAGTACAACCTGCTGATCGGCGATCGCACGGCGGAGCAGATCAAGATCGACATCGGCAATGCCTGGCCGACCGCGGAGATCCGCACGACGGAAGTGCGCGGCCGCGATGCGGCGGGCGGCATTCCCAAGGTTGTGACCGTCAATTCGGACGAGATTCGCGAGGCGCTGGCTGAGCCGCTGGGTGAAATCGCCAAGGCTGTGCGCGCGGCGCTGGAGAAGACGCCGCCGGAGCTCTCCGCGGACATCGTCGACAAGGGCGTTGTGCTGGCGGGCGGCGGCGCGCTGCTGCGCGGCATCGACAACCTGCTGCGGCATGAGACGGGACTGCCAGTGCTGATCGCGGACGATCCGGTGAGCGCGGTGGTCCTGGGCGCCGGCGCGGCGCTGGAAGACCTGAATCTGCTGCGGCACGTGACGATCAAATAGCCAAACGATCAGTCCGCGGCGGCCTGCCCGAATGTGGCCCAGGTTTCACCGCGATCGCCGGGTTTACTGCCGCAAAAACGACAACGCGATCGCCGCGGGGGAACGGCGATCGTGTTGCGTGAAAAACTTGGCGAGACGCGAAAGCGGGTTAGGCGATCGGGTCGTCGTTGGTCGTGTACAGCTCAGCGTGCTTGGACTGGCGCGCGGCCATCGTGACGACGGTGCTCGGCACAGCCTTCACAGTCTTGTCCAAGTGCTTGGCGAGCGAACGAACCGCGAGCGTGTGCGACGCGGGCGTCTGCGCGTGACCCTGACCGTTGTTCACGAGGAACAGGTCAAAATCGCGGCTGGAGGCAACGGACTGACGGCCCGAACCACGACGGCACGCTTCCACATTCAGGCGCTCGCCCGTGGTCGCGTGAACGAGCGTGATCGGCACGGCGCCCTTGGAGACGGCGCCGATCGAATCGACAACCCAGTTGTCGCTGCCGGCGGCAACGGACGAAGAAGAAGCAGCGGTGACCGAACGGCCAGCGGCGCTGACAACGGCCACACCGGCAACCGAAGTGCCCACCAGGGCAATGAAATCGCGACGAGAGAAAGACATAATGACACCCCCAGAGAAAGTCCCAGCTTACAGTCTAGGGACAGGTGCCGCACTCTGTCAAACGCTTTTGCCGGCGGACGTGAAACCGCGTTGCGCAAGGGCCTTGCAACGCGGGCCTCCTCGGCTACGCTGCGCCTGTCCGCACGGAGTCGCCTGCCTGCATGAGCCATTCGCCAACCCCGCACCAGCCCGCTGCCCTGCAATGGATTGCCTGTCCTTCTGATAAGTTGCACTCGGACACGTGGCTGGCGCAGGCGCGCGCGAGCGGTTTTCACGTGGTCCTGACGCCGTGGCAGCAAGGGGCGAACGCTGTCGCGGCGATCGCGCAGTGGGCGAATCGGGTCCGGCGGCAGCGTCTCGTGGCGGCGTTGACCGTGCCGGTCGACGCGATCGCGGCGCTGCCGCTGGTCGAGCTTGACGCATGCGGGCCAGTGCTGCTTGTCGTGACGCCGGTGCACACGACTGATCTCGTGCGCTGGTCCGATGTGCGGGCCAGGCTCGCGCGGACGCGATGCGCCAAGCTGCGCTGGACCGCGCTGGGCGTTCCGCTGTGCCATCTGGGCGATTGGCGGCCTGACGTGGCGCTGGTGCCGCCGCGGCCGCGCTCGCAACCGCCTGAGTGCGCGACGTGCGGGCTGCGCGCGCAGTGCGCGGGGCCGTTGTCGGGGCAGATCGTGGCGCCATTGCCGGAGCCGGTCAGCAACCAATTTGACTTGACCGATGGCGCGCTCAACGACGCGCTGCTTACGCTGGACAGCACCCCGCCGCGGCATTTCACGCTGCAGCAGCCGATGTCCCCGCTCGTCGCGGAGGCGTTGGCGCGCGGGCAGGTCTATCTGGACCAATCCGACAAGGCACGGCTGGACGATTTCGCCGCCGACCTGGCGCTGCTCCTTCCCGACGGCGGCGATCGTTGGCACGCCGCGGATCACCAGCCGTTTGCCGCGGAGGAGGCGCTGTTGCTCGGCCATCTGCGGACCCTGAGCGGCGTTGTCGTGGACGTGGGCGCGGGGCCGATTCGCTACGTGCAGGAACTCGCGGCGGCGCAAGCGGCAGGGACCCTGCGCTACGTCGCGGTGGAGCCGGAGCTCGCCGCGCTGGAGCGGACGGTGGCAGTTCTCCCGGAGGCGCTGAGCTTGCAGGGCACGGGCGAGCACCTGCCGCTGGTCAGCCAGTCCGCCGACGCCGTGCTGATGCTGCGTTCTTTCAATCATTTGCGCGACGTGCCGCAAGCGCTGCAGGAAGTCGCGCGGGTGCTCAAGCCCGGTGGCGTGTTTCTGGCGTGCGACAATGTCGCGTTTGGCCTCTGCCGGTCGCCCGAGCAACTGGCGCGCGCGCACGCGATTCCGGTGGCGGAGACGCCGTTTGAACACTACCGCAACGCTGACGCGCCCGATGCTGCCGCCGCTTTGCTGGCCGCCGTGCCAAACGGTTTCGCGCTGCATACGGTGCAGTCCGTCGGCCTGGGCACGTCCAACCAGTGGTTCCTGCGCGCCACGCGTTTGTAAACCGTCCGTTGTAACTTGAACGCGGCGAAGCGGCACGATACCCTAGATGGTTTGCGGGCGCTTCCATCGCGTCGGGTCACCGGGATGCCTGTTCAACTGCAGCGGTTTCATGCGCGCGCTCTCCTGGGCTTGGGGCTTCTGGCCTTGCTGCCGGCGTGCCTCGACACCACCTTCACGCCGATTCCCGGCGCGTTTGACGACGCCCAGGTCGACGCGACCGCTGACAGCAAGGACGTGAAGCACGACGTGCCGGACGCGCCGGACAGTGCGCTGCCTGACGTAGCCGATGTACCCGATTTGCCCGACATCAGCGACGTGATCGACGTGCCCGACATCGTCGATGTGTTGCCGGACGTGCTGAAAGATGCGCCGGGCGACAGCGATGCCGCCCCCGGGACCGACGCCGATGTGCCGCCAGCCGGCTTGCCGCTGGGCGCGAGCTGCACGGTGGCAAGCGCGTGTGAATCGAGCCTCTGCGTCGCCGACAGCGCCACCCACAGCGTTTGTACCCAGCCGTGCACCGGCGACTGCCCGTCCGGCTTCCGCTGCGCCATCGCCGGGTTTGGCGACGGCAAACCGTATTGCCTCCCCCTGCCCGCCGGCTTGTGCACGCACTGCACCGCGGACACGGACTGCCCCGGCGGCGCGTGCCTCTCCGGCGGCGCGGGCAAGCCGAAGATCTGCGGCCTCGACTGCTCCGGCAAGGCCAACGCGGGCACGAGCTGCCCGACCGGCTTCCTCTGCCAGAGCACGCTCAAGGGCTCGGGCGCCTACTGCGCGCCGATCCTCGGCGCGTGTGACTGCAGCGACGCGCTCCTCGGCCAACAGTGGTCCTGCGAAGTGACCGGCCCCGCCGGCGGCTGCATCGGCGTGCAGGTATGCCAAACCAGCGGCTGGTCGCCGTGCACCGCCAAATTGCCCAGCGCGGAGATCTGCGACGGCCTCGACAACGACTGCAACGGCAAGATCGACGAGAAGTTCCCGACGTTGCACCAGTCGTGCGGCGACGGCGTGTGCCACGGCGGCGCATGGGTCTGCAGCAGCGACGCCAAGAGCATGGTCTGCTCCACCGCGCAATTCGCCGACACGTCCGAAACGTGCTTCAACGGCATCGACGACAACTGCGACGGCCAGACCGACGAAGGCTGCAAGATCAAGGACACCGACGGCGACGGCGTGCCCGACGCCAAGGACTGCGGCCCCTACGACGCCGGCGTCTATCCGGCGTACGGCAACCCGCTCAATCCCGGCGCGCCCGAGGCGTGCTGCAAGCAGTTGCCAGCGATCCAGAACAAGTCCGAGACAACGCCCGTAACGCCCGCGACCAAGGCGTGCGACGTCGATTGCAACGGCGTGGTGGTCGGCTGCTTCGCCACGGACCTCGACAAGGACGGCTTCTCCGGCCTGGGCGGCGACTGCAACGACAGCGACCCGAGCATCTTCCCCGGCGCGCCGGACAAATGCGGCGACGGGATCGACCAGGATTGCGTCGGCGGCGACGCCGTGTGCAACAGCGGCAACGACAGCGACGGCGACGGCTACATCTCTTTTGCCGCCGGCGGCCCCGATTGCGACGACGACGCGCCCAAGCGCCACCCCGGGGCCGTGGAAATCTGCAACGGGTATGACGACAACTGCGACAATCTCGTCGACGAGGGCAACCCCGGCGGCGGCGCGGTCTGCGACAACACGGTCGGCTTCTGCAAGGCCGGGACGATGGTTTGCTCGCACCTGGACAAGACCGCCGTCGCGCTCACGTGCGCCGACAGCGTCCCCGGCACGCCGGACATCTGCAACGGCTTGGACGACAACTGCGACGGCAAGACCGACGAGGATTACCCCGATCTCGGCCAGGGCTGCGACGGTCCGGACAGCGACTTCTGCAAGACCGGCATCGTGATCTGCGGCCTCGACGCGCTCTCCACCGTGTGCGGACCGGAGACAAGCACGGACCTGCAGGAATTGTGCGGTCCGACCGGCGGCGGCGACGGCATTGACCAGGACTGCAACGGCGCGACCGACGAGACCTGCTACGGCGACGACCCGGACGGCGACGGCTACAGCGCGCCGGACGACTGTGCGCCCACGGATTCAGCGATTCATCCGGGCGCCAAGGAAGCGTGCTGCAACCCGAAGTTGAGCGGCAGCGTGGCCATCGCCGCGTGCGACATGAACTGCGACGGCAAGACCACGCCGTGCGCCGCGGGCGATCTGGACCTGGACGGCCACACCGGCAGCGACGACTGCGACGAGACCAAATCCGACGTGTACGTGGGCGCGCCGGAGAAATGCGGCGACGGCATCGACCAGGACTGCGACGGCACGGACTTGAGCTGCGCCGCCATCGCCGGTCAGGACGACGACGGCGACGGCTACGCCAACAACGTGGACTGCAAGCCCGCCAACCCCGCCATTCATCCCGGCGCAATCGAGACCTGCAACGCCAAGGACGACAACTGCAACGGCATCACCGACGAGGGCAATCCCGACACGACGCCGGGCGCGTGCGGCGCGGATATTGGCCTGTGCCAGCCGGGCATCCAGACGTGCGTGCACTACGGGTTTCAGGCCAAAGTGGAATGTGCGCCCAAGGTTGGCCCGCAGCCGGACCTGTGCAACGGCTTGGATGACAACTGCAACGGCCTGACCGACGAGTTCTTTCCGTTGCTCGGCCAAGCGTGCGACGGCAGCGACAGCGACCAGTGCAAGAACGGAACCTGGACGTGCGCCGGCAACGGCAAGGGCGTGGTCTGCAACAACGAGAGCGTCACGGACCTGACGGAGCTGTGCGACAACATCGACAACAACTGCAATGGCCAGACCGATGAAGGCGTCAGCTACTTTGGCAAGAAGGTCGGCGCCACGTGCAAGGGCTTTGGCGCGTGCGGCATCGGCGTGGTGGAATGCTCGCCGGAATTACAGGTCGCGGTCTGCTCCACCGACGCGTTTGGCACCAACGCGCAGGCCACGCCGGAAACGTGCAACGGCATCGACGACAACTGCAACGGCCAGACCGATGAAGGCATCCTCTACGGCACCATTCCCATTGGCGGCGTGTGCGTGGGCGCGGGCGCATGCGCGGGCAAGGCCGGCATCGTCGAGTGCGACGCGATCAGCGGCTTGGCGACGTGCTCGTCAGGATACGGCGGCTCCAAGTACGCCGGCACGGCGGAGAGCTGCAACGGCATCGACGACGACTGCAACGGCCACATCGACGAAGGGCTGAGCCAGACCGACAACAGCTGCGCCAAGAAGGGCGTCTGCTCGGACGCCGGCACCGTCAAGGCCACGTGTCACGGCGGCGCTTGGCAGTGCGACTACGCTGGCGTGGCCGGCTACGAAGGCGCGGGCGAGATTTCGTGTGACGGCTTGGACAACAACTGCGACGGGTTCACCGACGAACCGTTCCAGCTCGGCATCCCGTGCGACGGCACGGACAGCGACCTGTGCGCCAACGGCGTGGTCGTGTGCTCGCCCGATAAGCTGGACACCGTGTGCGGCCCAGAGACCAAGACCAACCTCGTCGAACTGTGCAACGGCCTGGACGACGACTGCGACACGCTGACGGACGAGGATTTCACGATCGGCCAAGCGTGCGACGGACCGGACAGCGACAAGTGCGCAACGGGCACGTGGACCTGCACCGCGGACCAGAAGGGCGTCGAGTGCGTCAACGAGACCATCACCAATATTGCGGAAATCTGCGACGGCGCCGACGACAACTGCGACGGCGTGACGGACGAAGGCTTTGCCATCGGTCTGGCGTGCGACGGCACCGACAGCGACGCCTGCAAATACGGCATCAGCACCTGCACGCCCGACGGCCAGGACGTCTGGTGCGTGAACGAGACCAAGCAGAACATCCCGGAGATCTGCGACGGCAAGGACAACAACTGCGATGGCCTGACAGACGAGAATTTCACGTATCTGGACACCAAGAGCAACGCGGTGGAAGCCCTGGGCGCAGCGTGTCACGGCATCGGCGGCTGCGGCATGGGCCTGGTGATGTGCTCGCCCATCGATTTTGTCGCCACATGCAGCACGAATCCGAATTCCGATCCGAATTTCAACGGCAAGGAATGGTGCGACGGCCTGGACAACAACTGCGACGGCTTGACCGACGAGGGCTTGCTCTACAACGGCATTCCGCTCGGCAGCCAGTGCCCCGCGGTCGGCGAATGCACCCCCGGCGTCGTGGAATGCGGCAACGACAAGATGGCGACGTGCTCGCACAACCCCAACGGCTCCAAGCCGCAGGGCACCGCGGAGAGCTGCGACGGCAAGGACAACGACTGCAACGGCAAGACGGACGACGGCTTGGGCCCGCAAAACAGCCAGTGCGCGCACGTGGGCGTCTGCGCCGGGCCGGAATTGGTCGCGACGTGCAACGGCGTCAGCGGCTGGACGTGCGACTACAGCAAGATCCCCAACTTCCAATTCAGCGAGACGCTCTGCGACGGCTTGGACAACGACTGCGACGGCAAGACCGATGAAGACGCCAACAACGTCGTGACCGTGGGCACCGCGTGCGACGGACCCGACACGGACAAGTGCAAGACTGGCACGTGGACGTGCAAGGCCAGCAAGGCCGGCACGGAATGCGTGAACGAGACGACGACCAACATCGCGGAAGTCTGCGATGGCCAGGACAACAACTGCGACGGCCAGACGGACGAGGGGTTCCTTTACCAGACCACCAAGAAAGTCGGGGACATCTGCAAGGGCTACGGCGCGTGCGGCGTGGGCATCGTGGTCTGCGGCGCCAATCTGACGGCGACGTGCTCGACCAATCCCGACGGGCCGAACAGCCAGGCCAAGGCGGAGATCTGCGACAACGTCGACAACAACTGCAACGGCACGACGGACGAAGGCATCACGTACAACGGCTTGACCGTGGGCGCGGGCTGCGTCGCACCCGGCGCGTGCGGACCCGGCATGGTGGAATGCAAGGTCGACCACACAGTGACGTGCAGCAGCGCCGCCGATGGCTCGCAGAGCATGGCCTCGGCGGAAGACTGCAACGGCACGGACGATGACTGCGACGGCATCACGGACAACAACTTGTCCGTCGACCTCGCGCCGTGCAACCAGACGGGCGTGTGCGCGCAAGCCGTCAAAGTCAGCTGCAGCAACAAGAAATGGACGTGCGCGTACAGCGGATCGGGCTACCAATCCAAGGAAACGCTCTGCGATTCGCTGGACAACGACTGCAACGGCATCACGGACGACGGCTACCAGAACCTCGGCATCGCCTGCGACGGCCCGGATCCGGACAAGTGCCCCAATGGCCAATTCGTGTGCAGCAGCGCGCAAAACGCCGTTGTGTGCAACGAGTCGCTGACCGGCACGGTCAAGGTTGAGGTCTGCAACAACATCGACGACGACTGCAACGGCATCACCGACGATCCGTGGAAGGCCACGCTCGGCACCGCGTGCGACGGCGCAGATCTGGACAAGTGCAAGAATGGCACGATCGCGTGCGCCGCGGACCAGCAGTCCACGATGTGCCTGGAGACAAGCCCGAACATCGTGGAGATCTGCAACGCGCTGGACGACGACTGCAACGGCCTGACCGACGACGGCTTGGGGCTGGGCAACGCCTGCGACGCCCTGCCCGATCCCGACTACTGCAAGAACGGCACGTTGGGCTGCGATCCCGCCAAAACCGGCGCGGTGATGTGCCTGAACGACACGTACATCACGGAGAAGTGCAACGGCCTGGACGACGACTGCGACGGTGTGACCGACAACGGTTTTGACCAGTTGGGCTACAAGTGCAAACCGCAGAGCAGCACGTGCTCATCGGGCACATTCCAGTGCAGCGCGAACGCGATGAAGTGTTTGGGCGTCGTTTGCGCGGGCAGTTGCGTGTCGAGCGGCAGCCAGACGACGGCGGATACCTGCGGACCGTGACGCTACTTGCGCTCGTCGACAAGCGACTTGAGGAAGTGCTCGCCCGCCCGGTAGCTCGATCGCACCAGCGGCCCTGACGCGCAATACAGGAAACCGAGCTCCAGGGCGCGCGCCTCCCAGCGCTGGAACGCCTCGGGCGTCACGTAGCTCAGCACCTCGAGGTGCCACGGCGACGGCCGCAGGTACTGGCCCAGCGTCACCGCGTCGCAGTCGTGCGCCCGCAGGTCCCGCAGCGCCTGGTCGATTTCCTCGTCCGTCTCCGACAAGCCCAGCATGATCGACGATTTCGTCACCACCTGCGGCCGATGCTGCTTGGCGAACTTCAGCACGTCCAGGCTCTGCTGGTACGAGGCGCGGCGATCGCGCACGGACGGCGTCAGGCGCGCGACCGTCTCCACGTTGTGGGCGAACACGTCCGGCGCGCCATCCAGCACCGCGGCGATCTGCTCCGGCTTGCCCTGGAAATCCGGGGTCAGCACTTCCACAAGCGTCTGCGGGCTCGCGGCCTTGATCGCCTGGATGGTCGCGGCAAAGTGCGCCGCGCCGCCATCGGGCAGGTCGTCGCGGTTCACGCTCGTCAGCACCACGTAGTCCAGCGCCATGAGCTGCACTTGTTCTGCGGACTTGCGCGGCTCGTCGGCGTCCAGCTCCGGCGGCTTGGGATTGTTCTTCACCGCGCAAAAGCGGCAAGCCCGCGTACACGCTTCCCCCATCAGCATCAGCGTCGCCGTTCCGGCATTCCAGCACTCGCCGATGTTGGGGCACTGCGCCTCTTCGCAGACCGTGTGCAGCTTGCGGGTGCGGAGGCGATTCTTGATGTCGGCGTAGCGCTCACCGCCCGGCAGCGGCGCTTTCAGCCAAGGCGGGAGGCGCGGACGTTCCACGCCGCGTTCGCGGTCGCGCTCGCGCAGGAGCGAGGTCTTTTCTGGAGAAATGCGCACAGGCGGACTCCGCGCAACCCGCTGCGGGCTACAGTTTGCAGGCGGCTTGACTGGCAGCCGCTGAGAAAGGTGCCGAGATGATCTGCGCGGTGGCGTCAAACGCGTCCGTCGCGGTCACGGGCAGCGAGACCACCGTCTCGAGACCGCCCGTCAGCACCGCGCCAACGGGCAGCGGCACGGCGATCTGGCCAAAATGCGGCCCCATGGGCGAAAGTCCGTCAATCTTCACGGCCGTCATCGCGATCTGCGCTGGCGCCAAATCGGCGGGCGGCGCGAGCAGGACAAAACCGCTGACGAGGCAACCGGTCTTGGTCTGCTCATCGGTCTGGCACTGGCTCTGCGGATCGGCGCTCGACGCCAGCTTGCCAAGGCCGAGCAAGCCGCCCGAGACGAGGATGTAGCCGCCGTCCAAACGCGTCGCCGCGACGCCGATGCCGCCGGGAAGAACGGTATCTGCGGGCAGCGCGACTTTCTTGCACACGGCGGTCCTGGCCACGCGATCGACGAGGACGACGTAGCTGGGCGTGCCGGTTGCCCAGCCGGCATCAACGGGAATGCCGCCGGTGACGAAGAACGTCAGGACGTCGCCCTGCTCGCTGAGGACGACGGCGGCGGCACCCATCGCCTGCGCGTTCGGATCGGTCAAGATGGCGTCGCCCGTGACGGTGAGGAGCGCGCCGGCCTTGCCGTCCTTGTCGATGACCTCGCCAAAATCCGCCGCTTGCGCCGACGTCTGGCCGCCCCAGACGACGACAGCGCCATCGGCGTAAGCCAACACGTTGGGCTGAATCCGCGCCGCGGCGAGCGTCAGCGCATCCGTGGTCCCAACGCCAAGATTGGCGATGTCGGCGAGTCCGCGCACGCGTGCGCCCGTGGCGAGCGCCTTGTTGTCTTCACCCAGACCGCCGGCAAAGACGACGGTGTCACCGGCGACTGTCGCGCTCGCAAAAGGCCGCACGCCTGAACCGATGTTGGCCACCGCCGCGACCGACTTCGCGCCTTCCGTCTGCACGTCCAGGACTTCCGCCGCGGGGGTGACGAGCGCCGCCGACGAGAGATCGTCCGGCGCAAACAGAGTGATCGGCAGCGTATTGTTGGTCTTTTGCAGACGCGCGCTGCCGCCCGCCACAAGCACGCGCGTCGCGTCCAGCGGCAGGACTTGCGGCCAAATGCGCGCCGCCAGCAGCGACGGTCCCGCCCGCCACGTGCCCAGTTTGGCGTCGTAGATGTCAGTCGCGACGGACGCCTTGGCCAGCGTGCCATCCCACTTGTCCGCGCCGCCCACGGCGATCGCGTTCCCTGTCGTCAGCGCCGCACCGCCGGCAAAAGCCCGCGGCGTCTGCAGCGTACCGCCCGCCCCCGCGTTGCCCGCGCACGCCAGCTTGCCCGGCGGCGTCATGAACACGCGCGCGGTGGTGTCCTCGCCCTGCTTGACCACGAAATCGCTGCCCTTGCCGTACCAGACCACGCGGTTGTCGGCCGTGCACGCGTAGACCTGCAGCTGCAACTGCTGGGAGACCGGCAGCACGCCGACGTTCCACGTTCCGTTGCTCGCGACTTCCTTGGCGGTGATGCTCGCCGTCGCCGACTTGCCCGTGTCGAGCGCTGTCCAGCGCAAGGTCAGCCGATCGACCGCATCCGCGCCCGCCGACGGTGGCGTGCCCGTGCCATTCCAGGTCGCGGAACAGGCCTGCGTCCCTTCCAACGCGGCAAACGCAATCGCCACGCCACCCGCCGCCGGCGCTGGCGAGTTGGCCGTGCAGCCCAGCGCGATTGCCGGCAGAATCAGCCATTTTGCCCGATGCCACTCTGTTGCCACGCGTTGCCCCTGCGATCCGCCCAAGCGCGGACGGCGTGGTTGTAACGCCGCTGGGAGCAAGCTGCAAATGGCGCTTTGGGAATGCACTGTCCATCTGCTGTGCTATGCTGCCGCGCGCCTGAAACCGGGCGCGTCTCACTTGCCACTCTCCGCGCGGGTCGTCCATGCCGTTGCTCTACGCGCTCCTCATGCTTGTACCGCTCGTGCTGTTCCACGAGTTCGGCCACTTCGTCGTCGCCCGTTGGATGGGGGTGCGCGTGTTGTCGTTCTCCATCGGCTTTGGCCCGGTGGTGCTGGAATGGCAGCGCAACGGGACGCAGTACGCGATTCGCGCGCTGCCGCTGGGTGGCTACGTGCGGATGCTGGGCGACGATCCGTCCGCACCGGCCGATCCCGAGCTGGCCAACGCGCCCGATGCGTTCACCTCCAAGCCAGTGTGGCGCCGGACGCTGATCGTTGCCGCCGGGCCGATTTTCAACTTTATCCTGCCGCTGTTCGTGCTTTTTGGCAGCGCCTTGGCGTTCCGGCAGCAGGTGGTGCCGTCCGTCGTGGGCGCAGTGGTTCCGGGCGGTCCAGCGGCGATCGCGGGCCTGCGCACGGGCGACCAGATCCGCGCGATCGATGGCGAGCCCGTCGCAACGTTTGATGAGCTGGTTGACGCCGTCTCTGCGCGCCCGGGCAAGCTGACGAAGTTCTCGATTGAACGCGCTGGCCAGCCGCGGGACATCCTCGTCACGCCGATTCGCCAGCGGCAGATGATTCCGGAGTTGGGCATGGTCCGCTACGTCGGGCGCATCCAGGTCCTGGCGCAGCCGGAAGCGTCCGTGGTTTCCGTGCAGCCGGGCTCGGCGGCGTGGCAAGCGGGCGTGCAGAGCGGCGATCGCGTGCGCGCAGTGGAAGTGAACGGCAAGGCGACGCCCGTTGAGCGCTTCTACGAACTGGACGACCGCCTGCGCCTCGCGCTGCAACAGCATGCGCCCGTGACCCTGCACCTTTCGCACCTGCGTTGGCAGACGGAAGTCAGCGGCGACACGCTGGAAAAGGCCGTTGAACACCCGCACAACGACGCGACCGTGCGCATCGCGGTTGCCCCGGGTCAGGCGGTCGACATGGCGGCGCTGGGCCTGCTGCCGCCGGGCGCGATCGTCGGATCGCTGGAGAAAGCGACGCCGGCCGTGACGGAAGCGCACCTGCAGCCGGGCGACGAACTGCTGACGCTGGACGGCAAACCGCTGACGTCCCTGATGCAGCTCTACGACGAGCTGCGTCGGCCATTCGACGACGTGCGCGGCAAGAAGGAGAACCAGGGACGCGCGCCGGAGGAGATTGTGGCGCAGGCCAAGCTGGCGCTGAAGCCGCATCTGCTGCACTTGCGCCGCCGGGTCGCGCAGCCGCAGCCGGGTCAGGCTGATTTTGTCGAGCTGGACGCGCCGCTGACCTTGGGTATCGCGCTGTCGCCCGACCACCGGCCGCACGCGCAAATCGGCATCGGGCCGGCGACGGACTACACGGTTGCGCCGCTCATCGCCAATCCGCGGCCGATCGCGTCGGCGCTGACGTGGACCGGCGAGAAATTCGTCGAGGGCGCGGAGATGGTCTTCCGCACGCTCGCCGGGCTGTTCAAGGGCGACGTGCCGGTGCGCGAGGTCGGCGGACCGCTGTTCATCGCGCAGATCGCCAACAAAAGCGCGGAATTGGGCGCAGAGACTTTCCTCGTGACAATGGCGGGGCTGTCGATCAATCTCGGCATCGTCAACCTGCTGCCGATTCCGCTCGTCGATGGCGGCCACCTGCTGTTCCTGCTGATTGAGGCGATTCGCCGCGGCCCTGTGCGCTTGCGGACCCGGCAGATCGCCGCGTACGTCGGCATGACGTTCCTGGGGCTGCTGTTCCTGGTCGTGATGAAGAACGACATCGAACGGCTGATTCGCTGACGCATGAACCTCATCGCGCTCACCACTTCAACGTCGCATTGGTCGGTTTGGCTGCACCGCCAGGACGGCTGGCAACGCGCCGCGCATGCGGAAGCGGGGCGCGGCACGGGCCAACGCGCCAGCCTGACGCGGATGGTGTGGCAGCTGCTCGCGGAGGCGGACCTCCAGCCGTCCGACCTGCAGCGGGTGGTCTGCGACATTGGCCCCGGGAGCTTTACCGGACTGCGGCAGGGACTCGCGCTCGCGCGGGCGCTGGCGTGGGCCAATGCGATTCCGACCCACGGCGTGGGCTCGCTGCAATCCATGGCGTGGGCGGTCCAATCTCAGCTCGCGACGGGCCAAACGTGTGCGGTGGCGCTGCCGGCGCGCACAGACGTCGATTTTGTCGGCCTTGGCGACGGCGCGGCGTTCACGGAGCGCGCGTTGATGCAGCCGGACGCGCTGGCGTGGTGGCAGGAATTTCGCCCTGACGTGCTCGCGATTCCGGCGGCCGATCTGGGACGCTCGTTGGCCAAAATGGCCCTGGCGCAGGGCGCACAATGGTTGGAATTGCACCCGGAAGCCGAAGCAATGGGCCGGTGGAGCCTCGCGCAGCCGGCGGCGACATCGACTCTGGCGCCGCGCTATCTCGCTGTTTCTGAAGCTGAAAATCACGCTGGCGTGACGATCCCGGAGATCACGGTCGCGGCCATTGACCGCAGCGGTGGCGGCGCCATCTAAGCAACCTACCTTGTCAGCCGTTCAGCTGATCGGCACAATGAAGGCGGATGGGTGTCCGCTGAGTGCGCAACTTTTTTGCATCTCGCAGCAACAGAAGTTCAGGTGACCCGCGCGTCATGCGGGACAACGGTCACCGAGCCACCAAAGGATGCACTGCACGATGACGGCAACCACGCAACTTCGCTACCGTTTGCACCCGCAAGCCGCGCACCGCAAGGTTGCCGGCGAAGTGTTTGTGGTCACGGGCGATCGGGCGTTTCATCGCATGCAAACCGCCACAGCCATCGCGCTTTTTGACGCGCTCGGGCAGGCCGAAGCGGGTGCAACCGCGGCGGAGCTCGTCGCGGCGCTGCGCCAACAATTCGATGTAAACAAAGTGATGGCGGAAAACGACGTCGCGGATTTTATTGAGACGCTCGTGACGCGCCAATTGGCCGTGCCGGTCCATCCGCCGCGCACCGCAGCCGATTGTCCCTCACCTGCCGACCCCCAAGCAGAGGTGACTCCATGAATTCCAGCCATTCAAGCAACCGGTTCACGCCTCTGGCCCGCCAACCCCTGGTCTGGTTTAGCCTGCTCTGCGCCGCCACCGCGCTGTCTGCTTGCTCGCCGGACACACCCGCGCCGCATCCCGCGTGCATTTGGGAGGATGGCTGTCCGTCGGCGGACGCAGAAGGCGATGGCCAGGTCGGCGATTCCTCTGACGTGACGACGACGGTCACGCGGACGCTGGTCTTTTCAATTGATACCGCCATCGGTCCCGTGCTCACCGGCGACGTTTCCATCGCGACAATTGGCCCGAATGCGGACAAGGATCCGGCGACGGTCGGCGTGCAGGTCGATGTCTCCGTGACGACCGGCAACGTGCCTGACGGCGCGGCGCTGGAAGTGCTGCTGGACGGCGTCAAAGTGGGATCGCCGCAGGTCGTGCTCAACAACGCGGGCCGGATCAATGGCATCACGTTGACGTGCACCGCGACCAACGCGCCGCACTCGATTTCCGTGCGCGCCATCGTCGACGCCGCCAAGGGCGACGCGGCTGTGAGCAAGGACAAGAGCCTGCTGGTCAAGTGCGCGCAGGCGTGCACCGCGACGGTCGATCCGCTGTCCCAGTCGTGCCTGACGCAGGACCAGGATCCGCAGACGCCGGGTTTCCAGCAGAGTTTCATCGTGCACACGGACCAGTCGGATTGCACGGATGCGTACCTGCTCGTGGTGGGCCCGCCGGGAACGCCGACTGAGACGGTGCATGTGGCGCTGAACGGTTCGACGTCCGTGCCCGTGATGGCGACGCTCGCGGTCGATGAAGCCGGGCTGATCGGCGTGACCGCGACGGTGATCGGCGTCGTCGAGGACATCAACAATCCGGATCGCCAGTCGGTGCCGTCCGCGCCGGTGAGCGCGGTCATCACGACGGAAGCGCCGACGATCGTGCTGATGCAGCCGGCTTCGGGCCAGATCAAGCTGAGCGACGACACCGATCCGGCGACGCCGGGCATCCAGATTACCCTCATCGGCATGGCGACAGCGCTGACGTCGGCCGACAAGAACGCGATCGAACTGTATGTCGACGGCACGCTGACGACGAAGACGACGCAGCAAATCGACGGCCAATTCGTGATTCCGCTGAGTTTCACGACGACGGGGACGCACGCGCTGCTGGTGAAAGCGACGAACGGTTGCGGACTGAGCGGCCAGAAGTCGAAATCGCTGGCGGTGTTCGTCGACAAGGCAGGGCTCGCGATCCTCACGCCGACGCAGGATTTGGTGCTGCACGTGGCGGACGACCTGAACAAGACGACGGCCGACGTGCTCGACACGACGCTCTCCGTGGCTGTGACGACCGAGACCGCGGGCACGGACCTGGAGGTCTACTGCAAGCCCAAGATCGCCAAGGCCTACCCGACGACGCCGACCGCGACCGTCCTCTACAGCGACGCGTCACAGCAGACGGTCGATATCCCGCTGTCGCTGTCGATCAGTCAGCTGGGCCAGGAAATCGAGTGCCGCGTGCAGGACAACTCGCCCAACCAGACGGTGAGCGCGCCGGTGGGCTTTGTCGCCGCACTGCCGCCGCCGTGCCTGCATGTGATCACGCCCGCCGCGGCGGTGACCGTCACGACCGCTGGCGTGGAATTCCTGCTGGCGACTTCCGGCTTGGATGGCCAGCTCGTGCAGGGCTACCTCATCACGCCGAGCGGCGTGCCGCTGGACGCCGTGGATCTGGGCACGCCGGTGACCAACGGTCTCGCCGGCACGTTCCCGCTGCTGGACGGCGGCGTACAGGTCCCGGACGGCACGTACACGCTGTCGTTCCAGGCGACGGATAAGTGGGGCAATCTCGCGGGTCAGTCGCTGTGCTCAGACGTCACGCGGACGGTGACCATCGACACGACGCCGCCGACGCTGGTGATTACGCTTCCGGTCAAGGCGACGCTGACGACGCTGGACGATCCGGACAGCGATCCCGCCAAGCCGGGCTACCAGATCGACGTGGAAGTGACGATTACGGATGCCCATGTGGTGTGCCTGAACGTCGACGGCGTCCTGTTCGCGTGCAATACCAACGTGCCAGAAGGCGCGGGCGTCGTCGTGTTCCACGATGTGACGCTGCAGCCGGGTCTGACGGCGCTCTCGGTGTACGGTTCGGACGTCAATGGCAACACCTCCGCGCCGGCTCCGACGCTCGTGACGCTGATCTCCGACGTGCCGATCGTGAAGTTCATCTCGCCAGTCGGCTCGCTGAAGGTCGCCACCGACAGCGTGACGTTCACGGTCAGCGTGACCAACCCGGCGGACGGCTTGCCCGTCGTGGCGGCAACGCTGGAGATCCTCCAGAACAGCGTGGCGATGCCCGTCACGCCGACGGAAACCGCACCGGGCGTCTACACCTTCACGTTGACCGGCTTCGCGTCGGGCGTGACGACCGTGCAAGTGGGCGCATTCGTGCCAGCGCAGCCTGAGAAGAAAGGCTATTCGGGCGAAATCACCGTCACCTTCAAGGGCGATCTGCCGACGGCGACGATCACCTCGCCGACCGAGGGCCTCGTGTTCAACGCGAGCAACTTGACGTGCGCGCTGGGTCAGGCGGATTGCGTCCTGCCGGTCGCCGCGACCTTTACCAACGTCGAAGACGGCAGCGCGGTCGAATTGACCGTGACGTGTGGCGGCAGCGTCAGCAAGACCACCGGCACTGTGCAGGGCGGCAGCGCCAAGCTCGCCAACGTGAAGCTGCTGGACCAGAACGCGTGCGAGTTGTCGCTTGCGGTCACCGACGCTGCGGGCCAAACCGCGGTCTCGGCGGTCATTCACGTCACGGTGGATCGCGTCGCGCCGGTCTTTGGCGATCTCAAGTCGCCGACGCCGTACGCGGGCCTCACGCTGCTGGCGATCAACGACTTGGACGCCGATCCGACCAATGGCATGCAGGTGAACTGGGTCCAGCAGATCGCCGGGGTGCCCGCTGGCGCGACGGTGACGTGCGATGTGACGGACGATCTGGGCAAATCGGCGCCTGGCTTCTCGACCAACGTGGCAACGACGACGTCCGACGCGGTGTTCGAATCCGTGAATTTCGGCGCCATCACCCTGCCCAACGGCTACAACATCAAGATCGTCTGCACCGTGAAGGATCTCGCCGGCAACCAGAGCCAGAAGACGCTGCTCGCGCAGGTGCTCGCTGACTTGCCGCAGGTCGTCATGGGCACGCCGTACCCGAACGCCGATCCGTGCGCAGGCAACGGCGATTGCTCGTTTGGCGGCTTCTGCTACCAGAAAATCTGCACGGCGCCGTGGAACAAGGTCAGCGACCGCAAGCTCGCGTTCACGACCACCGGCCTGCCCGACGGCGCGCCTGCGCGGCTCTGCACCAACACGCCCGGCGTGACCGGCACCGCGTGCGCGACTGCCGGCTACGTCTCGATCGGCAGCACCACCATCCAGAAATCCGCGGCGACGCTCGACCTCAGCACGCTCGCAGACGGCAGCTACCACGTGATGGTGGAAGTCTTCTTCGCCGCCAAGACCACGTGGGTGACTTCACTGGACAGCGGCTTCCTCAAAGGTCGCGAGCGCGCGCTGCTCATCGACACCGTGCCGCCGCAAGTCGCGTCTGTGACAGGTCCGAGCGCGCCGGGCGTGCCCGCTGCTTGCCTCGCCGCCGCTTCGCAATCCGTGGCCGATGGCCAGCAGCCTGGCGGCAAGTTCCAGTTCCAGTTCGCCATGGCCAACGAGGACGCAACCGTGTCCCTGCTCGTCAACAACGTCTCGGCCGGATCGCTGACGACGGTGGGCAAGAGCGGTTCGCTCGCCGTGACAATCGCAACGGAAGGCACGGCGACTTTTGAAACCGTGGCCGTCGATCTGGTCGGCAACGTCAGCGACATCCAGCAGTTGCCTTCGCTTTTCGTCGACACGATCGCGCCCAATGGCGCTTTCTCAACGCCGGACAAGTCGCCGCTCATCGTGGGCGACAGCCGCGACGTTGCCGTTGTGAGCGTGAATGACGACGTTGAAAACGAGCCGGTCACGGTCAAGGACCTCGGCCTCGTCAAGGCGGCGCAGAACTTCATCGCCGGCACCGCGCTCTTCCCGGACGCGACTTTTGGCCTGCTGTACGAAGGCTCGCACACGTTGACCGCGGATCTGCGGGATCACTGCGCCAATACCTCCACGATCGGGACGACTCCCGCCTTGGTCGTTGTCGACACGCAGCCGCCGACGCTGACGATCACCGCGCCCTCCGAGGGATCGCTGTTCACGGACAACGACGATGCGGCGCCGGCGCAGAGCGGTTACCAGGTCGCGCTGACATTCTCGACGACCGGCGCGGCGACGTGGACGCTGGAGCTTGGCACGGACTGCGACTCCGGGTCCCTGAATTGCCCCAGCTATCAGCCGGCGGGGACCGGCACGATCGCCAATCCGGGTGGTTTGGAAGCGCCGACGCTTGTGACGGTGCCGTTTGGCAACACCGTGCACTACAAGTTCCGGCTGACTGCCGTGGACAGCGCCGGCAACAAGACCGTCGCGACGCGCGGCTTTGACGTGCTGCTGTCGGGCTGCCTCGTCAAGCTCACCGGCTTGCCGGGCAACGCGATGCTGAACACCCAAAAATGCGCGACGCCGGGGCAGAATTGCGCCAGCGTCAGCCTGCCATTGACCGCGTCCTACGTCGGCCCGTGCGGTGCGGCGACGGCGATCAAGCTGATGAAGGGCGGCCTGGAGGTTGCCAGCGTCGCCCCGTCGGCGCAGGCCGCGGCGTTTGACGTGACAATCGTCGATGGCGACAACACCGATTTGGAAGCCGTGGTGTTTGAGGGGCTCAACGCCAAGGGTTCGTCCGGCAAGCTCGGCATCGCCGCGGACCTGACCAATCCAACCGTCAGCTTTGCCGCGGCGACTGTCCTCGGTTCGCCGACCGTGTCCGGGACGGCCGCGCTGCAAGGCAAGGACCAGGACTTGAACGCCGGCACGCCGGATCATCAGGTCCACCTGCAATTGGCGCTGGCGGATGCGCACTTGAATGGCGGAAAACTCACGGCGCTCGACCGCACGGTCACTGGCGGCACGGCGCCGCTCAGCAATGCGTCCGTGACGCCGCCGGTCGCACTGACGGGCGCGGCGCAGCTGCTCGACGTCCAATACGCCTCGCTGCTGCCCAATCAGGTCAACACGGTGAAGGCGACTGTGCAGGACAGCTTTGGCAATACCGGATCGGCGACCCTCGCCGTGACGGTGGACTGGCTGGCGCCGGCGGCGATTACGCTGGATGCGCTGGTGCCGGCGAACCTGAATCCGCGCCGTCCGTCGGCCAAGCTGACGTTCCAGGCGGTGGGCGACAACGGCGTGACCGGCAACGCGACGAGCTACCAAGTGCGGTATGCCAAGAAGGCGTTCACGACGCAGGCTGAGTTTGACGCCGCGTGCGATCCGAGCCAGATCGCGGGCTTCACCGCAGTCACGCCCGCCGCGTCGGGCGCATCGGACAGCGTGACGATCTCCGGCCCCGACGGCCGCAACCCGACCAACCTGTGCAAGTTCACGCCGTTTACGGACAACGGCATCTCGTCGTACTACTTCGCCATCGTGGCCGTCGACGCGGCGGGCAACAAAGGCCCGATGTCCAACGTCGTGTCGACCGACAAGTTGCGGCTGAACTACCAGCGCATCTCCAACAGCGGCGGTACGGGCTCCACGTTTGACCAACTCGCGTACCGCGCCCGCGTCTTTGGCCTGGGCGACCTGAACGGCGACGGCTTTGCCGATGTCGGTTTGGGCGGCGGCGCAACGACGCCTTTCTGCATCCTCTACGGCCGGGCGGGCAACGCTGACATCGACCTCGCGACCGAACCGGCGACGACGCTTCAGTGCCTTCCCAACGCGGGCGGCTTGGGCGGCGTTGTCGGCGGACCTGCGGACGTCAACGGCGACGGGCTCAGCGACCTCGTCATCGGCGCCAAGACCGGCAACGGCGTGCCGCGCGAAGTGTGGGTCTACCTCGGCAACAAGGGCGCGCAGTTGAACGCGACGCCTGCCGTCATCATCACGGGCGTCGTGGCGACGACCGCGACGGCGGCTGGACCGCAGCGCTTGCAGACCGTGGGCAACTTCAACGGCGACGTGTCGGCCAGCGGCAAGCCGGTCATGGACATCGCCGTGCGCAGCGCCAAGGACCTGAACTACGCGCAGTCGGAGACGGTCTACGTGATTCCGGGCAATCCCGGCTGGTCCAACGCTTCCCCGCTGACCATCACGCTGACCAACGCGCTGGACCGGAGCAACAACAACATTGTGCGCGTGCGTTTGAGCGATGGCACGAACACGTCCACGCTGTTCGGCCAGAACTTCCACGGCGGCAACGTGCTGCTGGAAAATGGCGGTGTCGGTCAGCAGTTTGACGAACTCGTCGTGTCGCAGCAGGCGTCGCCGCAGCAGGTCAACGTCATCCGCGGTCGCGAACTGTCGGGCGCGCTGGACCTGATGATGACGTCGGCGAGCACGGGCGTGCAGGCCAACGACACGGACACGGTGCGCATCTTCCAGCAGACCGGGACCGGCCAGCAGTCCTTTGGCGCCTACTTCGATCTTGTCGAATTCGATGGCAAGCCCGGTCTTGACCTGGCCATTCAGCACCAGACCGGCGGCGTGGCGGACCATCCCGGCTTCTACTGGCTGCGCGGCTCGGCGATTCAGGCTGCGGCCGTCGCGCCGCCGCAGAACACGATCACGCTGTACATCACCGCGGCGGTCGCGGGCTTCACGGATCTGTTCTCCGTCGGCGCTGGCTACCTCAGTTGGTCGTTCGCGTGGGGTCCGCAGAACACCGGCAATTTCTTCGATGACCCGAGCACGGGCCTGCACACGGACGTCATGTACGCGCGCCCGCCGTTCACCGGCGCCACGGGCGGTGGCCAGCAGGTCATCTTGCGCATGGCGGTGCCGCGGTCAGAAACGGCGAATGAAGTGGGTTTTGTTTACGAAGACTTGGTGATTACCGATCCGTTCGTGCCGACCAACAGCCTCTTCGGCTACAATACGACGGCGGCCAGCGGAATCGGCTTCGCGCCGGCAGGCGACTTCAACAAGGACGGCTTCGTCGACTTGATCATCGGCTCAGCCGACGGCACGGGCGGCGTCAAGGGCAGCACGCTCATCGTTTACTAATCAGGCCAATCAGCGTCCACAAGGCGGCGAAGGGGAAACACATGAACCAGACGGAACAACAGCAGAACATCGAACAGCGCCAGGGCGATTGCCAGTCGGCGCTGCGGCCGTACGTCAAGCCGGAAGTGGAGACGCTGGGCGGCGCGCTGACCACGCTGCTGGCGTCGGGCTGCCAATGCCCGATTTGCCCGCCGGACCCCAGCGCCGACAACACCTGAACGTGACCCGCACGTTGGCCCCTTCCGTTCGGCGTTGGGCGTCGCGTTTTGGCGATACGGCCTATGCGGTGGACCTGCCAGAGGCGTTTGGCGCCGTGCGTCGGCCATGGCGTGGGCCACTCGGCGCGGATGTCGCCTTCCAGTTTGCCGCTGAAGCGACCGCGGCGCCTTTGGGGGAAGCGGCAACGCGGTTCTCCCGCCTTGACGCCGATGGCTTCGCGTTTACCGCCGCTTCGTGTCACGGCGCGGGTTCATGGGCGCAGCGCGCCGGGACCGTCTACCTGCATGACGGGGAGCAATCGCCGCTGGCCCGCGTCCAGATGCTGCAGGAAGCGCTGTTTGCCCCGGTTTACGGCCAGTTGCTCCTGCAAGGCGGCCTCCTCCTGCACGCCGCGACGCTCTGGATCGACGGCCGCGCCTACGTGGTGGCGGGCTACTCGACCGCCGGCAAGACGACCCTGAGCGGGCGTTTTGCGCCGAATTGGCTGAGCGACGAGCACGCGTTCCTCGCCCGTGATGGCGACCAGTGGCACGTGCTGCGCCACATCGATTTCCGCGGCAATGAAGGCGATTTCCCGTGGCGCGCACCGGTCGCAGGCCTGCTCTGGCTCGGCCCGGACCGGAGCCAGTCGCGGGTCGCGCCGTTGTCGCCTGGGGACGCACTGCAGCGGCTCCTCCCGCAGGCTTTGGTCGCAGGTCCGCCGACTTCCGCGCTTGTGCTGGACGCAGTCGCGCACCTGTGTCAGCAATTGCCCGTGATGGAACTGAGTCACAACCTTGCAACTTCCGTAGCAGATTTGGCGGAAATGATCGCGGGAGCCAGCCATGCCGCAAGGGGATGACGCCAGCCAACTCGACAGCTTTCTCACGGCGCTGAAGGCGGCCTGGGCAACCGAAGATCGACCCGTCAGCGCCCACCTGGACGTGACGTATCGCTGCGACCTCGATTGCGCGCACTGCTACCTCGACAACCGCACGACCTGGCCGGAGATGACAACGGCAGAGTGGCTCGACGTGCTGCAGCAACTGCACGATGCCGGCGTTCTGTTCCTCGTATGGAGCGGCGGCGATGTGCTCATGCGCAGCGATTTTGCCACGCTCCTGACGCGCGCCGCGGAGCTGGGGCTGCTGAGTCGGGTCAAGACCCACGGCGGCCAGGTCGACGCCAACTGGGCGCGCCTTTTCGCCGACAGCAAGGTCATCCGCACCGACGTCAGCGTGTACAGCTTGCGGCCAGAGATCCACGACGCGCTGACGCGGCGACCGGGTTCGCTCGTCAACACGCTGAACGGCGTCGCGGCATTGCGGGCGGCGGGTGTGCCGGTCAAGGTTTCCTGCTGGGTGCAGCCGGCCATCATCGACGAAATTGGCGCGCTCAGTCAGCACTTTGCCGCGATGGGCTGCACGATCAGCTTTGAAACGCGCACGACCCTGGACCTTTCCGCGTCGGCCAATCTGGACGCGATGCGGCTGGAGGGCGATGACCTCCTGCGCGCGCGCGTCGCGATCCTGCAGGCGCAGCCCGTGGCCAGACCGACCGCGCTCGCCGATCGCACCGTTCAGGATCCCTGCGGCGCGGGCCGAACCCTCGTGTACATCAGCCCGGACGGCGAACTCTGGCCGTGCATCAACTTCCCGATGGCGCTGGGCAACCTGCGCGAGAAGCCGTTGCTGGAGATCTGGCGGGAATCCGCGGCCCGCAAGAGCCTCGTGGCGTGGGACAACCGCGCGCGCACGTCGTGCCAAAGCTGCGCCGGCAGCGGGTTCTGCTTCTTCTGCCCGGGCGACGCGTACAAGACCACCGGCGATTTCCGCAAGGCGCCCAATCTTTTCCACGCCGAGACCCGCGCCAAAATGATCGCGTGGGAGCAGGTCAACGGCGACACGTTCAGCGCCGCGGACTGGTCCAGCGTGCCGGACGAAAGCGGCCGCGCGCCCGCCACCAAACAGTTCATCTTCCCGATCCACCGACCCAAACGCGGCGCCGGCGCCCGGGTTACGCAGGCCAAATGACGCTTGTTTGGCATGACCTCACCGGGCGGTCCATGTGGCCGTTGGGGGCGCCGATGCAGGCCGGTGTGGCGCCGGTTGTGGCGAGGACGCTGCAGGTGGGCGACATGATTGCCTTCATCGCCAGCGACGCGCCCGTCCTCTGGCTGCATCGCGTGGTGCGGGTTGAAGCGGACGCGGTCGTCACGCGCGGCGATACCAACGGCTACGACGACCCGCCCGTGCCGTTCACCGCAGTGCTTGGGCGGGTCGACGCGGTGCGGATTGGCGCGCTGGTGTTGCCGCTGCCGCATTCCGGGCGCCTTGGCGCGCTGCAGCGCCGCGCCGGCATCGCGTGGTCGCATTTCGCGCCGGCGTTGCGGCGTTTGCGCGCGGGACGCGGGCCGGCGCGAAAAGGCGCATGACGATCCTTGACAGCAGCGAACGCCAAGGTACTGTGGCCGGGGGCGCGCCGCAGGTGGCGCCATCGGGTGCCGTGTTGAAATCAACTGTGACTTCAGGCTATTGCCAACACCTATCCACAACCCTGATTGCACGGGCGATTCGCTTGAGCGTGCCGGCTATTTTGCTGGGTCTGCCCGCATGCGCCAACGATCAGCTCGCGCAACTGCGCCACGATGCCACCGCCGTGCGGGAAGAGCTCGCGGAAGTGAAGCGCAGCCAAACGGCGTCCCGCATCCAGTTTGAAGAGCTGCGCAATCGGCTGATCCTGATTGAAGACAAGGCCGACTCCGAGAAGGTCGCCCGCGCGCGCCGGGAAGAATGGATTCCGCGGCTGCCGACAGTGAAAGTGGGCGAGTCCGATGCCCACGTCGACGCCCGCGACCGCGTTGGCCTGCCATCCAGCATTCCCAAGATGGACATGCCGCAAAAGGACACGCGTACTGCCAACCAATTGAGCGCGCAGACGATTCACCTGACGCACGACGATCCGCTGCCCGGCGAGGGCAACGACGATCCCGTCGAAGTGTCCGGTCCGGCCGATGAGACGCCGCCACAGGCTGCTGGCGCCAAGGCCAAGCTCGATCCGACCGCGTCGCTGTATGAAAAGGCCAAGTCCCTGTTTGATCAGGGGCAAATCGCCGAGTCGCGGCGCGCATTTGAGACGCTGCACCGCCAGTACCCGCGCCATGACCTCGCCGACAACGCGCTCTACTGGATTGGCGAAGGCTATTACGCCCAGGCGCAGTGGCTCACGTCCGCCCAGGCGTTCCTGCGGGTCGCCAAAGAATACCCGCGCGGCAACAAAGTGCCGGACGCCATGCTGAAAATGGCCATGTGCTACCGCAAGTTGGGCGACGATCGCGGCGCGGATGACGTGCTCAAACAGCTGACGCGGCTGTATCCGGGCACGGAAGCGGCGGACAAGGCGACGGCGATGAAGAATGCGTCCGCCGATGGCGCGGCTCAGCCGTAAGAACCGGCGTCTGTGGTGTTGCGGGACGCGATGCCAGAAGTGGAGCGGAGAATGTCGGGCATGTTGGCCAAAATCTGCAAGACGCTGCTGCCGATCGCGGCGTTTCTCGGGGCGTTGACCGTGCACGCCCAGGAGCTTCCGGATCGCAACGCGCCAGCCATCGCGATGCAGCAATCCGCGCCGAGCGGCGAGCGCACCTACGTGGTGGAAGCGGGCGACACGCTGTGGAGCATCGCGGAAGGCCTCTACGATGAGCCGTGGTACTGGCCGTCGCTGTGGTCCTACAACCCGCAGATCACCAATCCGCACCTGATTTACCCGGGCGATCTGCTCTACCTCAGCCGCAAGAGCTCGCAGACCGCCGCGGAGAAATCCATCACGTTTGCGACGTCCCGCTACGAGCCGCGGCCCAAGAGCGGCATCGAATTGGTGCGCCGCGTGGGCTACATTTCCTCACGCGACTACCGCGAATCCGGCGTGCTGGAAGCGAGCCGCGAAGAGCGCAACATGCTCGGCCAGCTCGATGAGGGCTATGTTCGCTTCAACACGCGGCGCTGCGCTGAGGACGACAAGGCCAAGGCGGAACGCGACGCGTTTCGCGCCAGTGAAGACGGCGAGGCCAAGCGCGAAGAGAAGAAGTCCGACGACGACGAGGACGAAGCGCTCGTCGGCCCGTGCGTGCGCGACGGCGACCGCTACACGCTGTACCGCGTCGAGCGCGAGATCGTCCACCCGATCACCGGCAAGCGCGTCGGGTTCAAGATCAACTTCCTCGGCGACGCCAAGGTGCTGAGCACCGTCCGGCCGCTCGTCAGCGTGCTGATCACCCGGTCACACAGTGAAATCAGCCGCGGCGATTTGCTGACCAACGTGTTTGAGCCGCTGCAGCTCGTGACGCCGCTGCCGAACAAGGTGCAAGTGGCGGGCGTGATCCTCGATTTCCACCATGAAACGACCGCGGCGGGCGCCTACAGCTACGTCTACATCGACAAAGGCGCGGACGACGGCGTGGAAAAGGGCAATCGCTTTGAGATTGTCTGGCGCGGCGATGGCTTGGCGCGCGGCAATGTCGGCAATCTGAAAGACTACCCGGACGAGCAGATCGGCGTGGCAATGGTCGTGGAAGCGTACGATCGCCACAGCCTGGCGCTGCTGACAACAACGGTGCGCGAACTCGAACGCGGCATGCCGGCGATCATGGCCAAGGGCTTCTGAAAGACCGTGCGCCCGCTGGCCATTTGCGGTTTGCTTCCAAGCGCGAACGAGTAGTACAGTCGCAGCGCTAACCGGCTGTCGTGCGACGTCAGCGCTAGACCCTGCAAGGCCTTCGCAATGTACTTGGAATGGCTCGACAACGAGGGCGAGTTGGCGCGGCTGCCGCTGGATCCGGCGATGGAAGCCGTGACGATCGGCCGCGGTCAGGCATCCACGATCTACTCCAAGGAGACGTCCGTCTCCCGCAATCACGCACGCATCGGCTGGGAGCCGTCGGGCTACTACATCAAGGACCTCGGTTCTTCCAACGGCTCGTTCATCAACGGCGAGCGCGTGCAGCGCGGCCAACTGCATGAAGGCGACGTCGCGCGGTGCGGTGAAGTGCTGGAGATCCACGTCTGCCCCGGCGCGCCGACCGATGCCAAGCAGAAGACCATGCACCTGGTGGACAAAGCACCAGGTCGCGCGGCCCCGACGCCCGCCGCGGTGAAAAGCACGGATCGCGAAGTCCTGGTGGCGGCGGCGCGCGCAGCACGCCTGGGTCAAGCGGGCGGTGGCCTGCGCACAGACGCCCGCCCGGTGGAGCCGACGCCCGTACGCGAGGTCTCCCGCCCGCAGCTGGATGGCCGGGAGAGCGCGCCGCGCCCGGATCCGCGCGTCCTGACCCCGCCACCTGCCGCCGATCCCACTTTTCGCGCCCCGGTTCACGCCGCGCACCCGGATGCCCAGCGGCGCATCGCCCAGCTGGAGGACCAGCTCAACGCCACCCGCGCCGCGCTGACCAAGGCGGAGAACGACGCGAAGGCCGTGGACGCGCGCTCCATGCGCTATTCCGTGGAGCTGGACGGCCTGAGCGACAAGTACGTCAAGCTCAAAGAGCACAACCAGGTGCTGAGCCAGGAGCTGGAGAGGACCCGCGGTGAGCTGCGGAACCGGGAAGACGAATCGTTTGAGGCCAATCGCGCCGTTGAAGAGCTCAAGAGCCAGATTGGCCAGGCGCGCGAGAAAGCGGCGGATGCGACCGAGCAGCTGTCCGGCCTGAAAGTGCGAATCACCCAGAAGGATCGGCAAATTGAGGAGCTGCAGCGACAGCTGGACCTGCTTGAGTACGAACTTCGTGCGGCGCGCGACGAAAACGACAGCCTGCAGTCGAGCTTCAACCGCGAAGGCGGCGACATGAGCCGGCTGGAGCGCAAGATCAACCTGCTCCAGGAAGTCATCCAGGAGAAAGAGGCGCTGATCGAGCAGCTGCGGATCGACCTGCGCGACAAGGACACGGAGATTCGCCAGGTGCGCATGGGCGTGGGCATCTCCGACCTGGAGCACGAAAAGCGCCGGCTGCTGGAGGACTACCACCAAGCGACGCGGCGCGTGGACGAGTTGAATGACCGGCTGCTGCAGCAGACGCGCCAGACGGAGACGCTGAAGGGTGAACTGGACGCCGCGCGCGACGCAGTGGAACGCAAGCCTGTGGCGCTGGCGGACGTGACGGAGCACCCGGATTTCAAGGCCAAGCTGCGCGAAGTGGAGCGGGCGCGCGAGGAAGTCAGCCAGCTGCAGCGCGATCTGGCGAAGGCCGATTTGCGGCTGGAGACGACTGCGGCGGATCTGGCCCAGCAGAAAAGCGCGGCTTCAGAATCGCACGTGGCGCAAAAACGCGTCGAAGCGCTCGAACTCAAGCTGCAGGAGACGGAGGCGCGGCTCAACGACGCGTTGACGACGCCCAAAACGTCCGCGCTGCCGCCGGATCTGGCCGATGGGATTGAGAGCCTGCTCGACGCCGCCGTGGCCGCGCGGTCGAACGCCGCGGTGGTGCGCCGGTACGCCGAGGACCTGCAGGCGCAGCGCAGCAAGTGGCCAGAGCTGGCGGACACGCTGGAGCTTGTCAACGACATCGCCAGCGTGTTGGCCAACGATCTGGCCGAACAGACGCGGACGCTGGAAGTGCTGCACCGCAAGGTTGTGACGCTCAGCCCCCTGCCCGCTGAAGGAACCGCCCCATGAGCCAGTCGCCAGTCGCCGCCGCCGCAGCCCAGTCGCCTCATCGCCCGGTGCCCACGGCGGTCGACGAACTACACTACCTCATTCGCGCGCAGTACAAGCTGCTCTACGTGGTGTCCGCTGAAGAGGAGCGCGTGGAGCGTTGGCTGGGCGAATTGGCGACGCTGGAGAGCAAGCCGCTGCGCGAGCGCTGGGACGTCACGGCGTGGCAGGCGCGGCAGCTGATTCACTGGTCGTGCTCGCAAGGTTTTCGCTGCGCGTCGATGGACGTGCCGGGCGACGTGCGCGACCCGATTCGCGCGCTGGACTGGATCGCCAACAACTTGCAGCGCGACGCCATCGTGGTGCTGCGCGATTTTCACCCGTTCCTCAACGACCCGATGGTCGCGCGGCGCGTGCGCGATTTGCCGCACCTGTTCGCCGATGGCACAGCCAAGCGCTCCGTCGTGTTTCTCAGCCCGATCGTCAAGATTCCGGCGGAGATGGAGAAAGACCTGGTCGTCGTCGATTTTGACCTGCCGGATCGCCAGACGCTGGAAGACATCGTGCGCGATCAGGCTTTTGCGGGCGCGGCGTCGCAGCGTTTTGGCAAGAATTTCCAGAAGGTGCTGGAGAGCCCCGCGCTGCAGCGGGAAATCGCGGAAGCCGCGCTGGGCCTGACGGAGCAGGAGGCCCGGCAGGTCTTCCAGAAGACGAGCGTGCGGGACAAGGGCTTTCACCTGCCGACCATTCTGCAGGAAAAGAAACACATCATCCGCAAGTCGGGAATTCTGGAGTTCTACGAAACGGCGCTCGGCATGGAGTCCGTCGGCGGGCTGCAGCTGATGAAGGATTGGCTGAACAAGCGCCGCCACGCGTTTTCGCCCGCGGCCCAGGAATTCGGTCTGCCGGCGCCCAAGGGAATCCTGCTGCTGGGCGTGCCGGGATGCGGCAAATCCCTGTCGGCCAAGGCGATTTCCCAAGCGTGGCAGATGCCGCTCCTGCGGCTGGACGTGGGCAAGGTGTTTGGCTCGCTTGTCGGCTCGTCCGAAGAGAACATGCGCAAGGCCATCAAGACCGCGGAAGCCGTGGCGCCGGCGATCCTGTGGCTGGATGAATTGGAAAAAGGCTTCTCGGGCACCAAGTCGTCAGGGCAATCCGATGGCGGCACGACTGCCCGCGTGTTCGCGACGTTCCTGACGTGGCTGCAGGAGAAGTCCTCGCCGGTTTTTGTGATTGCGACCGCGAACGACGTCAGCCAACTGCCGCCGGAGCTGCTGCGCAAAGGCCGTTTTGATGAAATTTTCTTCGTCGACCTGCCCAACAAGTCCGAGCGCGAGGAAATCCTCAAGATCCAGCTGCGCAAGCGGCACCGCGTGCCAGAAACGTTTGACATGAAGCGGCTTGTGGACGCGACGTCGGGCTTCTCGGGCTCGGAGCTGGAAGAGGCGGTCGTCGGCGCGCTGTACGATACGTTTGACGTGAGCCAGGGCCAGACGGACATCCACACCGACGAGCTTGTGGCGGCGTGCCGCGAGGTGATTCCGCTGAGCCAGACGATGCGCGAACGGCTGGCAGAGATGCGCGAATGGTCCAAGTCGCGCGCGCGGCGGGCGTCGCCGGCGGATGACACGTCGTCGGGCAATGAAACGGCGCCGAAGCTGGAAATGTAACGGGAGGCCCGCGTGTCGCATTTCACGACAGTCCAGACCAAGATCACGAGCCTGACGCGGCTGGAGCAGGTGCTGACGGAGTTGAAATTCAACTTCTCCAAGGCGGAGGCCGGGCAGCTCCTGAACGTGAATGGCTATCTGGGACAAAAGGCCCAAGCGCAGATCGTCATCCACGCGTCCAGGACGTACGACATTGGCGTGAACGTGGACGCCCAGACCGGCGCGGCGACGTTCGTGGCGGACTGGGAATTTGTTGAAACGACGGCGGGTTACACGCAGGCCGAATTCACCAGGAAGGTCATGCAGCGCTACGCCTACCACACGGTCAAGGAAGAAGTGACCAAGCGCGGCTACACGCTGGAAGAGGAAAAAGTGGACGGCGAAGGCCATATCCACGTCAAAGTCTCGTCGTGGGGGGATTGAGCCATGGCACAGCGGCGGGAAATCCAGTTCACGATTGATGACAACGGCGAAGTGTCGATCCAGGTGCTCGGCGTCAAGGGCGCGGAGTGCGAGAAGCTGACGCGCGAGATGGAAGAAGCGCTGGGCATCGTGACGACGCGGCAGCACACCAGCGAGTATTGGCAGGCGCCGGAGACGGTGGTGAAGTTGGAGCAAGGCGAGGAATAGCGCATGCCTGAAGCCCGCGCCCGCGACCTCCTGCAACAGCCGCTCGCGTGGCCGCTGGCGCGCGCGATCCGTCGCCAACAGCGTTTTTCCCGCGCGCACCTGCCGCTCGACACGCAGAAACGGCGGATCGACCAATTCTGCGTGTTTTCCCCGCACGATTTTCAGGCTGATCGGCTGACAGCGTGGCTGGAGACGCACAGCTCGTTCAAGGAAACGTACGCGCGCGGGTTCCGCGTCAAGAGCGACAACGAGATTCCGGGCGACGTGCTCGAGGCGATCCAGCACGAGCACATGCCGCAGTTCAATTTGCGCAACATTGGGCGGGCAGAACGCGACGTCGAGTTGGACGACCCGCTGCCGCTGCAACGCCAGCGCGGGATTGGCGGGCAGTTGGGCGCGGAGCTGGATGAAGTCCGCGCGGCGAAAGTGCCAAAACCGCAGATGGCCGAAGTGTGGTCGGTGCGGCTGATGGGACGCGTGCGCGGAAGCCTCCAGCGGATTCTGGTGGAAGACCCGTGGGAGCTGCGGCTGGGACCGGAGGCGACGTCTGGCCACGAGGGGCGGAGCTATCAGTTCGTGGCCGAGGGCACGCACCCGCACGATCTGCCCGACGCGTGGTGGGGCCCCGAGCCGGTGCCGATGGCGGAGAACCGGATCGCCGCGCCGCCAGGTGAGGAAGAGACCGGCGACGTGATGGCGATGATGCGGGAGCTGACGAAGTGACGCGTGCGTCGCGCTGAGGCGAACGCCGAAAGATCTCCGCAACCTGCCTTGCCGCCGCTTGCATCCACCGGCAAAATCCCGCATCTCAGCGTTGTGGATTCTTGGAATTCCCAACCGCTGAGCTTCTGTCTTGATCCAGCGGCCAAGAACCGCCTGAAATGAATTCAGGCGGTTTCGGCCGCGACCTGGACGAGTCTGTGAAAACAAGTTTCACGGACGCTCACTTCCGCGCACTCGAGCGCCCACTTCGCGAGGCCCATCATGATTTCCGTCGGCGACAAGCTTCCCTCCATCGAACTCCACGAAGGCAACCCCGGCGCCAAGGTGGACATTGCCGCCCTCTTCGCTGGCAAGCGCGGCATCCTCTTTGCCGTCCCGGGCGCTTTCACGCCAGGCTGCGACCGCTCGCACCTCCCCGGCTACGTCGCCGACGCCGAGAAGCTGCGCGCGAAGGGCGTCCAGGAAGTCGCCTGCGTGTCCGTCAACGACGCGTTTGTAATGGGCGCATGGGGCAACGCGCACCACGCCGAGGGCAAAGTCCGGATGCTCGCTGACCCGAACGCCGTGTTTACCAAGGCCGTGGGCTTGGACGTGCAGGCGGACGCACTGGGCGGCACGCGCTCCAAGCGGTACGCGATGCTGATCGACGACGGCGTGGTGACCGCGCTCCACGTTGAGCCGGACGGTTTTGGCCTGACGTGCAGCCTGTCCAACGCAGTGCTCGCAGCGCTGTAATCGGCGGGGCCGAAGTCCAATCCGCGAACTGGCTGCCAGGACGCGCCGTGGCCAAAATGCCGGCGCCGGACATGGCGTCGTCACGCGCTTTTCGTGCAAATGCCATCGGATGCTGGCAGACTAGTTCGGCAGGCGCAAAGCCGGAACAACAGCAAAGCCAACCGCAACATGACCCACCAGCATACGCCGCGGACCACCGGCCCCCTTCCCGCCGCTTCCCAGGAAATTCTCGATCCGCGGCACGCGATCAACCGCGAGCTGAGCTCCCTGGCGTTTCAACGGCGCGTGCTGTCGATGGCGCTGGACCCGGCGGTGCCTCTGCTGGAGCGCCTGCGCTTTGTGACGATCACGTGCGCCAACCTCGATGAGTTTTTTGAGATCCGCGTGTCCCGCCTGCAGCGGCAGGTCGAGCTGGGTCTGACCGCGAGCGGCACCGATGGCCTGCCGCCCAACGAGACGCTCAATCGCATCCACGACGAAGCGCGGGCAATCGTCGCGGAGCAGTACCGCATCTGGTCCGAAGTGCTGCTGCCGGAGCTGGCCACAGCGGGCATCCGCCTCCTGCAGTCCGAGGAGTGGACGAGCGATCAGACGAGCTGGGTGGAAACCTATTTTCGCCGCGAAGTCGTGCCGGTGCTGACACCCATCGGCCTGGATCCCGCGCATCCGTTTCCGCACGTGCAGAACAAGAACCAGAACCTGCTGGTTTCGCTCACCGGTCAGGACGCTTTTGGCCGGCAATCGGGCATCGCCATCGTGCAGGTGCCGCGCTCGCTGCCGCGCGTGCTCGCGATCCCGGGGACCAAGGCCGGCGTCCACGCGTTCGTGCTGCTCTCCACGGTCATCCAGGCGTGCGTGGGCGAGCTGTTCCCGGGCATGGCCGTGACAAACGTGGTGTCCTTTCGCGTGACGCGCGACGCCGATCTGTGGCTGGCGGAAGAAGACGCGGACGATTTGCTGGAAGCGCTGCAAGGCGAACTCCATCGGCGGCGCTACGGCGATGCGGTGCGGCTGGAAGTGGCCGGCCATTGCCCGGACGCGATGGCGGAGTTCCTGCTGGGCGAGTTTGAGCTCGATCCGATTGACCTGTATCGCGTGGGTGGCCCGGTCAACCTGCACCGCGTCGGCGCGATCCTGGACATGTGCGACCGCCCCGAGCTGCGCTATCCGCCGTACACGCCGCGTTTGCCGCGCGGCTGGCAGGACGAAGACGATCGGTTTGAATGGCTGCGACGCGCCGATTTGCTGCTGCACCATCCGTATGAGGCCGCGGCGCCCGTGCTCGAGTTCCTGCGCCAAGCCGCGGACGATCCGGACGTGCTGGCGATCAAACAGACGCTGTACCGCACGGGACCGCGATCGCCGTACGTGGAGGCGCTGGCGCAGGCGGCGCGCAACGGCAAGGACGTCACCGCGGTTGTGGAGCTGCGCGCGCGTTTTGACGAAGCGGCCAACATCGACCTCGCGGCGCAGCTGCAAAAAGCCGGCGCGAATGTGGTGTACGGCGTCGTGGGCTACAAGACCCACGCCAAGATGCTGCTCGTGGTGCGACGTGAAGGCGACGGGATTCGCCGGTACGTGCATCTCGGGACCGGCAACTATCACCCGCAAACCGCGCGGACGTACACGGATTTGGGCCTGCTGACGTCAGACCCGGTGATTGGCGAGGACGTCCACAAGGTATTCCTGCAGCTGACCGGGCTGGGCACGCCGCGCAAGCTGGAGCGGCTGCTGGAATCGCCGTTCACGCTGGGCCGCGAGGTGATCGCGCGCATCGACGCGCAGGCGGCGCGCGCCCGGGCGGGGCTACCGTCGCGGATCCAGGCCAAGATGAACGCGCTGAGCGAGCCCAACGTGATCGCCGCCCTCTACCGCGCCTCGCAGGCGGGCGTGCCCATCGACCTGCTCGTGCGCGGCATTTGCTGCCTGCGGCCGGGGATGCCGGGCGTGTCGGAGACGATTCGCGTGCGGTCGATTGTCGGCCGCTTCCTGGAGCACGCGCGCGTGTGGTGCTTTGGCGAAGGCGATGACGCTGAAGTGTGGTTCGCGAGCGCCGATTGGATGTCGCGCAGCTTCACTCGGCGCGTTGAAGTGGCGACGCCGGTGCGCAACGCGGATTTGCGCGCGCGGATTATCGAGGAATGTCTGGCGCAGCCGCTGCGGGACAACGTGCAAGCGTGGCTGCTGGCGGTGGACGGAACGTACACGCGGGCGACGCCGGGCGATGCAATCGCGTTTGGCGTACAGGATTGGCTGGCCGGGCGCGGGGAAAGCTGACAAGCCCGCCGCTTGACCAAAACCGTCCTCAGCGCCACTCTGCCACCAGCCGCACGTTCGGCGCGAGGCACCATGGCCGATCCCTCCCTCATCGCCGCCGTCGACCTTGGCTCCAACAGCTTCCACCTCGTCGTGGCGCGCGTACTGCAAGGCCAGATCGTCGTCGTCGATCGGATGCGAGAGACCACGCGGCTTGCGGCTGGCCTCGATCACAACCGCCGGCTTGACCCGGCGCTGATGCACCGCGCGCTGGGCACGCTCACCCAGTTTGGCCAGCGGATCCGCGAAGTGCCGCGGGACTCCCTGCGCGTGGTCGGCACGGCGACGCTGCGGCGTGCCAAAAATGCCGACGAATTCATGGACGCGGCCAAAGTCGCGCTCGGCGTGCCGATTGAAGTGCTGAGCGGACGCGAGGAAGCGCGGCTCATCTACCTCGGCGTGGCGCACAGCCTGGAAGTCCCCGACGGCCGCCGTCTGGTCGTCGATATCGGCGGCGGGAGCACGGAAATCATCCTCGGCGAGCGATTTGACCCGCTGGAAACCGAGAGCGCCGAGATCGGCTGCGTGACCTGGACTAGCGAGTATTTTGCCGACGGCGAGCTCAAGAACGCCAACTTTCGCGCGGCGGAGACGGCGGCGAGCTTGGAATTGCAGCACATGGCGCGCCGCTACCGCACGCTGGGCTGGGACGAGGCGGTCGGCTCATCGGGCACGGTCGAGGCCATTGAAGGCGTGCTGCGCGCGATGGGCTGGAGCAAACGCGGTATCACGGCGCGCGGCCTCGCGAAGCTGCGGGAGGAGCTGATCAAGTTCGGCAAGATCCAGAAGGTCGACCTGCCCTCGCTGCGGCCCGACCGCGTCGCAGTATTTCCGGCCGGCGTGGCAATCCTGACGGCGCTGTTTGAGACGTTCGACATTCGCAAGATGGAAGCGGCGACGGGCGCGCTGCGCGAAGGCGTGCTGTACGACCTCCTGGGTCGCATCCGCCACGAGGACCTGCGCGATCGCACGGTGATGGCGCTGGCGGCGCGGTGGCATGCCGACGAGGAACAGGCAGCGCGCGTCGAACGGACGGCGCTGAACCTGCTGAAGCAAGTGGGCGGCGAGTGGATCAACGACGAACCGTTGGCGCGGCAGCTGTTGAGCTGGTCGGCGCGGCTGCACGAAGTCGGCCAGACGATCGCCCACAGCGGCTACCACAAGCACGGCGCGTACCTGGTGGCCAATTCCGACATGCCCGGCTTCTCACGCGACGACCAGATGCTGCTGGCGAGCCTGATTCGCGTCCATCGCCGCAAGCTGGCGACGCTGTTCCGCGACACGCCGCCGCTGCGTTCCGAGTTCGCCCTGCGGCTGGCGGTGCTGTTGCGGCTCGCCGTGTTGCTGCATCGCGCGCGGAGTCCGCAGCCGCTGCCGCATGTGGCGATCCATGCCGAGGGCCGCAAAGTCAGCGTGACGCTGCCCGCGCGCTGGCTGGAAGATCACAGCCTCGTCGCCGCCGATCTGCGGTCAGAGGTCGACGAACTGAGCGTGATCGGCATGGAACTTGTGGTGAAGCCGGTCGAGCGCTAGGGCGCCGATCAGTCCCAGAAAATCTTCGGCGCGATGCCCACGGGGATGCCGTCGATGCGGACGTTGACGACGGTGGTGCCGGCTGCGCTCGGGGCGGTGACGCTGTAGGTCCAGGCGCCGTCGCTCGCGCCCGTGACGTTGGCGCTGTCGAGGGTCGCGGGCGCGCCGGTCAAGCTGACTTCGACCTTGGCGCCTTTGCGCAACGCGCCATCGCCATCGCGCGGTGTGACCAGGATCTTGACCGCGGTGCTGCCGCCCGACGGCGCGTGCCGGGACGGCGGATCGAGCGCGATGAGCTGCGGCTCGGTGACATCGTGGAGCTTGCCGGTCGCCAAACCGCGCAGGACTTGAACGTAGCCGGACGGCCAGACGATGCGGGCGCTGTCCAGGCTCGTCGCCGCGCCCGTGCCGATGAAGACAAGCGGCTCGGAGAGCGCAAACGGCGAACCCACGCCGTCGCCCACCAGCAGCCGCTCCTTGTCGCCCGGCAGCGACTTGGCCCAGACCCGCGCGCCCACGCCGAGGTGATTGCTCGTGGTGCCGTGCAAGCGCAGCGCGAGGCGGTGCCCGCCCGTATCGACGTCATTGCGGTACACACGCGGCACGCGGCCGACGCCGCCCATGACCGCATCCACGTCGCCGTCGCCATCCAGATCGCCGATGGTCAGCGCCCGCCATTGGCCAACGCGGTCAATGTGCGCGGCGGCGGAAGCGTCGACAAAGTGAAAGTCGCCGCGCCCGAGGTGCAGCGTCGGGTATTGCGGCGCGAGACGCTCAATCGGCCCGTCGTCGTTGCCATTGGCGGCCAGCATGTCCAGGACGCCGTCGCCGTCCACGTCGACAAACGCGATGCCCCACGGAATCAGCGCGTGCTTGGCCGGATCGGGGGTGATCGCCAACAGGCACGCGTCCACCGTGCGATCGACAAACGGCCAGGCGTCGCGCGTCTGGAAGAAGTTGCGCTCCGTATCCGCGGAAACGCCAACGTCCAGACGGCCGTCGCCATCCAAATCGGCCACGGCCGCCGCCATGGGCACAAAATCGGCGAGCGTCGCGCCGGCGAAACTCGCGCTGTAGTAGCGCGCGTCGGGCGGCGTTGGATCAAACGGCGTGAAATGCGGCTCGTTCAGCGTGTTCGTCGTCGCGGCGCGGTAAAAAGTCGGCGTGCCGGCATAGCTGCAGGCGTTGTTGGCGCCCATCGCGAGCACCAGCGTGAACTCGCCTGGATGCAGCTGCGCCGCGAGCACGGCGTTGACTTGACCGCCCGGCGTCGCGTCGAGCCAATCCGGACGCGCCGTGAAGGTGCGCAGCCCCGTGCGTTGCACCGGCCACATCACTTTGCAGGTCTTTTCGCACGGCGGGCACTCGGCGCCGGCGAGCAGGTCGAGCCAGCCATCGCTGTCAAAATCCGCCATGTGCAGCGCTCGGGCCGGGGGCGCCGAAGCCTGCGCGCCCAACGCGCCAACCGTGAACGCGCCGTCCGCCGCACCCCACGCAACCTCCGCGGAGCTGCCGGAAAGGATGTCGGGAAAGCCATCGCCGTCCAAATCGAAGACGGCCAGCGCGGACGTGAAGCCCACAGCGGGACGCAGCGCGCGGCGGTCGCCAAAGGTTGCGGTCGCGGGATCGTAGGAGAACCGGACAAGTTCCGTGTTGCCGGCGATCAGGTCGATCTTGCCGTCGCCATCGATGTCCCCGAGAAACCCGGCCAAGTTGGCCGACATGCCGGTGCCACCCGCGCCGGTCAGGAACGCCGGGTCGTTGTCGGGAACCGCGTTCAGGTCAGCGAAGCCGCCGCCCAATGCGCCGACGGCCAGGGCCTCAGGCGGCGTGCAGACGGCCTTGGGCGCCTCCTGTGAACCGCCGCAAGCGCCCACAGCGGCGAGAAGCGCCAGCCAAGGCAGGAGACGCCCGGCGCCCAATCCGCTCACCGCTCGCGATTCCACTGCCGAACCTCATCTGCGCTGCGCCCGCACTGGCGCTTTCCCGGCAGTCTGACTTGCCGCCGATCGCCCGTCAAGCATGACTTATACGCGTAGTTTCAGGTAATTGCCCAATCCAGACCGGGCAGAATCCGCGCCGATGGCAGAGAACGATGCGCGAACTGTTTCGCATCCGCGCGTTGCCAATCCCCACCCCATCCCGCAAAATGCCGGCGCGGCGCCATCGCCGCCTGAGTCCACCGTGTCCACGTATGCCATCGGCGACATTCAGGGCTGCTTCGGCGCGCTGCAGCGTCTGCTGACCCACATTGACTTCCGCGCGGATCGCGACCGGCTGTGGCTGGCCGGCGATCTGGTCAACCGCGGACCGGATTCGCTCAAGGTGCTGCGTTGGTGCCAGGCGCACGCGGACAATGTCACTGCCGTGCTGGGCAATCACGACCTGCACGCCCTGGCGCGCGCGGCGGGCGCGGCGGGACCCAAGCGGCGGGATTCGCTGGAAGAACTGCTCCACGCGCCGGATTGCGACGCGCTCCTGGCCTGGCTGCGCCACAAGCCGCTGCTGCACCGCGAAGGGCCGTTCACGATGGTCCACGCGGGGCTGCTGCCGGCCTGGACCGTGGCGGACGCGCAGGCGATTTCCGACGCGTTTGCGGTGGAGCTCAACGGCCCGCGGATGCCGCTGGCGCTGCGGGCGCTGCGCGACCAGGACATTCACCTCCCCGAACTGGGCAAATTGGCGCACGACGCGGGCCTGCTCACGCGTATCCGCACATGCACCGCGACGGGCGAGCCCTGCGTCGATTTTGCCGGCTCGCCGCAGGATGCGCCGCCGGGCTGCGTCCCCTGGTTCCGCGTGCCAGGACGCAAGAGCGCCGACGAGTGCCTGATTTTTGGCCACTGGGCAGCGCTGGGCCTGCTGATGGAAGAAAACCTCATCGCGCTGGACACCGGCTGCGTGTGGGGCAACGCGCTGACGGCCGTGCGGCTGGACGATCGCGCCGTGTTTCAGGTGGCGGCGGCCGAACGTCCGGCGAATTTGCGATAACTGCTGCGCTGCTGCTATCACGCGCGGCGGCCTTCTGGAGTGAAACCGATGTCACGCAACCGCAAAGAACAAGTTCTCAATCGCCTGACCCAGCTGGACGCGCAGGCCATGGCAGGCGGCGGCCCGGAGCGGCGCGAAAAACAGCACCAGCAGGGCAAACTGACGGCGCGCGAGCGCATCGAACTGCTGCTGGATCCCGGTTCCTTCATCGAAATGGACCGCTTCGTCACGCACCGCTGCACCGACTTCGGCATGGCCGAGAAGAAGTTCCCCGGCGACGGCGTCGTCACCGGTCACGGCACCGTCGATGGCCGGACGATCTACGTCTTCGCCCAGGATTTCACAGTCTTTGGCGGTTCGCTCTCCGGCGCGTTTGCCCAGAAAATCTGCAAAGTCATGGATCTGGCGGTCAAGACCGGTTCACCCATCGTCGGCCTGAACGACTCGGGCGGCGCGCGCATCCAGGAAGGCGTCGAATCGCTGGCCGGCTACGCCGAGATCTTCTGGCGCAACACCCAGGCGTCCGGCGTCATCCCGCAAATTTCACTTATCCTCGGCCCGTGCGCGGGCGGCGCGGTCTACAGCCCGGCGATCACGGACTTTGTGATCATGGCCCAGCAGACGAGCTTCATGTTCATCACCGGTCCGGACGTGATCAAAACGGTGACGCACGAGACGGTCACGCAAGAAGACCTGGGCGGCGCGGTGCGGCATGCCACGACGTCCGGCGTCGCGCATTTTGCCGCCGACGATGAGAAAGCGGCGATCGCGACGGCGCGTGTCCTGCTCAGCTTCATGCCGTCCAACAACCTGGACAGCCCGCCGCGGATCGCGACGCAGGATCCGGTCGACCGCAAAGACGAGAAGCTCAAGAGCGTGGTGCCGGATGACCCGTCGAAGCCGTACGACATGAAGGACGTCATCCACGCGGTCGTCGACGACGGCGTCTTCTTTGAAGTGCACGAGCGCTACGCCCGCAACATCCTCTGCGGTTTCGCGCGCATCAACGGCCAGAGCGTGGGCGTCGTGGGCAACCAGCCGGCGTTTCTTGCGGGCTGCCTGGACATCGACGCGAGCGTCAAAGCCGCGCGCTTTGTCCGCTTCTGCGATTGCTTCAACATTCCGCTCGTCACGTTCGTCGACGTGCCCGGCTTCCTGCCCGGCACCGCGCAGGAATACGGCGGCATCATCCGCCACGGCGCGAAGCTGCTCTACGCCTACGCGGAAGCCACGGTGCCCAAGGTCACGGTCATCACCCGCAAAGCCTACGGCGGCGCGTACGACGTCATGAGCAGCAAGCACATCCGCGGCGACATGAATTTCGCCTGGCCGAGCGCGGAAATTGCGGTCATGGGTCCGGACGGCGCGGTCAACATCATCTACCGCCAGGAATTGCAGAAGGCCGCCGATCCCGCCGCCGAGCGCGCGCGCCTGACCGAGCACTACCGCGACACTTTTGCCAATCCGTTCAAGGCGGCTGAACTCGGGTACATCGACGAGGTCATCCACCCGGAAGACACGCGGCACCGCATCGCGCGGTCGCTGGAGATCCTCAAGGGCAAGCGGGAAGTCGCGCCGAGCCGCAAGCACGGCAATCTGCCGCTCTAGAGATCCGCCGCAGCGCGTAGGATCGTGGGCCCATTGAATAATCTGCGCGCCCAGACGTTGTTGTATCGACGGCGGACCGGCCTTTTCCGGTCCCACGAGGTTGGCATGCATCCAAAGCTTCTGGCGCTCGTGCTCGTGACGCTGCCGGCATGCGTGTCCCAGAACATGCCGCTCATGCCCGAGCCGTCGCCCGTCGTGATGCGCACGGACGTGCCGCTGGACGTCGTGACAAAGCTGGCGGGCGCGCAGGACCCGCTGCCGGTCAAGGGCACTTCCTGGCAGTTCAGCGAACTGGAGCACGCGGTGGGTCGCGCGGTCATGACGGGCGCGGCGCCGTGGGCCGAGGCGCATCGGGCGGAGCGCGAAGGCGGTTGGCAAATCCAGGTCGACGTCATCAAGAGCGACGCAGCCGTCGTGGACGGTCACGCGCGCACCAGCCTGGGCGTGCGCGCCACGCTCCGCGGCGTGGTCGGGCAAGTCTATTTGGCGCAAACGCAGTCGTTTTGCATGACCGCTGGCTTGGTCAGGAACGAGGCGGAAGCGCGCGACGTCCTCTGGCGCTGCATCAGCAACGTTGGCCGCAACATCAGCGGTTGGCTGGACGGCATTCATCCGTGATTTTCGAGGAGTTTTCCATGCCCAAGCTGCTGCTACTGCTGCTCGCCGTGACGTCCTTCGCCTGCGGGTCAACGATTGAACCGGGCCACCGCGGCCTCCTCTTCAACCCGCGCGACGGCGGTTTGCAGCACAACGTGCTCGAGCCAGGCCGTCATTACACGGGCTTCTACGGTCGCCTCGACGATTTTGACGTGACCTACACGACCCGCCAGGAAGAGATGAATACGGTGTCGCAAGAAGGCCTGCGCCTTGTGGTGCACGTCTCGGCGATCTTCCGGCCGGTGGTGTCGGAGCTGTATGAACTCGATACTGAAATCGGCCCGTTGTACTACGAAGAAGTGATCGGCCCGGAATTCCGCAGCGCGGCGCGGGGCGTGTTCGCACGGCACAGCTACATGGACATCGCCAAGCAGAACGAGGCGATTGAGAACGAGATCGAGACCGACCTGCGGCGGCGGACCGCGGGCAAGCATGTGGAAATCACGTCCGTGACGCTGGAGGGCGTGAGCTACGCGCCGGAGATCGCCAAGGCGATCCAGGACAAGCTGGTGGGCGAGCAGGACACGGCGCGGCAGAAGGTGCTGCTGGACAACGACGCGCTGCGCCGCAAGCTTGAGCTGGAACATGAAGCGGAGCGCGAGAAGCTGAAGGCGGAATCCGAGCTGCGCGAGGCGACGCGGCGCGTGGAAGTGGCCAAGGCACAGGCGGAGCTGGATCGGCTGCGGGCGGCGACCGAGGGCGAAATCAAGGTGACGCGGGCGACGGCGGACGCGAAGGAAATGACGCTGCTGGCCACGGCGAAGGCGGCGATGAAGAAGGCTGAGGCGCAGGCGCTGACGCCGCTGATGGTGATGATGCGGGCGTATGAGGCGCTGGGGCAGCTCGGGCAGAACGGCGCGACGGTGTACCTCGGCGACTTCAGCCACGTGCCGGCGTTCTTGTTCCCGAAGGTGCCAGGCTTCTCCCCGGCGTTTGACCCGGGCAAGGGAAGCGCGCCGGAAGGCAAGCACAAGTAGCCGTCAACCGAGCTCGATTTCCTCGATGACCGCGCGATCCTTGCCGGCATGCTTGGCGCGGTACATGAGGTCGTCAGCGCGCTGCAGGAGTCCATCGACCGTGCCGGTGCCATTCTTGAACACCGCAGCGCCCACGCTCGCGGACACTGGCATCCCTGGCGTTTGACCGAACAGGGTCCGCAGTTCAGCCAACAGCCGCGCCACCTGCGCTTCCGTCGCGGCGCGGCCGGTCTCTGGCAACAGCACGGCAAACTCGTCCCCGCCCAGACGCGCGACGCGATCCGTGCGCCGCGTTGAACGCTGCAGTGCGAGCGCGACGTCCGCGAGCAGCTTGTCGCCCGCATTGTGGCCCAAGTTGTCATTGACCCATTTGAAGTTGTCGAGATCGAGAAACACGAGCGCAAAGGCCGCGTGCGAGCGCTCGGAGCGCTCCAACTCCTCGGAGACTTCCTCGTGGAACTGCCGCCCGTTGAGCAGACCCGTCAGCGAATCCGTGCGCGCCAGATGCCGTTCAAGCACCAACGCCATGCTCAAGCGCGCCGTCAGCACGGCGAACGTGGCAAAAGACATGAACTGCGTCACCGTATTGAACGCCCACATCCACGGCTGCGAGTAGTGCATCCCGCCCAGCCAGTTGGAGCCGAGCCAGGTCAGCGCCGTCGTCACCGCGAGCCCCACTGACGGCGCAGTCGCGCGCTGCCACGCGCCAATCGTCAGCGGCAGGAAGTACAGCGGATAGATGCGCAGCTCGTTGCCCGTGACGTAGTCGACCCAGCCAATGCCGAGCGTGACGAGCACCCCGAACAGCATCCGCGTCCGTTCTGGCCAAGTGCGCGGATCGGACAACGTCATCGCGGCGCCTCACCGGACGGCCCACTGGCGCGATTGGACGTGGGTGGAACAAGCCGCAAGGTGGAGCCTTAACGTCCAGTGCAACCGAAGTTCGCGACACTCTTGCGCGAATGCGGATCGCCCGACGCCGGCAGTCTGCCATGATTCGCGGGCAAACGGCCAATTTTGCCCGGCAGGCGCGGCGTCGGGCAGCTACTTCGCCTTGACCTTCTTGCCGTGCGCCTTCTTGCCATGCGCTTTCTTCCCGTGCTTGCCGGCGTGCGGCTTGTCGCCGTGGGCTTTTTCCGCCTTGGCTTGCTTGGCCGTCGCCGCCTTGTCCGCCTTGGCTTGCTTGGCCGCGGCCGCTTTTTCTGCCTTCGCATGCTTTTTCGCCGCAGCTTTTTCCGCTTTGGCGTGCTTGAGGGCGGCCGCCTTCTCTGCCTTGGCTTTCTTGGCCAGCGCCGCCTTTTCTTTCCTGGTCAACGGCTTCTCAACCTTGGCCGGCGCCGGCGGGGGCGCTGCGACCTTGGGCGCTTCCACCTTGGCGGGCTCGACCTTGGGCGCGGGCGCCACGTCCGGACAACCGTCGCCATCCTCAAACCCGTTCTTGGTCTCCGGGCTGGACGGGCACAAATCGTCGACGTCCAGGATGCCATCCTTGTCGTTGTCCGGATCGGGGCAACCGTCAGCATCCTCAAAGTTGTCGATGTCTTCTGCGACGTTCGGGCACTTGTCCTGGGCGTCCGGAATGCCGTCCTTGTCGTTGTCGAGGTCCGGGCAGCCGTCCGCGTCCTCAAAGCCGTCCTTGTCCTCGGCGATGCGCGGGCATTTGTCCGCGTCGTCGGGAATGCCGTCGCCGTCGTCGTCCAGGTCCGGGCAACCGTCGCTGTCCTCAAAGCCGTCCTTGTCCTCGGCTTCATTGGGACACTTGTCGTCCTTGTCGAGGATGCCGTCGCCGTCCTGGTCGCGGTTGATCTTGCGCGCGTCAAACTGCACACCTGCGGCCAGCCGCAGACCCGCCGAACCCATCGCCGACGTCGGCGCGCCGCCCGCCATCGCAAAGATCCGCCACGCGTCGCACACGCGCACGTCACCGCCGACAACGACGTCCACGACCGCCTGCGTCGTCGGCAGCGCGTTCGTCAACAGCGTGCCCTGGCCCTGCATTTCCGCGCGCAGCCCAAACAGGTCATCGGCAAACGCCCGCCGCGCCGCTGCACGCCACAGCCAGACCGAACCGGAGCGCGCAATCGTCGTGTCCGTGCCGTTCTCAACCGTAAAGCCCTGCGCGTCCACCGGATGCACGCGCAGCGACTGCGACGCCTGACCACGCACGCCCAGGTTGACGTCCGCGCGCCACGGCCCCAGCACCGCGGTTGCCAGCAGTTCCAGCGCGCCTGTCCAAGCGCCGCCCATCATCGAACCAGCCTTGGCCGTCGGCAGTTCGCCCACGCCCGCGAGGCCGAGGTGAAAGCTGAAGTCCGCCTCTTTCATGGACCAAAGCTGCCAGCGCGCGTCCACCCGCAGGTCGCCCATCGCCGGCGCGCTCGGCGTGTCCAGCTGCGCGAGGTTGGCGCCACCGCCGCGAATCACGCCGGCAATTGGCAGGCTGATGCCGACCATCCCGCGGTCCAAAAGCCCCAGAGCGCCGCCGAATTCCACGGTTCCCAAATCACCGACCAGCGTCTGCGTCGCGCCGACTGTCGAATTCTGCAGGCGCAGCGGCATCCGCGCGTAGCCAAAACCCAGCCAGCCGGACGCATCCAGATGTCCCGGCACCAGCGCCGACTTGGTCAACAGGCCGTCATCGGGACCCATGCCCGGCCGCCACGTCTGGACGTTCCAGGCCGGCGCTGGCAGCGGTTGACCCAGCGCGGGCACGGCCGCGAGCATCGCCAACAGCGCCCAGAGTTTCAGCAGAAATCGCATGATCATGACCTTTTTCTTTGCGGGATTACGGCTGCAGGGACTTGACCTGGACGCCCGCTGGCGGGGTCCACTCAAACGCCTTGTCGTCCGTCGCCTCGTACTTCACGTCTTTCCACGCCAGCGCCGTCTCGTCACCCAGCGGGTCGATCAGGCGCGAACCGCGCACGGCGCCCGTCTTGCGGTCGACAAGCAGCGTCAGCGACCGCATCACCTGCGTGCCCTTGCGCGGCGTCAGCTTGAGCGGCACGACGTCCGGTTCCGGCGACCCGAGAATCTCCGTCTGGAAGTCGCGGCCGAGGTTGCCCTGACCGACGAGATACGACGTCGCCTGATACACTTGGCTATTCTTGACCGGCACTTTGGTCGCCAGCCGCTCGCGGCGTTCGTACGCCCACAGCGTGATGCCGTCGCAGAAGTAGAACACTTCCTCGTTGGGATACTCCCAGCGCATCTTGCCCTGCTTGCCCGTCTTGGCGTCGCCGCGCTGCAGGTACACGACGCCTTCGCGCGTGATGCCCGTCGCCAAGCCTTTCTTCTTCACGATTTGCGTGAAGTGCGCCTGAAAGCCCGGCTGCTTCTCGTAGAACGCCTGCACCGCGTCCGCGACCTGCTGCGGCGTCGGCTTGTCGGGCAGCGGCAGGACCGCGACCGGCTTGTCCGTCTCGTCAGCCGCGGGCTTGGCTTCAGGCGCGGCCACGGTTGTCACGACGGCAGGCTTCTTGGCCTTCTTGGCCTTGTGGGCCGCCAAAACGCCTGTCGGCACGGCGATCAAGCACGCCGTCGTCAGAAGAAATGCCACTTTTTGCCGATACGCCATTACGCCTCCAACAGCGCCAAACCCGTGCAGTATCGCCGCAGGTTGACGACCCGACAACCTTTGCGCAGGTCGACATTGCATTATCTGTTTTTCCATTTTAGTTGCATGGACTTGCAGACCGCGACTTACAGGACACACTGCGGCCCTGTGCTGCAAGTCCGCGAGACTACGTAAGCGCGCGTGGCTGTCCGGAGATTTCTGGCGGGCGATCTGGGCCGTGGTAGCGTCGAACGTGCCCAACTTCCACGTGAAGCGGGCTCGAATTGGAGAAAGCCATGGCCCGCGCGCAGACAGACACGCTCATCAACCGGGACGGGATCGACAACGACGTTGCCGAGCCGCGCCGCAACAAAAAAGCGGGCGAGCCGGCGACGGCCAAGCAGCACAACGTGCGCGGCGAGATCGTCGGCCTCGTGCTGCTGTTCTCCGGCCTGGCATTTGCCGCCGCGCTCGTGACGTTCTCACCGCGCGACCTGAAGATCCTGCAGGACGGTCGCCAGACCGCGGAAGCCGTGCACAACGCGATTGGCCCAGTGGGCGCGCGCATCGCCGACCTGATGCTCAACCTGTTTGGCCTCGGCGCGTTCGTGCTGGACGCGCTGTTGCTGGCGCTGGCTGGCCGCACGCTGATGGGCAAGATGGCGGCGCCCAAGCTGCGTCCAACGGCTGGCATCGTCGGCGCAACGCTCTCCGTGCTCATCTTGCTGTACATGTCGTCCAAGAGCGTCGGGCTGCGGCCGTTGGGCCACGATCCGGCGGGCTTCATTCCCGGCGCGATTGCCGTTGTCCTGTTGGCGCTCCTGTCGACGCTGGGCACGACGCTCGTCGCGGTGTGGATGCTGGCGGCGTCCCTCGCGGCGCTGACGGGCAAAGCGCTTGTCGGCGACACGGTGCGCTGGTTCTCCGGCCGCGCGCAGCCGGTTGCCGCGACGCTCGGCGTGTCGAGCGCCCAGGCGGCGCGTCAGGGTCTGGGGACGCTGAGCGCAGTGCCCGCGTGGTTCGCCCGTCGTCGCGCGGAGAAAGCGATGGCCGCGGAGACGGCGATGGCCGACGAACCCGACGAGCAGAGCGCGGACGCGGCCGTGAGCGCCTTCTTTGGCGAAGTGGAAAGCGTCAAGGCAGCCGTGGCGGCGCCTTCCAAGGGTGCGGAAACGGCTGTCCGCATGGCCCCGCCGCTTTCGCCGAGCGAGCCGGCGGTCAAGGAAGAGCGGCGCTTTGAGAGCCTGGATGTGCCGACGTCCGTGCGCCGCGCCCGCGAAGAAGCGAGCGTGCGGATTCGCCTGCCGGAGACGCCGGTTGTTGCGCATCGCGCGCTGACCGACGTGACGCCGCAGGAACAGGTCGAGACGAGCCACGCCGATCTGGCGCGCATTGCCGCAGCGACGATGCCGACCGCCGCGCTGGCGACCGGTCCGATGCCGACGATCGAGATTGAAGACCTGCCGCTGGAAGCCATCAAGGCGACGCTGCCGGAGATCGCAGACGTGCCACCGCCGGTGCCGGAAGCGCCTGTGGCCATTGCGGCTGCGCCTGCCCATCGCCTGACGCAGCCGGATCGCGGCCCGCGGATCATCGAGACGGAAGCGCTGCGGACCGATCGCCCGGCCGTCGCGGCGAGCTCGATCCAGGGCAACCTCGGCCTCTCCAAGACGTGGGTTTGCCCGCCGGCGTCGCTTGTGCAGGAGCCGCCGGCGCGCGTCGTCAACATGGACGCGGCGATGCTGCGTGAGAACGCGCTGGTGCTGGAGCAAAAGCTCAGCGAGTTCAACATTCACGGCGAAGTGACCGATATCCGCCCGGGTCCGGTCGTGACGACGTACGAATACCGCCCGGCGCCGGGCATCAAAATCTCCAAAATCGTCAACCTGCGCGATGACTTGACGATGTCGCTGTCAGCGCTCCGCGTGCGCATCGTGGCGCCGATTCCCGGCCGCGACGTGGTCGGCATCGAAGTCCCGAACCAGAACCGTCAGATGGTCTACTTCCGCGAGATCATTGAAGCGCCGGTCTTCCGCGAGTCGACGAGCCCGCTGACGCTCATCCTCGGCAAGGACATTGAAGGCCGGCCGATTTGCACCGACCTCGCGCGCGCGCCGCACATGCTGGTGGCCGGCGCGACCGGTACGGGCAAGTCCGTGGGCATCAACACGTTCCTCTGCTCGATGCTCTACCGCTGCTCGCCCGATGAGGTCAAGCTGATCCTGATCGACCCGAAGATCCTGGAACTGAGCGTCTATGAAGGCATTCCGCACCTGCTGCTGCCGGTGCTGGACGAGCCGCGCAAGGCCGAGTTGGCGCTGAAATGGGCCGTGGCGGAGATGGATCGCCGGTATCGCCTGCTGGCCGATGCGGAAGTGCGCAACCTCGCCGGTTACAAGGCGAAGCTGCCGGAGCTGCGCGCCGCGGCGCTGCGCAAGAAGCAACTGGCGGAGCGCGTGGATGCCAACGGCGACATGAGCGAGGACGTCATCGATATCCCCGACGACATGCCGTACATCGTGGTGGTCATCGACGAATTCGCCGACCTCATCATGGCGGCGGGCAAGGAAGTGGAGATCCCGGTGGCGCGGCTGGCGCAGAAAGCGCGCGCGGCGGGCATCCACGTGATCCTGGCGACGCAGCGGCCGTCGGTCGACGTCATCACCGGCATGATCAAGGCCAACTTCCCGACGCGGTTGAGCTTCCAGGTCGCGTCGTCGATGGACTCCAAGGTCATCCTGGGCGCGGTCGGCGCGGAGACGCTGCTGGGCAAGGGCGACATGCTGTTTGTCCCGCCGGGTGAGGGCCACCTGCGCCGCTGCCACGGCACGTGGATCACCGACGACGAGGTCGTGGCCATCGCCAAGCACTGGCGGGATCAGGGCGCGCCGAAATACGAGATGGACATTCTCCGCGACCCGGATGACCAGGCGCACAGCGCGTCGGACATGGACGACGCGGAGATGGACCCGCTGTACGACGACGCGATCCAGATTGTGCTGGAGAGCCAGCAGGCGTCGGTGAGTTTTCTGCAGCGCAAGCTGGGGATTGGGTATGGGCGCTCGGCGCGGATCGTGGACACGATGGAAGCGAGGGGCATCGTGGGGCCGAGTCGGGGGCCGAATAAGCCTAGAGAGATTTTGATTCAGCACTAGCGGGGGGTGCGGCCGGCGCCGCAGGCGCGCCGGATGCGAGAGAAACCGCAGGTTTCTCTCGCGCTCTCTTCCTTTTGGCTCGCTGCGCAGGTCGGGCTGCGCCCTCCCCGTGCTCGCTCGACGAAGTCTTGGGTAGGAGGTCGATGGGTGGCACGGCTGATCTGGGCCGGCTGCGCAGGTCGGCTGCGCCTCCCCGTGCTCGCCTTGGATGGGGGGCTTGGCGCTTCGCGCCTCGCTGGGTGAAGGCGGCTTGGCGCTTCGCGGCTCGCGGGAGGACTACCGGGGCTTGGCGCTTCGCGCCTCGCTGGAGGGCGCGGCCCAGGCTTGGCGCTTCGCGCCTCGCTGAGTGAAGGCGGCTTGGCGCTTCGCGCCTCGCGGGAGGACTACCGGGGCTTGGCGCTTCGCGCCTCGCTGGGCGAGTGGCCGATGGCGTGCTTGGCCCTACCGTTGGCTCGAACCCGCTGGGAACACGCAATGACCGGACGGCCCGAGGGCCCGTTCCTACCCCTGACGCAGCCAGCTACGCCTTCGCGTCCACGTTGCTCCGGAACTGCACAATCTCCGGCGCGCGCGGGCCAAATGTCGCCTCCGCGAACCGGATGAGCTTTTGCCGCTCCACCGCCGCCGCCTTCAGCTCCTTTTGCAACGCCGCCGTCGCGGTCTTGAGCGCCGTGCGCGCCGCCTCCTGGTCCGCGTTGTATTTCTCAATCAGCGGCGAGCGCTTGGCCAGCGACTCGGCGATGGGGCCCGCCACCGGCGGCAGCTCTTTGAGGTGCGCCTTGGTGCCGGCGACGGCAAGGTTGTTGCGCAGAATTTGGCCAGCTGTGGATTGGGTTGCAGTCATTTTCGTCTCCTTGGGTCGGTGAAGTGGGTGGATTGGGCCAGAATGGACTGTGCGAATGTAGAACAACGTTGTTGAGGTCCAGAACAGGGCTGAAAGTGACGGGTCGATTCGCGCGGCAACGGATGAATAGGGTGATTGGGCGGGTGAAGCGTGTTGCTCGCTGGTGCGGTACGGTTGTTGTCGGGGCCAAGCGGAGAGAGCCGCGCGCGACGGCTTGTGGGGTCACTGTACGGGAGCGCGGATTTGGCTGGCAAGAGGGTAGTTGTGGTTGGATGTCATGGGGTTGTCATGACGGCGCCGCGCGGGTCAGCCAGTGGGCTTCGCGTCCAACGCACGCATCGCGCCGGGTCCCGCGGCAAAATCCGTCGCGGCACGAATACCTCCTGCGCCATAGCCACACCGCGCGCCAGGAGTCCCATGCCCGTCATCAGCCGCTTCTTCGGCATCGTCATCCGCATCCACTTCCGCGAACACGCGCCGCCGCACTTCCACGCCCAATACGGCGACGAAGCGGCGAGCATCGCTATTGGCGACTTCGCGGTGCTCGAAGGGCGGCTACACCCGCGCGTTCTGGGCCTTGTGATGGAATGGGCCGCCTTGCACAACGCCGAGCTTCTCGTAGACTGGCAGCGCGCGCTTGCGGGGCAACAGCCACATCCAATCGCGCCATTGCACTGAGGTCGCCGATGACCCTGCACGTTGACAGCATCCCGATCCCGCGCGGGCTTTTCCGCGTCGTTGCCGTGCAAGCGGTCGGCCCAACGTCGCTGCGCGTCAGCTTTGACGACGGCGTCAGCGGCGAACTCGACATGGACACTTACCTGCAATGGGACGGCGTGTTCGCAGCGCTCAAGGCCGATCCGACCCTGTTCGCGCAGGTGTTTGCGGACCCGGAGTCGGGAACCGTTGCGTGGCCGGGCAATATCGACATCGACAGCGAGGCGCTCCACGCCAGAATCGTCTGGGATCGCGCGCAGCACACCTGAGACTACCGCACGTCCGCCTCAACCAACTGCGCCAGCAGCCCCAGCGACTGCTGCCACCCCAGCTGGCAAAACTCCACCGGCATCTGCGCCGGCAGGTTCTCCTGGACAATCGTCACTTCCGTGCCGCACAGGACCGGCCGCAGGCTGACGGTAATCGTCATTTCCGCGGGCATGTTCGCATCGTCAAAGCGGTCGACGTAGCGGATGCGCTCGTTGGGCACCAGCTCCGTGAACGTGCCGCCAAAGCCGTGGCTCTGGCCGGTGCCGAGGTTGGTGAACGTCATGTGGTAGGTGCCGCCGACGCGGGCGTCCAGGTGTTGGACTTCGCCGACAAAGCCGTGGGGCGGCAGCCACTTGCACTTGGCGCGCGGATCGAGGAAGGCGCGGTAGATGCGGTCAGCGGGGGCGCAGAGGATGCGGTGGAATTGGACGGCGTTGGACATGTTCGGAATCCTTGGAAATTGCGTTCGTCCCCGATGATGCCGGGCACGAACGCATTCAGCAACACGCGCGCAATTCCCGGCAGGGACTGGCAACAACGGCCGGATTGCGCCATCCTGTACGCCGTCCGCGGGCCCAGCCGCCCGCCCGAGGTCTCCATGTTGCGCCGCCTCCTCGCCCTCCTCCCTTGCCTCGTCCTCGCGGTCGGGTGCGCCAAGACCACGACGCCCGGCCCGGTCGACAGCCTCTGCACCGACGGCACGTTCCAGTGCTTTGGCAACGTCTCGGCGGCCTGCGCCGCGGGTGGCAAGAGCTACAACGTCACGCAATGCGGCACCGACAAGTTCTGCAACGCCACGACCGGCAAGTGCGAAGCGACCGTCTGCGAGAAAGGCAGCAGCAAGTGCGCCGGCAGCGACTCCAGCAACGTCTGCAACGCCGACGGCAGCGCGGTCACCGTCAAGACGTGCCTCGCCAGCGAGAAGTGCATGGCCGGCATCTGCGTTTCCAACAGCTGCGGCGGCACGCAGCAGAAGTGCGGCTGGAACGCGGTCCTGACGTGCACCGCCAAGGCGTGGGGCTTGCAGAACTGCAAGGCGGATGAGATGTGCGACCCGGCGACGTTTGCGTGCAAGGCGCGCGCGTGCGACGGTTCCACGACGCAGTGCTCCGACGACAAGGCGACCGTCGCGATTTGCAGCCCCACCGGCGACGCGTGGCAGACCCAGGCGTGCAGCGCTGGCCAAGCCTGCTTTGACGGCATTTGCCACGCGCTGGTCAACGGCACGACAGTCGAGGACACCGGCAGCAGCAGCACGGACGGCGACGCGGTCAGCGGCAACGACGCCAAGGACGGCAAGACACTCCTGGAACTGCCGCCCAAGGACATCCAGCTGGACGCGCCGGATCTGTTCCAATGCGTGATCAGCGAAGCCGCGACGGCGCCCGATGGCGCGACGCCGATGGTCTTCTCCAACGCGAGCGCGGCGTGGCTGGACTCGCTGGGCACGCTGCAGATCACCGGCGCGGAAGGCACGCAGAAAGTCGAGATTCAGGTCGCCAAGATCACAGAGTTCGCGACCGGCAGCTTCACGGCGGTCGGCGGCGAGGCGCCCGATTCGCTCATCGGCTACAGCGACGGCACCGGCGCGCCCGGCAAGTTCCAATATCAGGCCGCGGATTACACGATTGCGATCGACGAATTCGGCGACATCGGCGGGCGCATCAAGGGCTCCTTCTCTGGTCAATTGGCCGACGCGAACGGCAAAAAAGTCTGGCTGCTTGACGGCAAGTTCGACATCAAGCGGTGATGATGGCGCACGAAAGTCCGGAACGTTTGCCTGAAGAGCTGTTCATCCAGTCCTCGCCCGAAGAGACGCGCGTGGCCGTCAAGCAGGGCGAGCGCGTGCTGGAGATCCAGGTCGAGCGCACGTCAGGTCGCGGGTTGTCAGGCAACATCTACCGCGGTCGCGTCGCGCGGGTCATTCCGTCCATGGACGCGGCGTTCGTCGAGATCGGCTTGGATCGCGCGGCGCTGCTGCACGCGCCCGATGTGTGGCTGCCCGGCCTGAGCGCGCAGCACGAGGACGACGAACAGCAAGCGCGCGCGCCGATCGCGATTGGCCGGCTCCTGAGCCCGGGTCAGCAGATCCTGGTGCAGGTGGTGCGCGAGCCGGTGGGCAAGAAGGGGCCGCGGATCACGATGTTCGTGTCGCTGCCGGGCCGCAACGCCGTGCTGCTGGCGCGCGACAGCCACGTCGGCGTGTCCAAGATGATCGCGGATCCGGCGGAGCGCGAACGCCTGCGGACGCTGGTGGCGGGACATGTGCCGGCGGGCTGCGGCGCGATCGTGCGGACGGTCGGCGACGGCGCGACGGAAGCCGAGATTGCCGACGACCTGCGCCTCCTTGCCGACCAGTGGAGCGACATCCAGGCACGCTTTGATACCGCGTCGGGGCCGAGCTTCCTGTACGACGATCTGGACCTGACCCTGCGGGCGCTGCGCGACCAGGTCGGCCCGCACACGCAGACGGTCTGGATTGACGACGCCAGCGACTATGTACGCGTCGAACGGTTCGTCAAACGCTTCCACAAGGACAGCCAAGCGGCCGTGCGACTGTGGGATGGCCCGGGCACGCTGTTTGACGCGCACGGGATCGACAAGTGGGTGCGCGAGGCCGTGGAGCCGCGCGTGTTCCTGCCGTCGGGCGGCGAATTGGTGATTTCCCGTACTGAAGCCATGACGGTCGTCGACGTGAATTCCGGCCGGCAGACCGGGTCGGAGTCGCTGGATGAGGCGCTCCTGGCGCTGAACCTGGAAGCGGCGCACGAGGTCGCGGCGCAACTGCGGCTGCGCAACATCGGCGGCCTGGTCATCGTGGATTTTGTCGACATGCCCAATGCGGAGAACCGCCGGGTGCTGGAAGACGCGTTTGCCCAGGCGCTGGCGCACGACCGGGCGCGTGTGCGGGTGGGCAAGCTGAGCGAATTTGGCACGATCCAACTGACACGCAAACGGGTGCGGGAGAGCCTGTACGAGCGGTTGACGGAGCCCTGCCCGACCTGCAAGAGCAAGGGCTACGTGCGATCGGCGAGCGATCTGGCCGTGGAAGTCGTGGGCCGACTGCGGCGCGCAGTGACGGCGGCGGAAGGTCGTTCCAGCGTGTTTCGCATCCAGGTGCCGACGCGGGTGCACGCGATCCTGACGGAGACGCTGTCGGGCGCGCTCAAGGACCTGGAGAAGACCCACGGCTGCAAGATTGAGATCATCGCCAACGGCGGTACCGGCAACAGCGATGTGCGAATTGTCGGCGAGAGCTGAAGAAAATCGCCCAGACGCCGCGGCAAAACCTGCGAACACACGAACACCAAGTTGCGGGGCGAGCTGGGCCCCGGTTCATGCGCAGCACCTCGGCGTACGCGGGGCGATCGCGTGGACTCACAACTCGGCTGCCGGGCGGCTGCGGGCATCACCCGCAACCAAACAAGGCAGGGCGGCGCGGCGGAAACGCTGCGGGACCGCGGGCAATGCGGGCGCGAAAGCGTCAACAGCGCCCAGGGTGGTGGTGTACCTGGCGCAAGCTGGGTGCACAGTGGGGGAGGCATCTGCTGGACCGTGTGGAGGCCCGGCGCGAAGGGCGAGCTGCGTCGGATACGGATGGGTCAGCCTCGCGGCGACGGCGTCAATTCCGAGCGTCGCGCGCGTTTGGGTCGCCTTCCGGGTCAGCCGTTCGCGGCAAATCGCGCTTCCAGCCGCTTGAGCAGCGCCGCGTGGAGTCCCTGAAAATCCCGGCCTGACATGGCCAGAATCACATCGCCAGGTTCGGCCTTGGCCGCGATGAAATCGACAATATCGCCAACCGCGGGGATGTAGTTCGCCGGCACGCCCAGCTTCTCAATGCTGCGGCAGACTGCGCCCGCATCCATCGTTTCGTCGGCCGTCAGCTTGTCGCCCTCCTTGAACAGCGGCTGACACAGCACCACGCGGTCGGCCTGCGCCAGCGCCTGCGGGTAGACCGTCTCAAAAACCTTGCGCCGGGACGTGTTGGACTCCGCTTCAAACACCGCCCACAGCCGCTGGCCTGGATATTGCCCGCGAATCGCCGCGACCGTCTCCAGCACCGCCGTCGGATGGTGGGCGTAATCGTCCATCACCAGCACGCCGCCGACCACACCGCGAATCTCCTGACGCTTCTTGACGCCCTGGAACGCCGCGATCGCCAACTGCAGCTGCGCGACGGACGCACCGAGGTCCAGCGCGATCGTCAGCGCCGCCGCGGCGTTGAGGCAGTTGTGCTTGCCCGCCATGGGCGACTGGAACCGGCCAATCAGCTCACCTGCTTTGAAATTCGGCAGCGGATCACGGCCGTTCACCGGTGCTGCGATGCCCTTGAACAGCGAGAAATCAGCGCCCTTCGGCCCAACGCCGTGCAGCTGGATTTCGATGTCCAGCGGCCGACCCGGATCGGCGCACGGCACCGCAGCGACCTGAAACCCGTAGCGCGCGACGCGTCCTGGGCAGGCGTCCAGCACGTCGGTCACGCGCTCATCTTCGCCCCACGCAACCAGGAGGCCGTCCGCCGGGAACAAGGTCGCGTACAGCCGGAATGCGCGCTGCACCGCGGCGAAGTCCGGGTAGATGTCCGCGTGGTCAAATTCGCAGGACGTCAGCACGCCGTGATGCGGCCGGTAATGTACGAATTTCGGGCGCTTGTCGTAGTATGCGGTGTCGTACTCATCGCCCTCAATGACAAATGGCGCCCCTTCGCCCAGCCGAAAACTCGTCCCCAGGTTCCTGGGCACGCCGCCGACCAACAGGCCCGGCGACAGGCCCGACGCTTCCAGCAGCCATGCCGTCAGCGATGTCGTCGTCGTCTTGCCGTGCGTCCCGGCGATCACGGTGGAGATGCGGCCCGGCAGAATCCACTCGCCCAGCGCTTCCGGAAAGCTGCAGTACGGCAGGTTTTCGTCGCGCACGCGCTGGGCCTCCACGTTGTCGCGGCGGACCACATTGCCGATCACCACCAAATCGGGCTGCCAGTCGAGATTCTGCGCCGACCAGCCTTCATGGAACGGGATCTGCCACTTCAGGAGCTGCGCCCGCATCGGGTCAAAGACCGTGACGTCCGAACCGCGCACTTCCAAGCCTTTGGCTTGTAGCATGCCGGCAAAATTGCCCATGGCGGAGCCGCCGATGCCGATGAGGTGGACTTTCTTGATGCTGGCGTAGTCAACGGGAGGGCGCGGCTCAGGCACGCGCTCGGCGGGGCCGGGGATGAAGCTCATGACAACCTCGTTGGAAGACGGATGACGCGGATGGTGCTACGGCAGGAGCAGCCGCACTTGCTGCGGATCGGCCGGCGTGGCCTGGAAGCGCCAGATCCAAGCGAGGCGGCCGTCGGCAAAGACTGCGACGCGCGGCGCCGATTGGTCGCCGGTTGATTCCGCGCTGGAAACGACGACTTCTGGATCGGCGAACGTGCCGTCAGGAGACAGCGTACGCGACGAGACTTCAAGTCCAGCGGCAACGCTGACGGCCTGCGGCGAGGTCCAGCCGAACACGGCGCCGCCATTGGCGAGCTGGGCGATTGTCGCGTCGACCTGGTCACCAGCGGTGATGGTATTGACGGCGCTGACCTGACCCGTCGGCGCGCCCTGGTTGTCGGCCTGACGGAGGCCAATGCCAGCGCCGCTGCCGTCCGTCGAGGTGCCGGACCAGGTGATGGCGAAGCCCTTGGCGAACGGCGCGATGGCCGGGTGCGAGCCGGTTCCCGTGTTCGAGTAGGCCATCACGCCATTGATTGCGGCGCTGCCGGCGTTGAAGAGGTGGCCGCGCACGCGCTGTTTCACGGAGCTGTCGACATGCATCCAGACGACGGCGAAGCTGCCATCCGCGCGCATGGTCACGGCGGGCTGCTGCTGATCGCCCTGCAGGGGATCGTCCAAACCGCTGCCATTGGGATCTTCATTGGCCAGCAACAAGTCGCCGGCGAGTTGACCGCTCACATCGAAACGCTGAGCGCCGATGCCCAAAGTGCCCGTGCCTTCAAGATCGGTCGTCGTCCAGACCGCGACGAAATCGCTGCCGTTGCTGGCGAGCGCGGGCTCGGTCTGATCGCCTTGTGAATCGTTGGGCGCATTGGCGATGAACGCCGCAGCTTTGGCCGTGCCGGCGCTATCGAAAAGCCGCACGTAGATGTCGGCATCGCCAGCGGCTTTGGACGTCCAGGCCAACGCGAAGCCGTCACCCACCGTCGCGATCGCGAGCCGTGAGCCTTTGACTGCCGGTGCGCTGCCTTGAACCGGTGCGCCCGCTGCCGCCGCGACGCCGTCGGCGCTGAACATCCGCACGGTGACGGAAGCGACCGTCGCTGAGTCGCTCAGCCACGCGGTGGCGATCTTGCCGTTGCTGAGGACGGTCGTGACGCCGCCGTAGCCGGAAGTCGTGTCGCTCACGGCGATGCTGCCGTCGGGCACGCAGACGCCGTCGCCAGAGCAATGGTCGCCCGCGGTGCAGCCGCCTTTGGGGGCGACGCTCTTGCCGTCCGCGGCACACTGCTGAATCTTGGTCGCGTCGGCCGGATCGCATCGCAGCGCGTTGGGCGTGCACAGGACGCACGCGCCAGAGACGCATACCGGCAAGTTGGAGCCGCACACGGTGGGCGCGCCCCAGGTGCCCGACGCGCAGGAAGCGATGCTCTTGGACGTCAAGCACCGCGTGCCCGCGTCGTCGGCAAAGACCATGGCGCCAAAGTCGCCAATCGCCGCGCACTGCTTGGGCTTGACCGTGCAAGCCTTGCCCGTGCCGCCGAGGACGGTGACGCAAGTGCCGGTCGTGCAATCCGCGTCGGCTTGGCATGGCGCGGCGGGTGGGCAGACGTTCAAGTCGGTTTTGCCGTCGCAGTTGTTGTCCAAGCCGTCGCAGGAGACTTCGCTGCTCTCATAGCCCGCGACGCTCTGGTAGATGCACATCGACTGGGCGCTGATGCACGCCGCCGGCACGCCCGCCGCGCAGACCCCCTTGGCCTTGCACATGGACGCGTCGACGACGCCTTCGTCCGTCAATCCGTCGCAGTCGTTGTCCTTGCCGTCGCACTTCGTCTCAATCGCTTCGTAGTCCGCGGCGATCGCCGTCGTGTCGCATTTCCACGTGCCGCCCGTGCAGTTCGCGCTGGCCAACGCGCACACGCCCTTGCTGCAGCCGCTCGCGCTGATGTCGAGGGCGTCCGGCTCGTCGGTCTGGCCGTCGCAGTCGTTGTCCACGCCGTCGCACAGCGTCTCCGCCGCTTGGAAGCCGGCGATGTGGCTGTAGTCGCACGTCGCCTTGCCCGCCGCGCACGTGACGGCCGCGCCAAAGCCGCACACGCCCTGAGTCTTGCACTTGGCCGACTTGGCGCCCACAGTCTCGTCGGTCAATCCGTCGCAATCGTTGTCTTTGCCGTCGCACGTCTGCTCAAACGCCTCGTAGCCCTTGCTCGCGATGCCGCTCCAATCGCACGCCCAGAGCCCGCCGCTGCACAGGGCCTTGGCGTCGGCGCAGACGCCAGTGCTGGGGCACGGCGACAAGCTCGGGCTCGGCAGGCTGACGTCCGTCGTGCCGTCGCAGTCGTTGTCCTTGCCGTCGCAGCTCTTCTCCGGCGATTCGTACTTGGCCACGGCGCCGTAGTTGCACACGAATACGCCCGCTTCGCAGCGTTTGACGATCTTGTCCGGGTTCGCGCCGCAGACGCCCTTGGTCGTGCAATCGCTGGTGTCCTTGGCCTGGAGCGGCAGGCTGCTGCCCGCGAGGTTGTCGGCCACGCCGTCGCAGTCGTTGTCCAAGCCGTCACACGTCTGCTCAAAGGCTTCAAAGCCGGCGACGCCCGTGTAGTCGCACGTCGCTGTGCCGCCCGCGCACACCTGTTTCACGCCCGCGGCGCAGACGCCTTGGCCAAGGCAGCTCAAGCCGGTGACGGTCAAGTTCGCATCGACGATGCCGTCGCAATCGTTGTCCTTGCCATCACACGCGCTCTCGACCGCCTGATAGTCCGCGCCGCCGTACGCGCAGTCCCACGTGCCGCCGGTGCATGCGGGCGCTGGCAGGCTGGCGCACACGCCCGCGCGCTTGCACGTGGCGATGCCGGGCGAGACGTTGTCGTCGGTCTTGCCGTTGCAGTCGTTGTCCTTGCCGTCGCAGCTTGTCTCTACGGCTTCGTAGCCTGCTACGCCGCTCCAGTCGCAAATCCACGTGCCGGCGTTGCAGACCGCGTGGCTGAGGGATTGCCCCGCGCACACGCCGACCGCCGGGCACGTGCCCTTGGGCGGCAACACGCCTTCGTCGGTGAGGCCGTTGCAGTCGTTGTCCTTGCCGTCACACAGCGTCTCAATCGCTTCATACCCCTCGGGGAGCGTCAGCGTCGTGCCGTCCTTGCCCTTGATGGCTGGGCCCTTGGGCGTCCAAGCGGTGCATTCCGCCACGCCGTTGGGCGACGTGCACGTGCCCGTCCAGCCGGCGCAGACCCCCGCGTCCGCACACGGGTTGGGATCGCACGGATCGGTCGCCGACTGCTTGTTGATGGTGACCGAACAGGCGCTGAGCGCGAGCGCAGCCACGCAGGCAAGCAACATGGCCGGCGCGCGGTGGAGAACAAAAGGCACAAGGTGACGGGACATCATGGCTCCTAGAACGACCACGTCAGCGAGAAACTGGAGGGCGAAACGCCGATCATCGGCAAGGCGGCAGCCACTGGCGCCGCTTCCACCTGCGTGTGTTTGCGCGTCGAGGGCGCTGCGTCATGCGGGGCAAAGAGCCACCACGCGGCGCCCGCTGCAACCAGGACGCCGCCGCTGACGATCAGCGCATTGGCCAGCGTCGCGTTGTGCGTCGCGGACGTCGCAAGCGTATCAACCTGGCCGCTATAGGTCGCAGTCTTGGGATTCAGCCCGTTGGCTGAGCTCGCGTCGCTCATCGCCTGGATGCCAAACCAGCCGCCCGCGCCCAGCGCCAACACGCCCAGACCGGCCACCGTATACGGCCCGACCTTGTGGATCCAAGAGACTTTGCCCGCCGTGTCCGCGTGCTTCTCAACGCCCACCGGCGGCACGACGTCCTGCTTGACCACCGGCTTGGGCTCTTCAGCCGGCGGCGGCGGTTCCACGACCTTTGGCTGCTCAACGGGCTTGGCCACTTCCACCGGCTTGGGCTTCTCAACCGGCTTGGGCGGCTCGATCGCTTTGGCCACTTCCGCCGGCTTGGGTTGCTCCACCGGCTTGACGGGTTGCACGGGCGCGACCGGCACGATCGGCGCTTCAGCCACCACCGGCTTCGCCGTTGCGGGCGGCACCACTGGGACAACGACTGGCGTTTCCTCCGGCTCCGGCTGGGCATTGACCATCGCCGCGCCCTGATCTTCAGGGACCAGCGCAATCGCTACGAGGCTGCCATCGCCACCGACTTGCACCGTGCGCAATTCGCTGCTGAAACCTTTGGCCGTCGTCTCCATCGCCCACGTGCCAGGCGCGAGCCACGCGTGTCCGGAGCCAATCAGCACGCGTTCCGCGCCGCGATGGCTCTTGCGATCGGCGCGGCTCAGCTCAACCCGCGCGCCTTCAGGCCGCACCAGGATCGCAACGCGCACGAGTCCCGCCGGAATCTGCGGCGTGACGCGCGCCACGACCTGCTCAGCCCGCTGTTTCTCGCCGGGATTGAGATCGCGCGCCAAGGCCCGCGTCGCCGTTTCACGCGCTTCTGCATACAGCCGCGCCCGTTCCTGCGCCTCCGCCTGCTCCACCACCCAGATCGGCTCGCCGCCCAGCCGCGTCGCCGCGCGCCAGTGCTCGGCCGCCAATTGTTCAAGCCCTGCGCGGGCTTCGACGCGCGCCAAGCTGGCAAGACGGAGGGCTTGGGTGTAGCGCTCGGGACCCGTCGGGCCTTCAACGTCGAGGCGGCCGGACTGCTGGACAACTTGGTTGCCGCTGCCGCACGCCACAAGTGTGCAGAACCAAACGCAGAGCAAGGACGGCCCAAACAGCGCGCGGGTGCGAGGCTGGGGCAAGGTCATTGGGGGTCTGGAGCGCGCACAGCTCATCAGTGCCAGACTACGGGCAGGCCCTTGGAGTGTCAACGAAACCGCCCGCAAAACCGCCGCGCCGGACAACGCACGCGCCCTATCGGCCAACTACTTGCCCAGCGCCGCCTTCATGCGCGCGAGGCGAGGCGCAACGTCGCCGTCCAGGCCAAACGTCCGCCCGGCTTCCTTGAACGCCACGCTGCCGGCAACCTCGTCCAAGCCGTGGCTGCCAAACGCGCGGCGCTGGACGCCCATTGCGAGGTCCATCAGGCGCGGGACGTCGCCCTTGGCCTTGGCGGCGGCGTAGTCGGCGCGGAACGCCGCGTCTTCAAAGCCGCGGACGATCTCCTCGAGGATTTCCAGAAACACCGACTTGTCCATGGCCATCCTCAATCGTCGGGGTAGATGCGAACCACGCGTCCTGCGTCTTTGTACTCGCGTTCTCCGGCCTTGGCGAGCAGCGGGTAGCTCAGCGGCAACCGGGCATCGCGCGCCCACACCGCCGCACGCAGCACGGCGTTTTGAATCTGGCCGCCCGTCAGTTCCCAGTCCGCTGCGAGGTCGCCCAGCTTCAGCTCGGCGTCCTGCGGCGCGTCCGCCGGAATCATGACCTGCCACAGCCGCGCACGTTCCGCGACTTCCGGCGGCGGAAAGTGCGGCTTGAAGCGGATGCGCCGCAGGAACGCGCCGTCAATCGCATCGGGATGGTTGGACGTCAGGATCACGACGCCGTCAAAATCCTCCAGCCGCTGCAGCAGGTAGTTCACTTCCAGATTGGCGTAGCGATCAACCGACGACTGCACGTCCGTGCGCTTGGCAAAAAGCGCGTCGGCTTCGTCGAACAACAGCGCGATGCCAGCGTCCTGGCTGGCGTCGAACAGCTTGGACAGCCGCTCCTCCGTCTCGCCGATGTACTTGGAAACGACGCTGGCGAGGTCGACGCGGAACAGTTCCAAGCCGAGATCGCGCGCGACCAGACCGGCGCACAGCGTCTTGCCGGTGCCGGACGGGCCGGAGAAGAGCGCGGTCAGCGCCCGGCCGTAGCCCATCGTGCGGCCGTAGCCCTGCTCGTCCAGCACAAAACCCGCGTGGCGGCCAAAGCGCACCATCTCGTCCAGCACTTCGCGGGTGTCGTCGGGCAGGATCGTCGTGTTCCAGCGGCCGCGCACGTTGACGCGCGTCGCGAGCCCGGCAAGGCGTGAGCTCGCCACTTCGCGGCACGCGCGCTCCACATCGCCGACGGCCAAGCGCGTGGTGCTGGCGTTGCGGGACGTCGCAGCGGCGAGTGCCAGGCTCGACGCGAGGTCGATTTCGTCGACTCCAAACTTGTAGACGCTCACGGACGCCACGGTGTCTTCGACTTCCGCCGCGGCCATCCGCTCCGCCAAACGGTTCAGCCAGAGCGCCTTGCGTTCGTCCACGGCCAGCGCTGCGGTCGGCAGCTCCACGCAGCCCAATTCCCGCAGCAGCCCCAAGCGCGCGCGCGGCGTCAAATGCGTCGATTCCGCCGATCGGCCGACGTGACCGTGAAAGAACAGCGTCGTTGTCTCGCGCTCCAGCAGGTGCAGCAGGCTGGCCAAGCGCTCCGCGCCGTGTTCGCCGGAATCGATGGCTTCCGTGTGGCTGAAGAACACGCCCGATCGCGCCAGGCGCGCGCGGCCCAACAAGCTCCCGAGGCGGGTGAGATCGCCTTCCAGGAGCAGATCCAGCCGCACTTCCAGCATTCCTTCGCCCAACTGCGAGAGCGCCTCGCGGGCCAGCCGCAGCGCACCAGCGCGCTCAGAGCCGACGACGAGGAACCGCCGACGACCGCGAAATCCCCGCGTCAGCGCCTCCCGCAGCACCGGCGTCAGCGCCGGGGACGCGGTCTCCGTCCGCAGCGGGTGGGCAAGGACGCCGGTCATGTCATCCAATTCCGACGGCACGCCCAGCAGGTGCCGGCACACCCAGCGCGCGACTTGCCACCGCGTGCTCTCCGCGCCGTCACCCGCCACGCGCACGAGACCGTAGCGCCGCAGCGTCGCGTTCTGCGCCAGATCCGCCAGCACCGCCGCGCCGCGCATCGCAAACGGATCCAGCGCGTGCAGCAGCAAGTCCTCGGGCCACGCGGTCTGCGTTGGATCGCGCCAGAGCGCGCGGTAGAGCCACAGGAACTCCGGCACCAGCGCCGGCGCCAGCAGCAGCCAGAGCGCGTCGCACGCCAGATCGTTCAGGCCAAACGCCGCGCGCAGCTCGTCAAACCGCCGCGCCGTGTCGCTCGCCGGCGCGATTGCGTCATACGGCGTCGCCAGTTGGGCATCAAGCCGCTGCACAAAAGCCTGCCGCTCGGCGTCCAGCGCTTCCCCGCGCAAGCAACGCAGCGCGGTCGCGTCCAGGGTCGCCCCGACGCTGCTTGGCCACGGCGTTCGCGTCGGGTCATCGCCCGGACGTTCCCAGGGCCGCAGCACCGCCAGATACCGCTGGAGCAGCGCGCGCACACGGTCCAGGTACGGGGCAAAATCGACCGCCGCGCCAGCCAGCCAGGGCGTCTCCGTCGCTACCGCGCCATCGGCGTCGCGCAGCAGCTGCCGCACCAGCTCCAACTGCGCCGCCGTCAGCGACTCCGTCGTGATTTCCGGGTCAATGTGTGCTTCTTGGAGGATCGCCTTGGCGCGCGAGCGGCTCACGCCCGGCAGCCAGGTCAGCGCCGTCTCAATCGGTCGGTGCGGCGGCAAGCCTGTCAGTCCGAGTCGCGCCATGGCCAGAACCTACTGCCGTTCAGGACCGTGCGCAATCAAGCGGGCCAAGTGGGGCGCAAGACGATGCTTTCGTCGCGATCCGGGCCGACGCTGATGAGGTCGCACCCAATGCCGGTCAATTCCTCGACGCGGGCGACATAGGCGCGCGTGGTGGCGGGCAATTCGGCAAAAGTGCGGCAGCCGCTGATGTCTTCCTGCCAGCCAGGATGCCATTCGTAGATCGGCACGGCGCGTTCGAGATCGACCGAGTGGCTCGGGAAGTCGCGGACGCGTTCGCCGTCGATGGTGTAGCCCGTGCAGATCGCGACCTGCTCCAGGCCGCTCATCACGTCGATCTTGTTGAGGAACATGCCGCTCAGGCCGTTGAGGCGCGCGGCGTGCTTGAGCGCGAAGACGTCGAGCCAGCCGCAGCGGCGCGGACGCCCGGTGGTGGAGCCGTATTCGTGGCCAACGTCGCGGAGGCGCTGGCCGATGGCGTCGTTCAATTCCGTGGGGAAGGGTCCGGAGCCGACGCGCGTGGCGTACGCCTTGACCACGCCGACGACGCGATCAATGCGGGTTGGACCGATGCCGAGGCCGGTGCACGCGCCGCCCGCGACGGTCGCCGAGCTTGTGACGAATGGATAGGTGCCGTGGCGAACGTCCAGGAGCGTGCCCTGCGCGCCTTCCATCAGGACTTTCTCGCCCGCCGTCAGCGCTTCGTCGATGCGCGCGCCGACGTCGTCCAGGTGCGGCAGCAACTGCTGGCCCAGCGCAACGTAGTGATCGGCAACGGCCTCCCAATCCGGCTCCGGCACGCCAAGGCTGTTCAGCAGCAGCGTGACGTCCGGGGCGATGCGCTTGAGCGCGGTCAGCAGCCGCTGCTTGTTGGTCAAGTCACGCGCGACGATCGCGCGGCGACCGGTGGCGTCTTCATAGCAAGGACCGATGCCCTTGCCCGTCGTGCCGATCTTGCCGTCGCCGAGGCGCGCTTCGCGCAGGCGGTCGATCTCACGGTGCCACGGCAGGATGATCGGCACCGCGTCACTGATGCGCAGGCGCTCCGGCGGCACGTGAATGCCCGACTCGGCGAGCGCCGCGAGTTCCTTCAGCAGCACTTCGGGATCGAGCACGACGCCCGGACCGATCGCGCATTTGACCCGCGTGTGGAGGATGCCAGAAGGCAGGAGGTGCAAGACGCGCTTGTGGCCGTTGACCACGAGCGTGTGCCCCGCGTTGTTGCCGCCTTGGAATCGGACGACCCAATCGGCGTCCCGCGCCAACACGTCGACGATTTTGCCTTTGCCTTCGTCGCCCCATTGGGCGCCGACGAGGATTACTGCGGACATTGGGCCTCAAATGCCAACATGCAGGTCCCGTTGGCGCGCGCACTGGACCACAACGGCGGCTGGCACGCAAGGGCGGGCGCGTGAATGGTTGGTGACACCGATGTCGCAAGGCCGCTGCGGCGCGTCGTTTGACAAGAATGTCAGGTCGTCGGTCCTCGCTTTGCGCTGGGCGGGATCGCTCCGTAGGGTTCGATCAGGTCATACGGCGCGATCCCCAGCTGCCGGACCCGGAGGTCAGGATGAAGACGTGGAAGCTGTTCATGGCGGCGATGGTGTTGACCGGAAGCGTGGCGAGCCAGGCTTGGGCGGACGACGATGCGATCAGTTCGCCCACCGATGCGTCGGCAACGGACGACGCGACGACCCAACCGGCGGATGCGTCGGCCACCGAGGCAGATGCCACGGCACCTGCGGCGGATGCGTCGGGCACGGCGGTCGATGCGGCGCCGACGGCAGACGCGGCGACAGCGGCGGATGCAACGGCGGCGGATGCTGCGGCAGACGGCACTGCGACGAGTGGCCCAGGCGACGGCGATCAGGATGGCGGCAAACACGGCGGCGGCTGCACGGCCGGCACGACAGCCAACAGCCCCATCGCGCTCGGCCTCGCAGGCGCAGTGCTCGGTTGGCTCGTGTCCCGCAGCCGCAAGCCCGTCAAGGCGCCCGTCCGCAGCCGCTGATCCGCTACGGCAAGGAGCCCGCGCAGTTCGTGTTGCTGCGGAAATCGATGTAGAGATACGGGTTGAAGCAGTAGTCCAGCGACCAGCCGGTCTTCTTGATGGCGTCGAACATGCCCAGCGGCTGCTTGGTGTCCTCAAACCGCTTGGCGTTGGCGAAGCCCGGATCCAGGAAGATGGTGCCCACCGGCAGGTCGTAGAAGTCGGCGCCTTTCCAGCGCCACGCCCAGGGCGGTCGGCTGGCATCGGTATCCTTGTTGTAGAACTTGCCGCCCATGGCGACCAACTTGTTCCCGGCTGGGCGGCCGGTCGGCGGCACGTAGGTGTAGCTCGCGTCGATCCACATGCCATCGGCGCCGACGTCCTGGCGGCGGGGCCACCACGTGTCATAGGTTGAAACGAGGCCATACGTTGCCGCTGGACCTGGCGCCGCAGCGGTCGCCGGCTCAGTCGGCGTCACACCGGGCGCATAGTCAACCCACAGGAGCGTCGCCTGCGTGGAGGCGTTGTTGGTGCAATTCAGGCTGTCGCCACTGTCCAGCCACAGGCAACTTTGGTGGTTGCCTGACGTCAGGAACGCGGGAAAACGCTTGGGCGTACACCCCGCGATGGTCTCGCAGCCCCACGTATCCTTGGCCGAGGGGAACAGCGTCGCTTCCGGCAAGACGCCGCGCACATAGCCGGTCTTGGGAATGCCGCTCTCGGCCGTGACCCACGTCCACTGCTCTTCCATGCTCTTTTGCTTGAACCACGTGGTCACGGCGACCGGATGCTCCGTGGGCCAGCGCGCCACGGCGACCGTAGCGCCCGAGGCGTCATTGTCAAAGGCCACGCCAGCCAGGACGGTTGTGCGATGCGGCCAGAAATAGACGTAGGTAATGAAGAAGTGGCTCTGCGTCTCGATCACCGACCAGCCGACCTCGCCGAGCGCCGGGAACTTCGTAAAGTTCATGCCGTTGTCGCCCGCCTGCCAGTTGCCGTCGTAGTCAAAGGACCGCAGCTGATCGTACTTGTCATTGCCTGACGCCACGGCCTGCCGCAGCGTCGGCGCGTAGCGTTGCGCCAACTTCGCGTAGGGCGCCATGCCGTCAAAGCCGCGGACGTAGAAGTGGAAGCCAGTCTGGTTGGGCAGGTTGTAGCCGATCTCCGCCTGGACGAGGGGCGACAGCGTCACGTCCACGCGGCTCGCCGGCAGGACCGGCGACGTGGAGGTAAACGAGAAGGAATTGCACGCGACGCTGAACTTGCCGTCGATGATCTCGCCGTTGACGACGACCTGGACGGTGTTGGGGCCAATGACGACGGCCTTGACCTGCGTGTTGAACGTGATGGTGAACGTGAATGGCACGCCGACGCCAGCGCCGCCGTCGGGCGGATCAGTGGAGACGATGTGGAAATCCGTGACTTTGCCGCCACCGCAGCCGACGTCGCTCGCGTCCACATCCGCGCCCGGACCGGTGTCGAGGATGAACACGCCATCCTTGAGCTGCACATCCTCGCCGGCGTCGACAAGCGTCGCGTCCGCGCCATCGGCGATCGCATCCGCGCCATCGGTGGTATCGCCATCGGTCGCGTCCAGGCCGTCCTGCGCGCCGTCTGGCAGCTTGACGTCCTGCTTGGCGACGTCGCCGGTCGCATCGCCACCGCTGCCCGTGCCCGTCGAGGTGTCGCCGCAGCCGCTGCCCAAGGCACCCATGCACGCGACGCACAACAGCGCGCGCCACTTCATCTGAAGACCGTTGCCCATGACCGTTTCTCCAACCGCCAGCCACGCCCCACGCGCGCTCAGGCTTGCCCACGACGCCGCGACGTGCCACTGTCCCGGTCTCATCCAGCTGGGCCGCACATGGCCGAGCCGCACGTCAGGATGCTTGCCCCCCACTACCCGCGTCAAGAAGTCGTGCACACCCAAGACCCGCTGCCCAAAACTGCGCGCTTCTACGAGCTGATGCTCGCGGGCCGGTTGCTGCGTTCGCGCCGCAGCTTGCACTTGTCGCTGGTCACGGCGATGTCGGTCGCCGGCATCGCGCTGGGCGTCGCAGCGCTGATCGTCGTGCTTGCAGTGAACACCGGATTTCAGGTCGCGTTCCAGGATCGGATCCTCGCAACCTACCCGCACCTCGTGATCATGAAACGCGGCGTGGATTTGCGCGAGTGGCGCGATGTGCAAGACAAGCTGCGCAACGTGGCCGGGGTACGCGTCGTGGCGCCGGCGACGTATGACGACATGATGCTGTCGGCGGCAGGCGGTCGTGCGGGCGCGATTGTGCGCGGCGTGCCGGCGAGCACGGTCAATGGCCTGCCGGAGGGCGCGGTCGTGGCGGGCAAGCTCGACACGCAGGGCGAATTTCCGGTGCTGAAGCAGCAAAAATCCCAGCTGCGGGTGGTCAGCGGCATCGCCTCCGCGCGCCACGTGGTGGCAATTGGCGACGATTTTGCCGCGCCGTTCGCGCTGCTGCCGCCAGGCGTCGGTTCGGCCGCGCTAGTGGTATTTGACGCCAACGGCTGCGGTCAGAAGCCGGCGGAGAAGCCGGAGGATCCGGGTGTCTACCTGCTGGAGCCGAGCGGTCTGGAGCCGCTGCGCCGCAGCAAGCACGCGAAGTGCGCGCTCGTCGCGTCGTGGGAAGTGCTGGGCGGCCAGTACCTCGTGCGGTGGCAAGCCGACGGCGCCCAGCGCGAACAGACGGTGGAGTTGCACGAAGGCGAGACGCTCGCGCTCATTCTCCACGGCCAGCATGCCAGCGCCGTGCTGCCGCCGACTGAGCCCTTGTCGCCAGCGGTTGCCGCCGTCGCGCCCGTTCCGCTCGACCATCAGCCGCTGACCGTGACGCTGCCCGACGGCATGCAGCACACGCTGACGGAGCCGCAGTGGCTCGGTTTTGCCGGGGAATTGCCGGCGATGGCGCTCGGCGAAGGCCTCGCCAAGCGGCTGCAAGTGAAGGTGGGCGATGAAGTGCGCGCCGTTTCGCCATTGCGCGGCTTGGACAGCGGCGACGCCGGACAGGCGCAAGCCCAAAGCGCCAGCGGCCGTTTTCGCGTCGCCGCCATCATCCGCACCGGCTTCTTTGACCACGACCAACGCCTCGCACTCTGCGATTTTGCCGCCGCGCAGCGCTTCCTCGGCCGCGGCGATTTGGCGCGCTGGGTAGAAGTGCGCGTCGACGACCCGATCCTTGCCGCGGAACGCGCCGATTCCTTCCGCGCCGCGCTGGAGCCGACCGAAATTGGCGAATTGCTGAGCGATGCCAAATCGCTGCACGATCGCCTCGGGGCCATGCAGAAGGACAATCTGCCGGGCATGACGATCCGCGCGCCGACCAACACCGTCGCCGTGGTCGACAATTGGGTCAGCGCCTTTCGCGGGGCCCGGCAACTTCGTCCGCGCAATGGCAGCGCCTGGCGGGTGATCGACTGGCAAGAAATGAACCGCAACATCTTTGACGCGGCGCGCATGCAGAAGATCGCGATGTCCCTCTTCCCGTTCATCATCGTGCTTGTCGCCGCACTCAACGTCGTCGGCACGCAGGCGGTCGTCGTGCACGAGCGCGCCCGCGAGATCGCGATCATCCGCGCGATGGGCGGCACGCGGCGCTCAGTCGCCGCCATCTTTTTGGTGCAAGGTCTTGTCGTCGGCCTGCTGGGCACCGCGCTCGGCTTGGGCATTGGCGGTCTGGCTTGCCTGCTGCTGGACGCCGTCGGCTACCCGCTGGACCCGCAGGTCTACCTGATTTCAAGGCTGCCCGTGCTCATCGAGGCGTCGACGTTTGTGATCGCCGGCGTCTCCGCAACCCTGCTCGCGTTCGCCGCGGCGTGGTGGAGCGCGCAGAGGGCGGCAACACGTGCGCCGGTCGAGGCGCTACGCCGCTTGGATTGAACCCACCGCGCCTTGCGCACGATACTTGCCGATGCAACTTCCCGCCGTTATGCTCGCGCTCCGGCACGGTTGGCTGTGGTTGGAAAACCCGGCGCACTGCAGTGCCCTGCCTTGACGGCGCGAGAGGAACCACGATGGCGATGGCGAACGAGGCTACCAACCAGCACCTGCCTCTTCCGGCGTTGCGCCAGCTGCGGGGTGCGCCATTTGCGGCGCGCCTGACCGGCCTTCTGGCGCTGACGCTGGTCGGCATGCTGGCCGGCGCGCGCACGGCCCACGCGGTGGAAACGACCGACGTGCTCGATGCGTTTGACGACGACAACGGCGATCCCTTCGACATGGCGCTCCGCGTCCGCTTCCAGAACGAGAGCCGCACCGCGACGATCGGCCGCGAAAGCCGCTGCCTGGTCGGCGACGCCATCGGCAACGGCCTGTGCGGCAGTTCCGGCAACGTCTACGCCCGCGAAATGAAGTACCAGCGCTCCAAGAACACGATGTTCGTCGACGCGCGCTTCGGCCTCTACAAGGACCTCGAGTTCTCCGTCACCTTCCCGTTCGTCACGTCCGACAAGTGGCAGCACGACTTCGTCGACGGCGTCGATCGCACCAATTCGACGATCTTCTCCGCCAAGGATTCAGAAGTCCTGTTCAAGGCACCGTACAACAGCGCCGCGCGCTCCGGCTTTGGCGACATGGTCTTTGGCCTGAAGTGGTCGCCGTACAACTACTACCGCGACGCGACGCACCCCACCTGGGTCTTTGGCGTCGACCTCAAGATCCCGAGCGGTCAGGCCATGAAGGTCGGCAACACCGGCGTCGGCGAAGGCTTCTACGACATCGGCCTCTACTCGACGATCTCGCGCCGCGCGCTGCAGATCTTTGAGCCATTCTTCAACTTGCACGGCAACTTCCGCTTTGGCGCGGAGAGCGGCCTGTTCAAGAACTACGGCGCCACGCAGGGCCGGGACGTCGATCCGGGCAACCAGATCGGCTCGCAGTTCGGGCTCACGGTCGTGCCGTGGGAAGACATCAAGGAAGACAAGCGCTTTGAGATCGAAGGCGGCTTTGGCATGGACTACATCTTCCGCGGTCGGGAATACACGGAAATCTGGGAGGCGCTCGCCTCGGCCGACAATCCGTGCCAAGCCGCCACGGGCTGCGTCAACACGCTGCACTCGCGCTCGGACCCGGGTGCGGACGGCAAGCTGACGCAGACGGACGGCATCACAACGGTCGAGCCGTACGGTCGTTTTGCCGGCTGGGCGGCGGTGCACTACCAGCCGATCAAGTACTTCCAGATCTCGGCGAAGGTCGGCTGGATGCGGGAAACCGCGCACTTCCTGACGTTCGCCGACCCGGGCGTCGATCTGGACGGAAAGAACGGCGTTGAAGTGAAGAACTCCAACAACACGAACGAGTTCAGCCCGGTCTACCTGCCCAGCGTCGACACGATTGGCCAGCGGATTCGCCTGCTTGACGCCAGCAACACGCTGTTGATGATTTCCGTGAGCGGCAAGTACTAGTCGCCGACTCGCACTTTTCATTGAACCAGCGCCGCAAAAACGTTACGCTTCCGTGCGTGTGTTGTGTCTCGCGGATGGTCATTCGCGCGACCCGGCTGCGGGAACGCTGGCATTTGGGGTGCCGCGTTGTGGGGATGAATCGCAATGAAACTCCTTGAACTCAGCCTGTTCGCCAGCCTCGTCGTCGGCTTTGCGCTCGTCGGCTGTGGCAGCACGGACAGCACCGGGATCGGCGCGGTCAGCGGCCCATCCTGCAAGCTGACAAGCGACTGCGCGGCCGGCACGACCTGCGTCAACGGCGCCTGCGTCGCGGCGTGCAAGTCTGACGCGGACTGCGGCGGCCTCATGTGCGTCAAGGGCAAGTGCCAGGCGGCGCTCAGCGGCGCGGACATCGTCGGCGGCTTTGGCGACGGATTCAGCGCGGACGCGGGCAGCGAGCCCCTGGACGTCGTGATCCTCGACGACGCGAGCGTCGGCAATCTGGACAGCGGCAAGGGCGCACCAGACAGCGGCGTCGCCACCGGCTGCACCAACCCGGCCGGCTGCTGCAAAGCGGACAGTGAGTGCGCCGATCAGAACGACTGCACGAACGACCTCTGCGCCGCGGGCTTCTGCGTGCACCCGAAGCTGGCCAGCGGCACGTGCGGCTGCACCGGCACCAAGGACTGCGACGACGGGAACGCGTGCACCGCGGACAAATGCCTTTCCGGCGTCTGCAAATACAGCCTCTACACGAGCCCCAAGGGCAAGGACCCCGCGTGCTGCGCGGTCGACAGCGATTGCGTCGACCCGACCGGCGCGACGGCCGGCGCGTGCGTGCAGAACCGCTGCGAATGGCAGGCCATCACCCAGTGCAGCGGCGACACGGACTGTGAAGACGGCAAGCCCTGCACCAATGACACGTGCCAGAACGGCAAGTGCGCGCACGCCAAGGTCGCCGGCTGCTGCGAAACCGACAGCGCGTGCAATGACGGCAACAACTGCACCGTCGACACGTGCGCCGCCAACGTATGCCAGCACGCCAAGCCGCCCGCGGGCTGCTGCCTTGCCGACACCGACTGCAACGACGGCGACGCGTGCACGATCGACGCCTGCGCCTCAGGCGACTGCACGCACACGCCCGACCCGACCTGCTGCAAAGCCGACGGCGACTGCAACGACAACGACGCGTGCACCACGGACACCTGCTACAACGGCAAGTGCCAGCACGCCGCCGTCGGCAAGTGCTGCAAGACCGCGGCCGACTGCAACGACAACGACCCGTGCACGACGGACACCTGCGCCGGCACCTGCAACAACGCGCCGATCGCCGGCTGCACCGCCAACAAGTGTGGCGACGGCACGTGCGCGGGCACCGAGACTTGCACGAGCTGCCCGTCGGACTGCGGTCCCTGTCCCGCTACCTGCGGCGACGGCACCTGCGACGCGACGGAGAGCAACGCCACGTGTCCCGCCGACTGCCCGTCGTCAGGCGGCGGCAGCAGCTGCGTCGGTTTGTGCGGCAAGGGCATCGCGGCGGTGGGCACCTGCTCCTGCAAGACCAATTGCACGACCCAAGGCACCTGCTGTGGCGACTATCAAACCGCTTGCGGCGGCGGCGGTGGCGGTGCCAATTCCTGCGCCGGCAACTGCGGCCTCCAGGCCCCTGGCGGTTGCTTCTGCGACTCGCTCTGCGACTCGGACCCCACCGGCTGCTGCGGCGACTACCCGAGCATCTGCGGTGGTGGCGGCGGCAGCGGCGGTTCCTGCTCCGGCAGCTGCGGCGGCCCGTCCAGCTCCGGCACCTGCTACTGCGACAACTCCTGCGCGTCGATCGGCGACTGCTGCAGCGACTTTGCGAGCGTCTGCGGCGGCGGCGGGGCCACCTGCGACGCGAGCAACGGCTGCTTCAACAAGTGCGGCGGCGTCGACCTCAACAACCTCTGCATCTGCGATCCGACGTCGCTTCTCGCGTGCTCCGGCGTCACCGCGTGCTGCCCGTAGCGCCGGCGCCCCGTCGCCGGACCTTTACAACGCCGCTGGCGTGCTAACTTGTAGCCGGGTAACTGGCTGAGGAACGCAACATGAGTCTTCTGGATCAGGTCAAGGATGTCGCCGCCCGGCAGGTCGGCAAGGTGCTCGCGAGCGATGCCACGCTCAAGGTGCTGTCGAGTCCGCAGGTGAAAAACGCGATGGTCGCGGCCATCAATCTGCGTGCGGAAGCGCGCGACGTGGTGGAGTTGGGCGTCAAACAGGTGGCCAAGCAATTGGACCTGGTGACCCGCGACGACGTGGCCAAGCTCAAGCGCTCCATGCGCGACTTGCAGCATGAAGTGGAAGATTTGCGCGACCAACTCGCCGCCCAACATGAGACGGCGCCGGAAACAACGCTCGCCCCGGCCAAGCCCGCGGCGCGCAAAAGGAAGTGAGGAAACGATGGCCGTGCTCGATGTGGTGACTTTTCCCCATCCCGTGCTGAAGCAGAAGTGCGCGGAGGTGACGCGTTTTGACGCGGACCTGCACCAGTTTCTCGACGACATGGCGGAGACGATGAACGAGGCCGATGGCATCGGGCTCGCCGCCAACCAGGTCGGCGAGGCGCTGCGGATTTTCCTGATGGACGTGCCGACGAACCGGGGCTCCAACGAAAAGGAAGTCAAGACGACCGGACGCATCGAGGTCATCAACCCGAAGATCGTCGGCCAGCGCGGCGAGATGAAGTACGAGGAAGGCTGCCTGTCCTTCCCCGGCATGAGCGAATTCGTGACGCGCGCCGCGGAAATCGATCTGGAATACCAGGATCGCACCGGCACGGCGCAGAAGTTGACCGCCAAGGGCTTGGTCGCGGTGTGCATCCAGCACGAGCTGGACCACCTGAACGGCATCACGTTTGTCGACCGGCTGTCGCCGTTCAAGCGCAAGATCGCCATGCGCGAGTACCTGCGCCAGAACCAGGACGTCATTGAGGACCAGGCGCGGCGCGAGAAGCTGAAGGCCCGCCGTACGCAGCAGAACGTCGGCTAGACGATCGTGCAGTACCCCAAAGTCGCTTTCATCGGTTCCCCGCAATTTGCCGTTGCGTCGCTGGCGGCGCTCGTGGAGGCGGGCGTTCCGGTTGTCGCGGTCGTCTGCCAGCCGGACAAGCCCGCGGGTCGCGGCAATGAGCTGCGTGCGCCGGCGGTGAAGGCGTTCGCGCTCGCCCACAACTTGCCGCTGCTGCAGCCGGTGAAAGTGCGCGACGGCGCGCTTGCCGCGTGGTTGAAGGGCCAAGGGACGGAGCTTGTGATTGTCGCGGCGTACGGGCGGATTCTCGGCGCGGACGTGCTGCATTTGACGCCGCTGGGCTGCGTGAACGTCCACGCGTCGCTGTTGCCGCGCTGGCGGGGCGCGTCGCCGATCACGCGGGCAATCGCCGCGGGCGATGCGGCGAGCGGTGTGTGCCTGATGCAGATGGACGAAGGTCTGGACACCGGACCGGAGCTGGCGCGCGTGACGGTGCCCATTCTGGACACGGACACGACAGCGACGCTCGAAACCAAGCTGGCCGACGCGGGCGCGCAGCTGCTGCTGGCGAAATTGCCGGTGATCGCTGCGGGACGCCTGCACGCGACGCCGCAGCCGGAGGTGGGGCTGACGTTCGCGCCGCCGCTGCAGAAGCAGGAAGGGCGCATCGATTGGCGGCAGCCGGCGCGGCAAATCCACGCGCTGGTGCGGGCGATGCAGCCATGGCCGGGCGCCTCGACGACGCCGCCAGAAGTGCCGGGCGAAGTGTGGAAAGTCTTTGAGGACGGACTCGCGCTGGGCGATCACGCCGGCGAACCGGGGACGATCGTCGCGCTGGAGAAAGACGCGGTTTGGGTCGCGACGGGTGAAGGCAGCCTGCGCCTGACGAGCCTCCAGCGCCCCGGCAAACGGGCGATGCCAGCGGCGGAAGTGCTGCGCGGCATGCGGTGGACGGTGGGCGCGCGGATCGGCTGAATGCGGTTGACGACGCGGCGACACAACTCTCCATTGGCACACGGTCGGCAGATCCTGTACACAGCAACCATGCGCTCCCGTCGGCCGCCGCACCTGCTCCCTTTGCTGTTGCTCGGTCTGGCGCTGCTCGCCGTGCCCGCGCACGCGCAGGCGGGGTTTGTGCACCTGCCGCCCGCGCACGTGGGCGACCCGCAAGCGGCGGCGCAACCGCGGCCTGAGTTGCAACTCCTGCCATTTGACGCGGCGACGGTCTGGCTCCAGACGCGTTTCCAACAGCCGCGCACCCTGCTGCCCATCCATCCGACCGATCTGCAGACGCTGCATCAGGGCGGAACAGCGGCGCAGTCGCTGGACATCGTGCTTGTGGCCGACGGATTTGCCGCCAGCGAGCGCGATGCGTTCTTCACGGCGGCGGCGGGGACGTGCGACGCGCTCCTGCAGTGGACGCCCTACGCCGAATACGCCAGCTTGTTCAATGTTTACGCGCTATTTTACCCGTCGCCGCAATCGGGCGCGAGCCACCCATCCCAGGGCGTCTACGTCGACAACGCGTTTGGCACGACGTTTGACTACGGCGGCGTGGAGCGCCTCGCGGTCGCGGATGACGCCAAGGTGCTGGACGCCGTCGGCCAAGCGACGCCGGACTATGACATCGCGGTCGTCGTCGTGAATGACCTCGCTTACGGCGGTTCCGGAGGCGCGGTGCCCGTCGTTTCCATGGCGCCCGACGCGATTGCGATCCTGCGCCATGAGCTCGGCCACAACCTCGCGCACCTTGCCGATGAGTACGACGCGGCCTACCCGGGCTATCCGGCAGGCGACGGCGAGCCCAACGTCGTCTCGCTCGCGCATCTGGAGCCGCTGAAGTGGCACGCGTGGGTCAAGCCGGAGACGCCGATTCCGACGCTGGAGGCGCAAGCGACAAGCCTGTACACGCCGGTGGGCGCCTACGAGGGCGCGCGCTACCAGTCCGTCGGCATGTTCCGCCCGGCGCCGAATTGCCTGATGCGGTCGCTGGACATGGCGTTCTGTCCGGTGTGCCAGGAGGCGCTCATTGTGGCGATCCAGAAGAGCACGTCGATGCTGCGGTCGCGGCTGCCTGGCCCGGGACCGATTGTCACGTGCACGCTGGGGCAGTGCCCAACTTTCACCGTGCAAACCGCGCCGATCGCGACCCTGAAGCTGCAATGGCTGCGGGACGGACTGGAAGTGGCGACGGGCGACAGTTGGTCGCCGGGAATGGCGGATGTGGGCGACCACACGCTGACCTTGCGGGTGCAGGACGCGACGGACGCCGTGCTGAGCGATCCCGGGAACGCGCTTGTGGAAGAGGCGATTTGGAACCTGCACGTGGACGCGACGGAGCCGCCGCCGGACCCGGCCGTGCGCGCGCTGGATTGCGGGAGTTGCAGCGAGGATGCGGTGGCGACGCCGGCCCCGGCACAAATCTCGACAGCCGGCGGTTGTCAGGCGGGCACGGCGGATGGCGCCATTTGGCCAGCGCTCCTGGCGTTGGCGGCTTGGGGCGTACGGAGAAGAAGCGCATGATCACGGTACCGGCGAAATTGGGCATCATCGGCTGCGGCAAGATGGCGGGCGCCATGCTGGCGCGCTGGCTGGAGACCGCGACGCTGCACCCCGGCGAAGTGCTGGCTTGCACTGGACGCGAGGCGTCGGCGCAGGCGGTCGGCAAGACGTTTGGAATCGCGTGCGGTACGGACGCGCAGGCGGTCGTTGACGGTGCGGAAACGGTGCTGCTGGCCGTGAAGCCGCAACTGCGCGCGGGCGTGCTGGCCGAGCTGCGGCCGCGCCCGGGTCAGCGCTGGCTCTCCGTGCTGGCGGGCGTGCCGACGGCGACGCTGGAGGCGATGTTGCCCGGCGCGCATGTGCTGCGGCTGATGCCGAACACGCCGGTCCGGCTCGGGCGCGGCCTGATTGCGCTGACGCCCGGGGACTCGGCGCGCCAGGGCGACATCTCGGCGACCCGTGTGCTGCTCGCGCCGCTGGGCTCGGTGATCGACGTCGCGGAACCACAAGTCGACGCATTCACGGCGGTTGCCGGCTCAGGACCGGCATACGTTTTCCTTTTCATCGAGGCGCTGACCCACGCCGGCATGGCCCAGGGCCTGACGCCCAAGGTCGCCGCGCAGCTGGCGCTGGAAACGCTGCTCGGTTCGGGCTTTCTGGCGCAGGAGGCCGGTCGGCCGCCAGCGGATCTCCGCGCGGAAGTCACGTCCAAGGGCGGCATGACCCAAGCCGCGCTCAACGTATTCGCCGAGCGCAACTGGTCGGAAACCGTCACGGACGCGGTCGCAGCGGCCGTAGCGCGCGCCGCGGAATTGGCCGTTGGATAGGCTTCGGACGAGCGTGCCAGCGCCGCGCCGCCACCGGGAGACCTCGACCATGTCTTTTGCCCGCCTGATCCGTCGCCTCCTCCCCATCGCCGCGCTCCTCGTGAGTTGCTCGGCAGCGCAGGAGGCAGTCAACTTGCGCGTCGCCTGGGCGGACGCTTATGCGACGGAGGCACCGGAGGGTTCGGCGGCGCTTGGGCCGCGCGCTGCGGAACTGGAGGCGTTGCTGCGGGCGGCCAGCGCGCAACATCTGCAGATGCAACTCGCGCCGGATCCGCGGCTGGCGCAAATCGCCGACTGGATCGCGGAGCGCAACGCGGCGGGCGATCCACCGCAAATGCCGCGGCGGATCGCGATGACGACGCGCGCCGGCGTGCCGTTTCCAACGCCGGCGATGATTGAGCTGCGTTTTTCCACGGGCATCGACACCGGGCGCTTGCGCGAGGCGATTGTCCGGCAGGTCGAGGGGCTCGGCCACACCGCGGTGCTCGCCCGCTATGGCGTCGCGGTGCGCGAGGTGGGCGACACGCAAGTTGCCGTCGCGGTGCTGACCGCGGCCGACGTCGACTTTACGCCCGTGGCGCGGCACGTGGCCGTCGGTGACAAGCTGACGTTGGAGGGCAGCCTTGCCGATCGCCTGCACCATCCGCGCGTCGCCGTGACGCTGCCCGATGGGCGCACGCAGAATCTCGACGGCGCGGGCAGCCGGTTCAGCTTCGCCGTGACCGTCGCGCAGGCGGGCAAGTATGCGGTTGAATTGATTGGCGATGGCGCGCTGGGACCCAGCGTGCTGGCCAACTTTCCGGTCTATGTCGACACGCCTGAGCCGGCATTGCCCCGCGAACAGGCGGTTGAGCAGGTGACTTCGCCCGCGGCGTCTGAAGCGGAGTTGCTGGCGCTCATCAACGCCGAACGCGCCAAGGCAGGCGTGCGGCAGCTGACGCTCTGGCCAGCGCTGGCCAACGTGGCGCGCGGCCACAGCCAGGACATGGTCGCCCACAACTTTATCGCCCACATCTCCCCGAGCCAGGGTACGCCCGACGACCGGCTGAAACGCGCCGGCATCGCCTACCAGCAGTTTGGCGAGAACGTCGGGATGGCGAGCACAACGGTTGAAGTCCACGACGGCCTGATGGCGAGTCCGGGGCATCGGCAGGCGATCGTCAATCCGGCGTTCGTCTACATCGGCATTGGCGTGGCGCTGCAGGTTCAGGGCGCGGCCTACGTGCCTGTGGTGACTGAGGATTTTGTCATGTTGCCAGCGAAGCCGTAGTCCTAACGCTTGAGGATGGACAGGATCTTCGCCTTGATTTCCGGAGACGTCCACATCGGCAGCACATCCAGCCGGTAGCGCGCCTCGGCGTCCGGATTCTCGCGCACTACCGCGTCGCGCAGATCCGCCTTGGTGCCCGCGTACGCGCGATGCGAGTAGCTGCCGAGCAACGCCAGCCGCTGCCGCGCCCGCTCCAGGCCGTCTTCAGCCACTTCGTGCAGGATCCCCAGACGCAGCGCTTCCTGCGGCGGATGCAGTTCGCCCGCGAGGATGACCGTGTCGGTGTGCGGCTGACTCAGCTGCGCGCGCATGATCGCCAGCACGGTGGGCGGAAAACGCAGGCCAATCGCCACTTCATTGAGGCCCAGACGCGCCTTGGGATTGGGCGTGCCAATGCGGTAGTCGCAGCACAGCGCCAGCACCGCGCCGCCTGCGATCGCGTGACCATTGACCCACGCCACCGTCGGCGCCGGATAGGTGTAAAGCGCAACGGTCATGTGATTGAGCAGCCGCAAGAAGCGGTCCATCCCCGCGTCGTCCTGCTCCGCCACCTGGACGAGGTTCAGGCCGGCCGAGAACGCGTCCGCATCGCCCGTCAGCAGCACGGGCTGGCCGCCCGCGCGCGCCAATTCGTCGATGATGAACTGCATCATCTTGAAGTCGAGCGCGTTCTTGCTGCCACCGGCCATCTTGATTTCGTACATGTGCGTCCTCCTCTGCGGTCAGCGATTCTACTTCGGCGCGACGTCCAGCACCACCGGCGTCGTCTCCGCCGTCAGCAGCGTGAGCGTCAGCAGTTCGTTTTGCGCGTCCCACTGCGTTTGCCAAGCCGACGCCTGCCGGTTCACCGTCACCGTGAAGCCATCCTTGAAGAACCGTTTCGCCGGAACATACACCTCGGTCGGCGCCGTCACGCGCGGATCGGGCACGAACTCCAGGTGCAGCGTGCGCTTGTCGGCGTCGTACAGGAAACCCTTCGGCACGCCGGCGATGCGCCGCGGGTACGCGCGCACCATCTGCGCGATGCTCGGCGCTTCCGTGTGCGCGGCGTCGTTCTGGACAAAGCTCCACCCGCCGGGATCGTAGCTCCAGTACGCCCATCCCACCATCATCTGGTCGGCCATGGTCAGGATTTGCGCCATGGCCTGCGGCGCGTTGGGCCACTTGTAGTCAAAGCCCCATTCGCCCAGGACGAGCGCGCAGTCCTGCGTCGCCTGATCCGCCGTCCGGTTCGCCTGCCAATCCGCCACCGTGTGATCGCCCGCGACGTCAAAGGACTGGTTCGCCTCAAACGACACGGAGTAGAGATGCGGCGCAAAGACGAGGCGCGTGCCATTGGCCCGCGGATCGTTGAGCTTGGGCAGGAACTGCGGCAAACCACCGCCGGCAGCGCCGTAGCGCGGCTCAAAGAAGAACCAGTGGTCGGCGTCCAGCGGCCGCAGACGATTGATCAGGCGCTGGTAAAACGGCGCAAATTTCTGCTTGTCAAAGGCCGGCGACTGGCTGTCCGCGGCCGGCACGCCCAGCAACTCCGTGAGATCGACCATCGTGCCCGGATGCGGCTCGTTCATCAGGTCATAGCCAATGACCGCTGGATGGTTGTGGAAGCGCTTGACCACAGCTTCCCACGCCAGGCCATAGTGATCCTGCAGCTCCTGATCGGCGCCCGCGTAGTTCCAGAAATGGTCGAACGCGGCTTCCACGCCCGGCTGGAGATACGTCATCGACCAGATCGGCTGGTTCTTGACCGGCAGGCCATCGTCGCGCGTGGCCCAGTCCGGCGCGCCATTGCCCGTCAGCTTGGGCCCCCAGACATCCTGGTGCATGTCCAGCAACACGTAGACATTGTGCTTGGCAAACCAGTCGAGCGCCTTCTCCACGCGGTCGAGATAGGCCTGATCAATCTCCCCCTTCTGCGGTTCAACGCCGTCCCAGAAGATCAGGAAGCGCGTGAAATTCATGCCCCAATCGGGACCAAAACGGGCGACGTCGGCCTCTGCGATGGTCGTCGTGTGGGGCGGACCTTTGGCGGAACTGTTGGTGTTGGCACCGCGCAGGATGAGCACGCGGCCCTGGCAGTCATAGAGGAAGCGCGGGTCCTGGTCCGTGACGCCGCTGCCTTCGCTGCCCACACACGCGTCGGCATCGATCGCGGGCGCGGACGATGGCGTCACACTTTGGCAGCCGGCAAGAACAAGCAGCGCAAACACCGCACCGTAGCGACTCATGGCAACCTCGCAGCGGCGTTTGTCCGCAAGGTTGCAAGCATAGCGATCGGTTGCAAACCCGCCACACCGCGGTTGCCGGCATGACAGTTGCGTGACAGGACGCGCTAGGCCCGCTGGCTCAGATGATGGCGAATCTGCCGCCGCCACCACACCCACTCGTGCGCGACGTCCCTGCCCCACACGTCCAGCATCAGTGGCACGTGCTTTTCGCGCAGCCCCTGGGCCAAGTGCATCGTCTCCGCCAGACAATTCTTCTCGTGCGCGCCTTGCCCACACACCAGCGTCACGTGCGTCTGGTGCTGGATGCGCCGCAGCGGATCGCCGCTCAGGTTCCACACGTAGCTCAGCGGATTGTTGTAGTAGACGTCCGTGTTGTCCTGACCGTGTGTGAACGTCCGCGCCTCGTAGCGCCCGGACAGGCCGATCGCCTCCGGAAACAGGTGCGGGTACTTCAGGGCAAAATTGACCGCGTACATCGCGCCGACGCTGGGTCCGAGGATGATGATGTCCGATCGGCCGGTGACGTGGCGAATGTAGGGAACCAGCTCCTCGGTCAGGAACTGCTCGTAGGCCATGTGCCGGTTCATGCGCCAAGCCAGCGACGCATCGCGGCGATTCCACGTCTCGGAAACGTTGGTCTCGGGCTGCCACACGCGAATGCGCCCGGAATCGATGAGATCGGCCAGCGCGTCGATCACCCCGTGCTGCTGCCACTCGTGGGCATAACCGCCTGACGTCGGCAGCGCGATGACCGGCCGGCCGGCATGGCCGTAAGCCCACAGGTGAACGTTCTTGCCCATCGCCTGACTGGGCGACCAAAGGTGCTGTGCGTACATGCCGTCTCCGCGCGCTTCCCGCAGTGCGCTGGCCCTACCGTGCGGGCAGAACCGCTTGGCGTCAAGCGGGAAATGGCGTGACACGGCCATGACACGGAGGAATTGACGAACGAACGTTCGTTCGCCAACCTCGCGATTGGGGAAATATTGGGGGGGAGAGGCCATGGCTACCGAAGCATCCGCTTGGTTCCTGGAACACGCTGGTCAGCCGCTGGTGCACCGTGCACTGGCGTTGCCGGAGCTCAAGCTCGACGAGGCGCTCGTCGAGGTGCTTGCCTGCGGTCTGTGCCATACGGACCTTGGCTACGCCGACGGCTCCGTGCGGCCCAACCATCCGCTGCCACTGGTGCTCGGGCATGAAGCCGTCGGCATCGTCCGGCAAGCGGGCGATCCGACGCTCATCGACAAGCCAGTGATTGTCCCCGCGGTGCTGCCGTGCGGCCGCTGCGCGCTGTGCCAAAGAGGCCGCGGCAATGCCTGCATCGCGCAGAAAATGCCCGGGAACGATATCCACGGCGGTTTCGCCAGCCACATGATCGTCCCCGCGGCGCCGTTGGTCCGGCTGGATGCCGCGCCGCCGAACACCGATTTGCGCCTGCTCTCCGTCGTTGCCGATGCGGTCTCAACGGCTTGGCAGGCGATCCTGCGGGCCAACGTCCAACCGGGCGACGCGGTCGTCCTCATCGGCGCAGGCGGCGTGGGGGCCTTTGTCGCGCAAATCGCCAAGGCCTTGGATGCCCAAGTGATCGCCTGCGACGTTCGCGACGACAAGTTGGCGCAAGTGGCCGCGGTTGGCGCCGACCTGACGATCAACGTGCGTGGCAAAGCGCCCCGCGACGTGCGCAAGGAGGTCCACGGCGCGTTCGCCGGTTGGGGCGTCCCGTCCCTGAACTGGCGCATCTTTGAGTGCAGCGGCACGCCGGAAGGCCAGACGCTCGCGTTCACGCTGCTCGCCCGCGCCGCCACGATGGTCCAGGTCGGCTTCTCGGCCAAGCCCGTGGAACTGCGCTTCTCCAACCTCATGGCCTTTGACGCGACGGTCCACGGCACCTGGGGCTGCCCGCCCGCGGCCTATCCGGACGTCCTGAGCCTGATTTGGCAAGGCAAGATCCAGTTGGAGCCGTTTTGCGAGATGGCGCCGATGTCGCAGTTGAACGAGGCGTTGGCCGACATGGCGGCGCACAAACTTGAAAGGCGGATGATTTTGGATCCGCGCACTTGAGCCAAGGAGAACGAAGATGACGCAGCTGATCAACCATGAACTCGTCGCCGGCCTGCAATTTCGCCACATCGGCTATGAAGAGAAGCCGGTCAAGGGCCGCGACGGCCAGCCGGTCGCCGGGCTGACGCAAGTCTGGATCTCGCTCAACAACGAGAAGCAGTTGAATTCCTACACGACCGAGGCGGTCAAGGAAGTGATCCTCGCGTTTCGCCGTGCGAGCGCCGATCGCTACTGCGTCGCTGTCGTCTTCACGGCGGTGGGCAACAAGGCGTTCTGCACCGGCGGCAACACCGCGGAATACGCCAGCTACTACAGCAACCGACCGCTGGAATACGCGCAGTACATGCGCCTTTTCAACGACATGGTCACGTCCATCCTGATCTGCGACAAGCCGGTCATCTGCCGCGTCAACGGCATGCGAATCGGCGGCGGTCAGGAAATCGGCATGGCCTGCGATTTCTCCGTCAGCGGCGACCACGCGCGCTTTGGCCAAGCCGGTCCAGTGCACGGTTCCGCGCCCGACGGCGGCTCGACAGACTTCCTGCATCTCTACGTCGGCTACTCCAAGGCCGCGGAATCGCTGGTGCTGTGCGAGCCGATGTCGGCCCACAAGGCGCTGCGCTTGGGTCTCGTCAATGACATCGTGCCGACGCACAAGCTGCCCGACGGCACGTTCATCGCCAATCCGCTGGTGACGACCGACCGCGAACTGGACGCGTATGGCCGGCCCGCGCTGGGCGAAAGCAAGACGGGCGCGGCGCTGGCGGAGGCCAAGGCGCTGGCGGCGACGTGCACGGTGGACCTGAGTCAACTGGACGCGCTCGTGGACACGTACGTGACCAAGCTGATGTACACGTTCCCGGATTGCACGCGCAAGACCTTGGAAAGCCTGCGCAAAAAGAAGCTGGAACACTGGTACGCCAATTCCGAGACGAACCGCTCCTGGCTGGCGCTGAACATGAACACGGAAGCGGCGGCGGGTTTCCCGGCGTTCCACTACGGCGACCGCAATGAGCGGGAAATCGACTTTGTCCTCCTGCGGCAGCGGCTGGCGGAAGGCGCGCGGTTTGACGCGGCGCTGGTGCAGGAAGTCCTGCCGCCGTCGGCGCGGCGCGGGATGGACGCGGATCGCGCGGCGCAAGACGGCCATGCGGTGGCGTGAGGCAACATGAACACGACGGCGGAAAATCCCTGTGTGGTGGCGACGCGGCTGGAAGGCGGCGCGGTGCTGGATCTGCGGCTCAATCGGCCCAAGGCCAACATCCTCGACGCGGCGATGATGTCGGCGCTGGCCACAGAGTTGACGGCAGCGGCGGATGACAAAGCGCTCAAGCTTGTGGTGCTGCGCGGCACGGGCGGGCATTTCTCGTTTGGCGCATCCGTGGAGGAGCACCGCAAGGAGCAGGCGCCGGCCATGCTCGCCGGCTTCCACGCGCTGATCCGGCAGGTGGGCCACTTTCCGGTGCCAATCGCCGCGCTGATCGAGGGGCAGTGCCTGGGCGGCGCGTTTGAGCTCGTGCTGGTCTGCCATCTCCTGTTCGCGACGCCGGGGGCGCAACTGGCCTGCCCGGAGATTCGCCTGGGCGTGCTGCCGCCAGTCCTCGCGGCCGTGGGTGCGCAGCGCTTGGGCGGCGCGCTGGCGGAGCGGCTGCTGTTGACGGGCGCGGCGCTGTCAGCGGCGGAGGCGGAGCAACGCGGCCTTCTGACGTTGCTGGAAGCGGCGACGCCGGCGCTCGACCAAGTCCTGGCGTGGTATCGCAAGAACCTGGAGCCGCTTTCTGCGTTTGCGCTGCGCCAAGGCACAGTGGCGATCCGCCAGGGATCCGGCCTGTTCGCGGCGCTGGATCGCGGGCTGGCCGACGCCGAAGCCCTGTATTTGCGGGAAATTCTCGCCAGCCATGACGGCAACGAGGGCATCGACGCCTTTCTCGCGCGCCGCCCAGCCAAGTGGGTGAACGCATGACGCCGCGCCAACAGCGACTCGAACAACAGCGCTCGGACATCCTGCAGGCCGCGGCGTCGCTGATCGCCCAGCGCGGCTTTCACGGCATGTCCATGCGCGATCTGGCCGAGGCGACAGGCTTTGGCGTTTCCAGCCTGTACAACTACTTTGCCTCCAAGGAAGAGCTGCTGGCAGAACTGCAAATCCGCGCCTTTGAGACGCTGATCGACGCGGCGAACGACTCGCTGAAGGACACCCACGACGCGGCTTCTCGCCTGTACGTCTTCATTTTCAATCAGGTGCGCTACTTCGTCGACCACGCGGACATCATGCGGGTCCTGATTCACGAAGCCGCCGCCCTGCCCGCCGAGCACCGCCAGCGCGTGCGGACGTTGAAAGAGGACTATTTCCGGATTGGCCGCGACGCGGTGGCAGCGGTCTTTGCCGAAGGCTGCGGTCCCAAGGAGAGCGCCCGCGGCACCGTGGAGCCCGTCGCGCTCGACCGGGCGACCTACAGCATCTTTGGGATGATCAACTGGGTCTGGGCTTGGTACGAGCCGACGTTGCACGGCACGCCGGAAGACGTCGCGCGGAGCATTCACAGCCTCGCAGTGTGCGGCCTCGTCGCGCGCTGCCCGGCGACGCCGACACACGACCAGCTGCCGGGCAGCCTGGGGCAGCGGCAGGTTTCCTTGCTGATGAACCGACCGACGGCGACGAAATAGGGGGAGCAGATGACCGAGACAACGACCCAGACGCCCGGCTTCACGCCGGATCGCGCGAGCCAGATTCTCCAGCAGGCGCGCGCCATGATGGAGGACCTGCACCTGGGACCGGTCCAGCGCTGGAAGGCGGCAAATCCCGGCGGCATGGCGATTGGCTACATGCCGATTTACGTGCCGCGGCCGCTCTTTGAAGCCATCGGCTGCCTGCCCGTGACGATCTTTGGCGGCGGCGACCAGATCGACATCATCCGCGGCGACTCGTACTTCCAGTCCTACATTTGCCACATTCCGCGCAGCACGATTGAGCTGGGCCTGAACGGCCACCTGAACTGCCTGGACGGCATGGTGTTTCCGTCCCTGTGCGACGTGATCCGCAACCTCGGCGGCATGTGGAAGATGCTGTTTCCGGATCGCTGGTCGAGCTACCTGGACCTGCCGCAGAACTTTGCCCTCCATCTGGGCGGCAAATTCTACGCCCAGGAACTCAAGCGCATCGCCCGTGAACTGCATGAGCGCGGCGCGAAAGCGTATGACCCGGAAGCGCTGCGGCAGGCGGTCCGCAACGAGAACCGGCGGCGGCTGGCGATCAACGTGCTGGACGAGCTGCGCCGCAACGAGCCGTGGCGGTTGCCGACGTCGGACGTGTACGTGCTGCTGCGCGCGGGCGGCCTGATGCCGGCGCTGGAACACGCGCAGATGCTGGAGGAATTCGCTGATGCGGTGCGGGCGCGGCCAGCGCGGCCATTTGACAACGTGCGCGTGGTCCTTGTGGGCGCGTTCTGTGAGCAGCCGCCGCTGGACCTGATCCGGACGCTGGAGAAGTCGGGCTGCGACATCGTCGACGACGATCTGCAGTTGGGCCTGCGCTACATCGAATCGGCGATCGACGCAGACGCGGACGATCCGTTGGAGGCGCTGGCCAACAGTTTCATCCAGTACGGCGCGGCGACCGCGTCGCGCTACATCGGCACGGCGGAAAAAGGCGCTGCGCTGCTGGAGAAGGTCAAATTGACCAAGGCCGACGGTGTGGTCTTTGCCGCCGCGTCCTTCTGCGATCCGGCGTTGCTGGATCAGCCGATGCTGGAAGCGGCGTTGGAGCGCGCGGGCGTGCCGTTCACGGCGTTCAAGTTCTCTGAGAACACGGGGCAGTTCCAGGTCATCCGCGAACAAGCCGGCGCCTTTTCCGATTCCGTCAAACTGTGGGGGACCGTCCAATGAGTACCGCCTTGCCCGTTCGCAACCGTCCCGCTGTTTCGCTCCGTCCGGCTACGGCCAAGGATTCGAGCCAGGAACGGCAGAAGCAGATGATCGCCGACCACTACGAGAAGCTCGCGCACGCCAAGGAAAACGGCCAGAAGGTCGTCTACACGTTTGTGCCAGGCAACCTGACGGAGCTGCTGCAGTCGCTGGATCTGCTGCCGGTGCTGCCGGAGATCAATGCGCTGCAGTCGGGCATGCGCCAGAAGTCGGCGGGCTACATCGCGGAGGCGGAGAAGGCTGGTCACTCGGAAGACGTCTGCACCTACGTCAAATGCGACATCGGCATGCTCAAAAGCGGCAATTTTGGCCCGACCGGCACCAAGCTGCCGGAGCCGGATTTGCTGCTGCTCTCCTACACCGGCTGCTTCACGTTCCTGAAGTGGTTTGAGCTGCTGCGCGAAGAGTACAAGTGCCCCGTCGTGATGCTGCACGTGCCGTACCAGCCCGATGGCGTGATTTCCCCGGAGATGCGCGAGTACGTCGTCAACCAGCTCCGCGATGAGGTGATCCCGGCGCTGGAGAAGCTGTCCGGCAAGAAGTTGGACATGGACAAGCTGAAGCATCACCTGGATCTGTCCAAGCAGGCGGAGGACGACCTCGTCAAGGTGTGGGAATCGGCCAAGCACAAGCCCTCGCCGATCGATGGCTACTTTGGCGGCGTGTACTACATCGGGCCGATCTTTACGGCGTTTCGCGGTTCGCAAGAGGCGGTGGAGTACTACCGCGAGCTGCGCTCGGAATGCGAGGCGCGGATCCTGCGCAATGAGGGGCCGCAGACGCCGGACGGCGTGATGGGCGAGCAGCGCTACCGGCTGGTTGTGGAAGGGCCGCCCAACTGGACGAGCTTCCCGGACTTCTGGCGGATGTTCGCCAAGGAAGGCGCGGTCGTCGTGGCCAGCACGTACACGCGCGTGGGCGGGCTGTACGACACGGGCTTCCGCCACGATTCCTCGCAGCCGCTGGAGACGATGGCCGACTACTGCCTGGGCTGCTACACCAACCTCGGCCTGCCGACGCGCGTCGATCTGCTGGAGCGCTACATCCGCGAGTACGAGGCGGACGGCTTCCTCATCAACAGCGTGAAATCGTGCAATTCGTTCTCCGCGGGCCAACTGCTGATGCTGCGGCAATTGGAGCAGCGCACAGGCGTGCCGGGCGGCTTCATCGAGTCGGACCTGGTCGACCCGCGCTATTTCTCGAAAGCCAACATCGAGAACCGCCTGCAGAGCTATTTCCAAATGATCGATGCCCGCCGTCTGCGCGTGAGCGCTTGAGCCAGAAGGAGTCGCCATGAAATGCGTCGTCGGAATCGATCTGGGCTCAACAACCACCAAAGCCGTGATGCTGGACGAAGGCGGCCAGATCGTCGGCAAGGGCATCACCAACAGCCGCAGCAACTACGCCGTGGCCAGCGCGATCGCGCGCGACGAAGCGTTGACCAACACGCGGTTTTCCCTGCTGGATCGCGCGTTGGCCCGCAGCAACAGCGCGTACGCAGCGCAAGCGCGCGAGCTGGAGGCTGACCTCTTGAGCGCGTTCCGCCTGGAGCTGTACCTCGACGAGCTCGTGTACCTGGAGGAGCGCGTGATGGCGCTGCTGCAGATTTGGTCGCCGGGGCCCCTGCGCGATTCCGTGACGGCGGCGACGACTGAGCTGCTCGCGGACATGGAGCGCACTGCGCCCGACCTGTTCCTGGGCGGCGTCGAGCGCAAGAGCGACTTCTTCCGCGACGTGGCCGGCCAAGCGTTTGTGCAAGGCGCCGAGCGGGTATGCGGCAAGAGCGACGTGCCGTTTGAACGGCTTGTGGGCCTCTTTGACCGGGCGATTCTGGACGTGGAAACCCGCGTGCAGGCGCGCGATTTTGGCGTGCTCCTGCCAACCGCGGTGGCGCGCGTGGCGGTGGCCCGCAAAGTCTCCGCGGAAGTGCGCGATGCGCTGGATCAGGCGGCGCGTGATGCGGCGTCTGAAGTCGTGGAAGAAGTGGCGCTCGCGGGGACCGGCTATGGCCGGCAAACGCTGCCCTTTCCCAAGGAGGCGGTGCGCTCGGAGATCCTGTGTCACGGCCGCGGCGCGCATCGCGTTTTTCCCGGCACGCGTTCCGTGCTGGACATCGGCGGTCAGGACACCAAGGCGATTCAGGTGGACGAGAACGGCGTCGTCACGTCCTTCCAGATGAATGACCGGTGCGCCGCGGGCTGTGGTCGCTACCTTGGCTACATCGCCGATGAGCTGAACCTCGGCCTGCACGAGCTGGGGCCGCTGGCGCTCAAGGCGACGCGGATGATCCGCGTGAATTCAACCTGCACGGTCTTTGCCGGCGCGGAGCTGCGCGAACGGCTGGCGCTGGGTCAGGAGCGGTCGGATATTCTCGCCGGCCTGCACCGCGCGATCCTGTTGCGGGCCATGTCGCTTCTGGCGCGCTCGGGCGGCATCGAGAACGAGTTCACGTTCACCGGCGGCGTCTGCAAGAACCCGATGGCGACCAAGCTGCTCAAGGAGCTCGTTGTCGACAACTACGGCGAACACATCCAGCTCAATATCCACCCGGATTCCATCTACATGGGCGCGCTGGGCGCGGCGATGTTCGCGCTGGACGACTACAACGCCGGCCATCCGAGCCTGATGCCCGCGGTGCAGACGGCGGCGCGGTCGCGGCCCGCCCCGATGTTTGACGCGTCTTGCGCCTAGTCGATATTCCCCACGCAATTCAAGGAGCTTACGATGGCAACCAGCAAGCAACAGCACCTGACCGCGGGGATTGACGCGGGATCCAGCTCGGTGAAAGTGGCGATCTGTCGCAGTGAAGCGGGCGACAAGCCGGAAGTGTTGGCGACCGCCGTGCAGCGCATCCGCCGCCGCAACATCGTGGAAGTTGTGGAAGCGACGTTCGCCGCAGCGTGCGCGCAGGCTGGCGTTGATCCCAAGGATTTTGACTACGTCGCGAGCACGGGCGACGGCGAAATGGTGGCGATGCGCACCGGCCACTTCTACAGCATGACGGCGCACGCCCGCGGCGCGCTTGTGCTGGACCCGGAAGCGCGCGCGGTGCTGGACGTGGGCGCGCTCCACGCGCGGGCCATCAAGATCGACGAGCGCGGCAAGGTGCTGGGCCATCGGATGACCAGCCAATGCGCCAGCGGTTCGGGGCAGTTCCTGGAGAACATCTCGCGCTACCTCGGCGTGCCGCTGGAAGATGTGGGGACGCTGTCGTGTCAGGCGCAGAAGCCCGAGCAGGTGTCCAGCATCTGCGCGGTGTTGGCGGAGACGGACGTCATCAACATGGTGAGTCGCGGGATTTCCACGCAGGACATCCTCAAGGGCATTCACCTGTCGATCGCCGGCCGCCTGGCGCGCTTGCTGCGGGCGATTGGCGCGGAGCACGTGGTGCTGCTGACCGGTGGCCTGGCCCACGATGCCGGACTTGTGATGGCGCTGCGCGAGACGCTGGAAGGCGGCAAGGCGGCGGAGCTCCTGGCGCGCAGTCACGAGGACGGGATTCTCGCGGGCGCGATCGGCGCGGCGCTGCTCGGTGCGGTGCGGTGCGATCAATTGGTCCGCATGGGCCGAACGGACGTGCTGGCGCCGCGGATCGCCGCGTAACGCCAACTGGCCATTTTCTCTCCAAGACAGGTGCACCATGGGCAATGACCTCCTCGACATCGACCAACTCATCGGCTGGAACGACCTGCTGACCGAGGAAGAGCGGACCGTGCGCGCCATGGTCGGCCGCTTTGTGGACCAGCGCGCGATGCCCAACATCGGCCACAACTGGGAGACCGGGCACTTTCCGCGCGAGCTGGTGCCGGAGATGGCGGCGCTCGGGATCCTCGGCGCCAACCTGACCGGCTACGGCTGCCCGGGCATCAGCAACGTGGCGTACGGCCTCGCGTGCCATGAGGTGGAGCGCTGCGACTCCGGTCTGCGCTCCTTCGTGTCGGTGCAGACGAGCTTGGCGATGTACGCGATTTGGGCGTACGGCAGCGAGGAGCAGAAGAACCGGTGGCTGCCGCAGATGGCCGCCGGCAAGGTCATCGGCTGCTTTGGCCTGACCGAGCCCGACGCCGGGAGCGACCCCGCGAGCATGACCACGCGCTGCAAGAAGGACGGCGCGGATTGGCTCGTCAACGGCACCAAGATGTGGATCACCAACGCGCAGATCGCGGATGTCGCCATTGTCTGGGCGCGCGAAGGCGACGGCGGATCGGTGCTGGGCTTCATCGTCGAGCGCGGGATGCCGGGCTTCGCGGCGCACGATATCCCGCACAAGATGTCGATGCGCGCGTCGTACACGGGTTCGCTGACGCTGGATGACGTGCGGCTGCCGGAAGCGTCGCGGCTACCGCTGGCCAAGGGCATCAAGTCGCCGCTGGGCTGCCTGGAGAACGCACGGTTTGGCGTGGCGTTTGGCGTGATCGGCGCGGCGCGGGATTGCCTGGAGCGGTCGCGGACGTACGCGCTGGAGCGCAAGCAGTTCGGCAAGCCGATCGGCGCCAAGCAGCTGATCCAGGCCAAGCTGGCGGACATGGCCGATGAAATCGTCAAGGCGTCGCTGCTGTCCGTGCACTACGGCCGGCTGAAGGACAAGGGCAAGGTCACGGCGGTGCAGATCAGCCTGATGAAGCGCAACAATTGCCGGATGGCGCTGGACATCGCACGGAAGTCGCGCGCGCTGATGGGCGCCAACGGGATCACGATTGAGTACGGCGTGATTCGCCACGCGATGAACCTGGAGAGCACGCTGACGTACGAGGGGACGGACGAGGTACACACGCTGGTGTTGGGCCGGGCGCTGACGGGTGAGAACGCGTTCTGAGGCAACCGGCGGCGGCTTCCCGGTGCGCGTGCTGATTTCTTGGGCGTGCCCCCGGCAGAGCCGGGGTCGGGCTCTACTCGCTCCGGGGCGCAAAGCGCGCCCCTCCGCTCCCGGAGCCAACCTGCGGTTGCCTCCGCCCGTCGGGTAACGATCCCTCACGCACCGGCCGCACCACACAAACGGGGTTAACAATGGGCGCACTCACAGGCAAAGTCGGCATCGTCACAGGCGCGGGGCGCGGGATTGGCGCGGCGATTGCGCACCTGCTCGCAGCAGAAGGCGCGGCGGTTATCGTCAACGACGTCGGCGTTACAATCGACGGCAAGACCGACGGCGATCGGCCAGCGGACGAGGTCGTGGCGGCAATCCGCGCGGCGGGCGGTCAGGCAGCGGCCAACTTTGACTCGGTCGCCGATTGGAACGGCGCGTTCGCGATGGTCGCCCAGGCGATCGCAGCGTTTGGCCGCCTGGACTTCGTCGTCAACAACGCCGGCATCGTCCGCGACGTCATGTTCCACAAAATGAGCGAGAGCGATTGGGACGCGGTCGTCAACGTGCACCTCAAAGGCACCTTCTGCGTCTGCCGCGCCGCCGCCGAACAGTTCCGCGCGCAGGGCAGCGGCGCCATCGTCAACATGACCTCGACTTCAGGCCTCATCGGCAACCTCGGTCAAGCCAACTATGCCGCCGCCAAGCTCGGCATCGTCGCGCTGACCCGGTCCATCGCCATCGACATGCAGCGTTTTGGCGTGCGCGCCAATGCGGTGGCGCCTTTTGCCTGGACGCGCATGACGGCGACGATTCCGCCAAGCGACGATCCCAAGCAGCAGGCGCGCATTGAGCGGCTCAAACAGATGTCGCCGGAGCAGATCGCCCCGCTCGTCGCGTTCCTGGTGGCGGATGCGGCCAAGGACGTCAACGGTCAGGTGTTTGCTGTGCGCGGAACGGAAATCTCACTGTTCTCCCTGCCCGCGCCCAAGCGCGCGTTGCATCGGGCGGGCGGCTGGAGCGTGGCAACGATTGCTGAGATGTTGCCGGAGACGCTCCGCCGCGATTTTGTGCCGCTGCAGGTCACGGGCGACGTGTTTGGCTATCCGCCGCTGCTGTAGGCGCTCCGCACCGGACTCAAAACATCGCTTGACGGCGGCGGCGCGCAACTGCAATCTTCATGATTGTTCGGCACTTTTGCTGGGACCGGCGCACGAGGGAACTGCAGGATGCCTGTGAACCGCCAATCCCGCATGCGAACGCTCCTGAGTGCGGTGTGGGTCGTCGGCCTGGCAGGGGGCTGCGCTGCCCGATCGCCGGCGAAGGACGCTGGACCGGACGCGGCAACTGTCGACCCCGACGCGTTGGCTGCCCAAGTCGATGCCGCCGGCGTGGCGGGCAGTGTCGACGCCACTCCAGACAGCGCGCCCCCGTTGACCGCAGACACGACCAACAGCCCGGACAGCGCGACGGATGTCGGCGACGCCGCGCCGGATGTCGCGCCGCCGGTCATCAGCGCTTTCCACATCTCCCTGCCAGCGGGCATGGCGATGCCGCAGGGACGCCTCCACGTGCGGCTGGTCAACGAATACGACCCGGTGAACCAGCCGACCGCCAACGACGACGTGATCTTTGACGGTCCGATGGACCTGCCCGTGACCGTGACCGGCGTCGTACCCAACGGCGTCTGGTGGCCCGTCGCCGCGCTCGTCGCGCCGGACGACACGCCGCTCATCAGCACGATGAACTGCAACGTGTCCGGCACCTTCACCGTCAGCCCGAGCCAGCCCGCGCCCAGCGAATTCGACATCGTACTGAACACGCCGGGACCCATGCCGTCCTGCAACACCCAGCCGCCGCCGAGCTTCCTCGCGGCAACCAACAGCTATGTCATTCCGATTGAAAATACCGGCGTGACGCACTTGCTGGAGGGATTGGCCTGGAACGGCGCTTGGTGGATGGCGGCGAACGTCCATGGAATCGCACGGGTTGACCTGCCAGGCGGCGGCAAATCGCTGGGCAACTGGCAGTCGATGAACCAGGCCGCATGCCGGCACATCGCGCGGCGGGATAGCCGGCTGTTTTGCAGCCAACGCAACGCTGACATCCTGTGGATGGACATCGATCCCGCCACCAACATGCCGACCTTGAACGGATCGATCACCTTGCCCGTCGGCCTTCATGCCGAAGGCATCGCGATCGCCAACGATCAGCTGTTCGCCTCGCTGCACGAACACGGCCTCGCAGTGGTGCCCTTGGCGCCGGTGGGACCACCGGTTGTGCACGCCAACAAGGCCCTCAGCGATGTGTGGCACGTCGCCGCGCTGGGCAATGGCAACCTCGTGATGGCCAACGGCGCGGCCGGCATCGCGATTGGCCAATTCCAGGGGGGCGCGCTCAAAGTGCTGGCGACGCTGCCGCTGCCCGGGCTGAGCGCGCACCTCGCAGTGGAGGGCAACGTGGTGGCTGTCGGCGCGCTGGGCGGCGGTCTGCACTTGGTGGATGTGAGCGTGCCGACCGCGCCCGTGCTCCTCGGTTCACTGCCGCCGGGTCCCTGGCCCATCGTCGGGGTGGAGGTGCACGACGGTATGGCGTACGCGGCGGCCGTGCGGGGCGTGTTGGCTGTCCCGGTGCCAGCCGCGCCGGTCAAGCAGCTCGCGGCGTCCGCGCTCACGTTGACCCAGAACTTCATGACGCTGGACGTGCACGTTGCCGGCGACGCGCTCGTCACGGCGGAGTACGCGCTGGTCCGTACGCTCGCCCTGAGTGGCGCGGGGCCGGCGATTCTGCCCATCGCGATGACCGAGGCCCAGACGTGGAGCAACGTTGTCGCAGTCGGGCAAGACGCGCAGTACGTGACGCATGTCTGGAACCCGGGGGGCGCGACGCTGCACATCAGCAACCTGAAGGTGATGATCGCGCCGGCGCAGGCTGAAGGCGTGGGCGCTGGTCCGCCGCTGCCGTTTACCGCGGTCAAGTCGATCGCCATCCTGCCTGGGCAAACCGCGGCGATTGCCGTGAGCGTCACCAAGATGGCGCCGGGCATCCAGAACGCTGACGTGCGCTTCCAGACGGACGATCCACACCGGCCGTTCATCAGCGTGCGGCTCACCGAGTCGCCGCTCCTGACGCTGGGCCAGCCGCTGCCACCATTGGTGTACAAGGACGGAAGCGGGACGCCTGTCGACGTCGCGGCGCAGTTCAAGGGCAAGCCGGCGCTGCTGATTCTCACCGCGGAATCGTGTCCGGTGGCGATGGAGCGAACCGCGGCGCTGATTTCCGACTACGCCGCGGCGTTCACCACGGGCGGCTTGGCCGTGCTGCTGATGAATGTGTGGGACCTTCCCTCGGCGATGGAGAACGGCACGATTCAATCGCCGTTTCCGGAGTTGTTCACGCCGCTGTCGACGCCGGACAGCGCGGTGTATTCAACCGTTGCCGACGGGAGCCTCGCCCTGCCCGGCGTGGGGCCCATTCCGCCGCTGCCGCACATCTACGTGATCGACGCCGCGGGCAAGATTACCTACGCGCATCTGGGCTACGCGCCGGTTCCGCTGAAGCAGGCAGTGGCCGCGGCCATCGGGCCGTAGCGCCTACCACTCCGCCAGCGTCTGCACCGTCCGCCAATTCCGCACCGTGGAAACCGTGCCCAGCCGCGCGTCCAGCCACGCGTTGGTCAGCTTGGTCCGCGCCAAGCCGTTGGGCGTGTGCAGGTAGACCTCGCGGCCGTGCACGTGGAAGACGTCAGGCGGCGAACGGTCCGGGTCGAGGGCCGCAACTTGCGCAGGCGTCGGCATGTCCGCCAGAAACGCCACGCTCAGCAGCGCCACATCGCGTTCAGGCCACGGATTGACCGCCAGCACCGCCGCCAAGTCCGCCGTTTTCCGCACCACGACCGGGACCTGCAGCGCGAGTTGACGGGCCAGCGCCGCCTGCAGGTCCCGCGCGAGCGTCTGCGCCACCGCAGGCGGCAGATCGAGCGCGACGTTGCCGCTCTGGATGTACGTCCGCACGTTCTGCCCGCCCAGCGCCACGCACAGCCGCGTCAGATCGGGCATCGCGAGCCGATTTTTGCCGCCCACGTTGATTCCGCGCAGCAGCACCACATGACGTTGGGTTTCCATCGGACTCCGCGGCTACGGGTGAAAGTCGATTTCCGCCTTGCCGACCCGCCCGCACGGATCGCTGACGGTGACGCGGATGCGCTTGCCGGTTTCCAGCAGGGTGCCAAAGACCACGATCCCTGCCTGTTCCACGCTGGTGCCGACCACCTGCAACGGCGGCCCGAGCACGAGCTGGCGATAGCCGATCTCGCCGTCGAACATGTCCAGCACCTGAAACTCGATGCGCAGCTGGGGATAATCCAGCGCGGGATTGGTCACGCGGACGGCGGCAAAGACGTGCTCGCCGCCCTGCGTGCCGTGGTGCACGAGAAAACCGTGCGCCGCGTCGATCGCCGTGAAGCTGCTCTCGCCAGTGCCGATTTGGACGTCAAGCGCGCCGGCGCGCTGGCATTGAATGACGAGCGTGGACGCGCTGGTGCAGCCGACCGGGTCAACCGTGCACGGCGACGGCACGGTGCTGGGACAGCCGCTGAGGCAACACGTGAGTGCGCCGACAAGCAACAACGCGAAGAACTGGCAGTTGCCGGCCACGGTTCATGCCCTCCGGCGACGATCTCAAATGCCGCCACCATCTTCAAACTTGGTCTCGCGCGCTTCCGCCTGCGTCACGCGGGCGTTGGCCGGCACACTGTGCGTCAGCCACACGTTGCCGCCGATCGACGCGCCGCGGCCGATGACGATGCGGCCGAGAATCGTCGCGCCGGCGTAGATGACGACGTCGTCCTCGACGATCGGATGGCGGTCGATGCCCTTGATCGGCCGACCGTTCTCGTCGAGCGGAAAGCTCTTGGCGCCCAGCGTCACGCCCTGATAGAGCCGCACGTTGCGGCCGATGCGGCTCGTCTCGCCGATCACGACGCCGGTGCCGTGGTCGATGAAGAAGTACTCGCCGATGCGCGCGCCCGGATGGATGTCGATGCCCGTAAGCGAGTGCGCATGCTCGGTGATGATGCGCGGGATGAGCGGCACCTCCAGCCGATACAGCTCGTGGGCGATGCGCTGTTCGGTCACCGCGAATACGCCGGGGTAGCTGAAGATCGCCTCGTCCTTGATCTGCAGCGCGGGATCGCCCTGGAACGCCGCTTCCACGTCCGTCGCGATCAGCCGGCGCACTTCCGGCAAGCGCTCGACGAACGTGTTTGTCGCCGACTCCGCTTTGTCCCGGCAATGCGAGCAGGCGGCGTAGTTGTGGCCCGCCGTGAACGCAACCGCGCGGGCGATTTGCTCCTCCATCTCGTGGATGACGCGGTCAAGCGTGGCGCCGACGTAGTAGTGGACGCTCTTGTCGTGCAGATCCGCGACGCCAAAATAGCCTGGAAAGAACACCTGGCGGATTCCGTCCAGACAGCCGAGGACCGCGTCGCGCGACGGCAGGACGATGCGACTGTCGCTCCGGGGGCCGCGATCGGCGAGCGCTGCGCTGACAAGGCTCTCGACAACCGGCCCCAAGAGGGCCTCATGGCTACTGGATTGACGGCTCACTTGGTTGCCTCTTCAAAAAGCCAGGTGGTGAGGTAGCGCTCGCCCGTGTCGGGCAGCACCACGACGATCCGCTTGCCGGCGTTCTCGGGTCGCTTGGCGACTTCCGCCGCGGCCCACATCGCGCCGCCGCAGGAGATGCCGGACAGGATACCCTCTTCGCGACACAGCCGCAGCGCCATGGCACCCGCGTCGTCGTTCGTTACGCCGATCACCTCGTCCAGCAGATCCGTGCGCAGCACCGCCGGCACAAACCCCGGCCCCCAGCCCTGGATCTTGTGCGGCCCCGGCACCCCGCCCGCCAGCACTGGGGAATCCCGCGGCTCCACGGCGATGACCTGCAAATGCGGCAGCCGCGGCTTCAGCACTTCCGCGCAGCCCGTGATGGTTCCGCCTGTGCCCGTGCCGCAGACGAGGATGTCCACCTTACCGTCGCAGTCGCGCCAGATTTCTTCCGCCGTGGTGATGCGGTGGATCGCCGGATTCGCCGGATTCTCAAACTGCTGGAGGATCAGGTACCGCGGATCCTCCGCGGCCATCGCATTCGCCCGGGCGATCGCCCCTTTCATCCCTTCCGCGCCCGGCGTCAGCACCAGGTCCGCGCCCAGCGCCACCAGAATCCGCCGCCTTTCGAGGCTCATCGTCTCCGGCATCGTCAGCGTCAGCTTGTAGCCCTTGGCCGCCGCGGCAAACGCGAGGCCAATGCCGGTGTTGCCGCTCGTCGGCTCCAGCAGCACCGTATCGGCGTGAATCTTGCCCTGATCTTCCGCCGCCTCGATCATCGCCACGCCGATCCGGTCCTTGACCGACGACGCCGGATTGAAGCTCTCCAGCTTGGCCACGATCTCCCCCGGCAAGCCGGCGCCAATCCGGTTGATGCGCACGAGCGGCGTGTTGCCAATGAGCTTGGTGATGTCGTCGGCGATGCGCATGAGGAACTCCAGCGTGGCAATGGCGGCGGCCAACCTTATAGCGGAGGCGCGCGGGGCAATCCAGTGCGGCGGAAAAAGTGCCCGCTGAGGCCGTCGTTCGCGGCGAATTGACGCGCAACCGCGCTGCGTTCATCGTTGCGGACTGGACGGACGCGCGCAGGACGTCCAACCGGAGAATGCCGCCATGACTCGCCCCGTTGATCCCCGTCGCCGCGCCTTCCTGAAGAGCGTGCTCGCCGCGCCCCTCGTCGCCAGCTGTCGCCACGACGACGAGCCACCGCCGCCCGCTGGTCAGTGGCGCAATTGGTCCGGCGCGCAGCGCTGTACGCCCAAAGGCGGGCTGCAGATGCCGGCCAACGTGGACGAACTGACCGGCATCGTCAAAGCCGCCAAGGGCCCCGTCCGCGTGGCCGGGGCGGGCCATTCCTTCAGCGCCGTGGTCCCGACCGATGACACGCTGCTCTCGCTGGAAATGCTGAGCGGTATCGTCAGCCATGATGCCGCCAACCTGACCGCGACCATCCAGGCGGGCACGCGGCTGTTCCTGCTGGGCGAACCGCTGGCCAAGCTCGGCCAGGGGCTGACGGTGCAACCGGACATTGATCTGCAAGCGCTGGGCGGCGTGCTGTCGACGTCGAGCCACGGCGCGGGCGCGCAGCACCGCTGCATGGCGTCGTACCTGAAGGAAATCCAGGTCGTCACGGCCGACGGGACGCTGCGCAAGGTCTCGCCGACGGTGGAGCCAGACGTGTTCAAGGCCGCGCAGGTGTCGCTTGGCAGCCTGGGCGTGCTGACGCAGGTGACGATGCAGAATCGCAGCGCCTACCTGCTGGAGGAGCGCACGGGCATCCTGCCGCTCAACGACGCGCTGGAGCAGTTTCCCAGCTGGCAGCAGCAGGACCGTCACACGGAATTTTTCGCGTTTCCGCGGGGCGAGACCGCGTTCACCAAGCGGATGCGGGAAGTGCCGATGACGACTCCGCGGACGATCGAGGCGCCGCAGGAGGAGGAAGCGGAGCTGGAGTACGCGTCCGAGGTGGGCATGCGCGCGCCGTTCACGATTCCGCTGATCCAGAGCGTCGCAAGCTGGTTCGTGCCCGACATCGTGCGCGTCGGCGCGTCCTACCACATCTTTCCGACGATCCGGCACACGCTGTTCAATGAGATGGAGTACGCGGTGCCGGCGGAAAAAGGCGCGGCGTGTTTTCGCGAAGTGGCGGCGAAGATTCGCGATGACGGCCTGCCGGTCTTCTTTCCGCTGGAGTACCGCCACGTCGGTGCAGACGACCTGTGGCTGTCCCCGTACCACGGCCGGGAGTCGGTGACGATCTCCGTGCACCAGTACTTCAAACAGGACCACATCGCGCTGTTCAAGGCCGTGGAGCCGATCTTCTGGAAGTACGACGGCCGGCCGCACTGGGGCAAATGGCACTCGCTGACGGCCAAGGAGTTGGCGGGGCGTTATGACCACTGGCAGGACTTTCAGCGGGTGCGCAAGGAGCTGGACCCGGGCGGCAAGTTCCTCAACCCGCATCTGCACCAGCTTTTTGGCGTGTGAGGCAACGTGACAACGACGCGCCCGATCTTTCAACGCTTTCCCGAACTCGTGGCGCACCTGCCGTGGCAGCCGCTGGCCGATTTGCCGACGCCGGTGCAAGCGCTGCCGGGGTTGACCAACGGGTGGATCAAGCGCGATGACCTGACGCACACGGCGTACGGCGGCAACAAGGTGCGCAAGCTGGAATTCGTCGTCGCGGAGATGCAGGCGCGCGGGGTGAAGCGCGCGTACACGTTTGGCGCGACGGGGACCAACGCGGGCGTGGCGGCGGCGCTGATGTGCAAGCGCGCGGGCGTGGCGCTGACGGTGTACACGTTTGACCAACCGGATTCGTCGACGGTGCAGCGCAATCAGGCGTTGATGCGGGCCGCGGGCGCGACGCTTGTGCACAGAGGCACGCTGCTCGCCACCGTGCTGACTTTCTACCTGCATCCGGCGCGGCTGCGAAGCGACAGCTACTTCCTTTTTGCCGGCTGCTCCAATCCAGTGGGCGTGCTGGGCTACGTCAACGCGGCACTGGAATTGGCCGATCAGATCGCGGCGGGCGAACTGCCGGAACCGGAGGTCATCGTCGTGCCGGTCGGGAGCAATGGCACGCTCGCGGGGCTGGCGGTCGGCCTGCAACTGGCGGGGGTCAAGTCGCGGCTCGTGGGCGTGCGCGTGGCCGAGTCGCACCTCGGGCCGATCGCGACGTGTACGACGGGCGCGGTCCAGCAGATGGTCGACCAAACGACGGCTTTCTTGCGCCAACACGTTCCGGCGCTGCAGGCGCTCCAAGTGCAGGCGCCGCCGCTGAACGACGCGTATTTTGGCGAAGGCTACGGCGTGCCAACTCCCGCGGGCCAAGCGGCCATCGCGCGTTTCGCGGTGGACTTTGACGTCCCGCTGGAAGCGACGTACAGCGGCAAGGCCGCGGCGGCGTTCCTGGATGAGGTGGCGGCGACGCACGGTCCGGTGCTGTTCTGGGACACCTTCAACTCGCGCTCGACGGACGCACTCCTGCAGTCGATGCGCGACGACGCACCGTAGCACCCCGTCGCCGCGCCCGCGCTGCCGTCGCTATTTCATCGCCGCAGTGAACACGGTCCACAGCGGCTTGGTCTTGGGCACCAGATCCTGCGCGCCGTACCAGTACAGGCCCGCGAAGATGTAGCGCGGATTGGTGTTCGTATAGCCCATGTAATACTTCATGATCGTCGCATCGCCGGCCTTGCCGTACTCGCCAATGCCCACCAGCGCGTTGGGGAACATGTCGGCGAACGTCTGCACGATCGAGTCCAGATCCGCGTACGCCGGCTCCGGGCCATCACAGTCCATGCCGTAGATCGACGGCGTCACGTAGTCGCTCTCCGTCTTGACGGCCGAGCTGATGTTCTTCTGGATCCACGCCACGTACGGGCCATGCGTGTCGGCGCACGTAGCCGTGTTCCAATACGGCGTGAACAGCGCCTTCTTGCCCGCCGATTTCACCACGTCCGTCGCCGCATCCGCCTGCGCGCTTGCGTTCGCCCCCAGCCAGTCGCCATTGCACTCGTTGCAGATCTCCCAGATGTTGATCTGCGGCAACTGCGTCACGTAGTCCTGGAACCGCTGGCGGTACTGCGCCACCGTCATCAGGGAATTGTACGTTGAATCAGACGGTTGGCCGATAATCTCCGCATACGGCGCAATGGCCGCCACCGCCGCCGAGTAGTCGCTCGGCTGCAGCGGATAGTCAAAGACGATGCGCACCCACGGCTTCACCGGCATGCTCTTGAGCGAGTCGACGATCGACGCCAAGCTACCCACCGAGTCCAGCGTCAAGCCGTAGACCAGGCCCTGTTTCGACGGCGGCGTCGCCCCTGCATCCGCGACAACCACTGGCCCCGTGTCCGGCACAACCGCGATATCCGGCACCGTCGGGCCCGTATCGGTCACGACCGGCGCGGTGTCAGGCGCAGGCCCCGTGTCCGTCACCGCGATGATGTCCTTCTTCTTGACACCCGCATCCGCCGTCACCACCGGCGGGGCCGTGTCCACGAACGTCGTCGGCGGCGAAGCGTCGACGATGATCACGGGCGGGCCGATATCCAGCTTCGTCGTCGGTCCCGAATCGACAATCACGACTGGCGGTCCCGCGTCGGGCGGCGGCGCCGTCGGCCCGGTATCGGTCGCGATCGGTTCGCCAACATCCACCAACACCGGCGGCTCGCCCACATCCGTCCCGTTGAGCGGCGGTCCCAGATCCGGGGCCGTCACAACGCCAGTATCCAACGTGGTCACCGGCGCGTTCGCGTCAACGACCTCCACGGCCACGAGCACGTCGACCGGCGGCTTGTTCTGGGTCTGCCCCGACGTCGTCTCCGCATCCAGCCCCGCAGCCGGCAGCGGCTTTGGCCCAACGCATCCTGGGAGGATCAGCGCAAGGACACACAACATCTCGACTTGATGAAGCGTTTTCATTGGGTTCCTTTGCATGCTCCATTTCTGAAGCTGTGGCGCCAGACACGCGTGCCATGGCACATCTGCTGGACGACCGGCCCGCTGCCCGGCCGCATCCCACCGCGCGCGGCGGATCAATACACGCAATGCCGCCACCGGCGTTGCGTCAACAGGAATTCGGCGGTTGAGGCGGTGCGGCGGACGCCAATGCGCTGAGGCGAGGGTCACGCGTCCGGGCAAATGTTGCAGAGAGCAGGCGCGCAATGGGCGGGCGCAGCGATCGTCAGGTCAGCGGCGAGAACTCCGCCCAACCCTGCCAATCCGCGTAGGCGGCATCGACGCCAGGACAAACGGCGGTCGCGGCGCAGGATGCGCAAGCAGCTGACTTCGCGAGGTATGGATTGGCCGCGCTTGGCAATCGCTGGCCAGTCTGGAGGTCCAGACGCGCCTCCGTCAGATAGCGTTCCAGCGCCCAATCGCCGTGCTGCGGCAACAGGCACGGCGGCACAGCCTTGTGAATCAGCGTCACGTTCAGCGTCTGCGCCAAATCCAGCGCGCGCGCCACCGCGTGGGCCAGGTCCGCCATGCGCGGCACCAGCGTCTCCCGGTTCTTCTCAGCGCGCGACTGCACCTTGAGCGGCGACACCACCGCGGTCATCGGCCGACCGTAACGCTGCTGCAGGTCCGCCAGACGCCGGACGTAGTCCTCCAGCCCCGCCAGATTGTGCTGCGTCAAGACGGCGAAGAGAAAAAGCTCCACCTGCTGCGCCAACAGCTCGTGCAGCCCGGCCAGCAGCAGCTTGGGGGCCGTCCGGCTCGCCAACAGGACCGCCAGCACGTCGGGGTCAAAGCTGTCCAGCGAGAGGTGCACCATCGACACGTGGTGTTCGCGCAGTTGGGCGACAAACTCCGGCCGCGCCAACTTCACGCTCTTGGTCGCGAGGATAAGGTCCTGAAAGCCCATCGCGTGCGCGACGTCCGCCAGATGCAGGAAATCCGTGCGCGATGCCGCCTCGCCGCCGATGAACGTCAGCTTGCGGACGCCGACGGACTCCGCGTCCGCCATGCGCATGTACAGGTGCTCGCGCGCTTCCATGCGCACGTCCTTGTCGTCCGCGCCGCGCACAACCGAGCAGTACACGCAATGCAGCGGACACGCCGTGCCGACGTCCAGAAAAAACGACGGCGCATACCGCGCGGCAAAATGCTGCACCGCGGGCTGAGGATGCTCCGCCAGCGGCGGATCGCACGGCAGCGAGACCTCCAGCACCGGATGCTGGGCGCGCGCGGCCGTCAGCAGGCCGATACGCAGCGGGGGTGAAGTTGTCGGCGGCGCGTGAGTCACGGACGGCAGCGTGCTTGCGGCCGTCGGCGGGGTCAAGGGCTGCGGCGGCGGCGTGACAGCGGCGTGACCATCGATCAGCGCATCAGCGCGCTGAACACGCTCCACAGCGGCTGGCTCTTGGGCACCAGGTCCTGCGCGCCGTACCAGTACAAGCCGCCGAGAATGAAGCGCGGGTTGGCGTTGCGGTAGTTGAGGTAGTGGGCAAGGATCGCGGCGTCGCCCTGCTTGCCGAATTCGCCGATGCCGACCTGCGCGTTGGGGAACAGGTCAGCCAACGTCGCGACGATTCCGTCCAGTTCGGCGTAGCTGGGCTCGGGCCCATCGCATTCGTAGCCGTAGATCGACGGCATGACATAGTCGCTCTGGGTCATGACCGCCGAGCTGATGTGATCGCGCACCCAGGCCACGTACGGGCCGTGCTTGTCGGCACACGTCGGCGAATTCCAATACGGCGTGAACAGCGCCCGCTTCCCGGCAGACTTGACGACGTCCGTCGCAGCATCCGCCTGCGCCGCGGTGTTCTCGCCCGCCCAGTCGCCATTGCACTCGTTGCACGTCTCCCAGATCCCGATCTCCGGCAGCCCGGCGACGTAAGCGGCAAAGCGCGCGCGGTACTGCGCCACGGTCATCTTGCCGGACTCCGTCGAATCAGACGGCTGGCCGACGATCTCCGCGTACGGCGCAATCGCCCGCACCGCATCGGCGTAGTCCGCTGGCGGCCGCGGATAGTCAAAAACAATCCGCACCCACGGCTTGCGCGGCAGGCTCTTGAGCGCATCGACGATCGCCGGAAGCTGGTCCACCGCGTCCAAGGTCAGGCCAAAGACAAAACGCGACGGCGCGGGCGACGGCGCTGCAGTCTCCGCCAGCACGTCGGGCGCCGCGGGTGAATTCACTGGCGGTGTTCCGGCCGATCGCGCCGCACAGCCCGACGACGCCAACAGCAAACAGAGTGCGAATGTGTGGCAGCCTGACATCTTGTACCCCACCGCTTGAACTGGCCCATGCGCGGGGCGCTCACCCAGAGGGAAGCACGCCACAGGGGGGCCGGCAAGCCCGATCGCGCTGGTCGCTGCGTTCCACGTCGCCGGACCCACACACTACTTCACACTTTCACCGGCATTCGCGGCGATTCACTTGCAGTGGCGGTGGTTTTTTTTCTAAGCTCCGGATGGCTGACCGCTTCTTCCACAAGTTCAAGCCAGGCCAGTCTTCCCGCCATCCGGTCTTCGTTCCAGGAGTTCCCATGTCCGCTCGTGCGTTCTTGCGTCGCTTTGTCGTTTCGTCCCTCGCGCCCATGGCGTTGATTGCGCTGGCCTTGCCGGGCTGCGGCTCGGACACGGTCACGGGGCTGCCGGTTGGCGCCAACTCCGGGAACGCGCCAGTCGTGGGCGGCATCTGCGATCCCACAACCGGCGCGACGGCTTGCGTCGGTCAGGCGGTTCTCGGGTGCACGCCCGCCGGCACGTGGATCGTCCACCAGTCCTGCAGCACGGGGCAAAAATGCGTGCAGGCAGGTCCTGACGGCGCAACCGCAACGTGCGTGGGCTCAGCGGCCGACGCGGGTGGCGACGGCGGCGGCGAATGGGACGCCGGCAGCGGCAGCGACGCCGAGAGCGGTTGGGACGCGACCCTCGCCGACGCGACCGACAGCAGCGACACGGGACCGACGCTCGACGGCACGGCGACGGGCGGCAACTGCACGACCTATCAGGACGTCCAGGCGATCTTCCTCAACAACTGCAACGGCTGCCACAACCACAAATTCGGCGATGCCTGCAACATGGCCGCCAACTACCCGCTCATCGCCGCGCGCGTGCAGAGCGGCAGCATGCCTCCGGGCGGCGGCTTGGGTGCTTCTGACAAAGCGTTGGTCGCCGCATGGGCCGCTGGCCACGCCGTTTGCACGCCGGACCTGTGCCCGGGCGCGGACGCGGGCTCGACCGCCGATGCCGGCGCCAATCCGGATACGACGCTGAACGATGCGGTCGGTCCCGACACCCTGGCCGACACGATCGCGATCGCCGACACCAGCGCGGGCGACGCGGGCGGTCCGACGTGCGTCGGCTTCGCCGCGGTCAAGCCTGTGTTCGCCAACAACTGCTCAGGCGGCGGCTGTCACAGCTTCCAGAACACGTGCCCCGGACCGAGCGGCAAATACAGTTCGACCAACATCGGCAACGCCGTCCAGGCCGGCGCCATGCCTCCGGGCGGCGGCATCAGCGCGGCCGATCAGGCCACAATCGCCGCGTGGGTCCAGGGCGGCGCCACCTGCAACTGCCCGACGGTCGGCCCGGACGCCGGCTCGACCGACACCACCGTCGCCGACACGATCGGGGGCGATACGACCAGTGGCGACACGACCGGCGCCGACACCGTCGGTCCCGGCCCCGACGGCGGCACCACGACGCCTGCCACGTGCGGCAATTTGCAGTGCGACGCCGGCGAGACGGCCGCCAACTGCCCGAGCGACTGCGGCGCGGAGAACACGTGCATCCTGAGCAACTGTCAGCAGCAGGCCAACACGTGCATCAACAGCACCAGCTGCCACGGTGCGTTCGCGTGCCAACAGGCGTGCGCGACGGGCGACACGGCGTGCCTGCAGGCGTGCCTGGTCGGCAAGAGCAACAAGACCAAGAACAACCTGAACAACCTGAACACGTGCATCGCCAACGCCAAGTGCACAAGCGGCGGCGGCGGCGGCACGACCACGGGCAGCGTGTGCGACGCGGCGTGCGGCGCGCAGGGCGGCACGGTCGGCGGCAAGGCTTGCTACTGCGACACGGCGTGCGCGCAGTACGGCGACTGCTGCAACGCGACCGGCACCGGCGTTGGCACGACGTGCACGGGCTCGACCTGCACCCAGTGCAATGGCGGCGTGACGCCGCCGCCCAACACCTGCGGCAACGGCACGTGCGACGCTGGCGAGACGACGGCCAATTGCCCCGCCGACTGCCCGCCCGCGCCCGCCGTCTGCGGCAATGGCGTCTGCGAGACCGGTGAGACGACCGCGACTTGCCCGGCGGACTGCCCGGCCAAGACGTGCACGACGTACGCCGACGTGCAGCAGATCCTGCTGCAGAACTGCAACGGCTGCCACGGCCACACGTTTGGCAACAGCTGCGCGGCGACCGCGGGCCATGACATCGCCGGCTGGGTCGCGAGCGGCCAGATGCCGACCAACAAGACGCTCTCGGCCGCCGACAAGGCCAAGATCGCCGCTTGGGCCGCCGCCAACAACGCGTGCACCACTGCGCAGTGCCCGTAACCTGACCGGTCCCCACCGCACGCTCAAGCGCCCACGGAGTCGCGTGACACGGGCGTGACAGAGGTAGGTCGAGTCCCGCCGCCCCGGCTGGTACAGTGCTCTCCTGTGCTGACGGCGCCGTCCGTCGGGAGGGTCTATGGTGCGCGAATCTCAGCAACCACCGCGCGTCGTGCAGGACGCATGCGCCCACGAGCACGTGCCCGACGAAGCCGCGCGCAACGATGCCGGACAGACCATCTTTCCCGCGCTGATGACCGGCGGCGTGGAGCGCGCCTACAAGCTGGACTTGAAGCTCGGCTTCCGCTGCAACAACCGCTGCACGTTCTGCGTGCAAGGTGACAAACGCGACTACGTGGAAGATCTGACGACCGCGCAGGCGATTGAGCGACTGGAAGCGGCGCGCGAGACGTGCGATGGCCTGTTGCTCACCGGCGGCGAGATCACGATCCGCGACGACGTGCCGGAGATCATCCGCGCCGCCAAATCGCTGGGCTACAAGCTGATTCAAGTGCAGACCAACGGTCGGCGTTTGGCCTACATGAGCTACTGCGAGGCGCTCGTGGAGGCGGGCGCCACGGAGTTCAATCCGTCCCTGCACGGCCATATCGCGCCCCTGCACGACGGACTTGTGGGCGCCAAGGGCGCGTACAACCAGGTGATTCAAGGCCTGCGGAATCTGCAAAAACTCAACCAGAAAGTGCTGAGCCAGACGGTCATTACGCGGATGAACGTGATGCACCTGCGGGACATCGCCAATCTGCTCGTGCATCTGGGCGTGTGGCAGGTGCAGTTCGCGTTTGTGCACGCGCTGGGCACCGCCGCCAAGACGTGGGATCAGACCGTGCCGCGCTACCGGGACGTGCAGAAGCATCTGCCGCTGGCGTTGGACCTCGTGCGCGCGGCGGGGCGGAGCACGGTGACGGAAGCGGTGCCGTTCTGCTTCCTCAAAGGCCGCGAATGGGCCGCCGTGGAGCCTGGTCTCCCCGACACGACCGTGTACGACGGCGACGTGCGCATCGGCGACTACGCCCGCTACCGCCTGGAAGCCGGCAAAGCCCACGGTCCGCCGTGCGAAGTCTGCACGTGGCAATTCGCATGCGAAGGCCCCTGGCACGAGTACCCCGACCGCTTTGGCTGGGACGAATTCGTTCCGCGCACCGATCCGCCGCCCTCCAAGTCCCAGGACACCCCATGACGCACCACACGCACCTGCCGATCGAGTCCCTGTCCATGCGCGGCCAGAAAGTGCTGGACCTGCTGCCATTTCGCCAGCGCACGGTCGACGGCGCGGTGCTGATCTCCAATGATTTTGGCGATCACCTGTTCCTGAGCGACGTCGAGTATCAGGCGCTCGTCCGCGGCGACGTGGCCAACGAGGATCCGCTGCGGGCGCGGCTGAAGGCGGGCAATTTCCTCGCCCGCGAGCTGGACCGCGAGGCGATCACGGCGCGACTGCAGGAGAAGTACCGTTTTCTGCGCGCCGGTCCGAGCCTGCACATCTTTGTCGTCACGCTGCGCTGCAACCACACCTGCCAGTACTGCCATGCCTCGCGCGCGCGGATGGACGCGCCAGACGTGGACATGAGCATCGAGACGGCCGAGCGCTGCGTCGATTTTGCCTTCGAGACGACGTCGCCGAGCCTGACGATCGAGTTCCAGGGCGGCGAGCCGCTGGCCAACTGGGCGGTCGTCGAGCACATCATCGAATACGCGCGGCAGAAGAACGCGCTGGCTGGCAAGTCGCTGATGTTTGCGCTTGTGACAAACCTGTCGCTCATGGACGAGGAGAAGCTGGCGTATCTCATCGATCGGCGTGTGCAGATTTGCACGTCCCTCGACGGTCCGGCGGATCTGCACGATGGCCAACGCCTCTGGAAAGACGGCAAATCCCACGACACGACGGTGGACTGGATTCGCCGCATCAACCAGCACTACGTCGACGCCGGGATGGATCCGCACCTCTACCACATCGAGGCGCTGCCCACGATTACCCGCCAGACGCTGGCGCGCGGCAATGAGCTCGTTGAGCACTACGCGGCGCTCGGCTGCAAGAGCATCTTCCTGCGCAACCTCGATCCGTTCGGCTGGGGCGCAGCGGTCAAGAATCGCCTCGGCTACACGATGGAAGATTTCCTGGAGTTCTACCGCCAGACCTTCTTGCACATCGTCGAGATGAACCGCAACGGTCAGGACATGGTGGAACGCACCGCCGCGCTGCTCTTCAGCAAGATCATCGGCAACGTGGAGCCCAACTACCTGGACATTCGCAGCCCGTGCGGCGCTGGCATTGGCCAATTGGCGTACAACCACGACGGCCGCATCTTCACTTGCGACGAAGGCCGGATGGTCGACCGCAGCGGCGACGACTGCTTCCAAATCGGCAACGTCCACGGCACGAGCGGCGAAGGCATCGAGAAGGACCGCTACCGCGACGTTGTGAGCAGCCCGACCGTCCGCTCCATGGTCATGGCGTCCACGCTGGAAGGCCAGCCCGGCTGCAGCAGCTGCGTCTACAAGCCGTGGTGCGGCGTGTGCCCGGTGCACAACTACTGCGAGCAAGGCAGCATCCACGGCCGCATGGCGGACAGCACGTATTGCCAGAAGCACATGGGGATCTTCGATTTCCTCATGGAACGCGTCCACCGCGCCGATCCATTTGAAATGGCGCTGTTCCAGCGTTGGGCGACGCCGCGCGGGCAGCCGCACTACGTGCACGAAGCCGAGGCGCTCTGAACGGTTTGAATCGGAAGCTTGCGCAGGGACGCGAGTCAGTGGATTCTCACGCCGGGGCGACAGCCCGCTGAGGATCGCATGGACCGTTTGCTGCTGTTGCTTGTGCTCATGACTCCCCTCGCCTGCGGGCGGCTGTCGACCCCTCCGCGGGCGGACGCTGATGCGCGCGACGGCGACGCGATCGCGCTGCCAGAAGCGCCGTCACCGGCCGATGCACCAACGCTGGGCGAGGCCGCCAAGGGTGCGCAGCTCTTCTTGAAATACTGTTCGCTCTGTCACGGCAAGTTCGCTGAAGGGTATGCCGCCGACAACGCGCCGTCGCTTGTCTCACGCACGTTTCGCGAGACGGCGAGCACGGAGTTCCTGCGGACGTCGATTGCCCGCGGGCGGCCAGGTACCGCGATGGCGGCGTATGCCCAGGAAGTGGGCGGGCCGCTTTCCGCCAGCGATATCGACGCCATCATCGGCTACACGCGCCGCGTCGCGCCGCCGCAGCCCGCGCCGCCGATGGTGACGCTGAACGAGACGAAGGCCAACCTGGGCGCGATCGGCCGCGGCCAGAACGTCTACATGACCCAGTGCGCGTCCTGCCACGGTTGGTCGACCCAGCGCGGCTCGGCCGTGCACCTGTTCAATCCGCAGTTGCTGGCGTCCGCGAGCGATGGCTTCCTGCGCTATGCGATCCAGAAGGGTCGGCCCGGCACCAAGATGGATCCGTGGACCGGCAAGCTGACCGAGGTGCAAATCGACGACACAATCGCGTACCTGCGCTCCATGGCGCTGACCGTGCCGCCTTCGCCGCCGGTGCCGTGGCATGCGCCGCTGCCCGCGAATCCGTCGCCGACCGCCGCGCCAATGGCGGGTCTGGAAGCGGCGCCCGAGCTCACGGGACCGATTGTCATCAATCCCAACGGCAAGCAAGCCGACCTCAAGATGAAGGACGACCGGATCGTCCCGCTGGAAGAAGTCGCGAATGCGTTCAAGAACAAGCGGCGGATTGTCGTCGTGGACGCCCGCGCGCCGTCTGACTACTTGCGGCTGCACATCACCGGCGCGGTGTCCGTGCCGTACTATGATCCCAAGGAGTTGGACAAGATTCCCAACGACGGCACGTGGGTCATCGCCTACTGCGCGTGCCCGCATCACGCGTCGGGCGTCATCGTCGACGAGCTGCGCAAGCGCCACTTCAAGAACACCGCGGTGCTCGACGAGGGCATCTTCGCGTGGCAGCACGCCGGCCATCCGGTTGTCGAAGCGCCGCAGCAGCAGCCAACGCCGGCGCCGCCGCCCGCGCCGCCGCGGCAGATTGTGCCGCCGGTTCAGGTGTTGCTGCCGCCGCAGTAGGCCGCGTCTTTCCGCTACTGCACGCTCCGCAAAAAGCTGTATACACTCGGGCGCGCGGATCCTTGGCACCGCAGCGCGAGCGGCCCTTTGACTGAAGTCTACGGCAACCGGTATGAGGTGCTCGAGCGCGTCGGCGACGGCGGCATGGCGACCGTCTATCGCGGGCGGGACCGCGTCCTCAAACGCGACGTCGCCATCAAGGTCATGCACCCGCACCTCGGCAACAAGCCGGACGCTCGCGCGCGTTTCAACCGCGAAGCCCAGGCGATCGCCAAGCTGCACCACGGCAATATCGTCGATGTGTACGACTTCTCCGCGGGCGACGACAACGCCGCGTTTCTCGTCACCGAGTTTGTCCACGGCGAGACGCTGACAGACTTTACCAACGATCATGGGCCGTTCCTGCCGCAAGCCGCCGCGCTCGTGGGGCACGCGATTGCCGGCGCGCTCGGCCACGCGCACCACATGGGGCTCATCCACCGCGACATCAAGCCTGATAACCTGATGATTTCCCGCGATGGCCAGCTCAAGCTCATGGACTTTGGCATCGCTCAGGCGATGGACATGGAGCAGATGACGACGACCGGCGCGATCGTCGGTTCGCCCGCGCACATGGCGCCGGAGCAGATTGAAGGCAGTCCGCTGGATGGCCGCTGCGACATCTTCGCGCTCGGGACCGTGCTGTATTTTCTGGTGACGCGGCGGCTCCCGTTTGTCGCGAGCAATCCGCAGGCGCTGTTCCGGCTGATCCTGGAGGGCGAGTTTGAGCTGCCGTCGCGCCACAATCCCGCGGTGGATCGGCACTTTGACGACATCATCGCGCAGTGCCTGGCGCGCTGGCCGGCGGATCGCTACGCGGACATGAACGCGGTCCAGGCGGCGCTCAGCAACTACCTGAAGACCTACCGGATGTCCGATGCGACGGGCTTGCTGACGCGGTTCCTCAAAGCGCCGGAAGTGTTCCAGTTTGACCTGAAGCCAACCGTCGTGCAGATCCTGACCGCGGAAGGCCAAAAGCAGGCGACGGCGGGCAAGCTGGCGATGGCGATCGACACGCTGAACCGCGCGCTGGCGATTGACCCGGACGCGGAGGAGCCGCGCAAGGCGCTGCAGGAATGGACGACGCGGGCGCGGCGCATGCGCAAGCTCAAGCGCGGGGGCATGGTCGCGGGCGTGGTGACGGGCGCGCTGGTGGCGCTTGCCGGGCTGTGGTTTGTGACGCACCTGCCCGATGAGCCGCCGCCCGCCGCTGAACCCAAGCCGCTGCCGGCGGAAGGCGCGCTCCTGAATCTGCCCAATGGCCCGGCGCAGATCCGCAGCAAGCCGGAGATGCCGCCGATTCCGCCGCCGGCGCCGATCACGGTCGCTTCAGCGGAGACGCCGGAGGCCAAGCCGCACGAAACGACGGAGCCGGTCCGCAAACATGTGCCGGGGCTGCGCATGCCGCGGGTGACCGAGCCGGAGCCCAAGGTGACGCCGGTCGTGACGCCGCCGCAGGAAGCCAAGGTGCAGTTCGAGTGGAAGATCGGCGCCATTCCCGCCAACTCGACGCTCTACCTGGACAACCAGACCGCGGCGATTGGCGAAGGCTTTGCCAAAGTTATGCTGGACGCGGGTTCCCGCCACGTGGTGCGCTGCGAGCCGGGGCCCAAGTGCGAGGGCTGCAAGACGACGACCGTGCGGTTCAGCGTGCCGGAGCATCCGACGCCGGGCAAGATGACCAAGTGCGACGTGCGGCCCGGCGAAGCGCTCAGGCCGGAGACGCCGTAGGATCAGGGGTCGTAGAAGAGTTCGACGAACTCGTACACCAAGTTGCCAGTGCCGGAGGCATCGCTGAACTCGCTGATGTAGAGGCCTTTGGCGCTGCCGGCCGTCTGGCCGCTGCCGGGTGTGGCCAGCGTGTCCGCCTTGACCGTCCAGGACCCCGCCGTGCCGGCTGCGCCCGTGGGATTGCTGCGCTGGATCGACTGCGCAGCCGAACTCGCAGCCATCGCGATCGTCGGCCCCTCTACGGTTGTGTTGTCCGCCTTCTTGAGCGTGTAGGTCTCATCGCCATTGATTTCCGGAAAACCGGCCGTGGAGCTGCCGAGGTTCGGCGTCGACTGCACATAGGTGACGTTCGCGCCCAAAGTGATGCCAAAATGCGTACTGAACTCAGCGAGTGTCGCACCCCGGGCGACCACGAAGTAACTGCCCGGCTGCAGCACCGTATTCGCGGGAATCGTGTAGGTAATGGAAGAGTTCGCCTGCACGATCTTCCAACCGCTGATGTCCAACGCCGCCGCTTTGCACACGCCGGTCTGGCAGGTCTTGCCGCCGCCGCAGGTCGTGCCATCCGCGACGTTGACGTGGCCACAGCCCGTCACGCCGTCGCAGCTGTCCGTCGTGCACGCGTTGCTGTCGTCGCAGCTGATGGGCGTGTAGACGCAGCCGCTGGTGGCGTTGCAGCTGTCCGTCGTGCATACCGTGCTGTCGTTGCAGACCGTCGTGTTGCTGACGGTGCAGCTCTTGTTGGCGCAGCTCTCCGTCGTGCAGACGCTGCCGTCCGTGCACGTCCCGCTGTTGGCCAGATGGACGCAGCCCGCGGGGGTCGGGCAGCTGTCGTCGCTGCACACGTTGCCGTCGTCGCAGTTTGTCGCGGTGCCGCCCGTGCACGTTTCCGCGAGGCTGCACGCTTCGCCGGTCGTGCAGGCGTTGCCGTCGTCGCATGCCCCAACAAAGCCGACGTGCTGGCAGCCCAGCGTCGCGTCGCAGCTGTCCGTTGTGCACGGGTTGTTGTCGTTGCAGTCCTTGTTGGCGCTCGGCGTGCAGACGCCGCTCTTGCAGGCATCGCCAATCGTGCACAGCTTGCCGTCGTCGCACGTCGCGCCGTCGCCCACGGCTGGATACGCACAGCCGGTCGCCTTCACGCACGTGTCGGTCGTGCAGGCGTTGCCGTCCACGCAGATCGCCGCGCTGCCGCTGACGCATGCCTTGTTGGCGCACGCGTCGCCCACCGTGCACGCGTCGCCGTCGCTGCAGGCGATGCTGTTGGCGGGGTTGCTGCAGCCGGTCTGGAAGTCGCACACGTCGTCCGTGCACGCGTTGTTGTCGGTGCAGACCGCCGCGCTCGCGCAGCACGTCGTCAGGTCGTGCTTGCAGCCCGTGGTCTTGTCGCACGTGTCCACGCTGCACGTCCGGCTGTCATCGCAGCCCAGCGCCGTGCCCGGTTTGCACGCGCCGTCCTGGCACACGTCGCTCACCGTGCACGCGTCCTTGTCGTCGCACGGCAGGGCGTTGGCGCCGTGCTTGCAGCCCGTCGTCTTGTCGCAGCTGTCCGTTGTGCACAGGTTCGCGTCATCGCAGTTCGTCGCGCCGCCCGCGCCGCAGCTGCCGTTCTTGCACGTGTCGCCGGTTGTGCACGCGTCGCCGTCCTGACACGCCGCGGTGTTGTTGGCGTGCTGGCAGCCCAGCTGGAAGTTGCAGGTGTCGTCCGTGCACGGGTTGCCGTCGTCGCACTCCGCGTTGGCGGCGCAGCATGCGGTCAGGTCGTGCTTGCAGCCCGTCGCCTTCTCGCAGGAATCCACGCTGCACGTCCGCGCGTCGTCGCAGTTCTTGTTCGCCCCGCCGATGCAGTTGCCGCCGCCGCACGCGTCATTGAGCGTGCACTCGTTGCCGTCCGTGCAGCCCGCGGCGTTGGCCGTGTGCTTGCAGCCGGTGGCAGGGTCGCAGCTGTCATCGGTGCACGGGTTCAAGTCGTCGCAGCTGAGCTTGCCGCCCGCCTGGCACGCCTTGTTCTGGCAGAAATCGCCGGCGGTGCAGGTGCTGCCGTCCTCGCAGGTCGCGCTGTTGGCGAGGAACACGCAGCCGGCGCCCGCCGCGCAGCCGTCATTGGTGCACGGATTGTTGTCATTGCAGACTTTTTCATTGCTGCCGACGCACTTGCCGCCGCTGCAGGAGTCCGTGAGCGTGCACAAGCTGCCGTCGTTGCACGCCTCGCCGTCCAGGTTGGTCGTGGTGCAGCCGACGCTCGGATCGCAGCTGTCCAACGTGCAAACCAGGCCGTCGTCGCACGTGACTTTGTCGCTGGGCGTGCAAAAGCCGCCGGCGCACTGGTCGCCAATGGTGCACGCGTTGCCGTCGTCGCAGGTGTCGCCGGTCAAGCCGTCGTGGCCGCAGCCCACCGCGGGATCGCAGCTGTCCACGGTGCAGGCGTTGCCGTCGTTGCAGTTGCTCACGGTGCCAAGGCACGCGCCCGCCGCGCACGCGGTGTTGTCGGTGCAGAAGTCGCCGTCGTCGCACGGCGTGCCGTCGATGGCCAACGTGACGGTGCAGTCGCCCGCGAGGCAGACGCCGCTGCCGCAGAGCGTGGTGAGCTTGGCGCAGTCGCTGTCCAGCGTGCAGTTGGGCACGTAGGTGTCGATCGCGGTATCAACGGTCGCGGTCACGTCTTCCGCATCCGCGACGTCGTCCGCGGCGTCCGATCCGACGTCTGCGCCATCCAGGACGTCGTCCGTGGCATCAAAGACGTCGTCTGCGACCTCAAAGACGTCGTCTTTTGCATCCAAGACGTCGTCTGCGGCATCCAGGACGTCGTCTTTTGCATCGCTGACGTCGTCCGCGGCGTCCGTTCCCGGCGCATCGGGCGTATCAGGCGTCACGTCAGGCTGCAGATCGGGGGCAATATCCGGTTGGACGTCCGGCGCGGCGTCAGAACCGCCATCCGGCGGCGTCGCGACGTCGTTGCCCGAAACATCGCCCGCGCCATCGGCGAGCGTCGCGTCCGTGCCGCCAGTGGCGACGTCGGTCGGGTCAGTGCCGGTGCCACCCTTGGTGCCGCCACAGGCGAGCGCGAGACAGAGCGAAGCGAAGAGGAGGTGACGTGCGAACATGCGGGGCCTCGGAGGGGCGGAGAATTAGGGACAGTCCGGCGCCGCTTTAGGCGTCGCGAAGTTGGTCGGATCGCCAGGGATCGGCGTCTGCCCTTGGCACCACTTCGTGCTCGAGATGGCTGCGGACCCGGTGGCGAATGCCGTTGGGTAGTAGGACATCTTGAGTTGCCAGCTGTAACCGGAGGGCGCAGAAGTGTAGTTCGCCTTCGCAATCATTGTCTTCGATGAGCACTGACCGTCGGTGCTGATGCAGAGCCCGTCCGGGTTGCTGTTGCCCATTTCAAGTCCAGTGATGTCATAGCTGGCATCTGCGACAACAGTACCGATCTTGGCTTGCCCGGCGATGAGCCCATACTGGCCTGGCATGAGCACCCAGTTGCCGCTGGAAGTCTTGTACGACGCAAAGTAGGCGCTGTTCAAATCACCGACCAGCAGGCCTTCCAACAGCAGCGGTTGCTGCGTCGGATTGTACACCTCAATCCACTCGGCTTGCGCACCGTTCTTCGGCGCGGCCATCAGTTCAGTGATGAGCAGCTGCCCGACTTTCGGCCACACCGCCTTGTCGTACTGACACGTCGACGAACAGCCATCGCCATCGATCAAGTTGCCGTCGTCGCACGCCTCGCCGGCCTCGACGATGTTGTTGCCGCACTTCACACAGTTCAGCGAAAAGCACGTGTAGCCCGTGGCGCCGCACGCGGTGCCGTCGGTCATGTTGCTGTGGCTGCAGCCCTTGACGGGATCGCAGACGTCCGCCGTGCACGCGATGCCGTCGTCGCAGCTTGCCGCCGCGCCGCCCGCGCATTGCCCCGTGGCGGTGCACTTGTCGGCAACTGTGCACGCATTGCCGTCGTCGCATGCCACCGTCGTCGGCGCCGGATCAAACACGCAGACACCTGTCGCGTGGTTGCAGGAATCGGTGGTGCAATCCAAGCCGTCGTCGCACACCTTCGTCGGTCCGACCAGGCAGATCTTGCCCGAGCAGGTGTCGTTTTGCGTGCACGCGTTGCCGTCGTTGTCGCACGGGCTGACGTTGGCGGTGTTGACGCAGCCGAGCGTGCTGTCGCACGCGTCGTCGGTGCAAAGGTTGTTGTCATTGCAGTTCTTGACCGCGCCGGCCACGCAGGCGCCGGCCACGCAGGCGTCGTTCGACGTGCAAACGGAGCCGTCCGCGTCACACGACTTGCCGTCGGGCACATTCAACGCCGCGCACGTGCCGCTCTGCGGATCGCACGTCGTCTGGCTGCACGGACCGTCGCCCAGCGTGTTGCACGTCACGATTGTCGCCGGATTGACCTTGCACTGGTTGCTCACGCCGGATTTGTCGCAGAACAGCGTGCCGTTGCAGAGGTTGCCGTCTTCGCTGGTGGCGCAGTCGCTATCCTGCTGGCAGCTGCACGTGTTGGTGCCGGACTTGCACACCTTGCCAGCGCACGTGTCGCCGATGGTGCACGCGTTGCCGTCATTGCAGCCCAGCGTGTTGGCCGTGTAGATGCAGCCGGCGATCTTGTCGCACGTGTCCGTTGTGCACGGATTGCCGTCGCCGCACTCGGTCGCGACGTTGATGGGCGTGCCGTTGCACTTCTTGGCGGCGCAGACGTCGTCGGTCGTGCACGCGTTGTTGTCGTCGCATGGCGTGTTGGCGGCGTCGTGCTTGCACTGCGCGATGGGATCGCAGGTGTCCAGCGTGCACGGGTTCTTGTCGTCGCAGTCAACCGGCTTGCCGGCGCAGCTGCCCGCGGTGCAAATGTCACCCGCCGTGCACAGCGTGCCGTCCGAACAGCTGGTGCCGTTGGCAGTGGCGGCTGATTCACACTTGCCGTTGGCGTCATTGCACGACCAGGACTTGCAGGAGTCGCCATCCGGGCACGTCTTGCTGGCGCCCGGGAGGCACGCACCGCCCTTGCACGCATCGCCGACGGTGCACGCGGAGCCGTCGGAGCACGGCAAGCCGTCATCGTTGGTCTTGCTGCAGCCGAGGATCGGGTCGCACGCGTCGGTCGTGCACGGGTTGCCGTCGTCACACGATTTCAGCGCGCCAATGACGCACTTGCCCGCGACACACGCGTCGCCGACGGTGCAGTTGTTGCCGTCCGCGTCACACGAGCCCGGCGAGTCGCTGTGGCCGCACGTTTGCGCCTTGCCGTCGCAGGTGTCCATCGTGCACGGGTTCTTGTCGTCGCACGTGCCTTCGTCGACGAGGCCGTCGCAGTCATCGTCCTGGCCGTTGCACGTCTCCGTCTGGATGCTGGCGTTGCAGGTCGAGAGGCCGTCAGGACCGCACGCGCGCACGCCTTTGCACTGGCCCACAATGCCGCCGTTGGCGTCCTTGGCTTCAGCGAAACACGACGTGGAGAGCTGATCGGCGATGGCCGACGCGCTGCACGTGCACGACGCGCCCGCGGCCGGCAAGCACTGTTGGACGCTGTTGCCTTCCACGCTCGTGCCGCTGCTGCACACGTAACCGCCGGGGCAGTCGGTGTCGGCCTTGCACGCGGTGCCGCAGAAGCGCCCGTCCTTGCCCAAATCCACGCACGCCGCGCCTTGCAAGCCGACCGCGCCGCACTGCGCTGAATTCACGCACGGATCGCAAAGGTGCGGGGATTTGTCGACGCACACGGGTTGAATGTCGCCGCCGGGGCCAGACACGCCGACGCACTTGAAGCCTTCCGGGCACGCATCGATGCACGGCTTGGCGCAGAGCGAGCCCTTGGCGGTGGGGAGGCAAATCGGCAGATCGCAGGTGCTGTTGTCCTGGCACGGGCAGCCAGGCGCGCCGGGCTCAGCCACACACGCGGCACCCTGGGCGTCAGCATCGCTGCCCGCCGCGTCGTCGGTACCCGCGACATCAGCGTCATTGGCGGCGGTCACATCGGCGGCGTCCGTCGCGGCGGCATCGCCATCGTCCTGCGCGTCGGTCTTGCCGTTGCTGACGTCCTTGGCGTCCTTGCCGGCATCGGCGGCAGAATCGCCGACGGCATCAACCCCAGCGCCATCACCGGCGGGCGCGACGGTGCCGCACGCGACAAGCAGCGCAAGCAACGCCAGCACCAGACATCGGGCTTGCCCCATCGATAGCCGCTGCATCCATACCCCCAAGGCCGAATCGCGCCGCGGAAAGCGGCAATTCGGCCCAGTCTACCAGACTCTGCCGCGACACGCAGCGGTTGCAGGAGAAATCCCGCGCCTGAGGGCACTTGCGGCGCGTCCAGCCACTGACGGCGCGCGGGGACAGATACGCGCCAGATCAGGGACTTGTGGCGCGCCTGCCGCCGTCGCAATACCAACAACCGTCGGCCAATCGTGGCGATCCGGCCATCCGCGCGTCACGCGCCCGCCCGCCATGACTGCCACCGCCCGCTCGATGTGCTACACTGCGCGCCGTTGACGAGGAGGCCGACATGCGCTGGATTGCACCGCTCTCTTGGATTTTGGCAGTCTGTTTCAGCACTTCTGCCTACGCGCAAGTGAGCGCGGATGAGCTCGGGTTCTCCGTCCACGGCACGGCGCAACTGCCCAAGGACCATCCGTGGCTGGGTTTCAAGCCGTCGCGGCCGTTCAACGTCGTCCAGTTTGCCTGCAAGCGCTCCGACGGCCAGGACGTCCACTTCAGCGTCGCCGGCCTGCGCGCGGGCGCGGAAAAGCGGATGCCGCTGCCCATCGTCAAAGGCGTCTTCTCCTACGCGTGCAAGCTGTCCGGGCAGGCGGGAAAAGAGAAATTCGCCAATTTTGACGTGCAGTTCGATACCCGCGTCGGCGAGCCGCCGAAGATCCAGATCGCGCCGGCTGACGTTGACGAGAACGGCCGGAAGATCACGGTGCGGCTGACGGAACCCGCGGGCAAGCTGGAGCTGGACGTGATGGGCGATGACGGCAAGCCGATCGCCAACGTGAGCAAGACGTTCAACGGCGAGGCGCCCGGGACGCCGCTGACGGTCACGTGGCAGCAGAAGCCCGAGGAAGTCGTGGGGCAATTCCAGCTGCGCGGCTACGATCAGGCGGGCTACTGGAGCGGGATCGAGTCGGTCACGTTCGTGGACATTCCGCACCAGGACGTGATTTTTGAGTCGGGCAAGTGGGACATCCGGCCGACGGAAGAGCCCAAGCTGACCGAGCCGCTGGATCGCATTCAACAGCAACTGAAGGCCGTCGCGGGCGTGCTGCAAATTGAGCTGTACATCGGCGGGTATACGGACACGGTGGGCCAGGCGGCGGACAACCTGGAGCTCTCGCGCAAGCGGGCGCACGCGATCGCCACGTGGTTCGCCGCGCACGGCATCAAAGTGGCGATCCAGTCCCAGGGTTTTGGCGAGACCGCGCTGAAAGTGCCGACGCCGGACAGCGTGGATGAAGCGCGCAATCGCCGCGCCAGCTACGTGCTGTCGGTGCAGCCGCCGCCGGCGAGCCGCGGTTTTCCGGCGCGCAACTGGGTTCGGGTGAAGTAGATCTTGGTCGCGACGCCGCCCCCTGAGACACGCCGTTCGGCGAATCGGCAGATTTGGACGTTGCCCGCGGTGCTGGCGAGCGATTCCGTGGCGCTTGCGCGGCAATTGACCGAGCCCGTGGTGACGCTTCTGGTGGACGGCAACGCGCCGCTTCCGGACCTGCTGACGACGTTGCAGCGGCTCGCCGGACTCGGCGCACAGGTGACCGTGCGGATCCAACGCGCCGACGCCGCGCTGCTGACCGCGCTGGCGCAAGGCCGCGCGTACGCCGTGGAGTGGGTGGTGCGCGCGCCGACGTCGGGCGCGTCGGTGGCGTGGACGGGCACGACGGATGAGTCGGAAGGGCTGCACGCCGCGATGCGGCAGGCGGGGGAAAACGGGTTGGCCGTGCGGCTGCGCTGGCGGGTGGCGGCGCGAACCGTCGCGGCGCTGGGCGAATTGGCCGAACTGAGCGGTTTGGCGCCGTCCGTGGCGGTGATTGCCCTGCCGCTGCTGGATCCAGCCGAGGCGCCGGCGCTGGATGCGGTGATTGCGGCGTGGCCGAAAACGCTGCCGCCCGACGTGCAACTCCTGCGATCGGGGCTGTGGCCAAGCTGTCTGGCGGGCTTTGACGTCGAGCCAGCGACCGTTGGTGAGCGGACTCAAGCGGCGGCGCGCCCTGTGCCCGCGTGCGACCAATGCCCGCTGCGGGCGAGTCCGGACCATCCGCAGGGGTGTGCGGGCGTGCCGGCGGCGCTGCTGGAGCGGCCGGGCGGTCCGGGGCCGGATTGGCAAGCGTGGCAGCGGCTGCCGACGACGCAGCAACACAATGAAATCGCCAACGTGGATCCCGATTGTGTGGAGGCGCGCGGCCTGGCGCTCGGTCTGCGGCGCGCGTGGCGGCTGTTCCTGCCGCCCGCTGAAGTCGCGATCTATGCGGCCGCCTTTGCGCCGCGCGGCTGGCACGTGGAATCGGCGGCGACGGTGGATGCCGGCACCGGTGGCTTGATTCGCGCCGACGGAGCGGGCCAGCACGTCCTGACCGTCGTGGCCCTGACTGCGGCGGATGCGGCGGCGTGCCTGCGCGACGAACTGGCCAATCTGCACCGGCAGCCGGCTCGGGCGCTGGGGGAGCAGCGTGCGCATTGGGAGTCGATCGCCGCGACACACGAGCGGCTCGGCGCGCTGTATGGCTACCCGCCTTGCTGCGTGCAGGCGTTCCTGGATGCCCACGCGGAGATCATCGAGCACGTCCGCGAGACCGACAACGCCATCGCGATCCTCCGGGCGGCGCTCCGGACGCGGCACTTTGACGCGCGGCTGACGTCCCTGCCCGGGCTGCTGGGTGAAGAAGCGCGGACGCCGCTGCGCCATCTGCCGTGCCGGTTTGACTGTCCGGCGTCCCAAACGCTTGTGGACGCGCTGCTCGCGGATTTGGCGGTCCACAATCCGGCGTGGACGGCGCGCCAACAGGCGTACGAGGCCGAGCCCATCGTGCTTTTTGCCGACGGAACGTGCGTTTCCCTCCATGCCCGCGCCGTGGCCCGCGATGAAGTGCGGGATGTGGCGGCGGTCATCGTCCGCCCAAGCCAGGTTGCGGCCGCGGATTTTGCGTCACAACTCGCGACGCTGCCGGAGATGGCCGACCTGCAGGCGCTGCGCGTGCTGCCCGGTCGCGGTCTGGCGCTCCAGCGTGCCGGCGTCTGGCAGGATTGGCCGTTGCCGCCGCAAACGGCCCCGCGCGCCGCGGAATTTCCGATCCTGCTGCCGTTTACCCAAGCAGCGCGGTGAGGCCAGACGATGTCGCACGCGATCGCCAACCGCTGGAACCTGCCCGATCTCGGCCTTGGCATTGGCCTGCGCGGCAAGCACATTCCGACGATCCTGCGGCAGAAGCCCAAGGTCGGCTGGTTTGAGGTCATCGCCGACAACGCGCTGATGCACGAAGGCTGGCTGCGGCACGCGCTGGACGAATTGGCCGAGCAGTATCCGTTGGTGCTCCACGGCGTGACGCTGAATATCGGCTCGACCGATCCGCTGGATCTCGCGTACCTGAAGGGCATCAAGGCCTTGGCGGACCGCTGGCACGCGCCGTGGGTGTCGGATCACCTGTGCTGGACGGGCATCGACGGTCGCCAGTCCCACGATCTGCTGCCGGTGCCCTACAGCGAGGAAATGCTGGCGTGGATGACGCAGCGCGTGCGGCTGGTGCAGGACGTGCTGGAACGGCCGCTGGTTGTGGAGAATCCTTCAAGCTACCTGCAATTCCACCAGACGACGATGCCGGAGTGGCAGTTCCTCGCGCGGCTGGCCGAGGATGCCGATTGCGGGCTGCTGCTGGACGTGAACAACATCTACGTCGCAGCGCAGAACCATGATTTTGCCTGGCAGGAGTATGTGGCGGCGGTGCCGTGGGCGCGCGTGTGCCAAATGCACGTGGCCGGTCACACGACGTTTGCGACGCACCTCTTTGACAGCCACATCGGCCCCGTGGACCCGCCGGTCTGGGACGTGCTGCGGGCGGCGTTTGCGGCGTGTGGCGGGCGACCGCTCCTGCTGGAGTGGGATTTTGCGATTCCGTCGTTTGCCCAGACCTGGCGGGAGGCGCAGCAAGCGTGGGCGCACGTCGCGGATCTGGTCGTGGCCAAGCCGCTGGCGCCGCCCGTGCTGCCGACGGTGCCGCGGCAACCGCCGCTGCGCGATGCCCCGCAGTCGGCGGCGCTGATGCGTTGGATGCTGGACGAGGTCACGGGCCACCCGACGGGGACGCCGGCCAGTCACTGGATCGCCGAGCACGGTCGCCTGACGCCGGACGCGCGCTTGGCCATCCACACGCAAATGTACGCAGCGCGGTGCGACGACGCGCTGCTGGAGGACTATCCGCTGCTGCGGAAGTTCATGGGCAAGAAGCCGTTCCTGGCGATGGCGGCCGCGTACCGGCAGGCGGTGCCGTCGACGTCGTGGGCGCTGGAACGCTATGGCGAACGCCTGCCAACGTGGCTCGCGCGCCAGCCGCGCTGGCCCCCGCATACGGCCGCGCTCGCGCAGCTGGAACGCGCGCTGGTGCAGGCGCACCTCGCGCCCGCGGTGCCGCCGCTGGACACGCGCCTGCTGGACGGGCTGACGGACGCCGACGCCGGCCAACTGGTCCTGCATTTTGCCCCGGCGACCCAGCGGGTGGCGTTGGACTTTGCGGTGCTGCCGACAGCGCCTGGCCCGCAGGTCTGGCTTGTTGCGCGCAAGGTGTGGCAAGTGAACCGGCGGGAGCTGCATCCGGTAGAGGCGCGGCTGTTGGCGCGGCTCATGGCCGGCGTGGCGCTGGGTCCGGCGATGGCGGCGGTGATCGACGCCGACCCGGATGCCGCAGACGCGATGGCGGAACACGTGGGCGCATGGCTGGCCGCGTGGGTCCAGGCGGGCGCAGTCGCGCGATTGGAGTTGGCATGACCGCGGCGATCCTGCACGCAACAGAAGCCGACATCGCGCGCGCCGTCGCCGCCCTTGCGCGGGGTGAACTCGTGGCGATTCCGACGGAAACGGTGTACGGCCTGGCCGGGCTGGCGCTGGATCCGCAGGCGCTGGCGCGGATCTTCGCGGCGAAAGCGCGGCCGACCTTTGACCCGCTGATTGCCCACGTGGCACCGAGTCCGCGCGGCACGCACCTGCAGGCGTTGGCAGCGGCGGGGCTCGTCGATCTGGCACAGTTGACGCCCGCGGCGCGGCAATCCGCGCAACGGCTCGCCGACGCGTTCTGGCCCGGACCGTTGACGCTTGTCCTGCCGCGCGCCGCGGACGTGCCGGACCTGTGCACCGCGGGATTGGACAGCGTCGCGGTCCGCATGCCTGCCCATCCGGTCGCGCAGGCGATCCTGACCCAGCTCGGCCAGCCGCTCGCCGCGCCGAGCGCCAATCGCTTTGGCCGCGTGAGCCCGACGACGGCGGCCCACGTGCACGCCGAACTGGGCGAGCGGATCGGCTGGATCGTCGATGGCGGGCCGTGCGCAATCGGCGTGGAGTCCACCGTCGTCGCGGTGCAAGCCGATGGCGCGTGCGCGCTGTTGCGGCCCGGTGGCGTGACGGCGGCGCAAATCGCCGCGGTTGCGGGGCAGCCGGTCTTCAAACCGCAGACGTCCGCGCTGGCGCTGCCGTCGCCGGGGATGCTGGCCAGCCACTACGCGCCGTCGCTGCCGCTGCGCGTGTTGCCGGCGCCGTTGGCCGCGCTCGCGGATTCGGAGGTGCGGGCGCTGGTGGAGCCCGGTGACGGCGTGCTGCTGCTCGCAGGTTCAGCGGAAACCGCCGCGCACCGACTGGAGCAGCTTCTCGGCGCCCGCTCGCCGGTCCTGACGCTGGCGCCTGATGGCAACGACGCGATCGCCGCGCAGCAATTGTTTGCTTCCCTGCGGCACTTGGACGCGAGTGGCGCCGCGCAATTGTGGACCGAGCCGGTGACGCGGCTCGATGGCCTCTGGCCGGCCATCGCCGATCGCCTCAACCGCGCGAGTGCACCGCGGCCGTGAGTGTGCTAAGCTCGCGCGCCTGCGAAGGACTTTGAACATGCAAGACATTTACAATCCGACCGAAGAACACCAGGCACTGCGCGAAATGGTCCGGGATTTCGCCGAGCGCCAACTGCAGCCGCAGGCCCGCGAATCCGACCGCACCGAGACCTTTAATGTGCCGCTTTTTCGCAAGCTTGGCAGCCTCGGCCTGCTGGGACTGACGGTGCCGGAGCGCTGGGGTGGCGCGGGCATGGACCCGACGGCGGCCGTGATTGCCCATGAAGAGCTGAGCGCGGTCGATCCGGCGTTCACGCTCAGCTACCTCGCCCACGCGATGCTGTTCGTCAACAATTTCAACGTGAACGCCAATGACGACCAGCGCCGGCGCGTCCTGCCCAAAGTCATCAGCGGCGAATGGATCGCCGGCATGGGCATGAGCGAGCCGCACGCGGGCACAGACGCGCTGGCGATGAGCACAACTGCGCGCCGCGACGGTGACTTTTACGTGCTGAACGGCAGCAAGATGTGGATCACCAACGGCGCCATCAGCAACACGGAGTTGGGCGATTGTTTCCTCGTCTACGCCCGCACGAGCTCGGAGAAAGGCAAGCAGATCAGCAGCTTTCTCGTTGAGAAGGGCATGCCTGGCTTCCGTCTCGGCCAGAAGATCCACGACAAGCTGGGCATGCGCGCCTCAGCGACCGCGGAATTGGTGTTTGACGATTGCCGCGTGCCCGCCGTCAACCTGATTGGCAACGAAGGCGAATCGACCAAGCACATGATGCGCAACCTGGAACTGGAACGCCTGACGCTCGCCGCGATGAGCCTGGGCATTGCGCGGCGGTGCGTGGAGGTGATGAACCGCTACTCGGGCGAACGCCACGCTTTTGGCCAGTCGCTGCGCAATTTTGGCCAGATCCAACGCTACATTGGCGATTCCTATGCGGAATGGATGGCCGGCCGGGCATACGTGTACGCGACCGCGGGCCGCCTCGACCTGGAAAGCCATGGCAATCGCATGGACTCGGACGGCGTGAAGCTCTATTGCGCGACGATGGGCAAGAACGTCGCGGATCGCGCCATTCAGGTCCTTGGCGGCTACGGCTACGTCGGCGAATACGACGTGGAACGCCTCTGGCGCGACGCGAAGCTGCTGGAAATCGGCGGCGGCACGATCGAGGCGCACCAGAAGAATATTACCTACGACCTGCGCCACACCGCGATCCTGCGGTAGAACACCCCTTGCGCGACATGAAATCCCTGGTTTACATTTTCACACACAACAGTTTTACTGGACTGTTGGGCGGAAGCGGTATGCTACCGGCCTGTCGTTGCGCGGAGTTATCATGAAGTCGAAATTTGGTGGTTGTCTTGGCGGCGCGCGATTGAACGCGATGGGGCTGCGAATTGGCCTTCTGGCCCTTGTGATCACTGGACTTTCCGGCTGCGGCGACGACACGACCGTGATCCCCGCGTTTGACCCGGACGCCAACAACGGCGATGACGTCTCCGGCTTCAACAACGACGTCGCGATTGCCAAGGACGTGACGTCGATCGACTACGACGGGCTGTTCCAGGACAGCGACGTCAATCCGCTGTTCGATGCTGAATCGCCCGACGGCGACGCACTGGACACCGCCAGCGACGCCACGACGACGACGCCTTGCCTGACGGGCACCGATTGCGTCGCGCTTTCCACACCGTGCACGCCAAGCGCCTGCGTCGACGGCTTCTGCCAGGCGGCGGAACTGCCCAACAGCGCGACCTGCGAAGACGGCGACGCGTGTACAACGCTGCAGACTTGCCTCGACGGCAAGTGCCAGGGCGGCATCGGCCAGAACTGCGACGACGGCAACCCGTGCAGTGAAGACCAGTGCGATCTGAACCACGGCTGCCAGCACGCGCTGCTCAATGGCGGTCCGTGCGACGACGGGAACGCCTGCACCGTGGGCCACATCTGCGCGTTTGGCCAGTGCACGTCGACCGCGGCGTTGGACTGCAACGACCAGAACGCGTGCACTGCCGACACGTGCGACGCGACAATCGGCTGCGTCCACGCGGTTTTGAACGGCGGCGCGTGCGACGACGGCAACTCCTGCACGATTGGCGACGTCTGCGTGGAGAGCGCCTGCACGCCGGGCGCGGGCAAGCTGTGCGACGACGGCAACGCCTGCACGACCGACGGCTGCGACCTCGCGGGCGATTGCACCAGCGCGTTCAACGCCGCGCCGTGCGACGACGGCAACGCCTGCTCCAAGGACGACATCTGCGCGAGCGGCGCGTGCACGGGCACCGGGTTCTCGTGTGACGATGGCTCGATCTGCACGACCGACGCGTGCGACCCGCTCAAGGGCTGCGTCTACACGCCGACGTCCCTGCCGTGCAACGACAAGAATCCGTGCACCGCGAGCGACACCTGCACGGACGGCGCGTGCGTCGGCCAAGCGCTGGGCGCCCAGGCCATCTGCGACGACGGCAATCCCTGCACCACTGAGTCGTGCGACCCGAGTTCCGGCTGCCAGTGGACGCCCAACACCGGGCCGTGTGAAGACGGCAACCTCTGCACGACGGGCGACACGTGCGCCAACGGCATCTGCAACTCGGGCGCGTCCTCCTGCGCGTGCACGAGCGACCTGGATTGCGTGGCCTACGAGGACAACAACCTGTGCAACGGCACGCTGTTCTGCGACCAGAGCGGCGCGCAGTGGCTGTGCAAGGTCAACCCCATCACCGTCGTGACCTGCGACGGCGGCGCGGACACGGCCTGCTCGGAAAACCAGTGCGACAAGCCGACCGGCAAGTGCCTGTACGTTCCCGTCAACGAAGGCCTGGGCTGCGACGCCGACGGCACGATCTGCACGACGACTGACACCTGCAAGGGCGGCGCGTGCATCGCCGGTCCGCTGCTGAATTGCGACGACACGAACCCGTGCACGACGGACAGCTGCGATCCCAAGAACGGCTGCGCGTTTGCGCCTTCGTCGGCGGCATGCAGCGACGGCAACGCGTGCACCGTGGGCGACATCTGCAAGGACTCCGCCTGCGCCGCCGGCCCGCTCACGCAGTGCGACGACGAGAATCCGTGCACGGACGACGCGTGCGATCAGGGCAGCGGCAAGTGCGCGTACGTCAAGAACACGCTGCCGTGCGACGACGGCAACGCCTGCTCGCTGAGCGACACGTGTGCAAACGGCGTGTGCTCGGGCACGTCCGCGATCTGCGACGACAAGAATCCGTGCACGTCCGATTCCTGCGATCCGACAAAGAGCTGCGTCAACACGCCGAACACCGTGCCCTGCGACGACGGCAACGCCTGCACAACCGGCGACCTCTGCGGCGGCGGCGCGTGCAAGGGCCAGACGAGCAGCGCCAGCGTGGTCTGCGATGACGGCAATCCGTGCACGACCGACGCCTGCGACCCGACGGTCGGCTGCACGCATGCCGCCAACGCCAACTCGTGCGACGACGGCAATCCGTGCACCGCGGGCGACGTCTGCGGCGCGGGCGCGTGCGTCAGCGGCACCAACACGTGCGGCTGCAACAGCGACGCCGACTGCGCCAGCCAGGAAGACGGCAACCTCTGCAACGGCACGCTGTTCTGCGACAAGAGCGCGCCGCCATACAACTGCAAGGTCAATCCCAAGACCGTCGTGACGTGCGACACCACGACCGACACGACGTGCCTGCACAACCAGTGCGACCCCAAGGCCGGCAAGTGCGGCAACAACGCCGTCAACGAGACCCTCGCGTGCGACGCCGACGGCAGCGTGTGCACAACCAACGACACGTGCAAAGGCGGCGCATGCGCGCAGGGCGCCGCGCTCGTGTGCGATGACGGCAATCCGTGCAGCGACGACAGCTGCAACCCCAAGAGCGGCTGCGTCCACGTGGCCAACGCGAGCCCGTGCAGCGACGACAATCCGTGCACCGTGGGCGACTCGTGCAGCCAGAACGCCTGCGTGGGCGGCCTGGGCACCGTGTGCAACGACAGCAATCCGTGCACCGCCGACAGCTGCGACCCGACGACGGGCAAGTGCCTGTTTGCCAACAACACGTTGCCGTGCAATGACGGCAATGCCTGCAGCCAAGGCGACGCGTGCCAGAACGGCGTGTGCGCAGGCGCGGGCATCAGCTGCGACGACGGCAATCCGTGCACGAACGACTCGTGCGCGTCGGCGACCGGCTGCGTCCACACCAACAACACCGTGACGTGTGACGACAGCAATGCCTGCACGAGCAATGACATCTGCGGCGGCGGTGCGTGCAAGGGCACGGCGGTCAGCGCGGCGGTCCAGTGCGACGACGCCAATCCGTGCACGACCGACGGCTGCAATCCGTCGACTGGCTGCAGCCACGCCAACAACACGGCGGCGTGCGACGACGGCAACAGCTGCACCACGGGCGACACGTGCGCGGCGGGCAAGTGCACGAGCGGCACCAACACCTGCGGCTGCACGCAGGACGCGGATTGCGCCGGCCAGGAAGACGGCAACTTCTGCAACGGCACGCTGTTCTGCGACAAGAGCGCGCTGCCGTACAACTGCAAGGTAAACCCAAAGACCGTCGTGACGTGCGACGCGTCCGGCGACACGACGTGCACCAAGAACAACTGCGCCACCGGCACAGGCAAGTGCGGCTACGTGAGCCAGAACGCGGGCAAGCCGTGTGACGCGGACGGCAGCGTGTGCACAACCAACGACACATGCGTGAATGGCGTGTGCTCGGCCGGCGCGGGCCTCAGCTGCGACGACGGCAACCCCTGCACCGACGATTCCTGCGACAAGCTGACCGGCTGCGTGCACAAGGCCAACGCCTCGCCGTGCACCGATGGCAACGCGTGCACCGTGGGCGACCAGTGCGTCTCCGCCGGCTGTGTCCCCGGCGCCACCAAGGTCTGCGCGGACGGCAACGCCTGCACGAGCGACTCCTGCGACAAAGCCAGCGGCAGCTGCCTCTTTGCCAACAACACCCTGAGTTGCGACGACGGCAACGCGTGCAGCGCCAATGACGTGTGCGCCGGCGGCGTGTGCGGCGGCGCGGCGCTCAACTGCAACGACAACAACGTGTGCACGACGGACAGCTGCGACCCGAAGAAGGGTTGCGTCAACGCCGTCAACACGCTGAGCTGCAATGACAACAACGCGTGCACGCAGAACGACCTGTGCTCCAGCGGTTCGTGCGCGGGCACGGCCGTCAGCGTCGCGATCCTGTGCGACGACGGCAATCCGTGCACGACCGAGAGCTGCGTCCCGGCCACCGGGTGCGCGCACGCCAACAACGCGGTCAGCTGCGATGACGGCAATCCCTGCACCAGCGGCGACGTCTGCGCGACCGGCACCTGCAAGAGCGGCACCAACACATGCGGCTGCGCGACCAACGCGGATTGCGCCGGCCAGGAAAACGGCAACTTCTGCGACGGCACCCTGTTCTGCGACAAGGCGGCGTTGCCGTACAGCTGCAAGGTCAATCCGGCGACAATCGTCACGTGCGACGCCAGCGCGGACACCGTCTGCACCAAGAACACGTGCGCCACCGGTACCGGCAAGTGCAGCTACCTCAACCAGAACGAGAGTGGCCCCTGCAATGCCGACAACAGCGTGTGCACGGCGCCCGACGTCTGCGCCGCCGGCGTCTGCAAGGCGGGCGCGAGCTTGAACTGCGACGACAGCAACCCGTGCACCAACGATTCCTGCAGCGCGACCTTGGGTTGCCAGCACAGCAACAACACTTCGCCGTGCACGGACGGCAATGCCTGCACTGTGGGCGACAGTTGCGCGACCGGCGCATGCAAGCCCGGCGCGGTCGCCGTCTGCAACGACAGCAACCCGTGCACCACGGATTCCTGCAACCCGGCCACAGGCGCCTGCATCTTTGCCAACAACGCGCTGAGCTGCAACGACGGCAACGCCTGCAGCCAGAGTGACACCTGCACGGCGGGCGTCTGCGTCGGCACGAGCGTCAACTGCGACGACAGCAACATTTGCACCAGCGACTCGTGCTCGCCCGCGACCGGCTGTGCGCACACCAACAACGCGCTCTCCTGCAGCGACGGCAACGCGTGCACGACCAACGACGCGTGCGCGGGCGGCGCGTGCACGGGCACGGCGGTTGTTGTCGCGACGTTCTGCGACGACGGCAAGATCTGCACCAATGACGCCTGCAACCCGCTGAGCGGCTGCACGCACGTCAACAACACCAACACGTGCGACGACGGCAACGGCTGCACGGTCGGCGACGTCTGCGCGGCGGGCGTCTGCACCAGCGGCGCGAACTCGTGCGGCTGCACGCAGAACTCGGACTGCGCGGCGCAGGAAGACGGCAACCTGTGCAACGGCACGCTGGTCTGCGACACGTCCGCGCTCCCCTACAACTGCAAGGTCAGCCCCGCGACGATCGTGACGTGCGACACCGCCGGCAACGGCACGTGCACCGTCAACACCTGCGCGCCATCGACCGGCGTGTGCAGCTACGTCGCGCAGAACCAGAACGCGCCGTGCAACGCGGACAACTCGGTGTGCTCAGTGGGCGACGCGTGCAACGCCGGCGTGTGCTTGCCCGGCCCGCAGGTCAACTGCAACGACAACAACGCCTGCACGGACGACAGCTGCAACGCGCTCACCGGTTGCACGCACACCGCCAACGCCAGCCCCTGCACGGACAACAACCCGTGCACCGTCGGCGACATCTGCAGCGCGTCAGGCTGCGTGCCCGGCGCCGTCAAGAACTGCAACGATTCCAACCCGTGCACCACGGACTCGTGCGACGTGGCGACCGGCAACTGCGTGTTCGCCAACTCCGTCGCCACGTGCGATGACGGCAACGCCTGCACGTCCGCGGACAAGTGCAACGCGGGCGCGTGCCTCGGCACGGCGATCACCTGCAACGACGGCAACACCTGCACCGACGACGCCTGCGTGGCGGCAACCGGCTGCAAGTACACGGCCAACACCGTGCCGTGCAATGACGGCAACAGCTGCACGACCGGCGACACCTGCTCGGGCGGTCTGTGCAGCTCAACCGGCACCCTGAACTGCAACGACGCCAACCCGTGCACCACCGACTCGTGTGCGTCCGCGACCGGCTGCCTCAACACCGCCAACACCGCGATTTGCGACGACGGCAACGCCTGCACGAGCGGCGACATTTGCGCCGCGAAGGCGTGCGCCGGCACGGGCATCACGTGCAACGACAACAACCTGTGCACGACGGACAGCTGCAATCCCGGCACGGGGTGCGTCTTCGCCGTCAACAACCTGGCGTGCAATGACAACAATGCGTGCACCACGGGCGACGTCTGCGGCGCCGGCGCGTGCAAGGGCAACGTCGTTGCGCCGACCGTGCTCTGCGACGACGGCAAGGCGTGCACCAACGACGCCTGCGACCCGGTCGCCGGCTGCACGCACAGCAACAACATCCTGTCCTGCGACGACGGCAATCCGTGCACCATCGGCGACGTGTGCAGCGGCGGCCTCTGCACCTCCGGCAGCAACAACTGCGGCTGCAAGGTGACGGCTGATTGCGCTGGCCAGGAAGACGGCAACGCCTGCAACGGCACGCTGTACTGCGATGTGAGCGCCCTGCCCTACGCGTGCAAGGTGAACCCGGTGACCGTCGTGACGTGCAGCGCCGCGGGCGACAACACCTGCCGCAAGAACACCTGCACGCCCGCCACCGGCGTCTGCAGCTACGTCGCGCAAAACGGCGGCAGCCTGTGCGATGCCGACGGCAGCGTCTGCACCAACCCGGACATTTGCACCGGCGCGAATTGCGTCGCGGGCGCGGCGCTGAACTGCGATGACGGCAACGCGTGCACCAACGACTCCTGCAACCCGGCGACCGGCTGCACGCACACCGCCAACACCAGCAACTGCAGCGACGGCAACGCCTGCACCAACGGCGACAAGTGCACCGGCGGAGCGTGCGTTTCTGGCCCGTCGACGGTTTGCAACGACGGCAACGCGTGCACGGTCGACTCCTGCAACACGTTGACCGGCGCGTGCGTCTTCAACGGCGGCGGCGCCAACGGCGCGTCCTGCGACGCGGACGGCTCAGTCTGCACCAGCGGCGACTACTGCAACAACGGCGTCTGCACGCCCGGCGGCGCGCTCAACTGCAACGACAGCAACGCGTGCACGGACGACTCCTGCAACGGCACCACCGGCTGCAGCCACACGGCCAACAACGCGCCGTGCAATGACGGCAACCTCTGCACCGGTCCGGACGTCTGCTCCGGCGGCACCTGCGCGCCGCCCGCGCTCAACTGCGACGACAGCAACGCATGCACCACGGACAGCTGCGTGCTTGGCATTGGCTGCCAGCACATCAGCCTCGCGGACAAGAGCAGCTGCGGCGCGGTCAACGTCTGCTTCAGCGGCGTGTGCAAGCTCGGCGTGTGCGGCGACGGCGTGCTGATGGCCGCGCTCGGCGAGGCGTGCGATGACGGCAACACCGTCAGTGGCGACGGCTGCTCCAGCACCTGCAAAGTCGAGGACACCAGCTGCGCCGACGGCACGCGCGAAGGCTCGATGGACAAGGTCCGCTACCCGAACATCGCGCAGTGCAACGGCGATTGGTACGGCAGCATCGGCTCCACGTCTGGCACCGGCGCGCCCAACAAGCTGTGCGGCTTGAGTTTCCACGTGTGCAACTCCAGCGCCGCCGACCAGGTGCTGATGAAGTCCGTCGCGCAGGCTGACGCGTTCCAGAGCGGCTGCTGGTCGATCAACGCCGCCAACGACCTTGGCAACTGCCAGCCCTGCACCAATACCACGGATACCAACGACGCCGCGGGCTTGGGCGCGAGCTGCCAGGGCAAGATCACCAACTACGGCACGAGCTGCATCAGCGGCAACTACCGTATCGACGCGATGAACCAGACCTGCGTGCGCAACCAGGGCACGGACCCGTGGATCAACGGCGTCATGTGCTGCCACAACTGATCGGCGGGCAACGGACGATCGGCGCGCTCAGAACCGCTGGCACCACAGCATCGTGTGCATTCCCGGACCTTGGAGCACCATCTGCCGCGGCGCCGAATCGGCCGCCTTCTGGCACGTGACGATGGCCTGAAAACCCAGCGCGGGGACGTACGTCACGTGGTAGTCGCGGGTCCGGTACGACCACGGCGCGACGAACTCCGGCGACGACGGCGGCTTGGCCAGCCCCGGCACGATGACGGCGGCGACGACCGGGTGACTCCGCGTGTAAGCCGCAGGCTGCCACAGCATCATCGGCGTATTCAGCCCCATGAGGTCGAGCGTCCAGCGATTGCCAAAGTAGCGCACCGCGCCTGCATCCACCGTCGCGACGCGGCGATCCGCGGGCACATGCGCGGCGATCCAACGACCGGCGGCGCACTGCACTTCATCGATATTGCGGGTGTCGTTGGCCAGCTTCCAGCTCACGTGCTGCAGCGTCATACCGGCCTGCGTCAGGGCAAGCAGCACCAAAAGCGCGAGCGGCAAGACGCGGAGTCGCTCCCGGAGGTGCTCGCCCAACGCCAGCGCGCCGAGGACAAGCGCCAGCGTGAGGGTCGGCACGATCGGCAGGAGGTAGCGCACGGCGTAGAAGACATCCGGTTCACCCAGCGCAGAGACGCGCACGTGCGCCAGCAGATAGGCGAAGGACGCGACAAACGGCAGGAGCGACGGCCAGTGCCGACGCGCCGCGAGGCCGAGGAGAAACGGCAAGCCGAGACCGTGCGCCACGGGCGGCGTCTTGCCGAGGACGTACTGGAGCGCGTGCCACAGCCGCTGCGGCGTTTCCGCCCACGAGACCTCCGTGACTTTGGCGTAGTAGGTCGCGGGCAGCGCGTGCCCCGTCACGGCGAGGTTGCGGCTCACGACGAGCAGGCCGAAGGCGAGCGCCGGACCGCCCAACTGCAGCGCGCGCTTGAACCACGCCGGGCGATCCACGGGGCGATGGAGCGCCGTGCTCAACGCGACGAGCGCAACGGCGGCGAGCGCCGCTTCCGGTCGGGCCAGCGGCGCGAGGCCCAGCCACAGACCGGCCCACGCCCAAGCGCGCAAGTGCAGCGCCCGCACGCCCGCGACGAGCAGCGCCGTGGTCAGGGCCACTTCCATGCCGGACAGCGCCGCAAAGGCCAGCGCGGGATTGCCGGCAACGAGCACGCCCGTGATGAACCCGGCACGCGGGCCGGCCATGCGCTGCGCCAGGTCGGCGCACAGCGCCGCCGTGAGGATGTGGAGCAGGCCGCCAAGCACGAGCACGGCAGCCACACGCGTCGCCAGCGCGGCGTGGCCAAACACCGCGTGCACGCCGCCCAGCAAGATCGCCCAGAGCAGTGAAGTCGCGCCGGTTGTCGGCTCGCCCGGGTTGTAACCAAGCACGCCTTCCGCCGCGAGACTGCGGCCGTAGACCATGTGGATCCACGAATCGTCGAGCGGGAATCCCAGCGGCGTTCCCGCCGGCCGCCCGATGAACCACACGGCCAGCAGCGTCAAGCCCGCCAGCGCGGCGGCCAGCGCCGTCGGTCCCAGATTGTGCAACTGCCGTCGGTCCATGCGCTCCCCGCGCCGAGCCTACGTTTCAGCGCCGCGGGGGTCAATGCGCGCCGCCGCCGTGCGCCACGCGTCCGCCTTCGCGCCGTCGCCCGCCGCCATCCATGCCTGCGCGCAGGCGAGGTGCGCCTCGGAATCCCGCGCCAGCGGCCCCGCCAGCGCGACCTCCAGCCACAGCGCCGCGGCCTCCGGCGTCGTCGCCTCCAGCAGCACCGCGGCCGACTCCAGCCAAATGTCGCGATCCTGCGGCGCGCGCACCAGCGCCTGGCGATAGGCCTCGATGGCAGCCTCCGGCGCATCCGCCTTCACTTGCCACCGCGCCAGCGCCAGCCACAGCACCGCCGCGTCGTCGCGCTGGGCCAGGCCATCGTCCAGGATCCGCCGGGCCGCCGGCAGGTCACCAAGCTGCGCCATCAGCTCCGCCCAATGCAGCCACGCCATCGCGCTCTGTGGATGCGCTTGCGCCGCGCGTTCCAGTCGTGCCCGCGCCTCCGCCAGCCGGCCCAGCGCCGCCAGACAGTGCGCCATCAGAAGCGCCGCCTCCAAGTCGTCCGGATGGCGTTCCGCCGTGCGCCGGGCCAACAGCAGCGCCTGACCCAGATGGCCCTGCAGCAACGCGCGGGTCGCTTCACCTTTGGCCGCGTTCAGCGGATCGACGACGGCGATTTCCTGCAGGACGGCGTGCGCGGCCGCGTCTTCACCCGCCAGCAGCAGCATTTCCGCGAGGCGACGCAGGGCATCGGTGGCAGCCACTGGCTTCACAGGAGCGCCATCAACGCCTGTTTGGCGGGTTCGACCAACCGGCTGGCCGAGAGGCCAAGACCTTCCGCGAGCGCCGGTCCGCCCTTCGCAGTGAGGACGGCGAGGAGCCGGAGTCCTTCCAGGATGCTCGCGTCGATTGCGGCCTTGCCGCCAAAGCCGAGGCCGATGGTGCCTTTGAGCTTGGCCGAGAACTTGACGCGACCGCCGCCGATCGCCGCGTCGAATGCGGCCGAACCGCCGATGCCCGCGCTGCCTTCCATGCCCGCGCTGGCCTTCACGACGTTGACCCAGCCGGCTTGACCAAACAGCGTGCTGCCGGCTTTCTCCAGGGCCCAACTGGCCAGACGGCCGCCGGGCAGTCCGACGGTCTTCTGGAAGAAATCGAGCAACTGCTCGCGCAATTCAGCGAAATAGTCCGGCTTCTTCAGCCAATCCAGCTTGAGCGCGGCATCCACGCCCGCGCGCAGGCCGGCGAACGCTTCCACGCTGCCGGATGCGCCCGTCGCGCGCCCGCCGATGTCGATGTCCAGGCCATCGGCCTTGGCGAGGATGTTCAACTTGATCTGGCCCTTGGCCTCGGCGAGCGCCTCCGCCTTGAACGCCACTTCCGCCACGCCGCGCAGCTTCTCGCCAAGCACCGCGAACTCCAGCTCCGGCGTCGTGTATTTCAGGCCGCCTTCAAACGCGACGACCTTGGCTGACACGTTGCCCGTCAGGCCAATGCCGTTGGCTACGCCCACCGTCGCCGTGCCGCCCACTTTCGCGGACGCCGACGGGCCGTCGAGATTGCCCTTCACCGAGCCGTACACGCCCTTGGCGAGCGTCTGCATCTCGTCCGCTTCCGTGCGCGTACTCCACGCTTTTTCAGTTGCCGCCACGCGGAAGTCATGCTGCTCCGCCTTCCTCACCGCCGCCGCCGTCACGCCATGGCCATTCTCGCCCGCCTTGCGCGCCTTCTCCGCCTTCTCCAGCTTCTCCTCGGCTTCGGCGACTTTCTGCAGGGTCCGCGCATCGCCGCGCGTCGTCACCGTCGTCGTATTCTGCACGGACCGCGTCCCGCCACCCGCCTGCAGCGCCTTCTGCTCCACGACGTGGGCGTTGGTCCCCGGCGCGATCTGCTCGTCGTGCGCGCGCGTCTCCGTCCGCGCCACGTCGATATCCAGGCCGCGCTGCGCCGCCGAGCGCGTCTCCGACGTCGTGTTCTGGCCCACCGACTGTCCACGCGTCCGCAGCGCCGCGTTGTCAAAGCCTTCCCGCTTCTTCTCCACAAGCGTCGCCTGTGGCTTGTCCGGCGCGTGCCACCCGTGCTTCTTCGCTTCCTCCGCTTCCGTCAGCGCGGCCTGCACCTGCGCGATCTCGGCTTCATTGCCAGGCGTTTCCTTCAGCTCGGACAGCCGCGCCTCCAGCTCACCGACGTCCTGCGCCCGGTGATGGCCTGCCAGCAGCGCCTCATTGGCGTCCAGCGCGTCTTGCACCTGCGCCGGCCCGTGGCTCAGCGGCGCCGACTGCAACTGCGTCAGGCGTTGCGCCGGCGGCAACTGCAGCGCGTGCGCCATTTCATCCAGCAGCCAGAGCGCCGTGCCTTCGCCGTATTGCCGATCGAGGTCGACAAGCGCCTCATGGCTTGGCACCGCCTGCTGTTTCAGCAGTTCTTCCAGCAGCTCCCGGCGCTTGCGCAGGAGCCGCGCGGACGGGGTCGCCTGCTGGCGCTTTTGGCTCTGCTGTTGGGCGTTGGCGACGGCCATGGCATCCCGGGTGCGCGGCCAAAGCGGCGGTCGCGGATTCAGTGTCGTGGCAGCCAGCCCGGCGGGTCAAGTCCGCACGCACGGGCGCGCGGGGCATGGCGACTGGCGACCCCAGCGCTACGCCGCGGGCTTGGGCACGTCGCCGCGGATGACCTTGCCCGCCGCCTGCGATTCTTCCGTCGCCGCCAAGAGAAAATGCGCCATCGTCACGCGTTGGGCGTTCTCCGTCAGCGCCAGATAACCAGCGCGCAGCACGGCGTTTTGGATGCGGCCACCCGGCAAGTCAAAGCGCCGTCCCAGCTCGGCAAAATCGACGTCCTGGGCGAGCGGCGTGCGCCGCGGCACGAGCGCGCGGAAGATCTGGCCACGCAGGGGCGCGTCCTGCTCGGGAAAGCTGATGCGGAAATGGATGCGCCGCAGCACCGCCGGGTCCAGCCCGCCCACCAGGTTGGTCGTCAGCAGCACGATGCCTTCATAGCGCTCGACCTCCTGCAGGAGCAGATTCACCTCCATGTTGGCGTAGCGATCGGTCGCGGAGTGCGTCTCGGCGACGCGGCGGCCAAACAGGGAATCCGCCTCGTCAAACAGCAGGATCGCGCCGGTCGAACGCGCGCGCTTGAAGATGTCAGCGATGCGCTGCTCCGTCTCGCCCACCCACTTGGACACCACGGACGGCAAGTTGATTCGCGCCACCGGCACGCCCAGCTCCGCACCGATAATCTCTGCGCAGAGCGTCTTGCCCGTGCCCGGCGGCCCGTCAAACAGCGCGACGATGCCGAGGCCCGTCGTCAGCTTCTGGCCAAATCCCCAATCCGTCATCAGCTTGAGGCGATTGCGGCACGCGCCCAGCAGGCTCTTGACCCGCCCCATCACGTCCTCGGGCAGCACAATGTCGTCCAGCGTGCGCTTGGCCGGCATCTGCAGCGTGTAGTCGTCCAGGCTGGCGCGCAGCTGCGTTTCCGCCGCGGTCAGCAGCGTCGCCATGTCGATCAACGGATGGACCGGATCGCGCTGCAGCGCCAGGTGCAGCGCCGCGAGCACCGCCTGACGCACGCCACCGCCGGTGAATTGGTAGCGGGACGCGAGCTTGGGCAGGTCGATGTCGTCCGCGAGCGGCGTGTCAGGCGGCAGGTGCGTCTCCCACAGGATTTCCCGCTCCGGCGCGCCCGGCACGGCAAAATCCAGACGGTAAAGCACGTGGCGATCGACCGCCGGATCGAGCATCTGCACGCGATTGGTCGTCAGAATGACCGGCGTGCGGATGCGTTCAAACAGGCCGAGCATCGCCGTGCCCACCGGACCGCGCTCGCCAAGCAGCATTTCGGCGTCCTCGATGAGGAGGATCGCGTGCTCCAGCTCCGCCTCGAGCTGAAGCGCGTCGACCAGCTGCGTCACGTGCTCGGACGTCGTCAACATCTCGCTGCGCGCCCGCAGCACCGGCCGGCCAAATTGGCAGCCCAGCGCGCGGGCAAAGAACGTCTTGCCCGTCCCCGGCGGTCCGGCAAAGAGCAGCACGACGCCTTCGCCATCCCCGATCAGCGGGCCGTTGCCAAATTCGCCCATCGCCGTGCGCGCCGTGTCGCCATGGCTGATGAGCGTGCACACGTGCGCGGCCTGGACCTGCGGCAGCACCACGCGATCAATCGGCACACCGACGGCGAGACGCTCGCAGACTTCAGCCACCGGACCGCCCAGAAGCGCGTCGCCCATGAGGAAATGCACGAGACGCGGCGGAATCTCGACTTCCCAGTGCAACATCGACGGACTGGAGCGCGCCGGATGGAAAGCCACAAGCCGCCGCGTGCGCAGCGTTCCGTGCGGCGCCAAAGCCCGGCGCACTTCGATCTGGCCGGCGAGGTCATCCGCGACGAGGTGCAGCAGCAAACGCAAGTCCACGCCGTCCCACCAACCGCCGCCGCGCAGTTCGCGGTAGGTGGTCAGCACGCCGGGATCGATGTGCGGCGCCAGCAGGGCGAGCAGAATGCGCCGCTCCATCGCCGTCAAGCCATAGCGCTGCACCAACGTTGGCAGCGGCAACGGGATGCCGCCCTCCGTCGCTTCCCATTCCGCCGCACGTCGCAGCGCTTCCGCCCCGCGCCAGGCATCCCAGTCGCCGTCCGTCGCATCGCCTTTCGCGGCCTTGAGGCGCAACTCCGCGAGCGTGCGCATCCCGGCCACCTCCGCAGCCAGCGCATCCAGCAGACCGCGCAACTTGACCGGAACTTGCGGCAGCGCGGTGCGCCCAAGCGGCTCGCGCGTCGCCAGCTCCGGCTGCGGACTTGCCGCCGGCGCGCGCCGTGTCGGGTCGGCCGTCTTGCGCCGGGAATCGTGCGACTGAGCCATGATGCGGACCTCGCGCGCCATCTTAGGGCGCGACGTCAAACGCCGTCAACGCGGCGCGATGGACCGTCCGACTACTTCGCCAATCCGCGGACGTGGCTGACGAGACCGTCCAGCTGCGCCGGCGCAAGGTCCTTGAAGCCCTTCATCTTCTGCGTCGCCCCGTCCTTGTCGCGCTCAAAGCCTTCCGCAATGGTCTTGCGAATCTGCGCGTCCGTGAAGCGCTTCTGCCACGCCGCCGTGCTCATGTCTTCCGTCTTGGGCGGCTTGCCCTTGCCGTCCGGACCGTGGCACTTCTTGCACTCCGCGTTCCACAGGTCGGACACGTCCACCTTGGCCGCCGCGGGCTTGGCCGCTTCCGCCGTCTTGGCTGGCTCTGCGGCCTTGGCAGGCTCGGCTGTCTTGGCCGGTTCAGCGGCCTTGCCAGGGGCCGCCTTGGCCGTCGGTGCCGCTTTGGCTTTCTTCTTCTTGGCTGCCGAAGCGTCCGGGGCGGCCACAAGCACGAACGCAAACGCGACAGCGGCCACAACAACAATGCGCCACAGCGCGCGGGATGAACTCAGCATGGATGCCTTCCTTGGCGCCGCGAAGTAAAAGGCCACGGCTGAGGCCGAGCATAAGCCCGCGGGCGAGCCGAGCCCAGAAATTCGCGTCATCGAATTGCCACGGCGCACGCCAAACGCCGTCCCAAGCCCTTGATTCTGTGCGAACAAGAGGCGCACGCTACGCATGGCGTGGATCGCCGCAATGAGTTTCCCATGCGCATCACCGACGTCACGCTCTGGCATGTCTCCATCCCGCTGCCGGCCCCCTTCTACCCGTCCTGGATTCCCGGGCTGCCGCAAACGGAGAACCGCTTCACGTTGGTGCGCATCCGCACCGCGTCCGGCGTGGAAGGCTATTCCGCAGGCCCGGCGATGGACACGGAGCGGCAGGGTCTCGGCGCGCTTCTGGGTCCGTATCTGCTGGATGAGCGCGCCGACGACTTGGCGTCCATCCGCCAGCGCCTGCGCGAGATGACCTACCTCGGCTGGCACGTGGGCTGGCTGGAAGCGGCGTGCTGGGACGTGATTGGCAAGGCGCGCGGCGTTCCCGTGTGGCAACTCCTGGGCGGCCGACCGGGACGCGTGCAGCTCTACGCGTCCACGGGCGACGTGAAAGACGGCAAGGCGCGCATTGTGGAATTGGAGAAGCGCCGCGCGGAAGGCTTTGTCGCCGCCAAGCTGCGCGTGCACAAACCGACGCTCGCGGAGGATCTGGAGCAGATCGAGACCGTGGCGGCGGCGATGGGCAGCGACTTTTCCATGGGCATTGACGCCAACCAGGGCTGGCGCGTGGCGGTTGTCGCGGATGCGCCGACGTGGGATCTGGAACGCGCGCTGGCCTTTGCCAATCGCGCCGCGGAGCTGGGTTACAAGTGGCTGGAAGAGCCGCTGGCCAATGACGACTACGACGGCATGGCCGAACTGCGCCGGCGGACCGCGATTCCGATCGCCGGCGCGGAGTTGAACCACGTGGGCCTGCCGGAGATGAAGGTGATGCTGGAGAAGCGATCGCTGGACATCTACCAGCCCGATTCCGTCTTCGCGGGCGGCATCAGCGAGACGTGGCGGATCATCGGCGCGGTCGCCAAGGCCGGCGCGCGCTACACGCCGCACACGTGGACCAACGGGATTGGCTTCGCCATCAACCTCCAGCTGTTCTCCGCGTCGCCCTGGCGCGACGACACGTTGCTGGAGTACCCGATCAGCGAGCCGGGCTGGGTGCCGCAGTTCCGCGATGGCCTCCTGCAGCAAACGTGGAGCCACGATCGCGGCTGGCTGGACTTGCCGACGACGCCCGGCTTGGGCTTTGACATCGACGCGCGGCAATTGTCCCGCTACGGCAAGGTCTTCTACCGCGGCACCAAGCTGCGCGTTGCGCTGCACGCCGTGCTGGACAAAGGCATCAAGACGGCCAAGGAGCTGGGTGCGGTGCGCGATGCACGTCTGGCGGCCCGCGGCGCGGAGTTGGCCAAGCGCGAGGCGGCGGGGGAAGACCTGCTGGCGGCGTTCACGCAGCCCGTGACGGCGACGCCGCGCGTGAGCTGGAAACTCGAGGAGCTTCCGTGACTCCGCTCTCGCGCCGACGCTTTCTCGTGCTGTCCAGCGGCGCCGCGGCGCTTGCGGTTGGGGCTGTCGCCGGGCTCGCATGGATGCGCGGAGCGGCGCCGGACGTCGCGGGGCTCCGCGTGCTGTCCGCACAGCATTACCGCACGATGGCGGCGGTCGCGCGCACGCATATCCCGCAAGGCGGCGCGTTTCCCCAAGGCGCGGCCGATTTCGACCTGGCGCGCATGTTTGACGGCTACCTCGCGGACCAGCCGGCAGCCGATCAGCGCGACGCCGGGATCGCGCTCGACCTCCTGGAATTTGGCCCGCTGCTGTTTGACCACTACGCGGCGACGTTCAGCAACCTGACGCCGGATCAGCAACTGGCGCATTGGAGCGCGTGGGGCACGGCGACGGCGCAGACACGCCGCGAGATTTTCTGGTCGTTCTCGCGCTTTCTCGGCCTGACGTTCTACGACCAGCAGGCCGTCTGGGCGCACATTGGTTACGCTGGCCCTTCGTTCGCGCGCCTGGCCACCCGCCCAGCGGAGCTGCCATGAGTGAAATCCTCGATTGCTCCGCCCTCGGCTTTGTGCCGCACGACCTCAAGTGCGATTTCCTCGTCATCGGCAGCGGCTGCGGCGGCGGCACTGCGGCGCGCGTGCTCGCGGAGGCCGGCAAGGACGTCATCCTCCTGGAAGAAGGCGGCGATTTCGTCGGCCCCGATCGCCTCACCCAGCGCGACACGCCGATGTACGACCAGCTCTACGTGGACCGCGGCGGCCGCACCAACAAGGACCGCACCGTCAACATCCTCTCCGGCCGCGTGCTGGGCGGCGGCGGCGTCATCAACGCGTGCGACGTCGTGCCGATCCACGACGCGACGTGGGCCTATTGGCAGAAACACCATGGATGGAGCGACTTTTCCGCCAGCGCGATGCAGCCGTACGTCGAACGCGCGCTCGCCGATCTCTCGGCCAACCGCATCGAAGAAACGCAGGTCAACCGCAACAACCAGATTCTGCGCGCGGGTGCCCAGGCGCTGGGCTGGCGCGGTGAAGTCATGCTGCACAACCGCGTGAAGTGCCAGGGCCTCGGCTCGTGCCTCATCGGCTGTCCGGCGAGCGCCAAGCGCAATCCGCGCATGGTCTCGATTCCCAAGGCGCTGGCGGCGGGCGCCCGCGTGCTGATCCGGGCGCGCGCGCTGCAGATCCGCGATGCCACGACCGATCGCAAGCGCGTCGAAGTGCAGACGATGGACGCCAAGGGCTACCATCCGGTCAATCGTTTCGCCATCGACGCCCAGACGGTCATCGTCGCGGCGAATCCGGTCGGCACGGTGGCGCTGCTGCGCAATTCCGGCATCGGCAACCGCGTGCTGGGCCAGCACGTGTCGCTCCAGCCGCAGGTGCCGATCGTCGCGCTGATGCCCGATCGCGTGAACGCTTATGACGGCATTCCGCAGGCCTACGCGCTCACGGAATTTGAGCAGCACGATCCGGACGTTGGCCTGAGCGGCTTTCGCGTGGAGAGCATTTTCGGCACGCCGGGCGTGCTTGGCTCCCTGGTCTCGGCGCCTGGTGCGACGGGCAAGGCCCTGATGGCACAGCTCGACCACGTCGCCGCGGCGCTGATCCTGATTCCAGATCAGCCGGTCGGGCAAATCAACGTGCGCCACGACGGCCGGCCGGAGGTCGACTACACGCTCACGGCCGAATGGAAGACGCGCGCGCGCCAGGCCATACGCGCAGCGGCACGCGCGTATTTTGCCGCCGGCGCCAAGTCCGTCGTCATACCCGCAGCACCGCCGCTGCTGTTGCAGTCGGTCGCCCAGCTCGCGCAGATCGATACAATGACGTTCGACCCGGCGACGATTTCACTGATTTCCGCCCATCAACAGGGCGGCGCGCGGCTCGGCACAGAGGAATCGACATCCGCGTGTGACTTGAGGGGGCAAGTCTGGGGTACACGCAACGTATTCGTGTGCGACGGCAGCGTCTTTCCGAGCAGCAGCTCCAGCCACACCATGACTCCGATCCTCACCATGGCTCACGCCCTGACCGATCGGCTCCTGATGCGCTAGCGCCCGCCGCGCTAGTCGGCGATGGTCCACCAAGCGGCGCGGTTCGGATCAACGGTCCGCTGAATCAAGCCCTTGTCCAGCAACCGCGTGAGCGCGTTGGAGATGTTGGCCTTGGTCCAGCGCTTTTCGCCTTCTTCATAAATATCAGAAACTTGCATCTCATAGTCGGGATGCGTGCGCAGCAGATTCAGAATAAATTCCGCAGCAGTGCCCTTCGTCTTTGGCATTGTCGCTCTCCATGAGTTCGAGTCGTAAACCTGCCGTTCGCGCGGCAGGCGTTACATTTGTACTCGTTTGTACCGGATTGTTGAAGAGGGGCAACGCAAAAAATGCGGAAACTTCAGCACAACTTGCCGCAGCACGGTTGTCGACGGTCAACTTTCTGACGCGACGGCGGGGTGTGGGAAGCGCGGCAAACCGTTCAGTGGAACTGTCCAAGCGCACTGGGAATCCGCCGGTTGCCAAACGCGCCGTGGAACTGCTGAAAGCGGCCGGGAATCGCGGCTTCGCAGTGCGTGCAGTGCCCGTCGGCGGTCAACTGATAGCGGAGGATGTTGTAGCCATCGCGGACCACCACGGTGTTCCCGCACTTGGGGCAATGCGTCGACGCGCCGTGCACGTCCCGGATGTTGCCGGTATAGACGTAGCGCAAGCCTTCGCCGATCGCGATGTCCCGCGCGCGCTCCAGCGTCTCCAGCGGCGTCGGCGGTACGTCGCTCAGCTTGTAGTCCGGGTGGAACGCGGAGAAGTGCAGCGGCACGTCCGCGCCCAGGTTGTTCAGGAGCCACTTGCACTCGGCGTGCAGCTCGTCATTCGAGTCATTGAGACCGGGAATCAGCAGCGTCGTGATCTCCGTCCAGACGTTGGTTTCCCGCACCAGGTAGCGCAGCGTGTCCAGCACCGGCGCGAGGTGCGCTGCCGACTGTTGAAAGTAGAACTCGTCCGTGAACGCTTTGAGATCCACGTTGGCGGCGTCAATCTTGCTGAAGAGCGCCATCCGCGGCGTTGGGTAGATGTAGCCCGCCGTGACCGCCACGGTCTTCACGCCCGCGGCGTGGCACGCGTCGGCGACGTCCATCGCGTATTCGGCAAAGATCACCGGATCGTTGTAGGTGAACGCGACCGAGTCGCACCGCAAGCGCACGGCTTCGTCGGCGATCATCTCCGGCGTCGCTGCGGACATGAGCGTGTCCATGTCCCGTGAACGCGAAATGTCCCAGTTCTGGCAGAAGCGGCAGGACAGGTTGCAGCCCGCGGTGCCAAAGGAGAGGACGCTGCTGCCGGGCAGGAAGTGGTTCAGCGGTTTCTTCTCAATCGGATCCACGCAGAAGCCCGAGGAGCGGCCCCACGTCGTCAGGATCATCTCGTCCTGTTCCATTTGCCGCACAAAGCATGCCCCACGCTGGCCTTCATGCAGCTTGCAGTCGCGCGGACACAAGTCGCACTGAATTCGACCGTCGTCGAGCCGATGCCACCACTGTGCCGGATGAGCGCTCATGACAGGACCTCCGCTTCAGCAAATTTGGCGACGCGGTAGCGCCACAGCCGACACTGCATGAGCGACGTATCGCCCGGGAGCCCGGCCTTTCCGAGCAAGTGCCGCAGGAACTGCCGCTTGTCCGGCAGGTCCTCCCAGACGTTCGGCAGAAAAGTGCCGCGCTGCCCCGCACGCTCGAGGATCAGGCCATCGACCTCAGGCTGGAGCTGGCCGAGCAGGTCTTCCTCCGACGAAAACGTCAGCTCCTGCGGCGCGGAAAGGACCGACACCTCGATCTGAATCGCCGGCAAATCCGCCGCCTCGACCGGCAGGAACCGCGGATCGTCAAACGCCGCGTGCTGGGCGTTGGCGATCAGGTCCTCACCCAGCGGCCAGCGCGCCTCGAGCGTGCCGATGCATCCGCGCAGATCGCCCTGCTGCTTCAGCGTCACGAACGTCGCGCCCAACCCTTGCAGCCACCAACGGGAAGCGTGCGGTTGCGGCGCCAAACCCAGCTTGTGACCGATCGCCGCCCGCGCCAAGGCGAGCAGGTGGCGGCCGGCCGCATCGCCGGCGATCTCCGCCTCGTCCAGTGCAAACGCGCCATAGCCGACGACCCGCTGGTAGCCACCCGCCGTGTCCGCCGACGTGCCTTGCGCCACCCGGCGAATCACCAGATCGCGACTCTGCGCCGCCAGGATCAGGCCGTTGAGCGGCGTGGCCCCGCACGCTTCCTCGTGGTGAATGTCCGGACGCAGCGCCAGGATTCGTTTGGCGGTCCGCTCGTCCAGCGCCACCGCTTCTTTCTGCGGATGGAAATGCGAGAGGTCCGTGCTGACTGCGATCACCGTCTCCGGACCGCCCCACAGCCGCTCAATCACCGCGGCAACCTGCTCTGCCGTCGCGTCGCCGACCGCCAGCGGCACGACCGCGAACGACTCCAGGACGTTCTGCAGGAACGGCAGCTGCACTTCCAGGGAATGCTCCCACGCATGGGCCCGCGGGCTCTGGCACACCCACGCGAGATCGGCCAACTGCGCCTCGGCGGCGCGATCGACCGGCACCTGCCCCAGCGGCGTGGCGAAGACGTCCGCGCCCGCAAGCGCGATTCCCGGCACGGCAAAACGATGCACTGGCCCCAGCAGAATGACGCGGCGGATCTGCCGGAAGCCGCGGCGCCACTCGCTGTACGCCGCCGCCGCGATGGCGCCGGAGTAGGCGTAGCCGGCGTGCGGCACGATCAGCGCCTTGGGCCATCCCAAGCGCGGCTGCGGTTGGACCCCGGCCGCGAGAAGGGCCGCCACGTCCGCGCCGAGGCGCTCCATGTCAGCGGGATAGAAAGTCCCGGCGACGGCCGGCGGACGAACGACGATGGAGGAAACGTGTTGCATAAATTCAAGTAAGCCGGTGCTGGAGCGGCGTCAACCTGAAAAAATGCCGACGTGCGCGCGGATGGCTGGGCAGCGAAGGCAGAGGCCGCTAGACTCCGGCCATGGTCAGACTCAACCGCATCTACACTCGAACTGGCGACGATGGCACCACCGGATTGGTCGGCGGCGAACGCGTGCCCAAAGACGATCCGCGGATTGAAGCGTACGGCACGGTCGACGAACTGAACGCGTGCATCGGCTTGTGCCGCGAGGCCAACAAGCAGACCGCGGACGAAGCGGCGCGCGCCAATCTGGACGCGCAGTTGTTCGCAATTCAACAGCAGCTCTTCAATCTCGGTTCGAGCTTGGCGACGCGGATCGAGACGCGCTGGCCCAATCAGCCGGTGATTGTCGCAGCGGACGTCGCGGGGCTTGAAGCGTCGCTGGACGCGCTGAACGCTGAGCTGGAGCCGCTGAAGTCGTTCGTGCTGCCGGGTGGCGGGCCGACGAGCGCCGCGCTGCACCTGGCGCGGACGGTGTGCCGACGGGCGGAGCGGCGGGCGTTTGAGCTGGCGCATCTGGAAGAAGTGGCGCCGGAGGATTTGAAGTACCTGAATCGGCTGAGCGACTGGCTGTTTGTGGCGAGCCGGTGGATCGCCAAGCGCACCGGCGAGCCCGAAGCGCTGTGGATGCCGTAGGCGCGGCTACTTCCGTTTGCCGCGCAGCCGCAGCGCGTGCCACCGCACCGCCCGCACGCGACCGAGCCGGACGCGCCGCAGCACCAGATCCACAAGCAGCAGTCCGAGCGCCCACCACACAAGCTGCGGCCACAGCCACTGCCAGTCCTTGTGCGTTGCGCCGTGCACGTCCATCCAATCCGCGGGCTGGCTCGCACGCTTGCCGCCCGTCGCGACCGCCAGCTGCGCCAGTACCGCGCTCTTGCCATCCGCCAGCCGGTACTCATCGGGATACGGATGCACCGCGGTCGCGCGCCCGCTCGCCAGCACCGGCTGGTCCGCCCGCGCCCGCAGCGTCACCGCCACGTCGTACGGTCCCAGCGCGGCCAGCGGCAGCGCCGTCTCGTACCGACCTTCCGCGACCTCCGTCAGCCGCACGTCCGCTTGGCTCCCGTCGGGCAGCGTCACCTTCGCCATCGCCAGCATCCCGGTCAGGTAGTGGTCCTCCTCGTCCAGCGCGTCCACCGCCACGCGCAGCCGATCGCGCTCGCGCGCCAGCCGCACGTCCAGCGCGATGCCGACGTCCTCCTGCAACAAATCGCGCACGGTCTGCCGCGCCAGCAGCGCATAGCCCGGCCAATCGAGCCACTGTGCGGCCCAGCGATTCTTCAAGTCGCTCGTGAACACCGTCACTTTGCCCAGTCCCAGCTTCCAGCGCACCAGGAGCGGCTTGCCGGACGTCAGCCGCAGGATCTCTTCCGCGCCCGGCTTCACCTTGGTCGGCAGATAGCCCGTCAACAGCGGCGCATCCTCCACGCGCACGCCACGCAACAGGTCGATGCGCCCCAGCCCCGGCGCCCGCTTGGCGTGAACGCGCTGCTCAATCACGCTGTCGCCCGCGATGAGCTTGGTCTCTTTCACAAAGATCCGCGGCAGCGTCTCCGGCCGGTCGGTAAAGTAGAAGCGCCCGCCGCCGCGATCCGCAATGCTTTCAAGCAGATTGTGATCCACGTCGCTGCCCACGCCCACCGTCGAAACCGTAATGCCGGACCGCTTCATCTGCCGTACGAGCGCATCGATCCCCTGCCGCGGCGCCTGACCGTCCGTCAACAGGATCACGTGCTTGATCTTGGCCGGCGCGGTCAACAGCGTCTGGTAGGCCATGTCCAGCGCCGGGTAGATGTGCGTGCCGCCGTTGGCGTTCAACTTACCGATATCTGTGGAAATGCGGTAGCGATTGCCGGCGCGCTGCAGCCGCACCGCCAGCCGCGCCTCGGAATCAAAAGACACCACGCCGATCAAATCCTCCGGCGCCAGCGACTCCGCCGTCGCCCGCGCCGCCTCCTTGGCCAGCTCCATCTTTGGCCCTTGCATGGAGCCGGAGCGATCCACCGCCAGCATCAGCGCGATCGTCGGCGTCTCCATCGTGTTTTCCACGTCCATGCGCACCGGCAGCACGTGTTTGTCCAGATACGTGTCCTGATAACCGCCCGAGCCCAGGCTGTTCTCGCCGCCCAGCACCAACAAGCCACCGCCAGCTTTGACGTACGCTTCCAGGTTGCGCATGTCGCCATCGGTCAGCAGCGGCACGCCCGCGGAGGAGACGCGCGGCACGTCGCTCAGCACAATCGCCTGGAACGGCTTCAGACCCGCGAGCGAACGCGGCAGACCGTCGGCGTCGGCGGTCTCGACCTCAAAATCGTCGGTCAGCGCGCGCGTCAGGTACTGGCTCTGGCCTTTGGCGCCCTCGACGTAGAGCACTTTGGGCCGAACGAGCACAGCCACGCGCCCGCGCAGGTGGTTGTTCAGGGCAAAGCGGTCGGCGCCCGCCAGCACTTCGCACGTCGTTTCCAGATCGTGGGTCCCCGCTTCCTTCAGCCGCGCCAGGCCAAATTCCAGCCGCGTCGTGCCCGCCGCGATCGCCTGCTCCACGTGCAGCGGCGGCTGGTTCTGGATCGCCAGCGTGCACCGCACCGTCGCCGGTCCGGACGACTGCACCGCCACCGCGACCGGGAACGGCACGTTGGCGCGCACTTTGGCCGGCAGCTCAAACCGCTCCACAACGACTTCGCCCGTCGGCGGCATCTCCGGCAGCGCGGGCACGTGCACCCGCACGCCGGACGCGCGCAGGGCATCGAGCAGCTGCAGCGCGTCGCCTTGCGTCTCCAGGCCGTCCGACCAAATGACCACGTGTGGCACGCTATGGCCGTCCAGCAAGCCCAGCGCGAGGTTCAGCGCCGCGGCCAGATCGGTCTCACGCTCCTCGTTGGGGCGGCGCGGCAACTGCAGGGGCGCGACGGCGTCCTGAATCGGCGTCGGCGGCCACGGCAGCGTCAACGCCTCACGGTCAAAAGCGATGATCTGGACGGCGGGCACGGCGCGATCACTCGCGTCAAGCGCGTCGTCCACCGCGTTCTTGCCAGCCTGTCGCGCCGCGATTTCACTCTGCTGCACGCCGCGTTCCGCCGCCCGCAGGAGCGCGTCAGGCACGGAAGCCGAACGATCGATGACGTGCACCACCTGCGCCCGCCGCGGCCGTTCATGCAGCAAGCGCGGCCCGGCCATCGCCACCGCGAGCAACGCGATCAGCGCCATGCGCGCCAGCACTTGCAGCCCCTGCTGCCAACGCGGCAGGTCCGTGAGCGACCACGCGACGGCCAGGGGCACCAGCCACGCGATCGTCGCCAGCCACAGCAACTGCGGCGCGGCGAAGTCGATGCCTTGGCGCGCCAGCAGCGCCAACTGCAGTGGAACCTGCGCGGCGATCAGCAGCGTCACGGTGATCGCGACGGCGCCGGTCGCCGCAAGCCAAAGGCGGCGGGTGCGCGTCATACCGTCCTCCGCCGCAAGTAGGTCAGCCATTCCACCGCGAGAATCAGCAGCGCCGCCAACAGCCACAGGCTCCAGCGCGGCAACGCCAGCACCCGCGGCTCCACGATACGCGTCGTCGCCAGCGTCCGCGCGGGCGGGCCCCACGGCTGCAGCAGGGTCGGATTCTCCGTCGGCGCGAGCACGGTCGCCCGCGCGACGAGGCGATCGCCGTCAGACTGCCACACGTGCACGCCGTGGTGCTCGCTCTGACCCAGCAACTGCCGCCCTGACGTCCGCGCCGGCCGCGGTTGCTGCCCGGGTTCCACGTATTGCCATTCGGCATGGACCGGCGCATCCACTGCCCACGGCCGGCCGACAAGCAGCGGCGGCACCAGCGATTCCTCCTGACCGGCCAACCACAACAGCGCGTTGGACACCAGGAGCGGCAGGGAATAGCGCGCGCCCAGATCCGTCTCCAGCAGGTCAATGCCCCACTCCAGCGACCGGGCGCCATCCTGGCGCGCCACCATCACCGCGCCCCGCGGCTTGGCCACCGCGAGGATCGCGTCGCCCGGACGCGTCGGGATCAGCCGCACTTTGTCGAAATTGGTGTCCTGAAACGAGATCCCGCGCATCGCTGGATGCTCCTCGTCGCGCACCGCCAGCTCCGGTCCTTGCGCCAGCCGCAGCGTCTCCGTCGGTGCGCCGGCGAGCGAAAGCACGAGGCCCGGCGTCCCTTCTGGCAGCGCAAAGCCCGCCTGATCGAGCACGACAACATCCACGCCGTGGCGCGCGCGGTCCTTGGCGGCAAACGTCGCCGGGTGGTAGTCCGCCGCCGGGAGGTGCTGCACTTTGACCTTGCCGTGGGCAAAAAGCGCGGCGGCCAGGTAGAGGTTGCCCGCCGCCGGGTCGACTTCCGGGCTCCCTGACACGACGAGCACGCCCAACTCGCGGCGCTCCGCCAGCACGGCAAAGCCCCAGTCGTCCCACGGCGCCAGATCGTGCGCGCCGGCCTTGCCGCGCACCTGCACCGCAAAGCGCGCGGCCGTCAGATCCACGCCCGGCACGGTCTGCGTCGACAGCCCGGGCGGCAGCTCCACGTCGACAATGCGCCGCAGCGCGTCGGTCTTGCCAAACGTCGCCGCGTCAAAGGCCGTGTCGCTCCCGGCCAGCAGCAACTGCGCCGCAACCGGTTGGGCCGCGTCATTGCGCACCTGCACCGTCAGCGTGCCGCGGCTCGGGTCCGTCGGATCGGGCCGCACGCGCAGCTCGCCAACCGCCAGATTCGCCAGATTCTGCTGCGGCGCCGGCTGGCCCGGCTGCCACGCCCGCGCGGGTCCCACGCGCAGGTGCTCGATCGCCACCTGCGGCGTAATGTCCAGCGGCAGCTCCGCCGGTCCCGCGTCGCTGACCAGCACGATCCGCCCGTTGTGGCTGTGCGCCAGCGCCTGCCGCGCCGTGTCCACCGCCCGCCGCAGGTCCAGACCGCCGTCGGTCGCGTGCAGCCGGCCAATGCCCGCATCCAACGTCGCGCGGTCGCTGCCCCAGCCAGCCAGCACTTCCGCGTGGCCGGACGCCGCCATCAGCAGCACGTCCTCTTCCGCTGGCGCCGCCACAAGCCAGCGCCGGAGCGTCGCCTGCGCCTCCGCCAGCCGCGAACCGTTCTGGCCATCCAGCGTTTGCATGGACGCCGAGACGTCGACGATGACGACCGTGTGCGGCCGCGGCACCTCAACTTTCGGCCCGGTCGCCCGCCGGCCAAACAGCGGCTCCGCGAGCGCGGCGATGCACAGCCCGGCCAGCACCAACATGAGCAGGAAAGACAGCAGACGCCGCAGGTTGCGACCGACGACGCGCGACTCGCTCTCCGCCAGCACGCGCTGCCACAGGCCGCCAAACGGCACTTCCACCCGCCGCTGCCGCGGCCGCAGCAGGTACAGCAGGGCGATGACCGCCAGCAGCGCACCCGCCAGCCGCAGCACGTCGTTGGCATTCATCAGCAGTTGGTTGACGTGCAGCGCGTTCACCCGAGAAAGCCTCCGGCGCGAAAAACCCGCATCACCACGTCGTCAAAGGGCACGCTCAAATCGACCTGCAGACACCGCGCGCCGACTTCGCTCGCCGCGCGCTGGACGTCGTGGCCCAGCTGCTCAAAGGCCACGCGGTAGCGCGCCAAAAGCTGCGGCGTCAGGACGATTTCGCGCGTCTCGCCGGTTTCGCAGTCGACAATCGCCAGGTCGCCCTGGACGTCGGCGTCGAGGAGGCTGCGATCGACAAGCTGCAGCACCATCGGCTCAAAACCGCGGTAGGTCAGCAGGCGCAGAGCGTCGCCCAGGCCCTTCGCGTCAAAGAAATCGGAGATGACGACGGCCAGCCCGGGTCGCGGTTGCGTGCGCAGCCAGCCGGCAAAGGCCGACTGAATGTCGGTCTGCCCGCCCGGCGGGACGTCGGAGAGCACGCGCAGGATCTTGAAGAACTGCGCGCGACCGCGGACCGGCCGCATCGGCGCGGTGATCTTGTCGGCAAAAGGCACGACGGCCACGCGATCGAGATTGGACAACGCGATGTAGGACAGCGCCGCCGAGACCTGCAGCGCGCGCTCCAGAAGCGTCTTTTCGCCGTCGGGCGCCATCGTCATGGACGTCGAGCGGTCGATGAGGAAGTAGACGGAGAGGTCTTCTTCCTCCTCGTACAGCCGCAAATTCAGCCGCTCCGTCCGGGCAAACAGCTTCCAGTCGACGTTGCGCAGATCATCGCCCGGCGTGTAGCCGCGGTGATCCGCGAACTCGATGCCGCTGCCGACGACGCGCGAACGGCGATTGGCGCGCGTGCCTGAGCTGGCCATGCGGCGCGCCAGAAGGGCGAGTTGCTCGACGCGACCGAGGAACGCCGCGTCGAACAGGTCGTCGCGGATGCCCTCGTGGCTGGTTGTGGCGTCGTGGCTCAAGCGGACCTCAGCGCTGCTTGTCGAGTTCGGCGATCATCTGCTCAATCACCTGATCGGGCCGCACGCGGTCCGCTTCGGCGTCAAAGTTCAGCAGCAAACGGTGGCGCATCACCGGCTTGGCCAGCGCCTTCACGTCGTCGATCGCGCCATTGGGGCGGCCCTGCAGCAGCGCCCGCAGCTTCGCGCCCGCGACGAGCGCCTGCACCGCGCGGGGACTCGCGCCGCCGCGAAGGTACTGCTTGGCCGCCGCCAGCTTGCCATGCGAACCGCTGACCAACTTCACGGCGTACTCCACGACGTGCGGCGCAATCGGGCAATCAACGGCAAAGTGCTGAATCGTCAGGATGTCCAAACCAGAAAGCACCGGCTCGACCGTCGCCTGCACGGAGCGCACCGTCCGCGTCGCGATCTCCGTCAGCTCCTTGTCCGTGGGAAACGGCACGTCGATCTTGAACAGGAACCGGTCCAGCTGGGCTTCCGGCAGCACGTACGTGCCCTCCATCTCCAGCGGATTCTGCGTCGCCAGCACAAAGAAAGGCGGCGCGAGCGGGTACGTCGTCCGGCCAACCGTCACCGAGCGCTCCTGCATCGCCTCCAGCAGCGCGGACTGGGTCTTGGGCGTCGCGCGGTTGATTTCGTCCGCCAGCAGGATGTTCGTGAAAACCGGCCCTTCCTGGAACACCAGCGCGCGGCCGCCCTTGCCGTCCTCCGCGAGGATCTGCGCGCCAATGATGTCCGACGGCATCAAGTCCGGCGTGAACTGCACGCGCGAGAACTGCAAATCCAGCGCCTGCGCCAGCGTCCGCACCAGCAGCGTCTTGCCCAGACCCGGCACGCCTTCCAGCAGCACGTGACCGCCCGCGAGCATGCCCAGCAGCACGCTCTCAATCACGTCGTCCTGGCCGACCATGACTTTTTGCAGCTCGGCCTTCAGCGCCGCCATCCGCTCTGCCATCCAGGCCATCTGATGCTCAATTTCGTGCTGTTCTGCTGCCTGTGCCATGACTCTCCTTGCCTGCCGCCGTTAGCGCGGACCCCAGCCCTTGCGCGGGCGAATCAACTCAAAATACTGCCGAACGACGCTGCGGCGCCCCGGCGGAATCTGTTCCTGGTCCAGCATGTCGTCCGCAACCTGCGAATACTCCGTGTAGACGTCCCGCCAGCCCTGCCGCGAGAAGCCCTTCTTGGCCGCGTCGCTGAAGACTTTCTTGATGTCCGGTCCGGCACCTTCCTGGCCCTTCAGCTGCTCGCGCTTGCCGCCGGCGATGCGCTTGTTGCCGCCACTCTGGCTGTCGTCGCCTTTCTGGTTGCCGGGTTCACTGCCGCCCGCTTTGCCGTCCTGCTCATAGCCCTGACGGATCGCCTCCATGCGGTCGAACTGCCCGTCCTTGCCCTGGCCGAGTTTGAACTTGCCGGATTTCTGGCCGCCTTTCTCGCCCTTCTCGCCGTCCTGGCCTTCCTGTTCCTGCTTGCGCCGCGCTTCCGCCATCCGCTTGGCGTCCCGCGCTTCCGGCGATTCCTCGTCCGGCTTCTGCCCCTTCTGCCCCAGCCGCTGCGGACCTTCGCCGCGCTCCGGCTTCTCGCCGTCCTGACCCGCCGCGCGCTTGTCAAACTGCTTGTGCGCCTGATCCCGCTGCCCACCAGTGCGCTCCAGCGCCTCGCGCAGTTCCCGCATCCGGTTCTGGCCCACGCGCTGCGCCTGCCGATCCTGCTGCCGCTCGTTCTCCCGCCGCAGTTCGTTGGCCGCCGCGCGCATCGCCCGCTTCATCTCGTCTTGCGCCTGCTTCTTGTCCTCCGCGCTCTCTTTCTTGCCCAGCCGATCCTCTTGTTGCGCCCGCCGCAGCATATCCGCCGCGCTCTGCGCCCCGCGCTCCAGCCGCTGCACTTGATGCTGCGCCGCCAGCACGTCGCCGTTCTCGCGTTTGAGCTGCTCCAGCTCCTTGCGCGTCGACTTCAGCCGCTCCTGATCGCTCGCGCCCAAGCCACCTTCCGCCGCGCGCTTCTTCTGCAGCCGATCCACGCGATCCGCCAGATCCTTGAACTTGTCCGGCAGCTTCTGATCCTTCAGCGCGCCGGCAAACTTCTCCGCCACCTTGATCCACTGCTCCAGCTCCTTGTCGCTCATGTTCTTGCTCGCCAGCTTCTCCGCCAGCTTGGCCAACAGTCCCAGGTCATTCTTCTCCGCCGCTTCCTGCAGTTGCTTCTGGTCCTCCCCTTTGGGCGCCATCTTGGCCGCCGCCTTGGCCGCTTCCGCCACCGCGTTCTTCAGCGCCTGGTCTTTTTGCTCCTGCGCCTGATCCGCCTGCTCCGGACTCTGCGGCTCCGCGCTGGCCTTTTCACCTTTCGCGCCGTCCTGACCCGGCTTGGGCTCCGGCGCATCCAGCGGATTCTGCGGTGCGGCCGGCTTCTGGGCGTCCAGCTGCGCCAACATCTCCAGCGCCTGCCGCTTGTCCAGCTTGCCGTCGGCCACGCCGTCGACAACCTTGCGCACGTCACCCAGCCACTTCCGCGTCGGCTCGTCGGTCACCTGCGTCTCGATTTCTGCCAGCATCTTGGCGTCGGCGTCCAGGAGCGTGGTCGTGTCCTCGCCCAGCAGCGCCGCCGCGGACGTGAACGGCCGCGGCCCTCCCGGCAACGCCAGCGCAACGCCGTTCACCGCATCCGTCGGCTGCAGGCCCACAAGCCGCTTGACGCCGTGCAGCGGGGCGAAGACCGCCAGCGACAACAGACCGACAGTCAGGACCAGCCACGGCAGCGCGCGCGGCCGACGCCAAGGCTGAAGCAACTGCGGCTGCAAGCGCCTCGCCAGCGCGACCGCCGACTGCGCCTGAACGCGGGCCCAGCCATCCTGCCGACCGCTCTCGGCCAGCCACAGGGCCGTCGCCAGCGTGTCCTTGCCATCGGCCTGCTCGTCAACCTGCCGCGCCAGCAATCGCCACGGCTGGCGTTGCCAGAGCGCGTGCAGCGACGCAAACGCCAGAAGCGCAATCGCCGTCGGAAGCGGGGGGATCGTCGCGATGTCCAGCCGCGTGAGCAGCACAGTGGGCGCCAGCAACGCCAGGCCGGCAACAAGCCAGCCCATCAGCCGCGCCGTCACCGTTTGCAGCCAGCGCCGACGCCGCACCTGCGCCAGCAACGCGACAACAGGCAGCATGCGCGCGCGGAAATCGCTCGGCCAGGTGTGCGGCTTGTGGTCGGGATGCTGCGTCTTCAAGCTGCCTTCTTGTCTGGAAGGATAACACCGGCGAGGCGGGACGTGTTCCCGCCGTGTGACATGGACGCGCCAACCGGGCCGACGATTCAATGGACAGGCGGGCGAGCGGTCAATCCCCAGCCGACACGCGCCAAATCAGCGGTGCTTGTGGTGCTTGCCGGCCGCGTGTTTGGCAGTCGGCGGCGGAACCACCTTGGGCGGATGCACAACCGCGGAGACGAGCAGACGGTCGCGCGCCGCCTTCTTGCCGGCGTGCTGGGTGACCGCGCGCGCCACATGGTGCGGCTTCTCGCGCACGTGGCTGGTTGGCCGCGCGTGGTCGTGGGCGACCGCCAGCGCCGCATGCGGCTTGCCATGGCGCCCGGGCTTGGCGCGCCGTTCCAGGAGCGGCGCGTGGACAATGACCGCCACGGCCGGCTTCTGCGGCAGCGGAGCCACGACGGTCGGCTTGGCCGGCACCGGGGCCGCCACAACCTGCGTTTCCGCCGCGTGCTCGATGACCGCCACGGCCGGCTTGTGCGCGACCTGTGTGCCCGCATTGGAGGAAGGCTCAGTCGGCGGCTCGTCCTGCGTCGGCAAGGCCTTTTGGGTCAGGCCAAAAGCGTGGAGTGTTTCGCCGTCGTACAGGTTGCGATAGACCGCGATCGAGGAACACACGCGCTTGGCATAGTCGCGGGTCTCGCGAAACGGAATCGACTCGACAAACAGGTCCATCGGCCAATCGCCGCGCGTCTTGCGCCAACGGCCGACGGCGCCACCGCCCGCGTTATAGCCCGCCGCCATCTGCGCCTCGCGGTCAAAACGGCTCAGCAGCGCCTTCAGGTAGCGCGCGCCCAACCGCACATTGACGGACGGCTGGCGCAGCGTCGTCGCGTCCGCGGTCAGCCCGAGCGGCTTGGCCATCGCCTGCGCGGTCGGCAAAATGAGCTGCAGGAGCCCAATCGCCGCGGCGTGCGACTCGACGCGCGGATTGAAGCCGCTCTCACTGCGGCCGATCGCCCACACGACGGACGGATGCAGGCCAAATTCCTGCGCCGCACCCTCAATCAGCGTCCGGTAGGCGCGCGGATACGCGATCTGCCACGCCAGCTTGTTGTTCACGTCCGGATAGCGGGTCGCGTAACGCCGCAGGGCATCGCGGCCCATGGCGTGGGACGCCGTCCACCGCTCCGCTTCGTCGTCCAGCGCCGCGCGCGCCCACGCGCCCTGCGGATCGCCCGCCGACCACTTGTCCGCCGGGGCCACATCGCGGCCCAAGCCAACCGAATCCAGCAGGTCGCCCGCCTCCTCATGCCAGCCCAGCTGGCCCAGCAGGCGCGCCCGCTGCACGTTCGGATCCGCCAGCAGCTTCGCCGTCAGTTGCGGACCCGCGGCCAACGGCTCCTTGGGCAAGTCCGGCATGTGCGCGCCCGACGCCTGCAGTTGGCCCAGCGACATCGTCGCGTAGTAGCTCAGGGGATGGCGCAGCACGACGCGCTTCCAGCGGTCGATCGCGGCATCGTCCTTGCCCAGCGCCTGCAGCGCGCGACCGGCGAAATAGTCGGCGCGACCGCGGGCCCAATCGCGATCGTCGTAGCGCGGCGGCGGCGCATTGCTGGCGCGCGGGGCAAATGCCGTCTCGGTCGCTTCTGAATCGCGAACTTCCACAAGCCGATTGAGAATCTTCAGCGCATCCTGCCACTTGCCAGCGACCATCGCGTCCATGGCAAAACGCCAGGCCATGACGTCGACGATGTCGCGCTCCGCGTAATCGTTGGCGGACGTCGCCCCGTGCTGCTTCAGTTTCGCCGCAGCGTCCGGGAGCGTCGCCAAGTGGAGCAGCGTCTTCGCGTCTTCGCCGTCCAGACCGCCAAGACCGAGCTCCAGCGCCTTCTTCAAGTCCGCCGTCCCTTCCAGCTTGCCTTGCAGCAGGCGCGCGCGCCCGATCCGCCACTGCGCATCGCCCGGACCCAGCGGATCCTCGTCCACGATCAACTGCGCCACTTCCGGCGCGGCACATTCGTCGACGACCGTCTCCAGAAGCGCGATCGAGGCATCCAGCTCGCCTTTGCGATCGTGCGTGTGCGCCGCCCACGAGCGCGCGTGACAGCGCACGGGCAACGCCAGCGTCGCGTCCTTGGCCAGCGCCTCCAGCGCCGGCGTCGCGCGCGGATAGCGACGGCGCTGCGCGGTCCAGACCAGCGCGTCGAGCACCGCTGCGGCGTCCTGCGGGCGCTTTTTCAAGCGCGCCTGCCAAACGGCGTCACTGCCGCCGATCAGGAACTCGATCGCCTCTTCTGTCTGCGTGCTCTTGCCCGCCTGGTCGATCAACTGCTGCGCGATCTGCACCGCGGCATCGAGCTTCCCGCGCGCGTTGGCCAGGCGCATGCCTTCCAGCTGCTGTTTGCGCCACAGCCCCGTGCCGTTGGCCGGGCGAAACTGGCCGAGCATGTCCACCGCCGCGTCGAATTGGCCATTGCGCCGGAGCGCCTTGGCCTTGAGCAGCAGGTTCTGCGGTTCCGTGCGGCCTTTGAGCAGCGCCAGAACGACGAAGGAAAGCCCTTGTTCATCCGCGCGCGTCGCGAGGTAGGTCAGCGCTTCGCCGCCGAGCAGCGGATGCGTCGCGGCGATCCTGGCAGCCGCGAGCGCGGCGGCATTGTCCTTGGCGTAAAGCCGGGTCTGCGCGTAGAGAAACGCCAGCAGCGGGCGCTCCTGTTCCGGATCGTGTTTGCCCAGCGCCGTCCACGCCTTGTTCGCGGGCTCCAGCGCGTCCTGAAAACGCCCTTCGTGCCATGCGTCCCACGCCTTGCGCGCATCGGCATCGCGAAACGGGTTGGCCAACTCGCCCAGCGGCGCAGTCACGGCGTTCTGGATCGGCGCGTCGGATTTGGGGACTTTGTCGAGATCAACCGCCCACTCAGCGGGCAGATCGGGCACGACGCCAAAAAGCAGTCCGATGCGCTCGATGACGCGCCAAGGCGACGACGGCGGCGGATTCAGCGGTCCGCGATGCAGCACGGCAACGGCGGCGAAGACGAGGATGAAACAAAGCGCGAGGAACGTCAGCCACGCGCGCCAACCGCGAAACAGGCGGAAGACGGGCGAAGAACGTCCCAAAGGACCGGGGTACGAACCGCCGCCTGAGGAATCTGTCGGTTCAGGCAGCGGCTCGCGACCGTCGGGTAGCCCGCTCGCGAGCGTTTGGAGCTCAGCGAATGGTGGGCAGCGAGAACTTTTCGCCCAGGGCAATTTCCAGCTGCTTCTCGGAGGCGATGCGCTGGTCGCGAGCGATGATGCGCTTGCGCACTTGGCCGGACTTGACGCGCTTGGCTTTGCGGATGCGGTCGGTCGAGCGGGTTGGCGATGCCATGGGAAACTCCAGAAGTCGAGCGCAGGACTCGCGATATCAAGGTATGGGTTCACTAGCGAGCCCAGAAATCCAGCACTTGCAGCCATATGGCGCAAAGCGGGGGCCGAAGTTTGGCGAGTTTTTGGCCTCGCGTCAAGCGCGAACACGTCGGGGAACACTGCAGCGTCGAAACCTACGGCCACCGGGCCCTCCGTGTCCGCGAACGAGGCCGTCGCGAAAGCTAGCCGTCAATGCGGCGGAGACGGTCGATGACCGCCTGCTGGCGACGCACATGGCCGATGGCCTTTTGCTCGATCGCCGCGATCTGCGCCTGGACGTCCGCGTTCACGGCCGTGTGCGCCTGGATCTGGCCATCAGCGGCCATCCCAATGCCGTAACGCATCCGCAGGACTTTCTCTTCCTGGCTGGTCAAATCGGCCTGGCGCAGCGCCACGTCCACTTCGATCCGGGTCTTGGTCTGGGTCGTCGTCTTGCTCACAATGCACTCCACCGCTGGCTTCACTCCAGCCCAATCAATGTACGACAGGCCGGCGATCGCGCAATTTTTTCCAGCATTTGGTTGCAAGCGCCGGCAGTTGTCGCGGGGCCGAACGCGCAAGACCGCGAGATTGCGCCCAGACCCGAACGGCGGTTGACCGCCCGCTATCCGCGCAACGCGCTGGCGCAAATGTGAAGAGTTATGACGATCGGCAACAGCGAAATTTACGCCGGCCGCACGAGATCCAGCTTCTTGATCAGGTATTCCAACGACTTGCGATGCAAGCCCGTCGCCCTCGCCGCCGCCGACACGTTCCACTGGTGGCGGTCGAGCGCGCGCTGCCAGTACTCCCGCTCAAACGCGTCGATCAGCCGCGCCTTGGCGTCCTTGAACGGCAGTTCGTACGCCGCCTCGGGATGCGCGAGGACGACCTGATCGGCGTTGCGCTGCGGATCGAGCTGGACCTGAAGCTCTTTGCCGTCGGACAGGACTGCCGCGCGCTCGATCTGGTTCTTCAGCTCGCGCACGTTGCCCGGCCACGGGTACGCCTGCAGTTGCTGCATCGTCTCAAAGGAGATCGTCAGCGCGCCAGGCCGCGGGTTGCGCGCCTGCGTGTCGGCCAGAAAGTGGCTCACCAACAGCGGAATATCGGACTTGCGGCGGCGCAGCGGCGGCAACTGCACCTGAATCACCGCGAGCCGGTAGTACAGATCCTCGCGGAACGCGCCTTCCTTGACCATCTGCGCGAGATCGCGGTTGGTCGCCGCCACGATGCGGACATCCACCGCCTGGCGCTCGTTGGCGCCGACCGGCTTGATCTCGCGCTTCTCCAGCGCGCGGAGCAGTTTGGGCTGCAGGTCCAGATCGAGTTCACCGATCTCGTCCAGGAACAGCGTGCCGCCGTGCGCCTCCGCCATCGCGCCTTTGCGGTTCTGGATCGCGCCGGTGAACGAGCCTTTCACGTGACCGAACAGCTCTGACTCCACAAGGTCGCGCTGCACGGCGGAGCAATCGAACACGACGAACGGCCCTTTGGCGCGCCGCGAATGCTGGTGGATCGCCTCCGCGACGAGTTCCTTGCCCGTGCCCGACTCGCCCTCGACCAGCATCGTGCTGTCGGTCGGCGCCGCGCGCGCCAGGAGCGCGAAGATCTCGCGCATCTCCGGCGACTGGCCCAGCAGGTTGCCAAACTGCGGCTCGCGCGACAGCGCCACTTCATGAAGCTCCGCGAGCTGCTCAAACTGCAGCTCAGTCTGCCCCAGACGCAGCACCGCGCTTGGCCCCAGAACGGCTTCCATGAGCCGCGCGCCGGCGAACCACGTGCCGTTCTTGGATTCCAGATCGCGGACGCGGTAGCCCGTCCGTTCGCCGTCGATCTTCAAGTGGTTGCGGGAAATCGACGGATCGTCGAGCACCAGGTCGTTGTCCGGCGCCGAGCCGACGTAGACGAGGCGCCGATCGAAGGTCTTCTCCAGCCCGGCATTGGGCCCCGAAAGCACGCGCAGGCGGTACTTGGGAAGCGTGTAGCGTTCAGCAAATGTGGCGGCGGTCAGCGTACGGGTCGGTTGCATGGCCCGCTAGGGTAACGCCTTCCCCTGCCGCTCGACAACTCAGGGGAGGAAACTAAAGCCCTTGAGCTTCTGGTAATCACCCGGACCCAGGTCCACCGCTGTGGTTTGCGCCGCTTCCGTGCCCTCCGGATCACGCGCCACAATCGTGTGTTTTCCGGGCTTGAGTTGCAAGACGTAGTGGTCGCCGCCGGACGTCGCCGGGCGTTTCTTGCCATCGACCGTGATCACAGTGGACGCCGGCAGGACGCGGAACTCGACAACTCCCCATTGCGCCGCAGCCTTCGCTTCTGCGTTGGCGTCGCGGCCATGCTTTTCCGGCGCCGCAGGCTCCGACGGGGCAGCCACTTCTGCGGTTGCCGGCACACTGGGCGCAATGGCGACAACGGTCGGCGACGGCGCAGGCGGGACGGGGACAGGTTCGCCAACCGTCGGCGCGGGCGGCAGCGGTGCTTCAGCTTGCCCGACCGGAACGGCGGCGCGCGGCGGCACAAACGCCTTGTGGTTGTCCTGACGCGATTGCCAGACCCAGAGCGCGAGGCTGAGGACGAGGATGCCAAACAACAGCGCCCACCGCGACGTCCGCCGCTCGGGCTCCGGGGCGAGCGCGCCGGATTGAACGGCCGACCGCACGCTCGCTTCCGATTGCCGGACGACCTCGATGCCGGGCAGGCTCAGCGTGCCCGTGAACTCGCCGGGCGATTGGCCCAGCAAACCGATGGTCTGTGCCAGCGTCTGGTCAAAACTGCCCGCGCGCGCCGCGAGCAGGTCAAAAGCCGGCGCCAGTTCCGCCGCCAGCCGCCGAGCCGGGGAAAGCTCCCCCGCTTCCGCCAGCAGGCGATTGGCGCGATCGGCGACTTCGGCCGCCGTCGCCGGGCGCAGCTTGCGATCGAGTTGCAGCAGACTTTCCAGCAGCTGGAACGTCCCCGGCGTCACGCGGCCAGAAAGCGCGGCGATCTTGCCGGGCAGCAGCGCGTACGCCTCCGCCAGCGACTCCGGCTCGCCCACGTCCAGCGCGCGCTGTCCAGACAGCCACTCCAGCGCGCACAAACCGAGGGAAAAGAGGTCACTGCGGCCATCGGCGCGTTCTTGCCGCGCGTGCTCGGGGCTCAGGTACGGCAGCTTGCCGCGCAGCGCGCCCGCGGACAGCCGCGCCACCAGCGCCGTGCGCGCCACGCCAAAATCGACGAGCTTGACGTGGCCATCGCGGCGCACCATCACGTTGGACGGTGTCACGTCGTGGTGCACGATCCCCAGCGGCTTGCCGTCGGGACCGCGCCGCGTCCGCGCGTGATCCAGCGCCTGCGCGACCGCGCGCACGATCTCGAGCACCGCGATCTCGCTCAGCACCTGGCCGCCATCGACCATCGGCAGGGCGCGCTGCACCGCGCGCATGTCAAAACCTTCGACGAATTCCATCGCCAGGAAGTAGCCGTCGCCGTCCTGGCCCAGATCGAGAATCGCCGCAATGTTCGGGTGGTCCAGCGCTTCCAGCAGCTGCCCTTCAGCGATGAACTGCCGCACCAGCTCCGGATCGGAGGCCAGATCCTGGCGCAGGGTCTTCACGACGACGCGTTTGGCAAAGCCGGCGGCACCCGGCGCTTCCGCCAGATACACCTCGCCCATGCCGCCCGTTGCCAGGTGACGGACCAGCCGGTAGCGACCGATCTCTGTTTGCATTCGCTACAGTCCCAGCTTGAGGCCGCAAGGGCCGCCCCAGCTTCAGGCCGCGTGGGCCTCGAGCCATGTGGCGATGTCCGCCAGCACGCGCGCGCGATCCGCTTCCGGTTCGTTGATGATTTCGTGGTAAAAACCCGCATAGGTCTTCACCGTCAGGCCGCGACCTTCGATCCGGCGCAGAAACTCCAGCGTCTGCTGCGAATCGATGATCCGATCGCCGTCGCCGATCAGTGCCAACAGTGTCACGTCGCGCAGCGCTTCCGGCTTGGCCAGCGTCTGCGCCTGCGCGCCGAGGAACTCGGTGTACCAGCGCGCAGTCGCCACTTTGACGTTGAGCGGATCGGCGTCGTACGCCCGCACTTCCGCGGGATCGCGGCTGATGTCTTCCGGCGGAATGCCCGATGGCACGCGCAGCTTGGGCGCAAACTTGGACGCGCCGGTCGCCAGCGCCGCCTTCCAGCCCGGAATCTTGACCTTGTTGACGAGGCCAGGATTGGACAGGATCACGCCCTTGAGCGGGCCGAGGCCGTGCTGCTGGACGTATTTGGCGACAATCAGGCCGCCCATCGAGTGCCCGAGCAGGAACAACGGCGCCGGCAACTTGCGGGTCGCGTCGTCGATGACAAGCGCAAGGTCGTCGAGGTAGCTGTCAAAGCGCTCCACGTACACCCGCGGGCCACCCGAGCGGCCATGACCGCGCGCGTCAAAGGTCGCCACGGCGAACCCGTGCGGCAGCAGCGCGTCGACCAGATGGCCATAACGCCCGCCGTGCTCAGCAAAGCCGTGGTGCACCAGCAGCGTACCCTTGGCGCCCTCGGGCACCCAAGCGCGCGTCTGCAGTTGCAGGCCGTCTGACGTCGTCAGCGTGCCAGTCTGGGTTGGAGCGTGCGGCATGAAAACCTCCACGGCGTCGCCAGGCAACGCCGGTTGTGCCGAAATTTACTTGGGGGCAGCGACTGGAGCGACGGGGGCGGCGCCGGAGAGCTTGTCCGCCTTGAACGCGCCCTTGAACTTGCCTTCCGGGCGCTGGTTGGTCCAAGCGCCTGACAGGCTCTTGTCCTCCACCTTGCCGGAGAGCTTGAACGTCTCGCCCTGCATTTCGCCCGTGACCGAGAAGCTGCCACCGGTGAGCGTGCCCGTGAGCGGAAGGATTGCCGGCGGCTGCGGGCGGCCATCGGGCGACGGCGGCGGGACGCCTTGCCACTGGACCGCACCGGACAGCTTGCCGTTGCGATCTTCCAGCCGAACAGACGCGTTGCGATCGCCGGACACGACGCCGTTGTAGACGCCCGTCGCCGGCGGCAGCGGCGCAATCACGGTCGGATTCTTGGTGTCCGGGCACTTCTGGTTGCGCGCCGCGTAGGCCTGCTGGATGACGACCGGGAAACGCGCGAAAATCAGGCCATAGCGGGAGAATTCGCCAGCCGTCATGCCGTTGTCCGCGAACACTTTCGCCGCCGCCTGCGCGTGGGCGAGGTCGTCGGTCTTGCCCTCGGCGGTCGTCAGCTGCTTCTGCATGCACGTCACTTCCACAAAGACTTTGACGTACGTCTCAATGGTCTTGCCTTCGATCAGGCCGACTTCCGGTGCGTACAGGCACGTTTCCGTCTCATCCTTGAGCTTGGCCACCGTCGCGGTATGGGCATCGGCGAGGCGCACCACATCGCGCCATTTCTCGCGCTCGAGTTCCGCCAGATGGTCTTCCTTGGGCTCGACCGCCGGCTTGGCCTTGGGATCCACTTTCTGGAAGACCGCGTCCAGGTGCAGCTCAGGCTTCTTGCCCTTGGTCCAGTCGATCGCCATCCGCTCCGCGGACTTTTCCGCCACGCCATACTTCAGCGCGCATTTCTGCAGCAGCCGCGCGGCGTAGAACATGTCGTACGGAATCCCCAGCTCAGGCGGCGGCGGAACATCGGCGGCGGTCGGAGAAACAGCGCCGGGCGCACCTGCGGCCTTGCCCGCTTCAGCAGTCGCGCCGGCGGCCGGCTGATCCGTTTTCTTTTCAGCGTCCTTCTTGCCACAAGCAGTGGCGGCGAAGGCCAAGCTGGCAACCAGAAGGCCAGAGACGAGCGAGCGACGATTCATGGGTTCACCGGATCCTTGCAAATGGGATGACGCATTGGGTCTGCGGGCTTTTCAACACCGCGGAGGGGCAAAGTCTGCCATGGACAGCGCCGATACTCCACACCGCAACAACAACCGCATTTTGCCGCCGTCGGAGTCATCCCCGCGCGGCGCTGAAGCTGCTACACTCGCGCCCCGCGCCTGCGTTTGCGCCGGATCGATCGATGCCGCGAATCCCGCATTTTCCCGTGTTGGCAATGGCTTGGCTGCTGATGGCCGGGTCGGCGCACGCCGTGGATCTGCCAGGATCGTCGGTGCGGTTGGCGTGGCTGAAAGTGCCGGGTGCGAGCGATCCGACTTCCGCGCTGACCGCCTGGGCCCAGGAGATTCGCCTGCGGACGAGCATTGACATCGCGTCCCAGCCCGTGGGCATCCGGCCGGAAGATCCGGCGCTCTTCAGCTATCCGTTGCTGTATTGGGGCAGCGACAAGGCGCCGCCGCACCTCTCCGATCAAGCCGTCGCGGCGCTGCGCCAGCATCTGTCCACCGGCGGCATGCTGATCGTCGACAACACGGGGCGCACGGAAGCGTCGCAGGCCTTTGATCAAGGTCTGCGCCATGAATTGGCCCGGTTGTTTCCGCAGCCGCTGCAGCGCGTGGCGCCCACCCACGTGCTGTACCGCTCGTTCTACCGGCTGGAGCGCCCGGTCGGACGGCGCGCGGACGCGCACGAACTGGAAGGCATCCGCGTCGGCAACCATTTTGCCGTGCTGTACGGGCGCAACGATCTGAGCGGCGCGCTGGCCCGGCAAGCGGTTGGCGGCTACGCGTTGGCGGTCGTGCCGGGCGGAGAAACGCAGCGGGAACAGGCATTTCGCCTCGCCGTGAACCTTGTGATGTACGCGCTGTGCCTGGACTACAAGGACGACCACACCCACGTGATGCACCTGCTGCGCACGCGGCGCGGGGCCAAGGCGCCCATCGCGACGTCCCCGGCGCCGCCGCCCATCCTGCCCAACCAACCGGAGCCGTAGCGGATGAACCACGGCGACCATCTGGAATGGGGTTTGCACTGGGCTTGGCCGGTTTGGCTGCTGGTCGGCGCGCTGGCGTTGACGGTGCTGGGGCTCGCCGCGTGGAACATCCGCAAGCTGGCGGGCAAGCGCAAGCGGGCGCTGCTGATGGCGCTGCGAATTCTGACGGTGCTGAGCGTGCTGGCGGTGCTGGCCCAGCCGACCTGGGTGAGCCGGTCCGTGCGGCCGGGCGGGCAGCGCGTGGCGGTGGTTGTCGATCGCTCGGCGTCGATGGCCCATGGTCCGGAGGGCAAGACCCGATGGGACCGGGCGCTCGCGGCGGCGGCGCGTATTGAACGCAAGCAGCCGGTGGCGTGGTACACGATGGCGCAACGGCTGGAGCCGGCGCGCAGTTTCGCTGAGGTCAAGGCGCGCAAACCCGATGGTCAGGCGAGCGACTTGCTGGCGGCGCTGGGCGATCTGGGCGATGCGCGGCGGACCAGCGGCCTTTCCGCGGTGGTGCTCGTCAGCGACGGTCTGGACAATGGCCCGCTGCACGCCCGGACGGCGAGCGACGCCCAAACGTTGGATGCGGAATCCGCGGAGACGCTGGACCGGCTCCGGCTGGCCGTCCACACGCTGGCGATCGATGACGCCAAGCCGGCGCGGGACGTGGCGGTGACCGCGCTGCGGGCGAGCGCGTTCGGGTTCACGCGGACCTACATGCCGGTGACGGTCGATCTGGAGTTGAGCGGCTATGCCGACGCGGACGGCGAATTGACGCTGACGTTGAAGGACAATGGCCGCGTGACGTCCGAGAAGAAGCTCCCGTTGCGCGGTCCGCCCCAGCGCGCGATCGAGCTCGAGTTTCAGCCGCTCCACGTTGGCCCGCACCTGCTGGAGGCGAGCGTCGCGCCGCTGCCCGATGAAGCGACCGTGGTCAACAACCAGACCTGGGCGGCGCTGCAGGTCGTGCGCGATCGCACCCGCGTGCTGCACCTTGCGGGGCATCCGTCGTGGGACACGCGGTTCCTGCGGGCGCATCTGCGCGGCAATCCGGCGGTGGATTTGGTCAGCTTCTACATCATGATCGGTCAGGGCGCGGCGGGCTACGTCTCCGGCGAGGACACGACGCTGATTCCGTTTCCAACCCGGGAAATTTTTGAGGACTCGCTCTCCAGCTTTGATCTTGTCGTCTTCCAGGACTTTCCGTTCGGGCCGTTCCAGGTGGAGCGCTACTTGCCAGAATTGCACAAATACGTGACCGGCGGCGGCGCGTTCCTGGTGCTGGGCGGCCGGCAATCCCTGAGCGGCGGCGGTTATTACGGCACGGCGCTGGCGGAATGGCTGCCGATCAAGTTGGAGCCGCTGCAGGGCGCGGACGTCGGCTGGGTGGAGGGCGCGGTGACGCCGATGCTGACCCCGGCGGGCGCTCTGCATCCGGTTTCGCTCCTGGCGGCCGACGCCGATGGCAATAACAAAGCGTGGAATCGCCACGCCTTTTCGGGCCGCAACACATCCCTGCGCGCCGGTGGCGAGGGCAATGTGCTGGCGACCGACACCGCGGGCCATCCGTTGTTGGCGGTCGCGGACATTGGCGACGGGCGGAGTGCAGTTCTCGCGACGGATTCCCTGTGGCAGTGGGCCTTTCCGTCGCAAGCGGCGACCGACGCGCGCGATGTGAGCCGCGACGACTACCACCGCTTGCTGGACCAACTGACCGCGTGGCTGCTGCACGATCCGGACCTGAACGCGCTGCGCCTGGAGCCGCCCTCGGAGCCGGTCGCGGCGGGCGAACCCGTGCGCGTGCGCGTGACGGCGCGATCGGCAAGCGGCCAGCCGGTTTCGGGTCTGACGCTGCGGTGGCGTCTGGCGCCGCTGGAACCGCCGCCGGACAAGACTGCGCCCGCCAAGCCGGACGCGGCCAAGCCGCTGCCGGAGTCCAAGGCGTGGCAGGAGCCGACCGACGATCGCGGTGAAGTCATGCTCGCGCTGGACGATGTGCCGGCGGGACCGCAGCAGGTGCAGGTTGAGGCCGTGGTCGATGGCCGCAATCAGCAGGCCAGCGCGCCGTTTGCCGTGGCGCCGGCGACGCGGGAAGCCAGCCGCCTCCAGCCGTCCGATCACCTGTTGAAGCTGATCGCCAAGTCCTCCGGCGGCCAGATGTGGCGCGACGACGTGCCGGGTGCGGGCATCCCGCTGCCGCGCCAGACCGACTCCGATCTCACCGATCTCGACCACACCGATCTCTGGACCCGGCCGGAAGTCATGCTCTGGCTGACGCTTCTCCTGGGCCTGGAATGGGCGTTGCGCCGCCGCTGGGGCCTCGCCTGATGCGCTCCGGCCTTGCCGCGCCGCGCGCCAAAGCCTACCCTCTGCCTCCCTGATTTGGAGCTCCCCATGCCCTGCCACGAACACGGATTTCACGGCATCCACGCCATTGAAGCAGCGCGCCTGCACGCCCTGCGCGCGCCCAAGGATTTCGCGACCGCGGATGCCGTCGAGCAGTTTCCGCCCGACGTCCCGGTGGACTGGCAGGAACTGACGCTGCTGGTGGAAATCGACGTTGCCAATCGCCACGTGTGGGGCACGGCGACGTATGAAGGCGCGGTCCGGCGCGCGGGTCTGCAGAAGCTGCGTTTTGACGCGGAAGGTCCCGTGATCCAGCGCGCATACGACGGCCACGGCCGGCAGTTGGCGACGGATCACGACGGCAAAGTGCTGTGGCTCGATCTGGGCGAGCCGGTTCAGCGCGGCGACATCGTGCGCGTGACGATGGACTTTGACACGCACGAGCCGAAATCCGGTTTCTGGTTCGTGCTGCCCGACGCGGATCACCCGGATCGCCCCGCCCACGCGTGGACGCAGGGCCAGGACGAGGACCACAAGTTCTGGTTTCCGTGCCACGACAGTCCCAACCACAAGGTCCGCCTGCACGTGATCGCGACGGTGCCGGACGGCCAGGTCGCGCTGTCCAACGGTGCGCTGCGGGACATCTACAAGGCCGCGGATCCGGCCAAGCGCATCTACGATTGGCAGCTCTCGCGGCCGGCGCCGACGTACCTGCTGACGCTTGTTGTGGGGCCGTTCGTGGAAGTGGTGCAGCAGCGGGAGCCGACGCTCGTGAGCTATTGGACGCTCCCGGGTCGGGAAGCGGACGGCGAACGCGCTTTTGGCCGGACGCCGCAAATGTTGGCGCTGTACGAGCGATTGCTCGGCGTGCGCTATCCGTTTGAGAAATACAGCCAGGTCGCGGTCTCTGAGTTCATCTTTGGCGGCATGGAAAACAGCTCCATGACGACGCAGACGGACCTGACGCTGCACGACGCGCGGGCGCACCTCGATTTTTCGTCGGAGCCGCTGGTGTCCCACGAGCTGGCGCACCAGTGGTTCGGCGATCTGGTGACCTGCCGCACGTGGTCGCACGGTTGGCTGAACGAAGGATTCGCCACGTATTTTGAGCAGTTGTGGCGCGAGGAAGCGGAGAGCGCCGACGAGTTTGACTACGCGCGGCTCCAGGCCCACCGCGGCTATCTCGCCGAAGATGCCGGCCATTACCGGCGGACGATCGTGACCAACAAGTACGAGGCGCCGATCGACGTGTTTGACGCGCACTTGTACGAAAAAGGCGGCGCGGTGCTGCACATGCTGCGGCGGCTGCTGGGCGACGGCCCGTTTTTTCAAGGGCTTGGCTCGTACCTGCACCAGCACGCGGACGGCAACGTCGAGACGCCGGACCTGCGGCGCGCGCTGGAACGGTACGCGGGCCGCGATCTCGGCCGCTTCTTCAGCCAGTGGGTTGAGAACGGCAAGGGCCACCCGGAACTGAAAGTGACCCAGAGCTGGAATGGCGACGAGAAGCAGCTGCAAGTGACGATCGAGCAGACGCAGGACACCGCGCACGCGCCGCTGTTTGAGCTGAAGGTCGCGGTGGAGCTGCACTTTGCCGACGGCACCCATCAGGTGCACCAGATGGCGGTGGAGAAGAAGCAGCAAAGCGCTTGGATCGACTGCGCGACGGCGCCGGAGATGGTGCTCATCGATCCGCGTGCCGACGTGCTGGCGACGTGGGAGCTGGCGCTGGGCGAGCCAATGTTGCGGGCGGCGCTGCAGAAGGCGATTCCGGCGCTGGCGCGGGCGCGCGCGGCGGAAGCGTTGGGCAAGCGGTCGACGGCACAGAACACCGACGCGCTGGGTGCGGCGCTGCAGCACGATGCGTCGTGGTGCGTGCAGGCGGAGGTTGCGAAAGTGCTGGGCAAGATCGCCAGTCAGCGGGCGTACGGCCACCTGGCGGCGGCGGTCGACACGGCGCATCCCAAGGCGCGGCGCGCGGTGCGGGCAGCGCTGGGACGTTTCCAGACGGCAGAGGCGGCGACGCTGCTGGCGGGGAAGCTGAAGGCGGGCGATGCCTCCTACTTTGTCGAAGCGGATACGGCGCTGGCGCTGGGCCAGACGCGGCAGGCTGAGGCGTTTGACGCGCTCACCGGTTGTCTGGACCGGGCCGGCTGGAATGAGACGGTGCGGGTCGGCGTGCTGGAAGGTCTGGCGGCGCTGGGCGACGCGCGCGCGATTCCGGTCATCGCGCCGTTCCTCGGCAAGAAGCATGACATCCTGCTGCGCTGCGGCGCCGTGCGGGCCCTCTGCCGGTTCGTCGCCGAACCGAGCCGCGTGCTGGACATCCTCGCGCCGTGGACCGCGGACACGAGCTTCCGTTTGGGGATGACCCTGGGCGCGGCGCTGCCGAACCTGGGCGATGGCCGAACGGTGCCGCTGCTGCAGGAAGTTGCGGAGCGCGCGGTCGACGATCGCGTGATCAAGCGCGCCCGGGAGGCGATCGCGAGCGTCCGGAGCGGCCTGGCGGCGGGCAATCAACTGGATGGCCTGCGCGGGGACGTGGAAGCGCTGCGCAATGATTGGCGAAGCGTGACCGAGCGTTTGGACAAGGAAACGCAGCGGCGCACAACCGCCGGACATCCGGGATAGCCATGGCGATCCCGGCGCAAGCGCGCGATCTTCTGGAACACGCGGTCGCCAACGGCGTGGGTTCCGCTGCGGCGCTGTCGTGGCGGCATGGCGCCGATCGCAGCCTGCTGGCAACAGGTCGAACCGCTCTGCCCAATTGGTCCAACCAAGCGATCGACACCGCAAGTCCATTCGACCTGGCATCGCTGACCAAACCCATGGTGACGTTGACCCTGCTTGTGGGCGAGCTCGCCAAGGGCCGCATCGCGCTGGACGACCGTCTGGATGCGCACTTGCCCGCGGCGCGCCACACCCCTCGCGGCGCGGCGACGTTGAGCCAGCTCGTCAGCCACACGTCCGGCGCACCGGCGTGGCTCGACTTCTTTGCCGCGACGCGCGACGCGCCAGCGACCGGGCGGGCCGCGGCAGTGCAGCGCGCGGTGTTGACCACGCCCAATGGCTACGATCCGGGATCGCGAGCGATCTACAGCGATCTCGGCTACATGGCGCTCGGCTGGCTGCTGGAGCACGTGGCGGATCGGCCGCTCGATGTGCTGTACGACGAGCGAATCGCCGCGCCGCTTGGCTTGCGCACCGGGTTTCGCCGCATCAGCGCCACCGGCGGGGACGCCGCCCTCGTTGTGGCAACGGAAGTGTGGCCCGCCCGCTGCCCAACCGGCCTTCCGCTGCAGGGCACTGTTCACGACGACAATTGTGCGGCGCTCGATGGCGTTGCCGGACATGCCGGGCTCTTTGGCGCCGTGGGCGACGTTGCGACGTGGGCTGACTGTTGGCTGGCGGCCGTGCGCGGCACAGACAACCCTCTGCACTTGCCGACCGAACTGTGTCGGCGGCTGACGACGACGGCGGGATGCGTCGGAACCTCCTGGCGCCACGGCTGGGACACCCCCTCCCGTCCCGGCTCCAGCGCGGGCGAACGCGTGCCCGCCGATGCGTTCGGCCACCTCGGTTTCACCGGCACCAGCGTCTGGTTCGCCCCCGGCGATGACGCATGCGCCGTCCTCCTGACCAACCGCGTCCACCCGACCCGCGACGCCGTCGACGGCATCCGCGCGCTCCGCCCCAACCTGCACGACGCGCTTTGGCGCACTTTGCCGGACCGTCCGGGCCAGCGACCAGCGCGTTGACCGTTTGCCAAGCGGACGTGTATCCTTCTGGAGTTGTTGTGCGCGACGCAGACGCCGGTTCCCTGGCTGATGCGGACTGCAAACGGATTGGGGCGGACAGCGCGACGGGTTGAGCAACGACCCCAACGTTTTTCGCGGACTCGGGAGGCTATGGGTGTCCGACGCGCGGCCGATCACCAACATCACCGATTTCGTCTGCAGTGCATGCTGGACCGGCTTCAGCCGCAGCGATGCCGGCGTGATGCAAGGCGATCGCCTGATTTGCCCGCACTGCGGCGCGCCCGTGCCGACGGACGAGGGCGACGATCAAGTGGCCTCCGCCGTGCGCAACGCACCGCGGGTCGCGGATCGCGATTCGTCAGAATTTCAGGTCCACTCCTTTCGCGACACTTCTGACTTTGCGCCGACGCCGGACGTCGCCAGTCCGGTCGATTCAGTCGGCGGATGGCTGCCGCCGGAACAGCGGAATCAGGCGACCCAGCAGACCCCGCGGCCGGTGGCGGACAGCGACGATTTTGACGAAGGTTTTGATGGCGGCGTGCTGGTCGGCGACCCCGATCACGATTTCTCCGTCGCGGAGCGCACGCTGAGCGGTTCGGACGACGACAACGCGCTTCTGGAAGCCCTGCGCCAGACCTCCCCGATTCCCAAGGCATTTGTCGTCGGCGAAGAGCTGTCGATCGCCACGGACGAGCCGACGCCGGTCGACATCACGGCGATGACCGACATGGACGAAGCGGCGGCACTGGCCGACTTGCTCGAAGCCCCATTGCCGGAGATGGACCTCGCGCATCGCGACTGGAAGCTCAAGGCGATGGGCATCACCTACAACTTCCACGGCCTCGATCCGCTGTTCAGCTGGGCGGCGAACAAGAGCGGCCAGCCGATGTCCCTGTCCCACGACGGCGAGACCTGGAAGGATTTCCACACCTTCTACGCGTCGATTCGCGATGGCGTCTCGGTCAAGAAGGCGTTTGAAAACGCGCCAGATCCGAGCAACGCGCCGCCGCCGCCGACGACGCCCCGCGTGACCCGGACGATCAATCAACTGCGCCCGGAGCTGCCGGAGTTGGAAGGCTTGCGGCCTCCGGTTGAATCGGCGCCCAAGGATCTCGGTCCGTCGCGCACGCCGAGCACGACCGGCAACCTGGTGAGCCGCGCGACGACCAATCCGGCCAACCAATCGCTGCAGGGCGCGAGCCAGCCTTCCGGTAGCGCGATTCGTCCCGCCGCGGCGGGCACCACGAGCCGCAGTCAGGCGTCGCTGTCGCCGAGTTCATCGCCGTCCAAGCGGATGCCGGTCGCGAACATCGAGCAGAAGGCGCTCTTCACGCCGCCGCGCATCGCGGCCATCGCGGTTGTCCTCTTGCTGGCGATTCTCGCGGCGCTGCACTTCACCGGCGTCGTCAAGTTTCCCGGGCTGCCGTAGCGCGCCGTTCCTGAACGAGCAGCGTTCCTGAACAAGCAACGCTGGCACGGCTACGGCGCGCAGACGCCGCCCGTGCTCGGATACGGGACGTTCTTGCTGTCCACCAACTGGTAGCACTGCTGCAAGCTCGGGCACTGGCCGGCCTTGACCGGCACCGTCGCGTCGCACGTCCGGCGGCAGATCTTGTCCACGGCGTCGCAGATCATCGGGTGACCGTCCGCCGCCAAACCGCATTCCGTGAGGTTGCACGGGTCGCAAACGGCGTTTTCAGCGAGCGCGGTGTGCTTCTTGCACAGCGTTTGCTTGATGGCCGGGCCGTAGTAGCAGCCATAGTCCGCCGCGCAGCCGCTCCACGTGGCGAGGTTGCACGCGGCAAAGACCACGTCCGACGAGACCGACTGATTGCACACGCCGATCGGCGTACCCACAGGCGGCGTGCCGGTGTCCGTGGTGCTCGCATCCGTGCCGGCGGTGTCGCCCGTCGTCGCATCCGTGCCGTTGGTGTCGCCCGCGAGGCCGTCGTCGCTTGTCGTGTCGTTGCTGACCGTCGCGTCACCGGTCGCGTCGTCGGCGGAGACGTTGCAGGCGAACTGTCGCGTGCCGGGCTGCTGGCAGTAGCCGCACTCGCAGCTCCAGCCCGAGAGGCAGTCGCTGTCCGCGCTGCAATGGAACAGTTCGCCGGGCGTCGTGGCGTTGCGGCCGTCCGTGCACGCGCTGAGCGCGAGCGCGAACAGCACGACCAAACCTTGGAGGACTGATTTTTGCCGGATCACGTTGACCACCCTCATCTAAAAGTGCCCCGCGAGCGTCCACATGGCGCCGCCCTGATTGGGAACCACGCCCGGCGTCAGCGCCATGCGCCCCTGCGAACGGCCGTCCTGCCACCAGAGAATGCCTCCGGTGATGACCGCCGCCGCGCCGATGCCGCCCAGCACGCCGGCAGTGACTTGCCGGGCGTTGTAGGTCGAAATCCCGCTGTCCATCTCCACCTGCGTCACCGTGCCGTGCAGCGTCAGGTTCTGGTTGTTGGGCACCTGATCGGCGGCGAGGCGCGCGTCCAGGTTGGCCAGATCGCTGTGCGCGACAATGCCCACCGCGATCGACGCGAGGATGAGCACCGCGCCGGTCGACATCGTCACGACGGCCGCCGTCTTCATCCCGGACCACTCGTCACGGGTGGGCTTGGCCACGTTCAGGTCGGCCACGTCCTTGGGCGGCTCCACCATGGGCGGATCCTCGATGACCGGCGCCACTTTCAGCGGCGGCACAGCGACTGGGACGGGCTGCGGCTCCGGCGGCGCGACCTTGACCGGCGGCGGCGCGGCGACCTTGGTATTCTGCGCGGCGATCCGGGCGTTCAGCGCCGCGATGTGCGCCTGGGCATCTGCGCGTCCGGCAACGCTGTCCGCGTCATTGCCGCGATCGATCTGGATGTACAGCTCAAACAACGGCTTGGCTTCCTGCCACAGTCCCGCCTGCTCGTACGCACGCGCGGCGTTGAAGACCGGCGCGGGTCGTTGCACCTCACCGTAAGCCTTCATGTACAACTGCGCGGCGTGCTCAAAATCGCCGGCCTGGTAGCGCTCCTTGGCCTGAGCCACGAGCGCTTCCGCCTGCTTTTCCTGGTCAGCAGTCGTCGCGAAAGCCGACGCGGCCGCCATCGTGAGCACTACAACCATCAGAAGGGAAAACGCTGTTTTCATGGCCTCAGCATCGTTTGCGTTGTGGAGCGTGTCAAACCGCTCTCTTCAACGCGGCTCGGCGGCAAAGATTCACGCGAGTTCGGCGATCAGGCTGTCCAACCGCCCCAACGCGCGCGGCACGACGCCCAGATGCCCGTCGTTGCACCACAAATCGCCGCGCTCCACGCCGGGCCGAGCGCGCAGCTCCAGGGCCGCGCGGCGGTCATCGCCAAGGTCGCGCGCCAACGCCGCGAGGTCCAGGCCCGCCGCCAGCCGCAGTCCGGTGAGCAGCCGCTCGTCGTGGTGCTGATCGGCGTCAATGGACTCCCGCAGGTCTTCACACAGCTGCCGCTCCGCCAGCGCCGCCATCCAGCGCTCGTGCTTGCGGGAATTGCCGTAGCGCAGCCCCACCGCGCCGGGCTCCGGCAGGAAACCGTGGGCGCCGACGCCGACCGCCAGATAATACCGCCCCGTCCAGTACGCCAGGTTGTGCCGCGACGGGTGTCCCGGCCGCGCGTAGTTGGACACTTCGTACCGCGCCAAGCCATACGGCGCGAGCAGCCCCGGCAGCGCGTCCAGCATCGTCGCCTGCAGGTCGTCGTCCGGCCGCGCCACGAGCCCGCGCTTGACCTGAGCCGCGAGCGGCGTGCCCGACTCCACGGTCAGGCTGTACGCTGACAGGTGGCTCAGGCCGTAGTCGAGGATGCCCGCGACGTCCGTCCGCAAGTCCAGCAGCGTCTGGCCCGGCACGCCAAAGATGAGATCCGCATTGGCGGAACGCAGCCGGCCCGTGGCCAGCAGATCGCCCAGTTGCGCGAGCGTCTGGCGGGCGGCCGCGGCGTCATGCAGGCGGTCGAGCGCGCGCAGGCGGGCGTCGTGCAGCGCCTGGATGCCCACCGACACACGCGTGATTCCGGCCGTCGCATAGGCGGCAAGATCGCCGGACTCCAGCGCGCCGGGATTGGCTTCCAGGGTAATCTCTGGGTTTTCGGCAAAACCGGCGCGGCGGTTCAGCCAGTCGAGCACGGCCGCGATCGCCGCCGGTCCCCAGAGCGACGGGGTCCCGCCGCCAAAGAACACCGTCTCCAGCGGCGCGAACTGCTGCGAGGCAGCGCGCATTTCCAGCTCGGTCAGGATGTGCTGGAGGTAGCGTTCGCGCGGAATGACCCGTGCGACCGTCGTGGCAAAATCGCAGTAGCCGCAGCGATGCAGGCAGTACGGAAAATGGATGTAGACGTGGCGGATCGCGGGATTCATCGACGGATCTTGCCTACTTCCGCCGGCAGCAAGTGCTTGGCCAGGGCGGTTTGGAACGCGTCGCCGACCAGCACGTGGAGCCGCGGAGGTCCTTGCGCCGGCACGTCCAGCACGGAGAGCGACGGCTGCTGGCACGCATCCTGGCCGAGAGGGCGCACGCAGCCTGCCGACTGCGCCTCGCCCACGCCGATCACCCGCGCGCCGCCGAAGCGACCGTCGTAGAACACGCCAGACGCGGAGAGGACCGCTGCGACCTGATGGCGCAGCGCGTATTCGTAGATCCGATAGGCGCGATCGGCGATCAGCTCGGCATCCCGCGTCAACGTCAGCGGCCGCGCGGAGAGCAGCAGGCTTGTGCGATAGGCGCTTGTCCACTGCAACACGTCGTGCAGCCGCTTCAATTCAGCTTCCGCCAGCGTCTCGCCGCGGGTGTCGACTGCCGCCAAGCCCACGTCGCCGATCGACCAGGCGCCCAATTCGCGGTTGCCGCGGCGGATCGGCGTCAGCACGTCCCCCGGATTGCGCAGGACCTCGAGCGGCGGCGCGTCGCCCTGCAGTTGCCGCGGCCAGTACAGCAGCGCCACCGTCAGTGCGCCATTGTCGATCGCCTGCGCCAGCGCCTGCGCCGAGGCGTCATCGCCTGTCGCCACAAGCACTTCGGCCTGCACGTCCGTCGCGACCGCCGTCACCCGCGCGGCCATCGCGTCGTCGATCGGCCCGCCGGCGAACAGCAGCCGCGTCCCGTCCGCCTTGGGCAGGCGCTCGGCATCGGCGCGTTCTTCGCCATCGGCAGCCAGCACGGCGAGCCGCTCAACCGGAAGACGCAGCGTCGCCACTTCCGTCGGCTGGCCCCGGCGCATCGCTTCAACCGTCACGTGGCGATCGCGCACACTCTCCGCGAACACGTGCTCCACGACCGCGCCCGCGACCGGTTCACTGCCATCTTCAAAATGCCAGACAAAGCGCTCAAACGGCAGATCCGTCTGCACGCTCAGGCGCACGCGGGTGTTGGCCCAAACGCGGAGTTCAGCCGGGTCGGCGATCACGTGCAGGGCCGCATCCGCGGCGGTCAGTGGCGCGGGTGGATCGACCGCTGGCGACGCCGCGACCGGCAACGCCACTCCGTCCGCTGCACCGGCATCGGCGGCCGCAACGTCGGCAACGGCTGGGCTCGGCGCAGCCGCCACCGCTGGCGCCGCATCGCGACCGCGCCACAGCGCAACGCCCGCCGCGATCCCGCCACCCACGACCGCGGCCGCCAGCAGCGCTGCCAGGAATGTTGCGCGATTGTGCGGAGTTGAATCGGTCACGCGGGTTCGTCCAATGACCTGCCAGGGCGCGGCAAGTCCGTTGACCCTGACGCAGGGCCGCAGGTAGTATGGAAACCAAGCGGGGCCAAGCGCAACCAGCGATGGCCACGCCGACGAAGTCCGGGCAAATCCCGGGCCTGACCGCCCCGGCGCCGACTGACGCAGGCGACGCCAACCGACGCGGGAGACGCATGATACGCCCCATCCACATCGCGACTGCCATCCTGCCGCTGGCCCTCCTCGCGCCCGCGCCGGCGCACGCCGCGGCTTGGGACGAGCAGGCGATGACTTGCCTTGTCGCGTTCAACAAACCCGCTGACGCCAATGAAAAATCCCTGGTCGGTTGCGCGGACGCGTTTGGCTCAAGCGCGCGGCTGGAACGGGTGTCGGCCCATGATCGCAAGTCGATCGAACAGGGCCTGCGCTGGCTGTACGAGAACGGCAGCGACGCGAATTCCGCGATTGCGCGCGAGAGCCTGCTGCGGCTGGACGTGAAGTTGCCGCCGCACGCGCCCAAGCCGCAGGAGACCGCCACCGCGCGGACGAGCGACGAGCGCAAGCGCTACGATCCGCCCGAAGCGCGCACGGCCGATCGCGAGGCTGCCGAGAAGCTGGCCAAAGACGGCATTGCCCTGAACAAGAAGAAGAAATGGAAGGACGGCGCGGCCGCGATGGAAAAGGCGCTGGACAAGGATCCGCGCTCTGAGACGGCGCTGTACAACCTGGCGTGCAGTGAAGCCAACCTGAACGACAAGCACGCGGACGCGTCCCTGCACCTGCGCAACCTGGCGGATCTCGGCACGGATTCGGCGACGGCGCGGCTGATCAAGGCGCGGACTGACGCGGATTTTGACGGCATCCGCGACGACGCGGAGTTCAAGCGCGTGACGGGCGCGGTGCGTGTGCAGGTCGTCAACACGATCGGCGGTCCGGGCGAGCCGGCGGTGGAGAACATTGAAAAGCTGCTGATCAAGCTGGACCAGCGCAAGCCGGACGCCAAGGATGACGACAGCGCGCCGCTCGATCACCCGCAGATCCTGTTCAAGCCGCACGCCAAGGCGCAGACGGGGCTGCTGGCTGAGTTGCTGAACCATCCCAAGGTCGAGTTGCAGCCGATGGCGGCGGACAATCCCAGCAAGTACGACATCGTGGTGCGCTGGGGCGCGAAGGTGACGGTCGATCCGGACGGCAAGAAAAAGGCCGACAGCATCGGACCGGAAGTCGTCGATGATCAGGTCGCGGCGGCGCGGCGCAAGCAAAACAAAGTGCTGGCGCAACCCGAGCAGGCGATCAACAAGGTCAACAAAGTGGTCGATACGCCCGGTCGGACGTATACGGAAGCGGAGAACATGGGCAAGCGCGCGACGAGCACAGTGGACAAGGCCAAAGGCGCTGCTGAGAAGGTCAAGGGCCTGACCGACAAGATCAACAAGCTCTGAGATATGCAAGCGATTTTCAGCCACATGACCGGAATTGAATGGGCAGTCGTCTTCTTGGCGACGGCCGTGTGCCTGTTGGGCGCGGTGCTGCCGATGCTGGGCAATCTGCTCGGGCGGTTGTTCCTCGGCGAAGATCCGCTTCTGGCGCGTTGGAAACAGGCGCGCCAGACGCGACGCGAGGCGACGATTGCCGCGCGCCAGACCAAGCGCGAGGCCAAGAAGGCCCAGAAGGCCGCCAAGACGGAGCGGCTCGCAGGGCCATCCAAGACCGCGCCGCACTAGCAGCAGCCGCACCCCAGGGAGATCGACCGTATGGCCGCACCGTTGACGCTTGCCTCCGCCTCACCGCGACGCAAGGAACTGCTTGAAAAACTCGGCTTTCAGGTCCGCGTTGTGCTCTCCGGCATCGACGAGACGCAGCTGCCCGGCGAGCTGCCGGAGGACTACGCCAAGCGCGTCGCGCGCGCCAAAGTGCTGGCGGCGGTGAAGCGGCTGCAGGCGACGCTGTACACGTCCGACGTCGAGGCGCGGCGATCGCTTGCCGCGGGCATGCCGCGCGTGGACGAGACGGTGCGGTGGGTGATTGGCGCGGACACGGTTGTCGTTGTCGATGACGTCATCTACGGCAAACCGACGGACGTCCAGGAAGCGCGCGAGATGCTGCAGCGGCTGTCGGGGCGCGAGCACCTCGTCATCACCGGTTTCTGCCTGTTTGACCTCAAACGCGCGCGGGAAGGCCTGCAGGCCGTGACGACCGTGGTGAAATTCAAGGAACTGACGCGGACCGAGATCGACGCGTACGTGTCGGTCGGCGAGTCGATGGACAAGGCAGGTAGCTACGCCGTCCAGGGCGTTGGCAGCTACCTCGTGGAATACTTGCGCGGCTCGTACACCAATGTCGTCGGCCTACCACTTTGTCAGGTCATTGAGATGATGGAAGAAATGGGCGCGCGCGACGTGCTTCCCTGGGGCGCGCGGGAAACGCTATGAGCGACATTGCCGACAATCTGGCGCGTGTGCGTTCGGCGATCGCGACGGCGGCCGAAGCGGCGGGACGGCGCGCGGACGATGTGACGCTGATCGCGGTATCCAAAGGCCATGGCGCCGACGACGTGCGGGCCGCGTACGCCGTTGGCCAGCGCGACTTTGGCGAGAACTACGTGCAGGAATGGCAGGAGAAAGCCGCGGCACTGGCGGATTTGGCGGACATCCGCTGGCATTTCCTCGGCCACCTGCAGCGCAACAAGATTCGCCAGGTGATTGGCAAGGTCGCGCTGCTGCATTCCGCCGACGACATGGCGGGCATCGACGAGATGCAGCGCGCCGCGTGGAGCCAAAACGTCAAGCAGGACGTGCTGTTGCAGATCAACCTCGCGGACGAAGCGCAGAAGCGCGGCTGCGGTGAGGACGATGCCGAGCTGTTCATCGACGTGCTTTCGCGCTCGCCGAATCTGCGGCTGTGCGGTCTGATGACGTTGCCGCCGGCCGATGAAGACCCGGAGCTGACGCGCGCGTGGTTCCAGCGGCTGCGGGCGCTGCGCGATCGCCTGCAGCAGCAGTTGCGCGGCCGTCCGGGCGCACCCGCGCACCTGTGGTTGTCCATGGGCATGAGCGGCGACTACCCGGTGGCAATCGCCGAAGGCGCGACGCACGTGCGGGTTGGCACCGCGATTTTTGGCGCACGGATGCCGAAAATTCGCTGAAACGGCCGGCAAAGCCAATTGGCACGCAGAAGTTGCACGTCCGTTTCGCGTTTCGCCTTGACGCTATGTTGGCCAGCAGCCTAGCGTCCATGCTCTCTTGGGGAGTCGTCATGGGCGAGACCGCGTATCTGAACCTGCACAACCACGAAACCGAGCTGGAGCACCGCTACGGTCCGCAGGTGCATCTCATCCATGACCCGCTGGCGCTGACCTGGCTGGCGCGGCTGTGCCACCCAAACTGCGTGCAACCGGAGGTGAACCGGCTGATAACGCTGCTGTACCGCGGTCTGGCGCGGGAGGTCATCAACCGCGAGTTTCCGCGCCGCGCTGTCCGGTCCGAGACGCGGATGCGCGAATTGACGCCTTTTGGCGTGTATGAAGGCCAGATCATCGACCCGACGACGGAAGTGACGACGGTGGACATCGCGCGCGCCGGCATCCTGCCGTCGATGGTGTGCTTTGACGCGCTGTGTGAGGTCATCGACCCGACGCGGGTGCGCCAGGACCACATCCTGATGAACCGGCTGGTGGACGATCGCGCGCAGGTGACGGGGGCGGGCATGTTCGGCCGCAAGATCGCGGGTCCGGTCAAGGATCGCGTGCTGCTGGTGCCCGATCCGATGGGCGCGACCGGATCGTCGTTGGCGGAGGCGATCTCCTTCTACCAGACGGAGTTGGACGGCTCGCCCAAGCAGGTTTTCTGCCTGAACCTCATCGTGACGCCTGAGTTCATCAAGCGCCTGACGACGCAGTTCCCGGGACTTGTGCACATTTACGCGTATCGTCTGGACCGCGGGCTGTCGCCTGCTGACGTGCTGGCGGACGTGCCGGGCGCGCAGTGGGATCGCGAACGTGGCCTGAACGACCAACACTACATCGTTCCGGGCGCGGGCGGCATGGGTGAGATCATGAACAACGCGCTGACCTAGGAGCTGACCATGGCCAAGACTGAACGCGTGGAAGTGTTCCTGTCCGCAGACAAGCTGAATGCGCGCGTGGCCGAGATGGGCCGCGAAATCGAAGCGTTGCCGGCGACGGAGCAGCCGCTGGTGCTGATCTGCGTGCTCAAGGGCTCGATCCTGTTTTTTGCCGACCTCGTGCGCAACCTGCAGCGGCCGGTGCACCTCGTGTTCCTCGGTGTGTCGAGCTATTCAGGTGGCACGGAGACTTCCGGCGCGGTGCGGTTGACGCACGACCTGACGCTGGACATCGCAGGCCGGGACGTCGTGATCGTCGAGGACATCGTCGATACCGGGCTGACCATGAGCTACCTGCTGCACAACCTGGAATCGCGCGGCCCCAAGACCGTCGCCGTTTGCACGCTGCTGCACAAGCCCGCGCGGCAGAAGATCGCCGTGCCGCTGACGTGGGTGGGGTTCACGATTGAGGACGTCTTCGTTGTCGGCTACGGTCTGGACTATGAGGAGCGGTACCGCAACCTGCCGTACATCGGGGTCATGCACTTTGACTAGACATGCCTGCCAAGACCGGAGATCAATGGCTGTTCGGTGGTGGGCCTGTTCAAGCTGCTGGCTGGGCCGCCAAGCTCGCGTCCCTGAGGGCCGACCCGCGGCGACGCAAGAACTTTGGCTCCGAGCCCATGCAGGGATGTCCAGCGTGATCGCATGAAACTGCGCTTTCTGGGCCACGCCGCGTTCGCGCTTGAACTTGGCGGCGTGCGCCTGTGCCTCGATCCGCACAAGCCCGGCGTCGTCGGCGGGCGCTTTCAGTTGCCGGCTATCGTGGGGCCTTTTGACGCGTTGGCGAGCACGCACCCGCACGAGGACCACAACGCGTGGACGCCGGCGCTTGGCACCACGACCCGCATCGAGGGCGACACCGTGCTGGGCGCGCTGACCGTGCGCGGCCGCTCGGTCTTCCACGACGCGGATCGCGGGCTGCGCATGGGCCTGTCCACGATGCTGTCTTTTGAGGCCGACGGCGTGCGCGTCGTGCATTGCGGCGACGTGGGCAGCTACGACGCTTCTGACGTGGAATGGCTGCGCGGCACGGATGTGCTCCTGGTGCCAGCGGGCGGCACGTACACGCTGGACGGCGCCGGCGCGGCGGAACTGGTGCGCGCGGTCCAGCCAAAGATGGCGATGCCGATGCATGCCGCTGACCCGCGAATCGATCTGCCGCTCGCGCCCATCAGCGCTTTTCTGGGGCACTTTGCCCAGCCCATCTGGCGCGGCGCAATGCTGGAGTGGACCGCGGGCGCGCCCGTGCCGGCGGCGATTGTTGTGCTCGACGCGCCGTAGGACGGACACAATCGTTGACGATCGCGACCGGAAAGTGACACCATGAGCGCCTGCTCGCTGGAGGTTTCCTATGCGTCTTTCGTCCCTTTCCATGCTCGCTTGTGGGCTTTTTCTGGTCGCCGCAGCCTGCAGCAACACCACAGGCAACACCAGCACGGGCAGCACGGACACCGGCGGCGGCGACACGCAGACGATCGGCGACACGGCGCAAAATGACACGACGGGCGGCACCGACGGCGCCGTGAACGACACCGGCAGCAAGGACGTCCAGGACACGACCGGCACCGACGCGACGCCGGGGACGGACATCGTCGATGAGAAGAGCGCGGACACGGACGCAGTCATTCTCACCGACAGCGATTCACCCGACGTGAGCGACGCGCAGATCCCCGGCGACACGACCGCGACGGACATCTACGTTCCCGACGTTCCGCCCGGTTCGTGCACCAAGGACGCAGATTGCCTCGGCCTCAACTTTGCGCCGTGCCAGATTGGCTACTGCGACGCCACCGCCAAGATGTGCAAAGTCAAAGCCGCGGCCGATGGCGGCGCGTGCAGCGTCGGCGGCTCCTGCGGCGGCCCCGGCACCTGCAAGAAAGGCGGCTGCGATGCCCCGACGACCTGCAAGCCTGACGTCTGTTCGCCGCAGGAATTGGCGTGCGGCAGCAAGATCGTCATCGACCTCGGCACGCTCGGCGCGTCCAGCTTTGGCGGCTACGGCAACTGCTCGAGCAGCAAGTGGGCCGGCCCGGAGCTCGCGATCCTCCTGACGAGCGACGTGACGATGACTGCTTCGCTCAGCCTCGACAGCACCGGCGTCACTGCCGACGCGCAAATGTTCGACATCGCGCCGACCTTGGACGGCAAATGCGACACGGCGGCGTGCGACGATTCCTCCTACTACGCGCTGACGATCGGCCTGCCCGCCGGCGTGCCGCGCATCGTGATCCTCGACACTTCCGCGCCCGACACCGGCACCGTCACGCTGACGCTCGACTGCACCGTCACGACGATCTGCGGCGACGGCACCTGCGACGCCAGCGAGAGCTGCAGCACCTGCGCCAAGGACTGCGGCGGTTGCAGCACGACGGGCTGCGGCGACGGCAAGTGCGACGCCAACGAGAACTGCATCACCTGCGTGGCCGACTGCGGCGCGTGCGTTCCCGGCTGCCTGAAGAGCGGTTCGCCGGGCTGCGGCGGCTGCGCGTGCGAAGCGTGCGTGTGCAACGACCCGAACAACGGCGATCCCTACTGCTGCAAGAACTCGTGGGACAGCACGTGCGTGAAGGAATGCAAGGCGTGCAGTGCCACGGCGTGCGGAACGTTCAACGACGTCTGCGGCGACGCGATCTGCGGCAGCAACGAAGACAGCACCTCCTGCCCCAACGACTGCGGCGGCAGCTACCTGTACTGCGGCGACGGCATCTGCTCGGCCTCGGAGAAGGAAGATTGCAAGGGCTGCTCCCAGGACTGCGGCTACTGCATGATGGCGGGCCTCGCCAGCGTCGGCTGCGGCGACGGCACCTGCAGCGGCGACGAGAACTGCACCACCTGCACCGCGGACTGCGGCGTCTGCGGTGACTACAGTTGCGCGTGCCTGGCCGATTCAACCTGCTGCACAGAAAGCTTTGGCTACTACTGCCAGGACGCCTGCAACACGTGCATCGCCACGGCCGGCGGCGGCAGCTGCCCCATCTCCAACTGCGGCGACGGCGTGTGCTCGGGCGAAACCTGCAAGTCCTGCTCGACGGACTGCGGCGAGTGCCCGGCGTACTGCGGCGACGGCAACTGCGACCCCGGCGAAGACAAGGCCACGTGCGCGACCGACTGCGGGACGGGCTGCCAGGGCAAGTGCGGCAAGTCCAGCAAGGAATCCGACGGCACGTACTGCTGGTGCGATACGTACTGCGCGTCGTCCGGCGACTGCTGCAGCGACATCGCCGCCTTCTGCCCGTAAACCAGAGCGAGGGTGACATGGCTGAGCGTCGCCCGACCCTGCTGCTGATTGACGGCTCCCACGCGCTGTTCCGCGCCTATTTCGCCGTGCGCCACTTGGCCTCGCCGACGGGACAGCCGACTGGCGCGGTCTTTGGCTTCGTCTCGATGCTGCAGAAGCTGCTGCGCGAGAAGAAACCCGACAAGATCGCGGTCTGTTTTGACGTGTCCGGGCCGACGTTTCGCCACGACATGGATCCGAACTACAAGGCGAATCGCCCGGACATGCCCGAGGATCTGGCTCAGCAGTGGCCGATTGCGTCGCGCGTGGCCGAGGAATTCGGCCTGCCGGTGATTGGGATTCCGGGGCTGGAGGCGGACGATCTGATCGCGACGCTTGCGGTGGAAGGCCAAGCCGCGGGCCATGACGTCATCATCGTGTCCGGCGACAAAGACCTGATGCAGCTCGTCATCGATCCCAAGGACGGCAAGCCCGGGATCACGCAGCTCGACGACGGCAAAGGCATCCTCTACGACGAGAAGGCGGTCCTGGCCAAATGGGGCGTGCGGCGCGATCAGGTCGGCGACCTGCTGGCGATCATGGGCGACACCGCGGACAACATTCCCGGCGTCCGCGGCATTGGCGAGAAAGGCGCGGTCAAGCTGCTGACGGATTGGGGCTCGCTGGACGCCATCTACGCGAACCTCGACAAGGTGACGCCGCCGCGGGCGCAGGACCTGCTGCGGGCTTCCCACGACGCCGCGCGGCTGGCACAGAAGCTGGTGGCGCTGAAATGCGACGCCAAGCTGCCGTTTGCGCTGGCGGACCTGAAGCCAAAAGCGGAGCAGCGGGCGGCGCTCGCGCGCACGTTCACCGACCTGGGCTTCAAGCGGCTGACCGCGGAATACGCCGAGCCGGTGACAGAGACGGCGGCGCCGCGCGTCGCGATCGAGACGATCACGGACCTGCGCGACCTCGCCGGCGTTGTGGAGCAGATTCGCTCCACCCGCCACGTGGCGATCTGCGCCGTGCAAAGCCACGCCGATCCCGAGCGGCTGATGCCGATGTGGGGCGAACTCGTCGGCCTGGGACTGTGTTGGTCGCCGCTGCATGTGGCCTACGTGCCGATGCGCCACCGCACGCTGGGCGCGCAACTGCGGGTGGCGGACGTGCTGCGGGTGCTGGCGCCCGTGCTGGAAAACCCGGACATTGCCAAGATTGGCCACCACGCGAAGTACGACGCGATCGCGCTGCGCCGCGCGGGCGCGCAAGTGCGCGGGTGGACCGGTGACGCGATGCTGGCGAGCTACCTGCACGAGCCGGAGCGCCACAGCCACACGCTGCGCAACATCGCCTCGTCCTACCTCAACCAGCAGCTTGCCGACGATGGCGACCTGCTGGGCAAAGGCAAGGCGCAGACCGGCTGGGACGCGGTGCCGATCGACAAGGCGGCCGAGCACGTGGGCATGCGGGCGCACCTGACGCGGCTGGCGGAGCTGGAACTGCGGCCGCTGTTGGCGGAAAACGGCTTGCTGCCGCTGTACACGGAGCTGGAGATTCCGCTCTCGGACGTGCTCGCCGACATGGAGTTCACCGGCATCCGCGTGGACGTGGACGAGCTGAATCGCCAGAGCGAGTGGCTGGCCACCGAGATCGCGGGCGAGGAAGCGCAGATCCACGAGATGGCGGGCGCGCCGTTCAACGTCGGGTCGCCGACGCAGCTGGCCGACGTGCTGTTCCAGAAGCTCAAACTGCCGGCCAAGAAGCGGACGCAGAGCGGCTATTCGACGGACCAGAGCGTGCTGGAAGGGCTTGTGGACGCGCATCCGCTGCCGGCGCACGTGCTGCGGTGGCGGCAACTGACCAAGTTGAAGGGCACGTACACCGACGCGCTGCCGGCGCAAATCCAGCCGGAAACGCACCGCGTGCACACGTGTTTCCAGCAAGCGGTGGCGGCGACGGGGCGCCTGTCGTCCATCGAGCCCAACCTCCAGAACATCCCGGTGCGGTCGACCGAAGGGCGGCGGATTCGCCAGGCGTTCGTCGCGCCGCCGGGCAGCGTGCTCATTTCAGCCGACTACAGCCAGATCGAGCTGCGGGTGATGGCGCACCTCGCCCACGATCCGGGGCTGCTGTCCGCGTTCCAGCAAGGCCGCGACATCCACCGCGAGACCGCGGCGCGCATGTTCAACGTCTTTCCGGAGATGGTGACAAACGAACAGCGCAGCGCCGCGAAGACGATCAACTTTGGCGTGCTCTACGGCATGGGTCCGCAGCGGCTGAGCCGCGAGATCAACGTGACGCAAAAGGACGCGAAGGCGTTTATCGAGCTGTATTTCCAGCAGTTTCCCGGCGTGCACGGCTTCATGGAACGCACGCTGGACGACGCGCGGCGCACCGGGGAAGTCCGGACGCTGTTTGGCCGCCGGCGGCAGGTCGCCAACCTGGGCAGCCAGAATCACGGGGACAAGGCGGCGGCGGAGCGGATCGCGGTCAACACGCCGGTCCAAGGCACGGCGGCGGATTTGATCAAGCGCGCGATGCTGACCGTGGCATCCGAGCTCACGGCCGCGCATTTGCACGCGAAAATGCTGTTGCAGGTGCACGATGAACTGGTGCTGGAGGCGCCCGAGGGCGAGGTCGAGCAGGTCACCAAGCTCCTGCGCAAGGCGATGATGGCCGCGGGCGAGCTGGCTGTGCCGCTCCAGGTCGACGTGCGGTCGGCGGCGAACTGGGCGGAAGCGCACTAATCAGAGCACGGCGACCAGATACTGCTCAATCTGCCGCGCCTCATCGCGCAGCCGCGCCGCTTCCTCAAATTGCAGGTCCTGCGCCGCCTTCTTCATCTGCTTGCGCAGATCCGCGACCTGTTTCTCCAGCGCAGTCCGATCCTTCTTGGCATCGGTCAAGTGCTGCAGCATCGGCGTGATCTGCACCGCCTTCGCTTCCTGGGTCGCCTTGCGGATCGACTGCGGCGTGATCCCGTGGGCCAGATTGTGGGCGATCTGCTTGTTGCGCCGCGTCTCCGTCGCCTCGATCGCCGTGCGCATCGAGCCCGTCATCACGTCCCCGTACAGGATCACGCGGCCGTTGACGTTGCGCGCCGCGCGGCCGATCGTCTGGATCAGCGAGCGGTGCGATCGCAGAAAGCCTTCTTTGTCGGCATCCAGGATCGCCACCAGCGATACTTCTGGCAAATCAAGACCTTCCCGCAGCAGATTGATGCCCACCAGCACGTCATACTCGCCGTTGCGCAGCGCGCGGATCAGCTCGATGCGCTCCAGCGTCTCAACGTCCGAGTGCAGATAGCGGACGCGCACGCCAAGCTCGTCATAGTACTCGGTCAGATGTTCGGCCATCCGCTTGGTCAGCGTCGTGACCAGCACCCGGTCGCCCGTCGCCACGGTCTTCTTGATTTCACCCAGCAGATCATCCACTTGGCTGCCCACCGGCCGAACTTCCACCTGCGGATCGACGAGCCCCGTCGGCCGCACGATCTGCTCGACGATCACGCCCTGGGTCTGCTGCAGCTCCCAATCGCCCGGCGTCGCCGAAACATAGACCGTCTGCGGCACCCGCTCCTGAAATTCCTCAAAGCGCAACGGCCGGTTGTCCATCGCCGACGGCATCCGGAAACCGTGATCGACAAGGACCTCCTTGCGCGCGCGATCGCCGCGAAACATGCCGCCGATCTGCCCGACCATGACGTGCGACTCGTCGAGGAAAGTCACGAAATCCTTTGGGAAATAATCGACAAGCGTCGGTGGCGGCGAACCCGGCGGCCGGCCCGTCAGGTGCCGCGCGTAGTTCTCAATGCCGCTGCAGAAGCCGCGCGTCTGCAGCGCCTCCAGATCAAACATCGTCCGCTGCTCCAGGCGCTGCGCCTCCAACAACTTGCCCTGCGCGTTCAGGTCCTGGAGCCGCAGTTGCAGCTCAACGCGAATCGACTCCATCGCCAGGCTGATCTGCTCCGTCGGGGTCGCGTAGTGCGAATTCGGGTACACGGAGAGCTTGTCCGTACGGTCCAGCACAACGCCGCGCAGCGGGTCAACCCATTCCAGCGACTCGATTTCGTCGCCCCACAGGCTGATGCGCACCGCGCGGTCGTCGTGATACGCCGGCTGCAGTTCGATCACATCGCCGCGCACGCGGAAGGCGCCGCGGTGCAAGTCCATGTCATTGCGCTCATATTGGATGTCGACCAGCTTGCGGAGCAGATCATCGCGGCGAATACGATCGCCGACTGCGAGCGGCACGCGCATGCCGAGGTAGGACTCCGCGGCGCCGATGCCATAGATGCACGACACGGAACTGACGATAATCACGTCCTTTCGCTCCAACAACGCGTAGGTCGCTGCGTGGCGCATCCGGTCGATCTCGTCGTTGATCTGGGAGTCCTTCTCGATGTACGTGTCGGTCGACGGGACGTACGCTTCGGGCTGGTAGTAGTCGTAGTAACTGACGAAGAATTCAACTGCATTCTTGGGAAACAGCGACTTGAACTCGCGGTGCAACTGGGCCGCCAGGATCTTGTTCGGGGCCATGATGAGCGCCGGCCGACCAAGCCGCGCAATCGTCTGCGCCATCGTGAAAGTCTTGCCCGATCCGGTCACGCCCAGCAGCACTTGCGCAGTGTCGCCGCGCTCAATGCCAGCCACCAAAGCATCAATGGCTTGCGGCTGGTCGCCTGCGGGTTCGTAGGCCGATTCAAGTTCAAAAAGCGCCATGGATCACCTCTGCGCACGACGCGCATCCGACCAAGGTAGGTCGACTCAAACGCAAAAGGAAGGGGAAGTCTGGCGATTGTCACGAGAACTTCTTGACACGCTGCATCATTCGTCTAGGATGTTGTCGGTTTGGAGGTCGTCGCCAAGCGGGGCATCGGTGCTGCCGCGCAACGAAGACTGCCTTTCGGGTGCCTCACCGTCTCCGCTTCAACAGGAGACGCGGTTGATTTGGGAAGCGAAAGCGTGGCTGCAAGGCTGCGAGCAAGTGGAACAGTCAGTAGCGAAACAGGTTGAGCAACCCCTTATTTAGGAGATGGAGCACAATGTTGAACCGCAAGATGTTTGTTGTCGTTGGTCTGGGTCTGTCGATCGCCGTTTCCGGCTGCGAGAAGAAAGCTGAGACCAAGCCCGAGGGCGAAGGCGCTGCTGCCGCCGCGCCGGAAGGCGAGAAGAAGGCTGAAGAGCCCAAGGCCGAAGAGAAGAAGGAAGAGGCCAAGCCGGCTGAAGCCGCTCCGGCTGCTGCCCCGGCTCCTGCTGCCCCGGCCGCTCCGGCTGCCGCTGCTGCCCCGGCCGCTCCGGCTGCCCCGGCTGCTGAAGCCGCCAAGCCGGCGGAAGCCGCTCCGGCCGCCGCTCCGGCTGCCCCGGCTCCGGCCGCCCCGGCCGCTCCGGCTGCCAAGTAAGACCCAGCGGAACCAGACGTTCGCAAGAACAGAAGGTCGCTGAACGGTAACACCGGCGGGGAGGGTCGTGAGATCCTCCCCGTCGGCGTTTTTGTGAAAGGCTGCAGTCTTTCAGAAGGCAAGAGTCTTTCACGGGATCGCGAGAACAACTCTTCGACGAGCCCAGACAATCGAGCGCACCGCTGGTGCGAAATTTTTCAAGGAGTGAGCACATGTTGAACCTGAATCTTCGCGGCCTGATGGCCCTGACGATGGCCGCCGCGATTTCGCTGACCGGCTGCAAGAAAGAAGAAGCCAAGCCCGCCGACGGCGCGGCTGCCGCTGCGGCCCCGGCTGCTGGCGCTGACGCTGCTGCGGCTCCGGCCCCGGCTGGCGGTTCTGAGAACCTGACCAAGGCGAAGGCCATGGTCGACAAGATGGCCGACGCGCTGAACAAGATGGTTGCGGACGTGGAAGCGGCCGGCAACGACACCGCGAAGATCAAAGAGATCGGCGAGAACTTCAAGAAGAACGGCGAAGCGATGAAGACCGAAGGCGAAGCGCTGCAGAAAGTGCTCACCGACGACGAGAAGAAGGCCCTTGAGGGTTACGGCCGTGAGAAGATTGGTCCGCTGATGGGCAAGCTCATGGCGGCGATGATGAAGGCCCAGGCGGCGCAGGCCCCCGGCGGCGTCACCCCGACGGCGGCTCCGGCTGGCGCGGCTCCGGCCCCGACGGCTCCGGCGGCTCCGGCTGCTGCTCCGGCGGCTCCCGCCGCGAAGTAAGCTCGCTTACTGCGTTTTTCCGCGAGGCGGTCGGGTCAAACCGGCCGCCTCGTGTGCTTTTTGGCGCACGCCGCCCGCCCGCGCAACCGCGCGCGGATGTGAAAGAGTGAGGCACGCCGTACGCGTGTCGGCTATGGTCCCGGTGCTTTGGCTGAGGTTGTCATGTGGAATCGCACGCTTGTTTCGCTCCTGATGGTATTGCCCCTCGCCCTGACGGCGCTGCCCGCCGAGGCCGGCAAACGCAAGCCCAAGGCGCCCAAGCTGCACGCGGACAAGCACGCCAAGGGCGCCAAGCATGGCAGCGCGCACGACGGCGCGTCCCTTTTTGACGCCATGGCGCAGGCCAACCGCGCGGGTGAAATGCTCGAACAGCTGATCCTCGACGTGCAGGCGGCGGGCGATGACTCGCGCAAGATCAAGGAGATCGCCGAGAACTTCCAGACGCTCAACAGCGCGATGCAAGACGAGACGGCGGACCGCGAGAGCGCGCTGACCAAGTCCGAGCGCAAGCAGCTGGACGCCTACCGCAAGAGCAAAGTTGCGCCGCTGGAACACAAGTGGGCGCAGATCCTCGCCAAAGTGGAGACGGCAGTCGCCGCTGAAGTGGCGAGCCAGGTCAAGCAGCTGCACAACCAGATCGACGATCTGCTGGCCGAGACCGATGCGATTATCGCCCAGACGCGCAGCGCGGGTGCGGACTCGGCCCGGCGCGCCGACCTGCTGCAGCGGCTGGCGCGGCTGGAGGCGTCGACGCACTCGCTGTACCACGATTCCGCCAAAGTCCCCGGGCGCAAGAACGCTGAGGCGTTGACGCGCGAAATCACGGAGCGGCTGGAGAGCCAGGTGCGGCGGGCGGATTGGCTGCTGCGGACGGCGGTGCTGCCGCCCTGCCCGGATTTCACCGCGCAAATGCAGCTTGTCCACAAGCAGATCCAGGAGCTGGACGGGCTCGCCGCGGACATCAGCCTCGCGGTCAATCGCGGCGGCTTGAGCGAGTTGATGGCCAAGCGGGCGCGGCTGATGGCGGCGATCGCAGCGACGGTCAAGGCGCCGCTGACGCCCGAGGAAGCCTCCGAGCTGCGCGCGACGACGGACGAACTTCTGGTGCCGGTCCAGGCGCATCTGGATGAAGCGCAGGTTGCGGCGGAAGCGCGCATGGGGACAAAAGGCCGCGGCGAGCGTTGACCGACTTGGGCCGTCATGCTATCGGCAGGGCCAGCGGCGACGTGCATCCGGTCACGACGCGAGGTCTGCATGAACAAGGTATTTGCCAGCGCCACCGACGCGATACACGACCTGACCGACGGGGCCACCGTGCTGGTCGCCGGTTTTGGCCTCTCCGGCAACCCGGAGCACCTGATCCGCGCGGTGCATGACCGCGGCACGCGCGACTTGACCCTCATCTCCAACAATTGCGGCACGACCAACGACGGTCTGGGCGTGCTGTTGCAGGCGCGGCAAGTCCGCAAGATGGTCTCCAGCTACGTGGGCGAGAACAAGGAGTTTGAGCGGCAGTTCCTGGCCGGCGAGCTGGAAGTGGAGCTCAATCCGCAGGGCACGCTGGCGGAGCGGATTCGCGCGGGCGGCGCCGGCATTCCGGCCTTCTTCACGCCCACGGGCGCGGGCACGCAGGTGGCCGAAGGCAAAGAGCAGCGGATGTTCGGCGACAAGCTGTGCGTGCTGGAGACCGCGCTGAAGGGCGACTTCGCGTTCGTCAAAGCTTGGAAAGGCGATCGCCACGGCAACCTCGTGTATCGCAAGACTGCGCAGGCGTTCGGGCCGATGATCGCGACCGCGGGCAAGATCACGATCGCGGAGGTCGAGCATCTCGTCGAGCCGGGCGAGATTGATCCGGACCACGTGCACACGCCGGGCATCTACGTGCAGCGGATTTTTCAGGGCCACGACTGGCGCAAGCCCATTGAACAGCGCACCACGCGCAAGCGCCCAACATGAGGCACCTGACGCCCCTGCTCGTCGCCGCCGCGCTGCTGGGCGGTTGTCGGCCGCATGCGCCGGTGGCCCCGCCGGTTGCGGTTGCGCCCGCGGTTCACCCGGCCGCCGCCCCCGTCTCCGCCGCCGTCGCGCCGCCCAGCGCCCCGACGGTCAGCATCCTGGAGCTCGCGCCGCCGGTTTCCGAGCGACCGGGCTACCAACGTCCGCTCCTCATCGACTTCCACACGCACCTGAGCCTCGACGGCCAGGAGCGCATCCAACGCATCATGCGGGAGAACGGCATCGAGCTGATGATCAACCTCTCCGGCGGGTCCTATCGCAGGGGTCCGTCGCAATGGCTGGAGGCCAAGATCCTCGCAGACACGCTCGGCGGGCGCGTGCTGAATTTCATGAACCCGGACTGGTCGGGCTTTGGCGATCCGGACTGGGCCAAGCGCGAGGCGGGCCGACTGGATGAAGCGGTCACGCGCTACGAATTCCGCGGCCTGAAGATCGCCAAGATTCTCGGCCTCGGCGCCATCGACGAGCGAACGGGCAAGTTGGTCGCGGTCGACGATCCGCGCATCGACCCGCTGTGGCAAAAATGTGCCGAGTTGGGCATCCCGGTGACGATCCACGTCGCGGATCCGCGGGCGTTCTGGTGGCCGCTCAACCCGCAAAATGAGCGGTGGGACGAGCTGAAAGTGCACCCGGGTTGGGCCTATGGGCCGATTCCGCCCGAGCTGGCCGCGGAAGTGCCGCCACGCCCCAAGCCGCCGTCGTGGGCCGAATTGCTGCAGGCCGCGGAGCGGATGTACCGCGCCAACCCGCGCACGACGTTCATCGCCGTGCATTTTGGCAACGCCGCTGAGGATCTCGACTACGTGGACGGGCTGCTGGCCCGCAACGACAACGTGTACATCGATCTCGCGGCCCGTATCGGCGAGTTTGGCCGCCATCCGGCCGCCAAGCTGCGGGCGTTCTTCACCAAGTGGCAGGACCGCATCGTGTTTGGCACGGACATTGGCATCGGCGCGGACTTTCTGATGCTCGGCTCAAATGGCGCCGTGGAGCCGCAACTGCCTGATGTGCGGCCGTTCTACGAGGCGCATTTTCGCTTCCTGGAGACCGCCAAGCAGCAGATTGCCCACCCGAGTCCGATTCAGGGCAACTGGAAAGTGGACGCGATCGACCTGTCCGCGCCCATCCTGCAGAAGATCTACCGGGACAACGCCAAGCGCCTGCTGGATCGGGCCCAACTCAAGGCCTTCGCCGCGCGCAAGCTGACCGGCGCGAAGCAGGACATCGGCACGCCGGACGATCGGCAGCGGCTGAAGTAGCGCTAGGGGTTCTTGACCGGCGTGCGCCGCAGGACGAACAGCGCCAACGCGCCGGTGCCGACCCCAAACCGGCAAGCCGCGGCCGCGCGAAGACCTGGAGCGCGATCAGCCGCGGCGCGGCAGTCAGGGATTCTTCACCGGCGTGCGCCGCAGGACGAACAGCGCCAACGCGCCGGTGCCGACTCCAAACCAGAGCGTACAAAACCGGATCAGCAGCGTCACCAGCGTCGCCTCCGGCTTCTCGAGGCCGAGCCCCAGCGCAGGCGCCAGCAGCAGCGCGACCATCACCGCTTCCGTCGATCCTACGCCGCCGGGCAGCATCGACACCGCGCCAAAGAGCGTCGCCATCGCGTACACGACGATCGCCGGCCCCAAACCGCCGGTCGCATCGACGCCATTGAGCAGCAGGCGAAAGGCAATCGCCTCCAGCAGCCAAGCCAGCGCCGCCAGCGCGACGCCTTCCAGCAGCAGGCGCGGCGCGCAGAGGATCTTCAGCACAGCGTGCACGCGCCGACCGACCGCCACGATGCGGGCGAGACGCGGATGCGCCTCCACGCGCGCGGCGAGGGCGTCCAGGAGCCACGGCAGGAACCGCGGATGGGCGATCGCCAACAGGAAGCCGAGGCACAGGCCGAGCACGCCGAGAAACAGCACCGTGTGGGCGCCGTACTGCGCGACGCCGATGGCGGCGATCGCCAGGAGGCCGACGACGTCGGTGAAACGCTCGGCAACGACGGAGCTCGCCACTTCCGGGATCGGCGTGCCGCGCCGCTCGTTGAGCAGAAAACCCTTGAAGATTTCACCCATCTTGCCCGGCGTCACCGTCAGCAGGAAGCCGCTCACGAAGACCAGCCACGCCTCCATCGGCGTGACGTAGATGCCCAGCGCGCGGAGGTAGCGGCGAAAGCGGATCGACCGCAGCGTGTAATTGCCGAGCACGAGTGCGCACGCGGGCAGCAGCATCGCAAACGGATACTGGAGCGCGGCGGCCTGCAGCTTGCCGACGTCGGCGAAAAGTGCCGCGCCAACGAGCACGAGGGTCAGGAGCAGCAACGCGGTCCACAGGGTCTTCTGGTTCAAGGGGCGGTCTCCGTTGCGGCGCGCGGCGCGACCGTGGCGAGCAGGGCGTCAACGCGCGCGAGTTCCAGGCGCAAACGCTCCGCCGTGAAGTCACCGGGGCCGCGCCAGTCCGGAAAGCGCTGGGTGAGCACGCGCAAATCCCCGGCGAGATCCTGCACCACGCGCGGCGTGAGTTCACCCATCCGCAGCCCACCTTGCCCGTCCGCCAGCAGGATCCACCGCAGGTAGGCCCGGCAGAAATGCGTCTCCGGCGCGTCTGGCGCGACCGCAAGCAGCGTGTCCACCGCCTTGCGAATCGCCGCAAAGTGCTCCATGAAATCCGGCGCGTGGGACAGGCGCACCACCGCATTGGCGACGAGGCGCCGCGCCGCCGGATTCTGCGCCAACGCGCGGCTGTCGACGTGCTGCAGGTACGCCTCGAGCAGGGTCCACAGCTGCTGCTGCGCGCCCATCGCGTTCAGCCCATCAAAAAGCCCGTCCAACTCGGCCATCGGCGGCAGTTCGACTTCATGCAGCACCAACGGCGGCGGCGTCTGGCCGGCCGGCTGGAACGGCGACGCGGGCGGCGGCCGATGCTCACACGCGAGCAGGAACAGCAGAGGCAGCATCAGAGGGCGCATGGTGCAGTTGTCCAGTGGCGCGGCAGGCGGGCCAACAGTGCGTCGATCGATTCACCCGAGCGCGCATCGACGAAGTGGGGCGCGACCTCCGCCAGCGGCAAGAGCACGAAATCGCGCTGCGCCATGCGCGGATGCGGCAGTTGCAAGTTGGCTTCGTCCATCCGCACACCCTGCCAGTCGAGCAAATCGAGGTCCAGGGACCGCGCGCGCGCCGCACCTTCGCGTTGGCGATCGCGCCCGAGGCTGCGCTCGATCGCCAAAAGCACGGTCAGCACGGTCTGCGGCGGGAGGCTCGTCTCGCCGACGCCCACGGCATTGACGAACGCGCCACCGCCCACGCCTTCGGCCGGATCTGAATGAAACAGACTACTTAGATGCGCATCGCGCAGGGCAAGCAGGCCTGCGACCGCACGCCAGCCCGCGCGCACGTGCCGCTCTGCGTCCCCGAGGTTTGAACCCAATGCGATGAGAACCCGCGCCATTGCCATCCGCATCGCCGGAATCGACAGGCGAGTGGGCTGCATGCTACCGTGTTGCGCCGTCCGCGGCGACCCCCGCGACGTCCGCGTCGGAGGAATTTTAGACGATGAAGCTGCCACACACCTCGCACATTCTGCCTCTTTTCATGACGTTGACCGCTGTTGCCGGCCTCACAGGCTGCAAACACGCGGAATCGTCGCACAGCGCCTCGGTGGAGGCGCAAGGCCGTGAACTGCCGCCGGAGCCCGCCGCGCAGCCCGCAGCCACGACGCCGACCGCTGCGCCTGTCGCTTCTTCCCTGCCCAAGGTCGTGGATGCCAAGGATTTGGACGCGGCCGAGAAGAAGCTGCTCGGTGAGATCCTGACCGAGCAATTCGACCCGTGCGGCAAGCCGCGCTCGTTCGCCACGGCGCTTGAGGCCGGCGATTGTCCGGTTGCGCTCAAGCTGACGCAAACGCTGATCACGTATCTGCAGGCCGGCGCGGGCAAGAAGGCGGCGATTGCGCAGCTGCTCAAGGAAGTCGAGCGCATCAACACGCTTGTGCAGATCGACAACAGCCGGGCGCCGCGCCGCGGTCCGGCCGACGCGAAGGTTGTCGTCACGGAGTTCAGCGACTTTGAGTGCCCGTTCTGCCGTCGCGCCGTCGGGCCGTTGGAAAAACTGCAGAAACACTACGGGTTCGCCCTCTACTACCGCTTTTTTCCGCTCAAGTTGGCGCACCCCAACGCGGAAGGCGCCGCGCGCGCTGCCTGGGCCGCCCAGCAGCAGGACAAGTTCTGGGAGATGCATGACCTGATGTTCGCCAACGCCGATGGCCTGGATTGGGAATCGGTCAAGAAGCTCGCGGTCAAGGCCGGCGTGGACATGAAGAAGTTCCTTGCCGATTTTGAGAGCCCCGCGTCCAAGGCTGCGGTCGATGCCGACGTGAAGGCGGGCGATGAGGCGGGCCTCGACGGCACGCCGACGTTCTACGTCAACGGTCGCAAGGCGGAGACGCTCGGCCAGGTCCAGGAACTTGTGCGCGAGTTGATGCAGGGCGGCGGCGCCAAGCTGCCGGAACCGCTGGCCGGCGACGAATTCGGCGCGGGCGATGCCAGCAAGACCGCCGCGGCCAAACACGCGGACGAAAAGCCGGCTGACAAGCCCGCTGAACCCGTTCCCCCCGCGGCGCCTGCTGCCGCGCCAGTGAAGTAGCCGTGAATCAGGGCACGTTGTTGGTTCTCGTCGGCCCGGCAGGCGCTGGCAAGACGACGTTGGCGCACCTGCTGCAGACCCGCGCGCCGGGCCGAAGGGCGTTCTCCGTCAGCCACACGACGCGGCCGATGCGGCCCAATGAAATCGACGGCGTCGATTACTACTTTGTCGATCGGCCGACCTTTGAACACCTGCGCGATCAGGGCGGTTTCGCGGAATGGGCAGAAGTCCACGGCAACCTCTACGGCACGTCGCGGGCGGAAATCGGCCGGCTGCATCAGGATGGCAAAGTGGCGCTGTTTGACATCGACATCGTCGGTGCCCACAACCTGTGGCAGTTGTATCCCGATGAAGTGCGCCTCGCGTTCCTCCTGCCGCCGAGTTGGCAGGTGCTTGTCGATCGCCTCCTGGCGCGCGGCACGGAGACACCGGAGATCGTGCGGCGGCGTCTGCGCACCGCGCGCTTGGAGTTGCACGCCGTGTGCGAGTCGCCGGCGCCGTGGCACATCGTCGTGAACGACCAACTGCAACCCGCCGCGGATCGCCTGGAAGCGCTGCTCGCCGTGCCGCCGCCGCCTGCTGAAAACCCGCGCGCGCATCCGTCTGTCCAGGCGTACTTGCGCGATGCTGAAGCTGATCCCCGCGCGGCTTGACCCGAGCCCGCGCACCCGCCAACCTTTGAGACCCCGTCCGCCGGGGCAGCCAGGCCGTGAAATGCCGATTCCAGTGAGCAAGAAACCCGTCCGCGTCCGCGTTGCGCCCAGTCCGACCGGCGACCCGCACGTCGGGACGGCCTACATCGGGCTGTTCAACCTCGCGTTCGCGCGCTCGCACGGCGGCCAGTTCGTGCTGCGCGTGGAGGACACGGACCAGAAGCGCTCCACGCGCCAGAGCGAAGAGGCCATCTACCGGTCGCTCCGCTGGGCCGGCCTGCAGTGGGACGAAGGTCCGGACATCGGCGGCGCATTTGGCCCCTATCGCCAGAGCGAGCGCAGCGACATCTACCGCACGCACGTCCAGCTGCTGTTGGACAGCGGCGACGCGTACCGCTGCTTCTGCACGGCGGAGCGGCTTGATCACGTGCGCGAGGAGCAGCGGGCGCGCAAGGAAACGGCGCGGTACGACGGTTTTTGCCGTCACCTGGATCCGCACGAATCGGACGTGCGCGCGCTCAGCGAGCCCCACGTGGTGCGCCTGAAATTCCCGCAAGGCGGAGAGACCGTGGTGCCCGACGCCCTGCGCGGCGGCGTGGTCTACGACAACGGCCAGATCGACGACCAAGTGCTGATGAAGACCGATGGCTTGCCGACGTATCACCTCGCCAACGTCGTGGACGACCACCTGATGGCGATCACGCACGTGATCCGCGCCGAGGAGTGGCTGAACTCGACGCCCAAGCACCTGGCGCTCTACGCCGCGTTCGGTTGGGAGCCGCCGGTTTTCGCGCACATGCCGCTGTTGCGCAACGCTGACAAATCCAAGATTTCCAAGCGCAAAAACCCGACAAGCCTGGAGTACTACCAACGCGCGGGCATCCTGCCGGAAGCGCTGCTGAACTTCCTCGGGCTGATGGGCTACTCGCGCAAGGACGAGCAAGGCCAGGACGTGGAAAAGTTCACGCTCGCCGAGTTCATCTCCGATCTCGACCTGCAGCGCGTGTCGCTGGGTGGGCCGGTTTTTGACCTGCAGAAGCTGGACTGGTTGAACGGCCTGTACCTGCGCGCGATGACGCCGGAAGCGCTGGCGGACCGCGTCGTGGCGTTCCAGCGTGAAGACGGCCGCCACGCCCAAGCGGGGCATTTGGTGCAGGAACGGGTCACGTCGCTGGGCGACTATGGCGACCACGCGGGCGCGTTCTTTCGCGGCACGTTGGAGTATGGCCTCAACGCCCGGTACTTCGTCGTTGGCGCGACGAGCCGCAAGAAGACTGCGGTGCGGCTCACGCGTGCCGCGTCGCGGGCGTTTTTTGAGGACTGCCTGGCGCAACTCGAGACGGTCATCGACTGGCAACCTGCGGCCATTGAAGCGCCCCTGCGCGCGGCCTGCGACAAGGCCGGCGTGGCGATTGGCGACGGCCTGATGGCAATCCGCGTCGCGGCGATGGGCCGACCGGCGGCGCCGCCGCTGTTTGAGAGCCTGCAAGTCCTCGGTCGCGCCCTGACGTTGGCGCGCATGCGCGTCGTGTGCGGCCTGCTCGCCGATCCCAATTTCCTGCAACGTTCGCTCGCGGACGTGGAAGCTGAACTCACTGCGGCGCGCGCTGCGCTGCAAGACCCAACCCCAACACCGGAGGCTTCACATGCCTGATTCGAAGCCAACCCAGACCGCACGCGGCTGGTTACAAACGGGCCAAGCGCCCAAAGATCGCGTCACGGAAGTGGCCCGCGCATCGGCGCTGCTGAGCGGCCAGATTCCGGCGATCCCGGCGGCGCTCGCACCGGCGCTGCAGGCCGACGTCGAGATGGCACTGCTTGTCGAAGCGGATACCCGCGGCCTGCTGGGCCTCGTCGATCTGCTGGCGGAACACGCGGCGAACAAGGCCGTGACCAAGCACGCCCGCAAGCTGCTGTTTCGCGCCAAGCAACGCGGCATCGCCGTGCCCGATCGCGTCCAGACGCGCGCCCCGGTGAGCCTGGCGGCCAAGCCGGAACCGCTGCCCTCGTACGCCTCGACGTTTGATGCCGACGGCAACCAGTTGCTGATGATGGGCGGCTGGGCCGCGGCGGAGGGCTCCTGGTGCCTCGCCGGCTTTGTGCACGACACAGATGGCCTGCACTCCGTCTATTTCATGCCGCACCTGTCGCGGACTGCACACCGGGAGATCGTCGACAAAATGCGCGGCAGCTTCCACGGGGAAGTGATTGACGTGCCGGAAGCTTTTGCCGCGAGTCGGCTGCGCTGGGGCACGGATCGGCGGGATGCGCGGCAGATTGGCTGGGAAGGCGATCAGGCGGACGCTCGGCGGATTCTCGCGGATGTGGAGCCGCTGGGTGAGATCGAGTTCAACCTCGACACGGCCGATGAGGCGCTGCTGACGGCGCACCTGGAGTCGACGGTGGCGACGTGCCCCGTGACGGCGGATTTGCTGGATGCCCGGGCGCTGCGCAAAGCGGCGGCGGCGGCGCTGACGGCGGAAATCCGCGCCGCCCGTGACAATGCGGAAGCGCAAGCGGCGCTGACGGCCAAGCTGGAGGGCTGGCTCGAGGGCTGGTTCGACGCTGACCGCCGGAGCAACTACGCCGGTCGCTTGGAGATCGAAGCGTGGCTGCGCCATCAGATGAACCAGCGCGAGGAAATGCTGCGGGCGCTCGCGGTGGCGCGCCTGATGCGGGACGCCGAGCGCCCCCTGCTCGCGGCGCCGGTTTTTGCCCACACAGTTCGCGCACAGCTGCGGCCGGAAGTGCTCGCGTCGTGGCAGATGGCGGTCGATAGCGGGAGCAACCCATGAGTCACGCCGTCTACGTCGTCGATGCGGCCCGGACCGCGGTCGGACGCTTTGGCGGCGGGCTGGCGACCGTGCGACCCGACGATCTGGCGGGTCACATCCTGCGGGCGCTCGTGGCACGCAGCGGTGTACCGGAGGAGGCGATCGACGAAGTGATCCTCGGTTGCGCCAACCAGGCGGGCGAGGACAACCGCAACGTCGCGCGGATGGCGCTGCTGTCGGCCGGACTGCCGTACGAAATTCCGGCGCTCACGCTCAACCGGCTGTGCGCGTCAGGGCTGGACGCCGTCCACGCGGCCGGCCGGATGATCGCGCTTGGCGAGGCGGACATCGTGCTCGCGGGCGGCGTGGAGAGCATGTCGCGCGCGCCGTGGTCGGTGCCCAAGCCGTTCACGGAACCGCCGCGCGGCAACAACGTGATGTACGACACGGCGCTGGGCTGGCGGTATCCCAATCCACGGCTGGAGGCGCGCTTTCCGTTGGAGCCGATGGGCGAGACGGCCGAGAACGTCGCGGAGAAATACGCAATCACCCGCGAAGCGCAGGATCGTTTTGCGGTGACGAGCCATGAGAAAGCGGTAAGGGCGCAAGCCAATGGCCGTTTCGCCGATGAGCTTGTCGCAATCCAGGCGACCGTGGGGAAAGCGACGGCGACGGTTGCGGCAGATGAGTGTCCGCGCGCCGATTCCTCGATGGCGGCCCTGGCCAAGCTCCGTCCGGCGTTTCGCGCTGGCGGCAGCGTCACGGCCGGCAATAGCTCAACCTTGAACGACGGCGCGGCGGGCTTGCTGCTCTGCTCGGAATCGGCACTGAAACGCCATGGTTTCAAAGCCATGGCGCGCTGGGTCGGCGGCGCCGCGGCGGGCGTCGATCCGCGCTTCATGGGCATTGGCCCGGTACCCGCGGTCAGCAAGCTCCTGCAGCGGCTGGACTGGCAGTGGTCGGACATCGGCCTGGTCGAACTGAACGAGGCCTTCGCCGCCCAAGCGCTCGCCGTCCTGTCGCACTGGCCCATCGACGTGGCGCGCGTCAACGTCAACGGCGGCGCGATCGCGATCGGCCATCCGCTGGGCTGCTCTGGCGCCCGGATCGCCGGCACGCTGATTCACGAGATGCGCCGCAGCGGCACCAAGCGCGGCATCGCCTCGCTGTGCGTGGGCGTCGGCCAAGGCGTCGCTTCAGCGTTTGAACTGGTCTGACGGCTGCGCAGAAGGTGCCTTGACGCCGGCCTAGTTCGCTTCCACCAGCGCCGCAAGCCGCTCTTCAAACAGCAGCTCCAGCTCGTCGATGCTCGAACCCTCAATCAGATCGCGTTCCAGGTTGCGCAGATACACGGCCACCGTGCCGTTATCCAGCAAATCCAGCGACCGACTGAGCATCCGCCCGCCGTCCGCCTTCTTGGGGATCTCCTCGAACACAGCGGTCAACTTCAAGCCTTCCTTCGCAACCTGCCGCAACACGCGCTGAATCGCCTGCCGCGCCGCACCGCGTTCAAAGCGCGCGGGCGCGGGCATCGCCGGGTCAACCTCCGCCGCGGCGGCATAGCGCTCGTCGGCTTCCGGAAAACGGCCCTGCAGCTCCAAGGACAGCGCCTCGGCGCGCAGCAAACGCGGATCCTCGCTATCGATCGCGCGCGCCACTTCCAGCTCCACGCGGCTGGCGTCAAAGCGTCCCAGATCGGCCAGCAGCTCAGCACGCCACGTGTAGGCTTCCAACCAATCTGGATCCAACTGCACGTACTTCGCCAACGCTTTCAAAGCTTCATCATAGGTGCCAGCCGCCACGTGCGCGTCCGCGAGCCACGCCCAGAGGTCGGGATCGTTCCCCATCTCCGGACTCAGCTTCAGACAGAAAGCCACGGCTTCAGCGGGGTTTTCATCCAGCAAGTACTCGATCTCTTCAATATCGCTACGGCGCATAGGACCTCCGGTCGTTCAGGCGGCGCATCACAGCACTTTGCCGCACGCATCGTCAACGCCATGTGCCATGCTTGTGTCGCTTGCGCGCCATCGATTTTGGACTACTTGACCCCACTTCCGGCGGATGTTATCTAGCCCGCGGTCCGCACGTCCTCAGGACGGGCGGTCAGCTGTGTCCTTGCGCCTCCACCACGCGGTGTCGGAACAAGGCCAGCTCCAGTGAGTGCAGGGCTCATGTGTTTCGCATCAACCGGGGTCGTGGACCCCAACCCGGGTCTTCCCAGGATCTAAGGAGCAGAAAACCGATGTTTCATACTATTGCCGAAATCTTCGAGAAGGGCGGCTGGGGCATGTGGCCGATTCTTGGCCACCTCGTCTTCATCATCGCCATCATGTTTGAGCGCATCTTCGTGCTCTACATCCGCTCGAGCGTGAAGAAAGAAGAGTTCATCAAGCTGCTCCAGGTTCCGATCCTGAAGGGCGATCTCAATCGCGTCCTCAAGGTCTGCGCGACGTACCAGTACCCGCTCGCGCGCATCGTGCACGCCGGCGTGCTCAAGGTGAAGCGTTCGGATGAGGAAGTTCAGGCTGCCATGGACGAAGCGTACCTCCGCGAAATCCCGGCGATTGAAAAGCGCATCGACTACCTGAATCTGCTCGGCAACACCGCCACGCTGGCTGGTCTGCTCGGTACGATTTCCGGTCTGATCGCGACGTTCGGCGCCATTGGTAAGCCGGACGTGGACGCTTCGCAGCGTTCGACCCTGCTCGCCAACGGCATCGCGGAAGCGATGAACTGCACGGCGTTCGGTCTGCTCACGGGCATCATCGGCGTGCTTTCGTTCGCCGTGCTGACGTCCAAGGCCAAGGAAATCAAGTCGGACATCGACGAGGGCACGGTTCGCGTGCTCAACCTGATCGTCGCCAATCGCAACAAGATGGGCGAGATCAAGGACGAAGCGGCGGCGTAAGTCCCGTTTCGCGGTTGTCAGCGCGTGCGCTGGCGACCTGCACGCCCGGTGCGTCCAGGCGTGGTCCAAGGTACCTGTATCGGTTTTCTGCATTGGCTACTCCTGGAGCGCGGCATGAGCAACCCTGCCGTGCCGCGCTTCAGGACCGCCGACGCCACGTGCCGCCGCCCGCAAGGCCGCGACACCGACGCAATGCCGAAAGTCTGAAGTATTTGACACAGTTTCTATTACGACTTTCTCAGACGGAACGAGGACATCATGGGTGGTGGAGCATCAGGAAAGGGCGGCGTTGCCGATGCATCTTTGAACGTGGTTCCGTTCATCGATCTGCTGGCTTGCACAATCTGCTTCCTGCTCGTTTCGGCGGTCTGGACTCAGATGTCCAAGATCGACGTGGATCAGGCCCTTCCGAAAGCGTCCAAGACGCCGCCGAAGGAACCACCCAAACCGGAACCAAAAATCAACTTGGCGATTACGCCGACCGGCTACCTGGTCAACTTGTGGAACGCCGACAAGATGGCGACGCCCAAGCCCGATCTGGTCCAGCCGAAGCGCATCCCGACCAATGGCGAGTTCAAGATGTGCCGCGGCAAGGGCACCATCTCGGACTGCAAGGGCACCATCGAGACTTTCAAGAAGTACGATCGCGCCAAGCTCAAGGAAACCCTTGAGGGCTACATGAAAGACGCGGCGTTGGGCGACAAGGTCAAGATCATGGTCGCGGCGACGGACAAGGTTCAGTACGTGCACCTGATCGGCACGCTGGACACGATCCTGAAGTCGTGCGACCCGGCTTCGCCGAAGACGTGCCTGAAGAGCCCGAGCGTCGGCGACATCAACCTGCTGCGCGCGGAAGGCTTCTCGACCTTCGAATAGGTCGCGGCATCTCCCCGTACTAACGCGTTTTCAACTCTCGCTTACTGAGGATCGAACATGGCCATCCACCACCCCGGATCACGCGCAGGCACTGGCGTCGCGCTCAAGGCGATCCGCGAAGCGATCATGCACGGCAGCGGCAAGGGCATCTTCGCCACGCTGAACGTGGTGCCCATGATCGACTTGTTCACGATGCTCGTGATCTTCCTGATTCAGCAGTACAGCGCGTCCGGTGAGCTCACGCTCGTCAATCCGAACGTGGCGCTGCCGAAAGCCGGCGCTTCTGCTGAACTGCTGCGCGCCCCGATGATCGGTCTGACCCGCGCGGACTCGAGCTCGCAGGGCGACCTGCTGTTCGAAAACCAGCGCATCATGAGCCTCGCGGACATCAACGAAGTGAAGTACCCGTCGTGGGACATCAAGCCGTTGGCGGACGTGCTCAAGCGCAACTGGGCCGTGCAGCAGACCGTGTCCAACAAGAAGGACAAGGAAAACCGCAAGGTCATCATTCAGGCTGACCGCACGGTGCCGTTCCAGGTCATCAAGATGGTCATGGCCACCTGCGGCCGCAATGAATACCGCGAGCCCAACTTCGCCATCATGGTCGACTCCAAGGGCGACGAAGGCTCGGCCGGCACACCGTGATGACGCGTTCGCTGTCGACGTTGCCTTTCCCGTCGACGGGCTTGCCTGTCTCGCGCTCCTTGAACCGCTTGCTGACCCTGATGTTGGTAGGATCAAGCCTGCTGATTGCGTCGGTTTGCGTCGCCAAGCCAGCTTCACGCGTGTTTCTCAACGGTCGGCCAACGCCGGTCTTCTTCAACGACGGCGACAGCTTTGCTGTGCTCGAGGGTCCGCTGAAGGGCACCCACGCGCGGCTCTCAGGCTTCAACACCCTGGAAAGCTTTGGCCCAGCGCACCGTTGGGGCACTTGGGATCCGCACGAGCTCTACGTCGTCGCCAAGCAAGCGGCGCTCAACGCCCGGCAGGGCGAGTGGCACTGCGAGAGCGATCTGGCCAAGGACGGCTACGGCCGCATCCTGTGGCACTGTGAAGACCTGATCGAAGACGACATCCGCAAAGGCCTCGCCCACGCCATGACCGTGACCGCGGATCCGGCGTCGCCCAAGCAACTGGAACTGCAGAAGCTGGCGCAGGCCGAGAAACGCGGCATGTGGGCCAAGGGCATCCCGCCCTTTGTCCTGACGTCCCTGCACTCCGCCGATGAAGGCGCGGGCGCGGAGACGTACAACCGGCTGATTTCCACGGAAGACGGGCACACGGAGAAGTGGAAACACCAGGATCTCTACAAGGACTGCGAGTGGATTTGCCATCCGACTGGCGCTTGCATGCTCTACGTGGGCTTCCAGCATCGCTACGGCGCCAGCCAAGCGGAGTGCCTGAAGCACTGAACGCCTCTCCCTGAAAGTGGCGCGCTCCCCCCAAGCGCTGGCCAAGTCTCACGGACATCCCGAAGTCCGTCCACGAGCAGAACAAGACCTCCGACAGGCAGAAACAGGTGCGGCATGCGGCGTTTGTGGGTTTTGACAGTTCTCTTTGTCAGTTGCTACACGCCGGGCAACCAGCCGCCTTTGGGCTACGAGTCCGGGGACGACCTGTGTCACAACGGCCTCGACGATGACCATGACGGCCTCATCGATTGCGCGGACAAGGACTGCCTGTACACGTCAGGCCAATGCGGCGAGTACATCCCGCTCGTGCCGGCGCAACGGCCGCTGACGGAGAACACGCCCGACCTCTGCCACGACTTCATCGACAACGACGGCGACGGCAACTTCGACTGCAACGACAAGGACTGCCAGGCCATCGCTGAAGCCTGCTGCAGCAACGAGAACAACGACGCGCGATGCTCCGACGGGCTCGACAACGACGGCAACGGCTACGTCGACTGCCTCGATTTTGGCTGCAGCGCGGGGATCTTCGTCACCGTCTGCGTCGAAAACACCGACGCCCTGTGCAGCGATGGCAAGGACAACGACGGCAACAAGAAGGTCGATTGCGCGGATAGCGGCTGCAAGACCGCCACGCCGTGCTTGCCCGTCGCCCCGACTGGCACGACCGGACCGGAGGATACACTCGCGGCGTGCAGCGACGGCGTCGACAACGACGGCAACGGCTTCAAGGACTGCGCGGACTTCTCCTGCTCCAAGTCGAGCATCCAGGCCATTCTCGACTACTGCGCGGCGCACCTGGAAAACAGCCTGGCCACCTGCTCGGACGGCATCGACAACGACGGCAATGGCTACGTGGATTGCGCCGACCACAACTGCTCGCTCAAGGGCGACGCCGCCACGCTCGCGTACTGCACCTCCATCTCGGAGTCGACGTTCGAGCGGTGCAGCGACGGCATCGACAACGACAAGAACGGCTTTCTGGACTGCAGCGACTACAGTTGCTCGCAGTCCGTCGAGCCGTGGCCCGGCAACGACGGCAAGACCGTCGCCGACTACTGCGCGTCCATCCTGGAAGCGACCTTCGCCAAGTGCACGGACCACATCGACAACGACAACAACGGCCACACGGACTGTCAGGACTACTCGTGCAGCAAGTCCAAGGACAGCGCCGTGCGCCAGGCCTGCCAGGAAAGCCTGAGCGACAGCCTGGGCAGCGCCAACGAAAAATGCAGCGACGGCAAGGACAACGACGCCGACGGCTACATCGACTGCGCGGACTGGGATTGCTCACACAATCCCGCCGTCACCATTTGCAACGACAAGCCCAAAGTTTGCGGCCAGTAGGAGAACTGCATGTTTCGAATTCTAACCATCGCCGCGTGTCTTTGCTGGTTCAGCGCGAGCGCCTTTGCTGACGACGCCAAGAAAGAGACCAACTGCAGCAACCGCGTCGACGACGACGGCGACGGCATGGTCGATTGCGCGGACGCGGACTGCCAGAGTGATCCCGCGTGCAAGGTCGGCCAGGGACCGGAGAACACGGACGCGCGCTGCAGCGACTGGTTCGACAACGACGGCGACGGCTTGATGGACTGCGACGATCCGGACTGCGAAGCGCCGGGCATCCACGTCTGCAAGGGCTCCTGGCAAGGCGACTTGAGTGGCGGCGGCAAGGCCCCCGTGCGCGCTGCAACCACCTCCAGCGCGCCCCCGGCGACGTCCGTGGCCAATGGCTTGAACGACGAGGGCATCCCGATCGAAGCCATCAGCTCGATGGGCGACAGCACGGATTTCTACGAACTCATCGGCAAGTTCGGCGACATCGACGGCGAGCGCAACGACGAAGTCTGCTCGGACGGCATCGACAACGACGGCGACGGGCGCACGGACTGCGCCGACTTTGGCTGCCGGTTCGACCCGGAAGTCACCGTCTGCCGGGGCTCGCCTGGCCTGCGCTTTGGCGTTGTGTCCATGGTCGACGGCGGCAGGCTCTCCAGCACCAGCACGCCCAAAGGCACCGCTGGCACGACGACCGACACCTACTCGACGCAGTTCTCCAAGCTCCAGCTCACGGCGCTTGGCCCGATCTCCATGATTCAGAACTCGTTCTTCCTGCTGAGCATGCGCATGGAACGGACGCCGCGCCTCTCCTTCGCGATGTTCCAGATGCCGCTGGGCAACGGCGGCCACTTCCTCAACTTGAACTCGGGCGGCGGTGGCCTCTCCGCGGCGCTCATCACGTCGACGTCCAAGCAGCTGCTCATCGACCCCGCCGCGTACATGTACCGCGCGTTTGAGCAGGCCAATGGCGCCGCGCTGGAAGCCTACGGTCCGCTGATGGCCGGCTCCAAGCTGACCTACCGCGTCTTTGTTGCGGGCGGCTCCGGTCGTTCAACCGGCAGCGTCGGCGGCACGTATATTCTCAACAACGACACGAGCTACACGTATGGCGCGGGCGCCCAGTTGGGCCTCAACGTCGTCGGCACCTACAACCGCTTTGACACGCCGTTCCTCTACACCCCCGTGCCGATGACCTTGGGCTTCCTGCTCGGCTTCAAGTGGGACCAACGCGCCCAGGAGCGCTACCCGGCGGCCAATCTGCTCGGCGTGCTGCGCTGGAACCGCGTGTACGCGCAGGTTGAGGCGTACGGCAAGCGGGAGATCGACTACAACGCCAACTCGATCGCCTACAACGCGACCGTTGGCGTGCTCGTCATTCCCAAGTGGCTGCTCCTCGCCGCGGATTACGGCGCATTTGTCAGCCAGACGATGCAGAACCTGCCGGCCAACGCCTCGTCGGATCTGACCAAGCAGTTGGATGAGCAGCAGTTCCGCGTGGCCGCGCACGTCTACTTCTGGCGCAACATCGGCATCTTCTCGGCCGTGTTCCGCGATCGCATGGTGGGTGGCACGGACACCATCGCGGCGATCCACGAGCAGGAATTCTTCGGCAACGTCCAGTTCCGTTTTTAGCACCAGCCGCCGCGGCAAAACCCGCAAATCCACGAACACCATCTGACGGGCCCGTTGCCCGTGAGGTGGGCGATGTTCTTGCGCGGACGGATTTGGCTGCCGCTGCTCGCGGCGCTGTGGCTCGGTGCGGTCGCAGGCTATCTGCTGCCGCTGTGGTGGCCCGCGGCGATCGCCGGTCTCGGTCTGACCCTCCTGACGGCGCTGCTCCTGGCCCGGCGCGGTCCAACGCTTGCGGCTCCGGTGCTGGGCTTCCTCGCGATCGTGCTCGCCGGCGCGCTGCGCAGCGCGTGGTCCGTGCCCAATCCCCAGCCGCTTGACCTGCCGTTGCCGCACCGCATGCCGCCGGTTCAGCGGCTGGCGGTTCTCTCCGAGCCGGAATGGACGCCGCACGGGCAGCGCTTTCTGGGCCAATGGCTGGCGCGTTGCCTGCCGCACGACGGTCATCTCGCGTGCGTGGCGCGCGGTGGAATCGTGCGCGTGGATGTGAGCGCGACCGACTGGCGCGAGCGCGACGTGCGCGTTCATGCCGGAGATCGCGTGCGCGTGCCGGCGTTTGTGAGTCCGCCGCCGCATTACGGGAATCCGGGCGCGCTGGATCTGCGCGGCGTGTGGCAGAGGCGCGGGTGGCAGGGCGCGCTGCACGTCGCGGACCCGGGGCAATTTGCCATTGAACCGGTCAATGGCTGGCAGTGGCAAGTGCCATGGCGGGCGACGCAGCGCGTGGTCGGGACGTGGCGGCGGCAGCTCGTCGCCGCGCTGCGGACAAGTGTGCCGGGTCACGACGGCGGGGTGCTCGCGGCCCTCGCGCTCGGCGACGCGAGCGACGACGATCCGCAGTTTGACGATTGGCTGCGCGCCACCGGGACCGCGCACGCGATCGCGGTTTCTGGCAGCCACCTGGCGATCGTGCTGCTGCTCGGCCACGGGTTGCTCGGGCGCCTGCTTGTGTGGCTGCTGCCGGGGCTGCTGCGCCGCCGCCCGCGGGACCAGTGGCTGCTGCCTCCCGGGCTGCTGCTGATCTGGAGCTATACGCTGATGACGGGGAGTGCGACGGCGACCTTGCGCGCCGCCTGGATGGCGAGCGTGCTGCTCGTGGCGCGCGCGTTGGGCCGCCAGATCGAGGTGCTGGAGTCGCTGGCGTTCTCCGCTGTCGTCCTCATCGCGCTTTCGCCGGCAACGGCGCTCGACGCCGGTTTCGCCCTGTCGATCGCCGGCGTGTTGGGCCTGGTGCTGGCCGCGCAAGTGCCGATGCCGCCTCACGCCGGTCGATGGCAGCGCCAGTGGCTGCAGCTCTGGCGCGGCTGCCTGGGGCCGTTCGTCCTGACTTCGCCCGTGACGGTGCTGGCGTTTGGCAGCCTCGCGTGGAGCGCCCCGGTCGCGAACCTGCTTGTCGTTCCGATGGTCGCCCTGCTCCTGCCTTTTGCCCTGCTCTGCGCGCTTCTCGCGCAGTTGTTTGCGCCCGCGTGGCTCGCGCCGCTCGCGCACATGGCGCTGTGGCCGCTCCGACACCTCGCCGCGGTGCCGCTGCGTTGGCTGCCGCAGTGGCACGGTCCGACGGCGACGGGCCTCGCGCTGGCGTTGACGCTGATCGCGGCGCTGTTCTGGCACTGGCACGGGCGGCGGACGGCGGCGCGGCGGACGGGGCTGGCCATGGCGTTTGTCGTGATCAGCACGGCCTGGCATCAGGAGCGGGATCGGGTCGCCCCTGGCAGCATCCGCCTGACGTGGCTGGACGTCGGACACGGGGATTCAGCGTTGCTGGAGTGCGATGACGGATCGCGGACGCTGATCGACGGCGGTGGCGAAGTGGGCGACGATGGCCGGATCGGCAAGCTGGCGGTCCTGCCGTGGCTCCAGGCGCGGGGCGTCGTGCGGCTCGACCGGATGGTGCTGACCCATGGCCACCCGGACCACGAGAACGGGCTCCTGGCGGTGGCGCGGCAGCTCGACGTCGGCGAGTTTTGGTGGAATGGCCAGCCGACAGGCGGCGCGGAGCACGTTGCGCTGCTGGCGACGCTGCGGGCGCGCGGGGTGCCCTGGCGCAGCTTTGCGAACCGGCTGCGCGGTCCACGGCAGTTTCGCTGCGGCAGCGCCCAACTGCGCGTGCTGTGGCCGACGCCGGAGCGGGCGCCCTACCCGGCGGGCTTGGGCTTGAATGACGGGTCGCTGGTCCTGGAGGTTGCCATCGGCGGGAACCGGGTGCTGCTGACGGGCGACATTGAGGCGCGCGCTGAGGCGGCTCTGATCGCGAGTGGGGCGTTGTCTGCCGTCGGCGTGCTCAAAGCGCCGCACCACGGGAGCAAGACGTCCAGCACGCCGCCGTTTCTGGACGCGGTGCAGCCGCTGCTGACGGTCGCGCCGTCGCGGCCGTGGGGACAATTGGCGTTCCCGCACGCGGTGGTGCGGGACCGGTACGCGGCGCGCGGTACAGCGCTGTGGCCGACGGCCGATGGGGCGGTCACGCTGGTGATGACCGCGCAGCGCACCGATGCAACCCAGGAAGGGCGGCGGATGGCGCTGGAACTCCACCCGCTGACTGAAGTTCGAGCGGAAACATCCCCGATCCGCGGCGTGCCACCCGAGGCGCAGGCGCGCGGTCCGGGTCCGAAACGCACCGGGGCTGACCGACGGACTTTGGTGTCGGACCAAGGTCTGCAGTTTTAGCTCGCGGATCCCAGGCCGAAGAGGTCAAGACCCGGCCGTTGCCACGCCTTGAACACCGCGCATTGGCGCGACCACCGGCAGTTGGTCTGGCAAACCTCCGTGGCCACCATCGCGCGATTCTTGCGCTTGGGGCACGGGAGGTAGTGGCCACCCTGCAGGGAGATCGTCTTCAGGACTTTTTCAGATTCCCGCCGCGCCATGTCCACTTTGTACGTGGCGCGATCGCAGCTGTCAAAGGCCTTTTTGCCGCTGGCGCAACACGAGCCACGCCGCGATCCAGGCCAGCCATGCAAGCCCTGAAGCGACAAGGCCCGCTTGCAGCCCGGGCGCGGCGAATTGCCAGACGACCTGGTGCTGGCCAGCCGGAACCGCCACCGCGCGGAACAGCCCATCGGCGCGCACGATGGGCTGCGGCTGCCCGTCCACGGTCGCGTGCCAACCGGGCGCGAGCGCGTCGCGCAGCACGAGCACCGTCGGCGCACTCGCGCTCACTTGGGCGGCCACGCGCTGGGGCGTGTCTTCCAGCAACTGCACCGGGCCACCCGCCCCGGGCGTGTGCGGCAAAGCCTCCGCGAGCACCGTTGTCTCCGGCGGCGTCTGCGCGAGACGGCCGATCACGCCCTTGCTGTCCGGGTCGACCGCGATGGTTTGCGCCCACGCGAGCCGCGCCATTGGCTTGGGATTCTGCCGCAGTTGCCGGCCCGACGTCAGCGACGCGACGACCGGCCACAGGCTAAAACCGCGCTGGACCGACGGGTCGCGCGTGTCGATCAGCACGTGCGACGCGGCCATGCGGTCAAGCCACGGCGACGGTCCGCGCACCTGAAAATTCACGGAGTAGCCGTCCTCGCTGCGGCCGGCCAGCAGGTTGCCATACCAGTCGGCTTCGCGCGTGATCGTGGGTTCGTAGCCGCCGACGATGCGGACTCCGGCGCGACCGCCAAAATCCGCTTGACGCAGCGCCGCGGACGTGGCGAGGCGGTGCTGGCCATCCACCGCCGCGGCGATAGCGGCCGCTTCTTCTGCGGACCATGCAACCACAGATTCGGGCCGCTGAAACGCGGCGCCGACGTGTTGGCTGCCAAACCACAGCGCTTCCGCAACGGCGAGCCCAGCGAGCAGCGGCGCCAGACGGGCGTGCCACGCGGCGTGGCGCAGCATCCAACCGGCGACTGCAAGCGCGACGGCAACGGCGACGAGCTCGGCGCTCACAAGGCTGACGGTCTGCGTCGCCTCCTGGGCTTTGCCCTGCACGATTTCCGCCCACCAGCCGCGGTCCGTCCGCACCTGCAGCGCCAACAGCGCGGGCACGGCGGCGAGCAGCCACAGCAGGACCGGGCCCATCCGCTGCGCGAGCGGCGTCGAGCGCGGCGGCACCTTGGCGTCCGCTTTGGCACCGGGCTTGGCGGCGAGCGGCAAGGGCGCTTCCGGAGTGGCGAGGCCGTCGGCGACCAGCAGCGCCAGGAAGGCGACGGCCGGGATCAGCCAGCGACTGGGCACGCGAAACGCCCCGAAGCCCGGCAGCAGGTCGACGAGCGTGGGCAGCAGCGGGGAATCCTTGCCCAGCGACAGGAGCAGGAAGAAGCCGATGCCGGCAAACAGCAACACGCCGCGCCGGCCAGACCGGAGCACGCCCAGCAGCCCCAGCGCCAGTCCGATGGCGCCCACCCAAGCCAGCGACTCGTGGTAGCTGACGTCGGCCAGACTGCGCCCCGGACCGCCCCAGACGTGCGGCGCCAGGGCCGTCACCAGGCTCCGCGGCGGCACGGAAAACGCCATCGCGAGCTCCATCGGCGTGGAGAGCGAGCGGTTCAAGTGCTCAGCCATCGCGGCGGTTGGGAACAGCTGCGCCGCCGCCAACAGCGCCGCGCCCGCGCCCGTGATGGCCAGGACCGCAAGCGCGGCGAGCGAGTTCGGCCAACGCGCCAGGCCCCGACGGTCGACGGCCGGCTCCGGCGCGGTCACAACGTGCGCCAGCAGCAGGACGACGAGCCCCACGCCACACAGGAACGTCGCCTGCGGATGCCCCGCGAGCACCTGCAGCGCTGTCACGCCCGCCGCGAGCAGTGCGGCCGCCAGACTGCGCGTCTGCCACGCCCGCAGGACCGCGGCCCACAGCCACGGCCAAATCGCCCACGCCTCGATGAAACTGACATGACCCGCCCACAGGTGCCCCCAGGTCACGCCGCAGCCGACCCACACCGCTGCCGAACCGAGCAGCGGCCAAGGCGACTGGCCCGCGCGCGCGCCCAGATGCACCCGCGCCAACACCGCGCCGCCCGCGCCCAGGATCAACAAGTGCAGGATGTACAGCAGCAGAACGGACGACTTGCCGGTCAGCAGCCCGACGGCGACGTTCAGCGGGTACAGCATCCCCAGCTGCATCCCCGCGTGCGAGGCCACGCCGCCCAGCAGCCACGGATTCCACGCCATCAGCTCGCCGCGTCGGAGCGTGGCGGCCACGGCGTCGCGCATCGGCATTTGGTAGCTGTAGAGGTCAGCGCCGTCGCCCACAAAGACGCCCGGCAAGGTCAGCGCCCAGACGAGGGGCAGCGCCATCACGGCGATGCCGATGGCCAGGATGGCGCGCGCGCGATTTGCCATGCTCAACCCCTTGTGACGGATCGTGGACGTCGGGCAAGTGCGGCGCGCTCAACCGTCAAGCAGCGCCTCGGTCATGCGAAACAGCCCAACCAGCGAATCCGGCTCATCCGGCGCACGCGGCACCGGCAGCACCTCAAGGTCGCGCGCCAGGCCACGGACAGTCTCGACCACGCGCGCGTCCGCGAGCGCCAGCGTTCCCAGGCGCCGCGCCGCTTCTGCCAGGAGCTTGGCGGTCCGCGGCGCCTGCCGGGCATCGCCGCCAATCGCGTCCGGCCCGAGCTGCAGCAACAGCGCTTCGAGCTGCGCTTCCAGTTCTGGCCCCGCCTGTGCCGGCGCAACCGGAAAGGGCGCAACGCGATTGACGAGCCACGCCGCAGCGTACATCTCCTGCTCCTTGAGCTTTTTCCACAGGTACCGCGCCTCTTCCGTCGACGTCGCATCGCACGAGGACACCAGCACGAACGCCGTCTCCGGCCCGCGCAGCAGCGCCTGCGTCCGCCGCGCGCCTTCCACGAAGCCCTCGAACGTGTCCGAAAGGTGCGAGAAAAACTGCAGCAGCTCGCTGAACATCTCCACCGAGGTGAACCGCGACAGCCCGCGCATCACCACGCTGCCGGCGCGAAAGGGCCCAGTGCGCAGCTTCTGGCTCGGTTTGAGCAGCATCTGGAAAGCCCGCGAGTCAAAGAGCCCCACGAGGCGATCCGGCGCGTCCAGGAAATCGAGGGCGTGGGCGGACGGCGGCGTGTCGAGCACAATCAGGTCCCACTGGCCCGACGTCGCCGACTCGTAGAGCCGCTCCATCGCCATGTACTCCTGCGTGCCCGCCAGCGTCGTCGATGCCTGCCGGTAGAAGGGATGGTTGAGAATCGCGTCGCGCGACTCCGGCGTCTTGGCGTAGCGGCCCACGACGCGGTCAAAGGTGCGCTTCACGTCGAGCATCGCGGCGTCCAGCGGCGCCGCCACGACGCAGTGCTGCGCGGCAAAGTCCGCCACCGGGATGCGCTGCACGTTCTCGTCAAACTTCTCGATGCCGAGCGCCGACGCCAGCCGCCGCGCCGGGTCCACCGTCAGCACCAGCGTGCGCCGTCCAAGCCGCGCTGCCGCCACGCCAATCGCCGCCGAGAGCGTGGTCTTGCCAACGCCGCCCGCGCCCACCACGACGATGACGCGCTTGTCCGCGATGATGTGGGCGAGAGACAGAGGCACGCGCTTCCCGAACGCCGATGACCGGCGCAGACTCGATACACGCTGCAACCGCAGACGTCAAAGGGTCCGATGCAAACAACCGCGCCGCTAAACCGTTCGCAACCGGAGAACGCCTCGTATTTCCATGCGGTTGCCATTCCGAAATTCGTCGCGCTGTGGCTGGGCAGCTTGGGGCTCTACGGGCTCTACTGGTTCCACGCGCACTGGCAAGTGATCCGCCAGCGGCAAGGTGGCGACATCAAGCCCTGGCAGCGGACGCTGCTGGCGGGCTCTTACTGCGAGCCGCTGCTGCAGCTGTTTCTGGACGCGGCCAATGGCACGCCGGACATCCAGGCGTTCAAGCCGCGCGTCCGGGCGATCCTCTGGCTGTTGATGACGGCGACGCTGTTTTTTGGCCCGCCGTTGAGTCTGCTTTGCCCGCTGGCGTTCCTGCCGCTCATCGCCGGCCAACGCGTCGCCAACCAGGTCAGCGCGGTGCGCACGCCGGGGGCGGACCGCAATTCCCGGTTCCGCCCGCGCGAGTGGCTGGCGCTGCTGCCGCTCGCGCTCCTGCTGTTGGCCGCGGCGCTCATGGCCTGCGGATTTGACAGCGCTTCCGTGCCCAAGCCCGGTCACGCGACGCCCTAGAATCCTACGCAACGGCCGGTGGCGGCACAGGCCGATGCGTGGCATCATCCCACCCCGCTGCGATGGGAAAGCCCGACGCGCACTAGCTGGCCCGACAGGCGCCATGGGTGGAATACAATGCGTTGGCAGGTTCTTGCTCTCCACACCGCCGCGCTCTTCGGCCTCGCTGCTTGCCAAAGCCACGGCGCTCCGGCGCTGCCCGCCAAGATCGCCGCGCCCAGCAAGCTGGCCAATGGCCGGATTCACGTGCCGCCCGAATCCATGCAGTACGTCCAGGTCGCGGTGGCGACGCAGAGCGCGGGGCGGATTCCGCTGCGCGCACCGGCGCGCGTGGCGTTTCGCGATGGCGCGGTGTCGCGCTTGGGCGTGCCCGTACCCGCGCGCGTTTCCGCCGTGCACGTCGCGCTGGGTGAGGAAGTGTCGCGCGGGACGGCGCTCGTCACGCTGGCGAGCGCAGAAGCGGCGGCGGCACGCGCCAACGTTGAACGCGGCCATCTGGAAGTCCGCGCCGCGCAGGAATTGGTCAAACGCCAAAAAGAGATGGTCAAGTCAGGCGTTGGCATTGAGATGGAGCGGTTCACCGCCGAAATGCGCTTGGCCGAGGCGAAGTCGGACCTGCGCAAGTCCTTGGAAGAGGCCAATCTGCTCGGCGACGACCGCGACGTGACCGTCACCATTCGCGCGCCGATGGACGGCAAGATCCTGGCGCTGCGGGCGACCGTCGGGGCGTCCGTGGAGCCGTCGGGCGAGCCGGTCGTGGAGATCGGCAACCCGCGGCTGCTGTGGGTCGTCGCGGAAGTGTTTGAGCAGGATTTGCAGGCCGTGCGCGCGGGCGCGACGGTCTCGGTCGAGATCAGCTCCATCGACGGGCCGCTTGCCGGTCGCGTGGAAGCGATTTCCGGCCACGTCGATCCGAACGCCCGGCGCGTGCCCGTGTTCATCACCTTGGACGCCGGCGACGTCGCGCGCCTCCGCCCGGGCATGTTCGCCGCCGTGCGCATTGAAACCGACGCGGTCCACGGCGTGCCCGTGCCGTCGACCGCGGTGTTGGTCAAGGAAGGCGGCATCAACGTCGTCTACGTGCAGGTGGAGGACGGCTTTGAGCCGCGCATCGTCACGGTTGGCCGCAGTTTTGAAGGCCACGTGGAGATTCTGCACGGGCTGCAGGTCGGCGAGAAAGTCGTGGTCGGCGGCGCGCTGCTCCTCGATGGCTCGTCCGAGCAGCGGCTTTAGCCTCATGAGCGACCGCGAGGGAGTCACGTCGTGCTAGGACCGCTGCTGACGTTCTTTATCCAGCGGCGGGCCGGCACGGTCGCTTTTGCGCTCGCCGTCGCGGCCTTGGGCGTCCATTCCTACATGCGCACGCCGGTGGAAGCGTTCCCGGACGTGACCAACGTGCAGGTCACGGTCATCGGCCAGGTGCCGGGCCTCGCCGCGGAGGAGATGGAGCGGCAGATCTCCGTGCCGCTGGAGCGCGCGCTCAATGGCACGCCGGGCATGATCGGCATGCGCAGCGAATCGCAGTTCGGCCTCTCGCTCGTCACGCTGGTGTTTGACGACTCCGCGGATTCTTTCCGCTCGCGCGTGCTCATCCAGGAGCGCATCAGCGCCGCGGACGTGCCGCGCGACGCCAAGATCGAGCTCGCGCCCAACGCGACGCCGCTGGGCAAAATCTACCAATACCGCGTGCATTCCGATCGCCACGACCTGTACCAGTTGCGCAGCGAGCAGGAATTCACCATCGCCAAGCACCTGCGGCAAGTGCCGGGCGTGGCCGACGTCGTGAGTTTTGGCGGGATGCTCAAGGAGTTCCACGTTGAGGTGGACCCGGACCGGCTGCTGGCCACCGGCCTGACGCTGGACGACGTCGTGCAGGTCATGGAGCGCTCCAACAAGAACGCGGGCGGGGGCTTCCTGCACCGCGGCGATCAGGAGTTCGTGATTCGCTCGATGGGCTACCTCGGCGGGCCGCGCGACATCGAACGCGTCGTGGTGCGCGCTGACAAGGGTTCGCCGGTCACGGTCGGCGACGTCGCGCGCGTGGTGCAGTCCCATACGCCGCGGCGCGGCACGGTGGCGCAGGATCACGATCTGGAGATCGTTGAAGGCGTGGTGCTGCTGCGGCGCGGCGAGAATCCATCGGACGTGCTGGACGGCGTGCACAAGAAGGTGGACGAACTGAACCACGGCATCCTGCCCAAAGGCATGGAACTGCGCCCGCACTACGACCGCACGGTGCTGGTCAGCCAGACCATGAAGACGGTGAACCACAACTTGCTGGAAGGCGCGCTGCTGGTGCTGGCGGTTGTGTGGCTGTTCCTGCGCTCGATTCGCGCGGCGCTGATCGTCACGGCGGTGATTCCGCTGGCGATCCTCGTGGCGTTCATCGGCCTGAGCGCGCTGGGGCTGCCGGCGAACCTGATTTCCATGGGCGCGATCGACTTTGGCATCCTCGTGGACGGCGCGGTGATCCTCGTCGAGCGGGCGATTCACTCGGTGCGCGAGCACCGGCCCAAGACGCAAAAACAACTGCGCCTGCTGATCGCTCGCTCCGCCCTGGAAGTGGCGCGGCCGACGCTGTTCGCGATGTCCATCATCATCGCCGCGCTGATTCCGGTGTTTACCCTGGAGCGCGTGGAGGGCCGCATTTTCCGGCCGCTGGCAATGACGTACTCGTTTGCGCTGCTGGGCGCGCTCGTGTTCTCGCTGTCGCTGGTGCCGGCGCTTTCCGCGATCCTGCTGCGCCCCCAGGACGCGGAGACGCACGAGCCGCGCTGGCTGCTGGCGCTGGAGTGCGGGTACGCGTGGGTCATCCAGCGGGCGATCCGGCTGCGCTACCTCGTCGTGGTGCTGATGGTCCTGCTGGCGGCGGCGGGCGCGGTTGCGACAAAAAAGCTGGGCACGGAATTCCTGCCGACGCTGGACGAAGGCGACGTGTTTGTGTTCACGGAGATGCCGCCGTCGATTTCACTGGAACGCGCGCAGCTCCTGCTGGCCGACGTCCGCGAGACGATCCTGAAATTTCCGGAAGTGCGCGCCTGCCTGACCGAGCACGGTCGCCCGGAAGACGGCACGGACAATGAAGGCGCCAACATCGGCCAGACCGCCGTGCGCTTCCATCCGCGCGAATCGTGGCGGCCGGGCTGGAACAAGCAGCGGCTGATCGAGGCGATGCGCAAGGAGCTGGCCATCATCCCCGGCGCGCGCTTCAACTTCAGTCAGCCGATCAAGGACCGCGTGGAAGAAGCCGTGAGCGGCGTGCGTGGTCAGGTGGTGCTGAAGATCTTTGGCCGCGATTTTGACGTGATGCGCAAGAAGCTGTTGGAGATCATCGACGTGCTCAAGCCGATCGGCGGGGTCGTCGATCTGGACATTTACCGCGATTCGACGGTGCCGCAGCTGCAGATTCGCCTGGACCGGCAAGCGCTGGCGCGCGAGGGCATCAGCGTGGACAGCGCGCAGGAGCACGTGGAAGCGGCCATGGCCGGGCGGATCGTGACGCAGCTGTGGGAAGGCGAACGGCCGGTGCCAATTCGCGTGCGGCTGCCCCACGCGGAGAGCCAGAGCGAGGATCGCATCGCCCAGACACTGATGCCGGCGCCGTCGGGCGCGCAAGTGCCGCTGGGACGCGTGGCGCAGATCGGCATGGCCAACGGGCGGGCGGCGATCAACCGCGAGTCCAATAGCCGGTTTGCCGCGCTGAAGTTCAACGTGGAAGGCCGCGATCTTGGCTCCGTCATCCAGGAGGCGATGGCGGCTGTGCAGGCCAAGATCAAGGTCGAGGATGGCTACAACCTTGTGTGGGCCGGTGAATTCGAGAACCAACAGCGGGCGATGAAGCGGCTGGCGGTGATCATTCCGGTGGCGATTTTCGTTGTGATGGCGCTGCTCTACGCCGCGCTGGGTTCGGCACGCGCGGCGGGTACGGTGCTGCTTGTGGCGCCGTTCGCGATGGTCGGCGGGGTGTTCGCGCTGGGCGGGATGCACATTGCGATGTCGGTGTCGTCGGCGATCGGCTTCATCGCGCTGCTCGGCCAGGTGTCGCTGTCTGGCCTGTTGGTGGTGGGCGCGATCGACGCAGAGCGCCGCGCAGGCGTGGGCAATTTTGAAGCGGCGGCGATTGGCGCGGCCAACCGGTTCCGCGCGGTGCTGATGGCGAGCCTGCTGGCAATGCTCGGGCTGATGCCGATGGTGGTGAGCGAGGAAGTGGGCGCGGAGACGCAGCGGCCGTTCGCGACGGCGATTGTCGGCGGGATGGTGACGACGCTGTTTGTGGTGCTGTTCGTGCTGCCGGTGATCTACACGTGGACGGCGGGCAAGTTCGCGGAGCCGACCGAGGAGGAGTAAGCGGCTGCGCACCGCCACTGCTCACGCACGCCGTCGCCCGCCGCGCTCCAGCCAGTAGAATCCAATCAGCACAAGCTCCCAGGCGATTGCGGTGACCAGCCAGGGCCGGACGCCCAGGGCCTCGGCAATCGTGACCGGCCCCCAATTGCCCAGCGCCACCAGCCGCGGCATGACGAACGGATACAGCCAGCCAAACAGGACTGCGCCCGCGTAGAGCCCCAGAAAGCCGGGAATCAGGTAGTCGATTCGGCCCTCGCCCGCGCCCGCCGCGACCGTCCCCGGGCAGAAACCGGACAGCGCCATGCCCGCGCCAAACACGACGCCGCCGAGCAGCACGCCCCAGACGTACGTCACCGGCAGCGGATAGTCGCCCGCCAGCCCCAGCGCCGCCAGCACCTGCAGCAGCAGCGCACCCACGACAAGCGCGCTCAGCATGAACTGCATCACGGCGAAATCGCGGAGGCGAAAGATGTTGACGATGCGGTCGTAGCGCGACAGCCCGGCACGCTGCAGCAGCCAGCCGAAGCAGAAACCGATGAGCACTGGCTTGAGCACATCCATCAGCGCCTCCGGTAAATGAGCCACGCGGTGGGAATGCCGCCTGCGAACATGCCGGCCATGAACAGGAACGCGGCGGGGACGAGCGCGGCACCCCCGGAAACGGCGAGGCTGGCGGTGCAGCCACCGGCGATGCCGCCGGCGATTTCCGTGAGCATGGAGCCGACAAACGCGAGGACGAAGCGCTTGGTGCGGCTGGGGCCAAAGACGTCGATCCACTGGCGGTCGGGCATGGTGCGGATGCGGAAGGTGCCGGCGAGCGACGACGCGGCGAACGCGCCCAGGAGGCCGCCGACGATGACCCAGACGTCCCAGGTGATGCCCGTGGGCACGATGCCGCGCCAGTAGAGGCTGTCCGGCGTGACGACGCGGCCGAGATAGCCGGACAGATGCTGCCATGCGCCCGCGCCGCTGAGGCGGTGGCCTCCGAGCGCCATGCTGCACGCGACGACGATGCCGAGCAGCGCACCCGCGACATACGGCGACCACGCCGGACGGCGAAGCGGATTCATGGTTGGCCTCCAGAGGCGCGACGGCGGCGCTCATTCCACCAGATGGACGCACCACCGGCGAGCGCGAGGGCAAGCGCGATGGCGGCGGCAGCGGCGTTGGCGTCGGGCGCAGACGGTGGAGCGGGCGGGCGCGCTGGCGCACGGGCGTCGGCGGCTGTGGGCGCGTGCGCCAGCGGTGCGGCAGGCTGAAGGGAGGATCGATAGCCGGCGGCGAGTTGCTCCGCCTTGCCACCGTGGCACATCGCCGTACCGCACGTGATCCGGAACGCACGCAGCGGATCCATCAGGCCGTCGTGCGCGGCCGCGTTCGCTGTCGCGGTACCGTCGCCGCCGTGGCACGCCACACAGAAGTCGCCAAACGCGTGGTCCTTGTGCCACGGGCGACCGTCCGCGAGGACCGGATGCTGCTTGTTGATCTCGTGGCACTGTCGGCACTGGGAGACGGTCGCACCGCACTGCGCCAACGCATCGGCACCCGCGAGTGAGACCGCGACGGCGAGGATCAGAAGCGAAATCAGCCAACGCATCGCACGTCCCAGTTGCACGCAACCGACGCAGCACTCACGACCTCTGCGCCACTTGCCAACTTAGGTCTGCACGGCGTTGCGTCAACGGCACAGGCCTTGCGGCCACGCAGGTTCCCTGTATCGTTGCAGTTCTATCCCGATCGCCGAGGTCCACATGTCCAAGCCCCACGCCACGCTCAAGGAACGCCTGGAAGGCACCGTCGCCCGTGGCATCCTTCGCTTGCCGCCCAATTGGATCGCCAAGCTGCTGGGCAAGCGCCGACGCGTCATCCACGGCATCGCGCTGGATCCGACGGTGCAGCTCAGCCTGGAGCTGTTCAAGCTGACGGGACGACCGACGATGGACAAGCTCCCGCCGGACCGCGCGCGCATCGAATTCGCCAAGCTCGTGCCGATCGCCGACATCCTGCCGCGGCCGCTGCTGGACGTTCAGGACCGCAAGATCCCCGGGCCCGCGGGCGAAATCGCCATCCGCATCTACCGCGACAAGCCCGGCGTCCTCCCCGCGCTGGTCTTCGTCCACGGCGGCGGCTTCGTGGTCGGCGACCTGGACACGCACGATCCGCCGCTGCGTGAACTGGCGCACCAGAGCGGCTGCGTCGTCATCGCGGTGGACTATCGCCTGGCGCCGGAGCATCCATTTCCGGCGGCGCGCGATGACGCAGCGGCGGCGCTGGCGTGGGTGCAGAAACAGGCAAAGTCGCTGCAGATCGACCGCATGAAGATCGCGATGGGCGGCGACAGCGCGGGCGGCAATCTGACGGCGGCGACGTGTCATCTGCTGTGGGAAACCGGCGGCCAGCTGCCCGCGGCGCAGCTGCTCATCTATCCGGCAACGGACATGCACAATCTGGCGCCGTCGCGGGAAACGTACGCGGAGGGCTTCTTTCTGGACCGCGGGCTCATCGACATGTTCGTGCGCGCCTACGCACCGCTGCCGGGGCAGACCGCGGATCCGGGCGTCTCGCCGCTGCTTCATACGGACTTCTCCGGCCAGCCGCCAGCCCTGCTGCTGACTGCGGGCTTTGACCCGCTGCAGGACGAGGGCCTCGCCTACGGGCAGAAGCTGATGGCGGCGGGCACGCCGGTGGAATTCGTGCACTTCCCGACGCAGATTCACGGCGTTTTTGGCATGGCCGGCGCGGTCGCTGAAGGTCGGGAGGCGATCGCCGCGTGCGCGCGCTTCCTGCGCGAGACGTTCAGCGCGTGACCTTCGGAAACGATGTCGAAACGTCAAATTGACGCCGCACGGCGAGTTTTTCGTTGACGGCGCCCGGAGCCTGCCGCAATCTCGCGGGCCTGTGGCGCAAGCGGACGTCACGCGCGCCTCCCTTCGACATCTGGAATTTCATGCGCAATCTCAAGAGAACGGCCGACCTTTTGCTGATCCTCGCCTGCGGACTGACGCTCGCAGCATGCGGGTCTGACGACACCGCAGCGACGACGACGGGCGCGGAAGACGCCGCAACGGACAATGACCTTGGCGCGCTGGACGGCGGCGATGACGCCTTTGCCGGCTCTGACGCAGCGGTCGACGACACGGGAGCGGCAGATGCAGCGACCGATTCGGCTTCGGACGTCGTCTACAAGGACGCGCCGTTTGAGACCGCGAGTCATACGGCGCTGCCGCAGCTTGTCTACGGCGGCGTCGACGTGCTGCACAAGCCGCACATCGTGACCGTGACGTTTGCCGGCGACCCGTACGTCGATCAGCTCGAGCAGTTCGCCGCCCAATTGCAGCAGACGCAGTGGTGGATGGCGTGGTCGGTCAGCTACTGCTCGTCCGTGGGCAACTGCGTTGGCAAAGGCGACACGGACAAAGTGCGCCTCGGCTCCAGCGCCGCCAAGAGCTACACGGACTCGACGGTGAAGGGCGGCGTATCCACGATCCAGCAGTTCATCACGACGCGCCTCGACAGCGCCGAACTGCCCGCGCCGGTCACGGACACGGTCTACGTCATCTATTTTCCGCAGGGCACGCAGATTTCACTGGCCAGCGGCGGCGGTCAGAGCGCCAAGAGCTGCCAGAGCTTTGGCGGCTACCACCACTCGATGCTGTACGGCAAAGGCCAGATCGCCTACGCCATCGTCCCGGAATGCAAGAACGGCGGACCGGGCATGAGCCAGCTGGAGAGCGTCATCCTCGCGTCGAGCCACGAGATCGCCGAGGCCGTAACCGACCCGTATTTTCCGCAGACGGCGCAGGGCGAGACGACCGGCGGCTTCAACATCAACATGCTGGACATGAACGCGATTCCGTGGGAGCTGGCGCTGGGCGGCGGCGAGGTGGGCGATCTGTGCCCGGATCTGCCGTACGCCGGCTTTGGCCACGCGACGGAGAACGGCTACAAGCTGACGCGGGTGTGGAGCAATGCGGCGGCCAAGGCCAGTCACAATCCGTGCGTGCCGGCGGACCCGGGGGCGTACTTCAACGTCGCGCCGGAGAAGAACAAAGGCACGCACGTGAAGATTGAGCTCGGCGCGAGCGTGACGATCGCCCTGCACGCGTTCTCAGACATGCCGGTGAAGCCGTGGACGGTGACGGCCATCGACATTGACTCGTTCCAGGGAGGCGGCACGCCGCTGACGTTTGACTTTGACGGCAAGGATTCAGCGACGGTCAACAACGGCGACATCATCAATCTGACGATCACGCGCGACGCGTTCGCAACGCCGGCCTCGCCGTACGGCGCGATCTTCTACCTGATGTCGACGTCGGCCGATGGCCAAGCCACCAATATGTGGCCGATCTGGGCGTACACGCAAAAAGAGCTGACCGGGCAGTAGGCCGCCCGGCCGCTCCCTCGTCCGCTACTGGCCGGCAACTTCCGCTTTCGCGTGCGCCACAGCCGCGTGCATGCGCGTGAGCAGCTCCGTGCGCGTAACGAGCACGTGGACTTCCACGCCGTGCGCTTCAATCGCCTCGCGGCCGCCTTCCTCGCGGTCCACAAGAATCAGCGCGTGCTCGACGGTGTGGCCAGCCTGACGGATGCGGTCAATGGCCTTGATGGTCGAGCCGCCGGTCGTGATCACGTCGTCGATGACTGCGACGCGGGAATTCGGCGCGAGATCGCCCTCCAACCACTGCTCGGTCCCGTGCTTCTTGGGTTCCTTGCGCACCACAAACGAGTTGAGCGGCTGCTTGCGCGAGTGGCTGTGCATCGCGATGGCGTTGGCAATCGGGTCCGCGCCCAACGTCAGGCCGCCGACCGCCGCCAGATGAAACGGCTTGAGCGCTTCATAGCCCAGCGCGCCAATGACATTCAGGCCTTCCGCCTGTAGCGTGACCGGCTTGCAGTTGACGTAGTACGGCGACGTTCCACCCGACGCGAGGATGAACGGCGGGTTTTCACGCACCTGGAAAGAGTGGAGGAGCAGCAGTTCGATCAGGCGGTCTTTGCGCAGGTCCATTTGGGCGTCTCCGGCAAGCATGGAAAGCTCGCAGTCCCGGGTATAGCGGGGTCCGTGCGGCGCGTCGAGGGGTAGCCCTGCGGTTTCACCCGATGCCGCACCGCCGCTGTCACAGGTTGTCGCGTGGGCGTCATGCGCCTGTCACACGGGGTTCGCACACTGTTGCCGCCCGCCAGTCCGGGCAGCGGAGCCTTACAATGGCGCTCAAACCCGGCGACACGCCGCGCATTCAGGTGCAGGACCTGTCGTTCTATTACGGCAACACCCGCGTCCTGCACGACAACCACTTGGAAATCGCCGACAAGCGCATCACCGCGTTCATCGGACCGTCCGGCTGCGGCAAGTCGACGCACATTCGCACGTACAACCGGATGTTCTCGCTCTATCCCGGTCAGCGCGCGGAGGGCACGGTCAAGCTCGGCGACGTCAACGTGCTCGACCCCAAAGCGATTGACGACATCGCGCTGCGCAGCCGCGTCGGCATGGTGTTCCAGAAGCCGACGCCGTTTCCGATGACGATCTTTGAGAACGTCGCGTTCGGCTTGAAGCTCCTCGGCATCAAGGGCGCGGAGCTGGAAGACCGCGTCGTCGCCGCGCTGAAAAATGCCGCGCTCTGGGAAGAAGTGAAGGAGCGCCTGAAGGAATCCGGGCTGCAGCTCTCCGGCGGCCAGCAACAGCGCCTGTGCATTGCGCGCGCGCTGGCGGTCGAGCCGGACGTGCTGTTGCTGGACGAGCCGGCGTCAGCCCTGGATCCAATCGCGACGGCGCGGATCGAGGAATTGGTGCAGGAGATGCGCGGCCGCTACACTGTGGTCATCGTGACGCACAACCTGCAGCAGGCGGCGCGCGTCAGCGATTACACGACGTTCTTCTACCTCGGAAAAGTCATTGAGCACGGTCCGACGGACCTGATCTTCACGCGGCCGACCGAGCAGCGGACCGAGGACTACATCACCGGGCGCTTTGGTTAGGAGTTGAGCATGACGCTGCACACGGACCGCACCTATGAAGCAGAGCTGCAAGCGCTGCGCGATCGGCTCGTCGACATGGTCGGTCAGGTCGAGCAGATGACGATTGAAGCGGTGAAAGCCGTTGTCGACCGCGATGCCCAGCTGGCGCGGGAGACGATTCGCCTGGACCGCCGCGTCAACCGCGCGGAGGTGGAAATCGACGAGGCGTGCATGTTGCTGCTGGCGCGGCGGCAGCCCGTGGCGTCCGACCTGCGGCTCGTGACGACCGCGCTGAAGATGGTGACCGACATCGAACGCATCGGCGACGTGGCGGTGAACCTGTGCGAGCGCGCCATCGACTTGGCGGGCGAGCCGCCGATTCCGGGCATCGACGAGGCGCTGAACGCGCTGGGGCAGCTGGCCGCGGCGATGCTGCGCAAGGCGATTGAAGCCTTTGCCGAGCGCGATGCCGCCAAGGCGGAGAACGTCCTGGAGATGGATGACGACGCGGACGAACGCTACCACCAGATTGTCCGTTCCCTGGCCCAGCGGATCCGCGACGATCCGGACAAGGTCGAGCAGAACGTGGCGCTGCAGTCGGCGGCCAAGCAACTGGAACGCATTGGCGACCACGCGACGAACCTCGCCGAGCAGGTGATTCTGCTGGTGCGTGGTCAGGATCTGCGGCATCAAGGCAAGCTGGCGTAGCGCCAGCGCTCAGAACGACAGCGCGACGAACTGCTCCATCCAGAGCTGCAGCAGCCGCTGCCGGTCGACCTCGCGGTGCGCCAGCCATTCCAGACTCGTGTGCTCGGCAAAACCCAGCCAGCCGTGCAGCCGCAGCCGCGTCAGCGGGTCGTCGCCCAGCCCAACCAGATCGCGAATGCGCTCCAGCACCGTCCGGCGCACGCGCTCAACCAGGCTGTTCACCTCCGTGTCCATGCCGATGCCGCCGCGCAGCAGCGCTTGATAGACGGCGGCGTTGGCCTCAATGAAGTCAAGAAACTGCCCAAGCGTGCGCGCCAAGACCGCCTGCGGATCCTCGCCGCGCGCAAAAGTCAGGAGCGCCAGCAGCTCGTCTGCCAGGGACTGCACGGTGGCCACGTAGTATTCGCGCTTGCCGGGAAAGTAGTGGTAGAGCAGCCCTTTGGAAATGCCGGCAGCCCGCGCGATGTCGTCGGTCGAAATGGCGTCGTAGGCATGTGCGGAGAACAACTGCCGACCGAGGGCAATCAGCTGCGCGCGTCGCTCTTCTACAGTCTGTCGTGCCATCGGCGCCTCAATCCTCGAACCCGCGTCATGCTGGTGGCAACGCCGGCAAAGGTCAATCGACGACGGGCGGCAGCGTTGCGCCAACGGCCAAGCCGTCGCATCATGGCGTCGCCGCGGCAGGGATCGCCGCAAACGGGGCTGACCATGAAAGCAATTCTTCTCGCGGCGGGCGTTGGACGGCGGCTGCGGCCGTACACGGAAGACCGGCCGAAGTGCCTGCTTCCGTTCAAAGGCAAGACCCTGCTGGATCGCCATCTGGACGCGCTGGAAGCGACGGGCGTCCACGAGGTCATCATCGTGCTCGGTCACTGCGGCGACCAGATCCGCGCGGCGGTGGCCCAGCGCCACGACGCGGCGCGCGTGCAGTTCCTCGAGAATACGCGCTACACGGAGGGCTCGATCCTCTCGCTGCACACCGCGATTGGCCACATTGACGACCACGCCGACGGCGCGATTGTGATGGACGCCGACGTGCTCTACCCGCGCGAGCTGATGCGGCGGCTCGTGCAAACGCCCGGCACGGCGTTCCTTGTCGATGAGACGAGCCTCGAGACGGGCGAAGAGATGACCGTCGGCATCAAGGACGGCCGCGTGCGGACGATCGACCGGTTTGTCGGGGATGGCTGGGATCTCAAAGGTGAGACGGTCGGCTTTACCAAGTTCGCCGCGGAGGACGCTCCGGAGCTGCGCCGCCAGATGGACGCGTGCCTGGCGGAAGGGCTGAACAAGGCCGAGTACGAAGCGGCGATCATCCGCATGCTCAAGACCTGCCCGGGTCGCTACGCGCTCGTCGGCGATCTGCCGTGGACGGAGATCGACTTTGACGCGGACGTCGAGAAAGCCAAGGAAATGCTGCCGGAAATTGAAGCGGTGGACGCCAAGCCCTAGCCGGAGCCCGCGATGACCGTCCAGTACGTGCTGCACGACCGTTCGATCCTGCTGCCGCATGTGACGCGGTGGGTCGTCAAGCCGTTGCTGCGCGTGATTCCGCACGGGGTGAGCGCCAACGCGTTGACGCTGTCGTCGCTGACGTGCGCGGCGACCGGTTTCGCGGCGTCCCTGCTGCTGCCGCCGTCCGGCTGGACGCTGCTGCTCGTGGCGCTGCTCTTCACCGGCTACACGCTGCTGGACAACCTCGATGGCCCGCACGCGCGCCAGACCGGTACGACTTCTCCGCTCGGCGAGTTCCTTGACCACTGGCTGGACTGCTTGAACGGGATCTTCGTCTTTGTCGGCAGCGTTTTTGCCCTGCAGGCGCAGGATGCGCGCGGCATGGCGATCATCGCGCTGATGGTCGCGAGCACGTCCCTGACGTTCTGGGAGCAGCGCGTCACCGGGCGGATGTACATGGGCCGGATCGGCACGCTGGAAGGCCTGCTGCTGGTGATGGGCATGCTGCTGCTGGCGGCGATCGTCGGGACGGCGCACTTCCACGAGCCGCTGTGGCGCGGTTATGACGGCATCGACTTCACGCTCTGGGCCGGGATCATCGCAGGCGGCTCAACGATTCTCGGCCCGATGTGGCGCACCGGCCGCAAGCTGCACCAGGCGCTCGGCGTGGTGGCGGTGCTCGCGGCGCTGCTCGCGTGGCAGCAGCTTGGCCAGGTGCCGCTGCTGCTGCACTGCGTGCTCGCGGCGGCGGTGGGGCCGCTGACCGGCGGGCGGTTCATCCTCGGCCGCGTGACAAAGCAGGAGAACGTGGGACCGGAGGTGCGCGTGCTCACGGCGATTGGCGTCGCGGCGCTGGCGTGCCTCGTATTGCGGCCGTCTGCGGCGGTGCAAACCGGCCTCGCGGCGGCGCTGCTGGTGTGGGCAGTGGTGCAGATGCTCCTGGATTTTCGCGGTGCGGTGCGGCAGCTCGCCGCATACGTGCGGCCCAATGAACTGCTCGCGCACCTGCTGGCCAAGTAGCGCCCCGCGCGCCCTTCCGGAGTTCCCATGGCCCAGACCCAACCGCACATCTTCCAGACCCCGCCGCATTTTGCGCCGTCCTGGCTGCGGGCGATCGCCGCGGCGACCAAGTCTCCCAAAGGCGAGCTGACCCTGCCGCGCCTGGACGTGGAGCTGGTGCCGCAGCCTCTCGACGCCCCGCGCCTGACGAACTACCGGCAGCTGTGCGGCTTTGCCGATGGACCGACGTTGCCGCCGACGTGGCCGCAAGTTGCTTCCGGCGCACTGCACATGCAGATGCTGACCGATCCGAGGTTTCCGCTGCCGGCGATGGGCGTCGTGCACCTGCGCAACCACATCGAGCAGTACGCACCCATTCCGGTGGACGCGCCGCTGCACTACGCCTGCCACCTCGAGCCGCTGCGCGCGACGGACAAGGGCGATGAGATCGATTTGGTGACCGATGCGACCGTCAACGGCAAGCTGGTGTGGCGCGCGGTCATCACGATGTTGTCGCGCGCCCGCAAGGTCAAGCGCGGCACGCCGGCTGCGGTTGCGGCGATGACCGAGCCGGCCGGCGCGGTCCATCCCCTGCGTTCGGTGGTGTTACAGGTGCCGGAGGACCTCGGCCGGCGGTACGCGCGCGTGGCCGGCGACTTCAACCCGATTCACCAACACGCGCTGCTGGCCAAGCCGTTTGGCTTCAAGCGCGCCATCATCCACGGCATGTGGTCGCTGGCCCGCGCGGTTGCTGTGTGCCAGGACGAGATGCCCGCCGGTCCCGTGGCGATTGATGTCGCCTTTCGCCGGCCGATTTTCCTGCCCTCGACGGTGGTGCTGAACATCGCGCGCGGCGAGAGCGGCCTGGAATTCGTCATCGTGAGCAAGGACGGCCGGACCGTGCACTTGCGGGGCACGATTCGCCCGCTGGCCCACACGCCGTGACGCGCGCTGGAGGGCAACCAGCGGTCCGCTTGTTTGGTTGCTGAGCCGCGCGGCCAACTTGCCGCGATTTCGATTGACGCGCCGTTGGGCTACGCTAGGCTGCATGTAGGACTGGAATGGTCCGTCAACCACCACCGAGGTCGCCCGCTCGTGCTATCGATTGAACGCAACTTGCAGATGGCTGAAAAACCTGCCAAGAGCCACAACCGCCCGCGCTCGCTGGCTTTTTATGGCAAGGGCGGCGTGGGCAAGTCGACCGTCGTCAGCAACCTCACGGCCGCGCTCGCGCACAAGGGCCGGCGCGTGCTGCAGGTCGGCTGCGATCCCAAGCGGGACAGTTCGCGCAACCTCATCAAGACCTTTCCGCCGACGACGCTGATGGACCTGCTGTCCGTGGGCAAGACCGACCTCGTGCCGTCGGACATCCTGATGGACGGCGGCGAGAACGTCGAGTGCATCGAAGTCGGCGGCCCCAAGCCCGGCGTCGGTTGCGCCGGCCGCGGCCTCGGTCGCTTGTTTGAAGAACTTGAAACAATGGAGATTTTTGACCGCGGCTACGACTACGTCTTCTACGACGTGCTCGGCGACGTGGTCTGCGGCGGTTTTGCCGTGCCGATGCGCGATGGCTACGCGGAAGAAGTCTACGTCGTCACGTCGGGCGAATTCATGAGCCTGTACGCCGCCAACAACATTGCCCGTGGCATCGCCAACTACGCGGAACAAGGCGATATCCGCATGGGCGGCCTGATCGCCAACGTCAAGGATCTGGCGTTTGACCGCGCGCTGATCGAGAAATTCGCCGAGAAAATCGGGACGCACGTGGTCTGGTACCTGGAATGGAACAAGGTGGTCTACGAGGCCGAACGGCGGCGCAAGACCGTGCTGCGCTACGCGCCGGATCACCCGTTTGCCCAGGAATGGCTGGACATGGCCGATGCGCTGGAGAAGAAGGCCAAGCCGCACATCCCGCATCCGATGAGCGACACGGAGCTGGACGTGTTCCTGGAAGATCTGTTTGGAATTCAGGCGGAAGAGTAGCGTCCGGGCGATTGTCGGCAGCGCGCCGCCCCGCTAGCGCCGCCGCGTCACCGTCTGCATGACCTGTTCCGCCAGCCGCAACGCGCCGTGAAAGCCCAGCCAGGGCGCCGGCTGCAGGAAGTGCCGCTGCTCGCTCGGAAAGCCGAATTCCAGGAACGGCACGCCGCAATCGCCCAGCAATTCGCGCTCGATCGTCGTGCCAATCGCGATGGACGTCCCGTGCAGCGCCGTCCCGGACCCCTCGCCCGCCAGCCCGCGAACCTGCTGCGGCGTCGGGTCGATCAGCCACTGCACGTCCTTGGGCAGCGTCACGCCGTGCTCCGCGAGCATGGCCTCCACCTCGCGTTGGCCGCCCAGACGGAAATGCGTCACGCCGAGCACGGTCGGCGTCATGTTCAGCTCGCTGAGCAGCAGGATGAGCCCGACGAGCCGCGGCGCCTCCGCAAATGCGGCAAACCGTTGGCCACGCAGGACCCGGCGCGCCAGCTCCGCCAGCGGTTTTGCCGTCTGCAGCTCGGCGGCGACAAACGCGTCCGCGCGCGCCTGCGGAATCTGCAGCGCATCGGCGACTTGCTTGATCCACCGCTGCGTACCGGCAAAACCCATGGGCAGCGAGACTTTGTGCAGCGAGCCGGCGGGCAGTCCGGGCGTCTTCTGCAATTCCCGCAGCTGCCCATGCGCCCACGGCAGCACCAGATGGCCACGCGCCTGCGTCGTGTGGGAAAGCCGCGCGTACGGCTCGCCCGCGAGGTAGACCGACGTCGCGCGCAGCCCGATGCCGGCAAGCAGCCGCCGCACCTCCGCGACGTTGCCCTGACAATCGCCTTCAAAACGGTCAAACGGCACGCCCAGGACGCTCACCTGATCGGGCTGCACATGGACTTCAAAACGCTCGAACTGCCTGCGAAAAATCGCCGCGACCGTCGCCGCGTAACCCGCGTACAGGTCGTCCTGATAGTTGCGCGTCGCGATCGCCAGCACATCCACGCCGGTTTTCTGGCGCAGGCGCTCCACAACCGGGCCCAGCGGCTGGGCCTGGAGGGAAACGGGCGTCGACGAGTCGATCACCACCAACTGACTCCCGAGGCGGCGGGCAAACGCGATGATCTCCGATTCCAGCTGCTCCGTGGAGCCCTGGATCAGATCTTCGTCGATGAACTGGGAGTAGCGCATACGGTTGTGCGCTTCCGTGCCAAAGTCGTGTGCGCTCAGATGCTGTTGGGTCTTGACCTTGCACCCGACCGAGGCGTGGCACATGCAGAGCGCGTCAGCGACCGCGTGCGCCGCCAGATAGACGCCAAAAAACGGCGTGTGGCTGCTGCTGCGAATCACCAGGTCGTCGAGCGTCAGGTCCTCGTACACGCGGACTCCTCAAGTGGCGGAAGCCGCGACCATCTGCGACGGCAGCACAAGGCGCGCAACCGCGTCCGAGTCATCCGGCAGCTGCGCATGTTCCTGAAACGTTTGATAAAATGTGTCCCGCAGCGCGCGATCCACCGTCGCGAGGACGCGCGGGACCTGCAGCCAACCCAGGCGGACGTCGCCGTGTTGCAGCAGCGGAATCCCGCGCTGGCTCAGCTGGTCGCGCAGAAAACCCGCGCCGTAGAACACGTCGTAGGCGCTGCGGGACAGCATCTGCCGCAGGCTGCTCGTCGCCGGAAACAGGCAAAACGGCCGATCCACGTGCAGGTCGTGCAGCACGCGCGCGACGCGCTGCCAATTCGCCTCGTCTTGCGGACCTTGGATGAAGATCGCGGTGGTGAAGCCCAGTTCGTCAAACAGCGGCAGTTCGCCCAGCTCTTCCTGGGCGATGCGCCGCAGGTCAAAACTGCGCACGGAGCCGACGTTGTAGGCCACCCGCAGCGGTTTGTCGGCCCACTGCTGACGGAATCCGGCGATCGCCGCGACCGCGACTTCCCGTCCCGGCAGACCCAGCACCGCAGCCGCCGGTCGTCCCGTCGCTTCAGCAATCGCCTGCCAGAAACGGTCGGTCGCTGCGACGCCCACGGGCAGCGGCACCTCGATCGACTGCTGCTGCCACTGCTCCAGCGCGACCTTGCGCAAGCCGACGAGCATGTCCGGACCCGGGTGAATCAGCCAGCCGGCATCGGCGGCGCGCAAAAAATCGTCCAGGCCGGAACGTTCATTCAGCACCGCGTTGACGGTCAGCCCCAGCGCGGCAAAGCCGGCGTCCAATTCCGCGCGCTCCTCCGGTTGCAGCGACACGCCCACGAGGTTCACGCGGTCCTGACGCGCCGCGAGCGTCGGCCGGGACGCACGCGCCAGCAGCGTGTACACCGTGTCCAGGATCTCCGCGGGCGAGCGCGGCTTCAGGCCGTGCGTCACTTCCGCTTCCACGCGAATACCCAGATCGCGCGCGGCCTTGCGCGCCACGTTCACGACGTTGTCGCCGATCATCACGGTCGGACAGGTCGAGAGCACGAGGATCAGGTCCGGCTGCAGCGACGCGTGCACAAGTTCAATCGATCGCCGCAGCTTGGCGTTGCCCTGGCCGGTCACCAGCTCGTCTTCCCGCATGTTGGTGCACAGAAATTTGTAGGCAAGATCGCTCTGCACGCGGCCGCCGGTCTTGGGCAGCACGTTGGAACAGTCGCGGTCCGAGTGGATGACCACGGCGAACCGCCCGCGCAGGCGTGAGAGGAGTTCCGTGGCGCCCTGGTAGCTGCACGCTTCCTGCGCCAACAACGCACCGGGATACATGCGGTGCGGGCGGTGACGGGGCATACGACTCCAGCGGCGGCATCAGCGGAAACGCCGGCAGCGCCACTGTGCCCGCAGGGGCCATTCAGGTCAAGGCGCGGCGCGGCAAAGCAGCGGGATCCACGGGCTATTGAACGTGCGCGCCAGCGACCTTGGCCGCCTCCAGGAAGCCGTCGATGTCCGCGGGCGTAATGAACCAGCGGGCAGGCCCATCCAGCACGACGCCGCCTTCGCGCATCGTCGCCCACACCCGCGCGCGCTGGTCGCCCAGCAGGTAGTACCCGGTGTAGAACCCCGGCAGCCCCGTGCCCGCCAGCCGCATGCTCAGCTTGGCTGACGTGCGCTGCACCCTCACACCCAGCAAGGGCAGCTTGTACGTGCGCAGCAGCGTGTGGACAACCAGCGCGCCGTCGGCGATCTCAAACCGCAGTCGCTCCGCGCCAAAGAAGCACAGCGCCACAAGCCACGTCGCAAGCACCGGCATCAGGATGACCGTCACCAGCAGCGTCACCTGCAACGGCAAGCCGTGGAGCTTGGCGGCCTCGCCCGGCAGCGTCAGCACGCGCGTGACAACAAGCACCGGCGCCAGCGCGATCAGCGCCAACACGACGCCGGTCATCCTGCGGGCCTTGCGCCAAGACTGCGGCGGAGAAAACGACAACGGCACATGGGAAAGCTTGCTCATGAACACCCTGACGTCGATCAAAACCCGGCGTGCGGACAAGATAGCCCGACGCGCGTGCAGTGCAATCGCTGCGCGCGGCTACTTGGCGCGGAAGCTGTCCGTCCAGAGCGGCGGCGGCGGCGCGGAGCCGGCCTTCAGCATGGCCTCCCAATCCTCGTCGGAGAGCCGCTTGATTTCGTGCACGTCGACTTCGTGATAGCGGAACGTCGGGCCAACAAAGGTCTCCGCGCCCGTACACGTGTCCACCGTCAGCACCATCAGGCTCACGTTGCCCGTCGCGACGTGCAACACGTCCGGCCCGGGCAGCGGTCCTTGATTGGCATTGGTATGCACGTCGGCAATCGTCGGCTTCCACTTGTCCAAGCTCTCCACGCGAAAGAAGAGCGACGTGTACCAGCCGCTGTACACCTGCCCGCACATGTTGCCCTGGGCGATGACGCTCTTCAGGAACTTCTGGTCTTCCGCTGACGTGCCCTGCCCGGCCACCTCGTGCTCCGCCGCCGTCTGCAGCTTGCCCATGATGTCCTGCCAGTTGGTGAAGAACTGGTTGAGGTTCTGCTTGACGTCCGCTTTCACGACCGGCGCGTTGGCCAGCGCCTGGTTCGCAACCGCACCGAGCAACTTCATCCGCGCAAAGAACTGCGGATACGGCTCCACGTACGCGCCCGGATGCTCGCACACCGCCACCGCCGTGTAGCTCTGCTTGGCGTAGAGCAGCGTGTCATGCCGCAATTGCGCCCAGGACGCCAGCTGCGTGTTGGCCATCTTGTCCCGCCACGCCGGCGTGCGCAGGGCGAACGGGAACTTCACGTCCGTCGTCGGCGCGTTCAACTGCCGCAGGCCGTCCAGCCACAGGTTGTATACGTTGCCCTGCCAGAACGCCGTGTCGTGCTGGTCGATCAGCCAGCGCAGGGAATGCAGCGCGCCCCAGTAGGGAAACTGCGCGAAGTCCGGCGCGAGCAGCGGCAGCACCTGGTCGTTGCCCAGTGCGAAGAGCGCGTCCAGCGGGTTGGGCAGCACGCGCTCGACCTTCTTGCCGTCGTGGATCACGCGGTCAAACGTCACGTTGCTGAACACGTACGAGTCGATGACGAACCGCTGGCCCAAAAGCGCAAACGCCGGCGGCTGCGGGGCTGGCTCGCTCGTCGTCGGATCGACTTCCAGCACCTGACTGGCGATCTGCTGCGTGCCGTACTGGCCACCCGTCAGCGCGCCGACGACGACCTCAATCTGCGTGGGCGTCAGCGCGGCGATGTCCGACACGGTCGTCCATTTCTGGTCCGCCGCAAGCTTCTGCACGCCGGCGATATTGATGTAGTCCACGGGACCGACCAGCAGCGTCAGCAGGTCGTCCGCCGTCTGCAACTCCGGTGCGACGTTGCCCGCCTGCACGGACTGACCCAGCAGCATCGCCAGCATCACCTGCCGCGGCCGCCACTTCCAGTTGCCCGCCACATCCTGCTCGGCAAAGCGCAGGTCCGTCCGGCCAAGCCACATCATCGCGCGGAAGTACTGTTCCAGTTCCGGCACGCCGGCATAGTGACCGCGCGGCTTGAACTGACTGAAATCCAGCCTGCGCGGACTGCCAAAAAGCGTGATGTCCGCCATCTGCTCGGCCGCCACCGCGTTGAGCAGGTCCGCGACCTGACTGTCGACCGCGCCGCCCGTGAGGCTCGGCAGCGTCTTGCCCGCCAACAGGCTGCGCGCCACGGTCAGGTACAGGTCCGCGTCCAGCTTGGCCGCCTGCGCATCCGCCGCCGCGCCGAGATTGAGCCCCGGCAGCGCCGCCTGCGCCTTGGTCAGCGTGTCGTCGAGGATGCCGATCAGCGCAAACTGCTCCAGCATCTTCAAAATGTCGTCGTAGGAAGCGTGGAGTGCCTGCAGGATCGCGTCCGTCGTCACGACCACGGGCAGATCCTTCTGAAACACCTCCAGCAGCGCTTGCGCCATCGTGTCGCGCTGCAGCCGATCGGAGACCACAAAGCCGTTGGCGTGCAGCTTGGCCTTTTCGCCGTCGGTCAGGGTCAGCTTCTGGTCGACGAGGTCCATGTTCTTGGCCAACAGCGGATCGGCGGGCGGCACAATCGGCTTCACCGCGTCTGACGGCGTGTGCAGCGCGAGGAACTGCTCCAGCGTCATGGTCTTGGCGTCGGCGACAACCGGCGCGTAGGCCGTCAGGAACGCCGCTTTCTGCGCCGTCACGGACGGCTTGCCGGTCACGGGCACGCCGATGTCCTCGCCGGGACTCGCAGCGGGCGCGTTGCCGGCACAGGACCCAAGGACGACGCTGCCGAACAGCGCGATGAGGCACACAAAACGCGGAGCACGCATGGCCAACCTCCAGCAATCAGGGCGCGGCAGGAAATGCGTGCCGCGCGCGCCATGGCCAAGCAGGCCACGGACGGGGAATCCCGCGCCGACAAGATAGGCGATTGCGAACATGGCGCTCGCGGCGGCAGAACTGCGTAGCGGCAAATGCGCGGATGGCGCTACGGCCGCAGCTTTTCGGGATAATCCTCGCCAAATCGCCAGCTGAAGGCGGGCGCCGCGAGTTCCATATCGGCCGGCCAATGAATGCCGGCGTGGCGCCAGAAATCGACAAAAACGTCGTAGTCATCGAGGTCGTATTCGTCGTCGGCAAAGGCCGGACCTGCGGCAAATGGCGCCGGCTCGGGGGCAAAGAACCGCGCAAAAAACCCGCGCTTGGGCGGCTTGGCGGCCACCTCTTCGGCATCGAGGTCGCGCAGATACGGCGCGATCGCCGATTCCGGCACCGCGAATTTGCGCGCCAGCACCGCTGCGTCGCCGCGCCACGCCTCGGACAGGCCAACCGCATCCGCGACCGTCGCCGTCATGCGCGCAGGCCGCGAACAGAACTGATCGACGATGGCGCCGTTTTCCACAAGCACGTGCGCCCAGTAACGGCCCTCTTCCACAAAGACGACGGACGCCAGCAGCCGCAGCTCCCGCGTCACCGCCTCAACCGCCGCCACGTCAAGGCCAACGAACCGCTCCGGCCAAAACACCACGACCCAGCCGTTCTGCGGCTGAAAAATCAGCGTATTGCTGGCAAATTCATCGCTGACTTCAACGGCCTCGCACGCCACGCCACGGGCTTGAACGTAGCGCGCGATCGCCGCGGAAACGGCCGCAGCGTCGCCGGTACGAAAAGCTGTCGTGCTGACAAATGCGCCCACCAAGACCCCGCCGCAAGCTGCCCCACAGCCCGTTCCAGTACGTTGCTCCGCGCACGGCTTTGGGTCAAGCGGGTTCATGGCGTCGTCTTGTCCGTCACATATTTCTGCGCAGTCCACTTCTTGTGGAGCGCCACGGAGATCGCCCGTTGCGCCGCGATCTCAGCGTACACGCCGGCTGACGTCGTCTTGGTCCGCGGCAAGTCCGGCTTGGTGTAGTCGACGCGGAACAGCCCGAGCCGCGGCTCCTTGCCGTGCGCCCACTCAAAATTGTCGAGGATCGACCAGTGCATGTACCCGCGGATGTCCACGCCGCGGGCAATCGCGCTCGACAGTACCGCCAGGTGCTCGATCAGGTAGCGCGGCCGCTGCACGTCGTCCGTGTCCGCCGTGCCGTTCTCCGTGATGTACAGCGGCAGCTTCCAGCGATTGGCGGCGTGCGCGATCACGTCCAGAAAGACGCCCGGATTGATCTCCGTCCCGAGCTCGCTGTGCGGCAAGTTGGGATCGTAGCTCGCGACGTCCGTGATCGGCAGCGCGTCGATGCCCGCGAGCAAGCCCGGAACCGCCTGCGCGCGCGACGGGCCGTAGTAATTCAGGCCGATCCAATCCAGCGAACCTTTCAGTTCTGGGTAGTTGCCTTCCGGCGGCGTCATCGCCGTGTTCGTCGCTTTCCCGTCCAGATCCAGGTCGAGGTTGCCGGTCGTGAGCGCGTCCAGCCACGCGTCGTTGGCCGCGTAGTTCAGGCGCGCCGCTGCCGCAATGTCCTCCGCGGACTTGGGGTCCAGCGGCAGGAACGGCATGGATGCCATCGCGCAGCCGACGGATTGGGCGACGCCATCGCCATCGGCATCCACATCGTCCAGTTGCCGGACCAGCGCCGCCGCCTTGCCATGGGCAAATGCGAGGTTGGCGAACACGGCGCGCGCGCCCTCAATGTCCAGCGCAAAGCCCGGCGGCAGGGAGCCTTGCAGGTAGCTGCCCGCGATCACGGAGAACGGCTCGTTGATAATCGGGTACTCGTCGACGTAGCCCTTGACCTGCGGAATGACCCACGCGACGAATGCCGCGAACCGATTGGCGAATTCCGGGTTGTAGACGCCGAGCATGTCCACCGGGCAGGACTTCGTACTGGCGTTGCAGCCCGTCGGACTCGCGACGTCGGTCGGCGTCGTCCAGTGAAAAAATGTCAGGAAGACTTTGATGTTGTGCGCACGCGCCGCTTTCAGCACGTCCAGCACGTGGTTCATCTCTGCCTGGTCAAACTGCCCCTGCTTGGGCTCAATCCGCGGCCAATCGATGGAAAACCGGAAAGCTGTCAGCCCCAGCGCGGCCATCTGGTCGATATCCGTCTGCCACTGTTCGCGAAATCCGGACGCCTTGCCGCTGTGCTCCCCGTTGCACTTGCCCAGATCCTCCCACTCGGACCAATTCGACACCACGTTCTTGTCGCCGGGCATCCACGTCCCTTCGCCTTGGTACTGGGCAATCGCCGAGCCAAACAGGAAGTTCTCGGGAAAAACGAACGGCGGCTGGCCCATCGTCAACGGCTTGCCGTCGTAGGCAATCGGCGTCGCGGTCGTCGCGCGGGCCGCATCGCAGGCCACAAGGAGCACAAAGGTCAACGGGATCAGCAGGAGATGGCGCATGAGGCGTTCATGCGCTCAAACGCCAAGGACGTCAATTTTCGCGGTTTGGACCGGCGCTGGTACACTGGTCGAATGCGCCGGCGCGGCGTGCGGGCGGACACGGCGTGGGACGAACGGCAAGGCGATACACGTGGGTTCTGGCCATGCTTCTGGAGGCCTGCGGTGGCCCTGCGGCGCCCGCGACCGGCGGCGAGGACGCGGCGTTGGCGGGCAGCGACGCTGACCTGATGGCCGATGCAGGTGCGGACGCGCAAGGCAGCGACGCTGCGCCGCTCGCGGATGCCGTGGATGCGACGGTGGACACCGCGATGGACGTCGCGCCCGACGTCGCCGATGCCAAGGACGCCGCTGGCAGCTGCGATTTTCCGGCAAAGCCCGCCGCAGGTGAGCCAGGCGCCAGTTGCAGCAAAGCAGAGGACTGCGACAGCGGCTTCTGCGTCGAGGCGGCACAGGGCAGGATCTGCACCGCCGCGTGCGTCAGTTGCTGCCCGAGCGGTTTTGCCTGCGCGTCCTTTCCCGGCAACGACGCCGTGTTTGCCTGCATGCCCAAATTGACCGCGCTTTGCCGCCCGTGCGGCGCCGACAGCGATTGCGCGGCGCTGAGCAACGGCGCCCTGTGCATCGGCAGCGGCAAAGACGGCGCGTTCTGCGGCGGCCTGTGCGTCAGCGACGGGGATTGCCCCACTGGCTACGGCTGCACCGCCAGCAAGGGCACGCAGGGCGCGAGCAAGCAATGCGTCCGCACATCCGGGACGTGCGACTGCTCGCCGCGGTCCATCGCCGACGGCGCGGCGACGTCCTGCCAGGTCAGCAACGCGATCGGGACGTGCACGGGCGCGCGCACGTGCCTCGCGAGCGGCTTGAGCGCATGCGACGCGCCGCTGGCCAGCCCGGAGGTCTGCGGCAACGCCGTGGACGACGACTGCAACGGCGCAACCGACGAGGCTGGCAGCGCGGGCTGCACAAAGTGGTATCCGGACGGCGATGGCGACGGCTTTGGCTCCGGCGCCGCGCTCTGCGTTTGCCAACAACCGACCAGCGGCTTCAGCGCCAGTAGCGGAGACTGCAGCGCCAGCGACCCGGCGATCCATCCCGGCGCCAAGGAAGCCTGCAATGGCGCCGACGACAACTGCAACGGCAAGACGGACGAGGGCTTTGCCGATCTCGACGGCGACGGCATCGCCGACTGCATCGACACCGACATCGACGGCGATGGCGTGGCCAACAGCGCGGATTGCGCGCCGAACAACGCCAGCGTGCATCCCGGCGCGGTCGAGCAATGCGACGGGCTCGACAACAACTGCGACGGCGCGACCGACGAAGAATACGCCAGCGGCTGCAAATTCTACCTCCGCGACGAGGACGGCGACGGCTTTGGCATCGCCAGCGACGCAAAATGCCTGTGCGCCGCAGCCGGCGTGTTCAGCGCGCTCGCGGGCGGCGACTGCAACGACGGCGATGCGGCGATCCATCCCGGCGCGATCGAGACCTGCGACGCCGCCGACGACAACTGCGACGGCGCGACCGATCCCGCCAACTCCGCGGGCTGCAGCAATTTCTGGCCGGACAAGGACGCCGACGGCTACGGCAGCGGCGGCACGCAGGCGGCCAAGTGCCTGTGCGGCGTCATCGTCGGCTACGTGCCGCAAACGGGCGATTGCGACGACAGCAACTTCGCGATCCACCCCGGCGCCGCGGAAGTGTGCAACGGCAGCGACGACAACTGCGACGGCAAGGTCGACCCGGCCAACAGCGGCGGCTGCGCGACGTACTACGCGGACGCCGACGGCGACGGCTGGGGCGCGAGCGGCGGCACGCAATGCCTGTGCGCGCCGGTCGACAACTTCACCGTCACCCAAGCCGGCGATTGCGCCGACGGCGACAAGAACATCCACCCCGGCGCGACGGAGACGTGCAATGGCCTGGACGACAACTGCGACGGCAAGACCGACGAGGGCGTCCTGTTGCTGTTCTTTGCCGACGTCGACGGCGACGGCTGGGGCTACGGTTTTGGCCAATTGCTCTGCGCCGCCAAGAACAAGTTCACCGCGCTTCAGGGCGGCGACTGCAACGACGCCAGCACTGCGGTCTATCCCGGCGCCGCGGAGATCTGCGACCTCCTCGACAACAACTGCGATGGCTTGACCGACGAGGACCTGCCGATCGGCACGTACTACAAGGATGCCGACAACGACGGCTACGGCAACAGCACCTTGCCGGCGACGTTGTGCGGCGCCATCAACGGCTACGTCGCCAAGAGCACGGACTGCGATGACAGCAACCCAGCGGTGCATCCCGGCGCCCAGGAAATCATCTGCAATGGCTTGGATGACGACTGCATCGGCGGCGACTCCTGCGATCCGAAGAACTGCACGGTGCAAAACATTGGCGATTTTGAAGGCGCTTTTGGCGGCTGGACCGTCGGCGTCGGCTGGGGCGTGGGCGCGTGGGCCAAGAACGGCGGCTTGCACGGCTTTGGCTACGGCGACGGCGTGAACTACCCGGATTCCGGCGTCAGCGGCAGCGCGGCGGCAACGCAAGTGCTGATCCTGCCCGGCACGGTCAGCATCGTGCTGGACTACTGGTACGATCCGGACGGCAATGAAGCCGTGACGCCGGGCACGACGCGCGACACGCTGGTGCTGACGATCAACGGCGTGACGGAGCTCAACCTCAATCCGTACAATGACATCTCCAACGCCTGGACGCCGCAGCACGTCATCCCGGTGCCGGTCGCGTGGTGGGGCAAGACGGTGGAGCTGAAGTTCGTGTTCACGACCAAGGACGACAAGTTCAATCACGGCATCGGCTTTGCCGTGGACAACATCGTCACGACCTGCCAGCCGCTTTGACCCGCGCCCCGGAGTGCGCGTCGGCTGAACAATCTGCTACGCTCGCCGCTGCGGATCCACCAAAACGGAGACTTGATGTTGCGCCACCTGCTGCTGACGACCTGTGCGCTTGTGCTGAGCGCTTGCACGACTGCCCCCAAGACGACGACGCCTGCCGACGCGGATTGGAGCGCGACGGCGCAACTGCCGGAATCGGGCGAGCGGCGCGACATCTACAACCTGGGCAGCGGGCTGCCAGACGCGGCCTCCTGCGGGCTGCGGCACATCTCGACCTGGCCGGTGACGGTCTCCGGCGTGCTCTTGCCGTGGCGGCCGATCGCGCTGGTGTTTGACCCGCATGCGACCGCCGCGGACATCCTGCAGCTGCAGGCGGTGGGCCGCGCGGCGCTGGGTTTTGGCACGATTGACGAGATGTACGGCTTCCTGGGGCTGTCCAAGCGACCCGCGGGAACCGAGGCATTTGCCGGCGTGAACTGGCCCGCCGAGCTCAAGGCGGGCGACTACCTCGGCGCCGGCACGGTCACGACGAGCCACGGTCCGGCCCTGACGTTCTCGTGCGCGACCTGCCACGTCGCCAGCTTCTTTGGCAAGACCATCGTCGGCATGACCAACCGCCACTCGCGCGCCAACGTGTTTTTCGGCGTCGCCAAGCAGTTCTTTCCCGCCGTGACGGACGAACTGTTGGTGGCCAAGACCCAAGCGACGCCCGATGAACTGGCGCTAATGGACCGCGCGCAGGCCAATCTGCCGGCGGTTGGGTACAAGGAGCCAATGGCGCACGGCCTGGACACGTCGCTCGCGCAGGTGGCGCTGAGCCTGGCCCGCCGCAAGGCTGACGCGTGGGCGACCCGCGATCCGGCGCTGGAAGCGACGCCGCGCCCGAACGATCTGGAGACGTTCACGGCCGACAGCAAGCCCGCGGTGTGGTGGAGCCTGAAGTACAAGACGCGGTGGCTCTCCGACGGCTCGATCGTCTCCGGCAATCCGGTCTTCACAAATTTCCTGTGGAACGAGCTTGGCCGCGGCACCGATCTGCACGAACTGAACGATTGGCTGGAGAAGAATGACGCGCTTGTCGACGATCTGACCGCGCTGGTTTTTGCCAATACGCCGCCGCGCTGGCAGGACGTTTTCCCGGATCTGCCGATCGACGTGACGGCGGCGGCGCGCGGCAAGGTGACGTTTGACGCGATGTGCGCGAGCTGCCACGGCACGTACGACAAGGCGCTGGATACCGGCGACACGCGGACGCTGGCGGTGCACTACCACCAAGTGACGCCGGTGCTGGACGTGGGCACTGACGGCCAGCGCGCCAAAGGCATGGCGGCGTTCGCCAAGAACTTGAACGATCTGGCGATTTCCCAGGCGATGAAGACGGTCGTTGAGGTGCAGACGGGCTACGTGCCGCCGCCGCTGGAAGGCGTGTTCACGCGCTACCCGTATCTCCACAACCAGAGCGTGCCGACGCTGTGCGAGCTGCTGCGACCGGCGAAGCTGCGGACGGCGCAGTTCTGGATGGGGCCGGACGTGAACGTGGCGACGGATTTTGATGCAAAGTGCGTGGGGCTGCCGGTGGGCGAGGCCGTGCCGGACGCGTGGAAGGTCGACGAGAAGAACCAGATGGACACGACCGTGCCGGGGCTGGGCAACCAGGGGCATGAGTCGTTCCTGATGGACGCGAACGGCAAGGAGCTGCTGGGAGACGCGCAGCGCGGGGACTTGGTAGAGTTCCTGAAGACGCTGTAGGGGGTGCGCGTGAGGCGGATGCTGCTCGGTTTGTTGCTGGTGACGTTGACGGCGACGTCGGGCTGCTCGTCGCTGGTCTTTCGCCGCGGTCAGCCGGCCATCATCGGCGACATCCAGCCGGGGACGCGCGCGCACGTCTACGTGAGCAACGACGCGGGCCAGGTCTTTCGCCTGCCGCGCACGAGCATCTCCGGCACGCGAATGGGCGGAATGCGGACGACGCTGTGGTCGCTGCTGGCGGGATATGGCGCGCTCATCCTGATCCCGGGCGGGCTGATCCAGTGGTCGCACAACGTCGCGGCTTTTGATGCCACGGATGGCGCAGCGGCCCGCGTCCTGGACGTCGCGGATGAAGAGGAAGTGGACGCGAGCGGGGTGTCGCAATGAAACGACTCCGCGTCGGCGTGGCCGCGCTGCTCTTTTGCACCTGCGCGTGCTCCAGCGCCACGATCTACCGGCGCGATGCGCCTGACCTGGAAGCGACGCTTGTCGGCGGCAACACAAAGTATCTGTACGTGGAGACCGAGGACGGGCGCGTCGTGCAGATTGAGCGCAGCAAGATTACCGACATCGACCATCCGGGCAACGTCGCGGCCGTGGTCGGCGGCATCCTGACGGCGGAAGGCGGCGCGCTCGTGGCGCTCGACTGGTACGGCGCGGAGCGACCGACGGGCGTACTCACGTTCGTGGGCGCGCTCTTCGCCGTGCCTGGCCTCATCGTGCTGGCGCATGGCCTGATTGAATGGAGCCGCTCGACCGGCGCGGAGAACGAGCGGACCCTGCAGTTGCCCGTGCGCCGCCCCGACGGCACCGCGATCCTCGGGACGCTGAGCGTGCCAATGGCCGCTGGCGCGACGCTGCTTCAGGCGCAATAGCCATTTTATTTCAATGAGTAGACACAGCCTTCGGTCGTTGCGCTACGTGTGCAGCCACACGCGAAACCGCGCGCCGGTCGGCTCGTTCGCCTCACACGTAATCGTCCCGCCCATCGCCTCGATCAGGTGCCGCACGATCGCCAGGCCCAGCCCGGTGCCGCCCAGCTCACGCGACCGCCCCGCGTCGATCCGGTAGAACCGCTCAAAAATCCGCTCGCGGTGCGACGCAGCGATGCCCGGACCGTTGTCCGCCACCCACAGCTCCACCCGCTCGCCATCGCGCCGACAGCCAACCTCGATCTGCGAGCCGTGCGGCGTGTACTTGCTGGCATTTTCAAGCAAGTTCACCAGCACCTGATCCAACGCCTGCGGATTGCCGCGCACCGTCAGTCCGTCCTCGATGTGCGCGGTCACGGTCTGGTTGCGCGCCGTCGTCGTCGGCTCGATCAGCCGGATCGCGTGGCGGATGCGCTCCGTGACGTGCACGCCGCTCGGGCTCAGGTCGTACGCGCCGGCTTCAATGCGGGAAAGGTCGAGCAGGTCGGAGATGATCCGCGACATGCGCTCCGCGTGGCGCAGGATCGTCTCGGCAAAATCGCGCGCGATCGGCGGCTCTTCCAGCCCACCGTCGCACAGCGCTTCCGCTGACGCGTAGACGATCGCCACGGGCGTGCGCAGCTCATGCGAAACGTTGGAAATGAAGTCCCGCCGCACCGTCTCCAGCCGCCGCAGCGCCGTCACGTCGCGCATCGCCAGCAGGACGCCGATGCCGGCGCGATCCAGCGGCCACGCCGACCACAGCAGCTTGGCGCCCGACGGCATCGCCAGCTCGACCTGCGGCACGTCGCTCTCCCGCACTTCATCGGGACGCAGGTGCGGCGCGGCGCGGGCGCGCTCCAGCAAATCCTTCAGCGCGGGCTGGCGCACCAGGTCCAGGAGGCGCTTCTGCAGCGGCGGCTTGGTTTCGCCCAGCATCGCGGTCGCCGAGCGGTTGCACAGCGCCACGCGGCCATCCACGGTCAGGCCAATCACGCCCTCGACCATGCCTTCCAGCACGACGCCAAAGCGATCGCGCTCGCCGCGCAACTCCGCCGTCGTCCGCTCCAGCTTGTCCGCCATGTGGTTGAGCGCGTCGCCAAGCTCCTGGAATTCGCCCGACGACGCCACGCTTGCCCGCCGCTCCGGGTGATCGGACGCCATGGCCTGCGCCACTTCCGTCAGCCGCCGCGCCTGCAAAGTGACGAGCCGCGCGCCGACGAGGCCGAGCAGCAGGGACATCGCCGCGCCGATCAGCGCCGCAAGCGCCGGGTCAAAGCCAACGGTCACGCCAGCAGCAAGCGTCGAGCCAATCGCCATCGCCAGCGAAGTCAGCAGGAACATCCGACCGCGGGACTCCAACGTCACGGAATGCCTTGCTCGTCGCCGCTCTCGACGGGTTCGTCGCTGAACCGATAGCCCACGCCGCGCACGGTTTCCAGATGCGCTTGGCCGACGCCGAGCTTCTCGCGCAGCCGCTTGACGTGGGCATCCACGGTGCGCTCGTTGACGTCGGATTCCCGGCCCCAGACGCCGTCCAGCAGCATCGACCGGGTCTGCACGCGGCCGCGCCGGGCCATCAACCGGGCCAGCAACTTCACTTCCGTCGCCGTCAACGTCACCGGCTCCTCGCCGACCCAGCAGCGATGGCCATCGACGTCCAGACGCACCGGTCCGCCGACCAGCAGGCCGCTCTCGGTCGGCGTCGACGCCGTCCGCCGCAGCAACGCGCGAATCCGCAGCGCCAGCTCACGCGTGGAAAACGGCTTGACCACGTAGTCATCCGCGCCGACTTCAAAGCCGACGACGCGGTCAATCTCCTCGCCGCGCGCAGTCAGCATCAGCACGAGCGTGTCCCGCGTGCGCGGATTCATGCGGATTTGCCGGCATACTTCCGTGCCGGACAGGTCAGGCAGCATCAGATCGAGCAGCACGAGGTCGTACGGCGGCTCATCTTCCAGCCGCTCCAACCCCTGCTTGCCCGTCAGCGCCTGGCCAACGACAAAGCCCTCGCGCCCCAGCGCCCACGCGACCGTGCGCGCCAGATCAGCCTCGTCTTCAATGATAAGAATTCGCGCAGACATGGAACGACTCCCTTGCCGGCGCAGGGCCGGTCAGACGCCAAAACCCGTCGGATCATCGCCCAACGCGGGCAGATTGAGACCCGGCTCGCCGGCCAGCGCGCGCTTGACATACGTCGGCAACGCAAACGCGGCTTGAATGAATTCAGCATTGGCATAGCGCAGTTGCGGCTCAAGCCGGGCGATGCGATCGTTGCGCTGCGTGTTCAGCCGCACGTCGATCGTCTGGCTCGCTGCCGTGTACGCCCACACGCCGCCCGGATAGGCCGTGACCTGGCCCATGTACAGGGACGTATTGCGAAAGATGTTGGCGAGCTTCGCGTACACGTCGGTGACGCGGCTCAGATAGAACGTCGGGGAATCGCTCTGCGGCACCAGGATGCCGTGTTCGCCCAGCAGCTTGGCGCAGTGGCGGTAGAACGTCTCCGTAAACAACTCGACCGCGGCGTCAACCGGGTCGGTCGAATCGACGAGGATCACGTCAAAGTGCGCGCCCTGCGCCGCCGCCACTTCCACGTACGCCAAGCCATCGCCGACGATAATCTCCGCGCGCGGATCGTCCAGCGCCACCGCACATTGCGGAAAATACTGGCGGGCGACGCGAATCACTTCGCCGTCGATGTCGACAAGCACTGCGAGTTCCACTTCAGGATGCCGCAGCACTTCCCGCAGCGTACCGCCGTCGCCGCCGCCGATGATCAGCACGCGCTTGGGATTCGGGTGCGCCAGCAGCGGCACGTGCGCCAGCATCTCGTGGTAGCCGGACTCGTCGCGATCCGTCACGTTCGTCACGCCGCCAAGCGCCAGCACGGTGCCAAAATCCTCGGCCTCAAACACGTCAATCGTCTGGTACGGCGTCTCAAACGACTCGTAGAATTCCTTGACCGTGAACGTCAGGTGCGTGTGCTTGGTCCAGGGGTCAAAGTAGCGCTTCGTTTCGGTCATCCGTGGGCTCCGTTGCGTCGTCTGGGCGGTGGCAAAACTCGGCCGCGGTTTAGCGCGGGCCGCAACGGATGACAAGCTGGCAATCCCAGCCGGCGGCAGGATGGCGGCTGGATGTGCGGGTCGTGCGGCGGGATTGTGACGTTTTGGCGATCGCGACGCGGGCGCGACCGGGCGTCCACACGGGATGACTTTGCCTGCGCCGCCGTGTACCCTTGCGCGCGTCGCCGTTCGGGCGAGCCGATGGACGTAGCATGGCAACAATGAACATCATCCAGGCGGTCAATGACGCGCTGACGCTGGCGATGCGCCGCGACCCCAAGATCGTCGTCATGGGCGAGGACGTCGGCAAGTTCGGCGGCGTCTTCCGTGCAACGGTCGGCTTGCAGGCTGAATTTGGCGACGACCGCGTCATCGATACGCCGCTGGCCGAAGGCGGCATCATCGGCACAGCGATTGGCATGGCAATCTACGGCCTCAAGCCGGTGGCGGAAATCCAGTTCAGCGACTTCATCTTCCCGGCGTACGACCAGATCGTCAATGAACTCGCCAAGTACCGCTATCGTTCCGGCGGCGAATTCCCCTGCCCGATGGTCATTCGCACGCCGTTTGGCGGCGGCATCCGCGGCGGCCACTACCACAGCCAGTCGCCGGAATCCGTGTTCGTGCACCATGCCGGACTCGTCTGCGTCGCGCCGTCCAACCCCTACGATGCCAAGGGCTTGCTGCTGTCAGCCATCGCCAGCGACGACCCCGTCATCGTTTTTGAGCCCAAGCGCGTCTACCGCGGCCCCGATCACGGCACCAACTGGAGCGCGCACCCGATGGGCGAAGTGCCAGTCGGCGAATACCGCGTGCCGATCGGCAAGGGCTCCATCGTCAAGCCGCTCTCCGGCACCGGCACGGCCGTGTCGCTCATCACGTACGGCGCGATGGTCCACACGTGCCAGAAGGCCGCTGATCTGGCGAACGCGGAAGGCATTGACGTGGAACTCATCGATCTGCGGACTCTTGTCCCGTACGATCTGGAGCTCATGGCGGAATCCGGCAAGCGTACGGGCCGCGTCGTCATCGCCAATGAGGCGCCGCGCACCTGTGGCTTTGCCGCGGAACTGGTGACCGCGGTGCAGGAAGAATGTTTTGACTGGCTGGAAGCGCCGGTCGCACGCGTGACGGGCTGGGACACGCCGTTCCCGTACGCCTTGGACCATCTGTACATGCCGGATCCGCAGCGGGTTTTGACCGCTTTGCGCAAGGCCGCGAACTACCGCTAGGAGCTGACCATGGCATTCGAATTCAAGCTACCGGACATCGGCGAAGGCGTCGTTGAGGGCGAGCTGACCAAGTGGCTTGTCGAGGCCGGCCAAGCCGTTGTCGAGGACACGCCGCTGTTTGAAGTGCTGACGGACAAGGTCTCCGCCGTCATTCCGTCGCCGCGCAAAGGCATTGTCACCAAGCGGCACTTCGCCGAGGGCGACATGGTGCCGGTGGGCGCGATCGTCGTGACGATTGAAGAGAGCGGCGCTGCTGTTGTCGCGCCTGTCGTGGCTGCGGCTGTCGCCCCGGTGGCGGCGGCAGCTCCGGTTGCGGCGGTCGTTGCGGTTGCGGCAGCTCCGGCGCGCGAACCCGGCGAACGCGTGCGCGCGGCCCCGGCGACCCGCAAGCTGGCGCGCGATCTCGGCGTGGATCTGCAGGTGGTGGCGGGCTCAGGCGAGCACGGCCGCGTGACCAAATCGGACATCGAGGCGCTGGCCAACCAGATCGCCAGCGCGCCGACGGGCGCTCCGGCCAAGGCTGCGGTTCCCAAAGCGCCGATGGCTGCGACGGCACTGGTGCGAGGCCCCGACGAGGAGCGCATCAAGCTCAAGGGCCTGCGCCGCAAGATCTACGCCAAGATGCGCGAGTCCAAGGACCACGCGGCGCACTTCACCTACGTCGATGAGATCGACTTCACCGCCATCATCGCGCTGCAGGACGCACTGGCCCAGAACGGCGTGAAATCGACGTTCTTGCCGTTTGTCGTCAAAGCGGTCGTGCTCTCGCTGCAGAAGCCGGAGTTCGCCTACCTGAACGCGCAGATCGACGAAGCGGCGGGTGAGATTGTTCTCAAGAAGCGCTACCACATCGGCGTGGCGGCGGCGACGGAAGCTGGCCTGGTCGTGCCCGTGGTGCGCGATGCCGACCAGAAGTCGATCCGCCAACTCATCGAGGAAATCCGCCGCGTTGGCGAAGGCGCGCGCACCGCCACGTTGCCTGGCGAGGAAATGTCCGGCTCCACTTTCACGATTACCAGCCTGGGCAAACTCGGCGGCATGTTCGCGACGCCGATCGTCAACTACCCGGAATCGGCGATCCTCGGCCTCCACAAGGTGGAGAAACGGCCCGCCGTGGTCGACGGCCAGATCGTCATCCGCGATCGCATGTACATGTCCTGCAGTTTTGACCATCGGCTCATCGACGGCCACGTCGGCGCGGGCTTTGTGCAGTCGGTCAAGACGTACCTGGAACAGCCTGCGCTGATGCTGGCTGAGTTGGTTTGAACGCGCACCGGGTTCGTATGAACTTTCTTATGAATCATCCCGCCGCTGGTGCGTTGAACTGCCGAGGACCGGTGCACACGTGATGGAACCACGCGAGCAAGAGACGGTCACGGCAGCGATGGCGGGTGACCGCGCTGCGTTCAGGCGATTGGTCGAGCAATACACGCGGCCAATCTTCAACGTGTGCATGACGCACTTGCGGGATGAGGCAGAAGCAATGGACATCGTTCAGGATACTTTCCTGAAGGCATGGACCCGGCGCGAGCTGTTTCAGCCCGACACCAACTTCAAGGCGTGGCTGTTCCGCATCGCCGCCAACGGTTGCATTGACCGCATCCGCCGCCGCAAAGTGCGCCGCGCGGAGGAACTGGATGAGCGGGTGACGTCCGATCAGCTGGCTGAAGGCGATTTGCCGGCGGTTGGCACGTATGGCCGGGCTTCGCCGCTGCAAGAACACGCGCGCCATGAACTGGCGGATCGCCTGCACAAGGCCCTGGAAACGCTGCCGGAGAACATGCGGCAGGCTGTGCTGTTGTGTGACGTGCACGGCTATTCGTACCAGGAAATCGCGGACGAGATGGGCATTCCCAAAGGCACCGTGATGAGTCGGCTGTTTTACGCCCGCAAGAAACTGCAGGCTGAACTGGCGGACTACCGCGACTGAGTGAGGTCCAGGATGAACGAGACGATGACCAAGATGACGCTGCGCGACGAGGACTTTGAGCTGCTGATGCTGCACGCCGATGGCGAGCTGCCGGCGGAGCGCATGGCCGACGCGCAGCGGCTGCTGGCGGAGTCGGCGGCGGCACAGGCGATTTGGCAGGATCTGCAGCTGGGTCGGGAGCTGGTGCGCGGCATCGCGCTGGACGCGCTGGCGCCCGCGCAGGTGAAGCAGGCGCGCGTGGACCTGAGCCTGCTGCCGGGTCAGGTGATGCGCAAGCTGCCCAACGATGAGGCGCTGCATCCAGTCGCCGAGACGCCGCCCGAGCGTGGCCTGATCGCGTGGCTGCAGAACCTCGGGATTGGCAAGGTCGGCTTCGCGATGGGCATGGCGGTCGCCGCGGTCGCGTTCATGGTTGTCAAGGCGGGCCCGGTCGTGGAGCAACCGCTGGGTGAGCAGCAGGCGGAGATCGCAGCGGTGCCAGGCACGAACGTCGCCGTGCCACGCGACGATCCATCCGTGATTATTGAGGAAATGGAGATCGAGTCGGGCACCCTCATGGTGCATCCGCCGCACGAGCAGGGCGACTCGACCATCATCTGGCATTTCCAGGACAACAACGCAGCCCAGGGCGCGGGAGGCGAAGGATGATCGCGATGACGTGGCAAAAGGGCGCGATGCGCACGCTGATCCCCGCGCTGGTGCTGCTGGCATGCGCCCAAGCGTCGGCGCAGGTCCCGCAGGTGCCCAACCAGCCGACGCCGGTGCCGGCGCAGGTCGTCGAGCGCGCGAGCTTTCAGGTGCGCGTGATTGAAGCGAGCAAAGGCGCGCCGCAGGTCGACCCCAAGCTGGGCGATCTGGAGCGCGAACTGCGCTCGCTGCACCGCGACTACGCCCATTTCACCCTGATCAAGACGGAGACGCAGAACCTGACGACCGGCACGCGCGGCACGCTGCGGCTGCCCAACGGCGAGTTGGTTATCCAGTTTCTCGGCCTGTCACCGGACAAAGTGCAACGCGTGCGCCACCGCGTCGAGATGCCGGGCATGAACGCCACCGTCCGCGCCATTGCGCCGGGTGGCCGCACGCTGGACGTCCTGCAGGTGGGCGACAAGCTGGTGATCGTCGCGACGACGGTCGGCCGGTAAGGGCCTGCGTTTGCAGCGCTGTGGCCGCCATGGTATCGTTCTGCCGGTGTCACGGTAGCCTGTTGCGCTTGTTCCATCTGGATTTCACAGCTCAGGATCGTCACTTGTCGATGCACGCGCAAACCGACCCACAGCAGCAGGCGCGCTTTCGGTTGCGATTCGCGCGCTTTCTTGCCGTCGCGCTGATGCTCTGCGTCGCATCCGCGGCGCTGGCTCAGGCGCCGGGAGCCCCGAGGGCTGCCGCCGATGAAGCCGCGCTTGCCGCCGGTGAGCAGATCGCTGAAGAAGGCCGCGACGCCTACCGCGCGGGACGCTACGCCGACGCGATCGCCCTGTTTGACAAGGCTTTTGCCCTCAGCTCCAAGCCTGCGTACCTGTACAACATCGCGCGCGCCAAAGAGAAGCTGGCGGAATACGACAACGCGATCAAGTACCTGGAAAAATACCTGGACGCCTACAAGCAGCAGAACGCCGGCGCGGACCCGCAGAATGCCGCGGACGTGAAGAACTTGATCCGCGATTTCAAGCAGCGCGCGTTCGAGGCGCTGCCGGAAGTGACGATCAACTCGGTGCCGCCGGGCGCGCAGGTCTATCTGGGCGCGACCGATGGCTTGCTGGCCGAGGGCGGGAGCGACAAAGGCTCGCTCATCGGCTCAACGCCGGTTTCCACGCACATGAAGCCGGGCACGTACCAGATGACGGTGCAGCTGACCAACCACGTTGACCACCGCGCCGAACTGCAGGTGCCGCAGTCGGGCAAGCTGAACCTGTCGATCGCGATGAAGTTCAAGCAGACGCGCTCGGGGCTGGCGATCTGGAGCAACGTCAAAGGCGCGCAGGTCGCGGTGGATGGCAAGGTCGTGGCGGTGACGCCGTACAACGGCGTGCTGCCGATGCCGCCCGGCGTGCATCAGGTGACGCTAACCCGCGTGGGCTACCACACCGCGGACGAGCAGGTAACGCTGAGCGAGGACAAGCTGACGACGGTCCGGCTGAACCTGAAGCCATCGGCGGGACCGCCGGCATCGTGGCGGTCGTTCACGGGTTGGCCGCTGCTCATTCTGGGCGGGCTGGCGATTGGCGGCGGCTACGTGGCCAAGACCTACGCGGACAAAGAATACGCCGGCTCGCCGCTCTTTGTGGAGCGGCAGAAGCTGCAAAATGACGGCTACTATCTGGGCGGTGCGGCGGTGGGCCTCGGCCTGGGCCTCATCATTTGGGATTGGGCGCGCTCTGGCGTGAACTCCGACGATCTGGTCTCCGGTCCCTATCTGGATGACGGCGTTGAGAACAAGCCGTTGCCGCCGCCGGAGTCGACGCCATGACCCTACAAGCGCGCGACATGCCCAAATTGCTGATTCTCCTCGGTTCCGTGGCATTGGCCGCGTGTGCCACCGGTCGCACGCCGCCCGACGACACGCCGATGGCGGAACTGAGCGACCCGGCGCAACTGACCTACCTCTTTGGCATGGGCGACAAGGCCTGCACGATTACCTCGACGGGCTCTGGCGCGCAGGATCTCGGCTCGCCGGAAGTCATGGTGAAGGTCAAGCCGTTTGCGCTGGACGTGCACGAAGTGACGATCGAGCAGTACCGCTACTGCGTCGAAATGGAAGTTTGCTCGGAGCCGGCCGCCTACAACGGCCCCAACAACATTCAGGACTACTACCTGACGACCAACGGCGACCCGAACGCCAAGTACGCCAATTACCCCATCGTCTACGTGACGCAGAACCAGGCGCGCGAATACTGCGGCTTTCGCGGCAAGCGCCTGCCGACCGAATTTGAATGGGAACTCGCCGCGGGCGGTCCTGCGCAGAAGCGCGAGGACAAGCAACTCTACACGTTCCTCCCGGACAAGGGTCCGGACGTCAAGATCCCCAGCGGCTGCGACAAGAACGTGGCGATTGGCGCGTGCAAAGGCAACAACGCCGACGTGCGGGCAGTTGGCACGTCCACGGACGACAAGATCACCATGGGTGGCACGCCGCTCTACGACCTCGCCGGCAACGTCATGGAATGGACGACGAGCGACGCCGACGAGCCGAAATCCAGCCCCGCCGCCAAGCCGATCAGCGCGACGTGCGACTGGGACGGCGACGAGCCCTGGACGTGCGACGAATGCATCACGTGCCTCACGACCGCGGGAACGGCCGGTGGCACCAAGTGCACGATGTGCGCGACCTGTCTGTGCGGCGCCGACCAGCAATTGCCCACCGACCCGACCGCCACCGCGATCCGGCCAAACTGCTACCAGCCCAACAAGACGCCGATTTGCCCGCGCTATCCGACCAAGGACCTGCCGCTCGACAAGTCCTACACCGGCAAGAACGCGGCGACCAAGCGCATCATCCGCGGCGGCGCGTTCATCACGGCGACGGCGTCCGGCCTCGCCAAGTCGGTCGTCGACAACTGCTTTGGCCGGTCCGACGCGCGCGTGCTCGCCAAGGGCCCGCAGGACGATCCGCTGGTGTTTGTCGGCTTCCGCTGCGCTCAGGATCGCTAGCCTTGCGAACTGACCTCCTGGCCTGCCCGGAAACCCAGCAACCGCTGCGACCGGCGCCTGCTCCGCTGATTGCCACCTTGAATGGCCACATTGCCCGGCTGGCGCTCCGCGACAGCACGGGGACGCTTGTGCGCGCGCCGATGGACGCGGGACTGCTGCGCGCCGATGGCCAGCTGCTGTACCCAGTGCGCGGCGGCGTGGCGGTGCTGTTTGCGGGCGCGGGGATTGTCGTCAGCCCGTCAGACGCTCCACGTGCGCATCAATGACCTCAAACGCCTCGGCGTTGCCGTGCTGACGGTGCCGACGCATCTTCGCCCGGCAAGCGTCACCGCGATCCAGCAACCGCAGGATCTCCTTGCGCCCGAGTTCCTCAGTCATCATCCCGTAGCCCAGATGGTCGAGCCACCGCGCGTTCAGCATCTGCTCGAACTGCCCCGCCAACGGCACCGCGAGCATCGGCTTGCCCAGCCAGAGCGCTTCGGACATCAGCGTGAAGCCCGCGCTGGCGATCACGGCGCGACAGCTTGCGAGATCCTGGAGGAAGCCCTGCTCGCTGATGGGTCGGAACAGCAGGTTGTCATCGCGGACGTCGCCGTCGATGTCCCGCCGGTAGCCGTAGATGTGGAAATCGACGTTCGGGATGCGCTTCAGCACGTGCGGCAAGTCCCGCCAGCCTTCCGCTGACTGGTAGACGACGACGTGCTCGCCGTCGCGCGGAATCGCCCGCAGCGCCGCGGCGCGCAGGATCGGCGGCACGGTGGTCGTGCGCTTCTTGATGACCTCCGTCTTGAAGAACGTCGTCACGATGTAGTGATCCGCACCCGGCGACTTGGCCTTCACGACGGCCCGCGCCAGCTCAAACGACGCACGCTGCCCCGCGCGCACGGACTTGGGATGCGCCAGGCGGTTGATCGACTGGCAATTGTCGATGGCCAGAAAGGGCAGCCCGTGCATACGCGCACAGCACCACGTCCACGACTCAAAATCGGAGATCACCAGGTCCGGCGCAAAATTGGCCGCAGACGTCATGGACTCGGCCACCAGCTGCAGCGGCGGCTTGACCGGCGGGGTCGGCAGGAACCCGTTGACCGCGCGTTGCAGGGGCTGCTCAACCGTCAACGCCGCGGGTTCCAGAAGCAGGTCCTGCCACGCGGTGAAGTTGTGGCGCACGTTGCCCAGGGCGCGCGACATGTTGTGCATGAACGTGCCGGTGCGATCGACCTTGTTGCCGGCGATCGCCAGCTCCATGCCTTCAATCCGCCGCACAAACGGCAAATGCGGCGCCAGCGCTTCCGCCGCGCGCCCAGCGGCCAGCACGCGGACGTCGTGCCCCTGCGCCAACAGGTGCTGCGCCACCGCCTGCGTGCGCATCGCGTGCCCCAGCCCTTCGCCCGCCACACCGTAGAGAATCCGCATCGGCTGCTCCCCGGCCAGGATGAGTGGCCTGAGCAAGCGTATTCCGTATTGCTGAACCATGACGGTGTGTTGGCGATGTCGTTGCGCAAGGAGCGCGGCGATGTCGCAAGGCATCGCGATCGCCGCAGACCTGTTGCCACCCCGTCACGGCGGCGGCAAAAAGCCCGTGATCAGCAGTGGCTCGTGTGGGTGCATCCGCCCGGCAGGACGCACACGTCGTCCGTGCACGCTTGGCCGTCGTCGCAGCTCACCGGGTCGCCCGCGCACGTGTCGCCCGTGCAAAAGTCCGCCGTGGTGCACGGATTGCCGTCGTCGCACTTGCCGGAGTGCGGGATGTGGGTGCAGCCGATCTTGATGTAGCAGACGTCGTCCGTGCACGGATTGTGGTCGTCGCAGTCGGCGCTGCAAAAGATGCTGCCGTCGCCCGCGGCGGCCTCAACCGCAACGGCGGCGTCCGCCATGCCGTCGACACCTGAGTCGGGCGCTGGACCCGCCGGCGGCGTCGCTGCGCCACAACCGGCGAGCAGGAGAAGCGCCGCCCAAGCCTTCATTTCTGGATCGAGTACTGGTCCAGCGTCGTCGCGCCGTCGCCGGAGTACGCCGTGAAGTCCAGCTTCTTGTCGTTCACGGTCATGACGACGTAGTTGTGCTTGTTGCCGTGCGTCGAAGTCGCCGTCCAGATGTCGCTGCCGTTGGTGTAGCCGTCGGCGAAGAAGCCGCCCGCGACGACGTAAACCGGGCCCTTGGCGGCCTTGTTGTTGTTGACCCACGGCCAGGTGCGCTCGTAGTTGTGGTCGTGGCCGGCAAACACCAGGTCAACGTTGTGCTTCTCAAACAGCGGCACCCAGTACTTCTGCACCCACGCCGTGGACCCGTGGTTGGTGCAAGCGGAATACGCCGGGTAGTGCATCGCCACGATGATCCAGTCAATGTCCGCATCCGCGCGCGCCGCCGTGAGGTCGGCATCCAGCCACGCGGCCTGATCAGACGCCGCCGCGGCGCTCGTCGAGTCCAGACCCACCACGTGAATGTTGGCGTAGTTCATCGACCACGCGTGCTCGGTGTAGTTGTCCGGCACGCCGGCGTTGACCGGCAGCGCGAACTGGCCGTAGTACATCGGCGGAAAGACCTCGTGGTTGCCCTGCACCGGCATGAGCGGCGCGCCGTTCAGAATCGGGTGCATGGCCAGGAACCACGCGTCCCACTGCGCCTGGAGGCCCATGTCGGTGAAGTCGCCGTTGAACACCCAGAAGGCCGCGCCAATGGCCGCGAGCCGATCCGCGTTGGCGGTGATCAGGGCGTTGCCGCCGCGGCTGTCGCCAGCGAGGACGACCTTCACCGGCTGACGCGTACCCTTCTTGGGTGCCGTGTGGAAGGTCATGACCTCCTGCGTCAAATCCGGCTGGATGAACGCGCCGTTCTTGTAGTCGCTCCAGGTGCCCGCGCGCAGCACGTAGTCCGTGTCGGGCGTCAGTCCGGTCAGTTCAACCGTCCACGTCAGGTACTGCGGCCCGGTCGTGTCACCGGCAACCAGCGACTGGTAGTACAATTCGCCCGCGCCGGTCGCCGTTTGCGCCGCGCTGAACGCCATCTTGGCGCCGTCCGCACCGGCGTTCGCCTTGGTGTCAAACCAGGCCTTGGGCGTGTACCCCTTCAAATCCGTTGCCGCCGTCGTCCACTGCACGGTCACGGTCGTCGCCGGATCGTGCTGCCAGGTCAGGTGCATCGCGGTCGGCGCGTTCACGGGGTTGGTCTGCCACACAACGGGACCGGTGCTCGCATCGCCGCCTGCCGCATCCGTCTGGCCATTGACGTCCGCAGTGTTCGCATCCGCAGTCTGCGCCGCGGTTGTGCTCTGCAGGCATGCCGGCAGACTCGCCGTGGCCAAGATACCAAGATAGATCGCATACTTCCGCATCAAACCCTCCAAGATCCCCAATCAAAATGCCAAGTGGCAGGTCATCTGGCCGCTGTCATTGATGAAACTCAGGCCTTCCAGTTCCGTCCGGTGGATGTACGCAACCACGCAGCGCGCTTGCGGCGCCACAGTGTAGCCGACGCCGACGGTCATCCACTGCTTTTTCTGCCGGACGATCGAATCGGCCAACAAGCTACCGCCGTCAATCGCCGCCGGATCCGTGTCGCCATCCATCTGCTCCACGCGCCCGGTCAAGCTCAGCTTGTCCGCCCACAGCCAGCCGGTCAGGTCGACGTGCCAACCCAAGCCCGTGTGCACCTGCTGTGAACCATCCACCAGCGGCGCGAGCTTGAACTGCACTTGCATCAGCTCTGCCTCCAGCTCCAGGAAGCGGAACTTCGCGCGCGTGTCGGCGCCCAGCCACATCCGCTGCTGGCCGTCGTCAAAGTACTTCTGCGTGTAGCCGCCGTTGCCGGCGACGCGCCAGGTGAAGCCGCTGTCAGTGCCAAAGAACTTGTCGACGTTGACTTCCGCGCGGCCAACCACCATCAACTGCTTGATGTCCTGCATCTGCTCCGACGCTTGCTTGGTTGAATCGAACACGCCCAGCGTCAACTTCGCGTGCTGACCCGGATCCTGCGCGGCGAGCGTGAGGCCGAGCTGGCGCAGCGGTGTGAACGTGTCAAACGTCGGCGCGTACGGCAGCAGCATGTCCTGCGTGGCCTTCAGGTTCGCCTGCGACATCGGCACTTTCTGATAGCCCAACCGCGCTTCCAGGAAGTTGTAGCGATTCCAGCCCACGTACGCGTCCCGGACATAGTCCGCGGTCCGGTTGCCGGCCTTGTCGCGCGGCACCAGCTCCATTTGCAGGGCGTAAAAAAGGCCGGACTCGTTGAACCGGCCGCGGAGGCCAAACTGGGCGTTCTCCAGGACGAAGCCCTGGCGATAGCCGTACTGCGACGGGTCAATCTCACTGGAATCGTGCGCGACGCCATTGACGGTCACCGGCCCGTGATCCGACGCAATGATGCTGGATCGCACGAGGATGCTCGGCTCCATGCGCGCGTCGACGAGGCGCGCTTTCGCCGGCGCGGTCAGCAGCGTGGTGTCCTGCGGCAAGTCCTCGGCGAAGGCGATTCCGGCGAGCAGGAAAAGGGGCAGCGATAGCAGGAGATGCCGCATGGTTCAGTCTTCCTCTTCTTCAAAAGCCGCCATGGTCACGGCGCCCGACAACGGAAGGCCGCCCGGCGGATGATCAAACGGCGAGAACCGCTGCGTCTTGGCGGCGGCGCGCAACCTCGCCAGCGCGATGGCGTCGAGCGGCACCCACTTCATGCGCTGCACGTAGGCGGCCAACTGCGGCTTCGCCTCGGCAAAAGTCGGCTGGCGCGGCGGCCGCTGCGCGAGGAGCTTGAGCCGGTGCAGGCCAAACGCGGTGCGCACCTGCGGCGTGACCGCGCCGATCTTCAAGCCCTGCAGCGCCGTCCAGCGTTCCGGACCCAGCGCGCGCTCCGTCTGCCAGGCACTGGCCACTTTGGGCCACTTGCCCGCGCTCACCTGCGCGTCCAGCCGGGCCTGCGCCTGCGCAAGCTGCGCCGCCGTCGCGCCAACCGGCAGCGCCTCCGAAAACTCCGCGGTCTGCACCGCCGCGGGCACCGCGAGCATCGCGCGCTGGCTCTCGTAGCGCTCCCGCAGCTCCGCGTCGGTCACCTTGAATGGCGTCTCCTTCTCCACCAGCACGTGCAGCTGCGCCTGCGTCCGCAACGTGCGCATGTGCGTCTCTTCCGTCACGCCGCGCCGCTTCAGCGCCTTCAACCACTTCTCGCGGCCGCCCGTCGTCGCCAGCTCGCGCGCCAACTCAACCTGCACCGCCGCGTCCGCCTTGCTGGCATCCGCCGCCACCGCTTTTTGCACGATGAGCGCATCGATCCGCGCTTCCAGCGCCGTCGCCGCCGCTCGCAGACCGGTGACTTCGTCGACGTCGTTGGCCAGCACGCCGCCTTCCACGCCGGCCTGCAGCTCGGCCACCAGATCCTTCTTGGCGATCGGCGCGCCATCGACAATCGCCACGGGATCCGGCCAATCCGCCACGTGCGACCACATCGTCGGCTTGCGCTGGATGCTCGGCGCGCGACCGGAACGCACCGCGGGCGTCGCCGCCTCGGGCAAAGGCGCAGCGTCAGCGACCGGGGCAACCACGGGCGCGCTGATCTCCACCGGCGGCGGCGTTTCAGCCTCCTGCCGGCACCCCAGCAACAGCAACAACAAACCGCAACTAATCGTCCGCATCAACATTGTCCCCCGCACGGCCGACCAGCCAATTCGGCCACGGCGCAGGGCTGCCCTTGTACATCAGCCAGAGCAGACGGCCCAGTCCGCGGTTCTGATCCGGGCCGTCAAATTTCATCGCGTCCCACGCCGCCTGGATGCCCTTGGACCACTTCTTGGCTTTTTCGTCCTTGTTCATCGTATCCGGGTACAGGCGATCCAGCTTGGCGTAGGGCCCGTCGTTGGGCGTGTCGGTGAAACAGCCGTAGATCGGCGACGCCAGCGCATCCAGCTCCGTCAACGGCGTCACGTCGAGCATCCGCTCCAGCGTCGCGTGGATCGAGCCAGTCGCGTGGTGATCGTGCACGACGACCCCGCGCTTGGCCCATGGACTGACAACCAGCAGCGGCGAGCGGTGATACGCCACGGAATCGCCGCCGTCCTGCGGATCGTCCTCAAAGATGAACACGACGGTCTCGTGCCAAGCGGGATTCCTGGAGAGCGCGTCGATGACGATGCCCGTGCCCAGGTCATTGTCCGCGACCATCGAGCGCGGGGAGACGTGGTCGGGCGTGCCGCCGCAGCAGGTGTGGTTGTTGGGCATCGAGATGAACGTGAAGGTCGGCAGCTCGTTGGTCTTGAGCCAGTCGGCGATGTAGTTGGCCTTCTCCACGTCGGCGACGCTGAGGTTGAAGACGACGCCGGGATAGCCGCCCTGGAGCACGGTGTCGAAGATGAACTCCTGGTTCATGCCGACGATCTCGCCAAAGCTCGCCGCGGAGTAGCCCCATGCCAGCATGTTGGAGAAGAGGAAGCCCTGGCCCGGCGCGGAGACCTTGCCGACGTTCCAGGTCGGGTCCGCGCCCTTGTCTGAGAGGCCGTAGAACTTCTCGATGTAGTCCGAAGGCTTGCCCGCCGTCGCGTAGCCATGGCCGGTCGCCGAGTAATCGCCGTCCGTGTAGAAGTTGTCCAGCAGGCAGTATTCCTTGGCCAATTTGTGCAGATTCGGCGTGAATTCCTCGCCGAACAGCGTGTATTTCGGCTCCGCTGTGACGTCCTTGATCGACGCGCCGATGTCGCCCAGCTCGGCGTCAAACGTCTTGTTCTCGCGCATGAGGTAGACGACATGCTTGATGTGCGGCGACGCGCCCTTCTCCGGCATCACGACCTTGGATTCCGGCGTTTGCGGCAGGCGACCCTGGCCCGTGACGCCGATCATGTTGTCCAGGACGTCCTTTTGGCCTTGCAGCAGCGCGGCGTCGTCGGGCGTCGGGATCACGCTGAGGGTGCCAAGATACGACTTCTCGACGGACGTCGTGCCATTCCATGGCGGAATGCCCGTGCCTTTGGCATTGGCGACAAACAGCGTCTTGCCATCGGGCGCGACGGCGATGCCGGACGGGTACCAGCCGACCGGAATCGCGCCAATCACTTTGCCCGCGGCGGTATCGACGACGCTGACCTCGTTGGACATGGCGCACACGATGTAGAGTCGCTTGCCGTCGGGCGCCAGCGCCATGAAGCCCGGATCGCGACCGCGCGGCGCCATCAGCGGCTGATCCAGCGGCGCCATGCCAACCGGAATGCGCTTGACCACCTGCAGCGTGGCCGCATCGATCTGGGCGATTTCATCGGCTTCCACGATCGACGCCCACAGCGTCTTGCCATCCGGCGAGGCGATGATGCCCTGCGCATTGAAACCCAGCGCCACCGTGTCGGCGTCCGTCGGCGATGCCGGATTGGCCAGATCCACGCGCTGGACCTTGCCGTCGCGCCACGTCACCAGGTAGGCAAACTTGCCATCGGGCGGGACCACCATGTCGTACGGCGTCGTCGCGGTCTTGACCGCCGCCAGCTTGGCGCCCGTTTCCGCGTCGTAGGCCGAGAAGAGCTGCGTGCCTTCCTTGCCGAGCTCAGCGTAACTCGTCACGCCGTAAAGCGTCTTGCCGTCAGGCGACAGCGCGATCGCGTAGAAGCCGGAATTCGGTGAATACACCTTGTCCTGCGTCAGCGTGCCGTCCGCGGCGATCTTCATCCGCCAGGACTGCGCCTGCGGGCCGCCGGACGCGTACAGGTATTGACCGTCCGGCGACACGATGAGGAAGCGGTAGAGGTCCGAGCGCGGCACCGTCTGGATCAGCTTCTTCTGGGCGATGTCAACGACTTGCAGGCTCGGGCCGTCCTCGCGATCGTTGGAAATGTAGGCGAACTTGCCGTTCGGGTGGACCGTGAGGCCCATCGCATAGCTCTTCAGGTCGATCTGCGCGCCGGCGGGCGTCAGCAAGCGGCCGTTGGGCAGGACCCACACGCCCGGCTGGAACTGCCCGACCGTGAAATTCGCGGGGATCTGGAAACGGGATTTCGGCAGCGCGTCCGCACCGATCGGCGATGGCGGCGCTTTGTTGAAGCCCAGCGCGCCGTCCTGGTCAAAGACTTCCGGCCCCGCCGCGACGTCGACCGCCGCGTCCGTCCCGGCAACGGCCACGTCCGCCGCGGCATCGGACGAGACATCGTCTGCCGTCGCCGTCGCCGCTTCTTTTTGGCAAGCCATCGCGCTCATCGCCGCCAGCAGCGACACAACCATCCGCAATTTCAACATCTCTTTCCCCAGCTGGCGCCCCCACGGCCCTTTGCGGTGCGTACGGTACGGCGGTCCGCGCCGCGTGGCAATCTCATCGCACGCTTGTTGCCGTTTCGCCGCGCGACTGAGCGGATTGGCAATTGACCGATGGCGGCCGGCACGCCTAGGCTGTTGACAGGAGGTTGGATGCGACGGCTGTTGGTGATGGCGCTGATGGGGTTGGCGGGCGAAGCGCTCGCTGAAACGCCGTACGTCTACCAGCAAGGCGGACTGGAAGCGGGACAGCGCACGGCCGTGGAATCGCAGACGACGTTGGGCACCCGCGAGCTGCGGCCCCTCGGCGGTCGCGGGGTTGAGCAGGGCGTGCGCGTCCGCCATCAGATCCTCGACGGCACGACGATCGAAGTCTTTGGCGGCGCGGTCTGGCAGCCTGAAGCGACGGATCTGCGCGCGGGCGCCATCGGCGCGGAGGTCATCCAGCGCGTGCTGACCCAGAAGCAGGTCGGCGTCAGCCTGCAGATCGCGGCGGGTGGGTATCGGGATGTGACGGGCGTGTTCGTGCCGCGGGTGCGCGCGTTGCTCGGCCGCAGTTGGGGGCGTCTGCATGCCCAGGTGTCGGGCAACTTCGAGGCGCCGATCGCCCACCGGCGCGACGCGCTGGACGTGATCCTCGGCGCGGCGGCGTCCTGGCAAGCGACTGCGCAGACGTCCATCGGCCTGGAAGCCGTGGGCGAAGATCTGGAGGCGATTTGGGATAGCCGCGAGTCCGAAGGCGGCGCGCGGCTGCTGGTCGGACCCAGCGTCCATACGCAATTCGGCGCACTCTACGTGCACGGCAACATCGGGGCGACGACGTATTGGCCAGTCGCTGGCGCGGCACCGCTGACGGGCGCGCTGGGCCGCGTCAACGTCGGCTGGCGGTTCTGATCAGCTGCGAATGAACGAGAAACGGCCTTCCCGCAGCAAAAAACGGCTCTGCGCCACCGCCTGACCGGTCTGCGCCAGCCACGCCGCGTGCTCGGGATGGCCCACGTCCTCAGGCAAGATGATCGCCGGCCCCTCGGCCGTGGCCATCGCAAAATGCGGTTCCACGCAAGGACCCACGCCGGCCTGCGCCAGCGCCGCGATCACGCCGGTCGCCGTGCGGCCCAGTTCGGCCATCCGCAAAAGCGTGTGCAGCGTCGGTGGCGGCAGGAGGATGGGGCCGCCCGCGTCGTGTTCCAGCAGCGCGGCCTGCGCCGTTCGCCAGAACGCGTCGCTCGACTCGTGCGGATCCAGCGCGGCGTCCTGGCCTTCCGGCTGCAGCGCGGCGAAGAACCAGGTGTCGAAGCGCCGCGGCTCCGCGCGCGGCGTCAGCCAGTGCGCGAACGGCGCCAGCAGGTCCAGCGCCAGCGTCAGGCCAGCGTCCTGCACTGCCTCATGCCACTTGTGGGCCGGCAGCTGGTGGCCCTGCCGCGCACCCTGCAACACCGCGTCGATCGCCGCGACGACCGCCGCGTCGACGACACGGCCCTGGGCGTCGCGCGCCAGCAGGACGTGCGCCTCTTCATGCAGTTCGCGCACCGCCGCAACGTGGATGCGCCACGCGTGCGCGGGATCCGCGACCGCCAGCCGCTCCGCGCACTGGTCCGGCGTCAGGCCCGCCGTGCGCGCCGCCACATCGGCGTCGTCCAATTTGCCACCGGGAAACACGGTCGCGCCGGCCATGAAGCCGCTTTGGCCGTGGCGCCGCACCAGAAAAGTCTCCGGCCCAGTCGGCGCATCGCGCAGCAGCACGACAGTCGCAGCGCTGCGGATCGGCAACGGCGCGCTCATTTGCACTTCGGGAAACCCTTGGTGTCCAGGGCGCGTGCGACGTAGTCCGGCAGCACTTCTGAGAACAGCGCGTCCCAGGAGATGGGCTGGAAATCCGCGCCGGCGAATGGCGCGGGTGGCAGGCCGTTGCCGTAGCTGCCGGAGAGCCAGCAGGACTGGCCGCCGGCTTCAAGCGCCGCGCAATCGTCGTCGTTGACCGTGCCGCAGCCGGCGCTGCCGTTGGCCCCGGGCATGTCATTGAGCATGAAGAAGTTGGATTGGGACGAGGCCATCGCCTTCATGGCCAGCCGGCTCGACCAATGGCTCGGCAGGCGATGATCGTACTTGAACTGCAGGCGCTGGTAGCGCGCGGTCACTTTTTGCAGCTTGGCGTACGGCTCGCGGTCGACCCACCACTGGTTCTCGTCGCAGCCCTTGCCGGTTTCCGTGATCGGCCACGCGCCGGGCGCGCACACGATGCTCGCGGGTTTGCCGTTCTGCGCCGGCGGATACATCGCGGAGTGCGGCGCGGTCGTGAAGTGACAGGCGCTGTCCGTGCTGCCCGCGCCATCGCCCGGACCGATGTTCTTCTTGTCGTCTTCCGGCGCTTGGCTCATCGCGCAGCGGTCAACCGGACCTTCCACGTCCAGCACAAACATCGCCGGCGCCAGATCCGCCGGGAACGTGTAGAACGCCGAAGCGACCGGCACAATGCCTGTGCCAATGGTCAGAAAGCCGACCTTGGTCTTGTCCACGCCGCTGGCGATCGACTGGGTCTTGAAGAGCTGCTGAATCGTCGTCACGTGCCACAGCGCACCAAAATCATTGGTGCCGCTGGAGTGCTGCGCGCCGTCGCCCGTGCCCGGGAGGTTGAAGAGCAGCACGTTGACGTGGGCAATCGCCGCCAGCTTCTTGGCCGGATCGGTGTAAAGCGGGAACGGCGCTGGATCGTAGTCGCCGACCACCATCACGAGCGGGCACGGGGCCGCCGCCGTGCAATCCAGCGGGTGCACCATCACGGCCTTGATGGCCGACTGGTACTGCTGGCCCTGGTCATTGATCTGGATAATCGGCGACAAATCCTTGGCTTCAACTTTGCTGGTATCCACCGCGATCGCGTCGTGACCGACAACGTCGCCCGTCGCCGTGTCTGCCGCACCCGTGTCATCGCTGCCGTTGGCGCCATCGCCCGTAACCGCGGCGTCGTCACTGGTTGTGGCCTTGCTGCCGCAGCCCGGCGCACCGCCCGCGAGCAGCGCTGCCACCAGAAGTTGAACCGTCAAGTTTCGTTGAGTCAGGAACATCGCACCGCGCATCAGACACCTCCGTTGCGCATTGTACCGGTAGCCGCAGCGGCCACAACTGCCAAGGGCCGTGATCACGATTTTTGGCGATTCTACAATTGGATCGGTCTGTTGCGCAGATGCCGCACCGCGGGCGCAGATTTCGATCGCCAATCCGATCGCACGCGATCCGCACGCGGCACCGCCGGGGCCTCAGGATCCCGGTCCAAGTGAGGCATTTCAAGGGTGAAAACCGCTGCCGATCGCGACCGAGCGTTGACACAAACGCGCCCCGGCAACTACTCTCGGTGGGAGGAAATGGGATGAAGCGGATCGTGGCGGGTGCCATTGGTCCTGGAGCAAGGGTCCAACACGCTCCGTCCCGCGTCCAGAAACCTGCATCGTTCCGGCCCCTCGCCAGACCCTGCTTTGCCCCTGCTACCAGCGCGCAACGAACTGAAACACCATGCGATTTCGCGGCGAACACAACCAGCGCGTGGACGACAAGTGCCGATTGAGCATTCCGTCCGCATTTCGCCAAGTGCTTGAGCAGAATGGCGATTCGCGTTTGGTGCTGGCCAAGTCGACGTTGCACCGGTGCCTGCAGGCGTACACGGCCCGCGATTGGGAAGCGCGCGAAGATCACGTGATGAGCCTCCCCGCCTCCGATCCGGCGGTTCAGCGGCTGCTGCACTTCCAGTTCGCCAGCGCCCAGGCGGTCGAGCCGGACAGCCACGGCCGCATCGTGCTCGCGCCGGCGTTGCGCGCCTGGGCGGGGATCGCGGCCAAAGACGAAGTCGTGCTGATCGGCCAAGTGCGGCGCTTTGAAGTGTGGGCGGGCGAAACGTGGGCGGCGACGCAGCGGGACATTGAGAACACGATGCTCGGCGACGCCCTGCTGAGCTGGAACGACGCGCTCCGGGAGCGCGGGCTGTGAGTGACAAGCGATTGCCAACTGAGCGTGGGCAATCTGCGGCTGTTTTGACAACTTCGTCCTCAAACGCGGTGGATGCTTCGCCCGCGCCGGACTTTCAGCACGTGACTGTGCTGCGGGACGCCGTGACCCAGGCAGTCGCGACGGCAGCTGCGGGGCGCGAGACGGCGCTGGTGATCGATTGCACGTTGGGCGGCGGTGGCCACGCAGAGGCAATCCTGCAAGCCGTGCCGCACGCGCATGTGCTGGGCTTGGACCGCGATCTGTCGGCCATCGGGGCAGCGTCGGCGCGGCTCGCCGGTTTTGGCCCGCGCTTTCGCGCTGTGCACACGCCGTTTGGCCAATTGGCCACGGTGCTGCGCGACTTGCACATCGCGGACGCGACGGCGATCGTCGCGGACCTCGGCGTTTCCTCGCACCAGTTTGATACGGCCGAGCGCGGCTTTTCGCTGCGCCATGACGGCCCGCTGGACATGCGAATGGACACCTCGACGGGCCTGACGCTGGCTGAACGGCTGGCGACGGTGACCGTGGAGGACCTCGCGGACGTGCTGTACGAATACGGCGACATCCGGCGGTCGATCGGCACGGCGCGCATCGTGCTGCAGTCTGTGGAGGAAGGCGCGGATACGACGGCGAAGTTGGCGCAACGGCTCTCCGCGCGCCTCGTGCGCGACCGCAACGTGCACCCGGCGACGCTTGTGTTTCAGGCGCTGCGGATCTGGGTGAACAGCGAACTCGACGAACTGGAAGCCCTGCTGCGCGACGCGCCGGGACTGCTGCAGGAAGGCGGCGCGCTCGCGGTGATCAGCTTCCACTCGGGCGAAGACCGCATGGTCAAGCAGATGATGCGGGCCGCGGCACCCAAGAAATACGGTGCGTTCATGCGCGGCAAGCCGCAGGCGGCCGGGGACGAAGAAGTGCACGACAACCCACGGGCGCGCAGCGCGCGGCTGCGGGTGCTGTGGCGCAAGCGCGAAGACGCGCCGATGGACGTGTTGGACGAGGACGAAGATTGATGAGGAGCGAAGCTGAGTTGTACGAGAAGTTGACAAATAGTTGACCACGCCCGCGGACGTCGCATAACGGCGAAGGGTGTCAACTGGTTATGTCAACTCAGGTGCGCCAGAAGGCCAAGGGCGCCCGGACGCGAAGGGACGGAGACGAGCACGATGAACGAACGACACGACAGCCAAAGTTCCGCGAGCTCCAGCCAAAGCCTGGATCACGCCATGGACGGCGCGCGTGCGGATGGTCAGCGGCTGGCCCAGTGGTGGCAGCGCCGGCCGATCTCGGACGCGGAGCGTTCAGAGCGTTCAGAGCGCTTCTTCTGGTGGCGCATCGTGACGATCCTCGCTGTGGCCATGGCGGTCGCGACGCTCGGCGTGCTGCAGGTGCGGCGGTCGTCCACGGGCATCCGAACCGCCTACGAGCTGGTGCGGGCCAACGACGCGCTGCGCGAGCAGATCGAGGCCAATCGCCACGATGAAGCCGTGCTCACCGGTCTCAAGAACCCGAACGAACTGCGCAAGGTGGCGAATGACGTCTACCACATGCGCGTGCCCGGCACGGACGAACAGGTGGAAGTCGAATAATCATGCTGCCCTGCCTCACCATTTCCGCGCGCCCCCAACTGCTCCTGCTGGCAGTGGCGGCGACGTGCGCGGTGTGGACGGCGGGCTGCTCGTCGGCTGAAGTCGAGCGCAAGGAACGCGCCGAGAAGGCCGATTTCCACTACAACCTCGCCGCAGGCTACTTCCAGTCCAAAAACATTGACTTGGCGATCCGCGAGCTGGTTGCAGCGCTGGAGATCGACGCCGATCACCCCGATGCGCACTACCTCTACGGCTTCATCGAGTTTGGCCGCAAGCAGTACGAAGAAGCCGCTGACAGCTTCAAGCACGCGCTGGCGGGTCGGCCAAAGTTCTACGCGGCGCGCAATCACCTGGGCGCGACGTACCTGGAGCTGGAGCGCTGGGCCGACGCGGTGGCAACCCTGGAGCCGCTGCTCAAGGAACCGACCTACACGACGCAGTACCTCGTCTACAACAACCTCGGCTGGGCGTACCTGAAAATGGGCGACCTGCGGATGGCGGACAAGAATCTGAAGCTCGCGGTGTTCCTGAATCCAAAATTCTGCAATGGCTACCGCAATCTGGGCCTGCTCGCCATGGAGCAGCGCGACTTCAAGGGCGCCGTCGAGCAGATGACGGAAGCCACGTCGCGCTGCCCGAATTTCGCCGATCTGCACATGCAGCGCGCCGAAGCGCTCGTGGCGACGGGGCAGCTGGCCGAAGCCGACGGTGAGTTCCGCAAGTGCGCGGAACTCGGCGGCGACACGATGCTCGGACGGCGCTGCAAAGCCCGCACACGACAGGGCTCGGGCGGCGGCGATGGCCGTCAAGTTGGGGGATGGTAATGGCAACAGATGTGCGCGATCTGCCACGCAAGGTGCTGCCCGCCCGGCTGTTCCAGCTGATTGACCGTGCGGGCACTACGCCGCAGGCCCGTCAGGACCGCGCCAAGCGCCGCGTGCAGCTCGTCGTCGGCCTGCTCGGGCTGTACCTGGTCTTCGCGTACGGCGCGGCGGTGTGGACCGTCGTGAACAAGGCCACGCTGGAGAAATACGCGAAGGGCAACCTGCTGAAATTGACCAAGATCGAGACGCGCCGCGGCGATATCACGGACCGCAACGGCGTGGCGCTGGCGACGAGCCTGTCGGCCAACTCCGTGTCGGCCAATCCGCGCTGGGTGCTGCCGCCGTTTATCAAGGTCGACAAGAAGAAGGTCTCCACCACGCCGGTACAGATGCCGTTTGACAGCGCGGAAGGCATCGCGTTTCGCAAGACCATCACCGACCGCATCGTGAAACTCCTTGGCGTGAGCGGCAAAGACGAGGCGTACGTCCGCGAGCAGATGAACCGCCACGACGTCGCGAAGGACGGCAAGCCGACCGACAAGGGCGTGGCCTTCGTCTACTTGGCGCACAAGCTGACCGACAAGCAGAGCCAAGCCATCCGCGAGGCGATCGCCGACGGCGAGCTGCCCGGCATCACATTGGAGCCGCGCTTCATCCGCTACTACCCGAACAACGAGCTCGCGGGACCGCTCGTCGGCCGCGACAACACGACGGGCAGCATCGAGGCGAGCTTTGACAAGCTGCTGCGCGGCCAGGAAGTCGAGGTGTGGTCGTACAAGGACTCGAGCGCGACGCCGCTGTACATCGACGGCGCGCCGGATCCGAGCATCTTTGGCGGCAAGAGCGTCGCCCTGACGATCGACGAGAAGATCCAGGCTGTCGCTGAGCACCATCTGGAAGCGTCCGTCCGCGAGTTTGAAGCGCAGCACGGCATCGCCGTTGTCATGGATGTGCAGACGGGCGACGTGCTGGCGCTCGCGCAGTGGCCGAGCTTCAATCCGAACGACATCGAAACCGCGCCGAAGTACGGCCTGCACAACATCGCCGTGGAATTCCAGTATGAGCCGGGCTCGACGTTCAAGGTCTTCAATCTGGCGATTGGCCTGCAGGAAAAGGCCGTGACGCTGGAGGAAATCATCCCGCTCGGGCCGATGGTCGTCGGCAACAAGGTCATCAAGGACGATCACCCGCACGCGGCGGTCAGCGGACTGCAGTCGCTGCAGGTCAGCTCCAACATCGCCAACGCCAAGATCGCGATGCGGATGCACCGCGAGGTGTATGAAAAATACCTGCGGGCGCTGGGCTTTGGCCGTCGGCTGGATCTCGGGATGATCGGCGAGGGCGCGGGGCAGCTGTCGCCATCTGAAAAATGGTCGCTGGTGCAATACGCCAACATCGCGTTTGGTCAGGGTATCGCGGTGACGCCGCTGCAGATGGTCGCGGGCTTCGCAGCGGTCGCGAACGGCGGCACGTACCGGCGGCCGCGGCTGATTCGCGCGGTCCAGACCGCCGACGGCAAGGAAGAGAAGCTGCCGACGGACGTGGGCAAGCGGGTTTTTGACAAGGACACGACCGAGAAAGTGCTGCAAGCGATGGCGTCGGTGTGCCAGCCGCGCTCGGCCGACGGTCACAGCCTCGGCGGCACGGGCACCGCAGCGCGGTTGCCCAACTACACGATTGGCGGCAAGACCGGGACCGCGCAGCAGGCCAACGCCAACGGCGGCTACTCGGACACGCATTGGGTCGGCAGCTTCATCGGCGTAACGCCCATCGAGAAGCCGCGGCTCGTGGTCTTCGTCGCCATCGACACGCCCAACAAGTTTGACCCGAAACTCGGCAAAATCGCCCGCTACGGCGGCATTGTCGCCGCGCCGGTCGTGCGGGAAATCGCGCGGTTCACGCTGCCATATCTGGGTGTGCCGCCGAGCCCGGGCGCGCCGTACCTGGATCGCAACGACCCGGAGAAGGCCAAGAAGGAAGACGGCGAACGCAAGCTGCTGGCGCAGAAGACCGCCGCGACGATGTTGGCAGTGGCCAATCCGCAGCGCACGGTGGCGGATGCGACGCCGGTCGCGGAAGGGATGGCGCGCGTGCCTGACGTGCTGCGTCTGCCCATGCGGATCGTGCGCGAGCGGCTCGCCACGGCCAAGCTCGGCCTGGCGGCGGGCGGAAGTGGCGTGGGCGTGGAACAGGTGCCGGCCGCGGGCGAAATCGTGGCCGCAGGCACGCCGGTGAAAGTCACGTTCAAGCGGATGAGTGAGGTGGCCGATGCCCGGCCGCCGGAGCCGCCGCCGGAAGACGCGGCCAAGCCGACGGATCCGGCCAAGCCGACCGACGCCCAGAAGCCGGTCAACGCGGTGCGGCCAGGTGGCCCGGCGCAGCCGACGGTCAAGCACTAGGGGACGACGAAGATGGACTTGCTGGAGTTGTTGCAGCAGAGCGGCGTGCGGGCGGAGGTGGCGGAACACGCTGACCTTGGCGCCGCCGTCCGCGCTGTGACGGCAGACTCGCGGCGGGTTCAACCGGGCACAGTGTTCGTCGCCGTTCCGGGCACGCGTGCGCATGGGCTTGCGTACGCGGCGCAAGCGGTCGCGGCTGGGGCCATTGCGGTCGTCACCGATCAGCCGCTCGCCTTGGACGGCGCGCTGGTCCTGCACGTGTCGGACAGCCGCAAGGCGTTGGGCGCGCTCTGCTCCGCGCTACACAGCCACCCGAGCCGGACGCTGCAGGTGATCGGCGTGACCGGGACCAATGGCAAGACGACGACGACGGTGCTGATGGCCGAGCTGTTGACGGCCGCCGGGCTGCGCGCCGCGGCAATTGGCACGACCGGCATCTGGACGCCTGAAGGCACGCGGCCGTCGCACATGACCACGCCGGACGCGGAGACCCTGCAGCACGTGCTCGCGGACCTGCGCGACGAGGGCTTCACGCACGTGGCCATTGAGGTCAGTTCGCACGCGCTGCATCAGCATCGGGTTGCCGGCACGCGCTTTGCCGCGACCGTGTGGACCAACCTCACGCGCGACCACCTGGACTACCACGGGACGCTGGATGCGTACGCCGCGGCGAAGGCGCAGCTGTTTGGCGGCGACTTGAAGGCCCCGCACGCGTTTGTGAATGGCGACGACGATGCGGCTGCGCAGGTGTGGCATCAAGGCCGCGCTGAAGCGTGGAGCTTGGGCGCGCACGGCGCCGCTGAACATCAGGTCGAACAGCTGCGGATGTCGGCCCAGGGCCTCAGCTTCGTGCTGAAGAGCCAGGGCCATCACGCGCTGGCGGTGACGACGCCGCTCATCGGTCGCCACAACGCGGAGAACCTCGCGGCGGCGCTGCTGGTTTGCCGCGCGCTGGGCGTTGCGGATGCCGCGCTGGTCGCGGCCTGCCAGCACCTGGAGGCGCCGCGTGGTCGGCTGCAGCCGGTGGCCAACCACACGGGCGCGCTGGTGCTTGTCGACTATGCCCACACACCGGACGCGCTCCAGCAGATCCTGACGACGCTGCGGCCGCTGGTCGGCACCCAAGGTCGGCTGATCGCGCTGCTTGGCTGCGGCGGCGATCGCGATCCGGGCAAGCGGCCGCTGATGGGCCAGGTCGCGGCGCGGCTGGCGGACCTCTGCGTGGCGACGAGCGACAATCCGCGGACGGAAGACCCGCAGGTGATCCTCGCTGCCGTGGAAGAGGGCCTGCGGATGACGGGCGCGGAGAAGCTGGAGAAGTTCGTGCCGTCGACGCTGGCCAAGCTGCAAGGCGGTCCGCGGCGCTGTGGCTACATCGTCGAGGAGGATCGCGAACAGGCGATTCGCCGCGCGATCGGCGTTCTGCGCGCGGGCGATGTCCTTGTGATCGCCGGCAAGGGCCACGAGACCGTGCAGATTGTCGGCAGCGAAGAGCGGCCCTTTGATGACGCCGCGGTGGCGGAACGCTACTTGGGCATGACGCGCCCGACGCAAGTGGGGGTGTGACGATGGCGCAGCGTCCACACGGTTTTGCTTTTGATGGCCAGGCGGCGCGCGCGGCGACCGGCGGGCGTTTGCTCGTGGATGCCCCGCGGTGGACGGCGGAATTGTGCACGGACAGCCGCAAGCTGGCGACCGGCGCGCTCTTCGTGGCGTTGCCCGGCGACAAGTTCGACGGCGCGGCGTTTATCGGCCCGGCGTTGGCTGCGGGTGCGATTGGCATCGTGGCAGAGGCCGGCAAGGCGCAGCCGTTTCTCGCGGCGGCGCTGGCCGGGAACGCGTGGCTGCTGGAAGTGGACGACGCCCTGCTGGCGCTTGGCGATCTGGCGCGCAACCACCGGCAGCGGTTTGCGCCGCTTGTCGTGGGCATCACGGGATCCAACGGCAAGACGACGACCAAAGAGCTGACGGCGCTGGCGCTCTCCCCGCTCGGGGAGGTGCTCTGGACGGCGGGCAACTTCAACAACCGCATCGGCCTGCCGCTCACGCTGGCGCGCCTCGGACCCGAACACAAAGTCGCGGTTCTGGAAATGGGCATGTCGATTCCGGGCGAGATTGCCCAGCTCGCGCACGTCGGAATTCCCAGGATCGGCGTTGTGACGTCGATCGCCGAAGCGCACTTGCAGGGCATGGGCAGCATCCAGGCGATCGCCGACGAGAAGGCGGACCTCCTGCGCGCGCTGCCGGCCGACGGCATTGCGATTGTGCCGCAGGACGAGCCGCTGCTGGCCGACGTGGTGGCGAGCCTGTCGTGCCGCGTCCTGCGATTTGGCCGGTCGGCGGGCGACGTGAAGCTGGCATCGGCCATCGTCGTCGCGGGAATGACGCAGCAGTTCACGGCGGACGTCGCAGGTACGCTGGTGCCGGTGACGCTGCCGGGTCTGGGCGTGCACCTCGCGCACAATGCGCTCGCGGCGCTGGCGGTCGCGTATGCGGCGGGCGCGGATCTGCACGCGGCCGCGCGCGCGATGGGTCGGTATGAGCCGGTCGGTCAGCGGATGCTGCCGTCGCGGATCGGTCCGTGGCTGGTGCTGGAAGACTGCTACAACGCCAATCCGCGTTCGGTCGAAGTGGCGCTCGACACGCTGGCGACGCTGCCGGGGCCGCGCGCGGCCATTCTCGGCTCGATGCTGGAACTGGGCGCCAACGAACACGACCTGCACGCGCGCGTGGGCCGCCATGCCGCAAACGTCGGCGCGGATGTCCTGATCGCCGTGGGGCCCTTCGCCGCCGACTACGCCCGCGGCGCTGCTGCCGGTGGCCTCGTTGCCCTGACCGTTGCCGAACCGGCTGAAGCCGCCGCGCTTTTGGCGCAAAAACTGCCGCAAGCCGCCACGGTCCTGATCAAAGGCTCGCGTGGCGCCCGCATGGAGCGCGCGATCGCCGCCCTGCGTGAGTTGCCCTCTACCCCTGCCACCGCCAACGCGGCCGCTGCGAGGTCTTAAGGTGTTCCTCTGGTTGTCCCAACACTTCCGCGGCAATTTCGGGCCACTCAACGTGTTCCGCTACGTCACGTTCCGGTCGATCGGCGCGATGGCCACCGCGCTGATGATCGCCATGTGGCTGTTCCCGTGGTTCATCCGCCTGCTGCAGGAAAGGCAGATCGGCCAAGTCGTCCGCGACGACGGTCCGCAATCGCACTTCTCCAAAAAGGGCACGCCGACGATGGGCGGCATCCTCCTGCTGATGGCGATGTTCCTGTCCACGGCGCTGTGGGGCGACCTGCAGAACGTCTTTGTCTGGTTGACGCTCGTGGTGACGCTGGTTTTTGGCGTGCTGGGCTTCATCGACGACTACCTGAAGATCCGCGACCGCAACTCCAAGGGCGTGACCGAGAGGCAGAAGCTCGCGACGCAATTTGGCGTAACGGCGTTGGTTTTTGGCCTGATGTACTTTGGCTGGTTCGGCAAGGAGCTCGCCGATTCGCGGCTTTACCTGCCGTTTGCCAGCGCCAAGCACTTCGCATGGGACATCGGCCCCATCGCCTACACGCTTTTTGCCTGCGTCACCGTCGCCGGCTACTCCAACGCGGTGAACCTGACCGACGGCCTCGACGGCCTCGCGATCGGCCCCGTCATGGTCTCGTCCTTCACGTTTGCGGTGCTCTGCTACCTGGTCGGCGCGAAGTTCGGCCATTTTGACGTCGCGCAATACCTGCTGCTGCCGGAAGTGCCGGAGGCCCACGAACTGACCATCGTCCTCGCCGCCGTCATCGGCGCCGGGATTGGCTTCCTTTGGTACAACACCTACCCCGCGCTCGTCTTCATGGGCGACGTCGGCGCACTTGCGCTCGGCGGCACGCTCGGCATGGTCGCGGTGTTCTCCAAAAATGAAATGCTCTCGCTGATCGTCAATGGCCTCTTCGTCGTCGAAGCCGCCAGCGTTGCGTTGCAGCGCTTCTACTTCAAGCGGACCGGCAAGCGCATCCTGCGCATGGCGCCGATCCACCACCATTTCGAGAAGCTGGGCTGGCCCGAACCGCGGGTCACGATCCGCTTCTGGATCATCTCCGTCATGTTGTCCCTGGTCGCGTTGGCCAGCCTGAAGTTGAGGTAAGCGATGGCTCCGATTGCGATTGCCAGCGACGACGATTTGGAACTGCTCGAAGGCTTTGACGGCGACGACCTGTCGCTTTCCGAGCAGACGCGCATCCAGGCGCCAACGTCGATGCCCAAGGGCGAGGCGGCGCTGGTGCCGATGCCGGTCGGCATGGATTGGGCGCTGTTCGCCACGGTCATCGGCCTGATGACGGTCGGCCTGATCATGGCCTACTCCGCGTCCGTGTGGCTGGGCCTGCACAATTTCAACGGCGATGACGGCCACTTCCTGCACAAACACATGCTGCACCTCAGCATTGGCGTGTTCGTGCTGCTGATCGCGATTCGCACGCCGTACCAGCTGTACCGCAAGGTGGCGTATCCGCTGCTCGGGCTGTCGATGGTCGGTCTCGTGCTGGTGCTGATGTTCGGCCGCGTGGTCAACAACTCCCGGCGCTGGCTCGGGCCGTTCCAGGTCGCCGAGCTGGCCAAGCTGGCGTTTGTCATCTACCTCGCCCACGCGCTGACCAAGCAGATTTCCCGGCAGAATGCCCACAAATTTTCGGTCGGTTTCCTGCCGCACGCCGTCGTGTGGATGGTGGCTTTTGGCCTGCTGATGAAGGAGCCGGACCTCGGCAGCGGCATCGTGCTGGCGATCCTGCTGTTCGCGATGACCTTCATCGCCGGCACCAACTTCAGCTACATCATCGGTCTGGGCGGCGTCGGCGTCGCGGCGCTGGGCGTGTTCATCGCCCACAATCCCATGCGCTTTGCCCGCATCAACGCGTACTTGCACCAGCTGCTGTCGGTGATGGGGATGGAAGCGCTGCCGCAGGAGATGATTCGCGGCGCGTCCTACCAGTGGTTCAACGGCCACCTAGCGGTTGCGGCGGGCGGGCTGTTCGGCAAAGGCCTCGGGCTGTCAGAGCAGAAGCTCGGCTTTGTGCCGGAGTGCCATACCGACTGGGTGCTTTCGATTATCGCGGAGGAATTCGGCCTCATCGGCGTCGCGCTCGTCGCCCTGGCGTTCATCTTCTTCATCCGCCGCGGCCTCCGCATCGCGCTGCGGGCGCGCGACGAGTTTGGCCGCCTGCTGGCGTCTGGCATCACGATCCTTTTTGGCACGCAAGCTGCGGTCAACTTTGGCGTCGTCATGGGCACGCTGCCGACCAAAGGCCTGACGCTGCCGTTCGTTTCCTACGGCGGCTCGTCGATCATTGTGCTGGCGCTGGCCGCGGGCGTGCTGCTGAACGTGGGCCGCGGCGGCAATCCCGACGCGGAGTGGTCGCTGCCCAAGCTGCCGCGCTGGTTCCGCCGCGAGGAGAAGACCGCGCGCACCGGCAACACGCGGGTCATCATCAACCCCAGCCGCGCGACGGAGGGCAATCGCTGATGGCCAACGTTGTAAGCCAGTTGCACAAGATTGTGCTTGCCGGCGGTGGCACGGGTGGTCACGTGACGCCCGCGCTCGCGCTCGCCGATGCGTTCCGCGCGGAAGTGCCGGGCTGCGACGTGCTGTTCATCGGCACGCCCCAAGGCATGGAAGCGACGCTGGTGCCCAAGCGCGGTTGGCGGATCGAGACCGTGCCCGGCTCGCGGCTGGTCGGCGGCGGCCTGCTGGCCAAGTTCAAGGGCCTCGGCAACCTGCTCCAGGGCATCCTTGCGGCCCGCGCGATCCTGAAGCGCGAGCGGCCATCGCTCGTCATTGGCGTCGGCGGTTATGCGTCGGGGGCGGCGTTGCTCGCGGCGCGCACGCTGAACATTCCGACGGCGGTTCACGAGTCCAACGCGGTTCCCGGCCTGACAAACCGCGTGCTCGGCGCGCTTGTCGACCGCGTCTACCTCGGCTTTGCCGCCGCGCGCAGCGATTTCCCCCGCGATACCTGTGTCGTGTCGGGCAATCCAGTGCGCCCGGAAATTCGCATCGTCGGCGGTCAGCGACCGGAGACCTGGGACGGCGCACAGCGCCAGCACCCGCCGCGCATCCTGGTGGTGGGCGGCTCGCAGGGCTCGGAATTCCTGAACGAGCGGGTCCCCGGCCTGCTGGCTGCGCTCGCGGAGCTCGGCGTGACGGTGGAGGTTCGCCATCAGGTCGGCAAGCTCAGCGCCGCGCCGGTCGTTGCGCGCTACGTCGACAACGGCCTGACGCACACCGTCGAGTCGTTCATTGACGACATGGCCGCAGCCTACGCGTGGGCCGATCTTGCGATCACGCGTTCGGGTTCTGGAACGGTCGCTGAACTGGCGGCCGCGAGTCTGCCGGCGCTGCTGGTGCCGTTTCCCCATGCCGCGGGCGACCACCAGGCCGCCAACGCCAAGGCTTTCGCGGACGCGGGCGCGGGCGCGTGGGTGCGTCAGGGTGAGTGGAACGAGGCGCGGCTCGCGCATAACCTCAAAGACTTGTTGACCAATCCGCTCAAGTGGCAGGCGGCTTCGCTGGCGGCCCGGCAGATGGCGGGCGGCGATGCTGCGCTCGCCGTGGTGGAAGATTGCCAGGAATGGCTGGGGGCGCGCGGCTAAAACGCCCGTGAAAAAAGCTATGGATACGCGCAATTACATCAAGCGTCAGACCAAAGTGCGCAACGTTCGCCGGGCGCGCATCGTCACGTGGCGCGAGCGTCTGGAGAGCGCGCGGGCGGCCTGGCACGCGCGGCAAGCCAAGCGCGCGGAACAGGCGGAAGCGGCGGAGGAGAACGACGCGCCGCGCTTTCCGTGGGTCAAGCTGCTCGGCGCGCTGGCCGTGCTGGCCTGCGTGACCCAGCTGGTCTACGCCGCTGGCATCTTTGAGCAATATACCGTGCGCACCCAGCATTTTCACGTCGCCAAGTTTGAAGTGCTGGGTCAGAAGCGCGTCGATCGGCAGGCGATCATCGACGCGTCCGGCGTGAAGCCCGGTGCGTCGCTGACGGCGCTTGACCCCGTCGTCGTTCAGCGGACCGTGGAAGCGCTGCCGTGGGTGCGAACCGCGCGCGTCGATGCGCAACTGCCGTCGACGCTTGTCATCCGCGTTTCCGAATACCAGCCGTTTGCCCTGCTGCTCAGCGACGCGGGCAAGCTGCTGCTCGTGGACCGCGGCGGTTTCGTCTTCAAGGAAGCGGATGCCGGCGAGGCGACCGACCTGCCGATCATCACCGGGCTGAGCGCTGGGTTGTCGCGGGATGTGCCGGTCGTTGATCAGCGCGCCGCCAAGGACAATGCGCCGCTGACGGTGCATGAGACACCGACGCAGCGGCGCCTGTCCGATCTGCTGCGGCTGATCGACGCGCATGCCGTGAGTCCGCTGTCGGTGCGCTTCCCGCTGTCGGAGGTGCATTGGGATCCGGTCCTGGGCACGACGCTGATTTCCGCCAATGATGGCGGGGAGATTCGCCTCGGCCACGCGCTGGAGACGGACCTGGGGCGGGCGTTCTCGCTGGTCGGCCGTTTGCTGGACCGGATTGACCGCCGCGGCGAATGGCTGCAATACGCGCTGCTGGACGACGACGTGCGCCAGGATCGCGCGGTCGTGCGTGCGCTGCCGCTGCCGCAGAAGCCGGGCGATGAACTGACCCACGCGGGAGCAACGGCGCAAGTCGGCGCGCCCGCAGCGGTAAGCGCGCCCACGGGTGTGCCGGCCGGAGCGGACAAAGATGCCAAGACGGTCAAGGCGGCGACGGTCAAGCTGCCGGGCGACGACAATCAGGACGACTAGCCGCCCCAAAGCGGCCGACGGGAAACGGGTTTACAGTTATAAAATGCAAGCAAAACGGGGGATTCAGATGGCGCGGAAAGAAGAGATCATTGTGGGGTTGGACGTCGGCACGCACAAAGTCGTGGCGATTGTCGGTGAAGTGAAGAGCGACGGCGGGATCGACATCATCGGCGTGGGCACGTCGGCGTCAAACGGCATCCGCAAGGGCGTCGTGGTCAACGTGAACGAGACGATGGAAGCCATCCAGCGCGCCGTGCATGAGGCCGAGCTGATGGCGGGCTGCACCGTCAACGCCGTCTACGTGTCGGTTTCAGGCAAGGATCTCAAGTCCTTCAACAACCGCGGCGTTGTCGCCGTGCAGAACCGCGAAGTGACGGAGATGGACGTGCAGCGCGTGCTGGAAAACGCGAAGGCCGTGCAGATCCCCGCCGACCGCACGATCCTGCACACCGTGCCGCAGGAATTCCTGGTCGATGACAACGATGGCATCCGCTACCCCATCGGCATCAGCGGCGTGCGCTTGCAGGTCAACGTCCACATCATCACGGCGCTGAACTCCGGCGTGCAGAACGTGGTGCAGTGCGCTGAACGCGCCGGCTTGCACGTGCTCAAGTCGTCGGCGGAAATGTTGGCGTCCGGCCGCGCGGTCCTGGAAGACGACGAGAAGGAGCTCGGCGTGGTGCTCGTCGACATCGGCGGCGGCACGACTGACATCGCCATCTACCACAACGGCTTCGTGGTCCACTCCGCCGTCCTCCCCGTCGGCGGCGACCACATCACCAACGACATCGCCGTCGGTCTGCGCACGCCCAAGGCGGAAGCCGAGCGCATCAAGATCCAGCACGGCTGCGCGCTGTCGACCATGGTCACGGACGACGAGAACATCGAAGTCGCGTGCGTGGGCGGCCGCGAGCCGATCGTGCGCAAGCGCAAGCTGCTGTGCGACATCGTCGAGCCGCGGATGGAAGAAATCTACCGGCTGATCGAACGCGAGATTCAGGCGTCGAACTTCGCCGACGTGCTCGGCTCCGGCGTCGTCATCACCGGCGGCACGGCGCTGCTGCCGGGCTGCGCGGAATTGGGCGAAGACGTGCTGGGTTTGCCAGTGCGGGTTGGCTATCCTCGGCAGGTCGGTGGCCTGCGCGACATGATCAATTCGCCGGTGTTCTCGACGGCGCTGGGTTTGGTGCTGCAGGGTTGTGACGACGAGAACGAAACCGCCAAGGACGCCGGTCGCACCCGGCGCGCCAGCAGCAAAGCCGCCAAGAGCGCCGGCAACGGCATCTCGGCCCGCATCAAGGGTTGGCTCAGCGAAGTCTTCTAACCCAAACAACGCCGCGTCCACGACGCCACCCCTACCCTCACGAGGTCCACCATGTTTGAATCCATCCAAATCGAATCGCCCACCGTGTTCGGCGCCAAAATCAAAGTCATCGGCGTCGGCGGCGGCGGCGGCAATGCCGTCAACAACCTGATCGAGGCCGAGCTCGGCCACATTGAGTACATGGTCGCCAACACCGACGCGCAGGCCCTTGGCCGCAGTCGCGCCGGTACGCGCCTCCAGCTCGGCCAGATGCTCACGCGCGGCCTTGGCGCTGGCGGCAAGCCGGAAATGGGCCACAAGGCGGCGCTTGAGGACATGGAAGCGCTGCAGGCGGCGGTCGCGGATGCGGACATGGTGTTCATCACCGCCGGCATGGGCGGCGGCACGGGTACGGGCGCCGCGCCGGTGATCGCCCAGGCTGCGCGCGCGGCGGGCGCCTTGACGGTGGCGGTCGTGACGCGGCCGTTCGGCTTTGAAGGCATCAACCGCAGCAAGCAGGCGGAAGACGGCCTGCGCGAGTTGGCGGAACACGTTGACACGCTCATCGTCATCCCCAACGACCGCATTCTCAGCGTCGCGGATCGCAAGATCAGCTTCAAAGACGCGTTCAAGATGGTGGACGCCGTCGTCGTGGAAGCCGTCCGCGGCATCTCAGACATCATCCTCACGCCGGGCCTCGTCAACGTCGACTTTGCCGACGTGGTCGCCATCATGAAGGGCAAGGGCATGGCGCTCATGGGCACCGGTCGCGCTTCCGGCGACGATCGCGCGCGCGCGGCCGCCCGTCAGGCGATCTCCAGCCCGCTGCTGGAAGACGCCCGCGTGGAAGGCGCGACTGGCCTGCTCGTGGCGATCGCCGGCGCGGACCTGAGCCTGGCGGACATCAACGACGCGATGACGCTGATCCAGGAATCGGCCGCGGCGGAGACCAACACCATCTTTGGCGCCATCATCGACGAGAGCTTGGGCGACGACATCAAGGTGACGGTCGTGGCCACGGGTTTTGACCGGCTGCAACAGATTCGCTCGCTGGAGATGGTGCAGCAGCTGTCCCCGCGGGAACGCCAGCTGAACGTTCCGCCGCCGCCGCCGCCGACGGCTTCCTCGCTGCGGGTGACCGCGCCGCTGGAGCTGACCGGCGTGCAGGACGTGCGCATCTACGCGACGGCGGGTCGCGGCGATGTGATGCAAGTCGCCCATGCCGCGCCGCCGCCCGTGCCGGCTGCGATGCCGTCTGCGCGGCGTCAGGGCAATGAAAATCTGCCGATCGATCTGGACGAGCCGGCGTACACGCGGCGGACGCCGTCGTATGGCACGAGCCACGCGCAGGTGCAGCAGTCGCTCAACCAGAGCCCGCTGGCCAAGCGCGAGCCGATTGTCGGCAATCCCTTTGCCAATGAAGATGGCACGGAGATGGATCGCCCGGCGTTCATGCGCAAATAGGGGCGGCATCTGATGGCTGAAGGCAATCCGCAGACGCAGCGCCGCATCGGCTTTGCGGTGATTCTGGCGCTGGCATGCATCGTCGCGCTCGCGCAGATTGTCGGCAGCAAGCGCCACGACGACGACGGCATCGACAAGGGCATCCGCGCGCTGGAAGCGGCCGCTCATGGCCCGCGCGACGAACGGGAGGAACACTTGGCCAAGGCCGAGCACTTCTTTGCGGCGTCGACGGGGACGATTGTCGTCGAGCCGCAGGCTATCGTCGGCCTTGGGCTGGTAGACCAGATGGAGGGCGCGCTCGGCAAGCCGGATCCGGTGGCCCCCGACCTCGCGCAGCTGGACGAGAAACAGGCGGCGGCGCACGCGCAGGCGCTCATGGCGCGCGGCAAGCCGGAGGCGGCGCTGGCGTATCTGGCGCAGTCGCAAGTGCGGGCGCGGGCGGGACGCGGGCTGGCGGTGATCGCGCGGTTTGCTGAACGCTGGGTCGCGGTGAACGGCAAGACGCCAGCGCCGTAGCGATCACCGCATCGACGACTTGACGCGCGAGCCGTCGCTCAGGTTGCTGCGCGCCACTTGCGTGCCCACCATGTGCATCTCCTTGAGCGCCATCTCCTCCACAAAGTGGCTGAGCTGTTCACGCGCCTCCAGGAGCCGCTGCATGTGCGCGCGGATCTCCGGGTCGTCTTTGCCCATGTTGGCCAGCTGCGCGATCGCCTCGTCCAGCCGCCGCCGCACCGCGTTGAACTCGCCGCGGCGGTTCCGTTCCAGCACACCCAGCAGCGCGCGCGCCGCGACGACCGCCGCCGCTGCCCGCAGCACGCCAAAATGGCGCGGCTGCTCGTCATTGGCGCGGTGATTGGCCAGCCGCCAGCTGACGAGCTGCACGGGCAACTCCAGCGGCCCATCGGCGTCCGACAGGCGGGCTTCCACCGAGGGCGGATCGCCGTCCGCCGCACGCGGCAGCAGCGCCGTGACGATCAGGTCCACGCACTGGTCGCTCACCAAGTCGCCCAGCTCCACGCGCAGGTGCGTCCCCGTCCAAATCGCCGGATAGTCGCTCAGCAGCTCCAGCCGCACGCCCTGAGACGGCCACAGCTCCACGACGACGCCGCGGGCGACGATGTCCATCGCGTCGTTGATCTCCGTCGCCAGGATCGCCGCGAGCTGCGCGGCCTTTTGCACGTAGTAAAACTGGCCCGCGCCGGCCTTGGACATCGCCGCCAACAGCTCCTCGTTGAAATCTTCGCCGATGCCCAGCGCCGTTGTCGCGATCCCCTGCGCCCGGCGCCGGCGCGCCGCCTCGCTCAGCTCCAGCACTGAACTCGGGCCGTGGTTCGCCTGGCCGTCGGTCACCACAATGCAGCGGCCAATCGCCTGCGGATTCTGCACGCGCGCCAATTCGCCGCACGCCGCATCCCATCCCGCGTGCAGCGCCGTCGACCCGCGCGCTTCGATGCCGTCCAGCGCCCGCTGCGCCAGCAGCAGCGTCTGTGGCGTAACCGGCGTTCCCGCCGCGACCACGTCCACGCGGTCATCAAACACGGTCACGGCAAAATGGTCGCCGGTCTGCAGTTGCTGGAGCGCCGCCACGACCGCCTGCCGCGCCAGCACCATCTTCTCGCCGCCCATCGATCCGGAGCGGTCGAGCGCGAACGCCACCTGCACGGGCAGCCGTTCCTTGTGCACCTCAGCGAGGGCCGCTTGCACGCCGATCTGCAGGTAGCGCAGGCTGCGCGCACCGGAGCGACCAAGCGCGCGATCCGTCGTCGCCGTCAGCCCCTTCAGACCCTGATTCATGTTGTCATCGGGCACTTCAACCTGGGACATGACTTACCTCCCTGACTTGTAGTTGAGATCACTGTTGAGCTTCTGGGCAAAATCCAGGAGCCGCTGCACACGCCGGTTGGCCGCAACGCCGAGGGGCCGCCGCAGATGCAGTTCCACCCCCGGCTCGAGCGTGATGCGCTCCCACTGCGACCGCGCGAGGCCTTCGTCCGGCCGCGAGGCTGCCATCGGCTCAGGCGGCGTCGGCGCCGAGAGCGCGGGCTGATAGACTGGCGGCGGCACCGGCAGGAACTGCGGCAGCGCCTCGACCGGCGTCGTCTCCAGGATCGCGCGGATCTTGGAAAGCTGCATGCCGTCGGCCTGCATCTGGCGGATGAAGCGGAGTCGCTCCACGTGCTCCGCGGGATAGCGGGACGCCGGCCCCGCGCCGACCGGCGGCGTCAGCAGGCCGTTGAGAATGTAGAACCGGACGGTGCGGCGGTTCTCACCGGTCGCGTCGCACAGGGCTTCCAAGGTCAGCGGCGGAAGCGGCGTGGGGATTTGGGGCTTGGTCATCAGACTTGCTCGCCGATGTCGCGTTGGCATCGTGAACAGAGTTGTGACAGTTCTCACGGCGAGTGTCAAGTGAGATTTTTTCGGCGCGCGGGCAGCTGCCGATGGCTACTTCAGCCCGGCCGCTGCTTCCACTTGCGCATCGGTCCAGACGATCGGCGGTTGCGTCCATGGATCGCTGACGACCACCTGCCCCGCCACGCTCCGGAGCAGCCCGAGCACGCTGCCGTCGGTGTGAAATGGCTTGCCCAGCGCGTCGACCTGGGCCAGCGGGTTGCGGTACGACAGGTAGACCGCATCGCCCACCGCCACGGACGGCACGGCGCCGAGGTTCAGCATGCGCAATTCCATCGCGGAGGTCTTGGTCACGCACTTTCCCAGCGACGGCGGAGACGGCGTGGACGTGCCCGGCACCCAGGTCTGCGTCGTCGGCTCCAGCAGCGCCGGGCAGACGCCCACTTCAACGTAAAGCGTCAGGTTTTCCGCCCACGCCTCCCAGCCCAGCTTGCCGCTCAGCAGCCGCTTCTCCGTCGTGACCTGCAGCACGGGCACGGGCAGTCGCAGCGCCAGCGCCGTCAACAAGCTCGCTTCCGGACAACTGGGCGAATCCGGGCACGTCAGCTTGCCCCAGACCTTGTACGGCAGCCACGCCTGGATCACAGCTGTCACTTTACCGCGAATTTGCGTGCCTTGAATCGGCAACTGCCCAAGCCCCGGCTGCGGCACGCCGAACAGCCAGTTGTCCGACGTGTCGTTGGTCACGAACAGTTCGTGCGGCGTGGCGAGCGTGCCATCCGCAGTTGCGGCATCCGCTGGCGGCGCGGGCACGGGCAGATCGGGCGCCATGCACGTGGGGAGCGAGACAAGGGCGAAAGACGCGCCAACAGTCAGCAGCATAGCCAGACGGGAACGGCGCGTCGTCATGATGAATCTCCCCAGATTTCAGAAGTTTACGCCAAAGGCACGAGACTGCAAGTCACATCCGGAAGGTCGGCCCTCAGACGAACGACGGACGGCGCCGGTCATTTCCCGATCTTGGCCGCCTGCAGACCCAAGGGCGGCACGCCGTTGGTTAGCCAGCCGCCGACGCATTTCAAGCGCTGCGAGCTGAACGTCATGCCGGCCTTGTGCGCCGTCCAGGTGTAAGTTCCCGGCGTGGCTCCGGCGATCAGTACGCCGCCGTCGGAGGTCGTCATCGCCAGCGTCTTGTCGGGCACCGTGCTCGTGTTGAAGTAGAACGGCCCGTTCGCTTGCGGCAGCGTTGGTTCAGTCGTCACCGTCGCGCCCGGCTCGCCCGGCGCCCACCACAGGCCCTGACTGTCGCCCATGGCCGTCACCGTCACGACCATCTGGCATTGCGTCGGATCCGTCGGGTCAAAACCCATCATGGCGCCGAGGTAGACCGCGATGAGCCGGGTGACGACCTGGAAGTTCACGTTCGCGACGTCCTTGTTGCCGATGGGGATGACCGGCGACAAGCTCGGAAAGTAATCCGGATGGACCACCGCGACGGTGAACTCGCCGCCTTGTGGCAGCCCGCTGAAGGTGAAGCTGCCGTCCAGGGCCACGGGCTGTGAGACGGTCGGGAACTCCAGCAGGTACGCGGTGGCGCCGGTGACGTCCTTTTGCTGCTCGATGGCGCCGGGGCCAGTTGCATCAAAAAAGAAGGCCGCGCCGCTGAGCTTGCGATCGCCCGCCACCCATACGGGCCCCGAATCTGGCGCTGCTGCATCCGGGGACGCGCCGTCGGCCGTCGCCAAGGCGTCCTGCCCGGCCGCGTCGGCAAGCGCTGCGGTGTCCTGGACGGTACTGGAGCAGCCGAGCAGCCAGCAGGCCGCGATCCACGTGAAGATTTGCCGCATGTTGTGTCCGTGTCTGGCGCGATTGCCGAAAGGCTGCGTGTGGTTGCCGGGCCGGAACGCTACGCGCTGGCGGGGTCCCGGTCAACTGGAACCGCAATCGCCCGTCCACCTGCGGTATTCGCCGCGTCCGACCGCGCAAAATTCCCCGGCGCAAACCGGCCCACTGCGTCATCTGCCGCGCTACCAGGCCTTCGCGTTGCGGTTTCGCGGTGAAGCTGAGCCTTGGCACGACCCTTGCTCTGATCTGGGCGTTCTGCGTGCTGGTGCGCGCGGTGCGCGAACTGAGTTGGAGGTGCGCTCATGAAGTCAACGCTTGGGGGTTTGTCGGTGGCGCGCGTGCATTCACATCGTCCCGTGTGGTGGCTGGCTGGGTGTGCCTTGGCTTCGGCGCTGTTGCTGAGCCATTGCGCTTCCTCCAGCGCGGACGGCGGCTCAGGATCGGGACAGAAGGCCAACGCGCTCACGGGCGTGACCAACGCGAGCGTCAGTTTCGTGTTCTTTGACGAAAACGGCGCGCAATTGAACAGCGCCGCCGTGACCCAGCGGATGACCAACAGCGTCGGCGCGAGCATCCTGAGCTCCGGCACGTTTGATTTGGACACGCTCAAGGCCTTGACGCTCAACACGAGCTCGATGACGTCGGACGGCACGTGGACAACGCCGTTCGCCCAACTCGATACGATTCCGCATCAGGGCCTGATGGTGCACTGGGACACGGTGGACACCGGGTATTCGACGTTTCTCATCGACAACGACGGCGCGGGCTTCAGCGCGCCCGGGACGTACGTCTTCAATGAGCGCGCGGCGCTGGACGCGCGGCGGCACTACCTCACCTCGGTGAACGCCCGGCCGAACTACGCGCCTTCGAGCGCGTTTGTCGCGCAGCGGCAGGCCATCGACGCGTGTTTTGTCCAGCTCGCCGCGGCCACGACACAGTCGAGCAAGGGCGCGCTGGGGCAGCAATGCCTGAACCTGCTCGCGCTCAGCATGTCGACGATGATGCGCGAATTCGGCAAGCAGGTCGCCATGACGATGCCCGACGACCACGCCTTTTGGGGCGTGACAATCAATCCCGGCGAAAGCGGCGGTATCGACACGGATTACGCCAAGCTGCAGGACCTCGTTGCCCTCTTCGCGCCGCAGCACCGCTGGGTGCGCATGGTGATGGGCGGCACAGGCAGCGACAATTTCGCGCTGTTGACGACGCTCGCCGGGTGGGCCGAGACCAACCAGATTCACACGCTCGGCCAATTGTTCGACAGCTCGGCGCAAGCCTCCATCCCGCTCGCGACGTTCAAGAAACGCGTGAACAAGGCGCTCACCTACCCGGGCATCGAGAAGTTCACGGCGTGGGAGGTCGGCAACGAAGTGAACGGCGGTTGGACCGGCGCGCAGATGCCGGCGAAAATCGCCTACGCATCCGCCGCGGTCAAGGCCAAATTCCCGGAGAAAATGGTGTGCCTCACGTTCTATTGGTATGCCATGCAGGACACGCTGACCGCGAGCCTGTTCAACTGGATCGACACCAACATGACCCAGTCGATGCGCGACAGCATCGACTGCGTGACGCTCAGCATTTACATCGACCAACAACCGCTCGGATTCCTGTGGGACATGGTCATGACCAAGCTGTCAACGCTGTTCCCGGGCAAGAAGGTCATGGTCGGCGAGATGGGCTTCATCAATGACCCGACGGTCAAGACGTTCTTCAAGGAAGGTCCGCTCGCATGGACGGAGCCCCAGGGCGCGGCGGATTACATCAACAGCCGCTACCTCTCCGCCTTTGCGACGCCAAACGCGGTCGGCGGCGGCTTCTGGTGGTACTACGACAGCGAGATGGTCGGCAAGACCGCGAAATGGCAGGCGTTGCGGGACACGTATTGCAGCGTATATCCGACGCTGTGCACGACCAAGTAGCGATTCAGCCCGCATCCCGCAGCGCGTTCTGGCCGCCCTTTGAGGCCGGCACTCATCCCCAATCATCTGCAATCACAGCGAAATACTTGACCAAGCGGCAACGGCGGGTCGAGCCAGCGCTTGAGCGGTGCCGCCCGCAGCCCGCCCAGACTCCGCGGCATCTTGCGCTCGCGGCACAGCGCGCTCAGCGGCGGGGTGATCCTCGACGCTGTCCCGGCAGCCCGCGCCGCGCGTTCCGTCGCGCCGATGCGCGTGCGCGTGCCGATCGACGCCTCACGACGCAGCTTCCGAGGGTTCTTGCGTGGGTTGGAGGGATGGACGGGCTGTACGACTTGCCGGACCTGCCGGACCTGCCCGCGCAGCCGCGCCAGCGGGCGCGCTACTGGAAGACGTAGGCCGCGCCGCTCTGGGTCGCGCCATTGCTCGCCTGGTTGCCGCCGACGCCCGTCGCGCTGCTGGACTCGCCGACCGCGCCGACGACGACTGTGTTGCCGGAGATCGCCACGGACATGCCGAATTGGTCGGTGCCTTCCGTGTTGGATGCTTTCAGATAGACCTGTTGGCTCCAACTCGTGCCGCTGCGGCCAAATGCGTACGCCGCGCCGGCGTTGCCCGCGGAGCTGTCGGTCTGGTCGCCGCCGATTCCGGTCGCCTTGCTGGCCTCGCCGTATGCGCCGACGACGACGGTTTCGCCCGCGATCGCCACCGCGTAGCCGAAGAAGGCGTTGACGTTGCTGTGCGACGCCTTCAAGTACGCCTGCTGGCTCCACGCCGCGCCGGTGCGCAGGAACACGTACGCCGCGCCGCTCGATGCGGTCCCGTTGTTTGCGCCATCGCCGCCGACTCCGGTCGCGCTGCTGGACTCGCCAAACGCGCCGATGACCGCCGTTTCGCCGGAGATCGCCACGGAAATGCCAAAATTGTCGTTCGCGCCGGTGTTGGATGCCTTCAAGTAGGCCTGCTGGCTCCATGCCGCGCCGCTGCGCAGGAACACGTAGCCGGCACCGGCAGCCGCCGCGCCGTTGTTGGTCTGCGTGCCGCCGACGCCCGTCGCGTTGCTCGCCTCGCCCGACGCGCCGATGACGACCGTCTCGCCTGAAATCGCCACTGAGATGCCGAATTGGTCGTTGGCACCGGTGTTGGAGGCTTTGACGTAGGCCTGCTGGCTCCATGCCGCGCCGCTGCGGATGAACACGTAGGCCGCGCCGCTGTCCGCCGCGCCGTTGTTGCTCTGCGTGCCGCCGACACCCGTGGCGTTGCTGTCCTCATACGGTGCGCCGACCACGACGGTATCGCCCGCGATCGCCACGGACGTGCCAAAACCGTCGCCCGCCGCGCTGTTGGACGCCTTGAGGTACGCCTGCTGGCTCCAGATCGCGCCGCTGCGGAAGAAGACATAGGCCGCACCGGCGTCCACTGCCGAGTTGTCCGCCTGGTTGCCATCGACTGTTGTTGCATTGCTGGCCTCCAAATCCGCGCCGACCACCAGCGTGTCGCCATCGATTGCGACACTCCAGCCGAAGTCGTCGCCTTCCCCGCTGTTGGATGCCTTGAGGTACGCCTGCTGGCTCCACGTCGTGCCGCTGCGGACAAAGACGTACACCGCGCCGCTGAACTGTGCCGCGTTGCTGCTTTGGTCGCCGTTGACGCCTGTGGCGCTGCTGCCCTCAAACGGCGCGCCGATGACCAGGGTGTCACCGGAAATCGCCACGGCGTTGCCAAAGTTGTCGACCGCGCCGGTATTGGACGCCTTGACGTATGCCTGCTGCGTCACAGCGCTGCGCGTCACAGAAAGCGTGAACGTCAGGTCGCTCTTGCCCGCCGCGCTCGCGACGACCGTCAGCGTGTTGACGCCCAGGTTCAGGAGAACGGCCGCCGACGCCACGCCAGCGGTCAACGGCGCCCCGTTCAGCTTCAACGTCACGCCGGGGGAAGCGGACACCAGCACGGTGACGTCCTGCACGCTGAGCGGGAAGCTGACGGCGTAGCTCAATTTGGCGACTGTAAAGCCGGACAGCGGCACGCCGTTCAAGCTGATGCCCGTGACCATGGCGGCGCAGGTCGTGCCATCGCCGACGTAGAGCGCCCCGCATACGCATCCGGTCGCGGCGCTGCACGTGGCATTGGGGTCGCACGGAGAAGCCGGTCCGGCGCAGGTGGTCCCGGTGCAGACGTCGCCGCTCGTGCAGCTGTTGCCATCGCTGCACGGCGTGCCATTGCCGACCGCGAGGTTCGCACAGCCTGAAGCCAGCGCGGACTTGGCCGGATCGCAGGTGTCGTTGGTGCACGCGTTGCCGTCGGCGCACGCGGCGTGGTTGGGCGTTGTGACACAGCCGGAGCCGACCGCGCAGGTGTCCGTGGTACACGTCGCGCCGTCGTTGCACGCGCTGTCCACTGGCGTGTGGGTGCAGGCGCCCGTGCCATTGCAAGCGTCAGTGGTGCACGCGATGCCGTCGTTGCAGTTCGCTGCGGTGCCGACGCACAAGCCGCCGACGCACGCGTCATTCACCGTGCACGCGGCGTTGTCCGTGCAGACCGCACCGTTGTTGCCGATCACCGCCTTGCAGCCGCTGGCCGGATCGCACGCATCGACGGTGCACGGATCGCCGTCATTGCAGACCAAGTCCGCGCCCTTGCACGTCGTGCCCACGCAGGCGTCGCCCGTTGTACACGCGCTGCCGTCGTCGCAGCCGACACCGCCCGCAGCGGTGTGGATGCAGCCGGTCGTCGGGCTGCAGCTGTCCGTCGTGCAAGCGTTGTTGTCATTGCAGTTCAGCGCGCCGATGCCTTGGCAGCTTCCCGCCTGACACGCGTCGCCGGTCGTGCACGCGGTGCCATCGTCGCATGGCACCGCGTTCAGGGGCGCATGGCTGCAGCCTGCCGCGCCGCACGCGTCGTCGCTGCATGGATTGCCGTCGGCGCAGTCGCTTGGGGTCGGCGTGCCGCTGCAGATGCCGTTGCTGCAAACGTCCCCGTGCGTGCACGCGATCCCGTCGTCGCAAGCATTCTGACTGGCGACGTGCACGCAGCCCGTGGCGGAATTGCAGCTGTCCGTTGTGCAGCCGTTGCCATCCTCGCAGGTGAGCGCCGTGCCCTGGCAGTGGCTCACGGTGGCGTTGCTGCACGCGTCGCCCGTGGTGCACGCGCTGCCGTCGTCGCAGCTGCCGAGGACGTTGGCGTGCTGGCAGCCGGTGGCCAGATTGCACGTGTCCGCTGTGCACGGGTTGTTGTCGTCGCAGCCCTGGTTGCTGCCGGTGCACGCGCTGCCAACGCACGCCTCGCCCAGCGTGCACGCATTGCCGTCATCGCACAAAGTGGTAACGGCGACCGGGATGTGGACGCAGCCCGCGCCGTCGTCGCAACTGTCCACCGTGCACACGTTGCCGTCGTCGCAGCCCGCGACCTCCCCGGCGCACACGCCGCCCGCGCAGTGATCGCCCACGGAGCAGATCTGGCCGTCCGAACAACTCGCGGCATTGGCAATGTGCGTGCAGCCCGTCGCCGGGGCGCAGCCGTCGTTGGTGCAGACGTTGCTGTCGTCGCAGTCGATCGCCGTGCCCACGCAGACACTCAGCGCGCAGTGATCGCCGCTGGTACACGCGTCGCCGTCCGAGCACGTCAGGCTGTTCGGGGTGTGCAGGCAGCCGACCGCGGGCAAGCAACTGTCCGTCGTGCACGGATTGCTGTCGTCACAGCTGAGCGTCGTGCCCACGCAGCTGCCGGCGGCGCAGTGGTCGCCGAGGGTGCACGCGCTGCCGTCCGCGCACGGTGCGGCGTTGTTCTCGTGCGTGCAGCCGGTCGCGGGCGTGCAGCTGTCCGTCGTGCATGGGTCGCCGTCGTCGCATGGAAGGGTTGCGCCGACGCAGATGCCAAGCAGGCACTGATCGCCGACGGTGCAGGCGCTGCCGTCCTCGCAAGCCGTGACGTCGGCGGTGTGCACGCAACCGATTGCCGGATTGCACGTGTCGGTCGTGCACGGGTCGCCGTCCTCGCATGCGGCGGCCGAGGCACAGCCACCGTCCACCTCCGCGGCGTCTGCATCCTCAGCGACATCCACCGCGTCGCTCGCGTCCGTGCCAACGTCCACTTCCGCGCCGACGTCCGTGTCCGCGTCCTTGCCAACGTCCGCGTCTGCCTTGGCATCGGCGTCGCCGCTGGCGTCCGCATCGATCTGCGCGTCCGTGCCGCCGCTCGCGTCTGCGTCTGCGGTGGCGTCCGTGCCCGCGCTGACGTCGGCGGCGTCGACCGGATCGACCTCGTGGACGGCGTCCGCGTCATGCCCTGCGTCGCCGTTGCCCCCGGGATCGTCGACGGCGTCCGTGCCAGCGCTGTCTGGAACATCGACGTCTGCCGGCGTGTCGACCGGATCGACAAGGTCAGCCGCCACATCCACCGCGTCGAGGAGCGCATCGTCCAACGTGGCGTCGCTGGAACCTGAGCTGTCCTGCTGGGTGACATCGTCGCCGCTGCTCCCGACGCCCTTTGTCCCGCAGCCGACGGTTACGCTGGCGATGAACACGAGGCCGACGCAGGAGCCAAAAACGCTGCGAGAGAAGGTGCACATGGGAACTCCACAAGCGCGCAGATGTCACGCGATACGGGGCCACACACGGTCCAGGCCACAGAATAGGTGCGCGTCACCGCCCGCCAAGTGGCTGTCGACGCCTGGGGGATTCTTTGTTGGCGAACGGGGACGGGCGCGCCTGCACGGTCAGCACCGGCAGCGGATGGATGCCTTGCCCCAAGGCGGATTTTCATGGATTCCTGCCGAATAATCGTCCCAGCTGACGGCCGTTCGCGGCGGACCTCGATACCGATCAACCAGATGAAACGTGTGAAGAATTTTGTTAGCCGTGTCCCAACCGACCGGGCTGTGGAGTCTACTGGAGGGTGTGGCGCCATGGGGCGGCTGACGCATCCGCTCCTGACGTGCACGGCCAAGCTGGCCGGCGACAATCCGCTGGGGCCGCTGGAACTCAAAGTGCGTGAGATCCTCGCTGTTGCCGCGCACGCGGGTCTGAAGCGCGCGGCTGTGCACGTCGCGGACCTGGAGACGTGCGCGTCGTTCGACATCGGGCCGACCGAGCGGTTCCACCCGGCGAGCATGCTGAAGCTGACGCCGGCCTTGGCATGGCTGCGCCGCGCGGCGGTGGATGGGCAGGTGCTCAAGCAACGCCTGACCGATGACCTGCCGCCCGGCTTGGAAACCAAGGACGACAAGAACCTGCCGAGCGCGCTGACCAACGGCCAGAGCTACGAGGTTGCGGATCTGCTGCGACGGATGCTTGTGGACTCGCGCGACGACGCGCTGCTGCTCCTCAAGCGCGACCAGAGCGCGGCTGAACGGGATGCGATTTGGCAGGACCTGGGCGTGCCGCTGGCGCGCGCGGTGGGTGCGCCGGCGTTGAAGCGCGAATTGCCGATGGAAACGCAACGAGCCCGATGGCGGCACGGTGCGGATGCCCAGGGTGCGGTTGACCGTGAGCGCCGCGCTCGGCACACTCATTGCACCGGGCAAGTACCGCGCGCCGGCCGGGAAAGACCATCATGAATCACCGTTTGCCCGCCGCGCTTACGTTGGTCGCGCTGCTGCTGTGCGCGCCACCACTGCGCGCCGAGGAGCCCTCTGATCGCCTGACCCGTTTGCACTCGGCGCTTGATGCCGACGAGCGCGCAGTCAAGCTCTGGTGGTTCGGCTGGGCGGGCATCGTCGGCGGTGCAGCGATTGGCCAGACCGGCCTGTCCGTGCTCACCCACAACGCGGGGTTTCGTTCCGACCTGCAGACCGGCGCGGTGACTTCATGGCTCGGCATGGCCGGTCTGGCCCTGGTGCCGGTCAAGCCACTGCAGCGCTGGGACTCCCTGCTTGACGCACCGATTGAGCTGCAAATGCGTCAGGCTGAGGCGGAGCTGCGCGATCGCGCCAAACGGGAGCGGCAGGTCGGTGGTTGGATCGACCACACGGTAAACGCGCTCGTGGGCCTGAGCGCGGGGAGCTACCTGTGGTTCCACGAGGATCGCCGCGCAACCGCAGTGGTGACGGGTGTCGTGGACATCCTGATGGGTGAATTGCAACTCTGGAGCGTGCCGCATACCGCTGTGCACGCGCTGGCGGCGATTGACGCCGAGGAGTAGCGGCGTTGCGAGACGGTGGGGAGGCTCCGGTGGGGAGGGAGCATTCGGTGGCCGAACCGTGCCTCAACCGCTACGCAGCGCCATCCAGATGCAGCTGCGGGAGCGGCAGTCGTCGCGGGGATTGTCGTCGCGCTTCACATGCGCCAACGCAACGCCAGACCGACGGAGATTGGCACTGCGGCCCGGTATTCGACCCTCGGCGCGGGGTTGATGGCCCAAGGGTCCGGTCGAGCGGGTAGGCGCACGTTGGCGTACACCCCGCGCACCTCGAAGCCCACGGATGCATGCGAGCCGATGGGCCAATCGACACCCGTGGCGGCGCCAACTGCTGGCGAAAACTCGGTGCTTGAGGATGCAGGATCCCGTGGCAGCTCGTCGTGAACAGCCATGACCCCGGCCTCGGCTGCCAGCCAGAGGTCTGCTCCCGGCGGCGTGAGGATGTGCCAGCGTCCCTCTGCCGCTGCGCGCCAGAGCGTGGTCCTGCGGACGTCCGGCCCGCTTGTTCCGGTCTGCCGCCCCCAGCCTTGGCCGCCGACCACCAACCCGAGGCTGGCGTGCGGCCAGAGGCGCACGCCGGCCTCAACGAGCGCACCGAGCCCGAGCGAGCCGCCGATGACGTCGCCGCTCATGGAATTGTCCATGCCGTCGCCGACGCCGACATAGGGCACAACACCGACGATGGCCTGCGGTGTGAACGGCTCCGCCGCCGCCGAGGCGGATACCAGGCAAACCAAGGACATGCAGAGGATGAGATGAATGCTGCGCATGTTCCCTCAGGTGCTGGCATTGGGTGGCATTCGATACCCTCAGCGGGCCAACGTCAAGGCGGCCTCCTCAACGCCACCTGGATGGGAGCTTGCATCGGCGCCGTCGGCCCGATCGACCTGGAGCGATACGAAACGGGATGGCAGCCCGCTTGCGCGACTCCGAGCGCCTACGGACGCCCCGCTCCTGCCCCCCGGGCCGTTTTGGCCCGCGGCGCGCGGCATGACCGCTGGATAGCTGAAGCCATACCCAGGACTTGAACCGAGGACCGACAAGCGCCCGTCCAGGGCGCGCGGCGCACCGCGGCGGAAGCATCAAGCGGACGCTCGCGTCACCCGGCGACGTAGTCAGCGCGGCCTGAACCCGCCAACAATCTCTGCTTTGCTTGGGAATCTTCGGAGCCAACACGCGGATTTGAACCGCGGACCTACTGATTACGAAGCGTAGGTGAAGCCCAATGATGTCGCGCACTTCTCAAGCATATCAATCACCTAAGCGGCATGACGCGGCTGCTAGCGGCCGGGACAGGCAAGTGCCGTTGGGGGATGTTGGGGGAGGTCCAAATATGAACGCGCAAACATCTGCGGCGTTGTTGATAGTCGGGGATACATCCGGTATTACTGGCAAGTGCCATGGATTGCTGTCGGGGGACGTCTCTAGAATCCACGGAGACATCACAGGGTTGTGGGGTGACGTGAGCCTGCTGCGCGGTGATGTTTCGGGTCTGACCGGGTGCGCCACATTCGTTTTTGGATATGCAACAGGAGTGAGAATCAGGATCACGACCGAGATGGGAAATATCGTCGATTTCGGGCATTAACCTGTTCCTCCCAGCCAAATCCGCTCAATGAAGCTGCAGACGGTGGGCGGCTGGCGTTGGTGAATTTTCCCGGCTAGAACACGACCTTAGCCTGCGACCACCGTCCTTATTTCAGCCGACCGACCAACGTCGACACACAATTCCCCGCCTCGGCCACAGTCTGGCTCAGGCGGGTCATTTTTTAAGCTGAAATTCCAAGAAACCGCACGTCTTCAATTGTGCGCCGCACGGCTTCTCTCCAAATTCGGGTGACTCGATTCTCTCCGAAGCGCTCTTCCACTAACCGAATCCAACCACTCGTTGCGTAAGTCCAGCCTTCGATGTGCGTTCCAATCTCTTTGCTGAGTGTTGGATTTCTTTTCGCATGCGAACTGAGCGCGGCGACCCAGGAAGGCATCGCTCTGACGGCGGCGTCGACGCCAGCCGCAACCCCGACGAATCCCCACACAAGTTTGAGACGCGCAACGTCTTGCACCAGACCCAGGCGATCGACCTCAGAGCGCACCACATGCTCAAGCGACTGTCGTGCGAAAATCGAACGAGCAATAAGCCTGTTATCGTGTTCGTCCGCTTCTTCCGCATCGCGTCCGAGGTCCAAGTGCAGCTGCTTGTCGATCCGCGAAAGGACGAGGGAGTCGATCTCATCAAACGCAATATACAAATAAGCCGATAAGGTCGACAAATAGTCCAAATACTGAATTCCTGCTTCTGAAATAAAGAGCCGTGCATTTCGAAGTTTTTTGACGGCAGCCGGTGAGGAGAAATGATCGCGCGGACCAACCCACAACAGTCGATGCTCCGCTGCGGTCAACAATTTCAACGCAGATGAGACATCGGCTGAATTGAAGCCGGCTTCCAGAAGCGCGCGCTCAACGTCAGCGACCAACTTTTCTTGATGCTCTCTGACATATAGGAGTGCGTAAAGAGGGGCGAGGTTCACCTGCTCACCATCAAGCGTGAATACGTTTGCGATGCCGGCGAAGAAACTGAATCGTTCGTCCCGCTCGCGGCAGCCAAGCAAAGCGCGCGACGCGAGGAATCGGCTACGCTCGTAGCGTTCAAACCCAAATAATTGGGCTACGCCATAAGTAGGCGATCGGTCAAATCCGCGCTGCACCGTTCTTAGGTCAACGTCAGTTTCGATCCCTTGAACGATTTCGTCGCGGACCCAATCCCGTAGAACACCCAGGATCGATCGCTCAGGTTCGTCCAGCAGATCCGGTCTTGGCCCCACGGTCGCGATTTTTCGTTCAAATGCAGACACAAAATTCTTCTTCCGGTGAATCAAGGAAATTGACGTGAGACGCACGTCGTTCTTGAACCTTGCGCATCCCTTAACGAAAATAGTCGACAGCTCCCCCGAAAGTGCTGGTCGAAGCCAGCGCGAAAATTCGGACTCGCTCAACCGCACGACCGAGCGGAGACCACGGAGTCCATAGATGCGTTCAACGAGCGCTTCGCTTGCTTGAATTGCGAATCGTTCCCCAATTCTCGTTACTGATATTGCACTGATAATCCCGTTCAAGTCATGTTCATGATCAATTGACTCCTCAAGCAACCGTTCCATGCCACGAGCGATGCCCACAAGGTGGTAGTATGCCATCCGCTCATGCAAAACCGTCTTGACCTCCGCAACTGTCGACAAATCAACCACGGAGTCGCTCGAAGGTGGATGGCGATTGGCGGGCCACTGGTGCACCAGGAGCATGGCGTCACGCAGATTTGTGCCGGCAGCAGCGTCAAGCGTCCTTTGAAGATCATGAGCCGTAAGGTGGTACCACAATTGCGCGAACCGTCGGTAGCACTCTGCCTTATCTTCGTCTTCGATCAATTCGTAGGCCTGGTACTGTTCTGGTTGCAATAGAAAACGCACCAATCGACAGACCACAATTTCATGGGGCCAACAGGAAGTAAATTCGGCCCATTTGAAAATAAAGGTTCCCTTCGACCCATCGGCCGCGAGGAGAGGGCTGAGAATTGGTTCCAGACGAGCAAACGTCGAAAGACGTACGGGAGCGACGAGTTGGAACCCAGAATCCCAGTTTTCCGATTCCAAATTGAAAATCTCAATAAGCGCGCTCTGATATGGCTGCGCGACAACATCGAGGTCGTCCAGAATCACTATGAACATCGCTCCTGATCGTCGGTGGGCTTCCCCAATGTGCATGCACATCCGCAAGACCACTGCCAACGCCTTTTCGCTCGATTTTTCCCGCAGTGCCTGAAACGTGGCATTAACCAGGGTGTTCTTTGTGCCGACGTTCATCCCGGACTGCAAGCCAGCCCGATACATCTCTCGCGCCAATGTTACGCCATCATTGTGCCCCCCACCGTGCTTTGCAGTCTTGCGGCGCCGCGGGATCAAGTGATTAGTCGCATTCTCGAATAATGTTACCAAATTGGCTGCATCTACTTCGGGATTCCCGCTGTTGATCTGATCGAGGAGGCTCGAATAGAGCGCATCGGCCAGCCGACCAAAGAATTTCGCAATCTGTAGTTCTTTGTGCTTGGTTGGGGCCTTTCCAAACTCCGTACGAAGATTTCTCGCGGAAACGCGAACAGCGGCCGTCGTGATGCCGTAAGCTCCGGGGGGCGTCAAATTCGAGTGCGCAACCAAGTGTTCGCAGAGTTGAATGAAAATTGAACTCTTGCCGGATCCGGCGTGACCACGGAGAATCAGAATGCCGCCGCCTTTCGTCGCAAGCTCTCTGAGGAGTGTCAACTCGTAGGGGCCAAGCTGGTGGGCTTCCTTGATGAATTTTGGAACGCTCACCGATGGTTCGTCAACGTCAGTTCTGCCCGAACGACTGGTCGTTCGGTGGGGAAAGACAAGTCGCGTTCGGCCTTCACTCGGCGGGATCATGAACCGTCGCATTAGGACCGAACTGCTCGGAACGTAATCATCGGTATCCGCCGGCGCGAGACGGAAAACCTCAGCCGCCAGATCCACAAGCACGTTTCTGTTCGCCACGATACCTCTTGAATCAGTTTCTAACCGAGTTTTGCTGCCAGGTCCGCTATCGCGAGTTTCTGGTGCTCATTGAGAGCGTCGGCGGAAACGACGGCGCGTTTATGTTTCGACTCAATTTCAAGCAAAATTGCACTGATCCCCGAAAGCGCGAGCACGTTGTCTCGCGAGCGCTGAGAGTCCTCGACAAGATAATCGTCCTCTCCGAGCGTACATTGAGCGCGCAACGTGCGAAGGTTGACTGCGGCCCTCTTCTTGCCTGAGAGCCGGGCCAGCAAATACTGGATTCGTCGAATTCGATATTTGCGAAATAGCGGTGGAAGCGCGAATGTAACCAGAACGGAGGCGGCGACTTCTTTAAACGTGGCGACCACCGCCAACATGAACGGAACGCTCGCGCGAGTCGAATCCGAAATAGGCAGGTACCACCAGACTACAAGGCCAGATGCCCATCCGAGAATCGCTGCGATGCTAATCCTTGCGGCATCCATCTATTCGGCGCTCCAACACCATCAAAGGGGCTTGAGAGATTATTTCGTCGCGACGATGAGTCGCCATCGGACCATTCCCTGATTCGGTGCGTGTTGGTGATGGTTTTGTGGTGGTAACGGGTGCCCAAACGTTGACACCTCGTTTTCGCCGCAGCCCTCACATCGGTAGATACCACTGTGTGGAGTTGATTCGCCAGGCTTGTGAACCTGATCGAAGGCTTTGTGCGTTGAATGCGCCAAGAATTCTGAGTTCTTGTAGTTGGCCATAAACCCTCATCTGCGGTTTTCGAAACTTCCGACGGACCGACAAAGTTGCTTCTGGCGTGGCTTGGGGGATAATCGTCAAGCTACCAACCGCCGGCGACTGTGTCGATAATGTGCGCGAGTTGGGAGTAGCTGTCAAGGGTGAGATTCGGGTTGCCGGACTCAATCAAGGCTCGGTTTTCCGCCCCTTCCGCATGTGGTGGCCATTCGAGAGCGACGGACGACGTTTCCTACCGATAGAATCTGTGGGATTGTAGACAGACAAGTCCCGGGGACCCGGCCAATGTGTTTGCGCCGATCTCGCACTCAAATTCCGAGAATGGCTTTTTGCTCCGTGCAACATTACGAAAATTCGAAAACTGTGTAGCAGGGAAGTGGTCTGCGGCGATCTTTAAGAGTGTCGAGCACAACCCCATGTGAACCGTGGGGATGCGAATTCCGCCGGGAAACGTATCCGGCTCCTCGACGTAAGTGTGTCGAAATTTGATCTCCTTCAATTGCTCGCAAGTCATATTCGACTTGCCAATTTGGACGTGAAAATACGGGTGCGCATTCAGTGCCGGATTGTCATAGTCATAATGCAGCCCCAAGAGTAGGACCGCTTCATTGTCGCGAACACTGAAATATTGAACCTTGACGCTGGATCGGACGACCCGGCGATCCCACGTTATCGTCTCGGAGCTCGTGAGGACAATGTCCAGTTTCTTCCGCTTCTTCACGGTGCCATACGGGCAGTCTTTGAGGTACAAGAGCGACTCGACGATGCACGGATCCTCGTCGCTGGCACCTCTGGAAACCAATGCTGGTCCGCTCGCTCGGTGGCTTACCGCCACTCCAGCGAGCGTGCATTCCGCAAAGAACGCGCTCAATAGCTCATTGTACACCTTCGCCAAATTATGACTCGGATTCGCCATGCTACACGCTATACCAAGGGCCGAGTTCCTCGATTACCTTCGACGATATCCGGGCCAGATCAGAACCCGGAGGAAACCAGCTGATATTTCCCTGCGAATGTTGCATCGAGACCGGCTTACGTGTTGCCATACAGTACCACCCGGCGACGCTCTTTGGGTCGACGCTGCACATACAGGGAAGGATGTCGTTCCTATCCAGTTGCTGCATGGCATACGAGCGGCCATCCTCGACGTCGGCGGAGGCGATGATCTGGTCAAGCCGGTCCCGCCACCACAGCGGATCCGAAGTGTCAGCGAAGGGTCCGGCGTACAGCGCAGGCGCGAAAAGGTTCTGTATTGGAGCCTCTCCGAACACAGACTCGTCGATGTTCAGGTAGCTCGCAGCCGCAACCTTGTTCACAAACAAGCCAGGGAACTGGAGGAGCGAATTGAAGATCCACGTTCCGATTGGGCCGTAGTGCTTGGGATGAACCTTCGACTGTGGCTGCCCCAAGACGGAGGCTGCGAACCGTTGGTCACCCGAAAGGTAGAGAGAAACACGATGCGTGACGTCCGGGTCCCCAACGACCGTTGCGATCGTATCGGAAAGGTCTCGCGGTCGGTCCCCAAGCGGCACCTGCTCCAATTCGCGCAGGCGCGCGCGCACGTCGCTGAAGCCGGCGCAAAGGCGGTAGGCTTGGCGAGCCATCGCGGGCCAGTTCCCAAATTCAATGAGAAGTGTTCCGGTTCCTGGCGCACCTTCGGTGCGTTGCACCGGATCCGGCTTGACTCCGCTCCCATAGCTCACGACCGGGATACCTTCTCGCTCGAACACTTTTGCCACGACCGTTTCAGAGAGACCGACAAAGCCTTTGGTCGCAGACAAATCCATGTCAGAGATAACCATCAAGATGGTGCCCTGCGCAAGTTCGCTCGCGAGCTCCGCTTTGAGGCGATCCTCGTAGGTCCCAAGTAAGTGTCCTGGCTCGTGGCGAAACTTTCGTGCATTTGCAAGCGGCGCCAGCTGGGAGATGATTTCCGCGATGAGCGCCTGTCGCGTTCCGTCGGGATCATCCTCAAACAGGAGTACGGTTGGTAGTGTGTTCGTCATTTCGACTTTCCTCCGAACGGTACAGTCAGCTCGAGCCACGTGGAGAACCCGGCGGGTGCATCGCGCAACTCGATTGAACCGCCGATCTCCAGAACCATCTGCCGAACGAGCGACAATCCCAGGCCCATGCCAGTCCCCAGCGGCCCGGAAACGCGGGTCGTTGTGCTATACATCGGATCCCAAATTCGCGCACGATTTTGAGGCTCGATACCGATTCCTGTATCCAAGACGTCGAGCGTATGCGCTTTGCTGTTAGACTGGCCGCGGAAGACAATCTCTCGTCGACCCGTTGAGTTCTCTGTTGCAAGAATGGCCTTCATGGCGTTGGTGTACAGGTTCATCACGATGCCTGAGTAGATGACGACCGGCATCTGGGGAACCATAACGTCGTCTCCCAGGTCAATCGTCGTTGCAATTTCGCGCGAGCGTGCAAAACTCGCGAGTCTGTCGACCACTCGGCGAATCTGCGGCGCCGCAGCGAACGAAACGCTGCGGAAAGTGTGGGTCGCGTCGACGAACGAAGTGGTGTAGCTCATGATCGATGAGAACGATTCGAAGCTATCGGCCAACTCTGCGGCGGGCGCGTTCAACTCTGGATGGGTCTTGGCCAGTTCTCTGACTATTCGAAGCGCCTGCTCCAGGGACGAACTCATGCGACGTGCTTCGTGAGTCAAAAAACCGGCAACTACTCCAAGTGAACTCATGGCTTCGAGCTTTTGTCTGGATTGCCGATCATAGGTCTCGGCTTTTTCGATGTCGTCCTGTATGCCAGTTACCTTGGTCACCAACTCGTCTTTCTCAGCCTGCGAGAGGGTCGGTCGCTTCTTGATCCAGTCCAGGACCTTGCGCACGTCCTTCCGAGCCTTCTCGGTCTTTTCCTCGGCCTGTTCGTGTTTTTCGTCCAGAAGGCGCGCCTTGTCTAAACTCGCAAGATTCTCGAGCGCAAATCGAATAGCCTCAATCAAGTTGGCCATCGCCGCATTTTGCAAGAATCCTTCACGATCCATGGACGGCGTCAAGTCATGTTGCGCCTTCGAGACAGTCGAAGGCGACGACTCCACAAAGACAGCACCGATCATCTGATGATTTGTAGGAATATTCAGAGCTGGATTGAGTGCCGGATCGCTGGCGACCCGTCGGTCGAACGGTAGTAGTGTGCGCGCCAGTTGACTCCGCCAATCTCGTCGATTGTGCGCATGGTCTTCAGCAAGCGATAGCCAGTCATTACCCTCGAATCCATACGGGAACACGCGAAAGCCATGATCAACAACCGCGATGCCGTGATTCGCTTTGATCCATTTCCATCCATCTCTACCTTCCACTTCTTTTGCCTGGAGCATCCCCTTGCGCTTTGGAAAGAAGCGCAAGTCGGCATACAGACCTGCAGCGATTGAGTTTGGAAAATCGAGTTCCACGACGACGGGAACGCCGTCCTCGAACGATGTCGTGATCGAGAGCTTTTCCCGAACAAGTTTCACCCTCACGGTGGCGCGCGCGTGCCCGAGGATCAGAGAAGCCAAGTCTTGCTCTGCGTCGGTTGGCCCAACTCCGGGAAGGAGGGCTTGGAAGCCAGGATCAGCTTCCGACTTGGCGGGTTTTTGCGCAGCCATGTGCCCGCGATCAAGTCCCGACAGGGGCGAAACAATAGTCAGAACCTTGGTCCGGAACGAGCGATCCGTGACAAAGTCCAGTGCCTGGGCGAGGCGGGTGATTTTCAGGATCGTCCCGGTCTTTGCATTGGGTGGGGCGGAGTAGACTTCAAACGGGACCTCAACTTGGGCGAGGTTCCGGCTTTGATCGATTTTGTTCCAATCAAAATGAGCGTAAAGCCGCGTCATTTTCCCAGTCTTCGGGTCGTGCGCAGTGGTGGAGAGACTCAGCTCCGATCCCAAATAGCGGACCGCAAAACGACCGATTCCTTTTTGGCCGGTGAGGCGCCGCTTGAACCGGCGCGAGGCGCGGTCAGCCATCTTGCCTGCCGTCGCGATCCGCATCCAACGTGCTTCAAATTCATCGCGGGTCATGCCGTGCCCATCATCGATGATCGTGATCGACTTCGACTTTTCGTCGACTTGCAACTCGCATGTGACTGCGTCGGCGTCGTACGCGTTCTTGATAAGCTCGACAACCGCCACTTCGGCGCTCGCGACCAGCCGCTCGCCGAGCTCTTCGAGGAGCCGCGAGTCAGACAAGAACGCAAACACTCCGTGTTCCAACAACGTGACGTCGGTTCCGTTCGCTATACCCGTAGAACGGCTCGGCTTGGGGCTCATCATTCGATTTCCGATACGGTCGATAGGAAACAGTTGACCTGTTTGACCTCGACCTTGCAAAAGCCGTTCGAGAGGTTAGCCAAATGATCGCGGAACGCGAAGCTGCGAAACTTCTCCACGAACTCTGGGGAGCGGTCAATACCAACGTCGTGAATGCCGCACACGGCGCCGACCGCGACTGCGCCGACTTCGTTCACATATGCCTTGGGGCCTTCGCCGACGAATCCGCTCGCATACAGGATGTCGCTGATCGGGGGAAGTTTGAACTGCCACCAGTCTACTCTTGCTCGACAGGTTGCGGTGTTTCTCAGGGAAGCAGCGACTTGATCCAGATATACGCGTAGTGGGCTACTCTGAGCGCGCTCAGGATTGACGAGCCAACAGCGTAGGCCGATTTGAACGAACGCGGTCTCGAACAGGTCATTGGTCAGCGAGAGCTCAGTCGAAGAAAGAAGACGAAGTGATGTGACACACGGCAGCACATCGAGATTACGCTCGAGTCCGTGGCGGAGTCTGTCATGCTCTGTGAGTATGAATGCGCGCTGGCTACCAGAGCTTAGGCCTCGTTGAGCGAACGGGCGACCGTTCTGCCGGGCTGAGTAGCCGAGGATTGCATTGCCGGCAGCTGCTTTTCGAGACTCCGGCTTGATGGCACCTTTGGAATCAATCACAAAAGTTCGCCAGTTTTGACGAACCGCACGCTTGTCGATGACCGTCACGCAGGATGTCGTTAGGACGCGGTCGAAAACGTCAAATGAAAATCGGTAGACATCAACCGACCAGCCAGACCGCTCGATGTAATCGCGAAGCGGCTGACCGGCCGGTCGCGAGACCCACTCCTGCGGGACCAGCATGGCGACAACACCGTCTGCATTCGTTTTGAGAAGGCCAAGCCAAAGAAAGTAGATGTAGGCATTGGAAAGCCCGCTTGGGCGCACTCCGCTTCGCGCTGCGATTGCTGACGAGACGCGCGCCCGCCAATCGTCCGTGATGTCGTGATGGCGAACATATGGAGGATTCCCGATCGCCAAATCGTAGAGCCGATCTTCTGGATCACTGAACGCGCAGCCATTCACGATGCTAGCAGAGTCCGACAGCTTTGCACTCGGGAGCCGCGCAGCGTCGATTTCAAACCCAAAATAGCGCACATAGGTCCCGGCGCGGGCAAACCGGCCGTCGCCCGCTCCAGGATCGAAGACATCGGCGAAGTGGTCGCGGTATCGATGGGCGACATTCCAGACAATGGTGACTGCCGAATGCGGCGTGTCGACTTGGCAGCGGTCGAGATAGTCCCGGTTCGCATCCAAGCCGTACCCGGCCGTGGCGGCCTGGTCACGATCCAGCGATGGGGCCTCTTCTCGATCGTCCATGTTGCTCGTCGTGCCCCGGCGGTGAATGCCCCGTCGCGGCGGGCGAGCCATCGTACAGGCCCGCGGGGCGCCGGGTCAAATACCCACTCGTCGCGCCGGATGGCGTCACCAAGCGCGAGCTGTTGGCTCACCGCCTGTGGTTCTGAGCCTTCATCCGCCGGACCTTCTCGATGATCGTGTCCACAAATGCCAAGCGTTCCGCACGAAACGTCTCGTCGGGGTAGCTCTGGTAGTTCGAAAACGTCTCTCGGGTTACGCGAAGAGATTCCAGCACGAAAGTAGCTTCGCGTGCCGTCAGGTGCTCGCCTGACGAAACTTCCAGGATCGCCGTGGGCGTGCTTTCTGGAATTTCCGGTTTCGGGTTTCGAGTGCTCATTGTCATTCCTCAAATTAGCGCCGGACCTTGGGCGCGTCATCGACTGGGACAGCGTATCTCATGTGAGATTGCGGTGCGCGCGCGTCCCCCGGCTGAATCAAACCTGAAGCTTCCCGATCCGGATGAGCTCTGCCTCGAACTCTGGAAGCCATTCCTCGAAGAGCTGCCGGAGGCTCTGAACCTTCTTATGCATCGCACGCGCCTTCTCTTCGGTCAGGCCGGAGAGGTCTGTCGCGCTGACGCCGTCAAACTTGTCCGCGGCCGCGGCTAGCGATGAAAAGCGCTTGGCCGCCGTCGGAAGCGGTTTGGCTCCCCGCACTTTCTGGCCCTCGGCTGGAGCACGGGACTCCCGAATCTTGTCTTCGAGTTGTTCGACGGTGAGCCGCTGGTCGACCGCGAGTTGTGCGAGGTCCTTGCGCCGTTCTTCCGGCACATGGAGCAATCGTTTCTGATGACTGGGCAGCAAATCCTTCGCGGCTTCGCCAAACAGCAACTCTGGATCCTGCAGCTGCAAGGCGTACCAGAGGTTCGACTGGGACACCTTGATCTCAGGATCCTTGCAGAGCGCCTGGAAGACTGCGTCGCCGTTATCAATTTGCGAAGCATCGCCGTTCCAGATTCCGTCGACGACGAGCTTGCCGATGTGCTTGAGGAACTCCAGGCCCTTCGATTGGCGGGCCTGAATGATCTGTTCGCGAAGCCTCTCGAAAACAGCGTCCTGATCGCGGGAGAGCTGAGGCAATGCGACGACAATCGCGGCCTGTAGGACGTCGGTCTCACTTCGTACAAGTTTCGTCGGTTTGAATGGTTTTGCCATGGCTTGCTCTTTGCTGCGCATGACCGCGCGTGTGTCTGTGTACGGTAGATTCATGACGAGCGCAAGATCGATGCAATCTCATGTGAGATTTGGGGGAGGACCGATCCGTGATTGGATGTGCGGTGTTGTGCTGTCCTGGTGAGCATCGTGTTGGGAGGGCCCCGGGTCAGAGTGTTACCGATGCTCCCGGCCGGACATTGCTCACCCTCCAGTTCGGGGGGAGGCGGGTGGCTGGTTCTCACCGGCTCTTCCCATCGGCTGTTCTGCGACAGAGGCGGCGCGTTGGGTCCGGCGCGGCGAGCCGCCTTCGGGGTGTTTACGCGCGTAAACACATAGGCGATGACGCGGTAATGGGTCAGTCGCGAGCTCGGAGACCCGTAACGATTCCCAGTTATCCCCTGTAGAGCATATAGCCGGGCAAATGCCCCTGGCCAGCGATGCAGAGATGACGTTAGGTGACGGACACGGGGCACGCGTCTGAGATTCGCTCGAGCCACGTTCGCTGGTAACTGCCGCGCTTTGGGGGGGGGCTGGTCACGTTCCTAGATAGGGCGGCAGCCGGGTCAACTAGCAAAGGGCCGGGTTCAGCGCACAACTCGCCGTTGCGCGCCAGACGTTGATCACGCGGAGTGCGGCTGAGTTCACAGATCACAGCCCCGCCGTCGGCGGCGCCCGACCGCGCGGCGGGTTTCCTCCACCAGCATCCGCCCCAGCAGTTCCGACCATCTCTCTGGTGGCTCAGGCTCGGCCGACGTTGGCTCCGGCTGCGCCGCCCCCTGTTTGCCCCGGTCGCCGGGGCCGAGCAGTTCATGGGCGCGCGCGAGTTCACCCCCGCACGTGCGGCGCAGCGCACAACCCCACATGGCGGACCTTGAACAGCCCGACGGCAGCACGTGGCGCAGAAAACGCTGCATCACCTCCAGTGGCGCCAGCGTCACGGTCGCCGAGCCGTGCGTGCGAACCGTCAGTCCGTCGTCCGTCACCAGCCGCTGGCCGCTCAGCCCGACGCGGTGCGTGTCCGGACGGGATAGTGCAGCACGTACGTCGAGCGGCCAAACGGTTGTCCGATGTACACGCCCCTTTTGTTCGGCGTCGGCAGTTTGGCAAGTAGCCGCGGCCAGGCGTCTGGGTCCTCGTCCCACCGCAGACCCTTTCATCGCAGATTGTCGAGGCCGCCGATTAGTCGCGCGCGGAACCTGGCCTTCAGTTGCGTGACCGCAAGCACTAATCCCTGGTGATGTAGCGACTTCTTGCCGTCCAGCGTCAGCCCGCCCGCGGTCACCACGCAGTAACCATGCGGGTGACATTCGAGCTCGCGCGCCCCCGTGTGCAACACCAACGTCGCGCCGAGTCGCACTCCGTGACGGTCCTGACCCACCAAAGTCAGCACACCGCCGAAGACCGGCCGCCAAGAAAGCAGAGAGTGGTCTGTCCGGACGGTCTTGACGAACCCGCGGAAGTTCGTCAACACTCTGCAGCATACGGGAACGTTAGGAAGTCGAACCCGGACAAAGACTGATTGATCCGTTTTCGCGAGGGAAAAATGAGGCTTACGAAAGGCACTCTGATCGGGATGTTCACTTTCACGCTGCTCACGGCGTTATTTTCGACCGCTCCTGCGTTCGCTGAGGATTGTGACCCCGACGTCGACAACTGCGAAGAAGGCCAGTCCGAGGAGACCGCGGTCGACAAAGCTGCCTCGGGTCTTTCCCAACTGTATTCGGAAGGATTCTCTGGGGGCTACACTTGGCAGGTCGATATTATTTGCCCACCGTTTTGTGTTGGAAATAGCACGACCAACTACGAATCCCCATCAGCTGCCACATATGCGAGCGACGACAAGACAAAGGCCCCGTCAAACCCGTTTGACCCTTCAACGTGGCTCCAATTCCACCCTAACGACCCTCCATATTCTGTCCAACCGACTCCCATCGGATGGGCTGCTCCCCAGGCGAAGTCCGGTGAGGATATTAAGTTCACATCCTCGGGGGCGGAGGTGGCGGAGTCGATTCGCAATACCATGAAGGACAAGTCGGGCAATTTCGACCCAGGCTCGGTTCAAACCGGTAACGGCTTTGCACCGGTCGACAAAACACAGGTAAACGCTGTCAAGCTCGGTGCAGACGGCAAGGCCATGAATTACTCCCCGTTCGATCCTAAGGGCACGTCGCCGAGCAATAATCCGACAGATTCAATCGTGCAGGCGGTTACCGACACGAGTGTGGATGTTTACAAGGCTGTTAAGGCGGTGCCGGGAATGCCTTCTTCGCCGATCGTCGACCAGGTGTTGAAACTCCCGAATTTTTTGAACGGGCGGGGCTCGCCGAGCCCGGACACGTCGGCAGACGGCAGCACAGATCCAATCGACGCGGGAACCGGTGAGTATCGAAATACCTGGACCGATCTGCAACTAGACGACGTCGGTCCGTCGATCGTAGTCCAAAGAACGTATCGCAGTCGTCAGACTCGGACCGGTATTCTCGGGCACAACTGGAATTTTTCTTACGATCAACATTTGATTAACTTGGTGTCTGCGATCAAGCCGAATGTGACCGGCGGTATTGGGTGTCAGACTCCCCACTTTCGGTGGGTTGACGGTGTTGGTAATATCATTGATTTTATTGACGTGGACGGAGGTAGTCACATCCAGTCGGTGCCCGACGGTGCGACAAAATTGACGTTCGGCGCTGACGCGTTCGCTACTATTCAAAAACCCGACGGACAATCGTTCGGGTTTGATGAGGCAGGGAACCTGGTCTGGGTTTCAGACCGCAACGGAAACAAAACTGTCGTCTGGTGGTCAAAGGGAATCTGCCCCTCAATCGACCAGAACTGGCGCCTATCGAAGGTCAGCAGCCCTCATCATGCCGTCAAACTGGAATACGATTGCGGGACCGGTTTTCTGAGTGAGATTTACGTGGAGGGGCAGAAAGACTCGACTTTGACCAGTTACTACGTCGCTCCCGAAAATGCCGCCGGGACCTTGCTCTCCGCCACAAGCCCTACCGGGGTTACCGAATCTTATGAATACGCCCAAGCGCCATACAGCGGTCCCGTGGTGCCGAACGATCAGATCCCAACACCAGAGGCGCGGATCGTGTGTGATTCCGCATGTGAGGCATTCAATCCGGACTCCGTTTGTGGCGCACAAACTTCAGCAGCGATCGAAATGACTTGCGGTGGAGCCTTGGAGGACTGCCCTGCTTCATGCCAGCAATCCTGCGACTCTCAATGTGGAGACAACATAGATGTCATGGCATGCGCCATTAAATGCGCGGCCCCGAGCCTTCAGCCGTCAGCGCAAAGCGGTGGCATGACGGGTTGCAAGGCCTACGCAATTGGGAACAAGGGGCACTGCGAGGCGCGTGTTGACCAAATTTGCGGTGGAGCTTGCTTGATTGCTGGCATCGACAATTGTGATCCCAAAACCATTCAGGGCGGCTCATTCAAAGGCGATCCTGTCGGCTTCGAAGAAAATTTCTATGCCGCGATTGACGCGGTTGGATCCGCGCTGTTTTTCACCGATTATTGGACCGAGAGCCACCAAGAGTGGGAGTGCCTGGGTTGCTACTGGGCAGGCAAGTTTTGCGGGAAGGACAACTGTCAAGAGGGGCGCACCTGCAAGGCAGATTGCATGGCGGGCCTGCACGGTGCCGTGGATCCATGCGACGCGAACGATCCACCGACCCAGGATGTATGTGCAGACATCGCGAACGAAGATAAGTGCAACGTGGCTGCTGAAGCGAAATGTATTGGAGCGTGCGCAGAGCCGTGCGTGAAGGCGTGCGTTGAGCAATGTCCGGCCTCGTGTAAAACCGTCATGGCTCAATGTGTGACAATGGCAACAAGCCCCGTGACTGGCCCGCAGCTTCATGCGCAATGCGTCGACCAATGTATGTCCAATCACGGGCAGATCCAGGGCCAGGACTTCTATGGACACGCTGCGGACTTGAAATACAACCTAACCGCTATCAAAGATGGGAATGACAAAGTGTGGCTTTCAAACGTGTACGGAATGGACGTCTTCTCGCCGTCGTTCGACCGAGTCACACAACAGTATTTCGGCGAAGCATATGGTCCTAGTGCTAAGCCATTCGTTGAAATTCGCTATGTGGATCTGAAAAATGGCACCTATCCGAGAGACGCGGATCTCGTAACGGTAATGCATGAATCACCAAACAGCTACTCGGTTTGCCCCACGGATGATACCGATCTCCCGTCGCCGCTAAGTTTCGGTCCGCCCGCTGCCTCCTCGAAGGATATGGGCGACACCAGCGACGTGGCCTTCGCGAGCATGACCGTGGATGCAGCGGGTAATCAGTGGACGTTCATGTCTGACCGCTTTGGGCGCGTTCTGCGTCGAGTGAACCCACACTTCAAATCCAAAGCGAACGGCGCGACCAACAGCGACCATACCGCGATAATTATCAACTATGACGATGCGGGGCGTCCGCTCGGATATCAAACGGAATTCGGCGACCGATATTGCAATTCATACTCAGGGGCGAATTGGTTTCCGAGCTTTGTGACCCACTTGCCTGCACAGGGTGTCCCGAATGCCCAGGCGTACGTTTGGACGATCTACACTTGGTCGCCCCAAGGCGACTTGCTCTTTAAGTCACAGCCAAATTCTTTTCAAGGTGCGATCCAGATTGATCGTGACCCGTTCGGCAACGTCGACCTTGTTACGCGCTGGGTTGACGACGGTAGCAGCTTTCCGCTCACGACGAGTTATACCCGTCTCTCGGATGGCTCAGGAAGAGTGGCCACCATCACGAAAAACGACGGCGATAGTCGAACGTTCAGCTATTCGGACTCAGACGGCCTCTGGCAGACCGCTACGTGGAACGGATCGCGCACCCTCACGTCAAGTCGGGATGCGCTAGGACATTTGACCGGCGTGTCAGGAGCAGGTGCGAGCAAATGGTCGGCAGACGTCGATGCACGCGGAATGCCAAATTGGATTTTCCAGCGAGAAGGGACGGCGCAGGAGTTGGAAGAATTCTATACCTACGATCCGGCGACTGGCCGAGAAATGGACATCCTGGCGCCTGACCGGGACACAAAACCCACCTGGTTTGCCTGGGGTGGCAAAGCGTCGTTGAGAACTATCTCCCTTGACGGGCCGCAGTCGAATACCGTCTGTTACGCCTACGATGAAAGACGGCTGCTCGCCGCGGTCTATGTAAGCGGAGGGACGGTCACGGAATATACGCGAGATTCACGCGGCGACGTCGTTGCTATTTCTCGAGGACTCAAGTCGCATCCGTATGCGTGGGACCCGCAGTGGGCCGACGCCACGTGCGTTCCGGGTGGACTCGGGCCACAACAGATTTACTGGTCTGCTGTCCGGATGAACTCTGGTCAGATCCTTTCGATTCAAGACGGTGCTCCCGCCGGCAAGGCCATTGGCTACGACGGATTTGGCAGAATGATCTCGGTCCAGCAGGAACCGTGCGTCGCTGGAAACTGTGCGTCTGGATTGGAGCGTCCTGAACTCCGGTTCATTTATGACGAGGCTGACCGCGTTTTGTGGTCCGCGATTTACCGTCTGTCGCCGCAGCTTGCTGGTGGACCGGCAGATCCGACTGCTATCCCGGTTTCGACTGACCCTGCACTTGCAGGCGCGACGAACGTCAAATACGACTTCCTGGGACGGGCGACATCGGTTTCCAAGCTCTTGTTCACGGACTTGGCAGACGGTACCCGACAGCAGCAGTCCAATGTCTCCGAGTCGTATGAGTATTCCGACCTGATCAAGACTGTCACCCATGTGGATGCCTCGGGGCATTCCCATTTGAAGATGTTTGACGTGTTCGGCCAGTTGGTACATGAGTCGAACACCAGCACGAACTCCGTCTTGGCGATTGACCATGTCTTTTCGACGGACGGACTCATTGAGACGACAACGGCTGCAGGCCCGAGCGCTTCGATGGAACGGAAAACGAAGCGATCGCCGACAGGCCGACTGCTGTCCATAGAAACCACAGGTGGAAAGGAAAAGGTTACGTACGCCTACGACATCCGCGACAGGGTGTCGACGGTGAATGAGGGCGTTCGGACGTTCACTCGAGCCTATGACTTTTTGGGGCGTCTGGCATCTACCGCGCGAGTATCGCCGTCTGGCGCCAAACTGCCGCATGAAAATCTGACATACAATGTCAACGGCCAACTCATGACGTACGAGGACGGGAACGGCAACGGGACCACGTGGAACTATGACGACCTTGGGCGCGTCGTGAGTGCAATTTATCCCGATGGCACACAAATTTCCTTCCCTGGGTATCTGGGCGGGACCGCGTTGCCGTTAAGCCTCACGTCTCGTGACGGAGATCACCAGACGTTCGCCTACGACGAGCAAGGTAGACTCCTATCAATCAACAGTGATGGCACGGGGGCGACATACACGAACGCAACCACGACGATCAATTACACATATGGCATCTTTGGAATCGCCTCGGCGGACTCGTCCACGTCTACGCCAAGTGACGCAGTGCAGCTTGGTTTTGGTTACGACTCCCTCGGACGGATGGTGCGTGAATCGAACTCGCTCTTTCCAGGTGAAGACCTAGGGCACACATGGACGCCGACGGGGCTGCCCGCGTCGCTTGATTTGGGGACAGCGGTCAGCATGTCGTGGTTTCGCGACGAGATTGGGCGTGTTACCGATGTGACTACTCTCGGAGTCACCATCCAGCACTGTGACTACCCGGGCTTCGGTGGCCCGAGCGCCTGTACGCGCTCGAACGGCGTATCAGAATCGTACGGGTACGACGCGGACGGCCGAGTCTCCCAGTACAGCGCCGTCTCACCGGTAGGTCCCTTGCTGTCCATGTCCGTTTTCCGGGACGCACAGGACCTCGTTTCGCGTACCGATCAGCAGTTTGACTTTTCTGCGTCAGCCGTTCCTGCCTCCGATGTCTTTGCATATGACGACTACGGACGCCTTGGAGCTGAGGATCACGGCTTGGTGAACCCGACTTCTACGAGTTTCTCGCCGTCCGTGCTGACGACCAACGCCTCTGCCAAGTTTGAAGGATTTAGTTACGATGCCGCAGAAAATATTGCGACCAAGCAGGAAGGAGCGAATCCGCCATTTCAAAGTCAATGCGGGCTGGACAATCGATATGAACTATTTGGAGGGCACGTATTCTCGACGGTGGGTGGCGCGCTGACCCAAGCGCCGGGCACACCGCAGTTCGAGTACGACGGGCTGCAGCGGTTGGTGCAGGCGTCGGTTCTGTCCGATGGCACTCCAAACCCGACACATTTTGTTTACGATGGCTTAGGGCGCCTCGCAGCGTACGACACGCCAAGCGCCGACCCGCATGGCTCGCCGACGCGGACTCTGTTCCAGTACGCACGCGGCGCGGTGCTTCGCGAGGTGGTGGGTACGAGTACCAAGACATATGTGCCCGGACGTCTCGGGTTGCCGATATTCATGTGGGGGGCTCATGGCGCTCAGGCCCATCTGCACCCGATGTCGAACGGAAGGGTCGGTTTTGCCTCGGACACGACCGGTGGTTTGCTCGAGCGATATGCATACACCGCCTACGGCGAAACGTCATTTCTTGACGCGGGCGGTACGGGTTTGGCGAAGTCCTCGTTCGGGTTCGACTTGAACGTTCAAGGGCAACCGTACGTGCCGACGTTGGGGCTGCACCGGTTCGGGGCGCGGTGGTACTCGCCGACCCTTGCGCGGTTTCTAACGCCCGATCCAGTCGGGTACATCGGTGGCCCCAATTTCTTCGCGTACGCGGACGACGTGCCGACATGGTTCGGCGATCCTTGGGGTTTGGGATCGAAGGCGGCGGAGAACCCGCTCAACCAGGTCTCGACAATTCGGTGGCATCAGAATTTCGACGGCACCTACTCAATGTTTACCTTGGGCGACCTATTGGCGCCGCTAGGCGACTTGCTCTATGCCTCCCTGGGAGGCCCGTCCGACGGAACCATGAACATCATTGGTGTCGTAGGGCTCGTCGCGCCAGCGGGTGCGGCGTTGAACGCCGCACGTGCGCCGGCCGCCTTTGCTGAGGCAGCCGAATTTGCAAAAGCTGCGGAAACGGTCGAGACAACAACGATACCACGACCAGCACTCTCCGCGCCCGCGGACGCAGCGGTTCGGTACGGCCCAATGAATCCCGGACCTCTGCCAACAGTGGTCGCGGATACGTTTCGCAGCGGAACCTACACGGCTAGGACGTCTAGCGAGGCTACAACCTTGTATCGTGCATACGGAGGCACCGCGGGGGAAGTCGGCGGCTACTGGACACGTTCCGCACCGGCGGGGCCGCTGCAGGCGCAAATCGATCTCGCCCTCCGACCTGAATGGGGAAACACAGCCACCTCGATGAGCCAAATCAACGTTCCAGCGGGAACAGTGATTTACGAAGGCGCTGCGGCGGGTCAGGGGGGCCCCTTCGTCGGCGGTGGTAGTCAGGTTTACATTCCTCACGTTGATCCTTCATGGGTGGTCCGATGAAAGCTATCCTCACCCCCAGAACGCTTCGGACCCCGGCGGAGTTGACAGCGCTCATGCGCGAAATTAGACAGGAGGTCGCCACGGGGTTGTTACGGCAGGTCCGACCTGACCCATCTCCGTTTGCCACGGACCGATCACTAGCTGACCTCGCGGAACAGGGGCCGTGGCCAGACTACCTGGAGTTGCGTTTCGACGTAGCCGGCACACCGGTTCGGTACAAATTGTCTGTCGAAACGTATCACGGATCTGGGGGGACCTGGGGGCCGGAGTCAACTGGCCTTGGTCGGTGACCCAAACTCAGCGACGATGCGTGACGCCGCACATCACCGCTAAGCGCACGAGTTGGCGTGAATTCACTCCAGACAAGCGGTTCGCGAATGTTTTCGCCCCGCAGGTCCCAAGACGAGGTGCTTTTATGGCTTTACAAATTAATCAATTAACCGCGTCGCGACAGTTCCATTGCCTTGTGATCTACGGACTTCTCGGGAGCCTCGCATCGTGCGGCGATTCTCCGGCTACGCTCTCAAATACGGCTGATTCGACGATATTGGACCAAATCGATTTTGAGGTTGACGGGGACATTGCCACAACAGATGCAACGACGACTTGGACCGCCGCCGAGCCATGTGATTCAAATGCCGATTGCACGGGCCAGGAGTGCTCCTCTGCGCGAAGGATCTGCGTGGAGTGCATTGGAAACGCAGATTGTGTGGAAGGCAGCATCTGCATCGAAGGCAGTTGCGGTACCGGGATTCGATGCAAGTCCGACGCCGATTGCAAGACAATCAATTCCGTTTGCGACCAAACTGGCGAGCTGTGCGTCGACTGTTTGGTCGATAGCGATTGCGGGCCGGGTACGAGCTGCGAGGCGCACCACTGCGAGGTATCGAAAAACTGTTCGACCAGCAAAGAATGTGACCACGTCTGCGACAAGGCCAAGGGGCGCTGTGTCGAATGCACAACGAACGCCGACTGCTCGCCTACCGAGGCGTGTGAGTCGAATCGTTGTCACGCACGTGTGTGCGTGAGCGGTGCCTGCGGAGGCGGCAAGTGGTTTCCGTGCAGCAACGACGGCGCGTCCTATCAGCCTGGTCTGTCCTGCGACGATACCGACCAGTGCACGCAGGACGCCTGCCAGAGTGGCGTTGGTTGTGTGCACACGAAGACCGGAATCCCTGGTGGGACAGAATTTCCAGCCGATGGGATAGACAACGATTGCAATGGGCTGACCGATGAGACTGTTCCGGGCTGTGCCGCCTCGCTCGGCACGGAAGCCACCCAACTCGTCGCCGCCGTCGACATTTGTTCGCCGGTCAGCGCCACCTTTACCGCGATCGCTTCCACCGGTGCAGCATGGAGTCTATCGGAATTGGCGGGCGTGCTTCCAATGAGAGGGGACTCTCTCGCGGCCCTGTCGACGGGACTAATTGCTAAGGCGGGTGAAGTGGGATTTGAGCCACCAGATGTAGGGACAGATTTTCACCTCACGATGGCTCAGGATTCTGGTTTCGGCTGCAGCGCTTCGAAGGCTTTCGACATGACGATCTGGAGTGCTTCTTTTGTTGCACCTCAGGGAGCTCAGTCGCTTGTTCTGCACTGGCGTATCGCCACCGGTGAGAACGACTATGAGAATTTCGACGACGGCATCTACGTTGGCGTGGCGAGCAAGTCGTGGAGCGGAAACGTGGCGTTGGCTGAGGATGGGTCCTGTTTTAGCGTTTCCAAGGCGTATACATGTTCCAGTTGCACGAGCGCTGATGGAAAATCATTTGGTTATTCAAAAGCGACCAAGTGGCGTGAGGTGGCGTTCCCGGTCACAGCGGGAGAGCCAGTCGTCATCAAGGCAGCGATCTTCGATCGGGGTGATGGTTTGGGCGACACCATACTGCTATTGGATGATTTCCGCTGGTCGGGGAAGGTCCTCTCTTCGGCGAAGTACTCCTGGGTGGATGATGATGGTGCCACCGACGTGCCAACTGACGCCGACGCGACATCTTCAGGCGATTCGTACGATTCTGACGGGTTTTCGAGCGGGGATTCCAACGACTCGACCGGGTCGGACGCTCAAGACGGGATGGGGAGCCTCGGTGACACAAGTGGGTCCAATATGTGCCTGGGAACACCGGATTGTCAACTGGCAGGAAAATGCTCGTTGTTGAACGGCGTCTGCGGGGTCGGGTCCGACGCGGATTGCAAGGCTTGCAATAACTGCAAGGAACTCGGTCTCTGCACCGATGTTGGCGGCGCCTGTGTTGCGGCAAACCAGGAAGACTGTCAGAAGTCCAGCTTCTGTTCATTCAGCGGGCTTTGTTCCCTAAAGGACGGCAAATGCCAGCTTCTCAGTTCTGATGACTGTAAGCTTTCCGATCTGTGCAAATCGTACGGGCGATGTACTCTCGTGGGCTCGCTGTGTCTGCCTGCTTCCGACGCCGATTGCGCTAAATCGAGCTGGTGTGCAAAGCAGAAATTCTGCACGTTCAAGAACAACAAATGTTGCAATCCGAATGGTGCCTGCCTCTGATTGTCGAATAGAGCTTCGTAACGCAACCGCCCAGCCACCTATCTTCCGTCTCGCGACGCGCCGTAGCCGGCCGGCCTAAGGCGCAGCCACCCAGTTCTCCGTAACCGCCCAGCATCCCCCCGCACTGACATGACTCACGCCCCGCGGCACGCTTCCACGCTTCCCGCCAGGAGGTGTCCGCCATGCTTGAAGTCAGTCCGGTTTGGCAAATCCGGCCCGCAAATCCACCCGCCGCGACCCAAAGACCGAGGACGAAGCCCGCACTGTCCTCTCTGCCGCCAGCCGCAGCGGGCTTTCCCTTGCCGCCTTTGCGCGCCGCCACGGCCTGCCGGACCGCACGCTCTACTGGTGGCAAACGCAGCTGCGCACGCACCCGAATGTCGAGCCCGCTCCTCACATGTTTGCGCGCATATGCACTGACTCACTCCCGAGTCGCAAGGTCTCCGGAATCGAGATTGTCGTCTCGCTTGCACCGTGTCCCTAATTGCCAACTCCGCTGTGGAAGAGTCCTCGCATCGCCGCTCGCCCGCTTGGCGGGCCAAAGCGCGGTGGATCGATCGGCGTTTTGGGCACCAGAAGAGCACTAGTAATCAACGGTTGACAGGCTTCGCGGACGCGTGCACGCTTGGTGAAAGAGCCAGTCCTGCTGCGTATTGTACGTCGCGGCGCGGGAGCGAAGTACGCTTGGCCTGAGGCCAAGTTTGGTCCTGTAGCCTTCTACCTAGGAGAGGAATGAGCATGAGTACCAAAAAACGATGCCGCTGTTCAATAGTGCCCCCGCATCTCCTTGACGCGCTTCGGCGCCACCCAGATCCGAAAGTGCGTAAAATCGCTGAGGCGACACTCTTCCTGACCCACGCAGCCCGAGTGAAGCGGGGCATTCTCGCGCAGGGGGCGCGACCGCCACTTCCGACAGGCACTCTACGGCGTACGATCTACGATGGCGCTCAGGGACCTCACATCCGCGGCAACATCCTGCGCTCCGAAGGACAACCGCTGGCCGATGACCGGGCGGCGAACGATGCATATGATGCCTCGGGCGACACGTACGAGTTCTATCGTAGCGTCTTCGGGCGCGTGTCCGTGGACGGGAAAGGACTGCGTTTGGACTCCACAGTTCACTACCGCGAAGATCCGGAAGAGCCGTTCGACAACGCGATGTGGGATGGCGAGGAAATGCTCTACGGGGATGGCGACGGCCTCATCTTCGGCTCCTTCACAAAAAGCCTGGAGGTTATCGGCCACGAACTTACCCATGGGGTTACGCAGTACACGGCGAACCTCGCATACCATGATCAGCCGGGTGCGTTGAACGAGTCTATGTCCGACGTGTTCGGGACGATGGTCAAGCAATGGAAACTTAACCAGAAGGTGGATCAAGCCGACTGGCTCATCGGCAGCGACCTGTTCCTCCAGAAAGGTCTGGCATTGCGCTCGATGAAGAACCCTGGCGAAGCATACAAGGACGTTCCCGATCTCGGCTCCGACCCCCAGCCGGCGGACATGGACGGCTACGTGCAACTGCCCAACACTCGGGCGGGCGACAATGGCGGTGTGCACATCAATTCAGGCATCCCGAACCGCGCGTTCTACCTTACCTGCATGAACCTCGGCGCGACGCATTCGTGGGAGATGCCCGGCCAAATCTGGTACGCGGCGCTGACGAGTCGATTGACCGCAAATTCCACATTCGTCGACGCGGCGAATGGCACGATCTCCGCGGCGCGCGACGTGGCGGGGGAAGGTGCGGCAAGTGCGGTTCGAGCGGCATGGCAAGAAGTCCGCGTCCTGAAGTAGGACTGACACCCCATGCGCCTCGTCCTAACTCGACACGGCGGCCTTGCCGCAATCACCCGGCCACCGCTCGTGGTCGAAACCGATGATCTGTCTCGAGCCGAGGCCGAGCCGATTGAGGCGCTCGCGCGCACGGTCGCGGCGCGCTACCGAGACGAGCCGCATGTTGGTGCGGAAAATTCGAATATCCGAGATCAGTTCGGGTACTCGCTGGCGATTGGGCAGGGTGACGAATCCGAGGTCACCGTAACTTTTCAGCACCCGTCCGTGCCAAAGGACATCAAGGAATTGGTCGCGACCTTGCGCGTGGCTTCGGCCGCTGGACAGGAATAGACTTGGCTTTAGTGTCAATCTCGATAACGTTCGCTTCGGCTGCCTTCGAGACCTCAGGGCAGTGGAGGCAACACGTAGGCTGAGGGGACGCAGCACCATTCCCAGTTCGTCTGGCCTGTCCGCGGGCGCTGGCGTCACCACGATGTGCGACCCGCAATGGCCGCTGGCCTTCTGCTGCAGGTGCTCCAACCGAATCATCTTGAGCTACAGTTGCTCATGCTCGCTCGACATTTCGAACGACATCGCACCGTCGGGCGTTTCGCTGCATTGGCGGCACAGCGGGGATCTGCGGGCAGCGGGTGCGCCACCGTGTCGACCGGCAACTCATCCTTCCACTTCTCGTTGTCGGCGCCCTTCTTCCGTGGTTCTTCCGGATCGATCTTGCCAGCATCGTGGAGCCGACGCCGAACTCGATCATGTGCTACCAGATTCCGGGGACGATCACCAAGGACGGAAAACCAATTCCAGGTGGCTTCGACATTGACGCTTCTGACGCGTCCTACGTCGCTTCGGCCTACGCGAAATAGCCCCGCAAGGCGTTGAGTGTTTTGGGCAGCTGGAGCATCCTCCGGTCCGAGTGGCAAGCCAGTCATCCGCGTATCTGGAAGCAACGCTGCCACAGTGGCCGCACTCTGAACGCTGGCGCGTCTTGACGTAGATGTCGGCATTCAAGCCGCGTCCCAGGCGAGGGTGTTTACGCGCGTAAACACCTTTGACTCAGACGCCTTCGGCCTCATCGTTCCCATAGACGAGCAGGTTTAGACGTTCGATGGTCGGTGACAGTTTAGCGAGCACCATATTTGCACGCTCGACGATCGGCGCAGAAGCGCTAAACGTGTAGCGGGTCATGTCAGCCTCCCAATCCTCTGAATCTTCGAGGAGGGTAGTCGCCGCTTCAAGCAAGCGAATCGCGCGGACGAAGTTCGGCATCTTTGGACGACCGACGCGGCTGACCGACATCTGTGCCATTTGGTCGTCGATTGCGCTCGCCAATTCGCGCGTGGACCACGCCCGATCAAGTGCGAGGTGCGCCAATTCGAGCTTCGCGTCTGGGTCGTGAACGACGAGTAGTCTGCGATGGTGTGTGAACGGAAGCGCTTCAGCGATCGCAGCCGGGAGGAGGGTGAACTGCTCGGTTACGGCGACCGCATTGAACAGATACGAAGCTGTGACCATCAGATCTTCGCGAGCAGCGAGCTCCCGAAACGAGTTCGGGTGGCGTCTGGGGTCACGCACGCGCGTCGTATCCCCGCTGAAACAGGCAGCGATGACATAACGGCCAATCGCGAGGGCCGTTTGAAGTCCTCCAACGCGGTAGAGCCGGTTCACCTCGGCGACTAGCTCCGAGATTTGTGGCCGATCGAGGCTAGCCGGCTCCGGAATGGGGCCGAACTCGGCGGAGTCCATGAGGCGCCGGGGATTATGCACGAGGGTGAGACCTGGCGAGGCCTGTTGTTCGTTGCGATGGCTCTCACATTGGATGTCTGGCATGTTCATCTCCCCCGCAACGTAAGCGTCTTTCCAGGGGCCCGGTCTGTCAATCGCAACACGAGCAGCCGACCATGCGTATTTGAGCGACATGGCATAGCAAATCGTGCAATTCAGCGACAAGGGCTTGATTTTACGCCGATTCTAAAAGGGGGTGTTGTTGCCGCTGAGCGTCGGTGACTTCTGGCAGAATTTTGTTTAGCGCAACAGCGGGACACGTCACGTCCACAAGGCGCTCGGCGCGGTCCGGCCCGGCGTGAGATCACACTCCGCGAAACGGCGGATCGATGAAGCGTGTTCGTCCCGTTTGCTCCAGCTCCTTTGTGCTCAGGCGACTGCTGACGGCTCGGTTGCGGCCGCACCTGCGACATCGCCCGCATTATTTGTTCAGAATTTGGCAGACGAGGGAAGCTTGACACGTGGACCGCAATATGGTCGATTAGCAACGTTCATTCGGTACTGGTTGTGTCACAGCACTCGGCGAAAGTTTCGCACCGTGACCCTTTGGAGCACAAATGCTACGTTCCTCGATTCAGGTTGCCTTGGTGTTTGCATTGACGACTTTCTCGACCTTCGCGTTCGCGGAAATTCGGCGGCCGTCTCGCCCCATCGTCGATGAGCGTGGCCTCACGGACATTGAGGCGCTCCACTTCATGGTCGAGGACGCCGACGGTGTGCCGACCCCAACTCCGCCGGCCAAGAAATTTCGTCTCTTCGGGCTTCCGGAGCTGACGCTCGGGGGCTCGTACGACTCTGGCGCGTCAGTCGGTGGCACGGAACTTGACATCGCGGTACCAATCAAACTGACGGGTAATCATCGGCTGAGCTTACTGCTCGTCGGGACTGGCGATGGGTTCGGCTCCGGCACGAGTACGTACGGCGGAGTCATTCAGGCGAAGTACGCGCCGGGATGGGGAAATACCCGACGCGGTGACGGAAACGAGGTGAGCGGTTTCGAATGGGCGATCGTCCCGACCTACGGCTACGCGGGCGGTTCACGCGTACAGATGCAGGCACGGGCAGAGTACGCCAACAACTTCGCGAAGCTCGTCGGTTGGAAGGCAGGCGTCCGCGCTGCGCCGCAATGGACCGCAGCGGGGAGCGGCTATTCATTCGGCGGCCTATTTGGCTTGTGGCGGACTTGGGGCGCGGCGCACGAACTGGACCTCTCAGTCGAGTACAAAGGGAGTGCCGTGACCTACGGTGCCTCTGTCGCACACGAGCTCGACCTTGAGGTTGATTACGCTCTCACCGGTCATTGGAGCTTTGGCGTGACGGCAGGGAGAACGATTTCCGTACCCGGCACGATTGCAGGCCTGTTGGTCGTGTACCAGTTTTAGGTGCGGCGCGGCTTTTGCATCAGGGGCGTGCCCGACGCACAACTTGCGGTTGCTGAGGACGGCTCAAGCTCTGCTCTCAGTTGATTCCGAGAACAGCTGCGAATGATTCGTAATGAGTTTTTAGGGAGGCGAGAGATGGGATACACGCGCAGAAACGTTTGGGGACCTGGCGGCGACTGGGCCGATGCAATACTGTGGTACGCGCGTGGCGTCGCCGCCATGAAGGCGCAACCGTTGGCCACGCCAACAAGTTGGCGCTTCTACGGCGCAATTCATGGCTTCAACATCCGCCGATGGACTCAGCTAGAGTATCTCAGCCCGACCGACCCGATGCCGACCGCCGCTCTGACCAAGGCCTTCTGGAAGCAGTGCCAACACGGCAGCTGGTATTTCCTGCCGTGGCATCGCGGCTACCTTCTCGCCTTCGAGGCGAATGTCCGTGCGCAGGTTGTCAAGCTTGGTGGGCCGGCCGATTGGGCGCTGCCATATTGGAACTATTTCAAACCGGACCAAGCCGCGCTGCCGCCGGCCTTCGCAACGCCGGACTGGCCGGATGGCAAGGGCAACAACCCGCTCTATGTCCCCGCTCGCTACGGCCCAAACAACGATGGTAACGTCTACGTAGCTCTCAGCCAGGTCAACTTTCAGGCGATGGGCGACCCGCACTTCACCGGCGTCGCGAGCGGCGGAAGCGTTGGGTTTGGCGGCGTCGACACAGGATTCTCACACGGCGGGCGGGTGCATGGAGGCATCGAAACTCAGCCGCATGACTGGGTGCACGGTCTGGTCGGAGGAAGTAACCCGAAAAACCCCGAGCTGCTGGGACTGATGTCGCACCCTGACACCGCCGGTCTCGATCCGATCTTCTGGCTCCATCATGCGAACATTGACCGGTTGTGGCAGGTCTGGCGAGAGAATCCGCAGACCGACGTGGATCCGACAGACCCGAATTGGCTCAATGGGCCAGCCAGCATCGGCGAGCGTGTGTTTGCAATGCCGATGCCGGATGGATCGACTTGGAAATACACGCCTGCCGACATGCAGAACTTGGGCAAGCTCCATTACGGCTACGACGATTTGACACCCGACGTCGAAGCACCGGAGCCCGCGGCGCGGCTTCACGCCTTGGGGTTGCTACCCGCTGCAGTCACGACGAGGCCGGGAGTTCACGCGATGCCGATCGGAAACAACGTCGAATTGGTTGGCGCAAGTCAAATGCCGATCCGTCTGCTGGGTGGCGAGGTGCGGTCGACAGTGCTGCTCGATAACGCTGGGCGCAAAAAGGTCGCCGCGAGCCTGACGATGGGGGCCGTCGCGCCGACGCCCGATCGCGTCTTCCTCAATCTCGAGAACGTGCGCGGCGCGTCTGATGCGACGGCGTTTCACGTGTACGTCGGCCTGCCCGATGGCGAGGATGCCGCGCATCATCCCGAATTTCAAGCAGGAAGCATTGCACTGTTTGGCGTCAGCAGTGCCAGCGATCCCGATGGTGAACACGGCGGTCAGGGTCTGACGTTTGTGCTGGAGATAACCAAGATCATTGACGGATTGCACCTGAGGAACGCACTCGACGTTGATAAGCTCGAGGTGCGGCTCGTGCCGGTCAGTCCCGTGCCGGAAACGGCGAAGGTCAGCATCGGCCGGGTCAGTGTCTACCGCCAGGGGCGCTGAGGAGGTCACGGATGACACCAGCTGCGCGCGAACGCTGGCAGGTCCACGCTCCTGTGCTTTTGATGACCGCGGCCGCATGGATCGCGCTCCTCGCAAAACCCGGTTGCTCGGGTGTATCCGGCAGTTGCTGCATTCCGACCACACTCAGGGAAGGGATCTCATCTGACTCCATCAACATGCTGATGAATCGCAATCCGCCTGGATCCTTGGCGCTTGGCTGGGCGCTCATGGTGGGCGCGATGATGACGCCGCTGCTGTCGGCCCCGGTCCGCCACGTGTTGGATCGCAGCTTCGCCAGGAGACGTGCGCGGGCGGTTCTTTTGTTCATTGCAGGTTACGCCGCGATTTGGGTGGCCGCGGGCGTTGCTATCCTTGCAGTGGTGCTGCCGCTTCGTCTGTTCCTGCCGGCGTCGTTCGGACCGGCGGCGGCTGCGAGCGCTGTTGCACTCGTGTGGCAATGTTCGCCGTGGAAACAGCGCTATCTCAATCGTGGCCACGCGCACGTCGAACTGGTGGCCTTTAGTGCGGCTGCAGATTTGGCCGTGCTTCGTTTCGGAGCAACACATGGGATCTCGTGCGTCGGATCGTGCTGGGCAGTCATGCTCGCGTCAGAGCTGTTCCCGGTCGGGCATGTCGCAGTGATGGCAGTGGTGACTTTGTGGCTGCTAGCTGAACGGCTCGACGGCCCGATGCTCCCGGCCTGGCGTTTCCCTAGCGGTGGCAAGGCCGCGCGTCTGGCGCTTGCGCAGGCGCGAATTCTTTTCCATTGAGATCGAGGCGGCGGAGTGTCTGCGACCGGCTCCTGTGAAAGCGGCCAATGAGAGCCAAGTATGACCGCTGGGTTTCCGTCCCCGACCAAGGCTTACCAAATCACGCGGCCGTCAACTTACTCAGGGTCAGGCGTCGGCGAGGGATTTGCGTCCGGAGCTGGGCAGACTTTTTGGCAAGAATCGACCTCTTTGTTGCAGGCTGATTTCTTCGTTTCATCTTTGCCAGCGTCTTTCAGACACGCGATAAGTTCATTGCTGCATTTGGTCAAGCATTTGATCCGCGGACTATCCTCCGCCATTGCGAATGGTGCAATGGCACAAACCAAAAAGACAACGAGAACGAAAGAAAAATTGCGCTTCATGCGTCATGTCTCCAGCTTTGTATGATTTTACCTGAATTGCCGGACTCGCCCACAGGCGCCCCAGCGGTCAGGCCAGTTTTCCGTTCCAGAACAGTACGGCAAGGCTTGTAACGCCCGAGCAGGCGCTCGTCAACTGCCATTCAATCCGCGCTTGACGCGCCAAGCGATTCCATTGCACCTTCACGCGGTCGTGTGCGCATCCGCGGCTGATTTCCTTGCTGACCAAGTCTTACACGTCCAACTTGATTCGGAGCAATACATGATCGCAACTTTGCTGCTGCTTCTTGCATTCGCCACCGTTTGCGTTGGCGTTCGGAAAGAGCTCTTCAGGGAGGGGCGGAAACTCGACCGTTTCGACATCGCCTTGGTAACGATTGCACTTCTGACATTTGTGGCTGGATTAGCGGCCCAAATTTCTGACCAAATTGAACAGCGACGCATCAACGACGCGTGGGGGAGGCGACAGGTCATGCTCGACGCGACTGGCGCAGCCATCAATTTCCGTGACAACGACCCATTGCTCAAGAAAGCCGCGATGATTCAGGCGCGCGCGGCGGGTTCGCGACTCGACCAACTCGCGAAAGGCAGCTGCGGAGTTGGCGCCTTCTGTCAACCAAGTGAAGAAGACCGGGAGTCGATCAAGCTGGCAAAGGAGATTCTCGCGGAATTTCCTCAAAACGATAACAAGTAGACATTATCGTCCGTCGATTGAATGATCCGTTCGAATTAGCGCGGTACCCAGCCGAATCCGCAAATTGTGAATGTTTTTCGGCTGTCTGCGTACGCAATCTCACCTGAGATTGATCGACTTCGGTTGGGGCCGGCGAGCAATGTCGACTCGCGCCGCAAATCAGAAACGGAGTCGTTTTTCTTGGCCCCGCCGCGGTGAGTGATGGTCTAAAGATCCCGCAAATCTCGCGATAAACCCAGAACTATCATAAACTTGCCGCGAGGTTCGGAGGCCTCGCGCATGACTTCTCCATCCGTCAAACACTGGGTTTCCGACGCCGCACTCGGCCAGGAGTACGCCGCCGACTTGGGCAACACGCGTCGCAATCAGCGTGCTCGGCGCGTCGGCAAGGCGCTCGCAGCCAAACCTGACTTGTCGATTCCAAGAATCTTTCCCGACGAGGCCGGTTTGGAAGCGGCATACCGCCTGCTTAGCAATCCGGGCGTCAATTGGCGTGCACTCGCTGCGCCGCACGTAGCCCGGACTTTGGGACGCGCGGCCGCGATGGGCACCGAGGTCGTCGTGGCACACGACACCACCGACGTCTCGCTTCGGATGTATTGGAACGACGAGCGTCGCAAACACATGTCGAGCTTTTCCTCGCAGACGCAAGGCTTTTTCGTGCACGCGAGCTTGGCTATCACCGCGGATGGCCGCGCGCTGCCGCTGGGTGTCTTGAATGCGCAGCCCTTCGTGCATCTCTCAGGCCTCGACGCCAAGGACGCAGAGTCGCTGGCGTTTTGGGAGAACGAAGGCGGCGTTTACGACAATGAGCATGAGAGGTGGGGCAACTCGGTGGCGCTGACCGACGACGCCTTGCGCGAGCGCGGGGTCAGCGCGATCCACGTGATGGACGGTGACGCCGACAGCTACGGGCTCTTGTCCTGGCTGAAACAGAGCGAATTCCGCTTTGTGGTTCGCGCCGACGCCCAGCGCAAGCTCCAGTACAAGGACGGTCTGCAGGACGTCGGCACCGTGAGCGTGCAGCTCGGCGAACGGTTTCCGCTGCGCACGGGCAAACAGTCGAACCGGAATCCGCCGCGGCGCGCCCGCAAAGCCGAGCTAACTGTACGAACAGGTACAGTGACGCTGCAACGCGCAGACCGAGGCGGCAAAGCAAGCTGGTCGCCGGGAGGCCGTGCTGCGCAGCCGAAGACGCTGGAACTGCACCTCGTCGAGGCGGTGGAACTGAATCCGCCAACCGGGGAGGCCGGGGTGCGCTGGCTGCTGCTGACGACGGAGCCGATTGGCACGCAGGCCGAAGTGCTCCGCGTCATCGAGCTGTATCGGCGCCGCTGGATGATCGAGGAGTACTTCAAGGCGCTCAAGACCGGCTGTCGGCTGGAGGATCGCCAGATGGAGAGCATGGCGACGATGCTGTGCATTCTCGCGCTGCTGATTCCGGCGGCCTGGCGCCTGCTGCTGCTCCGGGCGATTGCGGACGAGGCGCCCGAGACGAAATGGAAGAACCTGCTGACGCCGCTGGAATTCAAGCTGCTCAGTCTGAGGGTCAAGAAGGCGGCGCTCGGCCCGGACGCGACGGTAGCTCAGTGCATCGCGGCGATTGCCAAGATGGGCGGGCACCTGCCGCGCAACGGGCCGCCTGGGTGGCAAACGCTACACGCGGGATGGCGGCAATTGCAGGATATGGTGCTTGGCGTAAGGCTTTTGCGCGGGGATTCGATCAATGATTAGGTGATGGTGGAGCGCAATGCTCGCATGGTGCAGCATGCCGTTCGCAACTCCTGTGCTCTCCGGTTGGGGCGTCCGCACACGAATTCGGTGGCGGGCGCTCAAGCATCTTGATCCGTCGCGTCCACCATGTGTGTGAAAATATTTCCACGATTGAAACTTCATTGCTTCGGTCGTTTGCCAACCGCCAGCATCCCTGAGATACTGGTCGCAATCAGAGGCTACCATGATCGAGAAAATTATCGCAATTCAAGACGTTGGTCGATTCGACAGCCTGAAGAGTGTCGGTGACGCAACGTTTCGCAAGCTTACCCTGGTCTTTGGCCGAAATGGCGAGGGGAAGTCCACCGTCGCCGATGTCCTCAGGGCGGCCGCTTCTCATGGCAGGTTGCTATCAAGACGCCGCCTGGGTTCGGGGGGGACGCCAAAGATTGAGCTGCGGCACGCTGGTGTGATCTTGCGGAAGACGAACGGCACCTGGAGCGGCACTCGGCTGCTGGCTGATGTCTTCGACAGGGAGTTCATCGACCGGAACGTTCATCTCGGAGGAGAAGTCGCCGCGGAGCAACGCCAGAACCTGCTTCAACTGGCATTGGGGGAGGCCGAAGTCGCTGCAGCCCGCGAGGTGGATGAGCTCGCCACGAAAATCACGGACGTAACGACCAAGCGCGGGGGGCTCGTCAAGCAACTTGAACCCGTGGCGGGCGCATGGAGCCTAAGCGTAGACGAATTCCTCGCCCTCCCTGCACCCATCGAGCCGTCCAAGACTCACGCTGAACTCGATCACGCGATTGGGAATGCAAAAATGGCCCAGCCGATACGCGATCGCCCGTTGCTCTCGCCACTGCCTGGTCCCCAGGCATCCGATTGGACCGCGCTCGAGGCGGTACTTGGTGTTTCGGTTGAGACTGTCTCGGAGGCCGCGCGGGCGAGTGTAACTGCCCACTTGGCAGTGCGACTTGGTGACGAACGGGCGCGAACTTGGGTGCAAGAGGGGCTCCGCTACCAACGTGGCGCAGCGGACTGCCCATATTGTGGTCAAGACGTTTCTCGGTCTGACTTGGTGGCTGCCTACTCGAAATACTTTAGCGACGCATACGAGAAGCACCTGGCAAAACTGCGTGGCGCGATGGACCTCGCGGCCTCGCGCGCCCACGCGTGGCAATCCATCGAATTGATCGCGAGTAATAACGAGAAGAGCAGTGACTTTTGGAACGCGGTTTTGGGTGAACAGACACCTGAATTCAATGCCACTGCCGTCGGATTGAAATGGAGTGCAGCGCTCGCAATCGCCGAGCGTCTGCTCGCGGCGAAGCTTGCCGATCCTATGACCCCGATCGCGGCGACTGAAGCAATCGCAGCAGCCGAGCGCGACACCGTGGAGGTACTCGATGCCGTGAAACTGCACAATGACGCAGTGGGTCTATACAATGCGAAGCTGATGAAGCTCAAGGCGTCGGTCGGGGTCGCTACCGTGGCCGAACTGACGGCGCGCAAGAAGCGATTGAGTGCAGCCATGCAACGGCATGATTCGAAATGCGCGCCGATTGCAGGTGAGATCAACGCGCGGGATGCCGAGAAACGCCTCCTGGAAAAGGCGAAAGCGGAGGCGCGTAAGCGATTGGATGCTGCGAGAACTCAGCGGCTCAGTGGATTCGAGACTGATGTCAACCAACTGCTCGGGCGACTCGGAGCTGGGTTTCGCATCGAATCATTCCGGTCCGTCCTCCCTGGCGGCAAGCCGTCCGCCGAATACGGAATCCGGCTTGGCGACTCGTTGGTCTCCGCCACCGCTCGTCGAGACGACGCGCCGTCCTTCCGGACCCTGCTCAGCGATGGTGACAAGTCAACCTTGGCGCTTGCGATGTTCGTCGCCTCTGCTCGTCGCGCGCCAGATCAGAGCCAGCGCACCCTCATCTTTGACGACCCGATGACCAGCCTCGACGAGGACCGCACGCATTCGACGAAGGAACTCATCGTCGAGTTGGTAGGCTCCGCAGGACAAGTCGTCGTTCTTTCGCACCAGCCTCGGTTCCTGCTCGAGATTGGCCGCGGACTTGCAGCTGGCGATGTACGCGGGCTGAAGATTGACGCGATCCAGCAAGCGTTGAAGGAGTGCGACTTGCGAACGGAATGCCGTTCGGACTACGAGCGCAGGATGTCGGAACTTCGGGAGTTCGCGCGCCAGCGCGTAAATCTCACCGAAAATGACGTGCGTGCGTCAATCCGTGTTGTGCTGGAAGAGTACCTCCGGACGCGTTTTCCCCACATGTGGGGCGATAACGCGTGGCTGGATGACTTCGTCCAAGCAGCGCAAAAGGACGCCCAACTACCAGGGGTCTTGGATCTGGTCGAGCTCGTAAATCTCTCGCGGTTTTCGTCGCCGGCGCATCATGCCTCCAACAGCGTGAGATTTCTACCGGCGACCCCGACGGAGGTCAGAAACTACGCCTCGAGAACGTACGCCTTTATCGCCAACGCACTCCCCGCTTGAGGGGAGCGAATTGCGTTCAGCAGGCCATCGCGGAGAAGCCTGGAGGTGCAGTCAATCCAACCAGGCAAGGTGACGGCAAGGTCTTTTTTTGGAGTCTTGTCGACTGACTCCGATCTGTTGCGTGATAGACACGCGTCGCAGAGTTCGCCAATGGTACAAGCAGACGGCCGCTCATCAATGGAGTGCCATCAGGAGATTGCGTGATTTTCATTACAGATGTTCATCTTGAAGCTGGGACCGAGCACAAGCACATCACGCTTTTGAAGTGGACGAACCCGGCCAGCAACACCAAGGGCACAACCGCTGTCGCGGACATGGTCAAGTGGCTGAATGACGGCGGCGTGGCGAAAGTCAGATCGGGCAATCTTGAAGTTGAGGTCAGAGTCTTCAAGACCGAACCGCCGCACGTCCAGACCTATGCCGATGGTATTTGGCGTGACAATTTGTTGGCTCTGCCTCGTTTTTGACCACTTTGAGACCGGTTCAGAGGTCGTCGGGTGTCGAAACGCCGAGGCGGCGATTGCCGTTCGTTCGTACACCTGTCGCCGCCGTAGGGCACCGGAGAAACCGATTGACGAGTCTGTTGTTTGGCGTACGCTCTGGCTAAGTCCTCGGCAGCCCCCCCTGCCAACGGGCGGAAATAGCGAAAGCGCGCGTTCCCGAGGGAGGCGGCATGCTTGAGCAGACGTTTCTGAAAATACCTCCCCGAGCTCGATTGCTCTGGAGTCTGCCTCTTATTGTCCATTGCTCCGGTTGCGGTCAGGAAGTCATTCAGAGTCAGCCGGAATCCGCTGACGTCCTGTCTACTGCTGACACTTGGGATTCGGCGGGCCATGATGATATCGGTGACTTCGACTCGGTGCCGTCCGAGGTCGCGGCTCCTTCATGTCCGGGCGCTATGGACTGTGATTGCGCGGTCGACAGCGATTGCGACATTGGCATATGCGTTGATGCACCTCAATCGCCAACCGGAAGGTCGTGCGCGCGCCCGTGTGCTGCGGGGTGTCTGCCAGGATTTGTCTGCGCGACTGCCGAGTCCGCGGCAGGCAAAAGTGAAAATGTCTGCGTTCCGAATTGGGGGCGGCTTTGCGACCCGTGCAAGAGCAACGACGATTGCGTGAGTCCCGGGTTTTCGAGTCCAGCGTGCGTCGATCAAGGTGATCTTGGCGCCTTCTGCGGGATCGGGTGCTCGAACAATGACAGTTGTCCACCAGGATATGGGTGCTTGCCGGTTTCCGATACGTCCGGCACCCCGGCCACCCAATGCGTTCTACTACTGCCTGATGGCGTCTCGGCATTCGGCATCTGTCCGTGCAGTCCACGGGCAACCAAGCTCAAACTGTCCACCTCGTGCGAGACTGGTGGCGGGTGCCCGGGAATCAGGAAGTGCGATTCGGAAGGGGTATCCCCATGTCTGATCGCCACGACCGCGACCGAAACGTGCAACGGCGTCGATGATGACTGCAACGGCGCGACCGACGAAGGAACTTGCGACGATGCCCAACCCTGTACCACCGACGTCTGTCTTGGAAAAACTGGCTGTCAACATTCGAGCGTGACCGGGACTCCGTGTGACGCTGACTACGACGCATGCACCTCTGGCGATGCATGCGTGGCTGGTCTCTGCATGGCGGGTACCCTGACAACATGCGATGACGGAAATTCTTGTACTCAGGATCAGTGCGTCGCCAAGTCCGGGTGCACATACACGCCGCTGGCAGGCGCGTGCGATGACGGCAATTCGTGTACGCTCGATCTGTGCCTCAGCTCCAGTGGCTGCGTCTACAAGCCTATCGAAGGCAAGTGCGATGACGGTGTTCCTTGCACCCAAGGCGACGCGTGCAGCGGAGGAACGTGCGTCCCTGGCCCGAGCGTTTGCTGCGATTCGGCTGCCGCTGACCCTTGTCCGGATAACGGAGACCTGTGCGATGGCGTTCCAGTATGTGTGGCGGCCGCAGGGGGATTGACCATGTGCGAAGTGAAGCCTGGCCAAATCGTAGTATGCGACAACAGCAGCGGTGATTTGCAGTGCGGAAACAACCAGTGCGATCCCAAGACCGGGGCCTGCGGCTTCAAAAGTGTCGCCGATGGGACTTCGTGCGACGCGGATAACGACCCCTGCACAGTGGGTGACCTGTGTCTGGCAGGGGTTTGTTCGCCCGGGGCGACAGCGTTCAACTGCGACGACGGCAACGTGTGCACAATTGATTCCTGCGAGGTTGGAAGCGGATGCAAGAACGCCGCAGTTGCCAACACGTGCACCGACGGCGACCTTTGCACCACGGGCGACCACTGCGCCGCTGGTGCTTGTTTGCCCGGCGCCAACAGTAATTGCGACGATGGCAAGCCTTGCACCATCGACACCTGCAACGGCTCAAGCGGCTGCGTGCATGTGCTCGCAGCAGATGGCCTGGGGTGTGACGATGGCGACCCGTGCACGCTTGTGGACTTGTGCAACGGCGGAACGTGTGCAGGCGTTGGATTCATGGTCTGCGACGACGGCAACGTGTGCACTGACGATAGCTGTCTCCAAGCGGTCGGGTGTGTCCAAGCTGCGAATGCTGCTGCATGTGATGACGGGAACGCCTGTACGGTCAACGATACCTGTGCGAGCGGCCAGTGCCTTGGCGCCGCCGGGCCACCATGTGACGACAAGAACCCCTGCACGACGGAGAGTTGCGCCCCGATCTCAGGATGCACAACGGCCGCCAACAACGCCGCGTGCGACGATGGTAACCCATGCACACTTGCTGATTCGTGCACCGCGGGAGCCTGCAAAGGCGTTGGATCCAAGCCCTGCGACGACGGCAACGTTTGCACTGACGACAACTGTGTGACGGTCGTCGGCTGCGTGAACGCTGCCAATTCCTTTGCCTGCGACGACGGCAACGCGTGTACGGTGGAGGATTCATGTGCAGGTGGCCAATGCTCTGGCAGTGCTTCGCCGCCATGCGACGATAAGAACCCATGCACGATGGATAGTTGCGCCCCTGCGTCTGGATGTGTGAGCGCTTTCAACAACGCCGCCTGCGACGACGGCGACCCATGTACGCTCACCGACTCGTGCAGTTCTGGGACCTGCAAAGGCTTCGGCGTCAAGGCCTGTGACGACGGCAACGTGTGCACCACCGACTCCTGCATCCACGGTGTCGGTTGTCAGTACTTTTTCAACACAAGCGGCTGCGATGACGGAAGCGCATGCACCGCGAACGATGCGTGTACCTCTGGTTCCTGCCAAGGCGGACCTCAAATCAACTGCTCGGACGGGAATCCTTGCACGACGGACAGTTGCGTTGCAGGGAGCTGCCAAAATGTGACTAACACGAATCCATGCGACGACAACAACCCGTGCACGACACTTGATGTGTGCGCAACCGGCACCTGCCTCGGGACGGCGATCAATTGCGATGATGGCAAGATCTGCACGGCTGACCTCTGCGTTGGCGGAGTGTGTCAGCACAATCCGAACACCGCCGTCTGTGACGACGGGAATCCCTGTACCGTCGGTGACACGTGTGCCGCGGGGGTATGCACGCCTGGAACAACGAAGTCGTGCGAAGATGGCGATCCGTGTACGGTCGATGGCTGTAACAGCACTGGTTGTTTCCACTCGGCAAAGTCGTGTGGTGCGAACGGCGCGTGCGACGCTGTCACCGGTCAGTGCGATTGCGTAACGGGTTGGGGCGTGTGCGGTGGAACGACCTGCGACACGAACCTGGCGGCAGATCCCGCCAACTGTGGCGGGTGTGGCTACAGCTGTGGACTCGGCGCGTGCGACAACAGTTCGTGCGTCTTGGCTTCCAATCTGGGCCAGATTTCAAGTATCGCGGTTGACTCGACGACCATTTACGTCGCGTCGAATGGAAACAATGCGATCTACGGTGTGCCCATTGCGGGTGGAGCGGTCGCCACGCTCGCGTCCTCCCAGTCGGGACCGAACAGCATTGCTGTCGACGGCACCAACGTATACTGGACCAACCAGTTCAACGGCACCGTGATGCGTGTGCCGAAGGGGGGCGGTTCGGCGACCGTGTTCGCCAACGGACAGACAACGCCATGGGCAATCGCGCTAAATAGTAGCTATGTATTTTGGGTGACATTCGGTCCAGCCGATGCCAACTCCAACTATCCAAACGGCACGGTCATGCGCATGACCAAGACCGGCAACGGTCCTGTTTCGCTCGCCACGGCCCAGAACAAGCCTTTCAGTGTCGCGGCCGACGAGTCGTCCGTGTACTGGGTCAATGGCGGGACGAACACGCTCACGAAGACTGGCGTTTACTCCGTGCCAATCAACGGTGGGACGCCCAGTGTGCTCGTCGACGGCAGCGGAAACGTCTGGACCACGCCCACCGCTATTGCCGTCGACGCCACGCGAGTGTTTTGGGGGCAAGCAGGGGACGCGTACAGCGATGCCGTTGTCGTCCAGATGCCCTTGGACGGCAGTTCGTGGGTCGGCGTCAGTACGGGCGAAGAACTTGCTCGTCTCGCATTGGATTCGACCATGGTCTATTGGACGAACGGCAATGGCCACGCAGTGCGCAAAGCGCCTATCGGCGGCAAGGGCTCGGCCACCACGGTCGCAACAGACGTCAGCTACACGAGAGCCATCGCGGTAGATGCTAACCACGTCTATTGGGCGGGCGCAGGCACGGGCAAAGTGCGGCGAGTGCACAAATGACCTGCGCTGATCTTGGTTACGGGAGGGCAGTATGGCAGAACATTCGAGCATCAGGCTGATTCGAAGCCGGTTGCAGCCCAGTCTCGCAGCGGTAGTGGCACTCGTGTTGGTCGGGCTGATGGCTTGCTCCGGCGAGCCCGACGCCGTTGTAACTGGGACGGCCGACGCTACCTCGGCCTTCGATGCAAGCATCGGCGCTGACGCGGCGCCGGGACCGTCGCCTGCAGTTGACCCGTCGGAGTGCACGGCGACTTTCGGGCCCGCGGGGGAGTGCGTTGTCGAGTCAGATCGGTCGGCGATTTCTCGACTGCGGGTCTTTTGGAATGACGGAATCATCGACGTGCCGCGCAAAATTCGAGTCTCGTTGAGTTCCGAGCGTCCAAGTGACTTTGGCGCCTGGTCACTTCAGGTCGCACGCTTCGACATCGAACCATCGATTCCGAAGTTCAATTCGTCCGCGTTCGTTGAGATCACGTTCGACGAGCTTCGCCTGGAAACCGCCAATTGGCTCGGCTCGCCGTTCGTGGGTCTCTCTGTGTACAACGAAGTGACCCACGCCTGGGAAGCTGTCCCGGGTATCACGATCGAACCCAGAATGCCGCTGCTCCGCGTGAAGCTTTTGCACTTCTCGAAATATGCACTTACGGTTTACAAGCTCTTTGAGCCGGTTGCCTCGAAGGCACCACAGATGTGCCAAGGCAGAAAGCTCGATCCGGTTCTTCTTGTTCACGGACTACAACTCGGAGACGTCTTTGGAATCGCTGATGATCCATCTGCGCCGACGACGTTCGGGGCGCTTTGGAATGGTGCATCAAGTCTGATCTCAGCGGAGGCGGACGGCGCCCCGACTTACATGATTCGGTACGACACGACGGCAAGCATCAAGGCGAGCGCATGCGCATTATCACAAGCAATCGCAAAAATACGCGGAAATGAGGCCGGTGCGCGTGTATCAATCGTTTCGCACTCAATGGGAGGCCTCGTGGCCCGAGCCTATGCAAAAGGGATCGGCCAAACCTGCGTCTCAACGAGCTGGAATCCATGGGCTGATCCAACCTGCACCGGCTGTAGCCCGGCACCTGACCCCAAAGCTCTCGGCAAGGTCATCACGCTCGCGACACCCCACAACGGGGTCCCTGACTTGAACGCCCTTGTCGCCAATCTACTGGCGATGGCCATCCCCGAATGTGATGCGGGAGAGGTCGCGTCTGTGGGCGGTGGCTGGTTGCTCAGCAAGCTGGCGGAAGAGGTCAAGACGTTCGGCTGCCAGACCCTGATTGATGGCGCCCTCAATGCGGTCGAGAAAGGCCTTGCGCCTTCGCTGAAGGAACTTCAGCGGGCAGACGACGGCGATAATTTCATCAACGAATTGAACCAGGGGGCACTCGCCGTTCTTGGCGGCACGGAGCCGCAATGGCTCTCGGTCGTCGCGAACGACGACTGGGTCGTTACCAAGACATCTGCGAATTTGAAATGGACGCTTGATAGTCACGGTGCCAACTATGACCCCAAAGCCGTTGAAAACGAGATTGCGCTTGGGAGAGGGCACATCACCGGACCAGGGGTCGCCGACATCCAGTCGGCCTCGGACTCGGTCTACAAGTCCTACATTTGCCCGTTCCTTGGCAGCCTCAGCTGCGGGTGCTCGGTCAACTGCAGCCCGCCGAAGGAAGTCTGCAAGAACGGCGCAGATGACGACTGCGACGGTGTTGTGGACGATGGTTGCTCAGGTCCGCCAGCCGCTGTGCCACCGACGGTGAAGATTCTTACGCCGCAGGAGGCGTCAGTCGTGACCGATGCCCTGCCTGTCCAGTTCACGGTCAAATCCAATGGAGCTGCTCTAACGGCCGTGACCACGCACGTGGCGCGGTGGGGGACGGACGGGCTATTCGTCAATGATTCGCTCGAGCCGATTCCGAGCGTGTTTCCAGTGAGCACTCAGTACCCGACCAAGCTCTGGCCAGCTGGGCAGTACACAGTCGCGGTGTTTGCGAAGAACGGCTCTGACGTCGCCGGGAAAGATCAGGTTTCGTTTTCGCACGCAATCGATACTGCGGGCAAACTCGCATTGTGCGCGCCGTTGAATCCGCCGAAGGATCAAGTAACGTGTGGTTACCATGGATCGCCGGGCTGTCCAACGTACACGACCCACGGCGGCATCGACTATGGGGCGGGCACGAAAGATTTGCTCGTGCACGCGCCCGCCAGTTGCATCGTGACTAAGGTGACCAAGGACATCAGCCAGATGACCTGTGGCGTGAACAACATCGGCTTCGGCAACCACGTCGTGTGCGCACAAGGGGCTTTCGAAATCATTCTCGCACACCTGCGGCAAGACGTGCTGGTGAACGAGGGCGACCAGCTGGTCGCGGGCGATCCGGTCGGGTACGTCTCCAACACCGGGAACACGATGACGTCCAGCGGGAGTTGCAGCGCAACAGGCGGTTACCACCTCCATCTTGAGGTCCGCCTGAAGGCGAGCGAAGAGACCGTTGACCCGTTCGGCCCGACCACAGAGTGGCAGGCGAACTGTTCGATACTCAAGGATCCGCAGCCGAATTCGTGCGCTGGAATCGACTGCAACGATGGCGAATCGTGTACTGAGGACTCATGCGCCAACGGCAAGTGCAGTCACATGCCCATTGATGGTGGTTACTGTGTGCCAAGCGCAGGTTGTTCGAACGCCGGCTCGTGCAAAGCCGGCAAGTGCATTTCTTCGGGCGGGATCTCATGCGCCGACGGAGATCCATGCACGGTTGATGCCTGCAATTCAACAGGGAAATGTGACTTCTCAAAGAAGGCAGCGCCAGGAACACCCTGCGACGACGGTGATGCGTGCACGGAGAGTGACGCGTGCAACGTTGCTGGAAGTTGCAAAGGCACGGCAAAGTTGTGCGACGATGGCAAACCCTGCACGGTGGACGTTTGCCTTCCGGGACAGGGCTGCGCTGCAACCGCAACACCCAGTGGAAGTTGTGACGACGGGGAACCCTGCACTACGGGCGATCATTGTACCGCCAGCGGCGAGTGCCAGGGGACCCTCCTCGCGTGTCCGCAAGGGGTACCCTGTCAGGTCTTGGCTTGCATGAACGGGGCATGCAATCCGACGCCGCAGAGCGGCGGCTTTTGCAATGATGGCGATCCGTGCACCTACCCCGACAGTTGCCTGGGTGGGGTGTGCAATCCCGGCCCAACGGTCCCGTGCGATGATGGAAATCCATGCTCCGAGGACTCATGCACTTCGGGCGCGTGCAAGAGTGCGGATACCAGCGGCTCGTGTGATGATGGCAACCCGTGCTCATCGGATGACGCCTGTATTGGCGGAAAATGTACCGGCGTAAAGCTCGGGTGCGATGACGGCATTCCTTGCACGCTCGACATCTGCAACGCAACCGGTTGTGTTCACACGAATTCGCAGGCGCCGTGCGACGATGGTGACCTTTGCGCGTTGGGCGACGCGTGCAAGAACGGAGCGTGCGAATCCGGTGGCTTCCTTTCCTGCGACGACGGGCTTCCTTGTACCTACGACGAATGTGCGAACGGAAAGTGCGCACACAAGAACGGCGACGGTAAGTGTGATGACGGGAACTCGTGCACCGAGAACGACATTTGCGTCGGCGGGGTCTGCCAGGCCGGAGTCGCGAAACCGTGCGATGATGGCGTCCCTTGCACGTTGGACTTGTGCGTGGAAGGCAAATGTGCGCACACCGCAGTTGCTGGGCCTTGTCAGGACGGCGACGAGTGTACCGCCGGTGATAGTTGTGCGGATGGTGCCTGCAAGCCCGGAAAGGCGATGGTCTGCGACGACAAAAACCCGTGCACGACGGATGTGTGCGTAGGCGGCAAGTGTATCGTCGAGGTCACAGGCGGGGGCTGCGACGACGGCAATCCATGCACGATTTCTGATTTGTGTAACGGCGATGTCTGCGCCGGTGTGCCCAAGCCGTGCGACGATGGAAATGTTTGCACGATCGAGGCGTGCATCAACGGGGCGTGCACGAGCGTTCCGACGCCAGCTGCGTGCTCGGACGGCGTCGCCTGCACGATTGGGGATGCATGCCTGAATGGGAGTTGCCTTGCCGGGGCGGGGATGCAGTGTGATGACGCCAATCCGTGCACGACGGACCTGTGCAAAGATGCCAAGTGCGTGTTCAGTTCACTGAGCGGCACTCCCTGCGACGACGGTGTGAGCTGCACGAGCGCAGACATCTGCACTGCTGGACGGTGCGGTGGCACGTACATCACTTGTGACGACAAAAATAGTTGCACGCAAGACTGGTGCGGCCCGACAGGCTGCCAGCACGTTTCGGTTCCTGGTCCTTGTGAAGACGGGAATTCCTGCACTACCGGCGACGCGTGCGCTCCGAACGGAACATGCAAAGCTGGTGATCTGGTCGCGTGTCCCGACGATGGGAACCCGTGCACGACAGAGACCTGCCTATCCGGGGCGTGCAAGGAGACTGACCTGAATACGGGTGGGTGCGATGACGGGAACCCCTGCACGTTGGGCGACCACTGTGAGGCAGGGCAGTGCGCCGCGGCTCCAACGGAGAAGAGCTGTGACGACGGAAACGTGTGCACGCTCGACGCGTGCGACAAGAACGACTCCAAGATTTGCACGCACGTCCCGGCTGATGGAGCCTGTACTGACGGTTCATCGTGCACCATCGGGGATTACTGCGAGAAATCGAGTTGCCATTCAGGTGCGACCAAGTCGTGTGACGATGGGAATCCGTGCACAATCGATGCGTGCGCTGATGGCGCATGCGGATCGAAGAACAGCGTGTCGGGATTCGCGTGTGACGATAGCAATCCCTGCACTGAAGGTGACGGGTGCCAATCGGGTGTTTGCGCTGGCGTCAGCAAAACCTGCCTGCCGGACAGTCAGTCGTGCACGCTCGAAGTCTGTGAGAAGGGCTCGTGCGTGTCCGTAAACATCGATGGAGTCCAGTGTGAGGACGGGAACGCGTGCACAGGCTCGGACTCCTGTCAGGGTGGCGCATGTGCCGCGGGAGCGGTAGTTGTGTGCGCCGACGATGGCAATCCATGTACGGTTGAGGCGTGTGACGCTAATCTCGGGTGCGGCGCCAAGTGGGCCAACGTCGGGACTCCGTGTAGTGACGCGGACGCCTGCACCGTCGGTGATGCGTGCAGCCAAGGCAAGTGCCTGGCTGTGAGCATGAAGGACTGCAGCGATGGCCAAGCCTGCACGACCGATACTTGCACCGCGGGCATCTGCGCCCACGTCCCGAACGGAGCTGCGTGTGAAGACGGCAACGCGTGCACCATTGGGGACGCGTGCGTCGCTGGACTATGCAAGTCCGGCGTGGCGAAGAGTTGTGACGACGGCATCGTTTGCACCGTTGACTCGTGCGCACAGGACAAAGGCTGTTCATTCCTGGCCGTGCTTGACGGTGTCGCGTGTTCGGACGGCGACGGATGCACTGCGAATGATGTCTGCAAATCGGGGGTGTGCACCGGGGGGCCGATAGTAATCTGCCAAGACGATAACAACGCCTGTACGAGCGAATTGTGCACGGGTGGCAAATGCTCATCAACGAACCTGACCGGGACCGCATGCGAGGACGGCAACCTGTGCACGGGGCCGGACGCGTGTTCGGTTGGACAGTGCAAATCAGGCCCCCTGGTGACGTGCGAGGACAACAACCCGTGCACTGCGGACAGTTGCGCAGCCGGGAACTGCGCGCACGTCGCGGCTCAGGCGCCGTGCTCGGACAGCGATGACTGCACGGTCGGCGATCATTGCGTCAACAAGATTTGCGTTGGTGGCGGGCCGACGTGTCCGGATGACGGGAAACCCTGCGACAAGGAGACATGTGTCTCGGGGACGTGCGGCAAGGTTTTTCTTGACTATGCCGCTTGCGAAGACGGGAAAGCCTGCACGACGGCGGATTTCTGCCTCGGCGGAATCTGCAATTCGGGAAATTCGACGTGCACTGACTTCCTGGACTGCACAACGGATTCGTGCACGCCGTCGGGCTGTGTAAACCAGAAACTGACTGGCGGGCCATGCGCGGATGGCGACAAATGCATGACCGGCGCAACTTGCAACGTAGGCCAGTGCACGGGCGGCACGCCCAAGAACTGCAGTGCGTATAACGGTCCATGCCAGACAGGGATGTGCCAGTCGGGAGTCGGTACGTGCTACGGCGCTCCCAAACCGAACGGGACACCCTGCAATGATGGCGACGCCTGCACCCTGACCGACCAATGCTCTGGCGGTGGATGCAGTTCCGGGCCGAAGTTGCTCTGCAATGACGGAATCGCGTGCACCACGGACAAGTGCGACTCCGCGTCGGGCGTTTGCAAGTACACCCCGGATAACACTGCCTGCTCGGACGGAATTGCGTGCAGCGTGGACACGTGCAGTCCAACGTCTGGTTGTAGCTACAACTCAGCGGCTTGCTGCTGGCTGCAGACGGAAACTGTCGATGATGGCTGTGCCGGCAGCTGGATTGGCAGTTCCGGCTGCAAGACCAACTGCTCGGCTTGCAGTTTGACGCAGTTCACTGCATACAACTTCGAAGGCTGCCTGGATTCGAGCACGAATAAGCTTTACACATGCATCGAGGCGAAGTCCACTTGGACGGGCACGCTGATGGTCGGGAGAAAGCCGCAAGGCGGAGCGCTCTCCGACTGCACTCCATCCACGATCAATAGTGCGTCGACCGCTTATGCAGAATGGCGGTTTTCCCAGTCCCTCTGCGGGCAGTGCAAAATTGTCGCGATCATCCCGACCAAAGCAAGCTTCGCCAACGCAAGCCTCTGCCCACCAACAACGATGCCGGTCGCAACCGACGCCAAGTACATGGTCTGCAAAGGTAACACGCTGGCTCTCACTCCGGTGCAGGTGAACATGTCTGCTAACGCCGGAACCGAGGTTCAGCTCTACCAAGGCGATTGTACCGGCATCGACCGGATCGTCGTTCCCAATTCAACGTCCGGTGCTGCAACCACCTGCAGCCCTGTCTTTCTTCTCGACAAAATTAGGGCGGATAAGCTTTGAGTACACCACCAGCCGGTATCGTGGACGGGGTTGTGTTCGGTCTCGAGGGCGGCAGAGCAGACCGGCTCGTCCGGTACACGAAGGTCGTACGTGCTGGACAACCGTTAGGTTCGCGCCCGGCTGCGGCGCGTGGTTAGATGTTGGTCAAGCATGTTCAAACCGACCTGTAAATTGGAGCGAATTGAATGCATATTGAAAAACCTTGGAAGGCTTTTGAACGCCAGGTCGCTGACCTTTTCCGTCTTCGTGGATTTGAGGCGCGCGGGGACGAGAACAATGCCGGTCGCCAACACGATGTGATATTGTATTCGACCGACGAATCGATTCAGCCCATTTTGGTCGAGTGTAAGTATCACGAACCGTCCTCAATGAAGCGTGTGAGCGCGAAGGACGTGAGCGATTTTGTGAGTACAGTCAATCGCCTGCGAATCAGTGGCGACGTTTCTTCGGGCTATTTGGTCACCAACACGGGCTTCACCGCCACGGCCCGGGGAGCTTGTAAGGACCGATCGGAAGCGAAATACGTGATGCTTCGGACCTTCGCGGAATTGCGTCGAGGTTTGGTAAACTTCGAGCCCTATTTGCTCCGACTCCGGGACATGTATGTCGAGAACGGCCTCGACCGCTCATACGAGCCGCTATTCGTGCGAAACCGCCGCTCTGGCGCGAGTCCCGCCGCGATTGAAGCCTTGCTGGAATTCGCGTCTAGTCCGTCGGAGTCGCTTCTCGTGTTGACGGGTGATTACGGTACGGGCAAGACCACAGCCTGCCGCCAACTGCAGTATGTGTTGGCGGAATCGGCCCTTTCGGGGAAAGAGACGCGAATCCCACTTTTTATTCCACTGAAATGGTATGGTCACAGCACAGGCGCCATCGCGTTGCTGCAGCGTTTTCTCCAGGAGGAAGGGCTCCGTCACGCGAATGTGGATTCGCTCTTGACGCTCCACACAGCGGGTCAGCTTCTCATAATTTTTGACGGATTCGACGAGATGTTGCGGCGCTCCACGAGCGATTCACGACGAGAAAGTATTCAGGATCTGGTAGAGATTTGTTCAAAGTCGTCGAAAATCATTCTAACAGGGAGACCTGGGTATTTTCGTGACGGAGCCGAATTGGGCTCGCCATTACGAGGAGTTGGAATTACGGGTGCGAGAGATCGAATTCGACGTCTCGGAGCGACTGCCAAGTCTCACGAAGATATGAACTGGGTTCAGTTTTCAGTTGAGCCGCTCAAGCCACATCAGATCTTGTCTTTCCTGACGAGGAAATCGCCGAAGGAAACGCTCGCTCTGCGAGAGCAACATGCGACAGAGATCATGACTCTTTTGAAAGGCACGTATAATCTCGCGGACCTAGCCCAGCGCCCAATTCTGCTTGATATGATTGCTGAAACGCTTGCTCATGGCGGGACAGCTAGCGCGGCAACCCCCGCCGCACTCTACGGGGCATACGTTGAGACATGGCTACGCATCGACGCCGACAAAGGAACGTTTCGCAGTCTCGTGTCACCGGAGGTGCGTTTGGCTTTTTCGGTTGCACTCGCGTGGATTTTTCAAGATCGAAATATTCAGAGCATCCACTGGCGTGACCTCCAATCGCTCGTTGGCGACTACTTTGATCTCGACGAGGCTGATGATGTCGACCACTTCGGCGCGGATGTCCAGACGTGCACGTTCCTGGTTCGTGACGATGAGGGAAGCTTCGCGTTTGCACATCTATCTTTTCAGGAATACTTCTGCGCGAGATTCTTGGTCAACAAAGACGAAGACTTGAAGGGGCTGATTCACTCCGTCCTCGACGAGAGTGGTCCGACGCTTCGGGAAATTAGTGATACGTCCCCAGCGGTTGTGGACTTTGTCGGTGACCTAATCGGTTTTCCCATTAGCCCGCCGTTTTGGGAGTCGGTCGCTGAAATCCTTAGCCAAAATCCCAGTGATCTCATGTTTCGCGCTCCAAATGTTGTGGATAGTTCGCTCACGAACATGCTGGCCTTGGCCGAAGGCGACGCAATGTTGCTCGAGCTCGCTGATGTCGGCGAGGCCTTCAGTGCGGCCTACGAAGCGTTTCATTCGCGCGTTCGACAGAGGGCCAATGGTCAAGGTGATACCGGATGGCTGCATCGCTTGGCTGGGATTCTGGAGCGGCGCCGGGTCTGAAATGCGCACGCGCCAAGGAGACTGTCTCCGTCTCAAGTGAAGACGACTGGCACCGCGGACCGCCAGCCAGATGGACCAGCACACGTAAAATCTCACGTGAGAATTCTGGTGGTGGGTGCAGAACCGATGTGTTGGCCGCTTACGAACGAAACAGGCTCTAGAATTCTGGCAGGTTATCGAGATTGTCTTTCGTGGTGGCGTTCCGGTCCGTTCTCAGAAACCGTTCACCCTTTACCGCGACGATGTCAACTTCTGCCCCCAACCTCCACCGGTTGGGAACGGCGGTGACAAATTTCGCACCTGTCGCGATAGCAGAGACCACTTCGGCTTTGGTGAGAGTAGATGGCTGACCTAGGGTTACTCCATTGTCCGTGCGGACCTCTAGATGGGTAATGTGTGACCGTGCCGAATCAAATCGCACTGCCGTTATCACGAAGTCTGCCCACTTTGCCATCGGTTCCTCGCGCTGAATTAGGACGGTCATTTTGTTGCGCAGCGCAAATCGGTGCTTGCGACCATTTTGCCGGCCGAATGTGCCTTGCGCCTCGCCGCGGGTCAAGTTCCGCGCGCCACCAGTCAAAGCCGTGTCAACAGCGCTCTGAAACTGATCCACCTCAGCGGCTTGAAACTGATCCACCCCTAACGTGGTCACACCTCCGCACCCGCAGAGGCCTGAGCCCCCATAAGCCCCTGTACAGGGGCTTATGGGGGCGGCGCGCGGCTCACTCAGCCGTCTCGCGCGTACGCATCCGAAATGATGAGCCTTTTGTCGTGAGGATGTGCGCGTGGTGGGTCAGCCGGTCGAGCAGCGCGACCGTCAGCTTCTCGTTGCCAAACACTTGCACCCATTCGCCAAAAGCCAGATTCGACGTGACAATCGTCGCCGCGCGCTCGTAGCGGTCGCTGAGCAGGTTGAACAGCAGCTCGCCCTCGTGGCCGGAAAACGGCACGAAGCCAAGCTCGTCCACGATGAGCAGTGGGATCTGCCGGTATTGTTTGTGCAATCGCCCGAGCGTCCGGTCGTCGCGGGCCTCGACCAGCTCGCGCACCAGGTCGGCCGCGCGGCGCATCAGCACGCGGTGGCGCTTGCGGGCCGCGCAGATGCCGAGCGCAATCGCCAGGTGCGTCTTGCCCGTGCCGATCGGCCCGACCAGCACCACGTCCTGGCCTTTCTTGACGAAATCGCAGCTCGCCAGCTCCAGCAGCTTCGGACGTGAGAGGCCGCTGGCGACGCTCCAGTCGAAGTCGTCGAGCGTCTTCATCTCGCCAAAGCCAGCCTCGCGCAGCCGGCGGTCGACCGCGCTTTTGTGGCGCGAATCGTGCTCCGCAATTAGCGCGTGGCGCAGCAGGTCCTCGTACGGCCAGCCGCCGTCGCGGGCCTGGCGACAGAGGCCGGGATAGGCCCGCAGCAGGCCGGGCAGCCGCAGTTCGCCGCACAGCTCCTGCAGGATCCCTGAAATCAGGCCGTTTTCAATGTCGCTCATGGCTCCCTCCTCTCAATAGCGCGTCGTATTGGCTCGCGCTGGGCTGCTCGACGACGTGTCCAGCGAGCCCCTCGGGAACCGCCACCGGCGGCACGCGCTTGTCGGCACGCCGGGGCAAAAGCAGAAGCAAATCCATGCGATCCTGATCCAGAGCCGCACTCACCGAGTCCCGCACGGCCGGCTCGCCGTGTTCGAGCATGGCGCCGAGCACGCGCGCGAAGATCCGCGCCGCGTCGAGTGGCCCGTGCGCGTCGACCAGCAGCCGCCACAGCCGGTCAAACGGCGCGCCGAACTGCTCCAGCAGCGCCGGCATCACCTGCCGTACCGCTTGGGGTTTGCGCTGCAATTCCGCCAGGTAGTGTCGGTAATTGGTGTAATCGCCGCCTTTCTTCTGGCGCGGCGACACGATGCGCTCACCGCGGCAGCGCAGCTCGACTTCCTCCACGCCCACGCGGGCTTCCACATCGCAGCGCGCCCAGGACGTCGGCACCGAGTACCGCGCCCCGGCCAGTCTCACCCGCGCACTGGCATCGGCCGGCACAGTCTCCAGCTTGCGCGGGTCGAACGGGCCGCGGAGCACCGGCAGCAGCAAGGGCAGCTCCTTGCTCTCGAACTTCGCCAATTTGCTTGGACTTCCGTCGTCTGGCTGCTTGCTCACTTGCGCATCGACCCGTGCCAGGAGCGCCTCGGACGCCTCGCGCAGGGTCGGCGCTGCCGGGATCGGCACCAGGTGCTGCAGACGCACGCCGCGCCCGCGCGACTCCACGCCGCCCTTGTCGTGACCGGTGTACGGCCTGGCAAAGCACGGCTCAAAGACGTAGTGCGCCGCCATGGCCGCAAAGCGGGGCTGCAAATCGCGGCCATGGAACAGGATTTTGCGCACCGCGGCTTTGAGATTGTCGTAGACCAGCCGCGCCGGCACGCCGTCGAAGTGGGCGAACGCGCGGACGTGACCGTCGAGCAGCGACACCTGGTCGGCATGCTCGTACAACCACACGAAATCACGACCGGAGTGCATCAGGCGGATGACCAGCATCCACGCCTTCTGGCGCTCGCCGGCGATGTCGGCCACGACCTCGAAGAAGTCGACCTCGGCCATCTGCCCGGCGTAGTGCTGCAGCGGCACAAACACTTCCTGCCGCTGGCGTTTCTGCTCGCGTAGCCAGACCCGCACCGTGGTCTCGCCGACCTCGAAGCCCTCGCTGCGCAGCGCCGCGTGCAGCGTCGTCGCCGTCACATGCTGCTTGCGCGTCGTGCGGGTGGCCCACTCGGCGAGCAGCTCCTGCATCCGCGCGAGCACCGCCGCGAGCACCGGACTCTGGCGCCGAGGCGTCTTGCGCTGGCCGATGACAACGTCTTGCTGCAGGTACTTGCCCGCCGTCACGCGGCTGATGCCGAGCTCGCGGGCGGCCCGACGGACGCTAAAGCCTTCGCGTTCAACTTTGTCCCGTAATAATAGCACTTTGAGCACACCCAACATCCTCGAACCGCCATCCGCGGCTCGTCGCCGCGTTTGGCGGCAGTCTGCCGGAGTGGATCAGTTTCAGAGCGCTGAGTGGATCAGTTTGGGGGCGATGAGCACAAGCCGTCGTGTTTCGATGGAGACGTCGCGCAGTGGAGTACGAGTGCCGGAGGACGGTCGAATCTTATCTAAGTGCCGATTTGCGTACCGTGTGGACGTTGGATGGTCTATCAGTCCTATTTCTCCGGCGTTTTATCTCGTCGCGCCAGTGCGTGCGATGCCCCCACGACGGCAAGGATGCCCGTCACTAGCACAAGAATTCCAGTCTGATTCAGGATGGCAATCAAACTAACAATGGCAAGTTCAGCCCCTCCGAGGAGGTTCACAACAAGATCCAGAGCAAAAGCAACGAGCATTACTGGCAGCAATATGAACCAATACCACGGAATGAGGCAGATCAGCCTGTCGCCGGGTGGGCATATCTGATCAAACGCTAGACCAGACAGCGGAAACTTGCCAAACGAAGAGTATGCAATCAAGGCGAGAAGATGGTCAATTGCATGCCGAAGCAGCCACATGACTCCCGCAACCACTGTCCCCAAGGCCAGAGCAATCATGTGACGAGTTACTTGCCGTCGGTTGCTCTCTCGCGTGGCCAGAAGTGCGACGGCGCTTCCGAACTTCGAAACTGGGATACGTTGGAGCGAAAACGTCCTCTCCATCTCGTCCAACCACTTCGGCTCACCTTCGGAATATTTCACCTCGAGAACAAAATGTCCCTTGTAGGGATACACCGGAAACCACGTCGGGGGCGAGGATGTGGGGATCCAGCGCACAGGCCAGGCTCGAATGTCCCGGTCGAATGTGACGCGCGCCTTCGCGTCGCGGTCGTTCCAAGCTCTGCGCGTGTACTGGACAAGAACTGTCGGCCTTGCCCCAGTGGTGGCGATCGCATCGAAGAAGATGGCGGCATTCGGATCGTTTCTGACGCCGGGAGAAGCGGAGTGAAGCCTGTCGATACCCCGGTTCATATCTTCAACGAAGTTCGATGTCGTCTTGGCGCGTGTCTTGTAGATTCGCGCGCCTTTGCGGCGCTTCACCTCAAGAAAGACCTCATCCCGGCGCGGAGAGTAAGAACGGACGCGGAGCTTGTAGCGATCAAAAGTGTTCGAGCGTTTCGCGAGGAGTAGTTTATGATCGGAAGAGTCGAGGTAGACGCTGCTCACCTCGTAGCCATGGTTTGCGTCCGAGTGCGGATCGGGCGGGAGTTTGAGCGTCTTGTCGAAGTACTCGAGAACGACGACCCTCTGACGTCCTTCCAGGAGATACTTCAATTCTGTTCGTGGCTTTTCGGGAAATGCGCGTAGCTTCGGCAGCTTGACCGCTTTGGCCTTACGGGACGGCAAATGAGCACGCGGACGCCCGCATCCGCACGTCGTGATACTGTTGGTGCACACATCGTATTCGCCACTGCCTGATCCGCCACCAGGTCGGATGCCCGAACCCCGATCACAGGCGCCCGCTCTAACCTTGGTGTACGGACACTGGCAGTTCCGCGTTGAGCAGACACGCGCAGAATCGGGGGCTCCGCAGTCGCAATCGCTGCGGTTGAGACAGTAGTCCCAGCCGGTGGCTTTGGACCAATTCGCCCAACTCGAGTCACGTGAAGGACCAGCCATGGAGACACCTATGCCGGACCCTGCCTTACCGGTTTGCTACGATAGGAGTTCAAGCCACCAAAATTTCCACCTCGTGCGCCACGCCTTCCACGATCGCCTTCGCGCATGTCGCGGCGTCTTGAAGATTCTGCGGAATGGGGATGGTTGGCAACTGGGCGCCATGACGGCTCGATCGAACATTCAACGCCCGAGTGTCCGACGCGTATGAAACTGTAACCGCCGTCAGCAGGAGGGGCTTGCCAATCTTGAGGGTCAGCGTCCCGATCGTGGAGTGCGTCGCAAACTCCACGTCCACCTCGCGATGACGCGCGCGCAGGGTATCTGCCATGTCGAGGAGGCCGGTGTGGGTCACTGCGAGCGTGAGCAGCGCCATTTCGTAATGGTGCCGATCTTCGCGCCATTTTTGTGCCGCAGAAGCGTCCAGTCCATCGATCTTATCGCCGATCATCGTTCTTTCCCTCCAAGCGGTTAGGCCGCCGCGCGCGCCCATGATAGGGCGCATTCGCCCGATCGCCACATCTCCCGCTGCATCGGCCCGCCGCTTGGGTTCGGGTGCAACCACGTGTGCTTGTACGCCCCTTATACGGCAGGAGTTGTAGCCTGTGAGGATGCCAACCAAGCGACTTCGCTCGAATGGCGTAGAACATGCACCTTCTCTGGGCTGCAGTCAACAGCGTTCGCCAACGATCGAATTCTTCAAAGCAATCTCGATTGGCCCAGCCAGCCGTTCCGCAACCGTGAAGAGGTTCGGTAATTCGGAAAACCAGTCAATTCCGGAGCCACTAGACATACTCAGGTCTCCCTGGGTGTTTTTAGTTTCACGGGCACGCAAAAACACTTGGGAAAAGGCTTCTTCGACTTTGAGTTCGAACGCGCCATCTCCAAATTTGAGTTCGGAAAACACCAACGTGACGAGCTCCCGACGCTCTGAATCGAGCGCGAAGCGGTAGTGCTCGCCGGCCGCTTTCACCATCTCCGAGAACGACAGCACGAACTTCAGCATGTCCGTCTCAGCCTCCTTGTACGCGTTCATTTTTTCAAAGATGTCATCCAGTTCAAGTTCAAGTCGCGCGACGTCCAGCGCGTAGTCCTCGGCGGTGGTCGCGCCGGTGCGGAGCAGGAAGATCTTGTTCTTTTTCAAATAGTCCAAATCAGCGAAGACGCGGTCGCGCTGCAGGTCCAGGTCGGCGACTTCGCGCTTGCGCTTGCGCGCAATCTTGTCGAGGCCTTCCGCCGCACCCGCCTCAATCACAGCGAGTTCTGCGTCCGTGAAGCACAGCTGGTCGAGCTTGTCGGCAATCGCCGTGTCGATGTCGTGGGCGTTCAGATTGACGGTGGTGTTCTTGCAGCCTGGAACGCAGCGGCAGCGGTAGTACGTGATGCCTTTCTGCACGTACGGCGAAAACAATCGGCCGCACTGAGAGCAGCGGATGAGCGCGCGGTACGCGAAGAAGTCTTTGACGATCGGGTGGATACCGACGTTGCGGGTAGCGAGCGATTGCCGCACCGCGAGAAACACCTTCGTGTCGATGAGCGGCGCGTGTTTGCATCGCCGCGAATTCCCGAACAGGTCCGTGTGGTGGCCGATGTAGAATGAATTGCGCAGGATGCTTTCCATCGTCTTCGGCGTCACCGGACCCGGAAGTTGCGGGCGGTCAGCTCCGTTTTCGTCGCTGTGCATCTTCTCCCGCGAACGGCGTCCGCGCGTTGGCTTGGTCGTCAATCCTTGCTGGTTGGCCCAATGTGCGAGTTGCGAAAAGCTCCACCCGCCGGTGGCATAGAGTTCAAAAAGACGTTTGACGATCGGCGCACGGACCGGGTCAAACGGTTTGGAGTCGGAGCCGTGGTCCAGGTAGCCGATGGGTGCGGGCCCGAGGCAACGTCCTTCACGGCGGAATTTCTCAAAAGTGTTGCGAACCTTCTCGCTGATGACGCGCGAGTAGTGCTGCGAAAACATACCATCGATGTCGCGATGCAACGCGCCGGAACTGGTCTTGTCGTACGTGACCTGCACGAACCGCACGTCGACAGCGCTGTCCATCATCTTCTTGATGAGGAGACCGTCTTGCTCGTTGCGACTGATGCGGTCCCAGCAGAGGCAGATGACACCCTTGAACTCGCGGCGGAGCAGCATCTGTGCCATCCGCTGGAATTTCGGACGTTCAATGTCATAGGTGACCTGACCTTCGTCCGAGAGCCGCAGCTCAGACGTCGTGTATCCTGAATGCTTCTCCTGGATCACGCCGTCGTGCGAAAAGCCCGCGAGCGTCACTTTAGCGACCTTGAGCGCGTTGTCACGCGCGTAGCGGGTGCCGGCGTCAACTTGGTATGGGAGTGAGTTCTTCTGGTTCTCCTGGTCGTCCGTGCTTTTGCGGGCGTAGACGAGGTAGGCGTCTTTGTAGGATTGCATAGTGTGGATGATAAGGTGCGAGGTGCAGGTGCGCCGCTTGTAGCTGCGCCTTGGGAAAGCGCAGCGCGACGGCGATGAATCGTGAGCAGAATTTGCCACAGCCGAGCGATGCGTTCGAGCTGCGCGGCGGTGAAGTTGGGCGAGCTCTGCGACTCGCTTGAAATGGAAGTATTTGGCATTCTTTCATTATTGCCTAACTGCTGGACTCCAGAAAGGCCCTAAACCGGCGCTGTGCGACCGGTCAGAGGGGGGCAACGTCGTGGGCGAACTCGCGGCGCAGCTTCTCAAACGTTTCGCGGTTGAGCGAGCCGGCTGCGATGAGGCGGGAAATCAGTTCTCGTCTGTTTCGTCCGGTGTTCCGCATGATTTCATCGGCGGTATAAATCGTCTTCACCATCCGCTGCCTGAGCGCCCACGCGAGCCAAGAGCTGTCGGTCGCGTTCGTCGACAGCTGATGCAGACTCCAAACAAGAATCGCATCCGCGTGCTCGGATTCGATTCGAGCAACGAGGTCGTGGAAGCCTCTGCGACCAGGAAGCCATTGGGGCACGGTTTCGGTGATTGCCGAATCGGGGATGAAGAGCCCGAGTTTGACCGCGCGCTCGCGGAGGAAACGCTCCTGTTCTTTGATGGGTGGGGCGGTTGTGTCGTCTCGGCCAGGTTCTTGGAGGAAGAGCGCGACGCGGTTCATTCGATCAATCTGTGCGGACATATAGGGATTGGATTATTTTCGTATTATGACATTTTGATCCATGATTCGGCAACTGGGCCGACGTACGGAAACGGCCTGAAAGGCGAACCTCGGACACGACCTTATCCACAATTGCGACGACTTATCCACAGAAGTGGGTATTAACCGGCGCTGTGGCGCCGGTTTAGGGCCGTTACAGCGCGCAGTCTGTCCGGTATCATGGGTAATACCTGCCTGCCGCGGGAGGACGAAGTCGTCATCCGGCATGACCTAAAGGTCGCATCCGAGGTGCCACCTCCCGGACGGCAGCAGGCACAAGGTTCCCTACTTGGAAGGTCGGAACCCAATCGCGCCGTGCCGTCGAGAGATGGCTCGGCTACCTTGTCAGATTGTTTAGTATCTGTCAATGGTTAGCTTCAGCCATCACCATGCCGCCCGCTCATTCTACCGGGGGCGCTTCAGCGCAATCACCACTTGCGTTGAGTTTGCGCTCTCGTCGACAACTCCACGGCTCTACCTCGCTCGGACAAGCGCAACTTGCTGCCCTGGCTGGTATCCCTGTGCGGTATCTGCGCGCCCTCGAGTCCACGCGCACTTTGCCAATCACATTGCGCCCCTGGCTGGCGCTTGCTACCGCACTGAACTGCTCGCTCGACGACCTTGTTGCCCGTCAACACGTTGCCGCGGCGCCAGTTGTTGTCGTCCTCGCTCGAAACCGCGCGTCCGTCGCGCTCTGTATCGCCGCCGAGCGCATCATTGAGGTGCGCCGCCGGGGTACCAGACGCGGCAGCGACGATATCGCTTTCCGTACAGGCGTTGAATTGGCCGTTGACTATGGTGCCACCGTCTTGCTGTCCGACGCCGTGGACAACGTGTCCGTCCCACCGAAAATTCAACTGGAGCGCGTGCGTGTGGGCGACGTCGCACGCGCGCTGAGCCTCGCGGACGGACGGCCATCGACGATCGCCGCGTGGGCGCTAGGCGCGATGCCGGAATTGCAACGATTCACGAAAGGCACGACATCAAGCGGCAAACTGTCCCGGTTCGACCGGCGCGGACAACTGGTTCTTGTCGCAGCTGCGATGGCGCGCGCCTGGAACGGCGACGCCGCATCCATGACTTTCTACCAACCGGAACTACCTTTTCAAGACTAACTTTCGAACTATGCACAACAAACGGCGCCCATTGGCGCAGCGGACCATCTCCATCCGCCCGACCAACCCTGAGAAACTGTACACGCTCCTTCGAGACCGCACGTGGCACTGCACCCGCGAGCTCGTGGAGCAAGTTGGCCACACGTTCGCGGCCGCCAAGTTCTACCTCGTCAAGCTCGGCTACGAGATTGAGAAACGTCGCAAGCCGGGAGCTCAGCGGCTCTGGCAGTACCGGATGCACTTGGAGAATCCCAAGGCCGAGAAGCCGCCTCGCCGGGATATCGACCGAACAGCATGAACGTAACACAGAAACCACGCGCAAAGGCCTACGTGCGCATCACGTACATCGCGTGGCTCAAAACCGACTGACTGTCTCGTCAAACGGGTCCCCAAACCGAACGTGCACAACCCCGCGCATGCGCTGCTACCCCTACGTCCTACCTCTTCGTCCCTTGGAACGAAGAGGTAACGGCGCCAACCGAACTAACAAAATGGCTACAACAACGGCGAAGAAGGCGCGCGTCGATGGGCTGACCGCCCCCGACTAAAATCCTGATCAATTGCCGCCACATCCGAGCCCAGCCTAACCGGCGTGCTCGGGTCGGCAATGCCACGATTTTAGTCGGTGCCGCTCACGGCCCACGACGCGCGCGCGTGCTACCTCGCACACCGGTCGCCTGACGACGCTTCGGCACGACCGCCCACGGCGGCGACCTACGCGACGCAGGACGAGCGGGGTAGCGAGGACTCAACGGCGCCACGGGCTGGAACGGGCAAACGACAGAACGACAACCGACGCGAACGAGATGGCGCGCGATCAACGTGAACTCAAGGCAGGCACACCAAGGCCAAGACCCATGGACCAGCGATCGGCCGAAAATCCTCACCCCGTGGAGTGATACCCACGATCGTAATTCTCAGACGCAACGCATGACCGAACGCGCCCTGACCACTTTGTGGCAAACCTCGCAGGTGTTCCGCGGCGTCCGGCGGCAGCGGCAGTTCTGTGGCTTCGAACGTGTGCGTGCCGCGCGCCGGAAGACTGGCGGCCGGCAACTCGAATTCGAATGATCGGCCATAATCGGGCACGGCTAATCTAACGCGCACTTGGTCAAACGGAATCGGCTTGTCCACGTAGGAACACAGTCCGACCCTCAGATGTAGCACATCGCCACGCAACTCGATGAACGGCTCACCGACGAACGACAATGTCGTCGCGACACCGATTTTCTTCGACCAAGGCAGTGATTCCTGCAGCTTAGCGAACTCGTCAATCTGGGATCTCAGAGTGCGGTCATTCAACTCCAGCCGATCACGATGGCGTAGGCCGAACCACCACGCTCGCACGGTCTTGTCCAAGAACCATGTTGGAGAAATGTGAATCCGCTCGATTAACGCGGAGGTCGCTCCCTTGGCGCTCGCTTCAATCATGTCCTTTTGGTCTTCATCCATGTGGCCCTCCCTCGCCCCGCACGCTTCATCATCCACGATATGACGTCACGCCGCAAACGCCCGGACCAACCGCTACCGTTCCAACTGGTTACGAGAGACCGAGCCGTGCTGGCCGCGGTGTTTCGACACCGATTTCTTGCCGCGCGCCACATCCGGCAACTTCACTTCCACGGCACCAACGTGCGCGCCCTGCAAGTGCGGCTGCGGCGGCTCTGGGAAGCGCGCTTCCTTGACCGGCTGTATCTGCCGCCGGAGATGCCGGACCAACGGGACCGCTGGACAGAAGTGCCGCTCTACTCCCTCGACAAGCGCGGCGCAGAACTGGTTGCTGCAGACCTCGGCATCGACATCGCGCGCATTTCGCATACGCGCGCACAGAATCGCCGCGGCTTCTTCCGCACGCGTCACAACCTCGCCGCGACTGACCTCCTGGTCGCTGTGGAAGCGTTTTGCGCGCGGTCGCCGCTGATCACCGCAACGACCACACGTGAAGACGTGCTCGCAGGTTTGCTGCTGCGCGCGAGGCGCGTGCGCCGCATTCCGTACGGACTCGTGCCAGACGGCGCCGTGACGCTCACCATGCCCAACGTCAAGGCGCCGCAGACGTATCTCATCGAGATCGTCCGCGCCGGCGTCAAGGCAGGGAATGACACCATCCGCAAGCGGTTGCACCGGTACCGCGCGGCGCTCCGCACCGGTTTCTTTCGCGACGTGTACGGCTTCGCCTGGGTGAGAACGATCGTTTTCCTGACGCCAACGTGGCGCCGGGCCGAGACGCTTTCCCAGCTGGCGCGTGACGTCCCGGGCGGCGACGGGCTGTTTCGGTTCGGCGCGTATGAGGCCAAAGCGGCCGAGCCGCTGCCGACCGCGCATTTCCCCGGGGAAACAACGCCGCCGTTCCCGGTCCTGACGCCACAGGCCGTCCGCGTGCCGCTTTTCCCAGAACTTTCAATCACATCACCACAACCCCATGTATGAACAACACCTCAAGAAGCCGCCGCTCCTCACGCTCGCAGAAACGGACTGGCGCGGCATCCACAAGCGCTTCGGCATCCTCCAAGAAGACCGCCTCCGCCACGTCTGGATCATCGGCAAGACGGGCTCGGGAAAGTCGACGCTACTGCTGCGTCTCATCGCCCAGGACCTCGCGGCGGGCCGGGGAGTCGGCGTGCTGGATCCCCACGGGGATTTGGCGCTGGCCACCCTTCGCCTGGTGCCGAAAGCGCGCACCAACGACGTCTGCTGGTTTGACCCAGCCGACGACGAGAGCGCCGTGGCGTTCAACGTCCTGCGCCAAAGTGGTCCACAGCTGGACACGAATCTGGTCGCATCGGGCTTGGTCTCCGTCTTCAAGAAAAACTGGGCGGACATGTGGGGACCGCGACTTGAACACGTCCTCCGCTCGGCGATTCTCGCTGTGGCGCCGGATCCGCGTGCAACGCTTCTCTTCCTGTACCGCTTTCTGACCGACGAGCAGCTCAGAAGCAAAATGGCACCGCGCATCGCCGACCCCATCGTGCGACAGTTTTGGACCGTCGAGTTTCCGAACTACCGCACGGCCTTGCAGGCAGAAAGCCTCTCGCCAGTCCTCAACAAGCTCGGCGCCTTCGTCAGCAATGTTCACGTGCGACGCATTGTGTCGCAGGAGAAAAGCAAGCTCGACATCGGCGCGCTCATCGAAAGCCGCGGCGTGCTCATCGGCAATCTGTCGGTGGGCCGCGTCGGGGAAGACGCGAGCCGATTGCTCGGCAGCTTGCTGTTGTCGTCGGTGCAACTCGCTGCGATGCGACGCGTGTCAGGCGACCCTCCGTTCTTTCTCTACGTCGACGAGTTCCAGCACTTCGTGACGGAATCGTTGTCGACGATGCTGTCCGAGGCGCGCAAGTTCGGCATCGGCCTCACGCTGTCGCACCAGTACTTGGCGCAGCTGCCGCCCGGACTTCTCGACGCCGTGCGCGGCAACGTCGGGTCACTCATCGCGATGCGCCTCGGCGCCGAAGATGCGCACCTCTTGCAGCGCGAAGTCGATCCGCCGTTCCAGGCGACCGACTTGACGTCGCTTCCATCCGGACGAGCTGTCGTCAAGCTGCTGGTCAACGGTCACGCGGTGGTCCCGTTCTCTGCGCGTCAATTGCCGCCGGTCTCTGTGACCCGCGACCCCGCTCGTCTCGCGGCGATTGTCGACCAGTCGCGGCGGCGCTTTGGCACCCCGACCACCGTTGTTGACCAGTTCGTCGAGCGAACCTTCAAACGATCAGCGTAGTTACACCGAACCGCGCCCTCTGGGGCTGCCAGCCTTTGCACCAGGCCCGGCTGCTGTCGCACCTGACTGCCCACATGGCGCGTCACGCACGCTGCTTTCCGGGCAGGGAATCGGCGCGTGCCCAGAGGGGGCGGCTCGACGTTCGAGTCTCACCCACAGGAGTTGTTCCGAACTCGGAATGAACTCCGCGAGGCGCCGGCCCTCGCAATCCTGCCGGCATCGGAGAAAGTCATCATGCAGATCAAAGTCCTGCGCTTGGGGCACAGTGCCCGTCAAGCAGAAGCCGCCGCCGGCGCCACGGTTGGCGAGATCCTCGATCAAGAGGGCCTCCCGACCCAAGGCCACGCGATTTCCGTCAACGGCCTGGGCGCGTCGACCACAACGGGCCTTGCCGACGGCGACGTCATCACGCTGGTCCCGAAGGTCGAAGGCGGCGCGCGTTAGCTCTCGTTTCCCAACACGTTTCACCCGTCTCGGGCCGTCTCCCAGAACCGGAGGCGGCTCGGGCGGGCAGGGAGGTCCTCATGCACCACTGCGACCCAACCATGGCTGCCTATCTTGCTGACTGGCAAGCCAAACTCAATCTCACCATCCGCTACCAGCGCTGGTCGGCGCGCTACACGGACGCGGCGCCGTTTCGCCGCGAAATCGAGCTCTTCGGGCCCGTTCCGGGCACCGCGAGCGAGTGCCGGCTGCCGTACAAAGACGGCGTCACCGTTGTCGAGCTCGTCCACGGGCGACCCCACACGGGCGAGCCGGTGGAGCTAACGGCCGGTGACGAGGCCTTCGTCGTTGCATCCATCGAGGGCCGGCGCGTGCGTCTCGCGTTCGATCTCGAGCGGCTGTTTGAAGTGCCGGGCGAGATCCAACCGGGCCTCATCCTGGAGGCGGTGTTGTCCGCAGCGCTCCCGAAAGCCGCCGAGTACATTCTGTTCTACGACTGGCAACGCGAGAAAGCCGAGTTCTCAACCTGGATGGTTGCTTCCGTTGACGGCATGGTCCGCAACTGGAAAAACGCGATCCGTGACAATGAGTACGAAGCCAATCGCCTGACCAGCCAGATCTCCGGCCTCGTGCGCAAGAACGGCGAACTCCGCGAGCAAATCGTGGCGCTCGAAGCCACCACGCGCCCCGCGCAGGAGCAGAAGGCCACTGAGGAGTTTGCGGCGCTCGTCAAGATGATGCCGGCGCCGGTTGTCAGTGTGGAAGTCGATTACGGCAAGCTCAGCATCGTGCTGGTGCCGCTGACCCTCGAACATGACAGCACAGACTATGCGATGGGCAGCTACACGCTGACCATCACCGCAGACAAAGTGCACATTTGGTCGGACGGCGGCTTCAGCTACCCGCATCCGCACGTCAGCTCCGACGGCGTTCCGTGCTGGGGCAACCTTGGCCCTGGCATCGGCAAGCTCCTCGGCGAAGGGCAGTACGCGGCGCTCGTTAGCGTCATTCTGGAGTTTCTCCATAGTTACAACGAGCGCGACGCGTACCGCCACATCGAGACCTGGGACCCTGACTACAACAGCGACGACGAGTAACGTCCCATCGCACCAACCAAACGGCCCTCGGCTGCCCGTGAACGACACGGGTGGCCGGGGCCGGTCATTCTTGGAGGCACCTCATGAAAGTGAAACAGAATCTCAGGGTCCGCATCGACGCGGACGCCATGGAACGCATCTGGCACTGGACCGACCTGGCAACCGGGGAGTTCTCGTGCCTCGGTGCGGTCACGGACGACATCGTTGTCGGCGGCGTGCAGCTGTTCGACCAGGTCTGCACTGCAGCCAGCACCGAGCTCGACCAGGAAGCGCTGGCCAAGTTTCTCGTGACGCACCCGCAGCCGGAACGCGTCCGCGCGTGGATTCACAGCCATGGGCGGCTCGGCGTTTTTTGGAGCCAACAAGATGAGGCGTGCATCGACGGCCTCGCCAACGACACCTGCCTCATCAGCATCGTGGTCAACAAGAAACGCGAGTGGAAAGCGCGGATCGACGTGTGGCGGCCATTCCGGCTGACCTTCGACGACCTGCCGCTCGAAATCCGCGTGCCCGATCAGAATCTGCGCGCCGAGTGCGAGCAGCTGTTCAACGCCCACGTGGTGGAGATGCAGCCGACGCTTTTGCCGGATTTCGGCGGGTACCGCCGCCAACCGGCCGGGGCACATGTGCTCGCGCTGCCTTGTTGGCCGGACTTCGACGACGACCCCGGCGACTGGAGGTGACGTATGACACGCATGGACTTTCGCCGACAACTCGACGTCCTCGACGTTTCGCGCCTTAGCCAGATTCCTATCACGGTCATCGGCGCGGGCGCAGTGGGCTCGTTCACGACGCTCGCGCTTGCCAAGTCGGGAGCCGAGCGCGTCTGCGTCTTCGACGACGACGTCGTGGAAGCGCACAACCTCCCGAACCAGTGGTACCGCTTGGCGGACGTGGGGCGGAAAAAGGTTGAGGCGCTCCGCGAGCTCGTGTTCGACATGACCGGCGTCACCATTGACGCGCAGCCAGATCGCTCCACGGGAACGCCCGCCACCGAGGTCACGCTCTGTTGTGTGGACTCGATGGATGTGCGCAAGCGCATCTGGCAAGGCCTGACGCCTCGGCCCAGCCTCTACGTCGACGCCCGCATGGGTGCCGAAGTCGGCCAGGTGTTTTGCGTCGGGCAGTTCGGCGCGTGGTACGAAGACACGCTGTACCCCAGCAGCGAAGCGTACCGGGCGCCGTGCACTGCAAAGGCAACCATGTACTGCGCGTCGGGCCTCGCCGCATTCATCGCGAGCCAGGTCGCAAACTACGCGAGCGACCGTCCGACCAAACCGGAACTGACGGTGGACTTTCGCAACGCGCTGATGCTGTAGAACCGGCGCCATCCGCGCCAACCGGCGTCGTCATCTCTCCCGGGTAACCACCTGGTGCGAGGTGACGGCGCCACATTTTCCTTTCGTTTCAATCACGTTGTTCTTTTTACCCCGCGCCGCTGGGGAAGCGGCGCATTGCATTTTTGGAGTATTCAACCATGGAATGGGTCAACTTTCGCGAAATCCGCGCGCGCGTCTCCATTGGCGACGTGCTCACGCTGTACTATGGGATCGACAACCTGAAGGTCAGCGGTAAGGTCGCCACCGGTCCGTGCCCCGTGCACGGCGGCGACAACCCGCGCGGCTTCCACGTCGATTTCGACAAGAACCTCTGGCACTGCTTTACGGGCTGCAAGAAGGGAGGGAACCAACTCGACCTTGTCGCAGCCAAGGACCAGGTCACCGTCCGGGAAGCGGCGCTTCGCCTGAAGCGTTTCTTTCTCGACAACGACCCTGCACCTGCCGTTGCTGCCGTCGATCCCACGCCACTGCCTCCGAGTGGTGTCCGGGTGCCGGCCACGCCACGCAAGGAGCGCGACAAGCCTGCTAACCCGCCGCTTGAGCTCACGCTGCAGCTGCTACCGGACCACCCGCACATCGTGGAAGACCGCAAGCTCACCGCTAAGACCGCGGCGCACTTCGGCATCGGCTACTGCAGCCGTGGCATTCTGGCCGGGTGCATCGGCATCCCGATTCATGATGAACATGGCCAGCTCGTCGCCTACGCCGGCCGTCGCCTGAAATTCTCCGACGCCGAGGACCTGGGCAAGTACCGTTTCCCGAAAGGCTTCCATAAGGACCGCCTGCTGTACAACCTGCACCGGGCCTTGCCGGAGGCGGACGGAGAGTTTGGCCTGGTTATCGTCGAAGGTTTTTTTTCCGCGATGTTCCTGCACCAAGTGGGCGTCCGCTCCGTCGTCGCCGTTATGGGTAGCGAGCTTTCCGACCATCAAGCGGCGCTCGCGGCCCGGTCGCGTCACGTCACCGTACTTTTCGATGGGGACCCGGCGGGATCGGTCGGCGCACTCAAGGCTGCAGAGAAGCTGGCGCCGCTGACCCATGTGCACGTGGTCCTCTTGCCTCCCGACACGGAGCCTGAGGACTGCGCGCCACAGCTCCTGCACTGGCTGCTCACCGGCGCCCGGCAGCAGAACCTCAGTTCGCTCGCGATCCTGACCGAGCCGCTCTCGACGCTACGGGCGGCGGCGGTGCCCGATATCGTTCACTAAAACCAACCGCCACTCCAAGGAGACAACCTATGTCACTTATCGCACCGCTCACCAGCGACGGCACCGTGCCGTGCGCAAGCTGCAACACGCCCTGGTCAATTCCACTGCTCGCGAAGTTCCGCGCCGCCCACCGGCTCCGCGCGGAAGGGTTCGCGTACATCGACTTCGGCGACGCGCTGCTCATCAACTATTGTCCGCACTGCGACCAGCCTGCCGCCAACCGGGAGGTGCCCTCATGGGCGGAACCGCTGCTGAACTGACGATCGCGCTTTCGAACGTTTGGGCGGCGGTGCAGCGCAATCACCCGGAAGTTCCCAACGTTGTTCTGCTTGCGGCTCCCAACCCGCACGGCAACCGCAACGTCCTCGGGCACTTCGCTGCGCTGCGCTGGTCCAGCAAACCAGGCGACGGCGGCAATCTCATCCACGAGGTTGTCGTCGTCGCCGAACATCTCAACCGTTCTGCCGAAGACATCGTCGCCACTTTGCTGCACGAAGCGGCCCACGCGCTGAACTTCGCGCGCGGCATCCACGACTGCAGCAAGTCGCAGTACCACAACCGGAAGTTCGAATCGGCCGCGCAAGAACTCGGCCTCTCTGTCACGCAAGTGCCGCACTACGGCTTCGCCTACACGGAGATGCCGGCGGAAACTGCTCAGCGTTACACCACCGAGACGGAAGAACTCCGCCAGGTGCTCATGCACCGCCGTCCGATGGTGAGCACTGCCAAGCCGACGTCGACCGGAGCAGGGGACAGCGACGACAGCTTACCCGATGGTACCGAACCGCCAGACAAGGGCGGCCGGTACAAGAAGGCGTCGTGCAAGTGCCCGTTCAACATCCGCGTGGCGCGCGCGACGCTGGCCGCGACAACTATCCAGTGCACCACCTGCGGCGAGCCGTTCCAGCTTGCCGCATGACCCAACAGCCGCTCCGTGCTCCATCGAACGATGGGGTGCGGGGCGGTTTTTTCAGTTGCGGATTCCATAGGACGGAAGGTCTAGAGCTTCGCCGCGACCCGTCGATTGGCGTTGTCCGTACCCCAGTCGTGTTCCGGATCCGGGATGAACGTTGACGCCAAGACGGCGGACTCTCCCAAGTCCACGATTACGGTCAGCCAACCGCCCGGAACCTTGAGACGCTTCAACTTGGTATCCTGGATTGGGCCTTCTCTGACGGACTGCCATTCGTCGGGGCGGATGTACTGGTCTACCATCTTCACTTCCAGCGCCGCAGTCGAGGCGGCTTTTGTTCGGCTGATTCAATCGCTCTCGAGCTGGTCGAGCAGATCCGCGTGATGCACGGTGAAGCAGGCCAGGCAAATTCCTGTGCTGCGCGGCAGCTGCTGTCCGGCCAACTCACACGCCGCCGAATCGCAGTGGCGCCTGCAGTCTCGCGTGGCCGCGTCAGCATGCACGCAGCCATAGACTTCCCGACAGTATTGGCAGTCTCGCCGCGCAACGACCTCGGGGCGGGGTGCGCGTGGCATTGACGTTGCATCGTTCATCATGGTTGTCACGCGGGGCGCTGTCGGCGGGAAGCCGGTCATGTCCGCAAGTCTCCGTTTGTGTGGCGGGATCGTCAATGCCGTTCCCGCCGCGGAACTGTGCCAAGTTGGTGTCATTTCTGGACTTGTGCTGCCTCGGATGTCGAACCCACCGGACATGCCCGCGACGATTTCAACTACGCTCGACCTTGACAAGCGGCCGGCGCATCTTTTCTTTGCCGGTCGACTTTGGGGGAGAGGAGTGATGGCACGGGACTGGCACGAGGATTTCAAACGCTGGGCAAAGCCGCCGAGCGAAACGGAAGAGCAGAAGGCGAGCAACGCGGCGTCCATGATCAACGACGCCATTCGCGCGAGTCCAGCCTTGGCGCGTCGCGGAGTCAGCGTGTACGCGACCGGCTCCTACCGCAACAACACCAACGTCCGGCTCGGCAGTGACATTGACGTTGCAATCGTCCTCAACGATGGCATGTTCTTCGACCTGCCGATCGGCCTGACCGCCGCACAGGTTGGCATCACGGTGCCGCTCGACTACGGGCTGGCCGACTTTCGCTCTGATGTTGCCCTCGCACTGACGGCCAAGTTCGGGCACGGGGGCGTCAAGCCAGGCAAAAAGACCTTCAACATCACAGCCAACAGCTACCGCTTGGAGGCCGACGCGACCGTGTTCTTGCAATACCGTCGCTACACGGGCGCTAAGACCGCCGCCGGCGGCTGGCACTACGAGCAAGGCGTCGAGTTGCGTCCGGCTGACAACCCCAACGCGCGCGTCATCAACTGGCACGACGACCACTACGCCCATGGCATTGTACGTAACGACGCGACTGGGCGACGCTTCAAGCGCGTGACCCGCATTCTCAAACGCCTGCGCGACGAAATGAGCGAGTCCGGGCGAGCCGAAGCTCAGCGAGCGGCGAAGCCGATGAACTCCTTCCTCATCGAGTGTCTGGTGTTCAACGCGAGCGACGCGTGTTTTGGTCGGGTCCAAGGCAGCTACTACGAAGACGTCCGAGCCGTCATCGGGGAGTTGTGGCAAAAAACAGAGGATGACGTCGTGTGCACCTTCGACGAAGTGAATCGCAAAAAGAAGCTGTTCGGCCCTGGGCAGGACTGGACCCAGCAGCAGGCCAACAAATTCTTGTATGAGGCGTGGCTCCATGCCGGGTACGGCCGCTAAGATCTTGAACGCACTGGCTAACGCAACGTTCACTGACTGGGTCACGGTCGTCAGCGGCGCGGTTACGATCTTCGTTTTTCTCCGTGCTGGCTTCGAGCGCTTCGCCTGGCGATGGCCCGGTGTCCGGCGACTGGTCAGCCAGCCCGACCTCGGCGGTACGTGGCACGGGCACTTGCGTCCGAGGGCGAGGAACCTGCACGCCGGTTCAGCGCTGTCGTCCATCGAGGTCACCTTCATCGTGCATCAAACGCACGGCCAGATTTCGCTGACCATGACATCGGCCGAATCGCGCTCGGTGACCGTCGTTGCGTCGCTGGCGCAAGATGCACCGGGCGAGTGGGCCGTCATCGCGGCGTACCGGAGCGAACCCAACCTCGAAGTGCGCGAGAACAGCCCGATACACTTCGGCTGCTTCAGGCTGCGTGTCATCAACGCTTCGACGCCGCGCTTGGCTGGCCATTACTGGACCGACAGGGCGACGTCCGGCGAGATTGACGTCGCGCTCCTGACCCGGCAGCCCGTCAACGATTTCAGTTCGGCATGTCAGTTGGCGCACGCGCGAGACCCAAGGGGCGCCAACGTTGAAACCTGAGCGCCCGGCGGTTTCCGAGCTCAGCTGGCGATGGACCACCACGCGAATTTGTTCTCGTCCGTGACCCGCGTGATGAGGCCTTTCTCGAGCAGGCGCGTCAGCGCGTTGCTGATGTTGGCCTTGGTCCACTTTCGGTCGCCTTCTTCGTAGATGTCGTTGACCTGCATCTCGTAGTCTGGGTGGGCTCGCAGTAACTTCAGGATAAATTCCGCGGCAGTGCCCTTCGTCTTCGGCATGGTATCTTCCGTCTGGGTTGTGGGTTGCTGGACACGCTTGGGGGCGCGCTTGGAGCCGCTTGGGGGCGGGCAGTCAAAGGTATCGCAAGGAAATTGATCGGCGTCAAGGTGCAAATCGTGTCCGACTGAACGATTCGCAGGTCGTAATCTGCGAAGAGCAAGTTGCAAAACCGTCAGCAAGTTCAACGTTCACGCCCTCCGCAAGAGCGCGCGCCAATTCTTATCCCAAGTGTTTTGCGGCCCTTCGGCAAGATTCCGCCATAATTTGAGCGATCTCTGGCGTTCGTCGGTCAGCCATCAGAAGCAGGAACGTTGAACGTTTCCATCGAATGTCGATTTCAAGTTTTTCCTTTGAATCTCCGCTCATTCGGACGCGACAGATTCGAGACACGATCGAATTCACGATTAGATCGATCGCCTTCCTCTCGCCTCGGCTGGGTCCGGCAACGCGCTTCATCTGTTCCTCGGTCGTCTCGACGAACCTCTGAGGCGGGCCTGGTTTGAACATCTTATAGAGCACTGCACTGAAAAGCACCTCGGCACGCGCAAGCGCAGCGGTCGAAGCTGTGCGGCTGGTGGGAGCTCCGGTGCCCTTCTTGATTTCTTCGGCCAACTGAGTGCTGTCCTGCACGGTCGCTGAGGTGTCGTCTGAAACAACGGAGACGTCGACAAATTCGCTGGCATTAACAGCGAGTCCCCCAAACGCCGAACAATCGATGAATCTGGTCGAATGCATAGCACAATTCCAGAATCCAACATCCTCGAATTGGCAATCAATGAATAGCGCGCCATTCAAATTACATGAATCAAACTTAAGCTTGCGAAACTCCAGCCCCTCGAGAACGAGTTGCGAAAGGTCCAGCCCGGATAGTTCGGGTGCCGAAATCCATTCGTCCCGAAGCCAGACACCCGTCCGAGGGTCTACAGTGCGAAATGCCACCCGAGCGAGGTTCCTTCGGGTATTTGCCGGCGCAACTCGCGGATTCCAGAGCCAACCGGGCATCGCAAGAATCGAGCGCACGCTCGATTCCTGTCGAGCGAGACCGGTAACCACGTTTTCCGGCAGGTCACGAATGGCCAACAGATCCTCAAATTGCTTGGTCGGCGTTGCTCCCAAAAACTGCGGAGAGACTAGCACTTGCGTCATGATCGCGTCGCGGACGAGCGGGTGAACAAAGCTCACATTCCCACGCGAAGAGGAAAGCAGTGCATGGGACATCAGGCGTCCAATAACGGTGTCTCGAAGCGGTGTCCGAGGCGCCACATGGAGTTCTCCAGCAATTCGGATGTCCGCGGCGGGCAAATGGGGAGTATTGCGCCGGTACATGTCGATAGCTAACTCGCCCAAGAAGCCCAACTGGTTTTCCGACCCGATTCCAAGATTCTGACGGTGCTCTTCGCGTTCGCAAACACGCACGATTAATTGGTTCAGACTTGACGTGCCTTCCGAGAAATCGGCTCTAAGCGCTGATTGAACATCTGCATCATCGCCAGAGAACGTGTCGCAGTACAGGCGCAGGAGCAATGGATTTCCGAAGAGATCTACCGTGTCCTGATCACCGAGAATCCCAGACGTGATGTTGCTCTTCAATTTGGGCAACAGATCGATTCGTTCCCTGATGTATCGTTTGATTTGATCTCGATCAAATCTCTGAATATCAACCACGACCGATTCTGTGTTGCCGAGAAGGTTATGAATTCTTGCTGAAATCGCCTCGACATTTGTTCCGAAGACGTGCTCGGTGAACAGGGAGCGTCCGGCGAGAATCACCTTTGACATGCCCCCCACGAGGCCACGCATCGATCGAACCTGCGATTCCGCAACCTCTAAGCCGGCATCATCGGCGAGTTCGTCAAATCCGTCCACGATTAGGACAGCTTCTCCGGCCTTGAGCAGTTCGCGGAATGCTGAGTAGCTTCCAAAACGCAGCGTGTTCAGTTGCTTCAAGAGCAGGGCCTCAAAGTCCACTGTTCGCCGAACCGCTTCGAACGGGACAAAGAGCGGTAAGGGCCCGGTTTTATTTAGAGCAAATTTCTCCGCGAGTTTGAGAGCCAGATCGGTGCAGATAGTGGTCTTGCCATGCCCGGCGGGGGCCATCAAAATCTGAAACTCTGAGCGGTCTGTGTTGCTCAGCCAGCCTTCTGCGTATTGGTAGTAAGTCTCGCCATGCAATCGTCCGTCAACTCGGATCGTTGGGTCGATGGTCGGGGTTGTTGCAGAAACGGATTGCCCCCGGTACGAACGTAGATAGCTCACAAGCGAGCGTGACAACTCATCGGACCGGTTTAGTAAGTGCAAAAACTCCACCGCCGTCGATACTGTGACCCAGTGCGGCTTTGCTTGGTTTGAGAACGCCGCCTCCAGTTTTCGAGCTGTCAAGTAGTAACAGGCCGTTGGGTGACGCGCCGACCAACTGCGCTCTGCGGCGCGCCGGAGGTCCAAGTCGACCGTTGACGAACTCGGGTTCTTCGCGGTGACGACTAGAATCGTCTGGGCCGCCAACTGCCCACGCGACGCGAGAAAGATGTCGTCGGCGATCGGCTCGATTCCGTACCCATCGCCAATCAGCGCTTCTCGAACAGAAGTGCACAGATTGCGCCACCGTTTTCGAATTGAGATATCCTCTGTCCCGTCCTCCACATCGGCTTCACCGTTCCCAACGCGTGCAGGATCTGCTTCCATCTCCTCGATCGGGGCCAACGCGTGAATGAGGTACTCCGCCCGAGGCAGTCCCGCGCGGGCGAGCCCTCGAGAAACAGCCGGTCTGACTCGCATTTCACGATCAAGATAGGTCTGCCCCTCGAACTCTTCGGCGACTATCTCGACTGACAGCGTCTCGGAACGCGCATCTAGGCTATTCACGGAGAGCCGCGAAACGGTCAGCTGAATTGCCTTGAGCTCGCGGCGAATCTCGGCCTCTGCCAGGCTTATGTCTGTAGACATCTGATCGCCTCCTTGGACTGATTGATGAAGTCGGTGACCGTTCGCGCGCTTGGAGCTCGACATTCATAACGCAACAGGTGTGACCATTCGGGAACGGCTCGGAGCGTCACGTACTGTTCGTCCGTTAAGGTCGGCGCAAGCACTTTTCGAAGCGCAACCAGATCATGCGTCTTGCAGCTATCCGGGAGTGCATCGCGGCTGTTCTTTGCGATCTTCGCTTTCAGGCTACATTCCACCGCGTACCCCGCGAGGTAGAGCGCCCCGAGCCAATGACGTTTGGCGACAAGTGCTCCCGCCTCTCTGAGTCGGGTATCCGCGAGGAAGGCGAACTGCGTCGATGACTTGGCAATGGGCATGTTAGATTTTGCCGCTGGCAATGTTAAACAACGTCCATCGTGGACCGACCCGTGCTTGCTCGGGTGCACGCGCGACGTAGCGTCCGTCTCCAGAGTCCTGGTGTCAAGCGCGAGCCTATGACGCAATCATCGGGCCGTCGGTTTGGCGAATCCGGGCCCGCGAGTCGCACATCGCGATCCAGAGCCGCTGTCCGGCGCCGGTTCGCACGGCTCGAAATGCACCGACCGCCGACTGTTCGCCCTTCTCTGATTGCACGCGCAACCGTAGGGTCACCGCACGGCTGCGGCATCGGTCCAGCCGACCGACCAGTTGCCGGCTTTGGCGGTTACCGGATTCACGTGTTCCACGGTGCAGCGCCCCCGATTGTCGTACTTTGCCGCCGGCGCGCCAAGGTCATCGTCGACAGGTACAGTACCGTCGGTCGGTCCGCGTCGCCCTCACCCAACGCGAGGACGGCATCAAACTTCAAGGACGACGCGAGGCGTCCCAAGTCCAGCGCGTTGACGTCGTCGACCGTCACGCGCGCAACATCGCCCCGCGCAAAAGCCTCAGCGACGGCATCTGCAAGCTTTCGCGCACGCGTGCAGGTGTGGGGCGTCCAGACGCTCTTGGCCAGATAGATCGCGCAGCGCAAGCGCAATTCTGCATCGTCAGGACGCCCCAAGTCGCAGATCGCGGCGCCGTTGATTTCGTACCCGGTCAGCCGCTTGGTATCGACGTTCGCTGCCAGTGGCGCGCGACACCCACGAAACCACTGACCGCCACCGGGCGACATGCCAATCGGCATGGCAAGCAGGTAGTCGAGTTGGGAAGGAGACCAAGAAGGAGGGTTGTTCATGGAAATGATTTTCAAAATAAGTGGTTACAGCGCAACCCCGGTCGGTGGGCGGAACTACTCTGCTCGTTGCGGGTCACAGTCCTCAGTGATTCTGCACGTATCCGATGAAGTGCGCTGATTCTCAACCCGGCGGGCCGGTCGCTTGGGCGCGGGACTGGCGTTCCGCCGCGAACGCCTGGCCGAGCTTTTCTGTCGCGGAAATTCGCTCGACGCCTGCCACGTGGATGTACCGCTCGGTGGTCGCCACGCTCGCGTGCCCGCAAATCTCTTGGATAACCCGGATGGGGACGCCGAGCGTGGACAGCTGCGTCGCGCTGGAATGCCTCAGCGCATGTGGGCTCACACGTCGTTCGATGCCCGCAAGCACCGCGTACCTGCTGACGAACGCCTGGATCATGCGGACCGACAAGCGCGTGCCGCGATCCGACAGCCAGAGCGCCTGCTCATTGTCTGCTCCATGCAGCCGGTGACGATTCGCCAGGTACGCCTCAAGGCTCTCGGCGACGACGTCGTTGAACACGGCCCCAAACGTCCTGCTCCCCTTGCGCCGCACGGACCGAAACACGCGCGCCGCGAGGTCTGCTTGGCGAACGTCCAGATTCGCGACCTCGGAGACGCGCAGCGCGCAGTGAAAGAATACGTTGAGGATTGCGACATTGCGCGTGCGGTAGATCGGCGGGGAATGACGCTCTGCCGCTTCCACAAGCGCCACCATCTCGGACAAGTTCAAGGCGTCAGGTTCCGTGTACGGAACCCGTTGACGAGCTATGGGCTGCGCCGGGTTGTCCGTGCGTCGTCCGGTGTCCTGCAGAAAGGCGCAGAACGCACGCACAGCGCTCAGCCGCACATTCCAGCGTGCGCGCGCGATTCCAATGTGGCTGTCGGTGCCAGACCCCAAGAACGCCTTCAAGGTCGGCGTGTCAACGCCGATGAGCGCGGCTTCGCCACCGACGCGTACATCGAGGTTGTGGATGATACGCACGTATTTTTCGACGGTGCGAGGCGAGCGCAGCCGGACACGTCGAAGATGCCCGGCGAACTCGGTCTGCAGGTCTTGAAGCGGTGTGTCAGAAGAAGACGTCATAGAGTCTGAAGAGTACACGCGAAACGCAATGCTCTTCTACTCCATGTTGCGGGAAACATCGGATTCACGCAAGGGAACTTATCCACAATGGCACCGAGGCCACCATGTCGCTCCACCCCACACATCTGCTGTTGACCGCTGTGTTCTTCTGCTCGTCGTGCTCATCCGGTGCTGTGCCCGCCGGTACGGCATTGGCTGCGTACGGGGAGCCCTGCAGCACCGCCCTGGATTGCGCCGCGAACCTGGCGTGCGCCGGCGGCGTGTGCACAGCGCCGCTGCTCTCCGATGCGGAAGTGGGCGACTCCGCAACTGCCGAAATCTCCCAGCCGGCGGACGCGAACGACGCCACGTCCGATGCCGAAAACGACGTCGAACAGAAACTGGACGTCTGCGTTCCGACGTGTTTGCCGAGTTCGTGCACGGATACGTGCGGCGGCGCGACGTGTACAGGACCGTGCGTCGACAACAATCCCTGCACGGTTGGTGACACCTGCAAAGGCGGCATGTGCGCTCCGGGAGCACCGAAGCCCTGTCCGACCGCCGAGCCCTGCGTGAACGCTGCGTGCAGTGTCGCAAGCGGCTCGTGCGTGCTCGTCAATAAGCCAGAGGGAACCGGCTGCGATGACGGCGACGCATGCAGCCAAGCAGATGCCTGCGCTGCAGGAGTGTGCACGGGTCAAAAGCTGGACTGCGACGACAAGAACCCGTGCACGGGCGATGTCTGCAACCCGAAGTCAGGCTGCACGCACCTGCCGGTGCCTGGACCGTGTAACGACGGCAACCTATGCACCGTGAACGACAATTGCGCTGCCGGGATCTGCGTGCCCGGCAAGACGAAAAACTGCAACGACGCATCGGTTTGCACCAAAGACTCGTGCAAGGTGGCGACGGGTGCGTGCGCGAATGACCCTGGCCCGTTCGACGGGACGTCCTGCGACGCTGACGGATCTCTGTGCACAGTTGCCGACGCCTGTGTCTCCGGCGTTTGCACGCCGGGCGCAAAAGCCAACTGCGACGACGGCAATCCGTGCACTGCGGACCTGTGCAATGTCGCGACCGGGTGCAAGAACAGCCCCATCACGGGCACGTGCAACGCCGACGACAACGCCTGCACAATCGACCTGTGCGTATCTGGCGTCTGCACCGCCGGAACGGCCAAGGTGTGCAACGATGGCAATCCCTGCACGGCCGACTCGTGTGGCGTTTCGACTGGCCTCTGTGTGTTTGCTCCGGTTCCGGACGGCAACGGGTGCAACGCCGACGGGAGCCTCTGCACCGACCAGGATTTCTGTAAGTCCGGGATCTGCACCCCTGGTCCGACACTGGACTGCGACGATGGAAACGTCTGCACGACCGATCAGTGCCTCGCGCCGACCGGCTGCATCCACGACCCGAACAGCGGTCCATGCGATGCCGATGGCAGCGACTGCACCGCCAACGATTCGTGCAGCAACACGGTGTGCACCGCCGGCACGAAGCTCGACTGCGACGACAAGAACGTCTGCACCAACGACGCGTGCGACCTTGCGACCGGGTGCACGCACACCGACAATACACTCACGTGCGACGACGGCGATGACTGCACCCAGAACGACGCGTGCGCCACGGGGAAGTGCGCCGGAGTGCCGTTCAAGTGCGACCCGTGCCTAAAGCATGGCGGCACAGCGTTGACGCTGACGGCCGACCACATCGTGGTGTGCACCGGGCAGGTGACCCTTGAAGGAGTGGACGGCATCGTGCTGTCAGGCGGCTGGAACCTGTGCTCCAAGTCCCAGATGCTGACCTGGGCGCCTGCAAAGAGCAGCATGGACGTCGAAGGCCTCCAGGAATTTTTCTGGGCGAGCGACCCGTGCACCGTGATGTACTCGGCCAGCCACTATGGCTACTCCGCGGTAGGCAACCTGAACGCGGGTGGCTCGTGGCAGTGCGAGAACGGATGGTACATGAGCCAATCGAGCAGGATTCTCGCTTGTCACGATTAGAAAACCAAATGCACGGGTCCACCCACTGCGTCGCGTGCGCGCCGACGCCGTCGCAGCGTATTTTGACCTGGGGGTGGATCAGTTTTCGAGTATTGTTGACACCGCCGAAGGCGCTCTGAGGTTGGTCATCCCGCGGGACGTGCGCGCGACCGAGATCGCGTTGACTTCTGAAACGTGCGACAGCAAGGGCCTCAAGTTGAAATCTGGGGCGACACCCGCGCGTCAAGTACCAAGCGCCTCTGCGACGTGTAATTGTCGCGGGTGTCAGGACGACCCTCTGCGGTTGGGGGCGTACCGACGGCGGACGGTCGACCGATCGAGCGCCCTGCTGAGCGACAGTTTTTTGCCCTGTTTCTCGCGTCAGACCGTCGGCTTCATCAACGGATGACCGGAGGGCACGACGGAGCAAAGACGAAACGTGCATCATCACCAAGGTGCACCGCTCCTTCGACCATCTCGGTCCGAGGCACGCCAAAATGATCGCGCGCTCTCACTAGTTCCATCCGCGCGCTGGGGTCGCGAAACGCAGTGACGGGCAGCGGAAGCTGCGACCAAGCTGCCGACTTCTCGACTGGAATGAAACCGATCGGCTCCGCACACGGATGGCTGGGATCGTTCAGCGGGTCGCCGCGGTAATCAAAGACTTCATCTCGGTCGACGAACACTTCCACGAGTCCGGGGGCGCTCATCCGACGAGTGAAGAACTGGACTTCGCCCCTTGTGGCGGTACCGGGCATAGCGTCTGCGCGAACGCAGGGCGGCTCATCGGTGAGCGGGGAGAGCCGCGTCCGTTCCTCATGCGCAACATGGCTCACGTATGTCCACCGGTAAACAGCGAGGTAGTCCCTGCACATCGTCGTCTCGTTCTGAGAAATCTGCTCAAAGTTGTCAGGCCAAAGCAGTGCGTGTCCTGTCGCCGCTTCAGTACCATCGGCGAGGCCATCGCTATCGGTGTCTGGCCTACCTGGCATCGAGTGAAAGTAGCCAACTTCGATGCCATCCAGCAGTCCGTCGCCATCGCTGTCACGGACACCGACTTTGGCGCCGAATCCGTTCTCGGCAAAATCCGGAAGTCCGTCGAAGTCCGTGTCTACCGCAGTGTTTTTGATCGCCGCGTCCATGAGCTCATTGACGTTATCGGGCAGGGCGCCCGTCGAGCCGGCAATCACGACGCGAAAATATTCTGGCGCGGCCGGGTAAGTCGTCCAGCCGGTACCGCAGTTGAACTCGATTTCGCCGACGCGGGACGGCTGGGTAATCAGCTGGGTGCTTCGCGTCGGAGACTGCCAGAACGACGTCATGCAACCGTATTCCAGCGCCCGAACTAGGCCTCGCAAGTTGCCGTCTTCGCGGCCGTCGATTCGTGAAGCGGCGGCAAGGCACCCGCTGTCCGGATCGAACGTTGTCTGGTAGAGCCGCTCCGTCAGGCGCAGTCCTGGCGGAGGCGGAGGGAACACCGTCGCAAACACATCCGGCCGCAACGCCGCCGACGAAAAGATCGCGCTGTTGGGGCTGTCGGGCCGTTCAACGTGAAGTCGATGAAATTCGAAAAGTAGTGCGACGATGATCGCGACAACACAGATTGTGCCAAAACCAACGCCGTACCAAGTCTTCGCGGTCCAGCTTCGCAGGCGTCGGAATGGCCACGTGAGGACAGCCAGTAGGATGGCCCCGCCAGACGTCAGGAACGCAACCATCCACCCGATGTGTTTGGTCGTTGTCGCGGGATCTGGGATCTTTTGCGTGAGTGGACCGGGACGCAGCTGCATCTCAGCCACGGCGCGCCCGCCAATCTCCTCCACCTTCACGCCTGCAAGCCAGAGGCGAAACACCGTCTTGGTGAATCCCCACGTATGTCGACGTGTCCCGCCGAGGAGCGGGTTGTGCAACTCCGCTTGCTCGGTCCCCGGATCGCCATAGCGCGGCTCCGGCTGAGCGTCGAGCCAGATGCTCAGCCGCGGGATCGCCGAAACGTCACAGCCGATAGCATCCGCGAGCAGTGTTTGTCGAACCTTCATGATTTCATTGGACTCTGTGCCGGCTTCGTTCTCGAACCGTGGCGGTTGTGTGATTCTTCGCGAATCGGCCAATGCGACGGCCATGGTCGCGGGCGGATTGTCTCCAGACCGTCGCCATGCGCGAGTTACCGTGCGGACTACAAGATCCAACGTCGCCGCGTCCGGTCGCCAGTGGCGTCGACTCTCCAGCGACAGGAGCGAGAGAGCCATGGCCGTCGCTTCGTCCAGGAGCGCGTTGTCGGGCGACGCGTCAACTACTCTGCGAAATTCCTCACGGAGCGCTTCCCGCGCCCGTTCCCGCGTCCAGTTGTCAATCGGCGGTTTCATGGATGCCAAGAAGTCGTTTGATTAGAAAAGGCCACAGATTCCGGTGTTTGAACCTGTGGCCCGAGTTTACTTTTTTGCCGCCGTATGCGCCACCGCCAGGCGAATGCGCCGCCGTGACAGCACCTGGTTTGGCTGCACCAAGTCCGCTACGAAGCCGAGGGCGCCGCTGAAATGCATGAACGCACCGCACTTGAGGCAGAACTGCTGCGGGTCATGTCGATCACGCAGCCTGTTGAGCTTTTCTCTTTCAGTATCAGTCAGTAGCCGGAGCACGTCGTGGCGTTGGCAGTTTTCGATCATGTACAGGAGGAGCAGCCGCTCGTAGGCCTTTCGGTGTCGCCGACAGGTGAGTACCTTCCTGAAAAAGAAGGACAAAACATCAATCCGGTCCTGGGAGACGTAGTTCGAGATGACCCTTCGTTCGGATTTCATGAACTTCCTTGTGTTGAACCGGGAAGTTTTTTTTGGCCCAACCAAACAGTATGACAGAAAGTCTGAAATTGTCAATAGGTTCGCGTAGATAGGTCGGTGTCCCGCAACTGCGTCCATTGCCGCGTGCCGCAATCTCGGGGTCGCAACTCCAACAAAACCAGCAACTTGTCACGGTGATTGTTGGGATCTTGCACGCCTCTGACCATGTCCGAAGCAGCACCAACTTGCTGCCGAGGACAGAGACCATGTGCCGACTCCTTCTTGACGCTGTGACCCGGTTGCCCATCGCTCGAATTGTCTCAGTGACGTCGGAGCGCATCGTCCTGGAGGTCACGCAGCGTGACGCTGAACAACGCGTCTACGTCATCCAGATCGATGCCAGGGTCGATGGTGCAAAAGCCAAGGCGAAGCTTGTAGCCAACCCGCATTCGGCGGACGGTGACATCACGGCCGATACATCGTGGGGCGAGACCCTGATTTCGGCATCGGGTCACTTGCACCTCACGGGCACCCGTGAGACGGAACGTCTGCAAGACACTGAGCTTGACCTAGTTGAAGTTCTGTCGCTCGCCCGCGAATGGTGCGTTCACTTCTCCAACTACATGGACACAGGCGTGTTTTTGCCGTTGGACATTTGGGCGAAGCCGTGGGTGACAAGCGATCGCCTCCCGACGAACACCGAGGTTGCCCAATGAAGCTGCGCCTGCTTGTCTTCACTGCGCTCATCAGCACCACCGGTTGTGACCGCGTCACCCGCGCGGCGACGGAACTTGCTGCGCCTGAGCCCGTCGTTGCCGCCGAGCCCATTGAGGTCATCTGCGTCGCCAGCCGCGACACCACGTGCAGCGAGTCGCATCTCAGCATCGTGTTGACCGATGCTCTGCAGGCCGGTGCGCAGCGCAGCGCCAAAGTTCGCCTGTGGGTCTCAACGCCGGAAAACCCCGCCGCGGAAGTCGCGGCGTCAGGTGTCTGGCAGATCCCGAAGCGCGGCAATGACAGCGTGAAAGCCCGTCAGCGCGACGCCTGGATCGCGGGCGAAGTCGCCCGGATGACGGCGCTCGCCGCGCCGCGCCTGCAGGGTGACCACGGCTATGACCAGATGCTCGCTGAAGCCATTGGCGCCGTCGCGCTGAAAGGCAAGCCTGGAACCGTCCGCGACATCGTTCTCGTCAGTACGGGCCGCGAGGTCAATGCCCGCAACGGCGATATGGACTGCAAGGCTGCAGATCCGAAGAAGTTCCGCGCCCTGACCACTGCCGGCCCTCTGCCACCAGGTTCCCTGCGGGGCGTTTCGGTCTCCTTTGCGTTCGTAACCCGCGAGAAATCGAGCCGGAGGGGCTGCATCGTGACCGGCAAGAAGAGTCGCACACAAGACGAGGCCTGGCAGCAGGCCGTCGTGACCGCTGCAAACGCCAGCGCGATCACGTTCCACCAGGGCACGCCAGAGTTGGCGTCGCCCTGATTTTTGACCCGCCGCGCCGCGGCACCTTGGAGGTTCCTATGATTCCGAATTTTCCCGCGATGTTTGCTGCCGCTCAGGACTGGGCGTCAGACGTTCCGCTCGAAGAAGGCAAACGCCTGTACATCCTCGCGAAGCTCGGTCAGCGCCCGAACGCCGACGACCCGGCAAATCCCCGTGCAGGCCGCGCCAACGACGCCATCGCCGAGCGTTCGCGGATCGAAGACTACCAGGCAGATCAGCGCCTCGCCGGCGCCGAGTTGTCGCCCTTGCATTGGGCGCTGGGCCCAGCAGTACTACTGAGCTTTGCCATCGAATTCGCAGGCGCGTTCGACCTGCTGCAGGCGATGGAATTGGACATTTTCTCGCACGTCCTGCTCAGCCTGGCCGTCACATTTGCAGTCTTCAGCGCGAGTTGGTTCGCGGCTAATTCCATGCAATCCACGGGCACATCGGGTTCGAGCAGCCGGTATCGGCGTTTCGGCTTCCTCGCGCTCGGTCTCTATGTGCTCGTCGTCGGTGCGTGCGCGGCCATGCGGCTGGATGTCTTGTCCAACCACGAGGACTCGTCGTCTTCCAGCGATTGGCCGGCGGCGATCCTCATGGCGGCTGCGACATTGGCTCCCGCCGCGGTCGCAAAGGTGCTGCTGCCGCAGTGGGTTTCGTCCCGTGGCGTGCGCACTCGCTACGCCGACTCCAAGCGTCAGATTCGCGTTGCAACTTCGGGCGTCAAGTCGGCAGAGAAGTACCTCGACCGCGCGTACCAGGCGCGCGCCACCTGGGATGCCCGCGCGGAACGCCTCGGCGCGCTGTACGAACAAGCGTACCGCCGCCAGGGCGCGTCTCAATCGGACGACGCGTAAGTCAACCCACAACAACTACAGGAGAATCACCATGACCATCTCTTCCAAACCCAAGTCCCGCACCTTGGTGCCGCTGCCGATGTTCGGCGCTCATCGAGGGGCGGCGCTCGCACTTCCCGCCGCGGCGCGTTTCAACCGCGAATCGGCAGCGTATGAGCTCAAACCCATGTACGTCGACCCAATTCCCAATCGCGCGCGCCTGCTTGCCGAGCGCGCCAGCGAGGACGGGCTGGACGCTCGCTGGGCCGAGGCCAAAGTGGAGGACTGGCGCGCTGCGGACTTTGTGGACGCGAAGGCTATCGTCGCGCACACGGATCGTCCGGGTACGCAGCGCACCGCCATTGTGGCCGCTTCCAAGGCGCAGGTGCCCTCACTCGCGTATCTCGCGTTCTCACAGGATGGGCCGCTTTTTGGCCTCCTGGTCGTGCTCCGCCCTGAGGATACGCACGCGTTGGAACGCGTCGTCGGGTTCTTGACCGCGCTCGAAGTCGTCACGCGCCGCTCAGGCTCGTCGGCACTCTTCGGGGATCAGTCCACTTCGCAGACACGGACAGCAGAGCCCAAGCTCAGGGAACGTTTCGCAGAGCATTTCACCCAGAACCTGCCACGCGTGATTGCGGACGTGGAACTCGAATCTGCGCCGCTGGAGCTCAGCCGCGCGGGGCAGGCGTCGGTTCCGCTCGTGGTGTTGCCCTATGCCGACGATTGGCGTGACCCGCAAAGCCTTGCGCGCGATGTGTTGACCGAGTTGCAGACCCCGCTTTCCCGAGGCGACAACTTCGTCGTTGCGGAAATTGTGCCCGCCGGGATGCGGCTACACGATTTCAGGCTCCGGGCAACGGACGGACGTTTGGCGGTCAGCGGCACACCCCTTTTGCCTGCGCCAGGCCAGGCCGACATTGCTCCCGCGGTGCGTCGGGCGGCGGAAGACGCGTTGCGCCGCTCCGCCACGATTTCGGCGACGTTCACTCGTACTTCAGCGATCGCCACAAGTGACTGATTTTTCACTGCGAAGCCTGCTGCACGCATCAATGTGGTGCGTGCAGCAGGCTCGCCCAACCGCCCTCAAAGGTTAGATCATGGCGATCATCCAGATTATCTTCACGTTTCTCGTCACGCGCTGGCTGTGCAGCGTCGGCAAGATCGAGTCGTGGGTCGCACGCTGCTTCATCGCCCTCATTGCGTGGATGATGCTCCCGACGGTTTTTCACGAGCTACTTGCAGCCGTTGGTCTGTCGGATGTCGACGTGGGCGGCTGGCTCCTGGGCATCGTCGTTCTGGCCATCGTCGTGGGCGCGGGCTACGCACGTTTCGCCCATCAGAAGAAGGCTGTGTTTTCCGGCCAGCCCACCACCTCGCCGAAGCGTCGGATCGACCGCGTGTAGGCAACAGTTCTCAATAATTCAACGGAGGATTCATGAAGATCGACAACAACAAGAGCAAGCACCAATCGGCTCCGAGCCCCGTCAGGCGCGCGCAGCGCGTCAATGAACAGACAGAGACGGTGCTCGACCTCGGTCCTGGATTCGTTCCGAGCTCGACCCCGGCGATTCTCTGGCAGTTGGGGCCCGCCATCGGCGTGCTCGTGCCCTCGTCCGTTCGCTACACCGGCAGCGCCCCGCGTATCAAGAAGACGATGCGCAACGAGCAGTTTCCAGGCTGGACTCTGCTCCATGTCTCGCACTCGCACGGGGATGAGATCCTGCGCGAAGTTACCGTCCTCCTGCGCTCCGCACCCTCAGAATCCGAACGAGGTGCCCCATGATCTTTGATTTTTCGCGCCGTCTCAAACGGCCGCTGCCTCCGTTGCCCCCTGCGGCTGCGCCGGGTGACGTCGCGTACGGCATGTCCGAATCGGGCCAGCTGATTTTGCGGCCCCGCGGCTCGACGCGCGTTGCCAGTCACCAGGTCGCGATGGGCGCGAGCGGATCCGGGAAATCTGTCCGTGAAGCTGATTATCTTTGCAGAATGATGGTTTATGAGTGGTTGTCTGTGCCGCCCGCCCAGCAAGCTTCGCTCGTGGTGATCGATCCCAAAGGAGATTTGGTCCAGCATCTTCTGGATGCCATCTGTGCAACGCACCCGCAAGCGCTGCGCTCTGGGCTGGTTGGCTACTGCAACCCGTTTGCCCGCCACGAGCTCGGGGAACCCGGCGGAATTCCATTGAATTTCGCGAAGGCGGAGCTGTCGGGAATTCCAGAAAGCGTCGTGGCCTTGCAGTTTTCGTCCATGATTTCAGCAGTGTCGACCGGGGTGGGCGGACAGAAGCATTTGTCCATGGGCGCACGTCAGATGGACCTGACGAACATGCTGCTCGCGGCGTGCCTGGCGTGTCCCATCCCCGAGTGCTCGCTGCTGTGGGCCCTCGACGCCATTCAGGGGGACATGCTCAAAGAATTGGCAGCGCTCACAACCTCGCGCCGTGCAGCAGAATTTCTCCGCACTGCGGATCTGGGCGGTGAGCTCGCCGCGAGCACGTCCTCACGGCTCAGAACGGCGCTTGCGCTGTACGATGGCTTGGAGAACGCCGTGGGTGCACGCACATGCGTCAGTATCTCGTCCATGGTTTCTGCCGGGCGAGTGACGCTGATCGACCTCGGCCCGGCTCCCTTGCCGAGCCTCGCAGAGTGTTTCGGCAACATACTGTTTTCATTGCTTTCTGCACATTTGCTCGCGCGCCCGAGTCCGAGCACGGCGTTTCCACATTGCACATGCGTGCTCGACGAAGGGCACATGCTCGCGGAAGCATTGGAAAATACGGCGCTTTTTTGGACCACGCTCGGACGCAGCAAGAATTTGAGTCTGACGGTTTTGACCCAAGGCACGAAGCTGCTTGCTGAACGATCTCCACAACTTCTCTCCAGCCTCCAGACCAACGCGAACATCAAGTCCATCGCGCGGATGTCAGCACCGGACGCCGAGCAGTGGGTCCGCGACGCGGCATCTCGCCCGGGCGTCGAGGAGTCCTTGTCGGCGGTTCGCAGTCGTCTCGTAGGCGTTGTCACCAACCTGGCCGACCAGGAATTTCTGTACCTGACCGCGGGCTCTGCCGTCCGCGCGCACTCGCTCCCGGTGGACCTTGCGGCCTGGACGGCTGCTGGCGTTGCCCATGCGGCTGACGTCGACGCCGTGAAGCGTCGCTGGACGCCACCGGAGGGCTTTCCGCCGCGCGTGCAGCTTGCCGACTACCTCGCCGCGCACAAGTCCACGGCTGCCCGGCCGGCTCGTTCCGGCAAGCCGCGCTCGAAATGGGGGTAACGCATGAAAACTACATGGAACGCTCTCAAAGTTCTCTTCAGCATCGCCACATGGATCGTCACGTTCCTGTGCTGGCTTCTCTTTGGCACGTGGACGCTTGCGACACTGATCTCGGACTGGCGGGCGGCGCGTCGCACGCGCGCCGATGGCCACCTGCGGTGCTTGGCGGGCCACATCATCGAGCCGTCGGGCGTTTTCGAGTGCAGCGGCTGCGGATGGGTCTTTCGCAGCGACAACTATGGCCTCAACTGCCCAAACCCCGAGTGCCCCAAGCCCCAATCCAACATTGTGAATTGCACGACGTGCGGTCTGAGCGTCCGGAACCCAGGGCGGATCGGACGGCCCTGAAACGCACCCCACCTCGAGATGCGCCGTGTGGCGCATCACGCGTTCCGTTTCAGGCGACGTGCCTGGAACACAACTGCCCAGCCCGTCTGGGCATCACCGGAGAGGAAGCCATGAAACACAGAGCTGTCAGAAACCACACCAATCGACCAGGCGGGGATGCGATTCACATCTTCGTTGCCGGCTCACCTGACCACGTCGCGTGCTTGCTCCCACACTTGGACGAAGCAAATGAGGCGCGCGGCGACGGGTACTTCTACGTCGATTTCCACAACCCCACACCAGAATCCGGCGCGTACGTGGAACTCGCACTCGCGGAGGAACGCATCCTCGGCAAGTGGACGCCGCTCGACTTAGCGAGCCGGTTACGTCACTCGGGCCTGGGCTACCTTCATTCGCCCGTCGTTGCGCTGCATGATGATCCGGAGGCGACGATGCGGCTCGTGCGCGAAGCCCTCCACCACGGTCGCGCGGTCCTCGGCTACCTCACGGTAGCACTGCCAGGCACGCTGCGATTCGGCATCCAGTTCGCGCTTGCCCCAGACGACCCGGAAGGGCTTGAAGACCTCGAAGTACTCATGCGTGGCCTCGGCGAGCTCTGTCGTCAGCGCGGTGCCGAGCACGCGTTCGCCGTCGGCTGCGGCCGCTCGTGGACGGAGACCGACGCGGTCCTTTGTGCGTCGTTTGCCGAGCACTTGGAACGCAATGCGCTGGCAGTCCTTGACCTCGGCTACGTGGCGACTCCGGGCATCGAGCGCGTCCTGAGCGGCCGGGTGAGCGCGGTCAAGGATCCCGCGGCTTGGCTGGCCGCACTGGGCCACGTGACGGCGCACGCCACCACTGCAAGCAGCGCCGCCGCATCTGACGATAAGTGCGTCCACGGGAGCGCACCGTGAAGCCAGATCGGGCCACCGAGGAACGCGCCGCCGACGGCAGTGCGAAGTCTCGTCGACGGCGGGCGGTTCGTCACGCAGGCGCGCGCCTATCTTTGACGGACAGAGACTGGGATTTGCTCGAATTGGTCGGGGCTGCGAGGTATGTCAGCGTCCGGCACATCGCACTCGCGTTCTTCCCACCCGGAAGCGATCGCGCCACGCGTCGGATTCGTGCTCTGTACGACGCCGGTTTTTTGCGTCTGACGGTCACCAGCAGCACTGAGCCGGCGCTGGTGTCGCTCAGCCCCGACGGCCTCGACGCGCTATGGGACCGTCTGGGCGACGAAGATCCGCGTGTTGGGCTGGCGGGCGCAATACCGCTCGGCGGCGTCGCGCATCATCTGCTGCTCGTCAGTGCACGGCTCTGGGCTGCGGGCTTGGCGGAAGTAGGGAAGCCGCGTCTGCTCTCCTGGAACTCGGGAAGCAGCGAAGCGGCCGTCGCGGCGCTCGGCGGCGCGAAGGTCAGGCCAGACTCCATGGCTGAGTTCCTGCTGAGCAGCGGCAACGTAATGACGGCATTTGTGGAGGGAGACACGGGCACGCAGCGGCAGGGCGTCATCGCCGGAAAAGCCAGTCGCTACCTGCCGATCCTGACCGCTGCGCCGCGCCGGGAACTGTGGTTTGCCACGGCTGGCAGCGCGCGTCGCGAGGAGCTCTTGGCCGCAGCATGCCGCGATGCAGGCATCGCCGGACGCACGCGCATCATCGGCGCGGACGTGCTCCACCGCCGGCCCTGTGAAGTGCCGGCGCGCGTGGATGGGTCCGGCGCGCCTTCGGCCACACGGCCGAAAGACAGCGTGCCGTGATGGTCGACTTTCTTCGTGCGAACACGCCGTTACACACGTCAGCCTCGCCGACGACTGGACGTCTGGCGGTTGCACTGACTGGAGCCCTGTCCGACCGTGCCGATTGGCGGACCGAATGGTGCCGCTCGATGGTGAGTTGGCCGGCGACGCCGGCTGTTGGGGTGACTGACTGCGCTGACCGTTGGGCTGCTTGGTGGTGCGGACGGCGCGTCTGTTCGCACGTCTGCCTGCGGTGTGCTCACCTCGCCGGGGAGGGCTGACCCATGTCTGGCGTTTTGCCGACTCGGTGGCTGAACACCGACGAAGCGGCCGCTCACTGCGGCGTTGCGGCCCGGACCATCCGCGCGTGGGCCGCGCATGGCCTGGGTCACGGCAGAACGCCGCGTGGCTCCTTGCGTTTTCGGATCATCGACCTGGACTTGTTTCTTTCTACTTGCAGCGGGCATGCCCCAATGGCTACAGTTGGAACCGCTTGTTCCGGCCGTCAGCCGCCGCGCGTACCGCACGGAGGCCAAGATGGCATCAAACCGTGGAAAGAAGACCCGTCACGACGGGGTGTACAAGAAGAAGAATGGCGCCTGGCTGATCCAGGTGGTGATCCGGGAAGGCTCGGGCTTCCGCTCAGTGGAGCGGACGCTGCCAGCCACGACCCCGGAGTCGGAAGTGGTCGCGGGGCGGGCTCGACTGCGCGTCGAGTTGGAAGCGCAACGCGCGACGGGAGTACAGACGCAGATGTCGGTTCCGACGGCTTCGGAGGTCCGCGTCATGACGCGGCCTACTACCGTCGCCGACTACTGCGAGCAGTGGGTGAAGCGCAAGAAGTCGGACTGGCGGCCCAAGACGGTGACAGACAACGTTGAGGTGCTTTCCAGTCGCGTCTTGCCGGTGCTCGGCGAAATCCCGGTGGCTGAACTCAAACGCGCGCATGTCATGGACTGGCGCGCGTGGGCCGAGTCGCAGCGGACGCTGGGAGGCGACCAGTACGCCTGCGCAACGCTGGCACTCTGGTGGCGGGTTCTGCGTGGACTGCTCAACGACCTCATCGTCGACCATGAGCTGTCCCCGTCGTTGACGTTCCGCGTCAAGCCGCCGAAGTCGAGCAAGGGGCGGGTCAAGGCCGAAGGTGCACTGACGACGCAGGAATTAGGTAATCTTCTCAATGTCTTGCGTACAAAGCACGCGGTGTGGTACCCTGAGGTCTACACCTTGGCCCTCTCGGGCATGCGCCCGGGGGAACTGTACGCACTGACCTGGAGCGACGTCGACCTCAACGCGGGCCGCATCGTCATTTCCAAGTCAGTCGTGCTGGGCAAAGTGGGCCGGACGAAGAACGAGCGCACCCGCGTCGTCGCATTAAGCGACGGCATGGGGCAGGTGCTCGGAGCCCACTTCGCGGCCAAGTCTGGTTTGCCCGGTGACCTGGTGTTCGCCAGCGAAACGGGTGGCCACCGATCGGTCACGACGCTCAACCATCTGCTCGTCGAGTGCGGGCAGGAGGCGGGGATCGCGCTGCGGGTCGGGCCACAGGTGCTGCGGTACACGGCCAACACGCTTCTGCGCGAGGCTGGGGTCGCCGACGAAATCGTCCGGGATCGTCTCGGACACACAACGCGTGAGATGGGGCACCGGTACTTCAAGGGCCACATCAGCGCACAGAAGGCAGCTGTCGACCAACTCGCGGCTGTCGTCGAAGGAGGATGTTAGGGGAAGCTGTTAGGGGATGACGAAATCAGCCCCTAACGCGAATCAGAACTGCGCGACAACCAGTGAAGTTCATTGGAAAATCTTGGAGCCAACAGACGGATTTGAACCGTCGACCTACTGATTACGAATCAGTTGCTCTACCAGCTGAGCTATGTTGGCAACACGCCGGGCGAACCCAGCGATTGCGGGCGCGCACTATACGCCGGTTCCGCGTCCGGCGCAAGTCCTCCGCGCGATGCATTCGCCACTTGCCATGCGGGCACGCCGTCGGCAGGATCTGGGCGCTCCCGGCCAGCATTCTTGGCCGTCAATGTGGCAAAATGATGCGCAAACTCCTGCTCCTGATGTTCGTTCTTCTCCTGACTCCCGCAGCGACGCTCGCCAAGGACGCGGCGGCGCCCGAGGTCCGGGCGGCCGACTACCGCCTGCCCAACGGCATGCGGGTGATCCTCCACGTTGACCGGAGCGCGCCGCTGGTGGCGGTGGACGTCTGGTACGACGTGGGGTCGGGCGACGAAGTTCTGGGCCGATCTGGATTTGCTCATTTTTTTGAACACATGATGTTCCAAGGCAGCCGTCACACGGGCGAAGACCAGCATTTCAACCTGTTGCGCAAGGCCGGCGCATCCAACATAAATGGCACGACAAATACCGATCGAACCAACTACTATGAAGTCCTGCCCGCCAATCAACTGGAGACGGCGCTGTGGCTGGAGAGCGACCGCATGGCCTGGTTGCCGGATCTCTTGACGCAAAAGAGCCTCGACAACCAGCGCGAAGTCGTGCGCAACGAGCGGCGCCAGCGCTACGACAACGTGCCCTACGGCAAGGAGCGTTTTGTCCTGAATCAGCTGCTTTACGCGGAAGGCCATCCGTATCGCTACCTCACGATTGGTCGGCATGAAGATCTGGAGGCGGCGAAATTGCCAGACGTCCAAGCATTCTTTGACAAATGGTACGCGCCATCCAACGCAACACTCTGCATTGCCGGCGATTTCGATGAGGCAATTGCCCGGCGCTTGGTTGAAAAGTGGTTCGGCGCGTTTCCCAAGATGAACCGCCCGCAGCACGTGCTGGTCCAACCGACACCGATCGCCGGACCGCTTCGGCAAGTTGTGGAGGATCCGTTTGCGCGCTTGCGGCGCATTCATTTCGCATGGCACTCACCCGCGCATTTCGCGATGGGGGATGCCGAGCTGGATATTCTTGCGCACACGCTGGGCGCCGCGGGCACGGGACGGCTGGAAAAGCTGTTGGTGCACGAGAAACAGTGGGCGCAGTCGGTTTCAGTTTCCCAGTCGAGCGCGCGCATGTCGAGCGTATTTCACGTGATGGTGGATTTGCGGCCTGAGGCGGACGTCGCGGAAGTCGAGAAGGCCGTGCTGGCGGAGATCGCCCGCGTCCGCAACGAGGTCATCAGCCCGGAAGAACTGCGGCGCGCGGTTGTTGCGATTGAATCGGGTTTTGTCTGGGGGTTGGAGAGTCTGATTGCCCGCGCCGACATGCTGCAGCAGTACGCGCAGGCGCTCGGCAAGGCCGACGGATTTGCGCTGGACCTGCAGCGCTACCGCGACGCGGACAGTGCGCGCATCCTCCAGAATGCCAAGGCGATCCTGACGGACGCCGGTCGCGTGGAGGTCGTTTCGCTGCCCGCCGGACCCGCGGGCGCGCCACCGCCGCCGCGAACGGCACCGCTCGCAGCACCTTCCACGCCGACGGGGGCCAAATAATGCGCAACTTCACCCTTCCCTCACTCCTCATCGCCCTGGCAGCGCTGCTTCCACAGCAGCTGCGCGCCGACCCGCGCCCGGAATTTCCCGACGCGCCCTATCGCGCCCAGCAACCGCCCGCGGGGCCGCCGGCGCAGTTGCGCCTCCCGCACGTGGAGACGTTCACCCTGGCCAACGGGCTCGAGGTCCAGCTGGTGACGCGCACGACGCTGCCGACGGTGCAGCTGGATCTGGAAGTGCCGGGCGGGAGTCAACTGGACGCGCCGGGCCACGAGGGCCAGACGAACCTGTGCGTCGCGTTGGCGGGCGAGTCGACGGAGAAGCTGGAACGCGCGGCCTACCGCGAGGCGCTCGCCGACTTGGCGGCGAACGTCGCGACGTGGGGCAACCGCGAGCAGATGGGCGTGTCCCTCTCCGTGCTGAAGCGCAACCTCCCGCAGGCGCTCGCACTGTGGGGGGACGTGCTGCTGCATCCGGGCGTGCGCGCGGGCGACCTGGAGCGACTGACGGCGCAGCGCAAGGCGTCCCTCTCGCAGCAGAAGAGCAACGTCGGCGGCCTGGCCAGCCGCCTGCAACCCCTCGCGACGTGGGGCGCGCAGCATCCGCTGGGCCGGCTCACGACCGACGCTTCGCTGACCGGCCTGACGACCGACGCCTGTCGCGCGCTCTGGCGGGGCCATCTGCTGCCCAAGGGCGCGCGGCTGTACGTGGTGGGCGATCTCACGCGCGCGGAGCTCACGGCCGAGCTGACCCCGCTGTTGATCCCATGGCAGGGCCGCATCCCCGCGCTGCCGCCGCTGCCCCCGCCGCAGTTCACGCCGCGGCAACTGCTGTTTGTCGATGTGCCGGGCAGCGCGCAGGCGTCGGTGAACGTGTTGCACCTTGGGCCCCAGCGCAAGGATCCGGCGTATCCCGCGATCTCGCTGATGGCGGCCATCCTCGGCGGCGGTTTCTCCAGTCGCATCAACATGAACCTGCGCGAACAGCACGGCTGGGCGTATGGTGCGCGCGGCAGTTTTGATTTCCTGCGCAACGGCAGTTCGTGGCTGGTGTCGGCCTCGGTGCGCACGGACGCGGCGGGGCCTGCGGTTCAGGAGATCTTCAAGGAGATGGCGCGGATGCGCGATGAATTGGCCACGTCCGATGAGCTGAACCGCGAGCGCGATGGCTTTGTTGGCGGTCTGCCGGCGCGCTGGGCCACGTCGAGCGCGATTCTCAACGGCCTGCAAGGACTGCGCTATCTGGGGCTGCCGCTGGATGACGATGTCAAGATGGCGACGCGCTGGCAGGCCACGACGCTGGAGCAGGTGCGCGCCGCGGCGAAAGCGCACATCATGCCGGGTGAGGCGAGCGTGCTCGTTGTTGGCGATGCGGCAAAGGTGTTGCCGCAACTGCTGGAACTGACCCAACCAGGCGGCCCGCTGGCCGGCGTCGCGGTGACGCGGCTGAACGCCGATGGCCAACCGCTGTAGGCCGCGCCGCGCCACCTTTGCACGACTTTGCACGGGCAACAGGGTGCTTTGACACGGCGGCCCTACGCTGGGATCCTGTAGCGAACCGGAGGTTCCATGTCTTTGCGCCTGTTGCTGATTGACGACGACGATCGCCTCTTTGAACTCCTGACCGCGGCGCTGAAGCCGCACGATGTCCATCTTGTGTGGGCAGCGGACGGACCGCACGGGCTGGCCGCGCTGGAGCAGCAGACCGTGGATGCCGTCCTGCTGGACGTGATGATGCCCGGGATGGATGGCTTGGAGGTTGTGCGGCGGATTCGCGCGCGGTCGACGGTGCCGGTCATCATGCTGACGGCGCGCGGGGACGAGGCGGATCGCGTGGTGGGTCTGGAACTGGGCGCGGACGACTACGTGGCCAAGCCGTTCTCCGCGCGTGAGTTGCTGGCGCGCGTCCGTGCCGTGCTGCGGCGCGCTCGGCCAGGCGTGACGGCTGAAGTGCTGACAATCGGCCCCATCGCCCTGGATTCCGGCGCGCGGCGCGTCGCTGTGGATGGTGTTGACATCGACCTGACCGGCATCGAGTTTGACCTCCTGCACGCGCTCATGCGCCGCGCTGGCCGGGTGGTGCCGCGCGAGGCGCTCCTGGATGAGGCGGGGCGCGGCGACGTCTCCGTGGGTGAGCGGACCGTGGACGTGCACATCTCCCACGTGCGCCAAAAACTCGGCGACGATCCCAAGAACCCACGCTGGATCAAGACGGTGCGCGGCGTCGGCTACGTCCTCGCACGCGAGGGTGGGGCGGCATGAACACGCATCGCTCCCGACCGCTGCGCCGACGTCTGTTCAAGTGGTTTGCGGCAGCGATTGTCCTCAGCGTCGCCGTTGGCATCGGCCTCGGCGCGCTGATCGGCCTGCTGAGCCGGCACGAGCACCACCAGCATCCGATCGAGCAATTCGCCGCGGCGCGTGTGGCGGAACAGTGGAACAACCCTGCCGGGCGGTCGGCGATCCTCAAGGACGTGGGCGAGCGTCTCATGTTCGGCGTGCAGCTCCGCGATCCCACGGGCAAGACGCTCGAGACATTCGGCGGCGAGTGTGCGCACCAATTTGCCCAAGTGCCGGTCATCGGCGCGAACGGCGCGAAGCTCGGCGAACTGGCGCTGTGCCCGCCACGCGGTCCGAACGGCAATGGTCCGGAGCATGGCCCGGCGCGACCACTGACCCGGGCGGGCATCCTGCTTGTCATCGCGCTCATCGCGATGTGGGCGGCCTCGGGGCGGGTGGCGCGGCAGCTTTCCAAGCCGCTGCAGGAGCTGGCCAAAGTCGCGGACGACCTCGGCCACGGCAAGCTTTCGAGCCGCGCGGCGCTATCGTCCCGGCATCACGGCGTCGACGAACTGGACTCCCTCGCACAGTCGATCAACGACATGGCGGTGCGCATCGAGAGACAATTGCACGACCAGAAGGAGCTGCTGGCCGCGGTTTCCCACGAGCTCCGCACGCCGCTGGGCCACGCCAAGCTGCTGATCGAGATGGCGCGCGACCAACCGGATGGCCAAAAACCGCTGGACGAACTGGAAGGCGAACTCGCGGAACTGGAGCGCATGGTCGGCCAACTGCTGGCATCGGCGCGACTCGACTTCACCGCGCTCGCGCCGCAGCGCCTGGACGCTGTGCCGCTGGCGGTGCGCGTGCTTGAGCGCGCTGGGGTGGACGTGGCGCGCCTGCACGTGGAGGCGGAGACGACCCAGGTGCACGGCGATCCGGCGCTGTTGGCGCAAGCGCTGGCCAACCTTCTCGACAATGCCCGGCGCCACGGTGGCAACATCGTGGAATTGCGGCTGCGCCAGGACGGCGAACTGCTGTATTTTGATGCGCTTGACAATGGCCCTGGATTCGAACCGGGCAAAGCGCAGAGCGCGTTTGAACCGTTTCAGCGCGGAACGGCGAGCCACGGCGGCCTGGGCCTTGGGCTCACGCTGGTTCGCCGCATCGCGCTCGCCCACAAGGGCACCGTCCAAGCCGGCAATCGCCCCGAAGGCGGCGCCTGCGTCAGCATCGGCGTGCCGCTGACCAAGGCCTAGCAACGGCCGCGGCGGCAATCAGCGCGCACGACCAAAAGTCCCGCGCTGCGCCTGACGCTGCTGCTTGCGCACGTCGGGGTGATTCATCGCGACTTGCTTCGCGAGCTGCTGCAGCTCCAGATGCACCGCACCGCCGGGCATGACGAACCGCCCGAGGTAGTTCACGTCGAGCTTCATCAGCCCTTCCAGTTCCTTGCGCGCGCGATCCTTCTTGCCGGCGTGAAACGCAGCAAAAACCCTGGCCATCCGCGCGAGGATCCCGGCTTGCCCCAAGTCCGCGTCATCCAACTTGATCTCGTCGAGGATGATGAGCGCCCGATCCGCCTTACCCGTGCGCGCCCAGGCTTCACCGACAATCGCGCTCACCATCGCCTTGGCCTGCGCATTCGGCGCCGCGCCGAGATTGATGCCATCCGCCATGTTCGCCGCTTCGCGCAGACGCCCAGTCGCCAGATACAGCTGCGCGCGCAACACGCGGACGTCATCTTGGGAACTCGACGGCACTTTTGCCAGATCGAGCGCCTCCAGCGTGGCAATCGCCTTCTTCGGGTCGTCCTGCGCCTCCAACTGCGCGCGGGCAACCATTCGGAGGACGTCCTTGTCGTCGCCCTGCAGCTGCGCCAGCGCGGCGAGACGCGCCTCGGGCGAACTCTGCGCGGACTGAAGGAGCGACACCATCGCGCGCTGCTTCGTGACGAGACGGTAGAGCCAAATCATCCCGCCGAGCGCCGCAATCGTGACCACAGCCATGATGCCGAGCACGATCTTCGACCCGGTCATCGCGGCCGTCAGCCACAGCGCGCCGAGGATACCGATGCCCAGGCCAAGATTCTTGCGGTTGAAGAGGGGGGAATCCAGAGTCGGCAAAGCGGGGTCAGACATGCGGGTCTCCAAGCAACAGGGGCCGAGAAGATAGCAGAAAGCGCCGGAATTGCCCAGCCACTGGCGCGTTCGAGCGCGGGCGGGCGGGCGATTGCTGGTAACCACCCGCTGACCACCGCACTGACCGCTTCGCCAGTCTGACCGACACTCCGTCGCTGGAGGTGTCCGCCATGCTTGAGCTCAGCCCGATCCCCGACTTCATCCCGCGCAAATCCACGCGCCGCGACCCTTGGACCGACGACGAAGCGCGCGCCGCCTTGGCAGCGGTCCACCGCAGCGGGCTGTCTTTGTCCGCCTTCGCCCGCCGCCACGGCCTGTGCGAGAGCCAGCTCTACTGGTGGCGCGCCAGGCTGCGTTCGCATCCGAATGCCGAATCCGGGATTCGGCCGTTTGTGGACGTACGTACACAAGCACAGCCGGACTGC
>CAIMLR010000008.1 GCA_903842345.1 uncultured Myxococcales bacterium
AATTGGCGTCAAGGCGGGGCAGGTCAACGAGGGATTGGGCGTCATAGATGCGTGTCATCGGGATACCTCAGGAGTGTGTGATGGCCAGCGTGGTGCTGGCGGAAAAAGGCTTGCGCGAGAGGTGGAAGGGGTCAAGTTTTTTGGTGGGTAGGGGAGGAAGGCGCTGAGTTGTCTGGGTGTTTGGGGCGTGAAGGCCGCGGCGTTTGTTGGCCGGGGATTCCGGCGATTCCGATTGGCGCCCATGGCCGGTTTTCCCTGATTGCGGCCGCAATCCGCCGTACGATGGGGTTGGCCGAGCGGCGGAGTCAGATGCTGAAGCTGCCGGGGCGGCGCGCGGTGGTGCTATGCCCGAAACCGCCCAGGCGCAAGAAGGAAGCGGACGACGACCAAGGCGCACGCACGCACAGCGAACGGGAGGTAACGCCCACCGAGATGCAGGCAGGCCGCGCACTTTCCCTCGCTCGCCTCATGGCAGGTCGCGAGGTCCAGCGGACGGCGTCAAAACTGCGTGATTCTGCCCCAGGTAGGCACTTGCGCCTTGACGGCGAGGCCAACTTGGGGAGAATCCGCGGCGCAGGATCATGCGGATCGCACGCGCCAAGACCTAATGAAGAAATGCGCTTCCTGCTCCCGCAGGGCGAAGAGGACCCATGCAGAAGTTGTGGATTGCGGCAGTCTTTTTGATCGGATGTGGAACGACGACTAACGCGGGGACGGGCACGCCGGCGGACGCGGAGACGGGCGCCGATGTCTCCGGGTCGACCGATGCGGCTGCAGCGGATGCGGCTGACAGCGCGGCGGATACCGCCGGCACGGACGTTGCCATTGCCGACGCCGACGCCACAGCGGTCGACGCGGCGCCCGATGTGCTTGCCGATGTTGCCGCGGACGTGACGGCGGACGCCGCCGCCGAAGACGTGACTGCAACCGACGTGGCCGCCGACGCCACGGCCGATGTGGCTGACGACGTTGCCGAGGACGTGGCAGCGGATGTGACAGCCGACGCGGGCTGCCCCGACAACACGCCTTGCGACGACGGCAACCCGTGCACGGGCGACGACGTGTGCAGCAAGGGCGTCTGCGCCGGACAGATCCTGACGTGCGACGACGGCAACGCCTGCACAACGGACTCCTGCGACGCCGCCACGGGCTGCGCCCACACCAACAACAGCCTCAGCTGCGACGACGGCAATAGCTGTTCGGTCGATTCCGCGTGCATCGACGGCACCTGCACAGCAGGCGCCCTGCTTGGCTGCGACGACGGCAACCAGTGCACTGCGGACAGCTGCGACCCGACCTCTGGCTGCGTAAACACGCTTGGCGTGGGACCGTGCAACGACAACATCGCCTGCACAGTGGACACCTGCGACTCCTTCTTCGGCTGCATCCACACCAAACAGGACACCTTGTGCGACGACGGCAACGGCTGCACCGCCGACGCGTGCGACGCGGTAACCGGCTGCAGCAACTGGAACGTCAGCACCGACTGCAATGACGGCAATCCCTGCACGGACCTCGACGTCTGCATCGACGGCGCCTGCACCAGCGGCAAACCCGTCAACTGCAACGACAACAAGTTCTGCTCCATCGACAGCTGCGACCCCAGCAGCGGCTGCGTCCACGACACCACCAACTGCCCCAAGCCGGTCAGCTACGAACTGGACGTCCTGCCCATCTTCGCGGCGCACTGCGCGTCCTGCCACACGACGATGGGCGCTGGCGGCAGCAACTTCGCGAGCAACTGGTTCGATACCCAGTCGCCGTCGCTTCAGTGCCCTGGCCACACGGTCGGCTGGTGCACGCTCGTCCGCATCCAGAACGGTTCGATGCCCGTCAACGCCAACTGCTCGGGCAATCCGGCAACGGACAGCGGCAAGAGCGCGTGCTTGACGCAGGCGCAGCAGGACAAGATCTCGGTGTGGATTTCGGACGGCCAGCAGCCGTAGTCCGCATCGGCGTTCACCCTGCCCAGAGCGTCGTTGCCCGCCGCCCGCACGGCACTTTCGCGCCTCGCTGGTAGACCGCGGCCGTGGTAGGCTTTGCCTCGCAGCCTTTTTGCGGGGGCTTGATCATCACAGATTCGGGCGCACACGCTGCCGACTCATGCGCTATGGAAAGGCTCATCATGCTGGCTTTTTGTCCGTCCAATCGACTGGCCGCGGCGCCGCGCGCGTGGTTCTGGCCCGTGTTGCTGCTCGCCCTCGCCGCGTGCGGTACCACCAAGGGCGCCGATGCCACCGGCGATGTTGGCGCGACGCAGACAGACGTTGCCGCAGCCATCGATGCAGCGGATGCGGACAGTGGCGCCGATGCCACCGACGATGTTGGCGCGGCGCAGACCGACGTTGCCGCAGCCATCGATGCAGCGGACGCGGACAGTGGCGCCGATGCCCCCGACGATGTTGGCGCAGCGCAGACAGACGTTGCCACAGCCATCGATGCAGCGGACGCGGGCAGTGACGCCGGTGCCGATGCGGCAACCATTGCCGACGCAGCAGACGCGCAGGCGGGCACGGATGCGGCACTACTTCCCGACGCGGCAGACGCGGTCGCCGACGTGACTGCCACGGCTGCAGACACGGACACCGGCAACGCGGACGACGCCGCGGAGGATGCGGCAGCTGTGGCCGATGGCGAGGACGCCGACGCCGCCAGTGATACCGGGTCGGATTTGGCTGTCGATGCAGCGGTGGCGGGCTGCGCGGCTGCGGCGGACTGCCCGGCTGCGGGCCCCTGCCAGATCGCGGTTTGCGGCGCCGATGGCCAATGCGCGCTGCAGAACGCCGCAACTGCCACGCCGTGCAGCGATGGCAGCGCGTGCACCGCCGGCGACTCGTGCAACGGCGGCGCGTGCGTCCCGGGCGCGACCGTGCCCTGCGATGACGGCAAGCCATGCACGATTGACGCCTGCAACCCCGCCGTCGGCTGCACGACCAGCGATGCCGCCACCGCGTGCGACGACGGCAACGCGTGCACCACCGGCGACGTGTGCGCGGTCGGCCTATGCCTGCCCGGCACGCCGACGGTTTGCGCGGACGGCAACGATTGCACACTCGACACCTGCCTGACGGCCACCGGCTGCGCGTTCATCGCGGGGTCCACGGCGTGCGAGGACGGAAACGTCTGCACGGTCGGCGACAGCTGCAAGGACGGCGCGTGCACGGCCGGGCCGAGCGCGACATGCCAGGACGACACGCCCTGCACCACGGACAGCTGCGACCCCTTGAACGGCTGCAGCTTCAGCGCCAACGACTTGCCTTGCGACGACGAGAACGGCTGCACCATCGGCGACAGCTGCCATGATGGCCTGTGCCAACCGCTCGGACCGAGCGACTGCGACGACCATAATCCCTGCACCACGGAGACGTGCGACGCCACCAGCGGCGCATGCATCCACACCAACAACACCAGCAAATGCAGCGATGGCAGCAACTGCACCACCAACGACACCTGCGCGGGCGGCGGCTGCGTGGCGGGCGCGGCCCTGGTGTGCGTCGACGGCAATCCATGCACGACGGACAGTTGCGACAGCGCCAAAGGCTGCGCGTTTCTCGCCAACAGCAACGCCTGCGACGACGGCGACGCATGCACGACCGGCGACACCTGCGGCGCGACGGGCTGCCACGGCGCTGGCGTCCTCACGTGCGATGACGGCAATCCATGCACGGATGACAGCTGCAACCTGAGCCAAGGCTGCACGGCGACGGCCAACAGCGTGCCCTGCAGCGACGGCAATGCCTGCACCCTGGGCGAGATCTGCGGCAATGGCGTATGCCTGACCGGCCAAGCGCGCGCGTGCGCGGACGAGGACGCGTGCACGAGCGACAGCTGCGATCCGGTGAGCGGCTGTCTCTTTCTGGCGTGGGCGGCGACCGCCTGCGACGACGACAATCCATGCACCGCGGACAGTTGCTCGGCGGCGAGCGGCTGCGTGCACACGAACACGGCGCAGGCTTGCGACGACGGCAACGCTTGCACCCAGAGCGACGCTTGCCAAGCGGGCGCGTGCACGGGCAGCAATCCCGTGACGTGCACGGCCGCGGACCAGTGCCACACTGCCGGCACCTGCGACAGCGCGACCGGCGCTTGCAGCAATCCCAGCAAGGTCGATGGCGCCGCGTGCAGCGATGGCAACGCTTGCACCCAGAGCGACGTTTGCCAAGCGGGCGCGTGCAAGGGCGGCAATCCCGTCACGTGCACAGCCGCGGACCAGTGCCACACTGCCGGCACGTGCGACAGCGCGACCGGCGCTTGCAGCAATCCCAGCAAGGTCGATGGCGCCGCGTGCAGCGACGGCAACGCTTGCACCCAGAGCGACGTTTGCCAAGCGGGCGCGTGCACGGGCAGCAATCCCGCGGTCTGTCGCGAACCGAAGCTGCTCCGGCGTTGGAGCTTCACGGCCGATGCCAACGACAGCGTCGCCGGTGCACCCGCGACGCTGTTTGGCGCTGCCGTCGTCTCGGGCGGCGCCTTGGTGCTCGACGGCACGACCGGCACCCACGCGCAACTTGCGGTTGGCGGCCTGTTCGCGACGGCGGAATCCATCTCGTTTGAGGCTTGGGTCCGCTGGACCCCGTCTGGCGCAACGGCTGGGCAACGGATCTTCGACTTCAGCTCCGATTCAGGGTTCCACAAGTCCCTGACCGCCGATGCAAGTGGCAAAGGGATGTGGTTCAACACCAATGAGGATTCGCTCAGCGGCTATGTAACCACAGCGAAGTTGGCGACGAACGTCTGGGTTCACGTCGTCGCAAGTACTGAGGAAGCGACGAAGAAGAACCGCATCTACGTGAACGGCGCCTTGGTGGCGGAGCACCTCTACGCCGGGCCAGCGAACGATTCGCCTATCGCTACGCTCAACTACTTGGGACGCCCGGCGGACGGCATCAGCCCCTATTTTCAGGGTGAAATCAGCGAATTCCGCCTGTATGGCACTGCGCTGACGGACGCCCAGGTCGCGACGAACTACTTGGCCGGCCCGGACGATGCCGCGATTGGGGCGGCCATGCCCTGCAAGGCGTGGTCGTGCCAGCCCAGCAGCGGGCTGTGTGCGGCGCAAAGTGCAGCGGACGGCACATCCTGCGCGTCTGGCTGCAGCACCGGCGCCTGTGCCAGTGGCCAGTGCGTTGGGCTCACCGCCACGCCACAGACTGTCTACGAGGCCGGCGACAATGGCAGTTTCACCGTACAGGGTCACATCCAGGCGATCGCCACCGGTCCGCATCATTCGCTCGCGCTGCTGACCGACGGCACCGTGGTGGCTTGGGGACTGAATGACAAGGGGCAAACGGACGTGCCAGAGGGGCTGACGGGCGTCATCCAGATCGCTGCGGGTGGTCACCATTCCGTGGCGATGCGCGCCGACGGCAGCCTGGTCGCCTGGGGTGCCAATGACGTGGGGCAGTGCGATTTGGCCGCGGACATGTCCAACCTCCTGCTGGCCGTCGCCAACAACTACTCTTTGGTGATTGCCTCCGCCTCCTTCCATTTGGTTGGCGCGCTTCCCGCGGCCACGATGCAGAACGGCTTGGAGAGCGCGGTTGCGATTGCGGCGGGCAATGGCATCGTCGCGTTGCGGCTCGACGGTACCCTGATGAACATCGGGACCTCAGCGATTCCTGCCAACCTCGTTGAAGTACGGGCCTTGGCGGCGAGCGGCCAGCACGTCGTTGGGCTCCAGACCAACGGGCTGATACGGTCGACCGTGTGGGCGACGCCGGATCAACCTTGGTTGCAAGACATTGAGGCGATCGCGGCGGACGACAGCTACTTTCTGGCACTGCGGCGCAATGGCAGACTCGGTTACACCGCTGCCCCGGACGGACCGTGGTCGGCGCCTGGCATCTACACCGTCGCGATTGCGGCCAGCGGTGGCCACCGGGTCGTCCAGACCGCTACGCCCTGTGACGACGGCGACCCTTGCACCGTACTCGACCGCTGCCAGGTCGGAGTCTGCACGGGGCGACGCGCCCTCCCGTCCGCCACCCTGCAGTGCTTGGACGCGCGCATCAGCGATTTGGAGACTGCCTTCAACGGCGTGCACGATTCGTGCGTGCCAGACAGCGGGTGCGGCACGCAGTGGCTGGAGTGCCTGACCGCACGCGTCGGCAACCTCGAAATCGGCTTTAACGGTGTGGCAACGCCCAGTGGTGTAGCTGACCCGGCGCTGCGCTTGCTCGGCTTGCAGCATCGCCTCGCCGTGCTGGAAGTGGCCTTCAACGGCCTACCCACGGCGACTTGCTGGTGAGTCCGCCACGCCCGCTCGCGCGCGATGCGCAGCGGCAGCGTCGAGGGCTACATGACCGGCGGCCTGACCGGCCTGTTCGTCTGACCCAGAAGTGACGCGATAACCGCCAAAGACTGACCAATCTGTGACACTTGCGTCATCCGCCTCTTGACGCAGCGCGTTGAAAGACGGATCGTGACGGCCCGGTGACAAGCTGTCGTCACCGTCAGCTTTGCTCCGGCAACGCGTTCGCCAAAAAAACCACAGGGTGACCCAATGAGCGACAATTTCTACACAGATAACACTGACCTGAAGTTCTGGATTGAACAGGCCGTCGATTGGGACATGCTCGTTGAGCTCGCTGAGCGCGGCGCGCCGGCGGAAGATCGCCCGTCCAGCGTGCGCGAGGCGCGTGACACCTTTGAGGACGTGCTGAAAGAACTCGGCAAGTTCGTCGCCAAGAATATCGACCCGGTGGCGCGGCAGATCGACACGGAAGGGACGAGCGTCCTGAACGGCGAAGTGATCATGTCCCCGGCCTTTGAGAAGGTCTTCAAGGGCATGAAGAAGCTGGGGCTCTACGGACTGCCCGTGCCGCGCGAGCTCGGCGGCGTGAATGCGCCGGCCGTTGTGTACCTCGCTGGTTCAGAGCTGATTGCGCGCGGTGACACGTCGTGTATGACCCACTTTGGCTTTCACGCGGGCATCGCGCTCTCGCTCATCACGTACGCGCTGCGCGATCCGCGCTCGGTCATCAAGAATGGCCGGCTGATTTCGACGCCGTATGACGAGGCGATTGCCGACATGATCAGCGGCAACACTTGGGGTTGCATGGTGCTGACGGAGCCGGGCGCGGGCTCGGACTTGGCGCAGATCAAGACGACCGCGGTGGAGCAGCCGGACGGGATGTGGAAGCTGAACGGCGAGAAGATCTTCATCACGTCGGGCAACGGTCAGTACCAGCTCGTGCTCGCGCGCAGCGAAGACGCGAACGCGATGCCGGGTCTCAAGGGCCTCTCGCTGTACCTCTGCAAGCGCAAGATTGGCGACAAGGTCAACGTGCGCATCGCCAAGGTGGAGCACAAGATTGGCCACCACGGCTCGCCCACGTGCGTGCTTGTGTACGAGGACTCGATTGGCGAGCTGATCGGTCGGCGCGGCGACGGTTTTGAGCAGATGCTGCTCCTGATGAACTTTGCCCGCGTGGCCGTTGGCTTTGAGTCGCTGGGTCTGATTGAAGCGGCGTTCCGCACGGCCACGGAGTTCGCCGCGGGTCGCGTGACGATGGGCAAGAGCATCGACCGCCACGAGATGATTGCGGATTTCCTGGAAGACATGCACCTGACCATCATCGGTCTGCGGGCGATTTGCTTTGAGACGGCGCAGAAGGTCGAGCGCGCCAACCGCCTGGAGCAGATCCTCAAGTTCGACCCGCCGACGGACGAACACGAGCGCGCTGAACTGGAGCGCAAGGTGAACCGCGCCAAGCGCCAGGCGCGCGATTTGACGCCGCTGGTGAAGTACTATGGCTCGGAGAAGGCCGTGGAGATGTCCCGCCTGTCGATGCAGATTCTCGGCGGCGTGGGCTACACGCAGGAATACGCGCCGGAGAAGCTGCTGCGCGACGCGCTCGTGCTGCCGATTTGGGAGGGCACGAGCCAGATCCAGTCGCTGATGGTCCTGAAGGACCAGCTGATGCAGGGGCTGCGCGATCCGCGCCGCTTCATCGTCAAGATGGCGCGGGCGAACTGGAAGCGCGTGGCGGAGAATGACCCGCTGGAGAAGCAGCTGTCCCGCCTGTTCAGCTACAAGTACAAGGCGCTGCAGACGATTCTGGTGAAGATCGCCAAGAACAAGCTGAAGCACACGTATGAGCTGCCGGTTGGCGCGTGGTCGGATGCGCTGTTCACCCAGTGGGATCCGAAGCTGGATTTCGCCCCGGGCATGCTGCACGCGGAACGCCTGACGAAGATCCTCGCGGAAGTGGCGATTGCGCGGATTCTGGTGAAGTACGCGGTGAAGTTCCCGGATCGCCGCGGCGATGCCGAGAAGTTCATGCGGCGCGCGGATCTGCATTGCCGCAACTGGCTGGCGGAGATCGAAGAGCACGGCGATGAGCTGCTCGCGGCGCTGGCGGAGAAGAATGCGAGCGCGGTGAAGTCCGCGGCTTGAGTGAGGCTGGGCGAGGGAAGAGACCCGAGCGTTTCTTCCCTCGCGCCCCTCGCTGCCCTTTTACAACAAGTGCGTGCGGAACCGCGTGGGAGTGGCGCTGCGCTTCGCGCGTCGCTTGGACGTCCGCGTGCCGGCGCGTTTGCGGCTAACCGCCCGTTCCCGTCACGTCAGCCGGAAAGAAAAACGCCGCCACGCCGGTAAACTGCAGCGCCGCCGACATCTGGTCGCACTCGCCGGTCGTCGCGTTCTTGGCCAGGTCGCCTTTGCCGCTGACGAGGCTCGTCACGATTGGCAGGATATCTCCCTGATCTTCAGCGCCTTTCTTGGCAATCGCCAGCACGCTGGAGATGGTGATGCCCGCGCCGAGGATGCCCTGGTCGATCCGCTCGCTGTCGACGATGTGAAACCGCACGTGGGTGCCGCGGGCCTCCAGCGTGTAGTCCTTGCCGAAGACCTGCACCGGCAGGTCAAGGTCAAACGGCGTCGACTCCAGCCAGCCATCCTTGACCACGGCCTTGCCCGCGTCCACATGCGGGTCGCGCGGGCTCACGTGGAACGTCTGGTCGGTCAGCAGCTTGCCGTCGGTGCCCAGCAGCGGCGCGCCAAACGCCGCGCGCACGCGGAGGTGCACGTCCGGGTCGTTGACGAGGTCGTCCAGCCCGTCGAGCTCAAACAGCAGCAGAATACCGCCGCTCTCAATGCTCGCCTGCAGCAGCTTTTCCACGGCAGAAATGCCCGTCGCCTCGATCAGCGGCACCAGCGTCGCGAACTGATTGTCGATGCCCGGCGTGCCATCGGGCGCGAGGAAGTCGGACTGGTCGCACGTGGAATCGTCGCTGCCGTCGCTGACCTTGTTGTCCAGGTCAAAGCCCGGCGCGCGGCCGTCCTTGTCCAGCCGCGTGAAGCCGATTGTGTCAAAGACATAGATTTTATGCGTGCTTTTGACCGCGGCGCTCACGTCGTCGGCGCTGCTGCCGGCGTCCGCCGCTTTGACCGACGACGATTCACAGCCGCCAAGCGCGAGCGCCGTCGCGCACATCAGGGTGCCCAGGTTCTTCATGCAATCCCTCCACGCACCGTTCACGCTTCAATCGCGCTCAGGCCATCCTTGGCCTCGCCGCCCTCGGCGCCGTATTTCGCCAGATCCGCGCCCACCGCGCGGCACACCGATAGCATCACTTTGCTCGTGTTCTCGCCGCCTTCTGAGCGGTAGTGCATGCCGACCTTGATCTTGCCGCCCGCAGACCCCGCCAGCACCAGCGGAATCTCCTCCAGCGAGTGCGTCTTCGCGAGGCCGGTCTCGGACGTCCCGACCACGAGCATGTGGTCCAGCAGCGTCCCCGCGCCTTCCTGGATCGCGTCCAGCGCCGCGATCTGCGCCGCCAGCGCTTCCACGATTTGCACCGTAATCTTGTGCACTTCCGGCTGCGGATCGGCTTCGTTGTGGGTCAATTCATGATGACCCGTCGGCGCGTTCTGGAACAGCAGGTTGTTCACCGGATGCGTGAACCAGTTGCTGAACACGCGCACTTGGTCGCACGCCAGCGAATACGCCATCATTTCAGCGAACACCTGGTTCTTGAGCTGCAGTTGCGGGCGCCCCTCGATGTCCGGATAGTCCAGCTCCGGCACCTTGGGCACCTTGCAGGCGTCCAGCTTGGCCGGCGCTTCCTGCAGCATGACAAGCCGCTTCTCCAGCAGGCGAATGCCCTCGAAGTGCTGCTCCAGCCGCTGCTTGTCGGCCGCGCCGACGTCAAGCTCCAGCCGTTTGATGTCCTCGCCGACGGAATCCAGGATGCTCTGGCGCAGCCCGAGCGTCGGGTCGATTTTTGGCGTGTCGCCGGGCATCGTGAAGCCCGTGCCAAAGATGCGCTGGAACAGGGCGTACGACGACGATTCCGGCGGATTCAGGCTGTTGGGACCGTTGTAGGAATAGCCGTCGCCCGGCGCCGCGCCGAATTCCAGCGAGCGAAAACGCGTCTCGTTGCCGATGGCGTTGGCGATGATTTGGTCGATGCTCGGGCCGCCAAACGTCGTGTTGTTGCCCTGCAGCAGCAATGGCATGCCCGAGAGCACGCCCGCCGCGCCTGCGCCGTGTGGCTGGCTGTTGGGCACGCCGACCTTGGTGCCGCTGACCACGGTGATTTTGCTCTTGACGGCGGCGAGCGGCGCGAGCTGGTCGGACAACTCCCACGTGGCGCCTTTGCCGGTGGGCGTCCAGCGCGCCGGCAGGATGCCGTTGCCCCAGAAGAAGAGGCCAAAGCGCCGCGGAAAGCCGTCGTCGCCGCTGGCTGCGTAGGCGGTGCCGTTGGCGTTGAGGAAGCGCTCCAAGGGCGGCAGGCCGATGGTGACGACCGCGCCGCCGAGGAGGCCGCGCAGCAAGGTGCGCCGGCTCAAGCCGTGATTGCCGTACAAGCGTCCTGACTTCATGGTGTTGCCCCCGTGACCGTGTCATCGCGTGCGCCGATGCGGCGGAATCCTTCAGACAAGGCGACCGCGCGCATCAGCGTCTTCAGTCGCAAGCCGCTGTCGACGAACGCCGCGCCCAGCACATCCAGCTGCGCCTGCTCGCCGTCCGTTACCGGCCGCCCCACGGCATAGGCGAACATCTTCTGCGCCACGCACGCCGGGTATTTCGGGCTCTGCGCCACGTCGTTGGCCAGCGAGGTCAAGTCGGCAAACGGCGCGTCGTCCAGCGCGCCCGTCGTGTCGATGTTCTCGCCGTTCTCGGTCGTGCGGAACCGGCCAATGCCGTCAAAGTGCTCAAAGCCAAGGCCAATCGGGTCGATGAACTTGTGGCAGTTGGCGCAGCTTGGCACTGACATGTGGACCGTCAACCGCTCGCGCATCGTCTTCGCGGTCGTCGTCGGCTCGGGCAGGGCGGTGTTCAAGCCCGCCGGCGGATTGGGCACGTGGTCGCACAGCAGCATCTGCCGCACGTACTTGCCGCGCAGCGTCGGCGACGACGACACCGGGTGCGCGCGCATCGCCAGGAAGCTCACCTGCCCCAGCAGGCCGATGCGCTCGCCCGGCGGCTGTTCCACCTTGGCCACGCCTTTGTCGCTCACTGCGGGGATGTCGTAGATCGCCGCCAGCCGCCGGTCGACAAACGTCGTGCGCGTCAGCAGCAATTCGCGGAAGTCGGCGTCCTGATCCAGCGCCAGATACTCGACGAGCGACAGCGTCTCCTCGCGCGCCGATGCGCCAAGGTCGGAGCTGAAGTGCTTGTAGACGTTCGGATCCTTGTTCAGGTCCAGCAAGTCGCGCAGCTGCAGCCACTCGTCGGCGAAGTTGCGCACCGCGCGGTGCACCTTGGCGTCCGCCATCATCCGGTCAATCTGCGCGCCCATGCCATCCTCGGTATTGAGGCTGCCATTTTGCGCCGCGGCGAGCAGCGCGTCATCGGGCGGCCCGTTCCACAGGAAGTAGCTGAGGCGCGACGCCAGCTCAAACGCCGTCAGCCGCCGCCCGCCATGGTCGGGATCCGGCTCGCCGACCTCGGGCCGGTACAGGAACCGCGGCGACTGCAGCATCGCCACGAGCGTGTAGCTCACGGCGTACTGGAACCCGCCGAGCTTCGTCGCCGCTTGCAGACCCGTCGCCACCAGAACCGCGCGTTCATCGCCCGTCAGCGCGCGCCGCCACAGCTTGCCGCCGACCTTGGCGACAAACGCGTCCAGGCACGCGCCATCGGTCGTCGACGTCGGGGTACACGGCAGGAGCGCGGCGAGCCGCTCCGGCTTGGCAATGACCTGCGTCGCGAGGTTGCGCGCGCCGTCCTCGTACAGCTCAATGCCGCGCGGTGAAGTCTTGGCGACGCTCGCGCCGACCGAATAGAGGTCGTCGTACGGCACGTCCGGTTCCAGCGTCGCGGGCGGCACGAGGTCCGCGCCCAGCACGTCGTGAATCGAGTTCTCATACTGCGCCCGCGTCAGGCGCGGCAAAGCCGGAGGCGCTGGCGTGATGGCCAACGGCACCGCCGCGCTCTTCGCCGGTGTTTGACAGCCAAAAGAGCAGAGCAGCGCCAGCGCCGCGGCGAACCGCGGTATCTTGATTTGCAGCATTCGAACCTCGAAGAAAGGCTATTCCCGCACCAACACAAAATAGTGATCCAGCGCTTTTTCCACCTTGTAGGCTGCGCCGATCGACACGCGATCCGAGACCTTCCGCATGAAGTCCCGGGTCTTATTGTACACGAGCACCTGCAGGCCGACGTTGTTTTCCACAACTTTCGGCCAGCCTTCCACCACAGCTTCCTGCGGGACCTGGAAATAGTCGACGACAATCGGCCCGCGCTCCGGCCAGCCTTCATGGCCCGCCGTCGGGACCGCCACAAAGTAGCCGGGGCCAATCAGCGCACGTGAGACGCCTTCGTTGTAGCCAAACGCGCGTTGGCCGCCCGTCTCAGGCCGGCACATCCGCTTCTCAAAGTTGCGGAACGCGCCCGGCAGCGGCAGCGTGTTGCGGCCATGGTGGATGATCTCCGTACGCGGCGGAACGGACGACGGCGTCAGGTCCTCAAACGTCAGCGCCGGCGACTTCGCCGCCATCTGGAACAGCTTGCGCTGCTGGTTGCGGTTGAGCGCGTGCGTCTCCGCCTTGCAGTCGGCGAACGAGAGCGCGTCCAGATAGGCGGCAATCTCCGCGATGGGCTTGTCTTCAGCGATCAATTGAGCGAGCGAGGCCATGAAACTCCTTGCAGACGGTGCGACGGCTATTTGAACAGAGCCGAATTGGCGCACCAGGTGATGATGGAATCAAAGACGAAAATGCCGATGGCGTTGGACACGACGCTGGCGTTGACCGCACGGCCGACGCCCGTGGCGCCGCCGGAGACGGTGAGGCCGTAGTGGCACGAGATGACGCTGATGCTGGCGCCAAATGTGATGGCTTTGATGAGACCGGTGAAGAATTCGTCGAGCAGGTTCGAGTTGAACACGCCCTGGAAGAAGACGCGGTAGTCGACGTCGAGGACGAATTCGCTCGTGATGGCGCCGCCGATGAGGGCGAAGAGGTCGCCGAGCACGGTCAGCAGCACCAACATGAGCATCATCGAGACGAAGCGCGGGACCACGAGGTAGTGCGTCGGATCGATGGCGAGCGTCCGCAGCGCGTCGATCTGCTCGGTGACTTTCATCGTTCCGAGCTCAGCGGTGTTGTTGGCGCCGACGCGACCGGAGAACATGAGGCCAATCAGCACCGGGCCGATTTCCGCGAGCACCGCGTAGCCAGCGCCCCAGCCAAGCAGGCCCGTCGCGCCGGTTTGTTTCACGTACACGCCGGACTGGATCACCATGATCGCGCCGGTGAAGAACGCCGTCATGATGACGATGGGATACGACTTGACGCCGACTTTGTAGAGGTTCAGCCACGTCTCGTCGCGGTCAAAACGCGGCGGCAACATGGCGCGCAGGATGCGGACCAGCACCATGACGATGCCGCCGAGGGTCTCGGATGCGTTCAGAAAGCCGGAGCCGATGACTGCGATTGGATTCATGCGTCTCAAAGGCCCTTGGAGCCCGCCGCACTCTAACGGGCAAGGGCATGGCCTGCAAGCGGGAATCCGCACTTCCCGCGCGCCAAGGCGCCCGCGGCCGCTGACGTTGCGGAGCGCTAGGCTGCGCCCGCTTTGCTGCCGTCGCCCTTGCGGAAGAACTCCTGGACGATTGGATCCTGGCTGCGCATCGCATCGGTCTCAGTCCCGCGGAAATGCACGCGGCCGTCCAGCAGCAGCACGTACCGGTCACACGCCGGGCGCATCCGGTCAATGTCGTGGCTGATGACGAGGCACGTCGAGTTCCGCTGTGCCTGCGTCCGGCGGATCAGGTTGAAAATCTTGGACGACGTCACCGGATCGAGGCCCGCGGTCGGGTCGTCAAAGAAGATCAACTCGGGATCGTTGATGTTGGCGCGCGCCAGCCCGACGCGCTTCTTCATGCCGCCCGACAGCTCGTTGGGCATCAGGTGCCGCACGTTGGGCAGGTCGACTTCCGCCAGCCGCTCCTGCACCTTGACCAGAATCTCGTCGGGTTTCGCCGTGCCGCGCTGGACCATAGGAAACGCGACGTTCTCCCCGACGGTCATGAAGTCAAACAGCGCGTAGTTCTGGAACACCAGCCCGACGCGCTCGCGCAGCCGCTGCTTGGACTTCTGATCAATCGCCAGCAGATCCTGGCCGAGCAGCTCGATGGCGCCATCGTCCGGCTCCAGCAAGCCGCAGCAAATCTTGACGAAGACGGATTTGCCCACGCCGCCCGGGCCGATAACGCCGACAACTTCGCCCGCGCGCATCTCAAAATCGATGCCGTCCAGCACCACCGCGTCGCCAAAGTTCTTCTTCAGGCCGCGCACGCGCAGCACCACGTCGCCCAGCTGCTTGGCCGTGCGCGGTCCTGGACCCGCCTGCATCGGCGGCATGTCCTGGGCAAAAGTGTCGCGGAACGACGGCTGGGTCATGGCGCGCTCCGCGGCGTCTGGTGCAATTTATCGTTCAGTTCAGCGATCTTCGCCTGCGCCATCGGCACTTCCTTCGGGACAATCGGCGGGTGCTCAGCCAGATCGTGGAAGCAGCGCTCCTTCATCTCCGGCGTCTCCGACTCATCGCAGATTCGCTTGTCGTTCTCGTCCATCGCCGCGCGCCGCTCCACGACCGTGGACAGGATCTCCTGGCACGTCGCCAGCGCATCCTGCAAATGCCCGCGCTGCTCCTGAATCTGCACAATCGTCCACAGGTACTCGGTCAGCTTGAGCGGATGGTGCAACATGTCCGGCAGGTGCCGCGCGTACAGCTCCGCCCGCGCCAGGTTCAGCAACGGCCCGCGGTACAGCTCCACAAGGCGCAGCGCCGCGGTCGTGTGCGCCTCCAGCACGTAGCTGGCAAAAATGTGGCTTGTCTCATACGTCTCAATCACGCGCTCCAGCAGCACGGCCTCCTCAGCGAGGCGCCCTTGCTTGCGCAGGATCTTGGTGTGGAGCATCCACGCGTCCGGCACGGTCTGCGCGTCCGGATAGTCCTTCTCCAGCCGCGTGAGCAACACCAGCGCGCGATTCTGCGCGTCCAGCGTCCCTTCCTGGTCGCGCAACATCGCGCCGCGCAGCAGGTAGTTGTCGGCCAGCTCGCCGTGCGGATCGACGTAGAACAGCTGCTCAAACAGCCGCTCCATGGACTCACGCGCCACGCTATCCACTTCGCCGTGCTTGTACAGGTGGTCCAGCGCGCGCTGGCTCGCCGCTTCGTCAGGCGCCAGGCGGCAGATTACCGTCCACATCTTCAGCGCTTCCGTCTGCTGGTTCAGCTCGTAGTACCGCAGCTCGCTCGCGTGCATCAGCGCGCGCATGCGCACGCCGCGATCCTGGCCATCGGACGCCACCGCCTCGTAGCACGCCGCCGATTGCGCGTACTCGAAGTTGCGGGCTTGCACCTCGCACGCCATCAGCGCCGCTTCGTCGCCGTCGCGCGGATCCTTGGCTGACTTCCGCAGCGCCTTGTACCGCGCCACCGCCAGGTCGTGCTGACCGTCGATGTAGAGCTTTTCCGTGTAGTAGTAGTCCGCGTCCCACCGCAGGATCGCCGGATCCTGCGCGCACGCTGCAAGCAGGGCCAGAAGGGGCAGGGCGAAGCGCATGTCTACTTCAGCACGACGTCGTCAATGGTCCACGTCGCCGTCTGCGCGACGACTGCGGTGGACGTGAGCAGGAAGCCGAGCTCGACCTGACCGGACAGCGGAATCGTCGCCGTGTAGGTGGCAACGGCGGGCGAGGTCGGGACGTTGATGAGCTGCACTTCCGTCCAGATGGCGCCGTCGGTGGAGTAGCGCACGGAGACGGTGGAGTTGCTCGGCAAGCCGCCCAGCGGACCGCCCTGACCGGTGTAGCCAAGCGTGAAGCTCAGCGTCGCGGACTTCTGCGTGCCCGTCTTCAGCATCGGGGACATCAGCAGCGTGCCGACCGTCGCGAAGTTGGGGATGTTGCTCTGCACCGTGACCGACGCGTTGTGGCCGCCGGTCGAATCCGTGCCGAGGCCCCAGTTGCCGGTGCCAAAGCCGCTCTGCTGCTGCGCGGTCCAGCCGCCCTCGCTGAACGCCTTCAGGTACTTGTTGAAGTTGTCCGACCACGGCAGCACGCTGCCATTGTCGCACGCGTCGCCAATGCCGTTGCCGTTGCTGTCCTTCTGGTCGGGATTGTACGTCGTCGGGCAGTTGTCCTTCACGTCCGCGATGCCGTCGTTGTCGTCATCGGGGTCGCACGCGTCGCCCAAGCCGTCCTTGTCGTTGTCCGCTTGATCGAAGTTGACGGTCAGCGGGCAGTTGTCGTTGACGTCGAGGATCTTGTCGTTGTCGTCGTCGGTGTCGCACGTGTCGGGAATGCCGTCGCCGTCCGTATCGACGCTCTTCAACTGGCCCGAGCCGATCGCGAACTGGTCGATGAAGACGCCCGCGGTCGTGTTGGCCATGCCGTCCAAGCTCTGGAAGTTGAAGCGGAAGCGCACGGATTGGCCGGCGTAGCTGGAGAGGTCGACGAGCTGGTTGCCCCACGCGCTGATGAGCGTGTTGGCGCCCTTGGCGACGAGGTTGCTCCAGTTGTTGTAGCCGCCCGATTCCGTGGCGATTTGCAGGTCGATGAGGTCCCAGCTCGTGCCGCCTTCAATGGCGAACAGGTACCAGTAGCTGAGCGTGACCTTGACGCCGACCGGAATGACGACGCTCGGCGACGTGGCAGTGCCGTTGGTGGGCGTGCCGCCGCCGTCGTAGTTGCCGGTGGCGGGATTGCCGTACCACAGCGCGCCGGGCTTGGTCTTGGACTCGGCTTTGTCCCACACCTGCCAGCCCACGCCCTTCATCGGCGCGTCAAACTTCCAGCCGCCGTTGGTGCCGTCGTCAAACTGCCACACGGCGACGCCGCCTTCGTCGGTCAGGCCGTTGCAGTTGTCGTCGACGCCGTTGCACGGCACGTCCAGCGCTTGCGGCGCGTTCGGGTTGTACGGCGCGCAATCGGAAACGTTCGGGTAGCCGTCGCCGTCGATGTCGTCGTCGCAGACGTCGCCCATGGAATCGCCGTCCAGGTTGGCCTGGTCGGGATTCTGCAGCGCGGGGCAGTTGTCACATGCGTCGCCCACGCCGTCCAGGTCCTTGTCGCTCTGGTCGTTCGGCGTGACTTTGCAGTTGTCGCAAGCGTCGCCGACCTTGTCGCCGTCCGTGTCCTTCTGATCGACGTTGACGATGAGCGGGCAGTTGTCGCTCGGGTCGAGGTAGCCGTCGTTGTCGTCGTCCGCGTCGCACGCGTCGCCGTACTGGTCGCCGTCGGTGTTCTTCTGGTCGGGGTTGAATACGCTGACGCAGTTGTCCGCGGCGTTCAGCACCTTGTCGCCGTCCAGGTCGTCGTCGCACGCGTCGCCGATGCCGTCCTTGTCCGTGTCCGCCTGCGTCGGGTTGCTGACGCCGGGGCAGTTGTCGACCGGGTCGCAGATGCCATCCTTGTCCGTGTCCGTGCAGCAGGACGGCGCGCTCGACGGCGCGTGGCTGCAGCCGCTGGCGGTGCAGGAGTCGATGGTGCAGACCTGGTTGTCGTTGCAGTCGGCGTCGCTGAAGCAGTTGGCCGGAATGACGCACTCGGAGAGCACGCACGTCTGGCCGCTGCCGCACGAGCCGCAGGAACCGCCGCAGCCGTCGTCGCCGCACGGCTTGCCGCCGCACTTGGGGACGCACGCGGCGACGCACGCCTGGGTCTGCGCTTCGCACGTGGTGCCGGGGCCGCAGGTGCCGCAGGTGCCGCCGCAGCCGTCATCGCCGCAGCTCTTGCCCTTGCAGTTGGGCGCGCACGCGCACTGGCCGTTGGCGCCGCAGTAGATCTGCGTGCCGGTGCAGGAACCGCACGAGCCGCCGCAGCCGTCGTCGCCGCACTTCTTGGCACCGCACGTCGGGACGCACGGGCAGAGGCCGCAATCCTGCGGGCAGCCACTGCACGTCTCGCCGGCATTGGGCTGGCAGGAGAAGTCGCCGCACGTCGGAATCGGGCAGCAGTCCTTGGAGCAGGAGTCGCACGTCTCGCCCGCGTCGCAGCTGCCGTTGCCGCACTGGATCGGGCAGACGCCGCAGTCCGTCGGGCAGCCGCTGCACGATTCGCCGACGTCGCACGCGCCGTTGCCGCACACCGGCGGGCAAGCGCCGCAGTCGCCGGGGCAATTCGAGCAGTTCTCCGTGCTGGGCGCGCAGAGGCCGTCGCCGCAGGACGCCGGCATCACCGCGCACGCGCCGTTGCTGCCGCACACGCTGTTGGGCGGGCACGTGCCGCACGAGCCGCCGCACGTGTCCGCGCCACACTGCTTCACGCTGCCGTCCGCGTTGGCGCACTGCGGGATGCACGTGCTGCCGCAGCCGCCGCAGGCTTTGGCCTGGCACTTGCCGACGCAGCTGCTGTCCCACGCGCTGGAGCAGCAGAACGGGTCCAGGTCGCACACGCACTTCTCGCAGCCGCAGCCACCGCAGCCGGGGAGGCCGGGCGTGGGCGTGCAGCCGTCGTTGGCCGGGCACTTGCCGCAGTCGCTCGCGCAGTTGTTGCAGGTCTCGCCCTGGGCCGCGGCGCAGAGGCCGTCGCCGCAGACCGGCTTGCAGGGGCCGCAGTCGCTGGCGCAGTTGCTGCAGGTCTCGCTCGTCGCGTCGCATTTGCCGTCGCCGCAAGCGGGCGGGCACTTGCCGCAGTCGGCGGGGCAGTTGCCGCAGCTTTCAATGGCCGGGTCGCATTTGCCGTCGCCGCAGGTCGCGGGGCAGGGGCCGCAATCCTTGCCGCAGGTGTTGCAGTTCTCGCTGGCGTCGCACTTGCCGTCGCCGCAGACGACGGGGCACAAGCCGCAATCCGTGGCGCATGAACCGCAGGATTCCGTGGCGTCGCACTTGCCGTCGCCGCACTTGGCGGGGCACGCGCCGCAATCGCTCGCGCACGTTGTGCAGTCCTCGCCGGTCTCGCAGTTGCCGTTGCCGCACTTGGCGGGGCACGCGCCGCAGTCGCTCACGCAGTTGCTGCAGGTCTCATTGGCGTTGCATTTGCCGTCGCCGCAGAAGACCGGGCATTGGCCGCAGTCGCCGGGGCAGTTGGTGCACGTCTCGCCGGCGTCGGGCTGGCAGGTAAAGTCGCCGCACGTGGGCGGGCACTTGCCGCAATCCTGGGCGCACGTGCCGCACGATTCGCCCGCGCCGCAGACGCCGTTCCCGCACGTTTCTGGGCAGGTGCCGCAGTCCTTGGAGCACGTGCCGCACGTTTCCGCGCCGTTGCAGGTGCCATCGCCGCACGTCGTCGGGCAATTGCCGCCGCACGTTCCGCAGATCGCCACGCACTTGCTGTCCCACGCCGTCGCGGCGCAGAACGGGTCCTGATTGAACACGCACGACTCGCACGCGCAGCCGTCGCAGCCCGGCGTCGCCTTGGTCGCGCAACCGTCGCTGCACGCACCGCAGTCTTTCGCGCAGTTCTTGCAGGTCTCGCTGCTCGGGTCGCACTTGCCGTCGCCGCACGCCACGGGGCAGGGGCCGCAGTCCGCTTTGCACGTGCTGCACGATTCCGTGGCGTCGCACTTGCCGTCGCCGCAGAGCACCGGGCAGGGGCCGCAGTCCTGACCGCAGTTCACGCAGTCTTCGGTCGCGTCGCACTTGCCGTCGCCGCACTTGGTGGGGCACTTGCCGCAGTCTTCCGGGCAATTGCCGCAGAGCTCGCCGCCGCTGGCGTCGCATTGGCCGTCGCCGCAGACCGGCGCGCATTTGCCGCAATCCTGCGGGCAGGTGCCGCACGCTTCGCCGATCTTGGGATTGCACGCGCCGTCGCCGCAGATTTCGCAGACGCCGCAGTCATTCGCGCAGTTCTTGCAGTCTTCGCCGGTGCTGGTGTCGCACTTGCCGTCGCCGCACTTGGCGCAGGAGCCGCAGTCGCCGGGGCACGTGGTGCAGTCTTCCGTGCCGTTGGGATCGCAGGTGCCGTCGCCGCAGGTCGCCTGGCACTTGCCGCAGTCCGCCGTGCAGGTTTTGCAATCTTCGCCGGCGACCAGATTGCACTTGCCGTCGCCGCAGCCTTCGCAGATGCCGCAGTCGTTCGGGCAGGTCTTGCACGATTCGCCGGTGCCGGGCGTGCACGAGCCGTCGCCGCACACCGCGCACTGGCCGCAGTCCTGGCTGCACGTCTTGCAGGTCTCGCCGCCCGCGCCATCGCAGGTGCCGTCGCCGCAGACCGCGCCGCACTTGCCGCCGTTCTTGGCGCAGAGCGTCACGCATTCCGCGGTCCACGCCGCCGAGCAGCACGCCGGATTGATGAAGCAAACGGCCTGTTCGCAGCCGCAGCCGCCGCAGCCGGCGTCCTTGCTGGCCACGCAGCCGTCGCCCGCCGGGCACTTGCCGCAGTCGCTCGGGCAGATGCCGCACGTCTCGCCGTTCAGCTTGTCGCAGACGCCGTCGCCGCAGCCCTGGCACTTGCCGCAGTCCGTGGGGCAGGTCTTGCAGTTTTCACCGGCGACCTTGTCGCAGAGGTTGTCGCCGCACGCGTTGGGCAGCTCGTTGTCGACGATCGTGTCGGGGACGTCGTCGGTCGCGGTGGCGTCGCCGCCCAAGTGGATGTCGTCGTAGACGTCCACCAACGGGTTGTCATAGCTGACGGTCGGGATGTCGCTGCCGCCGCAGCCGGCCAAGCCCGTGCTCGCGGCGACGATGGCGGCGAGGCAAGCGATGCGCAACACGCTGAACTGGTTGCGAAACGTAACGAAACAGCCGTCGTTGCTCATGACTGCCTGCCGGCCGGCGTCAGCTGACGCGCGGCTTATTTGGTGGTGACTGCGGCAGTGAAGCCCAGATCCGCACCGTAGTTGATTTCAATCTGGTCGCCGTCGTGCGGCACTTCCGTGAAGTAGATGGCTTCGCTGTACACCCGGCACAAACCCTGCGCGTCTTTCACGTCGTTCTTGATGCACGCGAGGCCGGTCGCGCAATCGCGGATGGTCTTGCACGGTTGCGATTCGCCTTCCACGGGCTTGGCGCTCGTCCGGCAGTCCGGCGACGATTGGATGTAGAAGTGGTCGATGGTCCGATCCGTCGTGTTCGCCGTGTATTGCAGCGTCGTCGCGTCCGTCTCGCCCTTGCGCGTGCGCTTCACTTCCAGCACCGGCTGGTTGTCGGCGTCGCGATCCGGCGGGTAGGGCAGGCACACCTTGACGATGCGCTTCAGGATCGTCGACGCGATGCCATTGAGCGGCGCGCTGAAGTCTGAACCCGAGCAGATGTTGGCGAAAATGCCGTTCTCGCGGAACGCGTTGACCATCTCGATGTAGCGCGAGCCGTAGCCAGATTCGCCCTTGGCGCCGGCGCAGACGTAGGGCGACTGCTTGGCGGCGCCGTTGCGGCGGAGCGACTTGAAGTAGATGGCCGTGTCGATGACTTTCTGCGCTTCGTCGGGCACCGGACTGCCGTCGGCGTCAAAAACCGGCTTGCCGTCCTGGTACACCTGCGCGTCCGAGTCGCCATCGATCGCCGCGAAGATCACGTGCGCCGGGTCCGCCTTGAGGGACTTGAAGCGGTTCACAAAGTCTGAGACCGGCGCGAAACGCGGGTCCACCGCGCGGTTCTTCTGCACGTTCACTTCCGCCGTGGCGAGGCACGCCGCGTCCGTGGCCGCACAGTCCGACGGGCACTTGTAGTCCGCGGGATTGGGCTGCTTGGACTTGACGTACAGGCAGTTGCCTTCGTTCAGCCGGCGATTGCCGCCGACCGCGTCGCCGAGCCACTGGCACTTGCCCCAGTCTTCCGTGGGAATCAGCGCCTTGAGCGCCGCCTTCTCGTCCGGGCTGCCGTACGCGAGCGAGAGCTTCAGATCCACGGAGCAGTCGTCGTCGTCGGACACGACAACGATGACGAGGTACGCGTCGTCGCGGACGAGTTGCGCGTACTGGCAGTTGGGATTGGGCAGCGGTTTGCCGTTGCCATCGACCTGCGGGCTGCCGTTGTCATCCAACAGGTAAGGTCCGCCCGGGCAGTTGGCGCCCGCGGGATCCAGCGCCGTCCAAGCCGACCGCAAGCCGCCTTCAAAGCCGGACTGTTGCGAAGAAGCCGCGCCGACGGTCGCGACGCAGTGGAAGAGATTCAAGTGGTCGTTGTCGATGACCGACGGCAGGTAGCGCGTGCACGTCTTCTTCGTCGCGCCGGTGTTCTGATCGATGATGTGCGAAACGCAGTGGGTCATTTCCGTCGTGCACTCGTCGTCGGACGCGCACACGGGGCCGCTCGCGTCGTCCGGATCGGGGCAATCCTTGGTGTTGGGCGGGAACATGCAGCCTGACGCCTTGGGATCGCCCGTCGCGCCGCCCGGCGTGTAGCAAATCGCCGCGGGATCCTTGAACAGGTCCTGGCATTCCTTGTCCGTCGAGCAGTGCCGCTGGCAGTACGAGTTGATCGAGCCATTGTCGTTGGTCACCAGCGACAGGCCGCTCGGCTGTACACAGCGCCATTCGTTGGGCGACGCGGTGTCCTTGACCGGCAGATTCGGCGCGTAGTGCTTCTTGGAATCGCCGTACGGCGGGCCCATGTGCTGGCCCGCGGGATCGGTCGCGCCCGGATTGGTCAGCGACGACGCCGGCAGCTGGTAGTTCTTGCCTGCCGTGTACTGAAAATCAAAACCATCGCGGCATTCGTCACTTGGCGTCGTCGCGTCCACCGGACCGTCGACAAAGCAGGGCGCGCGGTAATGCTCAATGCAGTTCGGCGGAAAATTGCGCGCCGCCGTGTGATTGAACTCACCGACTTTCTTCACGGTTACGCCAACAGCCGACGCCGAATCGGCGATCTGCTGCACCGTCACAACCGCCATCTGCGCATCCACCTGGCCGAGCGCTTGAAGGTTCTGGATGAACGCGTCAAAGCCCTGCGCGAGAATCCGCTGCTGTTTGCACATGGACGTCGAGTGATCGATGACCCAGAGAAAGTCGAGCTTGACCGGCGTGTCGTGCGAGAGGTTGCTCGTCACCCGCGCGCCAAAGCTGTCCAGCAGGCTGTGCACCGGATAGTCGTTGCATCCCGACGCCAGCAGCGCCAACAGGCTCGCCGCGACGACGCGCATCGGGTGGGAGTTACGCTTCCAGAGTAGCGGTTGCGAGTTCTTGCTCATGCCTACCGTCTTGTTCACGCCGTCGAAAAGTCATCAGGGCTGCGTTTGCCGCCCGCGAATGACCGCGGACAGCGTTGGCAACAACCTTCCAACTCTACCATGGCCTACCCGCCAAAGCTACACTCGATCGGCGGCCAGCGGGCGGGAGAGCCACCACAGAAGCGCGCTGATCAGCAGGCCCGTGCCACACACAGAAATGGCTGCGAAATTGGTCGGTTGGCGCAGATCGTCGAGGGAGTCGACGCGCAGCCATTCCAGCACCAGTCGGGCCGCCGAGAACAGCAGCGTCGCCCACGCGGCCAGCCGCCCCGGCGCCACCGCGCCACGCATGAGCAGGCGGCCAAACCCCAGCAGCAGGAGGCAGAACAGCCATTCCAGCAGGCCAATGTCCAGGCGCGGCCCTTCCGGAAAGGCGACGGCAATGGGCAGGATGGAGCGCCGCCCCGGATGATCGTGCACGAGGACGCAGCCGAGCCGCACGAGCGGCCAGCCGTGCATGAACGCCCACGCCGCACCGTCGATCACCACGAGCGGTTCGAGTTGCCACAGCCCAGTGAGCAGCAGCCCCATCGCGCCGCCGCCGAGAAGCGCGCCAAGCGACGACTGCGGGGCGTAGAGCTGCAGGAACGGCGCGTCCGGCGCGGTGAAATACGTCGCGGTCAGGTGCCCAACGAGCACCGCAGCGGCAATGATGGCAAAGCCCATCTGGTCCGCGCGCAGCGCCGTCATGCCCTGATGCCGCTGCAGCCAGCGACCGAAAGTCAGATGCCCCACGGCGATGCCGGCGATGGCCAACGGGCCTTGCGTGGGAATCATCTGTCCGGCAATCGCGATGTGGCTGGCGTCAAACCATGGAATCATGTGTCATGTGTATCACACCGCGCGGTCAGAACGCGACGGAGCCCCGCGATGAACCCGCAGTCCGCCCCGCAGTGCCCTGAACAGTGGCCCCTCTACGTGCTGGCTGGTGGCCGGAGCAGTCGTTTTGGCGCGGACAAGGCGTTGGCGCTGCTCGACGGTGAACCGCTGATCGTTCATGCCATGAAGCCGTTTGCCGCGCTGGCGGGACCACCTGTCGCGGTCGTCGATCGCGTCGATCGCCTTGCGCCGCTGGCGCTTCCCGTCGTCGTCGACCGCGAACCGCTGTGCGGTCCGGCGCATGGTTTGCTCACGGCGCTGCGGCATCGTCGGGACGGTTGGTTGTGGCTCGCGCCGTGCGACGTCCTGGGCATGGACCCCGCGTGGCTGGCGGGTCTCGCGGCGCATGCGCGCCTGACCCCGCGTGGAACGTGCGCAGTGGCGTGGCGCGACGATCGGTGGCAACCGCTCCCGAGCCTGTGGCACACGGACGCGCTGCCGATCGTCCAAACCGCGCTGGCGCAAGGCCGCGATGCGCTGTGGCGGCTGCTGGATGACGTGCACGCCGTGGCGGTCCCGCTCCCCGCGGCGTGGTCGCAAGTGCAGCGCATCGACACGCAGGCGGCGCTCCAGCAGGTGGCCCACGCGCGCCAGATGGTGCAGCGCCGCGCGGTGCTCCACGTTCGCGACAGCCAAGCGGAGACGGTGATGGATGCGCTCGCGGTCGAGGCGCCGCTGCAGATTGGCCTGTCGCAAGGCGCGCGCCACCGGAACCTGGGCATCACGCTGCGAACCCCGGGCGATGACGTCGCCCTCGCGGTGGGGCTGGCGCTCGCTGAAGGCGCGATCCGCGTGGCGGGCGATTTCCTGCGCGCGGAGCCAACGTCGGACGCCGTGACGCTGCACCTGAGCGACTCCGCGCCGCCGCCGATCGAGGCGCACGAGCGTCTGCGGATGGCGAGCGCGGCGTGCGGTGCGTGCGGCAAGGCGGAGTTGGATGTGACGGACGTTGTTTCCCACGTGGCGTCGGCGGACTTCAAGGTGCCCTTGGCGCTGCTCCAGCGGCTCCCCGATGTGCTGCGGGCGCGGCAGGAAGGCTTCGCGGCGACGGGGGCGCTCCATGCCGCTGGGCTGTTCAATGCGTCGGGCGAACTGCTGGATGTGCGAGAGGACGTGGGCCGCCACAACGCCGTGGACAAGCTGCTGGGTGCCGCGCTGCTCGCTGGCCGCCTGCCGCTGCACGCGCACATCCTGGTGTTGAGCGGCCGCGCGGCCTTTGAACTGCTGCAGAAGGCCGCGATGGCGGGGCTGCCGGTTGTGGTTGCGGTCGGCGCGCCGTCCTCGCTTGCGGTCGACGTGGCCGGGAAGGCCGGCATCACGCTGCTTGGGTTCGTGCGGCCAGAGCGCGCCAACGTGTACACGCACCCGGAGCGGGTGCAAATGCCGTGAGCGAGCTTGCGACGGTCCTCGGAGCGATCCGCCGCCGCCGTTGCCCATCTTGCGAATCCGTGGCATCTGTCGTCGCGCCGTCGCCCGTCTCGTCGGCACAAGGCCTCCCATGTTTGCCACACGTTTTTGCCAGCCTTCCCCGTTCTCCGCTCTCCTCCTCGCTGCCGTGTGTGCGCTCGTGGGCTGCGGTTCATCGGCCGGGGCAGGCGGTGGAACCGTCGTCCTTGCTGATGCCGAGTCGGACGTCGCGGTCGCCGATTCTGACGACGCCGCCGGGACGGACGCTGCAACGGGCACGGATGCCGCGGCCGACGCGGCGACGGACCAACCCGATGCGCTGGCGGATGCCGCCGACGTCGCGGACACCGCAGGGACCGACGCGCTTGGCGCCGATGCGACCGACGATGCCGCGGCCGACGCGCTCGGCGACGATGTGACTGTGGCCGTCGATGCGGAGGGCGACGTCGGTTCAGACGCCGCGCCCCTGTGCCTGGATGCGACGTCGTGTGACGACGGTGACGCGTGCACGACCGACACCTGCGCGATCACGGGCTGTCTCCATGCGCCGATCGCCAATTGCACGCCCGGTCCCGTGCCGTGCGACGCCAAGACGCCGTGCAAGTCCGGTTTGTGCGACCTCGCGAGCAACACCTGCGTCGCCTGCCTCGCCTCGGCCGATTGCGCGGGCGCCGAGGCGTGCAGCAGCCACGTGTGCGTCGCGATCCTGACGTGCGCCACCGACGTCGCGTGCAAGGCCAGCAAGCAAGTGTGTGAAAAGACTGCGGGCATCTGCGTGGACTGCCTGACGGTCGACGACTGTGGCACCGGCCAAGCGTGCGTCGACCACGCGTGCGTCGCCGCGACGCCGTGCAAGTCGTCCAAGGAATGCATTGCGGTCTGCGACATGGTCGGCGGCGTGTGCGTGGAGTGCCTCGTCGACACGGATTGCCTCGCCAGCCAGTTCTGCAGCGGCGATCACAAGTGCTTGTCCGACGTCTGCACCGGCCCCGCGTGCGGCCAGGGCGGCACGCTCTTTGCCTGCAACGCCAATGGCAGCGCCTTCGCGCCCGGCGCATCGTGCGAGGACGGCAACCTCTGCACGGCGGATTCCTGTCTGGCCAACAGCGGCTGCGTCCACTTGCCCGGCGGCGCGACCTGCACCGACGGCTCCGTCTGCACCCAAGGCGACGCCTGCGCGGATGGCAAATGCGCCGCGGGCAGCGCGATCAGCTGCGACGATCAGAATCCGTGCACAGTCGACAGCTGCAACCCCGTCAGCGGCTGCCAGCACGCCGACGGCGCCGAGGGCACGCCGTGCTCCGACGGCAATGTGTGCACGTTCAGCGACGCGTGCCTGGTCGGAGTCTGCGTGGGCGCGGCCGGCAAATGCGACGACAGCAACGCCTGCACCGACGACAGCTGCAATCCCGCGATTGGCTGCGTCTTCCTCGCCAACGCCAAGCCCTGCGACGACAACAACCCGTGCACGGTCGAGGACATCTGCCTGAGCGGCGCCTGCAATGCCGGCAAGCCCGCGCTCTGCGACGACGCCAACAGCTGCACGGACAACAGCTGCGTGCCCGCGACCGGCTGCGTGTTCCTGCCCAACGCGGTCACGTGCTCGGACGGCAACGCGTGCAGCGCGGTCGACACCTGCGGCAACGGCAAGTGCATCAGCGGCGCGGGCTGCAACGACGGCGACCCGTGCACGGCAGACACGTGCGACCCCGCGGTCGGCTGCAGCTACACCAAGAACGCGTGCGACGACGGCGACGCGTGCACGGTCGACAGCTGTGATCCCAAGACGGGCGCCTGCAGCAACACGGCCGCGGCGAACTGCTGCAGCGCCGGCAAAGTGCTCTACGACCGCAATTTTGACGATGGCGCCACGACCAACTTCGTCGTCAGCAACTCCAGCGGCAGCGCGACAAAGGGCTGGCAGATCTGGACCAACGCCAAACAGGCGCACTCGCCCAAGAACGCGCTGTGGTACGGCGACGTGGCGCAGGGAAATTACGACATCGGCGGCGCGTTCGGTCCGTCCAACAGCGGCACGGCGTCCATCGGGCCGATCGCCATCCCCGCGACGTTGCCGGCCGGCGCGACGCTGCAAGTGAGCGCGTGGGTGTTCCTCGAAGTCGAGACGTGCGTCGACTTTGACAAGTTCACAATCAGCGCGACAAATGGCGCCAAGACCTTGCAATTGTGGAGCAAGAGCCAGTTGCCCGCTGGCGCCCCACCGTCGGCCAACTGCTCCGCGCACATCACGCTGCCCACGGGCTGGCTGCAGCTCAAGCTGGACTTGCCGTTTGCCGCGGGTGATTTTGTCACGCTGAAGTTCGCTTTTGACACCGTCGATAATCAGTACAACACGACGAGCGGCGTGTTCATGGACGATTTGCAGATCCTGCAGCAGTGCAAGTAGCCGGGATCACTCGCGCGCCATCAGCGCCGCCAGCGTTCCGAGGACAATCGCCACGAGCCAGACAAACGTCGTCGCTGTCAGCAGCGCTGGGCTCGCCGGCTGCACGCCGCGGTCCGGCCCCGGATACAGCGCCAGCGGCTGCGGCTTGACCTCCACGACTTCCGGCATTCGCCAATCAGCGGGCGGCAGCGGATGGGCGATCGGCGGCAGCTCCCGCGGCGGCGCAACAACGGGCTTCGCCGGCACCGGCTTGGGGTGCACAAGGCTCGGCGGCTCGCGGACCTGCGCCACGCTGGACGGCTGCATCGCCCGCAGCGGCGGCGTCAGGTGCGGGCGGGTCATCTCAATCTGCTCCGCCAGCTTCGCTTTCTGCGCCGCGGCCTGGACGCGATGCGAGGAATGCCACCGCTTGTCGTCCGGTCCATGCAGCGGCTCCGGCGGCCGATCGTCCGGGACCTGATTCTGTTCGCGCAGCCACGCCCCCAGCGCATCGCGATCCGCGCGCAACCCGCACGCTTCCATCGCCGCCAGGAGCGCCTCGCGCATCGCCCGCCCGGTCTGGTAGCGCGCGTTCACGTCCGTCGCCAGCGCCGTCGTGACCACCTGCCGCAACGGCGCGGGAATCCGCAGTTCCGCGTCGCTCGGCCACTTCCATCGGCCCGCGGCGACGGTCTCCAGCAAGTGCAGGGCGTCGTCATCGTCATACAGCGGCTGCGTGCACAGCGCTTCGTAGAGCAGGATGCCGGCGCTGAAGAGATCGCTGCGGTGGTCGACCCGCTCCCCGCGCGCCTGCTCCGGGCTCATGTAGTAGACCTTGCCTTTGATGGTCCCGGTCTGGGTGTAGCTTGTCCGCTCCTTGGCGCGGGCGATGCCAAAGTCGCCGAGCTTGACCTCGCCCAGCCAGGACAACAGCACGTTCTGCGGGCTGACGTCCCGGTGCACAATGCCGAGCGGCTGGCCGTTTTCGTCGCGGCGACTGTGGGCGTGATCGAGCCCGGCGCAGACTTCAGCGACGATGAAGCCGGCAAAAGCTTGCGGCAACGCCAGGCCCCGGCTGTAGATCCGCTGCAGCATCTGGAACAAGTCCGTGCCTTCCACGAGCTCAAACGCGATGTAGCAACTGCCCTCCACCTCGCCCGTATCGAGGATTTGCACGATGTTGGGATGCGAGAGCCGGCTGACGATGCGCGCCTCGTCGGCGATCATCTTGGTGAACCATTCGTCCTGGCTGTATTCCGGGAGGATGCGCTTGATGGCGACCGCACGCGAAAAGCCGCCTGGGCCTTCAACCGTGGCGCGAAAGACCTCCGCCATGCCGCCGCGACCGAGCCGTTGCTGCAGAAAGTATCGGCCATACTGGCTGGGAAGTTCGCTCATCGCCACTCAGCATAGCCCGAAGGCGCCCGCCGGGAAACACGAGCGCGACGGTTCTGTGACGCGTCTGCTTGCGATACCGACTGTGCCAACCTAGCATGCGCATCGGTTTGCCCGCCCACCTTGAGGATCCACAATGCCTGTTACGTTTGCCAACCGCACGATTTCCCACGTCGCCGTCATCGGTTCTGGCCAGATTGGCCCCGATATCGCGCTGCATTTTGCCAAGGTGCTGGACGCCACGCGCGTGACCGTCGTCGACGTCAGCGAAGCGGCGCTCGCAGCGGGCAAGGCGCGCACGTGGAAGAAGATCGACAAGGGCGCGGAAACGGGCGCTTTCAAGCCCGCGCAAGTCGAGGCGATGAAGGCTGCGCTGACGTTCACAAGCGATTACGGCGCGATTGCCGGCGCGGATTTGGTCGTCGAAGCGGCGACGGAAGATGAAGGCCTGAAGGGCCGGATCTTCGCGCAGATCGAGAAGCTCGTCGCGCCCAACGCGATCCTGCTGTCCAACAGCTCGCACCTGGAGCCGGAGCGGATCTTCGCGACGCTGCACGACAAGAGCCGCGCGGCCGTGGCCCACTATTTCTTTCCGGCGGAGCGCAACCTGGTCGTGGAAATCGTCACCGGCGATGACACTGCGCCTGAGATCACCGCGTGGCTGATGCTGTTCTACGAGGTGATTGGCAAGCTGCCGATCCCCGTGAAATCGCGCTATGGCTACGCTGCGGACCCGATTTTTGAAGGCATCTTTCAAGCCGCCTGCCTGTGCGTGGAAGAGGGCCTGGGCACCGTCAAGGAAGTCGACTGGGCGGCGCGCGAGGCGTTGGGCATGACGGTCGGGCCGTTCACGGCGATGAACCTGACGGGCGGCAATCCGATCACGCAGCATGGCCTGGACACGATGCACGAGCGCTTCGCCACCCGCGAATGGTCGTCGCCGTGGTACAAATCCCCCAAGCTGCTCAATGACTTGCTGGCCGACCAGGGCGCGGCAGGCAAGTGGCACACGGCGGGTCGCGGTGAGGTCGTGTCGCTGGAACCCGGCCAGAATCGCAAGATCATTGACGCCCTGCGCGGCGCGTATCTGTGCCTGACGTATGGCATTCTCGACACGGGGATCATCAAGCTGGGCGACTACGAGCTGTGCATTGAGACCGCGCTGGACCTGAAGGGACCGTGCCGTCTGGCCAATGAACTGGGCGTGGACAATGCGCTGAAGCTCGTGGAGCAGTACTGCGCGGGCCACGAGACGATGTCGGTGCCGCGCTCGCTGCGTTTGCAGGTCATCAACGCGCGGCCGTTTGAGCCGTCGCCGATGGTGCTGGAGGATCGCCAGACGCCCGATGGCATCGTGCGGCTCATTCGCATCCGCCGGCCCAAGGTGCTGAATGCGCTGAATCACCTGACCTACGAGAAGATCGCGGAAGCGGTGGCGGGCGTGCTGAGCGATCCGCGCGTGCTGGGTGCGGTCATCTCCGGCTACGGCACCAAAGCGTTCATCTCCGGCGCGGACATCCATGCGCTGCGCAAGATCGAGACGCCCGATGACGGCTACGCGATCGCCAAACTGGCGCAGGACGTCGAGCGCGTGATTGCGCTCAGCCCCAAGCCGATTGTTGCGGCGATCAACGGCCTCGCGTTTGGCGGTGGTCTGGAACTGGCGATGGCCTGCCATCAGCGCGTCGCCGTCGCCAAGCAGAAAGTCCTGTGCGGGCTGCCGGAAGTAAACCTCGGCATCATCCCGGCGGCGGGCGGCACGCAGCGGTTGCCCCGGCTGATCGGTCTGGATCGCGCCCAGGTGCTGCTGCGGACGGGGGGCACGCTCAGTTCAGAGGAAGCGCTGTCGAGCGGTCTGGTGGCGGAATTGGCGGGTCCGGCGGAGCTCCTGTCCGTGGCGGTGAATCGCGTGGCGGCGCTGGCGGCGGGCGAGATTGCCTGGACGCAGATTGACAGCGCCTCCATCACGGACGAGCAGGAGCCCCTGCCGCCGGTCGATATCGGTCACCGTTCCAAGGCGGTCGACGCGCTGCTCTGCGAAGCCATCAGCTGGGGCGCGGCGCACTCGCTGGACGAAGGCCTCGCGCACGAGTTGGACGTGTTCCGGCGTATTTGCACGCTGCAGGACATGCGCATCGGCGTCGAGCACTTTGTCCAGAACGGCCCCAAGACGCCGGCGCCGTTTGTCCACGCGTAGCCCGGGCTTGTCCGGCTGCGTCAGCGCCGATTCGCCCCAACGCAACGGCTCAAGCCGCCGCATGCGCCGCACTCACGCGTACGCGATTCCCGCGACAACGTAGAGCCGCTCGCCGCCCGGCGTTCGCACCTTGATCTCGTCGTCCAGGCCCTTGCCCAACAGCGCCTGGCCGATGGGCGACCGGTGGCTGATTCGGCCTGTGCCCGCGTCGGTTTCGTCCTCGCCGACGATCATCCACGTCTTCCGCTCGCCCGCCTCATCCTCGACTTGCACCGTGGCGCCAAAGAACACGCGGTCCCGGCGCGTCTGCTGGCGCGGGTCGACGATCTGCGCGGCGTCCAAGCGCTGCTCCAGAAACCGCACGCGCCGGTCGATTTCGCGCAGCCGCTTCTTGCCGTAAATGTACTCCGCGTTCTCGGATCGGTCGCCTTGCGCGGCCGCCTCCGCGACTTCCTGCACCACGCGCGGCCGCTCCCTTTTGACCAAATGACTGTGTTCCTGCCACAGCCGCTGATGGCCTTCCGGCGTGATGTAGTTGGGAATCTGCGGCTTGGGGGGTTCCATGGCAACCTTGTTCACACAATGTCACGAAGCTGTCATGCGCGCTAACATCATGACATGAAACGGCTAAGTTGGTTGCTGGCGCGGATGCCCGGCGGCGTTTTGCCGGCACCCCTTGACGAGGTGCGCCAACGGGCCAACCCTGCGATGGTACGGGATAGTTGCGAGCGCAGCCAGCCCACGTTGGGGAATGCGATGCGAAGGCCGGGTGCCCAAAGATCGACGCCGTTTCGGTGGCGCGCGGAATTGCAGCTTCTGCCTGCGGCGCCGCCGTTTGCGTGGATGCTGGCCGGCGCGCTGCTTGTCGTGCTTGCGCAGGCGTGCGGGGAATCTCCGCCGGTCGACGCCACGGAGCCCGATGCCGCGCTTGCCGCGGATGCCGATGTGGCCCTCGCTGGCAGTGACGCGGATCCCGCTCCGGATGCCGCGACCGATGGATTTGCGCCCGACGTGGCCGACGCGCCGGACGCGGATGCGGCCGACCCGGTTGACGCGGCCTCCGACGCCGTTGCGGATGCCTCCGACGCAGCGACCGACGCGCAATCCCCGGACGTTGCGGATGCGGCCGTGGACGTTTCGCCCGCCGACGCGCTCGCTGACGATGCGACGGCCGATGCGGCCTTTGCGGATGCTGGCGATGCAGCGACCGATGCGGATGACGCGGTGCCGCAGTGCACGCTGAACAGCGATTGCGCAGCCGTCGCGCTTGTTGCGCCGTGTCAGGCTGCTGTGTGCAGCGCGGGCGCGTGCAAGCTCGTGGCGGTGGGCGACGGCACGCCTTGCGAAGACGGCGATGCTTGCACGCATTCGGACGTCTGTTTGAACGGTCAATGCACCGACGGCGTCGCGCTGGACTGCGATGACGGCCAGCCGTGCACGGTGGACACGTGCGCGCAGGGCGGCTGCGTCCACGCGCCCGCCAGCGGCCCCTGCGAGGACGGCAACGTCTGTACGCTCGGCGACAGTTGCAAAGGCGGCGCGTGTGTCAGCGGCCAAACGATGGACTGCGAGGACGGCAACGTCTGCACCGACAATACTTGCAACCCCACAACCGGCTGTGTGCAGTTGCCCAACGTCGCCACGTGCACGCTCCTGGACTTGTGCCAGAGCGGCGCGACCTGCGGCGGCGGAACCTGTCACGCCGGCCCCAGCGTGGTGTGCGCGGACGGCGATCCGTGCACCAATGACCTGTGCGACCCGCAAACCGGCCTCTGCGAGTTCCTCGACACCACCAATCCCTGCGATGACGGCAATGCCTGCACGTTGGGCGACTTGTGCCAGGGCGGCCAATGCCAGCCGGGCGCTGACAAGCCATGCGACGATGGTTCCCCGTGTACGGCTGACGCGTGCGACCCCGCGTCCGGCGCGTGCCTGCACACCGCGAGCACCGGCAGTTGCAGCGACGGCGACGCCTGCACAATCGGCGACACGTGCGCGGGCGGCGTCTGTTTGCCCGGCGTCGCGACGACCTGCGCCGACGCCAACCCGTGCACCGACGACACGTGCGACGCGAAAATCGGCTGCAGCCACGCCAACAACACGCTCGCGTGCAGCGTTGGCGATGCCTGCGAACTCGCGCAGTGTCAGGCTGGGCAATGCGTCACAACCGGCGTCAAGGGCTGCGACGATGGCAATCCGTGCACCGTCGGCACCTGCATCGCGCCCGTGGGCTGCGTCTTTGTCCCCGTCGTGGACGGCAAGACCTGCAGCGCAGCCAACGGGTGCGCGGGCGCGGCCACCTGCGTCGCGGGCAAGTGCGGCACCGGCGCCAAGGTGGACTGCACCGACGGCAACACCTGCACTGACGACTACTGCGACCCCAAGTGGGTCAAAGGCTGCTACTGGTTGCCCAACGTCGCCGCGTGTGAAGACGGCGATTTGTGCACCGGACAGGACGTCTGCAACAACGGCAAATGCCTGCCCGGGACGCTGACCGGCGGCATGACCAACTGCGACGACGCGAACGTGTGCACCGACGACAGCTGCGCGGCCACCACCGGCTGCGTTCACGTGGCCAACAGCGCGGCGTGCGACGACGGCAACGCCTGCACGATCTTTGAAAAGTGCACGTCGGGCGTCTGCCAGGGCGGGGCACTCGCGACGTGCGAGGACGGCAACTCCTGCACCATCGACGTTTGCGCGCCCGGCGCCGGCACCTGCAGTTGGTACGCCAAGCAGGGCAACTGCGACGACGGCAACCCCTGCACGTTTGCGGAGCAGTGCGTGGGCGCGTTTTGCGTCGGCACCGCCGTCAACTGCGACGACGCCAATCCGTGCAGCGCGGACGCGTGCGACGTGACGACCGGCGTTTGCGGCCACACGGTCATCAGCGTCGCGACGCCATGCAACGACGGCGACGCGTGCACCAACAACGACGCGTGCGCTGGCATGACGTGCAGCGGAGTGTCCATCGCCGCGAGTTTGTGCAGCGACGGGAATGTCTGCACGTCAGACGTCTGCAATCCCGCCGACGGCACCTGCAGTTGGACGGCAGCCGCCAGCCCATGTGACGACGGCAATCCGTGCACCGTGGGCGACGCGTGCGCCGCGAGCGCGTGCGTCTCGGGCAGCGGCGCGCTCTGCAATGACAACAACGCGTGCACGCTGGATCAGTGCAATCCGGCCGGCGGCGCGTGCACGTATGGCGCGCAGCCCAACGGCACCGCGTGCGACGACGGCATCGCGTGTACCGCCAGCAGCGCGTGCCAGAGCGGCTTCTGCGCCCCGGCCGTCGCCAACTGCCCGGTCTTCAAGGACGCGTTCACGTGCGGCGGACCTCTCACCGGCTGGAGCCTGCCACAGCCGACCGACACGAAAGTGATTTGGGCGATCGACCAAACGCCCGCGCTCAGCAACAGCAGCGCCTACGGCTGCATGCTCAACTACAACGACGGCTTGAATTACTGCGGCAGCGTCGGTTTCTACTGCATGGTCCAGCCAACGCTCGTCGCGACTTCGCCGATCATCGACGCAACCGGTAGCCGCGGCATGCCGCGCCTCGCGTTTGACACGTGGTACCAGCTCGACGGGCCGCTGCCGGGCGGCACGGGCTTTGGCGACGGCAAGACCGACGTGCCGCTCGTGGTGCTGCGCGACGTGGCGAGCAATCAGATCCTCGACCAGTTCCTGCTGTCCAAGTCGACGACCGCGTGCAATGGCCAATGCCAGAGCGTTTGGCGGTTCATCTCGCTCGACGAGCCCAAGGTCGCCGGCCACGCGTTTCGCATGGAACTGTCCCTGGCCTCGCCGTCCAACTGGGGCAACCAGGGCAAGGGCTGGTTCATCGACAACATCGCCGTCACGCGCGAGTTCGTCCCTGAGACGTGCAGCAACGGCGTGGACGACGACGGCAACGGCCGGGTGGACTGCGCCGATCCGGTTTGCGCTGGTCAACCGGGCTGCTGAACGGTACGCTTTGCGGGAGTCGGCTGCGGGGCTGGCTGTTGCGAATCACGACAGACACGAGGATGGCATGAAGAACTGGCATTTGGCCGTGCGGGCTTATGGCTTTTTGACGGCGTTGGCGATGACCGGCTGTGCCGCTGACGCAGGCGTTGGGGGCGCTGCGGAGGACGCGAGCGCGGCGACGGCGGATGTCGCGACGGGCGATGTTGCGCCCGCAGTCGATGCCCAGGCCGATGTGACTGCCGCGGCGGGACCGACGTTCGCGATCGCGTCCGGCGGCTGGCAGATGAATCCCAAGGACGAGATCACGATGTGCGTCCTCAAGCGCCTCGACAACGACGCGGAAGCGTGGGTCACCCGGATTCGCACCAAGCTGTCCGTCGGCTCGCACCACATGATCATCTACCGGTCTGACGCGACGGCTGAGCAGCTCGATCCGCTGAAGTGCACGCCGTTTACGGAGACGCTGGCGGGCGGCAACGTGCCGCTGATGATTACCCAGGTTGCTGAAGATCAACTGCAATTGCCCAAGGGCGTGGCGTTCAAGCTCGGCGCGCACCAGATGGTGCGGATTGAGATGCACTTCATCAACTATACCAAGTCGGTGATCAACCCGACGGGCGAAGTGCATTTTGACACGACCGACAAAGCGTTTGTGCACGACGAGGCGGATCTGCTGTTCTACGGCAATCCGGATTTCAACATTCCCAAGGGCAAATCGTACTCGACGCCGTGGAAGTTCCTGGATGTGTGGCCGGGGACGAAGATTTTTGCGCTGACGGGGCACACGCACGCGTTGGGCAAGAGCGTGGACATCGCCGTGTCGGACGGCACGATCGCGCCAACGCCGTCGCTCATCTATCCCGGCGATTCGCCGTTCTCCTGGTCCGAGCCGCCGCTCGCGCAGTTTGACCCGCCGCTGGAATTTGCCCAGGGGCAGGGCTTCCAATACCGCTGCACGTGGCTGAATGACACGACGTCGAGCGTCGGTTTTGGCGAGTCCGCGACCAAGGAGATGTGCTTCTTCTGGGCGTACTATTACCCGTCCAAGGGCTATCGCATGTGCATCAACAGCGGTAAATATGCGCAATACACGGGCAGTGACACGACCTGCTGCCCGGACGACGCGCTCTGCGACATGATCAAGAGCTACCTGGGCAAGCAATAGGTCGTTCGGACGGCAAAATGCGGATCCTCTATGGTGTAGTCGGTGAAGGCATGGGTCACGCGACCCGCAGCCGTGTCGTGATCGAACACCTCCTCGCCGCCGGGCATGAAGTGCACGTGCTCGTCAGCGGGCGCGCGCATGCGATGCTGGCCAAGCACTTCACCGGCGTGCACCGCGTCCATGGCTGGCACCTCGTGTACGAGGACAACGTGGTGAAGAAGGGCAAGACCGCGTGGTCGAACCTCTTGGATTTGCTGCGCGAGGCGCCGATCCTCGCCAACGCGTACCGGCAGCTTGAGGATTTTCGCCCGGACGTCGTCGTCTCCGACTTTGAGTCGTGGTCGTACGTCTACGCCAAGTCGCATCACGTGCCGGTGGTGAGCGTGGACAACATGCAAATCATCAACCGCTGCCAGCACGACGAGGACGTGCTGGAAGGTCACAAGGCTGAATTCCTGTTGGCCAAGGGCATCGTCAAGTCCAAGCTGCCGGGTTCGGACCGGTACATCATCACCACGTTCTTTCGCCCGCCGCTGCGCAAGGAGCGCACCACGCTCGTGGCGCCGATCCTGCGACCGGAGGTGTTGGCGGCGACGCCGTCGCACGGGGAGCACGTGCTTGTGTATTCGTCAGCGGACAACGCGGAGACGCTGGAGGGCGTGCTCAAGTCTTTTCCGCAGGTCGCGTTTCGGGTCTACGGGATGCGCCGCGGGATTGCCGCGCCGGAGCTGGACGCCAACCTGTCGCACCAGCCGTTTTCTGAGACGGGCTTTGTCGACGACCTCGCGTCTGCACGCGCGGTGATTGCCGGCGGCGGTTTTTCCCTGATGGGCGAAGCGGTGTACCTGCACAAACCGATGCTGTCCGTGCCGCTGGAAGGGCAATTTGAGCAAATCCTGAACGCGCGCTACCTGCAGAAGCTCGGCTACGGGCTGTGTCGCGAGTCCGTGACGCGCGAAGACGTGCAGGAACTCCTGGACCGCGCCGACGAACTGACGGCCAATCTGGCGGCGTATCAGCAGGACGGCAATGCCGAGGTGTTTGCCGCGGTCGATGGCGCCCTGGCGGAGCTGGCGGGGCAGTGACGGGACGGGCTGGCGCTGGCCTACCCCAAGGACGCTGCCGTGGATCTTGCCGAAGCCGACTAGCGCGGCTGGTTTTGGCCGGAACAGTCTGCGGAATCACGGAACCGACGCCATTCAGGATACACACACGCAAAAGCGCAAGATCCGGAGGCAGAGGATGAATCGGCAGGAAGCACAAGGGGCTGAGGGACAGAACAAGGTCGTCCTGGGCGCGGAACACTTTGACAGCAAAGCCCGCGAGTGGGACCAGAACCCGGTGTTCATCGACCGCGCGAACAAGATCGCCGCGGGCATCCGCGCCGCTGTGCCGCTCAGTCATACGATGCGCGCGCTCGACTACGGCAGCGGCACGGGCATGTTGTCGTTTCCGCTCCGCGACGCCGTGGGACACATTGTGCTGACCGACGCGTCGCCCGGCATGCTGGCGGTCGTGGTCGAGAAGATCGCTGCGCAGGGCGTCGCCAACATGACCGTTCGTCTGGCCACTCCGGACGCCGCAGTGTCGCCGGACGAGCGGTTCGACCTGATCTACTCGTCGATGGTGCTGCACCACATTCCGGACACTGCAGCGATTCTGCGCACCTGGCATGACCAGCTGAACCCAGGTGGCTGGCTGTGCATCGCGGATCTGGAGCAGGAAGACGGCTCCTTCCACGGTCTGGAAGTGGATGTCCACCACGGTTTTGCGACCGCTGGGCTTGTCGCGCTGGCCAGGAGCGCGGGCTTTGCCGATCCCAGCGTCTCGATTGTGCTGCAGATTGACAAGGATCTGCCCCTCGGCACCCGCGCGTTTCCCGTGTTCCTGCTGGTGGCGCGCAAGGCGTGACGCCCGATCGGCGCCTTGTGACCCCATTGCGCGGCGCTGGCTCGCATGGGGCGAGCGTGTTCCGATGACCGATGCGATCCACATCCGCTCAGCTTACGGCGCACTCGCTTCGCTGCCGTACCAATCCTCGGCCATCGTCCGCGCCAGGATCGCGCGGGCGCGTGCGGCGCGAAAATCTGCCGTCGCTATCAAGATGTCCGCCTCGGCGAGGCGGGTTTCGGCGTCAACAACCTCCAGGCCGTTGGCCAGTCCGGCGCGCAGTCTGGCATCGGCCTGGGTCGCGTTCAACTGCGCGGCATCGCGGGCTTTCTGGATGGCCGGCAACTGCTGGAGCGCCGCCTGCACATCGGACCACGCGCGGCGAACAGCCACCCGCCGGGCTTCGCGCAGCGCGTCGATCTCGCGCCCCAACACCGCCTCGTGCGCGGAAGACGACGCGATGAGGGCGTTCTGGTGGCCGTCGTAGAGAGGCCAGTTCAAGACCACGCCAGCAAACCAGTTTGGCACTTCCGGCAGCCAGCCGCCGAACGCAGGCGCTGAACCACTCGACGGCGTCGCGCCACCCGCCTGACCGGAAACACCTGCCGTTGCATGGATTTCTGGATGGCGTTTGACCTCCTCCACGCGCGTCCGCGCCTGTTGCGCATCCAGGCGCGCCGCGGCAGCCTGCAGGCGCGGGGATTGCTGAATCGCCCGCCGCACGGCCAGATCGAGGCTCGGCGACGGCGGCAAGGCGACCTGGCTGTCCACCGCATCCACCTGATCCGCCTCCGTTCCCATGGCAGCGGCAAGCAGCGCCCGCGTCACCGTCAGACCCGCATCGGCCTGCAGGACGTCCACGTCGTACCGCGCCAGCAGCGCATCCTCACGCGTCAGGTCGGCCATCGGCCGCAGCTTCTTCTCCACGTAGGCGGCGACCAGGTCGCGGTGCGCGCGCTGCCGGGTTCGCGCGTGTTGCGCCGCGGCAAGGAGTCGGTGCGCGGCCTGGACTGCAAACCAGGATTCTTCCACTTGCAGCGACACGTCCAGCCAGGCACTGCGCGCCGTCGCGGTTTCTGACCGCAGCAGCGCATCGGCGAGCGTCTGCTCCGCCGCCGTCAGCCCGCCGTCATACAACAGCTGCCGCGCGCCGACGGCGACAAGCGTTGCCGGTTCGGGGGCCAGGTTGCCCAGGCCAGACACGGTGCGCGTACTGCTGATGCGGGCGACATCGACGACCGGCGAGCCGACGTAGCTGGCAGTGGTGTTGTTGGCCGTGTAGCCAAAGGCCTGCCCGGTGGCGCCGACGGTCGGTTGCCAGCGGGTGCCCGGGACGTCCAGATCCGCGCGGGCGGCTGCGACGCGCGCCTTGACGACCGCGAGATCGACGTGGTGGGTGCGGGCGAAGGCCAGGGCCTGATCGAGCGTCACCGACTCGACGGCAGGAGCGGCTGGGGCGGGCGGCACCTGAGTCCAAGCAAGCGCCGGGAGCAGAACGACCGCAGAGACCGGGACCAGACTTTTCCAACGCATGACGACCTTGACGACGCGGCTGAGGCGTGCCGGAAGAGGACTACTGGCCCGCGGCATCGCGCGCAGGACCAACGACACGAACATGGGTGTCACCGTGATGGGCCAAACGGCCCGCGACCGATCCGAGGATGCGGGCGGGCGCAAGAACGCGTGGCGCGATGGCCGTGTCATCCACGGCGACGAGGATTTTGCGAATCACGCGTGAACCTCCGCAAGCGGGACAGGGATTTCCTCGGGTGCGGCCCGCTTGGCAAAAAGCAGGAACATCACGGGCACGAGAAAGAGCGACAGCACCGTCGACGACGTCAGGCCGCCGACGACCGCCAGCGCCAGCGGCTGGTTCGCCTCCGAGCCTGGCTCCAGGCCCATCGCGGTCGGAATCAGGCCAATCACGGTCGCGAGGCTGGTCATCGCGATCGGCACGAAGCGGGAACGAGCGGCGGCGATGATCGACTCGAGCGCACTCGTCCCCTCGTTGAACCGCCGATTGGCGTCGTCCACGAGCAGGATGCCGTTGGACACCGCGATGCCGATCACCATCAGGATGCCCATCAGCGCGGTGATGGAGAAGCCTTGGCCCGCCGCCATCAGCGCGAGCACAATGCCGACGAGCGACACGGGAATCGTGAACAGCATGACAAACGGCAGCCGCAGCGACTTGAACTGCGCCGCCATGATCATGAACACCACCATCACCGCCAGCGCGAGCGCCAGACCCAAGCCGGAGAACGTCGTGCGCATCAGCTGCACTTGCCCGACGAAGTTGAACTTGAGGTTCTGCGTCCGCGGATCCGCGTGCAGCGCCTTCTCCAGATCCGCCGCGACGCTGCCGATATCGCGCCCTTCCGTCTGCATCAGCACGTGCGCCGCCCGCTGCAGCTGGTTGCGCTCCACGGCGATTGGCCCAACGCTGCGGTGGATGTCCGCATACGCGCCGAGCGCCACCGCCTTGCCGCCCGGGGCAATCTTCACCGGCAACTGCCCCAGCGCGTTGGTGTCCTGCACGACCTTGCCGTCGTAGTACGTCACCACGTAATACGACTGGCCGTTCTTGGGATCGATCCACACGCTCGGCCGGTTGATGTTGCCCAGCGTTGCCTCCAGCGTCGTCTGCGCCGCGTCCATCGACGTCACGCCGACCAGGCCCGCCTTGTGGCGATCGGTGTCCACGCGAATCTCCGGGTAGTCCATCTGCAGCGACGGCCAGATGTCGCGCACGCCGGGCACCGTCCGCGCCACTTCCGCAACCACCTTGGCCTGCGCGTCCAAGTCTTCCAGGTTCTCGCCGCGGAGCTCCAGCACCACCGGCGCGATGTAGCCGTTGGCAAAGACGCTCGCCACCAGTCCGCCGGGCCACTGCAGCATCTCCACGCCCGGATAGCCGCGATTGAGAATCTCGCGCACCTTGTCCGCCAGTTGCCGCTGGCTCAGGGACCGCTCTTCGGGCGACGTCAGCGCCAGGCGGATGAAACCCATGTGCGGCCCGGCATTGGGGCTCGTCATCGCCGACCGCGCGTTATTCGGCGCGCCAACGTTGGTCAGCACCAGCTTCACCGTGTCCTTGGGCAGCTCCTTGGCCAGCAGGTTGCCCATCTCGTTCATGCGCTGCGCCGACTCGGTCAGCGACATGCCTGGCGCGAGCCGCACGTAGATGCGCTCCATCGACTCGTCGATCTCCGGGAAGAACGTGCTTGGCAGCCGTTGCGCCGCCCAGCCGCTCGCCAGAACCAGGACCAGCGACGACCCGAGCACCAGCACGCGATGCGGCAGGACCAGCGCGAGCGTGCGCGCGTAGCGATCGGCGATGCCGTCGATGAACGTCTGGACCGCCTTGCCGACGCGGCCATGTTCGCCGTGGCCGAGGAAATAGCGGCACGCGACGGGCGTGACGGACATGCTGACGAAATACGACGCGATCATCGCGACTGCGACCGTCAACGCCAGCGGCGCGAACAGTTTCTTGGCGAGCCCTGCCAACAGCAGCACCGGCAGCAGCACGGCCATCGTCGTCAGGGTCGAAGCCAGCACCGGCAGCGCCACGGAATTCGCGCCGTCGCGCGCGGCGGCAAGCGGCGTCTTGCCCATCCGTTGCTCGCGGTGGATTGCCTCCAGCACCACGACCGCGTCATCGACCAGGCGCCCCATCGCCAGCGTCAGGCCGCCCAGCGTGAACGCGTTCAGCGTCTGGCCCGCGGCGTACAGCACAATCAGCGTCACGGCAAAGGACAGCGGAATCGCCACGGACACGATGAGCGTACCGCGCAGGCTCTGCAGGAACAGCAGGATCACGAGGCCGATGAGGAACAGCGCCTGGATGATCTCCTTCTTGAGGCCCGCGTAAGTCGTCCGCACGAACGTCGATTGGTCAAAGACCGGCTCGACGTGCAGCCCCGCCGGCAGGTTCTTCAGGTTCTTCACCGCGTCCTTGACCGCGTCAACAATCGCGATCGTGTTGCCCCCCGGCACGCGCAGCACGTTCAGATAGACGGCATTCTCACCACCGACCGCCACGGCCTGCGTCTCCGGCGCGCCGCCGTCTTCCACTTTCGCCACGTCCTGGATCAGGACCGCCTTGGCGCCCACGACCTTCACCGGCGCTTCCCCCAGCGTCTCAACCAGCTTGGGAATCGCGTTCGTGTAGACATTCGCGTCAAATTTCGGCGAGATGAACTCGCCCGAGGGCAAGAGCGCATTCGAGTCGCGCACCGCCGCCGCCACGTCCGACGACGTCAGCCCGCGCGCCTGCGCCTTGACCGGATCCACGACGATATTGATTTGCCGCTGCCGACCACCGTTGATGGACGCGCTCGCGACGCCCGGAATGCCTTCCAGGATCGGCTCGATTTGATTCAGCGCGTAGTCGTACAGCTGTGGCCCCGACAGCCCGCCGCCGGTGACCGCGACCTGCACCACCGGCGCATTGGACGGGTCGTATTGCAGCACGAACGGCGGCAGCACACCGAGCGACTTGGGCACCGCGGACATCGCGAACGCCACCTGCTGTTGCACGAGCGTCTGCGCGGCGTTGAGGTCCGTGCCCCAGTTCAGCCAGACGTAGACGATGCTGAGGTTGTTGCGCGAAACGCTCTCGACGTGATCGACGCCCGGCGTCGCGCTCACGTATTTCTCCAGACGCCAAGTGATGGTCTTTTCAACGTCCTTGGGGCCAAGACCGGGGGCCATTGTGCCGACGACAAGCACCGGCGGCGTGAGTTCAGGAAACGTGTCCACGCTCATGCGCGGGGTGACGACGCCAGCGAAGACCACGAGGCCGATGCAGAGCATCAGAACGGCGATGGGATTGCGGAGCGAAAGCTCGGTCACGGCTTCACCTCGCCGGTCGTCGCGGAAGGCGGCGCAACCGCAGGAGCGGCAGCGGCTTTCTCAAGCTGAAATGTCACCCGGTCGCCGTTGGTCAGGAGCGCGCGGCCTTCGGTCACGACGAGCGAACCTGGCTTGAGCGACAGATCGACAAACAGGCTGCCGCCGCTCTCGCCGAGCACGGTGACCGTCAGCGCTTTGGCGACGTCGCCCTCGATGACGAAGACGGTGGCTTTCTTGCCGCGGACCGATGCCGCGTAGAGTGGAATTTCCGTGGCGGGAATCGGTGCACCGACGTCCAACTGCGCCTCGCCTGTCGTTCCCACCGGCACGCCGCGCTTCGGGTCGGGCAAGTCGACTTCAAAGTGGACCGACCGCGTCGCCGGATCCGCGGTCGGCGAGCGACGCGACACGGTGCCCGTGAGATCCTGCCGGGTCGCGCTGAGGTGAATCCGGACCTGCCGACCGGGCGCCACAACGTCAAAGTCGACCTCAGGCGCATCAGCCGCCAGCCGCACCGTGCTGCGATCGACAACCGATACGATCGAGACGCCGGGCCGCACGAACGCGCCCGGGTCCATCCCGCGCGTCGCCACCTCGCCGTCAAACGGCGCGCGCAGCACGCAATCGCTCACACCCAAGCCGCTCAACGTCAGCTTGGACTTGGCCGCCTCCAGGTGCGCCTGCTCGGCGGTCGTTTGCGCCGCCTTCTGCTCCGCCTCATTGGCCGAGACAAATTGCCCCGCGACAAGCGACTTCAGCCGCGCCGACTCCACCGCCAGCGCTTTTTGCCGCGCATCGATGGCACGCGCCTCCATCGCTACGCTCTGGCTTTCGGCACTCGTGCCGCGGCAGTCAAGCGTCGCCAGGACATCACCGCGCTTCACGACGGCGCCCGGCCGCACGAGCACGGTATCCACGTACGCGGAGACCATCTGCGGGCCGACGTTCGCCGACAACCACGCTTCAAGCGTGCCGACATAAGTGCGCGTCGGCTGGAAGTTCGCCGCCTTCCCGCCGATCACCGTCACTGGCTTGGGCTTGGACGCGAGCGCGACCTTGTTGGTCCGCGCCTCCGAGTGCCAGATCAGGTAGGCACCGCCCGCGAGAACGCCGACGACGCCGACGAGGATGAAGACCGGCACGAGCTTGCCACCGGCGCGTTGGGTAGGGCTTGCGGATGCCGCGCGCGGCGCAGGTGGACCCGATGCGGATCCGGCGAGAGATGGCTCAGTCGTCACGTTGAATGCTCCCGATGTCGGACCTCGCGGCCGCGCGGCTCCCCCCGGGGATCGCACGCGCTAGCTGTTCACCCGATGCAACAAATAGGTTCCACCCGACAAGCCCACACTTGCCGTCGATACTTCAACGCAGTGCGGTTGGATCTATTCAACCGAACTGCTGCCAACAACGCCATTCGGCGGCGCCACATGTTTCTTTACAAATCGCCGGGCAAACGGGCGTCTTCAGCGTCGCGGATCCGCGCAGAATTTGGCGACAACCCAGCAACAAGCGCCCCAAGGTCAGCGCGAAATTCTGGCGTCAGCGCGCGAGGAGATAGCCCATGCCCGCGCCGTAGGCCGTGGCGATCCAGCGATTGCTGGTGATGAGGCAGACGCCGCTGCGACAGCCGACGACGCGTTGGTAGAGGAAGCCGAGGCCGGCGCCGAGGACTGTGCTGGCTGCGAGGGACCAAGTCATGAAAGTTCCTTTGGATCGTGTTGCTCGACTCACGCCGCGCGGGTGGCTTGCTTGCTGGCCTCTGCCTGGCGCCGCACTTCGGCCATGTCCAGCGCCTGGGCTTGCGCGATGAGGTCGTTCAGGGCCGCGAGCGGAACGACTCCGGGCTGGGAAAAGATCAGGATGCCGTCGCGAAAGATCATCAGCGTCGGAATCGACCGGATGCTGAACTGCCCGGCGAGCGCCTGTTCGTGATCCGTGTCGACCTTGCCGAACACGACGTCCGGATGCGCCGCGGCGGCTTTCTCAAAGATGGGCGCGAAGGCGCGGCACGGGCCGCACCAGGTGGCCCACCAGTCGATGAGCACGATGCCCGGCTTGGCCAGCGTGGCCTTGAAGTTGTCGGCGCGAATTTCAATGGGTTTCATGGGCGGAAGCACCTTGCGTTGCAGCCAGAAGGGCAACAGACGGTCTGAGCCGGCGGGCGTCAGAAGGGTTCGGCGGGCAGGCATCGTGGGTGGCGGCGCGCCTTGGCCGCGTGGACGTTGCTGGCGACGGGATCGATGCCGAGCCGGGAAAGTGTGGCGCTGCACCTTTTGGCGTCCAGCTGGCTCTTATCCAGCGCCTGTCACGACGTTCAGGCGTGCGCAACTGCCGCGCCGGAGCCAACGCCCATGGGCCCAGCCATCCAGCAAAATCGCCGTTTCCTCCTCCCGCTCCTCACCGCGATGCTGTTGGCGTGTCAGACGGAGCCGGGGCACGTGCCGACGCCGCAGGATGCCCAGGCGCTCGCGCGGATCATCCAGGAGGTTGCGGTCGTCAATCAGCTGGTGACTGTGCACGCGGATCTGGCGACGACGTATGGCAGCACCGCGATGTCCAGCGCGGATCGCGCCTTGCTGATGTCGTTCTGGGCGCCGCACCTGGATCACGAACGGGCGCTGATTTCCTATCAGCGGCGTTTCCTCAATGGCTGGCAGCGCGCGGGCGATGCGGAGGACGGGACGCGCGCGCTGGCGACTGGCCTTGTTGCGCTCGCCGCGCAGGTGCAGAGTGATTTGCTCATCGTCGATCAGCTCGGTCACTCCGAGGCTGTGCGCGCGGCGATGAACGAAACTTCCGCGGATTACGGCGTGAGTCCCGGCGAGTACGACGCCATCCTGCGGCGAATCGCGCTTCCCCAAACGATTCTGACGTTGCAGTTGGGAACCGATGCGCTGGCGCGGCGGCTGCAGGGGCTGCGCGACAAGCACCTCGTCACGGACGTGGGCTTCCTCGAACTTGCCGACCAAAGCCTGGCGTTCTCAGCGGCCGTCGATGCGACGTATCAAAAGAGCGCGCCGCGCCTTGTCGCAACTGCGATTACCGCTGCCACCGACCAGCAACTCAACGCGTTGGCGAGCGCGATTGTGACCAACATCGCGCAATGGCTGGGCGATACCCGGCTGCGCGGCAAGGGCCAGAGTCTCATTTCACCGGCGCAAGTGGTCTGGCTGCAGACCCAGCTCCAGCCGGGTGACGTGCTTGTGGAGCGCCGCAACTGGTACCTGTCCAACCTCGGGCTGCCGGGTTTCTGGCCGCACGCTGAGCTCTACGTGGGAAATGCGGCGGAGTTGCACGCGGCGTTTGACGGCGATGCCGACGTCGTGGCGATGTACGGCGCCGACGGCCTGACCGGCTGGCTGAAAAAGACCGTCCCGGATGTGTGGGCGCAGTACAGCGCTTGGGCGGAGGACGGCGAACCGCACCGGATCCTTGAGGCGATTTCTGAAGGCGTGCTGTTTTCCAGCATGACGGTGGCGACGCAGGCGGATTACCTTGGCGCCCTGCGGCCGAACCTGACGCCGCTGGAAAAAGCCGAAGCGATCGCCAAGGCCTTTCAGCAAATCGGCAAGCCGTACGACTTTGAATTCGACTTCCTGACCGAATCCGTGCTCGTGTGCAGTGAGGTCGTCTACGTGAGTTACCGGCCCGACGCCGGCAAGCGCAAGGGCATCACGCTGCCGCTGACCACCGTGATGGGCCGACTGACGCTGCCGCCCAACGACATCGTGCGGATGTTTGACCAGCAGCTGGGCACGCCGGAGCAGCAGCTGACGTTCGTCGCGTTCCTCGACGGCCGTGAGGCGACCGGGGCGGCTATCGTCGCGACTGAGGCGGACCTGCGGACGTCGTGGCGCCGCGCCAAATGGGACCTGTCGCAACTCTAGGCCGAGGAGAAAGACGACGATGCGTAGTTCCAGTTTGCCCGCCCAGCGCGCCACCGCGGTGTCGCGACGCACCGGTCGGCTTCTCGCCGTGCTGCTCAGCCTTCTCGGCAGCGGCTGCAGCATCGCCACGCTCGGCACGGCGCTGCCGATCGACCAGGGCACGTCGCAGGTGATCGTGGCGCCGTCGGTCGTGCGCGTCGCGCTCTCCGGCAAGCCGTACACCGGACCGCAGGTGGAGCTGGGCGGGCGCTATGGCATCAGCAAGAACGTCGACATCGGCGCGCGCATTTGGCTGCCCTTGCCGGGTTACGCCCTCGACACGCGGATTGCGCTGCGGCGCTCCGAGGATCGCGAGCGCGGCTTTGACATGGGTCTGCAACCGGGCGTGTCGTACATCTACGTCCCAGGCGGCGAGGCGGACAGTTCGCCGCTCCACATCGCGTCCGCCACCTTGCCACTGCTGCTCGGCTGGAACCTCGGCGGCGGCAAGCAACTTGTCGTCGCGCCCAAGCTCATCGACGTGCTTTCGGCCAGCAGTTCCGCCGATGGCAAAGCGGCCAACCTGCTCACTGTCGCCACGACCGTCGGCTTCATCTGGCCGTTGACTGCCAATTTCGCCCTCGCGCCCGAGATTGGCCTCGGCAAGCTGCTGCTGGGAACAGTGCAGGGCTTCGGGAGCGATCTGTGGATGTCTGGCGTGAGCGGCCAGGTGAGCCTTGGCTTCCTCTTTGGCGGACATGCCCAGCCGCTGCCGCGATGCGTGCCGGACGCGCCTTGACCGGTGCGCGCGAACACCGCCAACCGCCGCCGCTACCCCTTGACAACCACGCTGACCATGCGGCCCACGACGGGAATCACCTTGAGCACTTCCTTGCCCTCGGTCCACTTCATCACCGCCGGATCCGCCAGCGCCATCCGCGCGAGTTCGTCCGCCGGCGTATCCTTCTTCACCTGCAGCTTGCCGCGCAGCTTGCCGTTGACCTGCACCGGGATCTCTACGGTGTCGTCCGCGCACAGCGCTTCATCAAACGTCGGCCACGGCGCCAGGCCGACGCTCGGCGCGTGCCCCAGTTTGGCCCACAGCTCTTCAGCCAAGTGCGGCGCGTAGGGCGCGAGCACGAGCACGAACGCCTCCGCAGTCTCACGCGGCAGCGCGGGCAGCGCGGCGAGCTCGTTCAAGGCGATCATCATCGCTGAAATCGCGGTGTTGAAGCGAAGGATGTGGCTGTCCTCCGTCACTTTCTTCACCAACCGATGCTGCACGCGCAGGATCGCCGCATCCGGCGCATCGTCGATGTACGGCTTCTCAAACAGGTTCCACACGCGCTGCAGGAACCGCTTGCTGCCGACGATATCGCGCGTCGACCACGGCTTCACCTGCTCCAGCGGTCCCATGAACATCTCGTACAGCCGGAACGTGTCCGCGCCATGTTCCTTCAGCACGTCGTCCGGATTGATCACGTTGCCACGCGATTTCGACATCTTTTCGCCGTCTTCACCGAGGATCATGCCCTGATTGATCAAGCGCTGGAACGGCTCCGCGGTCGGCACCACACCCAAATCGTAGAGCACCTTGTGCCAGAACCGCGCGTACAGCAGGTGCAGCACCGCATGCTCCGCGCCACCGACGTACAGGTCCACGGGCAGCCAGTATTTTAGCGCTTCCGGGCTCGCAAGCGCGTCCGGATTGTGCGGATCAATGTAGCGCAGGTAGTACCAGCACGAACCCGCCCACTGCGGCATCGTATTCGTCTCCCGGGCGTACCATTTGCCGTCCTGCTGGAAGAACCGCCAGTCGTGGCATTTGGCCAGCGGCGGCTCCGCGTTGCCCGTCGGGAGAAAATCATCCGTCGGCGGCAGCGTCAGCGGCAATTCACTCTCCGGCACGGCGTGCGAGGTCGTGTAATCGATTTGCCAGCTGCCTTGCTCGACAAGGTCCGCGACGTTGCTCGCGCTCAGCCCGACTTCGCGCATCTTGCCGCCATCGACGGCGGAGATGACCGGGTAGAAGACCGGAATCGGCTCGCCCCAGTAGCGCTGTCGGCTGAACACCCAGTCGCGCAGCTTGTAGTTGACCTTGCGCGCGCCGATGCCTTCCGCGACGAGCCAATCCGTCACCTGTTTCTTCACATCCAGCGTAGCAAGGCCATCAAAACGACCGGAATTAACCGCAACGCCGTGTTCAGTCAGCGCCTCCTGCGGGTGCTCGCGCCAGCGCGTGCCGTCTTTGCTCACGACTTGGATGATAGGTAGGCCAAATTGATGGGCAAACGCGAAATCGCGCTCGTCGTGCGCGGGCACGGCCATGATCGCGCCCGTGCCGTAGCCGCCGAGCACGTAGTCGGCGATCCAAACCGGCACGTCCTTGCCGGTCAGTGGATTCGTCGCGTACGCCCCGGTGAAAACGCCGCTCTTCTCTTTCACTTCCGCCTGGCGGTCGCGCTCGGACTTGTGGCGCGCCGCTTCCACGTACGCCTCAACCGCCACTTTCTGCGCGGGCGTCGTCAGCTTGGCGACCAGCGGGTGCTCCGGCGCAATCACCATGTAGGTCGCGCCAAACAGCGTATCCGGCCGGGTTGTGAAAACGCGCAGCGTGCCGGCATCGCCGACGACCGCAAAGTCCACTTCTGCGCCTTCCGACCGGCCGATCCAATTGCGCTGCATCGCCTTGATGCCTTCTGGCCAATCCAGCGTCTCCACCGAGTTCAGCAGGTCATCGCCGTACGCGGTGATTTTCAGCATCCACTGCCGCATCGGCACGCGCACCACGGGATGGGCGCCGCGCTCGCTCTTGCCGTCGATCACTTCTTCATTGGACAGCACGGTGCCGAGCGCCGCGCACCAGTTCACCGGGATCTCCGCCTGATAGGCGAGGCCCTTCTTGTACAACTGCAGGAAGATCCACTGCGTCCATTTGTAGTACGTCGGATCGGTCGTATCGACTTCGCGATCCCAATCGTAGGAGAAGCCCAGCGACTGGATCTGCCGCCGGAACGTGTTGATGTTGACCTGCGTCGTTTTTGCCGGATGCGTGCCAGTCTGGATGGCGTACTGCTCAGCCGGCAGGCCAAAAGCGTCCCAGCCCATCGGGTGCAGCACGTTGTAGCCGTTCATGCGCAGGAAGCGGCTGTAGATGTCCGTCGCCGTGTAGCCTTCCGGGTGGCCAACGTGCAGGCCCGCGCCCGACGGGTACGGGAACATGTCCAGCACAAACGCCTTCTTCTTGGCGGGATCGGTCGACGTCGCGAACGTCTTGTTGGCGAGCCAGTACGCCTGCCAACGGGCCTCGATGCCGGTGAAGTCATAGCGGGGAGGCAGGATTTCAGTGTCGCGCGGCTGATCGGTCATGGTCATGGTCTGGAGCTCCCAAGCAAGGGCTCGTCTTTTGCCGTGGATGGGCGCGGAAGGCAAGGGGCGTTGCCTGCTTGATCGGGCGACCAAACATTCATCTACTAGCCAAACGTATAGTTTTGCGATCGCTGCCGACACCTGACGGCGCACGCTGTTCAGGTCCCAGCACGTCGCGAAATGCCATCGCCGCAGTCCGCATTTTGGCCCTATCCCGCGCCGCATTTTCAGAGTAACCTCCCGTCTATCCTCGTTTTCTTGCGTCACAAATGCGGCGCCAGCCAACGCCAAATTCCCTTGGTGCACGATGAAGAACTCTGCTTTCCAGTGTGTGTTGACCCGTTGGGTCCTGCCAACCTTGCTCGCCACCCAGGTCGTCGGCTGTGCGGCCGCCGCCGCTGCAGCGTCCGGGGCTGACACGACCGCCGCCAGCGATTCGGGCGCCACGGATTCCGATGCAACTGCCGGCGGGACCGATGCCGCCACTTCAGACGTCGCGACCGGTGGCGAGAACACGGCGACTGCGACGTACGCGGACGGCCACACGGCTACGTTCACGGGCGGCGCTTTGGGCTGGGGCGGTCTTGGCCACGACAGCACGGGCGCCAACGCGGCATTCATGGGCGTCCTGTTGACCGAAGGCGCTGCCTCCGGCCAGGGCGCGGCGACGCTCAAGGCGGGCGGCCACATGCTGCTCCTCACCTTCATCCGCAGCTCCTATCCCGCCGCGGCGACGCCTCTGTTGCCCGGCATCTACAACTTCGTCCTTGGGCCTGACGGCACGGGTGCGCAGGAGTACGCCCGCGCCGATTTCATCGACTCCAACTGGCAAGCCGCTTCGCCGGGCGTCTCTGCCATGTGCAAATACGACGCGACGGTCACCAACAGCGGCACGTACCTCGGCACGCTCACCCTGACGGAAGTGACCAGCACGCACGTCAGCGGTTCGTTTGACACGGTGGCGAAAAACAAGAGCTCGGAGTCCGCGCACATCAGCGGCAGCTTCAGCGCGGATATCGATCCGAAGCTCGGCACCGACGGCCCGAACATCAAGTGCATGCAGTAGCCAGGCGCAGGATCGCCGCATCGTACGTGGGCTGGCTTTCCTCGCGCTCGCCGCCGGCGCGCATCCGTGACCCGCGTCTGGCGGACAATCGCGCGTCGCCGCTGCAATTCTCAATCCCCCGTTCGCACCCCGCGGCAATTCGCTTATACTGCGCGCCCCACGGCCGTCCTGGCCTGCCCGTGAGCTGCCATGTCCTCGACGTTTGAACTCCTTGAGTCCCTTGCCTCCCGCCGCATCCTCGTCCTGGACGGCGCGATGGGCACCATGGTGCAGCGCTACAAGCTCGGCGAGTCCGACTACCGCGGCAAGCGTTTTGCCGGTCATTCGCACGACGTGAAGGGCAACAACGACCTGTTGTGCCTGACGCGGCCGGACATCATCACGGAAATCCACGACCAGTATTTTGCCGCCGGTGCGGACATGGTGGAGACCAATACGTTCGCGGCGACGACGGTTGCGCAGGCTGACTACGCCCTGGAGTCGATTGTCTACGAGCTGAACAAGACCGCCGCGCAGCTCGCCAAGGACGTCGCGACGTCGTGGACGAAGAAGACGCCGAACCAGCCGCGCCTCGTGCTCGGCTCGATTGGCCCGATGAACCGCACGCTGTCGCTGTCGCCCGATGTGAACGACCCCGGCTTTCGCACGGTGAATTTTCCGCAGGTGCGCGATGCCTATCAGGAGCAGGTGCGCGGCCTGCTGGATGGCGGATCGGACATCCTGCTCGTCGAGACGATCTTTGACACGCTGAACGCCAAGGCCGCGCTCGTCGCCATCGAGGACGAATTCCAGCGCCGCGGCAGCCGCGTGCCGCTGATGATCTCAGTGACAATCACGGACAAATCCGGCCGCACGCTGTCGGGGCAGACCGTGGAAGCGTTCTGGATCTCGATCGCGCACAGCAAGCCGTTCTCGGTCGGCATCAATTGCGCGCTCGGCGCCCGCGAGATGCGGCCGTTCCTGGAAGAACTCGCCAACTGCAGCGACACGCGTATCTCCTGCTACCCCAACGCCGGCTTGCCCAACGCGTTTGGCGGCTATGATGAATCCGCGGACGACACGGGCGGTCACCTGCGCGAGTTTGCTGAAGCCGGGCTCGTTGACATCGTCGGCGGCTGCTGTGGCACGACGCCCGACCACATCGCGGCCATCGCCAAGGCGGTCAGCGACGTCAAGCCGCGTCGCACGCAGGTCCAAGTCGCGATTCCGCCGTACACGCGGCTGTCGGGGCTGGAGCCGCTGGTCATCCGGCCGGAGAGCAATTTCACCATCATCGGTGAGCGGACCAACGTAACGGGTTCCAAGCGTTTTGCTGAACTTGTGAAGGCCGGCGACTACGCGACGGCCGTGGAAGTGGCAGCAGACCAGGTGCGCGGCGGCGCCAACGTGCTCGACGTGAACATGGACGAGGGCATGCTCGACTCCGTGCTCGCGATGAAGACGTTCCTGAACCTGATCGCCGCGGAGCCGGAGATCGCGCGCCTGCCGGTGATGGTCGATTCCTCCAAGTGGAGCGTGCTGGAGCAGGGGCTGCAATGCCTGCAGGGCAAAGGCATCGTCAACTCGCTGAGCTTGAAAGAGGGCGAAGCGGACTTCCTGGCCAAAGCGGCGATCGTGCGCAAGTACGGCGCGGGCGTCATCGTGATGGCGTTTGACGAGCAGGGGCAGGCGGACAATACCGAGCGGCGGGTTGAGATCTGCCAGCGGGCGTACAAGCTGCTGACGGAGACGATTGGCTTTCCGCCCGAGGACATCGTCTTTGATCCGAACGTGCTGGCGATCGCGACCGGCATGGAGGAGCACAACAACTACGCGGTGTCGTTCCTGGAAGCGGCGCGGCTCATCAAGGAAGCGTGCCCGCGCGCCAAGATCTCCGGTGGCGTGTCCAATCTCAGCTTTGCGCTCCGCGGCAATCCGGTTGTGCGCGAGGCGATGAACTCCGCGTTCCTGTACCACGCCATCAAGGCGGGGCTGGACATGGGCATCGTCAATGCCGGGCAGATCGTCGTGTATGACCAAATCGACAAGGAGCTGCTGGTCCACGTCGAGGACGTCATCCTGAATCGCCATCCGGATGCGACCGAGCGGCTCGTCGAGTACGCGTCGCGCGTCAAGGGCGCGGGGCAGAAGCGCGTCGTGGATCTGTCGTGGCGCGAGTCGCCGGTCGAGGACCGCATTCGCCACGCGATGGTCGTTGGCATCGTCGATTTCATCGAAGCGGATATGGCGGAGGCGCTGGAGAAGTACCCGCGGCCGCTGGACATTATTGAAGGGCCGATGATGGCCGGCATGAGCGTGGTCGGCGACCTGTTTGGCGCGGGCAAGATGTTCCTGCCGCAGGTTGTGAAGTCGGCGCGGGTGATGAAGAAGGGCGTGGCCTACCTGCTGCCGTTCATGGCCAAGGCGGAGGACGAAGGCGAGCGGAAGTACCAGGGCACCGTGCTGCTGGCGACGGTCAAAGGCGACGTCCACGACATCGGCAAGAACATCGTGGGCGTGGTGCTGGGCTGCAACAACTACCGCGTCATCGACATGGGCGTGATGGTGCCGGGCGAGCTGATCCTCGACCGCGCGATTGCTGAAGGTGCGGACATCGTCGGGCTCTCGGGGCTGATCACGCCGTCCCTGGATGAAATGGTCCACGTGGCGGAAGCCATGCAGCGCCGTGGCATGAACTTGCCGCTGCTGATCGGCGGCGCGACGACGTCCCGACAGCACACGGCGGTCAAGATTGCGCCCAAGTACGCGTTCCCGGTCGTGCACGTGCTGGATGCCTCGCGGGCGGTGAACACGACGTCGCTGCTGCTGTCCGTGGACAAGCATGCGGAGTTCATGGCGGAGACAGCGGCGGACCAACAGCGCATGCGCGACGTGTATGCGCTGCGCACGGAAAAGCCGCTGGTGCCGTATGCCGAGGCCAATCTCCGCAAGCGCGCGCTGGTGTGGACGCCGGAGAGCACGACGCAGCCGCTGTTCACGGGCGTGCGCGCGTTGTCGATTCCGCTGGATGAGCTGGTGCCGTACATCGACTGGACGTTCCTGTTTGTGGCGTGGGAGCTGAAGGGCAAATTCCCGCGGATCCTGGAGCATCCCGAGTACGGCGAGCAGGCGCGTGAGCTGTACGAGAACGCCCAGGCGATGCTGGCGCAGATCATCCGCGAGGGCACGCTGCAGGCGCGCGCGGTGTACGGCTTCTGGCCGGCGCAGTCGGACGGCAATGACATCGTGCTGTACGCAGGCGAGCCGCGGACGCAGGAAGTGGCGCGGTTTCCGATGTTGCGGCAGCAGCAGAAGAAGACGGACGGGAAGCCGCAGCAGTCGCTGGCGGATTACGTTGCGCCGCACGGGACGCCCGATTGGGTGGGCGCGTTTGCGGTGACGGCGGGCTTGGGCTGCGAGGCGCTGGCGAAGCAGTTTGAGGCGGATCAGGACGACTACAACGCGATCCTGGTCAAGGCGCTGGCAGACCGCCTGGCGGAAGCGGCGGCCGAGTGGCTGCATGAGAAAGCGCGGCGCGAGTGGTACGCGACCGACGAGAAGTTGGCGCTGGATGACCTGCTGGCGGAGAAATTCCGCGGGATTCGGCCCGCGTTCGGCTATCCGTCGTGCCCGGACCACGAGCCCAAGCGGACGCTGTGGCAGTTGTTGGAAGCGGACGAGCAGGGCATTCATTTGACCGAGCATCTGGCGATGACGCCGGCGGCGAGCGTGAGCGGGCTGTACCTTGGCCATCCTGACGCGGACTACTTTGCGATTGGCCGCGTGGATGCCGAGCAAATGGCTGACTATGCGCGGCGGGCAGGGCGGTCCTTGGCCGAGGTTGAGGCGGCGCTGCGCGGAACTGTCGCGGATTGACCGGTGGCGTGACGCCGCGGCGCATCTAGCCTTGAAGCCCCTGTTGCACCGCAGCCGGTCCGCCATCGGCGAAGAACCGCTGCACTTGCTCGGCTTGCGTGACCAGGTAGCCCCGCATCGTGAGGTTCACAAACCAAGCGGGAAGGCGCCCGCCCTGGTTCTCGCGGTCGAGGTAGATCAACTCGCTCGTTCGCCCGCCCTCGTTCGTCGTGCATAGCGCCGCGCCCCACCAGTCAATGCGCGCAAAGCCGGGTGCGGGCGGCAGGCGGTCGATGGAGCGAAAACTCGCCAGCTTGACGCCAGGCGCCAGATCCCGGGTGATTTCAATGCTGCACAAATCGCGTTTCGCGATTCCCGGAATGCCTGGATCGAAGTGCTGGTAGAGGATGCGCGCCGTGGGGCTGAGCTGCTCGACCACATGGCCGCCGGCGAATTCGCGGGTCCATTGTTTATGGTGGTCGAGGACTTGCGTCACGAAACCGGCAAAAACGACGTCAGCCGGCGCGCCAACAAGCGGCAGCCGCCAGCGAAACAAATGGTTGGGATCGTCGGGCATCGAGCGGCGCCCAAGCTGCAAATCCGCGCGCGTGACCATCGGCCGAAAGCCGGGCGCATCGTGCAGAAGCGCCAGATCCTGCGCGAGCCAAGCATCCTGGCGTTCTTGCCATGTGTTGAAAGATTCCATCGAATTTCCTGGTGGATCGCGGTTGGGGAACACCTGACGCTGGCGCGGCGCGGTCATGACGCCAGTCGCAGCAGTCTCGCGAATTCACGGGATGCGTCAATCAAAAGTCCAAACGATGCGAAATGACCGCCCGCTGCCGCGCCCGCTTTCCAGTCCGGCCGATGCCACGCTATCATCGCCGCGCGAACGCCGCCGCGGCCATCCTTCGCAACCTGGAGAAACCGCAATGCAGTCCGAATTTTGGCACGAACGCTGGCAATTGCAGCAGATTGCCTTCCATCAAGCTGAAGTGCATCCGTTGCTGGCCAAGCTGTGGCCGCGGCTGAATCCGCAGGCTGGCGATGGCGTATTTGTGCCCATGTGCGGAAAAACGCTCGATATGCGGTGGCTGCAGGAGCAGGGGCAGCGCGTCGTTGGCGTGGAATTGAGCCCGCTGGCGGTCGATGCCTTCTTTGCTGAAGCCGGCGTGACGCCGGTGCGTACGCCCCACGGCGCGCTGGAATCCGTGCAGGCCGGCGACGTAACGGTCTATTGCGGCGATTTCTTCGCCCTGAAACCGGAGGACGTCGCGGGTTGCCAGCTGATTTACGACCGCGGTTCGCTCATCGCGCTCCCGCCGCAGATGCGCCGCGACTATGTGATCCATCTGCGCAAGCTGTTTCCCGGCGGCGCGCGCATCCTGCTCGTGACGTTCGACTACCCGCCCGCGGAGATGCAGGGGCCGCCGTTTGCGGTCACCGACGCTGAAGTGCGGGAGTTTTACGCGTCCGTGGAGCTGCTTGTGAGTGAAGACGTGTTCGCTGCCAACCCGCAGATGGGCCAGCGCGGCCTGACGCGTTTGCAGGAAAATGCCTACCTGATCGCGTTCTAGCGTCAGGGTATCAGCTTGCCCGTCTCGGTCAGCACCTTGAGGATGCGTGGGTCACTGCGGAGATCGGTGCCGCTGGTCGGCGCGGGGTACGCGGGATCGATGGTGAAGCCAGCGGGGCTCAAGTTCTCCATCACAATCGTCGGACCGGGGAAGGTCTGGGAGGAAATGAGCGAGTAGAACGTGCCCAGGTAAATGCGCGCGCCGTCTGCTTCCACAACGAACGGGACGCCCTGCGTGCCCACATTGCCGACCTTGTTGCGCAGCGCCGCTGTCGTCGCGAGCTGGTCCCAGAACACCTGGTGTTTGGCTCCCGCATACCACGCGATGCTGCTGAGGCGAATCACCGGCTCGGTCGCCAGCCCAAGGCTTGCCAAAGGCATCGTCGCGGCCGTCTGCGCCGTCACTTTGGGATCGCTGAGCAGCTTGAACGTGAGGCGATCCTGCGCGCCCAAGCTCGCGACCGGAAAGCCGCTGACGTACAGGCGCACGCCGTCCAGCGCGGAGCCTGGCGCGTGCACTTCCGCGCAGACGCTCACATGCGAGGGATCGACGTAGTTCGCCGGGCGATCGAGACGGACTGTGCCGCTCAGGATGGCAGAGACTATCGTGCCGTCACTGGCGATGCTGACTGCCAGTCCGGTCGGCGGATTCGCCAAATCGAGGTCGCCAGCGGGCGGATTGCCGCCCATCCCACGGATGAGCACATCCACGCGCGCGCCGATTGCATCCGCGACGTGAAACCGCGCGACAACGCCCATGCAGCAGTCCAACACAAGCTCGGAACTGCTGACTGCGGCGGGCGAGACAACCGTGGCTCCACGCTGCGCCTTGGCGGCGGAACCTTGGCAAAAGGCCGCCAGTCCTTGGTCGGTATCAGCGGTTGCATCGATGGCTGAATCGGTTGCGTCATCGATTGCTGAAGCTTGCGTCGAGCTGCCGCATCCTGACGCGAGGAGCCCGGCTGTGATGAGCCATGCGATTGAACTTGAACCCGTCGACATGTCGCCCTCCGGGAGGCGTCATGCGCCGCCTTGTGAGTCAGAGTAGGCGGTTTGCGGTGGCGCGCTACTTCGCCATAAACGCCGAACTCACCGCACCCGCACAGAACTGCGTCGGCTCGCCGTTCTCAAACCAGGTCGACATCAGCCGCACCACCGGGTCGGGGATGTAGTACGTCGCCCACGTGGCCTTGTCCGCCGGCATGCATTCGCCCATCCACGGGTCCCACTTGGTCGGATCGCAGCCGGACGCATCGGTAATCGTGTCGTTGGGACCGACAAGGTTGGCAAAGACCTGGACCATGCCGCCGAGATCCTTGCCCGCGGGCAGCTTGGCGAGCAGCGCCACGACCTGATCCAGCGTCTGGGGCAGGGGCTGCACGATGAGCGGTTCCAGCACCACCGCGTGCAGCCACGCGCCACCTGCCGGCACCTGCCACTGCCATGTTCCGGCGACGCGCTTGTCCTCGATGCGCGCCTCATACAGAACCTGCGCGTCCGGCCATTTGCCATCGGCGGCCTTGCCCAGCGGCGCGCTGTACAGCTTCAACCGGCCACCGGCCGCGCGGCTCACGCTGATGTGAATCGTGTAGGTCTGGCCTGCGATCAGGTCAGCGCCCATCGTGTGCATCACGCCGTCCGTGCCTTCCGCGGCGAGCTCGACCTGCGCGCCAAACGGCGAGCGCGAGACGAATGTTTCCCGGGCCGAGATGCCGCCAAGAATGCCCGCCGGACCGATGGCCTGGCCATGCACGCCGTCGAATTCCGGCTTGCGCGCCTGGTGCACATACGTGGTCGGCAGCCCGGCAGGCAGCAGCATATGGCGATCGCCGCCGCCCACAGGCGCGAGGTGGCGGCCGTCGGACAGGTGGTATTGCCAGAAGATCATCGCCTGCGCGTTGGAGCCGCCGCCGCCGCCGCGGATCGCCGCCTGGCGGATGAACGGGCCTTCCGCGCCGATGCCCTTGGCGCGGCTGTCGACGTCGGCCTCCGTCGTCGGGCCGTAAAATGCCGACCAGGGGCCGTTCCAGACCTCAATCGCGTCAAATCCTTTGACGTCCCAAACCCAGGCGTTGTCCTGCGTTGGGTGATTGGGGGAGAACAGCGCGCCATCGGCGTGCGCCTCATCAATCGCGTTCTGGATGCGGGTGTTGGCCGGCTCGCCGTTCACCGGGTCAGCGGTGATGTGCTTCTTCAAGCCCCAGATGCCCGCGTGGCCGGTGCCGCCAAACTCTTCGCCGGGGATGACGATGAGGTGATCGTGCTTGAAGTTCGGGTCATGAAGCGCCGCGTCCGTGCGGTGGTCGGTGACAGCGACGAAGTCCAGGCCATTGCCCGCGGTGCCGGGATTGACGTTGGTGTAGACCGGATCGCGCCACGCGTCGGCGATGACGAGCGCTTCAGCCAGGTCGTCGCCGCCCTGCTTCTTGGCGTCCTCGCTGTAGTTGGTGTGAAAGTGCAGGTCGCCGCGGTACCAGCCGTTGGACGCGATGGCAAAGTTGGCGTCGCCGGTCGCGGTGGCCAGGACCGGCAAGCCCGTGGTGTCCGTGCTGCCGGTGTCAGCGGCGGCGTCCTGGGTCACGTCCTCACTGGCAACGTCATCGGTCCCCGCGGTCGTGGTTTTGCTGGAACAGGCCGCGAGGAATCCGCAGACGGCGAGGGTGCGGCGGGCGCGAAAGAGCATGGTGAACTCCGGTGGATGCCGACGTCGGGCGCGACGATCGGAGGCACGGAGTATGCCAAACGCGGTCATGGGTTGCCAGTGCCGTCATGCCTGCCTTGACGCGTGCCCGCCCGCGTCCCAGACTTTGCCGCGCGATCGCGTCACGCCTGCCGCGATTGCGCCACGTCACCGACCCCAGGGGCCCCTCATGACTGACATCACTTGCGCCACTGCGATCCAGGACATGCTGACGCTCTATCCCGACTGTGAGATGCGCGTTCCTGACGTCTGGCGCGAACTGGATGAGAAGTGGAGCCAGGCGCTTGTGCTGGAGACGCTGGAGGCGCTGGTTCAGGGTCGGGTCGTCGTGCGGCTGAATCACGAAGGGACGGCGTGGTATTCGATTGCGATGGATCGGGTGGATGCTTCGCATTGGCAAGACGGTCCGGGCTGACGGTAGCCTCTGCCAATGGCGCGGACAATTCGGCGTTGCCACTGCGTGATTTCCCCGCGCCGTCGACAGACTGAACGACTTTATTGACGCCGACCACCTCCCGCGCGACGCTCGGCCGGTAGTCTTGAAGCGGCGCGGGCCGCTGCCAACTGGACAATGACTCGGCGGATGGCGTGCCTTGTGACGCGCTCATTCCAAGGTGAACGCGACGCAGCACCCCGTGCCGCCGCCGCAATGGACGACGATGCCACTTCACGTTCCTTCCCTCCTGGCCTTTGGCTCGGTGCAGTTGCTGCTCCTTCTCGCGGTGTCGCTGCCGGTTTGGCGCACCAGCGGCTTTGGCAGGAGCGGCTTCATCGCGTCGATCGGCGTCCTGTTGGCGTTCGGCGCGCTGCCGCTCATGGCGCTGCGCAGCGTGCTCCCCGACTTCGTCACCTTCGCGCTCGCCAATAGCATGATGCTGATCGGCATGCAGCTTGTGTACCAGATTGGCTATTCGCTCTTTGGCTTGGCTGACCTGCCGCGTTGGGATCGCACGTTGGCGTTCGCCGCTGTCGTCACGGTGTGTGTCATGACGCTGCTGAATCCGGATCCGGGCGCGGTCTGGTTTGCCAAGCTGCGTGTGCTCGTGTGCGCCGTGCCGATGGGCCTGACCGCCGCGTGCTGGCTGGTGCGCTTGCGCCGGTCCGCGCCGCGGCCGTGGACGTTGGGCACGCGCTATCTCGTCGTGGCCGGTGGCATCGCCGCGACGATTCACGGGTTGCGCGCCATCGCGTTCACGTTCAGCACCAACGGTCCGATCGATCCGCTGAAGTCGCCGATCGCCATCATCGCGATCCTCGGTCTGTTGTCGTCGTCGCTGCTGACGGCGTTCGGATTCATCCTGCATATGGAGTCAACGGCGCGCGATCGCCTGCGCCGGGCCAATGACGAGCTGAGCAAGGTCGCGTTCACGGACACGCTGACCGGGCTCGGCAATCGCCGCCAGCTGGAAGTGGCCGCGCTGCAGGAGTTGCCGCGCGCGCTGGATCACGGATGGCCGGTGACGCTCATGTTGCTGGACGTCGACCATTTCAAGCGCGTCAACGACCGCTGGGGCCACGGCGCGGGCGATGTGGTGCTGCGCGAGGTGGCGTCAGCGTGCCGCGTGGGCCTGCGCAATCACGACGTGCTCGTGCGGTGGGGCGGCGAGGAGTTTGCGCTCATGCTGCCGCAATGCACGCTCGAGAACGCGGAGAAAGTCGCGCGGCGCATCCTGCAAGGGCTGCGCGCGACGGCGATTCCAGCGATTGATGGCACGAATGTGACGGTCAGCATCGGCATCGCGACGGTCAACGTGGCGGCGCTGGACCTGACCGCCGCGCTGATTCAGGCCGACGCCGCGCTCTACCGGGCCAAGCAAGGCGGCCGGGATCGCTATGAAATTGCCGATGGCCAGACGCGCGGCGCGCGGTTGTCCGTGCTCGCACACATCGCCTAGAGGCCAATCAGCAAGCTTCCCGCCGCCCGGCAGTAAGTTCGCCGCGCAGGCCGACGCCGGCCAGCATCAAACCGACGCGCTGGGGCATTTCATCGTCCCACGCCTTGCCTGCGCCGGCCAAACTCCTAACGTTCAAAGCACGTGCTGCGCCTGCGGGCCGCGTCGCGTGAGCGTCATCCGGTTGGCCATCAGGTGCCGCCGTCGTTTCGTGCCCAACTCCGAGGTTGTGAATTCTTCGAATTGCCAACCTCAGCGCATTGTCTTGATCCAGCAACCGCGGCCTGGGAGAGCCTGTGAAACGAGTTCTCACAAGCACTCAGCCAGTCATCGCCGTCCCGGAGGCCTTCATGAGCCAGAATTCGTTCGCGTCCAAGTCGACGCTGTCCGTCGGGGACAAGTCCTACCGCTATTTCAGTCTGCCCGCGCTCGCCCAAGCCGGATACGCCGTTGACCGCCTGCCGGTGTCGATGCGCATCCTGCTTGAGAACCTGCTGCGCCATGAGGACGGGACGACGGTCAAGCGTGCGGACATTGAGGCCATCGCCGGCTGGGACCCGGCGCATCACCCTGAGCTGGAGATCGCGTTTCGCGTCGCGCGCGTGGTGCTGCAGGACTTCACGGGCGTGCCGGCGGTCGTCGATCTGGCGGCGATGCGGGACGCCATGCAGGCGTGGGGTGGCGATCCGGCGCGGATCAACCCGCTGCAGCCGGTGGATTTGGTTGTCGACCATTCCGTACAGGTGGACTATTTCGGGACGCCCGATGCGTTCCGGCAGAACGCCGACCTGGAATTCCAGCGCAACCGCGAGCGATACCAACTGCTGCGCTGGGCGCAGACGGCGTTTTCCGGCTTCTCTGCCGTGCCGCCGGACACCGGCATCGTGCATCAGGTCAACCTGGAATTCCTGGCGCGAACGGTTTTCACCCAGGTAGAAAACGGCGAGACGCTGGCGTTTCCTGACACGTGCGTCGGCACCGATTCGCACACGCCGATGGTCAATGGCCTCGGCGTCGTCGGCTGGGGCGTGGGCGGCATTGAAGCGGAGGCCGCGATGCTGGGCCAGCCGATCACGATGCTGCTGCCGGAGGTCGTTGGCTTCCGCGTGCATGGCAAGCTGCAAGAAGGCGTGACGGCGACGGATCTGGTGCTGACGGTCACGCAAATGCTGCGCAGGCACGGCGTGGTCGGCAAGTTCGTCGAATTCTTTGGCAATGGTCTCTCGTCGCTCTCCCTGACCGACCGCGCGACGATTTCCAACATGGCGCCGGAATACGGCGCGACAATCGGCTATTTTCCCATCGACGCGCAGACCATCGATTACCTGCGTTTTTCCGGCCGCGACGAGGCGACCGTCGCGCTCGTGGAGGCGTACGCCAAGGCGCAGGGTATGTACCGCACGGACGCGTCGGTCGATCCGCAGTTCTCGTCGCAGCTTGAACTCGACCTCGGAACGGTGGAGCCATCCATGGCGGGGCCCAAGCGGCCGCAGGATCGCGTGGCGCTGCGGGACGTGAAGGACGCCTTTACCCGCGAGCTGCCGTCCCTGCTCAAGCCCGGAGCGGAGCTGGGCGCGACGGCGACCACGTCGGACGGTCACACGCTGACGCACGGCTCGGTGGTCATTGCGGCGATTACGTCCTGCACGAATACCTCCAATCCGTCCGTGCTGATGGCCGCCGGTCTGCTGGCGCGCAACGCGGTCGCCAAGGGGCTGAACGTGCAGCCGTGGGTCAAGACGTCGCTCGCGCCGGGCTCCAAGGTCGTGACGGAATACCTGAAGGCCGCGGGGCTGACGCCGTTCCTGGAGCGGCTGGGTTTCCACCTGGTCGGCTATGGCTGTACGACGTGCATCGGCAACTCCGGGCCGCTGCCGGAGCCCGTCGAGGCTGCGATCCAGTCCGGCAAGCTGGTTGCGGCGTCCGTGCTGTCCGGCAACCGCAATTTTGAGGGCCGCGTGCACGGCGCGGTGCGCGCGAACTACCTGGCGTCGCCGCCGCTGGTCGTGGCCTATGCGCTTGTCGGCAACATCAACACGGACCTGACGACGGAGCCGCTCGGCACGGGGACGGACGGTCTGCCGGTCTACCTGCGCGACATTTGGCCGTCGCAGGCTGAAGTCACCGCGGCGATTCGCGAGAACCTGTCGTCCGCCATGTTCCGCAAAGTCTACGCCGACGTCTTTCGCGGCGATGCCAACTGGCAGAACCTGGACGTCCCGACGGGCGCGACGTTTGGCTGGCAAGCGGACTCGACGTATGTGCAGAATCCGCCGTTCTTCCAAGGCCTCGCGCGCACGCCCGCGCCGCTTGCGCCGATCACGGGCGCGCGCTGTCTGGCTGTGTTGGGCGATTCCGTCACGACGGACCACATCTCGCCGGCCGGCAACATTGCCAAGGAGTCGCCGGCGGGCGCGTACCTGATGAGCCTCGGCGTCGCGCCCAAGGACTTCAACGGCTATGGCGCGCGGCGCGGCAACCATGAGGTCATGATGCGCGGAACGTTCGCCAACGTGCGGCTCAAGAACGCGCTGACGCCCGACCGCGAAGGCTGGTGGACGCGGCACCTGCCCACGGGCGAGACGATGACGCTGTTTGACGCTGCGATGCAGTACAAGGCCGCTGGCACGCCGCTGTGCATCCTGGCGGGGGCGGAATATGGCTCCGGCTCATCGCGCGATTGGGCGGCCAAGGGGCCCGCGCTGCTGGGCATCCGCTTTGTCATTGCCGAGAGCTTCGAGCGCATTCACCGCTCCAACCTCGTGGGCATGGGCATCCTGCCGCTGCAGTTCCTGCCCGGCGAATCGGCGCATTCCCTGGCGCTCACCGGCGAGGAAGTGTTTGAGTTGCCGGGCATCGCCGCGGGCGTCCTCCCGGGGCAGCCGGTCCACGTGTCGGCGACGCGGGCCAACGGCGCGCAGCTGCGGTTCGTGACCAAGGCGCGCATCGATACGCCGGTGGAGGTCGAGTACTACCGCCATGGCGGCATCCTGCCGTACGTGCTCCGCGGGCTGGCTGGTTAGCAGGCTGTTGAAAATCTCCGCCAACAAGATCGACTCCAATCCCCAGATCGCATAGAATCTCAGCAGGTTGCCTGAGGTTCCACCATGCGCGGTCACGTTCCATCCCAGCCCTCCATGCTCGCCCTGATTTCGCCGGACAAGTTTGTGCCCGCGAAACACCCGATTCGGCACGTCAAGGTCCACGCCGATACCATCCTGCGGGAGATGTCGGCGGACCTGACGGCGATGTACGCGGTCATGGGGCGCGCTTCGATTCCGCCGGAACGGTTGCTGAAAGGCTCTCTGCTGATTGCGCTTTTTTCGGTGCGCAGCGAGCGGCAGTTCTGCGAACAGCTCCATTACAACCTGATGTACCGCTGGTTTTTGGACATGGACCTGACCGAGGAGGCGTTCGACCACTCGACGTTTTCGGCGAACCGCGCGCGGCTGATGGAGCACGATGTCGCGCGGAAGTTCTTCCTGCACGTAGTCGAGCATGCGCGCGCCAAGCAGCTGCTTTCCGAGGAGCATTTCACCGTCGATGGCACGCTGATTGAAGCCTGGGCGAGCCTGAAAAGCTTGCGGCCCAAGGGCGAGAAGCCGGAAGACCGCGAGCCGCCGGACGACAAAGGCAATCCGACCGTGAACTTCCACGGCGAGAAGCGCGGCAACGCGACGCACGAATCGACGACCGACCGGGAGGCCAAGCTCGCGCGCAAAGGCAACAGCGTGGCGGCGCGGCTGTGCTACGGAGCGCACGCGCTGATGGAAAACCGCAATGGATTGCTCGTGGATTTCCACGTCGCCGGCGTGCTGGACGAGACCGAGCGCGACGCCGCGATTCGCATGATGGACCGCAGCGTGCCGGGCGCGCGGCGGGTCACGGTCGCTGGCGACAAAGGCTACGACACCCATGGCTTTGTCGAGCGGTGCCGCGAGCGCAACATCACGCCGCACGTGGCGCGCAACACCAAACGCAAAGGTGGCTCGGCGATTGACGGTCGCACGACGCGGCACGAGGGGTACGCAGTGAGCCAGCGGATTCGCAAGCGCGTGGAGGAGATCTTCGGCTGGATGAAGACGGTCGGCGGCTTCCGGCGGACGCGGTACAAGGGCCGCGACCGGACGCAGCTGGCGGCGTGGCTCGTGGGGGCAGCGTACAATCTGGTGAGAGTGGCGAGGATCGAGGCCCTGGCGGCGTAACGGCGTGGCCTGGAGGCGGAAAAGGCCGCCAAAGGGCCGCGAAAGGCAGCAGGAAGACGCCGCAGAGGCGGCCAAAAGACTCGGGAAATCGGCGTTCATGCGACGCTTGGGGCGAAAACCCGGCTGAGGGGTGCGTCGGGTGGCATCTTTTCAACAGCCTGTTAGGCGGCCATTTTGCGCGAGGACACGTACCCCGCCGCCGCGCCAGCCACAAGGCCGACAAGGGCGAAAGCGGGCCCCGCGACGAACCAGCCGGACAGCAGCCCGAGCGCGCCCGCCGCCAACGACGCATCTTCACTGTCCAGCACAGCCACGGGATGAACCGGTGCTTCACGCTGGTTCGCCATCGCCATCGGCCACGCGCATTGCTCGCAGACCGCCAACAGGTGCGATTCCTGCTTGTCGCTGCCCCGTGCCTTCGCCGGCACGGCCACCATGCGCCAGCGCGCTTGCGGCATCAGCCGCAGGTCCTGCCAGCAGCCGTGGCAGCAATAGTCGGTGTGGCGCAAAATGGTCAGTTCCTGCGGGGTCAGTACGTGGTGCTGGGTCATGGTGTTCTCCGGATCCTGCTTTTGAGTCGCTTGCATCGCTGTGATGCACTGTGCATCTGTTCAGTACTGTACCTGAACAGTCGTTCAGGTCAAATTCGCCGTGTTCAGTGCCGCTGCGATCTGCAAGCCGCTGGATTTGCGTCTGATTGCTCAGTCGTTCAGGTTGGGCTGGAACGCGGTGCGGGCGCTTGAATCCGGAGTTTCGCTGCCCTCCCGTGGCATCGCGGCCGCGGCGCCCTGTGTCGCCCCAAAGCCGCATTCGCATTGACGCTCCGCCGGCAATCGACAAGACTGGCCCGTGTTCTGCCCCGCGCGTTTGTCGCCGGTGTGGGCGCCAACCCCGGGCCGTGCCCGCAGGTGCATCATGGCTGACGCCGCACAACTTCATGACGATGCCTGCGCGCGCGGGGTTTCCGGCTACATCGACGCCCAGTCGGGTTTGTACGTCATGACCAGCTTGTACTTGCGCCAGCGCGGATTCTGCTGCGGCAACGCCTGCCGTCACTGTCCGTATGTCGGCACGCCCGGTGAGCATCCGGACCGCGTCGGCAACGCGGCCGCCGTGTCTGGATCCCGCGGAGGTCGCCGATGATTCGCATGATCTTGCTTCTCGCGTTCTGGTTCGGCGTCGGCACGGCGGTGCGCTGGTCCTGGCAGAAATGGCGCGCCCGCGTGCGCGGCACGCCGCTCTCGGGTCGACTTGTCGACAACTACGCCAATGGCCGACCGCGCAGTGAACGCTACGTTGAGGACGGCATGCTCCACGGTCCGTGGATCACGTGGGACGAGCAGGGCAACAAGGTCGCGGAAGGGCACTACCACCGCGGCATCGTCCAGGGCGTGGAAATCGACTACGGTCCCGGTGGCCAGCGCCTGCGGGAAGTGAACTGGGTCAACGGCCGTCGCCACGGGCTCTCGCGCGAGTACGCGCCCGATGGCCGCGTGGTGCGTGAACTGACGTACGTGCACGCGGAGACTGACAAGCCGCGCCATGAAGGCGCACCGACCGACGCTGAGCTGCACGAGAAGCCAGGAGACTGACCGATGCTGGTTGGCCGCCTCGCGCCCAGTCCCACGGGGCTCCTGCACGTGGGCAACGCCCGCAGCCTGCTGCTGGCCTGGCTGGCGGCGCGTCACGTCGGCGGCGCGATCCACCTGCGCATTGAGGATCTGCTGCCTGACGGCGATTTGCACCTGCCGGAGCTGTTGGCGGATCTGCGCTGGCTCGGCCTGGATTGGGACCCGTGGCACGGGCACGACTTCATCCGGCAGAGCGCCCGGTCCCCGTTGTACGATGCGCTGCTGGCGGACCTGCTCGCGCGTGGGGACGTGTACCCGTGCGTCTGCACGCGCAAGGACATTGACCTCGCCGCACGCGCGCCGCACGTGGAGGACAAGGGCGCGGCGTATCCCGGGACGTGCCGCGATCGCTTTGCGACCGAGCAGGATGCCCTCGCTTTTGAACTCGTCCGCGCCCAGCAGGAACACCGTCCGCCGCTTGGCGTGGCCTTGCGGCTGCGGGTGCCGGATGCGCCGGTGACGTTTGTCGACCTGCTGCACGGTCCGCAGCGCGTGGTGCTGCCGCAGGACAGCGGGGACATCGTCGTGCGGCGCAAGGATGGCGGCGTGGCCTACATGTTCGCGGTCGTCGTCGACGATTGGGCGATGGCCGTCAATCAGGTCGTGCGCGGCGACGACTTGCTGGAAGTGACCGGCCAGCAGCTGGCCGTCCACCAAGCGCTGCAGCGCCTCGATTCGCCGCATCTGCCGCCTTTTGCCGGGCTCCCCCAGTATGCGCACGTGCCGTTGGTCCTTGGGGATGACGGTCGGCGGCTGGCCAAGCGCAATCAGTCGCTGCACCTCGGCGCGCTGCGGCGGGATGGCGTGTCGGCTGATCGGCTGCGGCAGTGGCTGGCGACATCGGTTGGCCTCGCGCCTACGGCCGATTTGGCCGAGCTGGCCAGGACCTTTGACTGGGCGAGGCTGCCGCGTGCGCCCGTGCGTTTCGGCGCCGCTGAGCGCGCTGCCCTCGAAATGCGCTGACCGAAGCGAGAGGCTGCCAAGGCGTATTTCCGCGCGTGCCGTCGACGGTCTACGGCTTCTGGCAGCCGGGCATGCGCAGCGCTGGCACGGAGTCCGCCTGCGGATTCAGATTCGTCTCCGTGCGGCACGACGTCGCCAGCCCGTCCTGCTGAAACGTGTGCGTCGCCGTCGCGGGCGTCCAGGTCAGCGTCGGCCCCACTTGCCACGTCGGCATCGCATCGCGCACCGCGGCCGTCAGGTCGCCCGTCGCCAGCAGCCCGTCCAGCACTTCTCTCGCCACCGGCTGCAGGCGCACGCGCACGGCCACTTCATCGGGCATCTCGGCCAGCTTGCCGCCATTGGCCGGAAAATCTGCGCGCACGTGGCTCTGGTAGAACTTGGGATCGCCCGGATTGAACGTGAGTTGCACGGGCAGGGCGTTGCCCATCACGCTGGCGACCTCCCAGAACATGTGCACCGATTGCCCTGCCGCGTCGTAGCCGCAGTCGCGCAGCAACCACAAGTCGGGATCCGTTCCGGCGTCCACGACCGCGTCGTCCGCAACCGCGCCAGTCTGATACACAATCTGCCCAGCCTTGCGCGCGACAACTTCCACCCACAGCCGGCGATCCAGCGCCGCGCCGCTGGGAAAGCCATGGCCGCTCGCCACGTTGTCCAGCGTCACCGCCAGCCGCGCGCCCGCGCCCACCTTTTGCACGCACACCGCCGACTGCAGCGTCCGGTCCAGCAGTGCCTGCACCGCCTTGATTTGGACGTCCTTGTCCGGCCACGCGGTCAGCGGCGTGTCCACCGCCGGCAGCGAATGGCTGTGCAGGTGGCGAATCGGCGCGCCTTCCACCACCGCCACCGCCTTGGGCTGCGGGCTCTGCGGCATGTGGCACTGGCCACACGTGTTGCCGCCCGGCGACTGGTTGAACACCGAGCCGTGCCACTCCAGGAAACCGCGCTCAAGCGGCGCGCCCTGCGGCGTCACCACGTCGTGGCACGATCCGCACAGCGTCGATGACGCCAGCTGATCGCGGTCATGCAGCGCTGAGTACAGGCTCCGGTGCGCGGACGTCTTGAGCGGATCGCCGATCGGCCCGCGCAATGCCAGATCCGTCGCCAGTTGCAGCCCGTTGTTGTGCGTCTCCGCGACGCCCTCCACGCTGTGGCAGAAAAAGCAGCTGATGCCCTTGTAGCCCGCCGGCAGCTTGTCCAGATCCTCCGTTCCCGTCGTCAGCAGGCCGTCGGCCACGGCTTGCGGCGCGTGGCACTTGAGGCAAAACGTGCCCAACTTGCCCTGCGTCTCCCGTTGGCCGCGCGCGTGCATGGCGCGGAACACCGGATCGTCCGCAGCGTACGCGTGCATGGACGCCGCCCAGTCCTTGTACTGATCCGGATGGCAGGACTGGCACTTCGCCGGATCCAGTAGCTCCGCGCGCGTCATCGTCGGCTGGTCGTCGGGCGTCACGGTCGACGTGCAACCCGCCAGCAGCGCGCCAGCCAGCAGCCACAGCCGGATGCTATTCATCGCAGCCATGGGAAATGCCAATGGCCTTGCCGGTCCCGGAAAACGCCGTCTGGACGTTGCCGCCATCGCCGACCACCTGCACGCCGCGGACAAACACCCGCTCCGGCTGCGCACCGATCGCCAACGGACTGCCGGGCCACACCGCGATGTCCGCTTCCTTGCCGACTTCCAGCGTCCCCAGACGATCGCCCAGGCCGATGAGCCGCGCCGGATTGCGCGTCACCATCTGGATCGCGGTCTGCTCCGGCACGCCGTAGTGGTGCGCTTTGGCCGCCTCGTTGATCAGCCACTTGGAGTCGATGACCGGATGGTCGCTCTTGAGCGCCACCGTCACGCCCGCGTCCGTCAGCAGCTGCGGACCCTGCACGCTCGCGTCGTACGCCTCCATCTTGAAGCCCCAGAGATCGGCAAAAGTCGCCACGCCGATGCCTTCCGCTTTCAGCAACTCCGGCACTTTCCACGCCTCCAGCGCGTGGTGGATCGCCGTCACCTTGAAGCCGAACTCGCGGCTGATGCGAATCAGCGTCTCGATGTCGTGCACTTCATAGCAGTGCACCTGCAGCAGCACCTCACCGCGCAAAAGCGCGACGATCGGCTCGATTTCCGCGCGGAACGGCCGTTGCCCCGTGTGCACGGTCTCTTTGTCAAAGCGGTCCTGGCTCTCGCGCAGGTCCTTGGCCTCAAACAGCATCTTGCGCAGCACCCAACCGTGGCCCATGCGGGACATCGGCAGCATCCCTTTGCTCGCGTACACCCGCTTGGGGTTCTCGCCCATCGCCCATTTCATCGCCCGCGGCGGATTGAGCACGGCCATGTCCGCGACCGTCTTTCCGTAGAGGTTGACGTAAAACGCTTGGCCGCCCACCACATTGCCGCTGCCCGGCAGGATCAGGGCCGTCGTGACGCCGCCCGCGACCGTGCGGGCAATCGCCGGATCCTCGGGATCAAAAGCGTCCAGCGCGCGCACCGCCGGCGTTGTCGGCGAAGTCATCTCATTGCCGTCCTGATGCGCCTTGGCCGACGGCGCCGCATACACGCCCAGGTGCGAATGCATGTCGACAAGGCCCGGCGTGACGATCTTTCCCGCGGCGTCAATCACGCGGGCATCGATCGGCGCCGGCAAATTCGCGCCGATGGCCTGGATCTGGCCGTTCTGCAACAGGATATCGGTCTTTTCAAGGACAATCCCCGTCGCCGTCCAAAGCGTCGCGCCGCGCAGCAACGTCGGCGGATGGGCGCGCGGCACGTCCGCAAAAGCTGGCGCGCAGATCGCCAGAGCGAGCGCGAGGGAGATGAGGACAGGGAGGCGTTTCATGCAGGTCCGCAGGCGCACGGGCGCACGGGCAACGATACGCTGGCGCGCCGGAGTGGACAAGCACAAGCGGATGGGCAGAGCATACGGGCGGAGGTTCCCATGCCGCTCAGCCAGGACGAAATCGCCTTTCTCGCCAATGTCCGCCGGTGGGTCGAGCGGGACGTCGCGCCGAACGTGACTGCCTGGGATGAAGCGGGCGCGTTTCCGCGTGCGTTGTACATGAAGGCCGCGGACGTGGGCGTGCTTGCCGTCGGGTTTCCGGAATCGGTCGGCGGTGTCGGTGGCTCTGCCCGCCTGCGCGTGGCCCTGCAGCGGGAGATTTGCCGTCCCGGATCGGGAGGCCTGCTGGCCGGACTTTTCAGCCACGGCATTGCCGCGCCGCCGATCGTCGCGCTGGGCTCCCAGGAGCAGCAGTCGCGCCTGCTTCCTGGCATCCTCTCGGGCGACAAGATCGCCGCCCTGGCGGTAACGGAGCCCTCGGGCGGTTCCGACGTCGCCAACCTCCGCACCACCGCCGTGCGCGACGGCAACATCTTCCGCGTCAACGGCCAGAAAGCCTTCATCACCAGCGGCATGCGCGCGGACGTCCTGACGGTCGCGGTGCGCACGGGCGGTCCGGGCGCGTCAGGCGTCTCGATCCTCATTGTTGAAGGCAATCCCAAGGGATTGACGCGTGCACCCATGCAGAAAATGGGCTGGTGGTGCAGTGATACAGCAATTTTGACCTTTGAAGACGTTGAAGTGCCAGCGGAAAACCTGATTGGCGAGCTTGGATTTGGCTTCCTTGGCCTGATGCAGAACTTCAACGGCGAACGACTTGGCCTCGCTGCGGCGGCGTGGGCGTTCTCAGAAGAGTGCCTCGCGGAAGCGGTCGACTGGGCGCAGGCGCGCGAGACGTTTGGCAAAACGCTCATTTCGCGGCAGGTCGTGCGCCATCAACTTGTCGAGATGAAGATGCGGATTGAAGCGGTCCGCGCGCTGCTCTACGAGGTCGCCGAACGCATGGACATGGGCGAAGAACCGGTGGCCGATGTGTGCATGCTCAAGAACTTGGCGACGGAGACGCTGGAGTTTGTCGCCGGAAAATGCGTCCAGATTCTGGGTGGTTCCGGCTATATCCGCGGCGGCAAGACGGAGCGCATCTTCCGCGAGTCCAAGGTCCTGTCGATTGGCGGCGGCGCGTCGGAGATCTTGACCGACCTCGCGGCGCGGCAGTTGGGCTGGTAGCGCGTGGCCTATCTGCCCAAAGGCTACGTCGCGCTGGAGCGGGCGCTGTCCAAGCTTGGCGTCGCGAGTCGTACGCAGGCGCGGCAGTGGATTGAAGCGGGAAGGATCTCAGTGGATTTGCGCGTAGTTCGCGATCCGTTACATCCAATAATCCCGGAAAAAGCCAAGATCATGCTGGATAATCAGCCGATCGTGCGCGAAACCAAACGCATCATCGCGCTGCACAAGCCGCGCGGGTGTGTGACGACGGCGCACGATCCGCAAGGGCGGCCGACGGTCTACAGCTTCCTGGCGGATCTCGGCGTCCACGTCGTGCCGGTCGGACGGCTGGATTTCGCGACGTCAGGGCTGCTCCTGCTGACCAATGACACGCGCCTTGCGGATCAGCTCACCGATCCGCGGACGGGCGTCGTGCGCACGTACGTGGTTGTGCTGCGCGGGGAAGTGGACGACGCGGGGCTGCAGCGTTGGCGCGATGGCATCGTCGACAACGGCGAGACGCTGCATGTTGTGCATCTGGAGCTGCGCAAACGCTCGGGGCGCGAGACGACGGTCATTGTGCAGCTGGCCGAGGGCAAGAACCGCGAGATTCGCCGGCTCGCGGCGGCGGTCGGTTCGGAAGTGCAGAAGCTCAAGCGGATTGCCTACGGCGGCGTGACGCTGGGCGAGCTGCCGGCGGGGCAATGGCGGGATGTTGATCCGTCTGAGCTGTGACGACTGACGCGGCGACCGGACGTCGATGCGCCTTCAGGCGCGCTGCCGCCGGCGCAGCAGCAGACCCGCACAGGCCGCCACAAGCGCCCACAAGCCCGCAGGCGCGCGCGCACCGGCCGCACAGCCCGCGGTCGTCGTGCCGCCACCAGCGGGCGTCTCAACAGGGGCAGGGACATCCAGGGCGGCAATCGCGTCCGTCGGCCCGGCATCCGGTGCAACTGCGTCATCGACGGCATCGTCGCCGCCGGCATCGGTCGGTCCCGCATCGGGATCCGGCGTGCTGCAATCGCCCAGGACTTCGCACGTTGCCTTCTGGATCGCCGCCTGCGCGTCGATCAGGCCAAAGCCGTGGTCGTTGTCCGGTGCACCCGCCTGCGATGCCGTACCGGTCAGGTAGCCGATGACCGTCTCCGCGTTCATCGACGGGACCGCCGCCACCAGCAGCACCGCAGCGCCCGCCGCCGCCGGAGTCGCCATGCTCGTGCCATCTTCCGCGAGGTAGTGCGCGACGTCCTTGCCGTTCAACTTCAGCCCGTCGTCATCGATCAGCGTCGTGTCGTCCAGCTGGATCTGGCTATCCCGCACGGAAATCGTCATCGAACCCGGCGCGAGCAGGTCGGGCTTGCGCACGGCGTCGATCCGCGGACCACGGCTGGAGAACGTCGCGAGCTGGCCGATCTGGTAGTCCGGACCGCTGTCCTGGGCGTTGCCCTGCCAATCCGTCCACGTCCGTCGGGCAACGACAGCGCCAACCGCCACTGCCAGATCCGCGACGGCGGGCGAATTGACCGTGTACGCCGGGTCGCCGCCCGCGGTGAAGTACGTCGCGACGTTCACATCGTCGATGTACAGATGCACGGTGGCCGGACTCCCGCCCGCAGTGTTGCTCAGGGTCACCGTCCACTTCCGCGTCGCGCCCGCGGTCACGGACGGCGCCACTTCATACGCGTGGTAGTCGGTGTTGCGCGCTGACGTCCAATGCGAATCGTCCGTCCACGTTTCCGCCGCGTGCAGTCCCTTGATGCTAACGGTGACATTGTCGTCGCCCGGCGTCGCGTCCCGCCAGGCGGCGTTGAACAGCACCGGATCGGTCAGGTCCGTCGTGCCCTGGGAATTGTCGAGCGTCACGTCCACCTGCACGCTCGCACCCGGCTGCAACTGCACGGACGTATGCACGCCGCCGTCCGCCTCATTGCCCGCGCTGATGAACACTGCGGTCGATTGCTTCACCGCCGCGTCAATGGCCTGCTCGGTCGGATCGGCGCCGTCCAACTCGGAGCCCAGCTCGCCGTAGCTCATCGAGAACACGCGGCAGCCGACCGTCGTGGCGCGGTGAATCGCGCGGATTTCATCGGCATTGCTGGACGATCCCGTCGTGTTGTCAGCGATTTTGTAGAAATGCAGGGACGCGCCGGGTGCGACGCCGCGGTACTTGCCCGCCGACCAATGCCCGTTGCCCGCGGCGATCCCGGTGACGTGCGTGCCATGCTCGGTAATCTTGCTCGTGACGTCCGTGCTCCACTTGCTGACGGTGTTGCCGGTTGTGACGTCGTACGCCTCGGTCGGCGTCGGGATGTCCAGATGCGTTGTGTCCAGGCTTGAATCGGCGATGCAGAGCTTCACGCCCTCGCCGGAGTTGGCTTTCACGCCCACGCCCGCCTGCACTTGCTCCGCCTTCAGCATCTGCCGCACCAGGTCGTTGTGCGGATGCGTGCCGATCTCCACGGTCGTCAGGCGCCGCACCTGCGGCTGCCCCGCGAGCCACGCCACCTGGGCATACGGCACGCGCGCGAGATGATAGCCCAGCGGGTGATGGCCCGGCACCGGCGGAATCCAGAGGTCAGGGTCCAGCGCGATCCCTTGGCGCGACCACGCCGCCTCCGTCGCCGCGTCCAGCCGTTGCGTCACATAAACGGCCAACTGCTCCGCGTCGCGGTCCTTCAGGCCATGCCAGCTCAGCCAGCGCTGCCCGGCGCGCTTGGGGCGGTGCGCCGCCAGGCCTTTCTGGCGCGCGTGCACGGCGATCCGCGGGTCGACGTAGGCAGCTTGCGGCGCGGCAAAAGCCGGCAGGGCCAAGGTCAGCAGCAGCAGCGGGGAGAGGACGTGACGCATCGCAGAAGCCTCCGAATCAGGCTGTAGGCTGCGCTATTTGGTCAGGTGCGGGAAGTGGATAATGAGTTGGGTTGGCGTCTTGGTCGTCACATTCAGGTGCGCCGCGCCGAGCACGAGCGTCGCACCGCCGACCGGGATCGCCAACGTCGCCTGATCGCCAGTCACCACAAGCGGTTGCCCGGCAAAAGTCGCGCCTGCGACGCTGCCATCCCAGATGTCCGCGTTCCATTCCAGCGTCATCGCCGCGCCGGGCAGGGCGTCGACGAACGATTGGAGCGCGGCAACGCCCGGCCACAGCCACACTTCGCGCGTCGTGCTCGCATGCGCCAGGTCCAGCCAGCCGGTTCCTGCCGTCACGTCCATCGGCGTGTCCACGTTGTCGGGCAGCAGCACCAGCATCGTCCCCGCGGGCACAAACGCCGGGATGTCGCCCAGCGCGGCGCTAACGGTCAGCGGCGTCACACCATCGCTCGTCACTTTTGCGCCACCTTGCAGCGGGTACCAATCGCCCTTGGGCAGCGCCACCGTCCGCGACGTCGCGCCCTTGGTCACCACGGGCGCCACGACGATGCTGTCGCCCAGTGTGTACTCGTCCGTCATCGACCAGCCCGGCATGAAGTCGGGCCAGTTCAGCGCCAGCGGTCGCATCAGCGGCATGCCGGTCTGGCTGGCTTGTTGCGCCGCGGCGTACATGTAGGGCAGCAGTTTCATGTGCAGGTTTGAATACTTGCGCAAGTGCTCGGTCGATGCATCGTCGCTCTCCCAATTCCAGTTGGCAAAGGAACTCTTGCCATGGTGCGTACGCATCACCGGGCTGAACGCGCCGAGCGTGACCCAGCGGAACCACAGCTCCTTGGTCGTCGGCGACTCGGCAAGCGTGCTCATGTAGCCGCCGATGTCGCTGCCAAAATACGGAAAGCCGGTGACGCCGAGGCCGATGCCCATGGGAATCACGCTCGGCAGGCCGTCGCCCAGCTGGAAATCCGTCTGCTGGTCGCCGGCCCAGATGACCGAGACCAGCGGCTGCGAGTACAGCCACGCCGAGCGGACAAAGAACAGCCGGTCGACCTTGTCCGTCTGCTTGTCCATCAGCTCCCTGTTGAGCTTCTGGCAATCGACCGCATAGCGATTGTGGATGAGCCACGGATCTTCCTTGGAGAACGGCAGGATGTCGGTCGGCAGCCACTCGCAGAAGTCGGCCATCCAGCCGTCCGCGCCCTGGTCGATGCCCTTTTGATAGACGCCTTTGGCCCAGGCCACCGCCTGCGGATTGCTCAAGTCGAGCATCGAGCCTGGCACGAACTTGGCGGTGTCGTAGATGTACGGCGTGCCGTCCGGCTTCTGGATGCTGTAGCCGCTCTTGATGGCTTCATCGTAGATATCAGCGCCTTGCGTCAAAAACGTGTTGTTGTACGTCAAGAATTTGAAGCCCCAGCTGTGCAGGTCCGCGCTCAGCTTGGACATGTCGGGATACAGCTTGTCGTCGCTGTTCCAGTCTTCGTCCAACGTGTAGTCATCGCTGGTTCTGACGCCGCCGCGCCAGTCTTCGCTCCAAATCGCGCCGACCGGAATGTGCTTTTCACGCGCCTTCAGCGCCACCCGCCGCACGTTCGCCGAGCCGTAGATCGCGTCCAGCCAAGGCGTAAACGCAAAGATCGGCGGCACAGCGGGGCGTCCGGTCGCTTGCGTCAACAGCCGCAGCGTGTCGGGAAGGTCCTTGCCAAAGAAGAACCGCACCTTGAGCTCGCCTTGCCAGTTCTCCAGCCGCACCGCGTCGGTGTCGTCGGAGCACAGGTGGAAGATCGCCCGCGCGGGCGTGTCCAGCATGACCGCGTAGCCCTTGCTGGAGAGGAAGATCGGCATCGGCGAGTGCGTCGTGTGGCGGTTGCCGCTGAAGAACCAACCGGGATTGTCGCCGTCATTGTCCAGCTTGGAGATGCCGTCCTCGCTGACCCACAGCGGCACGGTCTGGCCGCGGTGATCGACGTCCCAACTCTGGCCGCCAAGGCCGATGAAGTGCTCGTCTTTCTGGCATTTCCACGCGATGCTGGCGCGGTTGATCGTCGGGTCGCTGGCCTTGGCGGTCAGCGTGATGACGCTGTGGCCGTTGATTTCAGCCTGGATGTCCAGCGTGCCGAGGTTCTTGCCGCTGGCATCCGCCAAGCCGGCGCTGGCCGGCGCCCAGCCCTTGTCGTTGTGCGGCGCGCACGCCTTGAGATCGGTCAGCTTGCTCGCCGCCTGCCACGGCGTCGCGTCGTGCTCGTCGATCTTGAAGCCGCCGTACTTCATTTGGCCATCGGCCTGCGCGCTGCGAAACGCCACCAACGCCCGCAGCGGGTCGCTGGTCGCGCCAAAGCTCTCGATCTGCTGCAGGATCAGCCGCGTCGTGTCGGCCTCGATGACGTTGACGGCGCAGGGTCCACCCGTCGTGCCCGTGTCGGCCGCGGTGTCGGCTTTGGCCGTCGCGTCGTCCGCGGTCGTTTCGGTCGTCTTGGTGTTGCCACAGGCGCCCAGCAGGAGCACAAGCGCGAGATACCAGCGTGTTGTCATGAAACCCTCCGCGCGCAGGGTACCGGCACGGCGGCAGGGTGGCAACGTGCGGGTGACGGGACGGTGACGCCGTGCAGCCGCCGGGCCTCCTCTGGCATTGCCATCATTTTGTCACCGTTCGTTGTGCTCCGTGCCAATCGCCGGCGGCTTCAGTACGCTTCGGCGCCATGAACGTCGCCCCCCACATCTGGTTTCGCCTCTTCGTCGTCGGCGCCATCGGCGGGGCTGCCTACGACCAGATCCACGTGCAGGCGCACGTGTTGGCCTATCCGCGTGCCGATTTTCTCCAGCAGTCGTGGTGGGTTGCGCCAAATTTCGGCATCGCCGCGCTGTTGATTGCCGCGACTGGCGGCTGGGTCGCCCGCTGGTCCACAGGCCTGCGCTCCGGGCCGGTGACCGATCGCGAGTTGTTCATCAACTTCGCTTGGTTCACCGTTGCCTACCTGCTCAGCGCGCTCCTGCCCCTGCACGCGCCGCTGCTGTTGGGGCTGTTCGCGCTGACGTGGCTGGCGCGCGTCCTGCCGCGGCCGGATCGGTTGCCGCAGCTCCTGCAGGGCATCGGCCTGGCGGTATGCGGAACCAGTTTTGAGGCGGCGCTGAGCGCGACCGGCGCGTTCCATTACGCCCGCCCGGACGTCGGCCTCGTGCCGTCCTGGCTGCCAGGTCTGTACCTCCACGGCGCACCGCTGGCGTTGGCCTGGTTGGTGCGGCTGACGCCGGCCAAAATGAACAAACCGTGACAGACAAAGGGCCAATCCTGCACGTACCATCCCGCCAGCCACAAACCGGCCGATCGTGCTGACATGAGCGCCACCCGCTTGCAATCCGACAGTGTCCACGTCCTGCCGAACACGATCATGGTGCGCCTCAAGCGGCGGATCGCCCAGGCGTGGCTCAAGGCCAACGGCTGGCACACGGCTGGCGTCCTGCCCAACATTCCGCGGATGGTCGTCATCGCTGCGCCGCACACGACCAACTGGGACCTCGCGTTCATGCTGGCGGTCGCGTGGGACATCGGCTTTGAGGTCAAGTGGATCGGCAAGCACACGCTGTTCCAGGGACCGCTGGGGCCGCTGATGCGCTGGACCGGCGGGCTGCCGATTGACCGCAGCAAGCGCGCCAACCAGGTGGAGCAGGCGGCCGCGGCGATTCGCGGCGCCGATAGGATCCTGCTGGCGATTGCCCCGGAAGGGACCCGGTCGCGTTCGCCGTTTTGGCGCTCGGGCTTCTACCACATCGCGCTGGCCGCCCAAGTGCCGATTCTCTGTGGCTTTCTTGACTACGAGAACAAGGTGGGCGGCTTTGGCCCGCTGTTGGAGCCGACAGGCGACATGCACGAGGATTTTGCCAAGCTGCAGGCGTTCTACGGGCCGATCAAGGGCAAGTATCCGCAGAACTTTGGGCCGATCGCGCTCTCGCCGAAGAAGGATTTGCCGGCGAAGTAGTCGTGGACGGCCCGGAAGGCTTGCTGCCACGTGGCAGGAGGAGCCGAACGTGAGCGGGAAGTTCAGCGGGCGTACCCCATCGCACTTCCTGCCATCGGCTTTCGGCCAGCGAGGGTCCTCCACCGTCGCCTGCTCGCGCACCGGTGGCGCCATTTACGGCACCGTCAGACTCCACGATGTCGTTCCGACGTCCACACGCGACAGCGGTCCGTGCGTCGGTCCCACGCCATTGACCTGATCGCAGCCCACGTCGCCCGGCTGTGTCCGCGGTTGGCCGTCAATGTCCACCGGCACGTCCAGGCTGCCTTGCACCGCGCCAATCGCCGCGCTCCCCGCCGCCGGGCGCATCAGACCATCGGCCGCGCGCACCAGCTGCGGATCCACCTGCGTGAACCCGGTCGCCGGCGTGTAGCCCAGCGGCGCACCCGCGTACAGGTTGCCTGCCACGGTCGGATTCGCCAGGCCAATGCCCGTTGCCACCACCGCCGTCCGCGCCGCGGCGACGAGGTTATTGGCAAACGTCACGGTCGCCGGCTGCAGCGGGTTCGTGTCGGCGCCGAAAATCAGACTCTGGTCGCAGTCGTAGACGGTGTTGAAGGCCACGAGCGCGTCCTGCACCTGCGCGTAGCCGCCGGCCTGGGCGTTGGCCTGACCGGACATGAGGACCAGCCCGCCGCGCGCCGCGGAAGTCGTCCGCACGCCTTCCACGTAATTGTTGGTCACGCGGTGCTTGGCGCCGATGATGCGGATGCCGCCCGCGTCGGTTGCGCCTTCCGTCAGGAAGATGTTGCCGTCCACGGTGGAGCCGCTGCCGTTGCGCAGCGTGACCTGGCCAATGCAGCGCTGAAACGTGTTGCCGCGGATGACGTTGGCGCCGGACTTGACGGAGATGATTTCCGCGTCGCCGCTCATCGCGACGAACAGGTTGGCCTCAACGGTGGTGGACGAGTCCGTGCTGGCCTCCGCGCCGGTGCCGATGCGAATCGCTTCGTTGCCGTTGGTGCCGGTGATGGGGCGGTTGGCAAACAGGTTGTGGTCAATTTGGTCAAAATCCGTCTGCGTCGACAGCCGCCAGACGACGAGCAGCGTGCCGGGGTTGGTCTTGCCGGAGAACACGCAGTGATCCACGCGGTTGTATTGGCCGTACAGGCTGACCCATTTGACGTCATTCGTGTTGCCACCGTCGAAGTCGACAATGGCCAGCTCGGTGATCCGGCAGTGGTCGCAGTTCTTCTTGCCGGACTTGAGCTCTACCAGCGCAGTTCCGGCGCTTTGGCCGCCGTGCAGGTACAAGCCTTGCAGCGTGGCATAGGCGCCGCCCATCGAAATCTGCGTCTTGCCCGTGAAAACGGCCTGCCCGGGATGCTGTGCGGCGATGACGATGGGCGCCGCAGCGGTCCCGGGCGCCGTGAAGCTGAGCACGGCGTCGGTGTAGGTGCCGTCGGCAAGGCACAGCGTCGTGCCGGGCACAAGGGACTGCACCGCTGCGGCCAACTCCGCAACGCTGCTCACGACGCTGTCACACGCCAACGGCGGCGCTTGAACATCCGCCGCAACGTCCGCCGCGGTCGAATCCTGAACGTCCGGGTCTGCGGCTGCGTCCGTTGCACCCGCGTCAGTTTCGGCGATCGCGGCGTCCAGCTTGGCGTCGGGGGCGACGATGAGGCCTCCGCTTCCCACCGTGGACGTGCTGCAGCCGACCAGCCACGCCAGGCAGGCGCAACCATACCCGGCCATCCGCAGCCCATTTTTCTTTCGCGCCATTCTACGTCCCCGCGCGGCTTGCCGTCGCTGTTTCCGCATGGTTGGAGTCTGGAATGCCCAGAGGTCGCTTGTCTCGCCGGCCGCAAGCGGAGCGGCACCAGCCACGCCGCTGCCGCGCTACGGACCGTTGTGGATTGGCCCCGAGTCACCCGCGGGCGCGGCACCTCCGCCCGCGCCGCCGGCACCAAACTTCAGCAGCGATGCGGCATCCAGTTTCACCGCGGCGCCGCCCGATGTGACGATCGCATACGACGGTCCGCCCGTGCCACCGCCGCCCGCGCCGCCCGCGCCACCTGTCCCGCCCTTGCCGCCCGCCGCGCCGCCGCCGCCACAGGCTGGCAGGCCCAACTGGCAGCCGTAGCTTGTGTACGTGTACGGGTACGTGCCGCACGAGCCTTGGCTGACGCAGTAGTAGTTGTTGCCGCAGACCGAGTTGCCGGCCGAACCCGACGTGCCGGACGCGCCGCTGCCCCCCGCGCCACCCGCTGAACCTTGGCCGCCTTTGCCCGACTGGAGCGTGCTGCCGGCAAGGGTGACGTTCGCATTCGCACCAGAGACGAGCAGCGCGGTCGATGCGCCGCCGCCATGGCCCGGTTTGCCGCCGGTGCCGCCAGAGCCGCCGCAGCCGCAGGTTCCGTTCGAGCCGCACGCGTTGGCGCCGCTGGTTTGGCACGAGGTGCCGCAGCCACCGCCGCCGCAGGTAGCATAGGCGGCGCAGGATCCGCTGCCGCCCGAGGTTCCCGCGTTGCCGCCGGATCCGGCGTTGCCGGCCTTGCCGTCGGACGGGGTGAAGCCGAGCGCGGTGAAGGTTCCGGCGACGCTTCCCGCCGCGCCCGCTGCGCCGACCGCGCCCGTTGTGCCGTTGCTGCAGGTGTAGTTCTTGCACCCGGTCACGCCCGCCACCGCGGTTGACGTCCCGCCATTGCCGGCGTTGTTGGCGGTCACGTTGACGTGGTTGAGGTAGAACGCTGAGTTGTCGCCGCTGACGAGGACCGCGACAACCGACTTGCCGTCCACGTCATTGGCCGTTGCCGCCGCCGCCTGCGTCTGAATCGTCATGAACCACAAACCGCTCGGGTGGACGACGTTGGTTGCCTTCACCGCCGTCGACGTGCCTTGGAGCACCGTGCTGGCGATGTTGGTGTTGGCGTTGCAGTCGCGGGTCCAGCCGGAAGCGCCGACCACCCAGCCACCTTGGATGGACAAGCCCGCCGCGGTGTCCGGCAACACGAGGCTTTCGGTGTACGTGCCGGGCGCGACAAAAACGTTTGGCAAGCCCTGCAGGGCGGCGCCGGCGACTCCCTTGGTGAGGGTCGCCCATGGCTTGGCCTGCGAACCGTCCCCTGAGACGTCGCTACCGCCCGCGGCGCTGACGAAGACGCCGAGCGTGCCAGCCGCGGCGTAGCTCGGGTCGCACGTGCAAGCCGCCGCGCTGCACGTCTCCCATGGGCTGCAGACCTTGCCGCACGCGCCGCAGTTGGTGACGTCGCTGGCCTGGTCGACGCAGACGCCGTTGCAGGTCTGGGTCGGGCAAATGCACACGCCGGTCGCGCAGCCTGGGGTCGGCTGGGCGCACGGACTGCCGAGATCCTGCCATACGCCAAGCGAGTCGCATTGTTGGGGTTGGCCGGCGGTGCAGCCGAGCGCATCGGGCGCGCATGCACCTTCGCACCCGCCGAGGACGCACGCTTGATCGACGCACGCGGCGGGCGCGCCCCAGGCGCCGCTGGCGTCGCAGGTCGCGACGCCATTGCCGACGCACTGGGTCGTGCCGGGTGTGCACGAGCCGACACAGGCGCCCGCGACGCAGGCTTGGCTCACGCAGGCAATCGGCGAGCCCCAAGCGCCGGCACTGTCGCAGACTTGGCCGCTGTTCCCGGCGCACATGCCGGCCAGCGGTTCGCACTCGCCTTGGCAGACGCCCGCGACGCAGGCCTGATTGACGCACCCGATGGGCGATCCCCACGCGCCGGTGCTGTCACACACGGCCACGCCGTTGCCGACACACGTCGTGTCGCTCGGCAGGCAAACGCCCGTGCACCCGCCGGCGACGCAGGCCTGATTGACGCACGCGGCGGGCGCGCCCCACTTGCCGACACTGTCGCAGGCCTGGATCCCGTTGTTGAAGCATTGCGTGGTCTTGGGTGCGCACTCGCCCTGGCATTCGCTCCCGATACACGTCTGGTCGACGCACGCGACGGGTGAGCCCCACGCACCGCTGTTGTCGCACTTCGCCACGCCGTTGCCGACGCACACGACCGAGCTCGGCGTGCAACTGCCCGCGCACGCGCCGCCCACGCACGTCTGGCCGGTGCAGGTCACGGGCGCGCCCCAGGCGCCGTTGCTGTCGCAGGTCGCGACGCCGTTGCCGACGCATTGGATCGCGTTCGGCGTGCAGCCGCCCACGCACGTGCCGTACTTGCATGCCTGGTTCGAGCACGGCACGGATGCGACAAGCTGGCCGGTCGCGTCGCAGCTTTGCACGCTGTTGCCGGAGCACTGCGAAGTCATCGGCACGCAGCTGCCGGTGCACGTGCCGCTGAAGCAGGCCGAGCTTGCGCACGGAACCACGCTGCCCCATTGCCCCGCGTTGTCGCAGGTCGCGACGCCGTTCTGGACGCACTGTGTGGCGTTCGGCGCGCACTGGCCGACGCACGCGCCGTTGACGCACGCCGACTCGAAGCAAGGAACCGGCGCGCTCCAATTACCCGTGTTGTCGCAGGTTTGGACGCCGTTTTCCGCGCAGGTCTTCGCGGTCGGGACGCAGTCGCCGCTGCACGCGCCGTTGACGCACGCCTGGTTGACGCACGCGACCGGCGCGCCCCAGTTGCCGGTCGCGTCGCACGTGACCACGGCGTTGTTCACGCAGACGGCGGCGGTGGACGTGCACGCGGCGTCGGGTCCGGATGCGTCGAAAACCTCAGACTGCCCGTCGGTTTCTGTGGCCAGCGCGTCCGTGCCCTCGGCCAGCGCGTCCGTGCCCTCGGCCAGCGCGTCGATTGCGTCGGTCAGCGCTTGCGCGTCCAGAGTTGCGACCTCGCCGGCGTCCGCCAGCGCATCGGCGTCCCCCGGGGCTGCATCCGCAGCGTCCGCCAGCGCATCGGCATCTGCGAGGATCGCGTCGGCAACAACGGCGTCGGCTTGCGACCCCAGGTCCGCGGCGTCCAGTTCGGCGGCGTCGGCCAGTGGCGCTGAATCGGATCCGGCCGTGTCCGTCGCGTCGAACGCCATCGCCGCGTCCGCCATGGTCGGGCCTTGGCTCGGATTCGGCGGCGCGCAAGCCGCAACCAGCAGCGCGGTGAGCATCCCCGCGCCAAGCCCTCGTGTCATCGGCATTCCAGTCGACTCCCGCCCGCCGCCTCGCGCCGTCCCGCGCCGCCGTTCGGGCAGGCTGGAGTGTACGTCGCGCGGCGGCTGCGTCAAGGGACCCCGTCGGGGATTGCGCTCAGAAAATAGGGGGTTATCGCATGGCAAGCTGGGCGCGACCGCTAGGTGCCGGCGGGGTCTCGCTGCGCCAGTCGCCGTCCTCGCTGAGCGCTTACGCAGCGTGGCAGCGCCGCGCGCCCGCGATCCCGCACGCCGGGGCCTGCTGGCAAGGGCCGAAAGGGCTGACCTCACCGCGCGCGGACGACCAACTCAGCGACCTGCAGATGGTGCAGCAGCTCACGCAGGATCAGCGCCCGGGCAAAGAACGCGGCATCGACGGGCAGACCCTCCTGCGCGGCGGGGCGGCCCAGCGCCACCGCGGCCAGCCGTTCGAACAGCCGCTCGACCGCTGCCACACTGACGGTCATCTCCGCTGCCTCGACCGCGCCCGCCAGCACCGCCAGCGCGCCCACCGCCGGATCGCGGCTCAGCAGTTGCGCGCCCACCGGCACTTGCCGATGCACACGCATCACTTCGTCCTCAATCGCGTTGATGGCTTCTTCCAACTCGCCAGGCGTGGGCGGCGCGTGGTGCAAGTGGCGCTGTGCGACCTGCTGCCAGCCGAGGTTGAGCACCACCTGCGCTTGGTTCACCGTGAGTGCCGTCGTCACGGGGTCCAACAGCAAGAGGATCGGGAGAGGCACATCGAGGCCCTGTTGTGGTTGCATCGCAGATTCTCCTCGGACGTCGGCGCAATCGGGTTCACGCGCCGGCAACAGCACCCGCGCTCAGGATTTGCCGTTCGCAGCAATCCAGTCGGCAAAGGCCGTCATGAATCCTTTCAGGAAATCGCGCGTCCGGTCGTTGATCAGCTTGCCATTTGCATCAAACAGCTTGTCCGCGCCGCCAATGTACGCTTCCGGCTGTTGCATGGCCGGGACGTTCAAGAACACCAGCGATTGCCGCAAATGATGGTTCGCGCCAAACCCGCCGATGGCGCCCGGCGACGCGCTGACGACCGCGCCCGGCTTGCCGCTCCAGACGTTCTGGCCATACGGCCTTGACGCAACGTCCAGCGCGTTCTTCAGCGCGGCAGGTACGGAGCGATTGTATTCAGGCGTAACGAACAGAACCGCGTCGGCGGCCTTGATCCGCGCGCGAAACGCGGTCCACTCGGCTGGCGGATCTGCATCGTGATCCTGGTTGTAGAGCGGCAACCGGCCGATCTCGACGATGCTGAGTTTCAGCGTGGGAGGCGCGAGTTCCACCAGCACACTCGCCACCTGTCGGTTGATGGAGGCTTTGCGAAGGCTCCCGATAATTACGGCTACGTCGCTGGTCTTGGCCATTTGGAACCTCCGCGGGGGGACGCGAGTCGGGGTGCGCTAAAGGCTAACAACAGCTCAAAAGGTAGCGCGGCGCCTGCCGTACCGCAAGGACGGAAGCGCCGCCACGTTCACTTCGCCGCGACCGATGACAATCTGGAGCGCGCGGGCGGCGACCGGGAGGGCGACCGCGCCCGGACGTGAATCCGTCGTTTGACACGCCTCCTCGCTGGCTTGCCGAGCATCCGATTCGCTTCGGCTCGGGTGACTGGACCGCGGTAACTGGCTTCATGACGGGAGCGTTCAGCCAGCCCATGCCGATTGGCGGCGGCAAGACCCTTGCGCCAACAGGCAATTCGTTTCGCCTGAGCATGGCGACGATCGGCCACTGGAAAGGCGGCACGATGGACCATGAGTGGCTGTTCTGGGACAGCCAGGACTTCATGAAGCAGTTGGGGCTGGCGAAGTAGCTCTGTCACCACGACGACCCACCGCACTTAAGTCGGCATCGGCCGATTCGCCAGCGGCGCGTGGGGCTCCAGCACGACGCGCAAGCTACCACGCGCCAATTCGTCCGCAATCAGCGGCTCAAGCGCGTAGCAGAGGCCGATGCCAGCGACCGCCAGGGACCGGATGAGCGCCGAGTCGTTCGTCGTCACCGGCCCGCGCACGGGCACGCGCCAGCGTCGAATTGTGATTCGGGAACAAGGCGTCATGGTTGCGCTGTGCGTTTTCGCTGCTGTCCATGGGCATTTCCTCCCGTGGACGAGCCCACAGCCCGGTCCGCTTCTCCAGCCGCTGCGGGTCTGCTGCTGGCCGGGTCAGCGCTGGCGGGCATGGCGGCCTATCGGGGCATGGGGCCGCGGCGCGTTGCGGTGGAGACGCCGGCGGTTGCGCCGCAGCCGGTGGTCGCGCCGGAAGTGGCCGAACACAAGGCGCATGACGAGAAGCTCGCTGCGCCGGAGGTTCCAGAACGTCCCATTGAAATCGCGCGTGAAACGCCAACGCCTCCAGCAAGTGAAGTGGTACCGCCGACGAACGCCGTTGCGGACAATGCGGCGGCTGCGGCGCTGGGCAAGCGCCTGTTCTTTGACAAGCACCTGAGCACGGACGCGACGATTGCCTGCGCGAGCTGCCACGATCCTGCGCACGGCTTTTCCGACCCGAAGCCGTTCTCGGTCGGCGTCCGTGGCCAACTCGGCGGACGTCATGCGATGCCGATCACCGCCGTCGGGTTTCAGGCCTTTACGCTGTGGGACGGACGCGCGGATTCCGTCTGGGCGCAGCCGATCAAAGCGATTGAAAATCCGAAGGAAATGGACCTGACTCGCCTCGAGCTGGCGCGGGTGGTGGCGACGAACTACCGCGCCGAATATGAAGCGCTCTTTGGCGCGATGCCGCCTCTGGACCAGACGCCGGTGCGAGGCAAACCGGGGATGGTGGAGTGGGACGGGCTGCCGGAAACCATCCGCAACGACGTCGACGAAGTGGCGGCGAATGTGGGCAAGGCGCTGGAGGCCTACGAGCGAACGGTGACGTGCTCGGACACGCGCTTTGACCAGTGGGTGCGCGGCGAGGTGACGCTGACGACGCAGGAAATGAACGGTGCGCAGTCGTTTGTCGCGCATCGGTGCGCTCGCTGTCATGACGGTCCGGCGTTCTCGGACGGAAAGTTCCACAACATCGGCGTGCCGTCGACGGATGTGGGGCGCTCGGGCGGAATTCCGCAGCTACTGGCCGATAGCTTCAACGGCGCGGGGCTTTTCTCCGACGACCTCGCGGCGGGGCAAGTCAAGCCCGCGGCGGCGGCGACGGAGACGGGAACGGAAGGGGCGTTCAAGACGCCGAGGCTGCGCGGCGCGGGGCAACGGACGTTCTTTGGCCACGCGTCGCACCAGGAAACTCTGCGGGGATTTATTGCGGACATTTATCGCGGCGGGCGTGGGGGCCGCGATGTGACGGTGGGGACGCTGGATCCGCAAATGCAAGGCGTGGCCGTACCGAACGACGAACTCGATGATCTCGTGGCGTTTCTGCACACACTCGATTGCCCCGGCAATGTGACTGCAACCGCCGCGCCCTGAATCACCTGTCATTGCGGAGGTTCCTGTGGTCAGGCACCTGGAAATCTCGATGGACGGAAGGACGTGGCGCGTGATGGTCCGGTGTTGTCACGACGTAGTCCAGGTCGACTTTCGCATCCGGCTCGACGTGCCCGACACGCACTGCGTAGCGGTGCCCGGATGGCAAGTGGCTGACGCTCAAGGCGCTTCAGGTGCTGACGGCGTGATGTCGGCCTGGCGCCCTCCGCGGGCGATAGTGCGCTGGTCGTAGAGCTTGAACTGGCGATTGCGCCCGAGGTTGCGCCAATCGATGCGGACGCTGCTGGCGATGGCCATGGCCCCTCAACGATTCTGTTCCAAGCGGGACAGGCTGAACGTGTCATCCGGGGCGTTGGCGTAGAACTGCACTTCAAGGTAGCGCGGCATGCGCAGCGTCGTCACGGTCAGCTGCATCCGCGCGATGGCGGACGATCGCCTGCAGAATCGAGCTACTTCCTGGCAAGCCCCAAGAACTCCAGCGCCGCCTTTGCTGTCAGCTTGAAACCCGCGCTCACTCGGCCGGTCCGCAAAAGCTCACCAGTCACCGAGTCAAAAGCCGCCAGAATCGCGTGCGGATCGTCGTCGTCCGGCACGATATCCAGATCCGCTCGCACGCGCCGCCCGTCGTCGTCGAAAAAAGTCAGCGAATTGTGCAACTGTGCCCGCGCGCTTTGCTCATGCCGCATCAACACTTCAGTGGCAGTTTTTACCAGGGTCAGGAACGCGCTTTGATCCAGCGGCTTCGGAGACTTCTTGTCGCGGCCCATCGTCCACGGACCGACCAACGCGGGTTCGTCATCGCCCACGCGCGTCATGGAGACGGCCCACCCTTCGTCATCGCCGGCAATCACTTCGGCAATCCAGCCCGATTTGCGCCACAAAGTGGGCTCCGTCACGTCCTTGCTGTCCTGATTTTCATCCATGTTATCCGCGCGATTGGGTCGTTGAGGGTTTTGCAGAGCGCGGATCCAAGCACAAGCGGACCGTGACGTCTCCGTTGGGGACTGCCGGCTGAACTTACCGCGCACGGCCAGCCGCCGAGCAGGGCCAGACGCTCCAGCGCTTGGCCCGCATCCGAGCATGACGCCTGCAGCGAACCCGTCAAGGCCCGCGAACGCGTCATTCTTTGCGTGTTCGTCCGCGCCGACCCACCCGCGGCTGGTTCACCGCTTAGACCGGTTCGTCCATTCGTCGACTGGTGCGCGAGCGGCATCGCGCCGCGTTGACTGTCCGCGCTGCCTCCGCCCGTGGCCTCAGCGCCGCATTCTGGTTATGCTCCCGCCGCCGGCCATGCCGCCGCGGGCTACAGGAAATGCTCCCAATGACCGACAGCCCCATGCGCTACGAAGGCCGCATGTTTCGCCCGCCCAGTGAAGCCGACGCGCTGATCCTCCAGGCGACAATCGGCTGCTCGTGGAATGGCTGCACGTACTGCGACATGTACCGCGACAAGGAGTTCCGCGTCCGTGACCTGGCCGAGACGCTGGCTGACATCGCCGCCGCCGCGCGCCAGTTTGGCGACCACGTCGCGAAGATTTTCGTTGCGGACGGCGATGCGCTGGTCCTGCCGACCGAACACTGGCTGGCGATCCTGGCGGCTTGCCGACGCGCGTTTCCCCACCTCAAGCGGGTGAGCGCGTACGCGACGGCGCCCAACCTCGCGCGGAAGTCCGTTGACGAGCTGCTGCAGTTGCGTGCGGCGGGGCTGTCGCTCCTCTACATCGGTCCAGAGTCGGGCGACGACGTGACGCTCAAGCGCATCGCCAAGGGCGCCGACTTCGCAGCGCATGTGCGCGCGGCAGAGCGGGCGCGCGAAGCGGGCATCGCCTTGTCGGCGATTTTCCTGCTGGGCGCGGGCGGCGTGGCGCGCAGCCAGGAACACGCATCCGCGTCGGCGCGCCTGATCACCGCGATGGACCCTGCGTACGTCTCAGCGCTGACCCTGACTGTGGTGCCGCAGACGCCGATCGCGACCTTGCAGGCGCGTGGCCAGTTCGTGCTGCCGGATATCGATGCGATGCTGGTGGAGCTGCGGGTGATGGTCGCCGAATCGGCGCCGAGCCACGCGGTGTTTCGCACCAACCACGCGTCGAACTACTTGCCGCTGGCGGGCGTGCTGCCGACGGACCGCGCGCGCATCGTGGAGGTCATTGACGCGGCGCTCGCTGGAAAGATCGCGCTGCGGCCTGAATGGCGGCGGGGATTGTAGGCGGATTGGCCTCAAGCGGGGCGAGTTCCCGTTGGCACTGCCTTTGGCGATCGCACCGACTTCGATTGGGTAAAGGCAGCGGCCACTGGCAAGATGATGGCCGAACGCCGTCCCCTGCTCGCGCCCACCGATGACGAAGACCTGCTGCGCGAGGCCGGCTTCCTGGATGTCGCGTTGTTCTATGCCGCCTTCTCCTTTCGCGGCTGGGTTGCTACCACCGGCCAACCCTGAGCGCTCCGCCTGGACGAACACCAATGCCCGCAGCAGCTCACGGGACGTCCTGTCAATGCCTGGCTACGCCTGCTTCGCCAAATGCGCCCGCGCCGCCAGCAGAATCCGCGCGCACGCCTCCGCGTCCGACCCCGCCTCGTGATGGTTCAGCTTGAAGTCGATGAACCGCGCCAGCGTCGCCAGGTCGTTCTTGGGCATGCGCCAAGTGCGGCGCGCGAGGACCACGGTGCATTCAAACGGCTGCGGCGGCGGGGCGATGCCGTACGCCAAACAACAGCCATGGAGGATGCGCCGGTCAAACGACGCGTTGTGCGCGACAAAGAAGCTCGCGCCCTCCAGCACCGGCGCGATCTCCGGCCAGAGCTCGCCAAATGACGGCTCGTGCTGCACATCTTCCCAGCGAATCCCGTGAATGTGCGCGTACTGGTTGGTGCGCCGAGGCGGCTTGATGAGGCGCGTCACGCGTTGGACGATTTCACCCTGTTCCACGCGCACGAGCCCAATCGCGCACGCGCTGTCCGCGCCGTTGTCGGCAGTCTCAAAATCGATGGCGACAAACGGCAGCGGCGCGCTCACTGGGCGTAATCTTCAATGGGCGGACACATGCACTGCAGATTCCGGTCGCCCCACGCGTTGTCGACGCGCGCCACCGACGGCCAGAACTTGTGCTCGCGCAGCCACGGCGCCGGAAACGCCGCTTCTTCGCGCGAGTACGCGTGCGGCCAATCCGCGGCGAGCACGGCGTCCTGGGTGTGCGGCGCGGACTTGAGCGGATTGTCAGCCAGCGTCCAAACGCCGCTCTCCACCTTGGTGATCTCCTTGCGGATCTCCACCATCGCGGTGATGAAGCGGTCGAGCTCGGCCTGGGATTCCGACTCGGTCGGCTCAATCATCAGCGTGCCTGGAACCGGAAAGCTCATGGTCGGCGCGTGGAAGCCGTAGTCCATCAGCCGCTTGGCGATGTCGTCAACCTCAATGCCCAGCGCTTTCAACGGCCGCGTGTCGATGATGCATTCATGCGCGCACAGACCGTTCTGGCCCGTGTACAGCACCGGATAGTAGGCCGACAGCTTCTTGGCGACGTAGTTGGCATTCAGGATCGCGACCTGCGTCGCCTTTTTCAGGCCGTCCGCGCCCATCATGCGGATGTACATCCAGGAGATCGGCAGGATGCTCGCGCTGCCGAACGGCGCCGCGGAGATCGGGCCAATCGCGTGCGCGCCGCCCGTCGTGACGCACGGGTGCCCGGGAAGCAACGGCGCGAGGTGCTTGGCGACGCAAATCGGCCCCATGCCCGGGCCGCCGCCGCCGTGCGGGATGCAGAACGTTTTGTGGAGGTTGATGTGGCAGACGTCCGCGCCGATGTCGCCCGGGCGGCACAGCCCGACCTGCGCGTTCAGGTTGGCGCCGTCCATGTAGACTTGCCCGCCCGCGGCGTGGATGACCGAGCAGATCTCCTTGATGGCCGCCTCAAACACGCCGTGCGTCGACGGATAGGTCACCATCAGCGCGGCGAGCTTGTCGGCGTACTGCGCGGCTTTGGCTTTCAGGTCCGGCACGTCGATGTTGCCCGCGGCGTCGCACGCGACAACCACAACCTGCATCCCCGCCATCGTCGCGGTCGCCGGATTGGTGCCGTGCGCGGACTGCGGAATCAGGCACACGTTGCGGTGCCTCTGGCCGTTCTGGCCGTGAAACGCGCGGATGACCTGCAGGCCCGCGTATTCGCCCTGACTGCCCGCGTTGGGCTGCAGCGAGCACGCGGCAAAGCCGGTGATCTCAGAGAGCCACGCCTCCAGCTGCTGGAACAGCTTGGCGTAGCCGCGCGTCTGGTTGGCGGGCGCAAACGGGTGCAGCTTGGCAAAGCCGGGCCAGGTGATGGGCAGCATCTCAGCCGCCGCGTTCAGCTTCATCGTGCATGAACCGAGCGGAATCATGGACGTCGTCAGCGACAGATCCTTGGACTGCAGGCGATGCAAGTACCGCATCATCTCGGTCTCGCTGTGGTAGGTCGCGAACACCGGGTGGGTCAGGTACGCCGTCGCGCGCGTCAACTCGCCAAAGTCCGGCGCGTCCGTCATGTGCGCCAACGCCACGACTTCGGTCTCCGACCACGCGCGCCCCGTCAGCACCGCAGCGAGAACCGCCAAATCGTGGGACGTCACCGCTTCATCAAACGTCAGGCCAAGCGAACCGTCCGCATACGTCCGCACCAACAACTGCGCCGCTTCAGCCGCCGCCAGGATCGCCGCTTTCCGCTCGCCGGCCTGAAACCGCAGCGTGTCAAAGAACGTCTTGGTCGCGATGTGCATCCCGGATTCCGTCAGGATGCGCGCCATCACCGCCGTCATGCCGTGCACGCGCTGGGCAATCGCGCGGACGCCCGCCGGACCGTGGTAGCACGCGTACATGCTCGCCATGATGGCCAGCAGCACCTGCGCAGTGCAGATGTTGCTCGTCGCCTTGTCGCGGCGGATGTGCTGCTCGCGCGTCTGGAGCGCCAAACGGAGCGCCGGCTTGCCCGCCGCGTCCAACGACACACCGATGAGGCGACCCGGCATCGCGCGCTTGTACGCATCCCGCACGGCCATGAAGGCCGCGTGCGGGCCGCCGTAGCCCATCGGCACGCCAAAACGCTGGGAATTGCCGACGGCGATGTCCGCACCCAGCTCACCGGGCGACTTGATGAGCGCCAGCGCGAGCAAGTCACACGCCAGCGTGACGATGGCGCCATGGGCGTGTGCCGTCGCGCAGAACGCCGTGTAGTCAAACGTGTTGCCGTCCGTCGTCGGATACTGGAGGAGCGCGCCAAAGACCGGCGTGGCGGCAAAATCGAGCGACGCGTAGTCGCCCACCTGCACTTCCAGACCCAGCGGCAGCGCGCGTTGCTTCACGACCGCGATCGTCTGCGGATGACAACCCGCGTCGACAAAATACGTGTGGACCTTGGCCGAGCCCTTCTGCAGGCCCCAGGACAGCGACATCGCCTCCGCCGCCGCCGTGCTCTCGTCGAGGAGCGAGGCGTTGGCGATATCGAGGCCCGTCATGTCCGTAATCATCGTCTGGAAGTTCAGCAGCGCCTGCAGACGGCCCTGGGAAATCTCCGGTTGGTACGGCGTGTAGGCCGTGTACCAGCCCGGATTCTCCAGGATGTTCCGCAAGATGACCGGCGGCGTGACGGTGTCCGTGTAGCCAAGGCCCAGGTAGCTGCGGCTCACCTGGTTCTCCGCGGCCAACTCGGCAATCTCGCGCAGCGCGGCGTGCTCGCTGGCCGCGAGCGGCAGCTGCAGGTTGCCAACCATGCGAATCACTTGCGGAACGGCGGCGTCGGCCAGCGCGTCCAAGGAGTTGTAGCCGAGCTCGGCGAGCATCGCCTGGGTCTCAGAATCGCGCGGTCCCAGGTGGCGGGTTGCAAAAACGTCCGTTGCGGCAAGCTGAATCATGATGGACTCCGGGGAAGGGAGAGAAGGCGGGCTCGCGCTGTGGCGAGGCGGCGGCAGTGTAAGACTTTGGCGCGTGCGGGGGAAGCGCGCCCGCGTGTTGTTCCCGGGATGTTACGCACCCCGGGCGGTTGCTTCTGCCGCAGGAGGCGGCCAACATGCCGCCCGGAGGTCCGCATGGTTTCGCTTCTGGACATCATTGGCCCGGTGATGGTGGGGCCGTCGTCGTCGCACACGGCGGGCGCTTGCCGCATCGGTTTGCTCACGCGCGCGCTTTGCGGGGGCACGCCGGAGCGCGCGTTGATCGAGCTTCACGGCTCGTTTGCCAAGACGGGTGAAGGCCACGGCACGGACCGCGCGCTTGTCGGCGGCTTGCAGGGTTTTCAGCCCGATGATGGCCGTTTGCGCGACGCGCTCGAGCTCGCAGCGACGACGGGGATGCAGGTGACGTTCGCGACGACCAAGCTGCGCGACGTCCATCCGAACACGGCGCGGCTCACCGTGGAACGCGACGGACAGCAAGTCATCGTCGTCGGAAGCTCGCTGGGCGGCGGGCGCATCGCGGTGTGCGAGATCGATGGCTTGGCCGTGGACCTGAGCGGCGAGTACCCGACGCTTGTCATCGTGGCGCTCGATCAGCCGGGGACGCTGGCGGCAATCACGGCGGAACTTGCGGCCGATGGCGTGAACGTCGCGAGCGTCCGCGTGTCGCGCAACCGTCCGGGCGGTGTGGCGCTGCATCTCTATGAGCTGGACGGACTGCCGATCCCGGAAGTGGTGGCGCTGCTCGCCGAGCTGCCAGCGGTGCGGACGGTGCGGTTGCTTGAGCAAGTGAGTTGATGGGCGCGCAAGAAGTGAGGTTGCATGTTTGATTCATTGGAGCAAGCGCTTGCGCTGGCACAGGAAAAGCAGATTTCTCTCGGCGAGCTTGCGCTGCAAAAAGAGACCGAGCGCGGGACCCGGACGCGCGCTGAGATCGAGGCGGGGCTCCGTCGCGCGCTGGGCGTGATGCGCGATGCGCGGGCGCGTGGGCTGACGGGCGAGGTGCGGAGCGTGAGCGGGCTCGTCGGCGGCGACGCCCACAAAGTGGCGAACAGCCCGCGTGGACCGCTGCACGGGACGGTCTTCTCCGAGGCGCTGGCGGGCGCGCTCGCGGTGCAGGAAGTGAACGCGGCGATGGGCGTGATCGTCGCGGCGCCAACGGCGGGCGCAGCGGGCGTGTTGCCGGGCGTGTTGCTGGCGCTCGCGGACCGCGCCCAGGCGTCGGAAGCGGCCATGGTTCGTGCGCTCGCGGCTGCTGGACTGATCGGCGCGGTCATCGCCCAGCGCGCATCGCTTTCTGGCGCAGAAGGCGGCTGTCAGGCTGAAACGGGGGCAGCGGCAGCCATGGCGGCGGCGGCAGGCGTTGAGCTGCTTGGCGGGACCAACGCGGAAGCCGACGGCGCCGTTGGCTTGGCGATGCAGGGCACGCTTGGCCTGGTCTGCGATCCGGTCGGCGGCTTCGTCGAAGTTCCGTGCGTTTTTCGCAACGCGACGGCGGCGTCGATCGCGCTGGCGGGGATTGAGATGGCGTTGGCCGGCGTCCGGATCCCGATTCCCACCGACGAAATCATCGACGCGATGGCGGAGATTGGCCGGACGATGGACGTCCGCTACCGCGAAACGGCGGGCGGCGGGCTGGCGGCGACGCCGACGGGGCGACGGCTCGCGCGCGGGCGTCTGGGGCCGGTGCGCGGCGGGTAGGGCGCGGCGGTCCGGGTGAATGGGCAAACGGGTTTGCAGCAACGGCAAGAGCCGCGCGCAGATCGAATCGCGGCGCGGTGCGTCCCACTCCTTCACGCCGGAATGCTCCGGCCATTTCAGGAGTCCACCATGCGTACGTTTCCCCTCATTGTGACCCTGTGCCTGATCGCCCTCGTGGCATGCAAGGAGCCCCCGCCGCCGATGGCGACCGAATTGCCTCCCGAGCCGCCGACGGTTGTTGAGCCGCCGTCGCCGCCCACGCCGACGAACGTGGCGCCCCAAGCTACCGCGACAACGGCAGCGATTGCGATTCAGCCGATGATCGCCGACGGCGCGAAGTTGCAATTCTCGCTGTAAATCAGGAGGTGCTGCGGATTGGCTGCGTCGGCAAAGTGCCAGTTCACCGCCGTTGGGCGCCGATTTTCGTGCCTCCGGATGGGCAAAAAACACCGCGCCCGCTGCGATTCGCCGGGGACTCGCAGCGGGCGGGTATTTGTCAGCTCAAAATCGGACTAGCGCGTCATGACCAGCGTCGAGTTCGAGACCGTGCAATTCGGGTCACCCGAGTACACGCCGCCGAACTTGCTGCCTTCAATGTCGCCGTGCGCCTTGTCCTTGGTGTCCACGGTGGTGATGTTGAACGTCACCTGGATGCCGTTGGTGCCGAGGCCGCTCGTCGGCGTACCGACCGCGTCAAGCAGCGGGAACTGGCCGTTGAAGCTGGCGTGGTCGTCATGGCCCGTACCGGTCATCTGGTAGTTGCCGCTGTTGTCGCTCAGGCTGAGCGACGTGTTGTCGCCGCTGATCTTCACCGACGCGGTCATGCTCTCGTGGCCCGACTTCGGGTTGGTGAGCGACATGGTGCATTTCACGTCGTATTCCAACTTGACCTGCCAAGTGCCGGCCCAGACCACGCCGGTCACGCCGCCGCCGCCGCCGGTGTCCGTGTTGCCGCCGGTCGTGTCGCCGCCGCCGCCGGTGGTGTCTCCGCCGCCGCCGCTCTTGTCGCAGCACGCCTGCTTCTCGGCGTCAGTGGCCTGGATTTCCGTGCAGCCCGACGGATCCGACTTGGGCGGCTCCGCGCAGGCAGCCGCGCACGTCGGGTCGGCCAGACAGCTCATGTCCTGGCATTTCGGGTCCGGCATGCCAATGCACTTCATGCCGGCGGTGTCGTCGGGGCAATCGTAGAGGTGGCCGGTCGCGAGGCTGTCGCCGACGCAGCACGTGCCGCCCTTGACCGGGCAGGTTGCGCCGCCGGTGCCGCCCGCGGTGTCCTTGCCCGTGGTCGTGCCCGTGGTCGTGTCAGCGCCGTTGGTCGTGCCAGTGCCCGCGTTGTTGACGGTCGTGGTGCAGGCGCCCGCCGCGAGCAGCGCGCCCGTGGTCAAGGTCATGGAAATGAGATTGAAGTGGTTGCGAAACATCGATCAGCTCCTGAAAGTTAGGTCACACACGGTCATAGCTCCGCCGGTGCCGACCGTGACCCTTTGTCACGGCTGCGGAAACGGCAGTTTGTGGGCCAATGTCATGACGACAAAGGAAGTTCCAACGAGAACTGCGAACGCTGGCATGTGTGCCGCACGCTTGCTTCGAATTGCGTTTTACGGGGGCGATCGCGGCGTGTCAATGATTTCTCACTGATTTCGCTCCTGAACTGCGGCGGATTTCGGCCAAATGCGATCGTGCACCGCCGCAAAAATCATGCGGCCAGCGTCACGGCGCGCAATTTTTCCGTCACGTCAGGTCCAGGCAGCGGGACGCCGTGCGACGGCACGAAAAGGACCGGCTTGTCGGCATCCAACTGCCCGCAGACCCACGTCTTGTAGGCCGCTTTGTCGCGCAGAAATAGCCGTTTGAACAGTGGGTTCGTCATCAATTGCGCGCGAAAACCGATGAGGCGAAATACCGCGCCCAGCAGCCCGCCGGCCATCCGCTTCTCATTGATGATGCCGTCCGTGACAAACCACGCGTTCCCCGTCGCCATCCGGATGCTCAGCCAGGTCTCACCCTGCTTGGCCATCGGCGGGCCAAACAGCCGCAGGTGGCTCGGCAGCGCCGCCTCCAGGCGCGCCAAGTCCTCAAACGGCACGCCGGGCACTTGCTTGCGCAGGCGCGGCAACGCGAGCGGGTGGGCAACGACAATCGCGTCCGGATAGCGCGCGTGCCACGTCGCGATGCCGCCGTTGTGAAAATGATTCGGCGCGAGCAGGAACCGCGGCTTGCCGGTCTTTTCCAGCGCGGCGAAACGCGCCTCGCTTGTCGGCACGCCCGGACTGATGACAAGCAAATCGCCGTTTCCGAGGGCAACCGCCGCCATCCGCACGCGCTGTTTGCCATAGACGGCGCTCATGAAGCCCGTCGCTTCGTCGTGCATTTCCCAACTATCGCGCTCAGCCGGCGTGTCGTTCATCGTAATTTCCTGCTGCAAAATGCGGGGCCAAGGGTTTAGAGCGCGTACAAATCGCCGCAAATGGGCGGCTGGCACGACGTATTTTGCGCGCCAATTTCGCAGAACAAGTCGCTCGCGCAGTCCGTGAGGCAGGACTCGGCGACTTTGGGCAACGCCCCGCAGCTCAGCTTGCCGCTGGCGTTGGGAATGCAGGAATTGCCAGCGCCGCATTCGTTGCCGGACTTGCAGGATGCGCCTGCGGCGTAGGTCTTGGCGCACTTGCCGCTGCTGGCGTCGCAAAAGAGGCCGTCCTGACACGCTTCGTTCTGGCAGGGCACGCCGATGGCCAACTTGACGGCGCAGAGGTTGCCTTTGGCTACGTTGCAGGCGAGGTCGGCCTTTTTCCCGTCGCCGTCGATGTCGGCGTCACTGCATGTGCCGTCGGCGGCGCACGGCTGCCCGAGCACGGGCGGCGCATCGCAAGTGAACGTGTCAGCCTTGCAGGCGAAGCTCGGCGCGCAGAGGGTCGGGCCAACAGCGCCCAACAGGCACTTCTGGCCGGCCTTGGGCAGCGTCTGGCACGTGGCCTTGCCGGTTTCGCAGCCAAGGCCCGTGGCGCACACCGCGCCGTTGCCGCAGGAGGCGCCAAGCACGGGGCGGCTGGCGCATTTCTTGCCGGCGGTTTCGCAAAACGCGGTGTCCGCGCACTCGCCGTCGCTCTTGCAGCCGTCGCCGATGGCCTTCTTGCCAGTGCAGCTGTTGTGCACTTCCCCCAAGCACTCCCCGCTGTTGCCGCAGCTCTTGCCGGGCGTGCAGGTCGTGGGCGCGGTGCAGACGCCGCCGGCGCAGTCCAAGCCGGGGCCGCAGCCGAGGAGCGACGCGCACGTGCTGCCGACCTTGCCGGGCAGGGCGCAGACGCCCGCCGAGCAGAAAGCCGGCATCACGCAGTCGCCGCTCTCTGCGCAAACCTTGCCGATGGCGACGGGCGACTTGCAGGTGCCTTTGCCCGCGCTGTTCTTCATGCATTCCGCATCGCCGCAGACAAACGGAGTGCCGCACGCCTGGCCCTCGGCGACGAGGCTGAGGTGGTTGCCGGTGCACTTTCCGCCTTCACACAGGCCGCCGTCGGCGCAGAGGAAGGGGCCGTTGCCGCCGCAGCTATCGCCGGACTTGCCGGGCCAACGGAGCGCGGCGAGGCAGGGGGTGACGCTGGTGAGCTTGGCGACGGCGCACGGCGCGCTGTCGGCTTCCAAGGCCGCCACGCAGACCGGGATGAGTTCAGCGCGTGCCACGAGGCCGCCGTTGCTCCAGGTCTTGGCGATGGCCGGCGTCAACTGGGCGACGCAGTCCGCGACGTCCGGCTTGGCCTGCTTGGGCGAGGTGCAGCCGCACGCGACGATCCGCTGGCATTCCCACTGTGCGATGGCGCCGGCAAGCTCGGTCAAGGGCACGGTTCCGCCGCCGGCGAGGTTGTCGATTTTCACGGGCACGTCGGCATTGACGTCGTCGTGGAGCGCCGTGTCCTGCGCGACGTCGATCACCGTGTCGATGGCGCTGACCGTGTCGTCCATGGCGTCCTGCTCGTCGCGCCCCGGGCTGTCGCAAGCGCTGGCGGAGACCATGAGTGCGCTGAGCAACGCGACGCGCGGGGACGTTCCCCAATACGAGGAGGGCGATTCCGGACGAAGAGTGCGGGCGGACATGTGGCCTCCTGACGTATTGGCGCTGGTTGTAAGGTAGCGCCGCGCGATGGGTCTGTCACTGCATCGGGAGTTTCAGCACCTTGGACTGGACCCAGTCATTGGTGCGCGCCATCGCGTGGCAGAGGTTGCAGCTGACGCCTTCTTCGGCGTAGCCAGCGCCCTCAGGCGGCGTGTCCCCGCGCCAAACGATGCGCCATTGTCCGGATGCCTTTGTGATTTCAAGCCATTCCCAGCCGCGCGCCCAGTCCGCGTTGTAGTCGCCGCCGCGCTTGACCATCGCAAACGTGTCGCCGCTGCCGTTTTCCAGCGTCTTGACCAGGATCGTGCCAACCGGAAAGGCGGTCGCGTCAGCCGGTGGTTTGCGGTTGAGGTAGACGATGCGCGGCCCCGTGGTGTGGAAGCTGCCGGGCGCGGTTGCTGCGATCTGCCAATGCTGCCACGTCTCGAGTTCGCTGAAGTCGCTGTCCTGCACGACGAACGCGCCATCGATCGGCGCCGTTGTGCAGCCCAGAAGGCAGATTGTCAGCAAGAGCGCGCGCATCCAGAGTTCCTCCGCGCCCAAGGTTCGCACGGTGCGCCGCGCAGGCCAATCGCTGCGGCAAAGTCACGCAGGAATCACCGTGGGGCGTTGCCGGAAGTCGTCTTGCTGGCTAGACTCCACGCTCCTGTACGCGCCCGGAGGCTTCCATGAATCGCAACCGTTTCCTGACCTTGCTCTGCCTGACTGCCCTGACCGCAGCTTGTGGCAAGAAATCCACGGAATCCAACGGTTCTGGCGCGAACGCGGGCGACAAGGGCGGGGCCGCGGCAACGGGCGACGGCGGCGTCATCAAGATCGTCTCGAGCTTGCCGCGGACCGGCAGCGCCAACGCGCAGACCACGACGATGGTCAACGGCATCAAGATGGCGGTCGACGAAGTGGGCGGAAAGATCGGCAACTACACGCTTGTGTACGAGGATTGGGACGACGCGAGCGCCAAGAAGGGCGACTGGGACCCGGAAGTGGAAGCGGCGAACGCGGACAAGGCGGTCAAGGACCCGAACGTTGTCGCGTACATCGGGACGTACAACTCCGGGGCCGCGAAGATCGCGATGCCAATCCTGAACAAGGCCAACCTGCCGATGATCTCGCCGGCGAACACCTACACTGGCTTGACCAAGCCGGGCATGGGCGAGCCGAACGAGCCGGGCGTGTATCGCCCCACGGGCAAAATCAACTACTTCCGCGTCGTGCCGGCGGACGACATCCAGGGCACTTCCGCGGCGGAGTGGATCAAGAAGCTTGGCGGCAAGACCGTCTACGTGCTGGACGACCGCGGGCTGTACGGCAAGGGCGTTGCGGACGTTTTCGTGTCGAGCGCGCCGGACTTTGGCATCACGGTGCTCGGCCGCGAAGGCATCGACCCGAAGGCGCAGGAGTACCGCTCGCTGATGACCAAGATCAAGGCGCAGAATCCCGACTGGATCTACTATGGCGGCACGACGCAGACCAACGCGGGCCAGATCGCCAAGGACATCGTCGCGGTTGGCCTTGCCGCCAAGCTGATGGTGCCCGATGGCTGCTTTGAGGAAGCGTTCATCCAGGCTGCCGGCGCGGAGAACGTCGCCGGCCGCGCGCACGTGACGTTTGGTGGTGTGCCACCTGAGCAATTGACTGGCAAGGGCGCGGAATTCGTCAAGAAATACAAAGAAAAGTACAAGGCTGAACCGCAGGCCTACGCCGTCTACGGCTACGTCGCGGCCAAGGTCGCGCTGGACGCCATCGCCAAGGTCGGCAGCAAGGACCGCGCGGCGCTCCGTGACGCGATCCTCGCGACGGAGCAGAAGGACGGCGCGCTCGGCACGTGGCAATTCGACAAGAATGGCGACACGACGATGACGGTCATGTCCGGCAACATCGTGGAAGCCGGCAAGTTCAAGTTCGCGACGTTGCTCGGCGTTGGCGCCGGCGCTGCGCCTGCCCCCGTTGCCGCAACGCCCGCCGCTCCGTAGCCAATTCACCTCCCAGCACCCGCGAGAACCCGTGCTCGATACCGTCCTCCAACAGCTGCTGATCGGCCTCACCAATGGCATGGTTTTTGCTTTGGTTGCGCTTGGTTACACGATGGTGTACGGCATCCTCGAGTTCATCAACTTCGCCCATGGCGACGTCTTCATGCTCTCGGCGTTCGTCGCGCTGACGCTCTGCGGCGCGCTTGGACTCAACGAGCATTCGTCGGCGGCTGCGCTCGCGGGCGGGCTGCTGCTCTGCATCGTCGCTTCGTCCGTGTTTGGCGGCCTGCTGAACCTGCTCATCGACCGCGTCGTCTACAAGCCGCTGCGCAAGGCGCCCAAGCTCGCGCCGCTGGTGTCCGCGATTGGCGTCTCGTTCATCCTGCAGAACGTCGGCCTGTTCTGGGGCGGCATGGCGATGGACGTTTTCGGCGGCGGTGGCCAGGCCGCGGCGCCCAAGGCGTTCCCGAACCTGCTGCCGGCAACCAATCTGCTCGGCGCCACAAGCAAGATCACGTTGCAGCCAAAGGATGTGCTTGTCATCGGCGCGTCGCTCGTCATGATGACCGCGCTGTACGGCATCGTGCGTTTCACCAAGCTCGGCAAGGCGATGCGGGCGACCGCGCAGGATCCGTCCGCGGCGCGCCTGATGGGCATCGACGTCGATCAAGTCGTCGCGGCGACCTTCCTCATCGGCGGCGCGCTCGGCGGTTTCGCCTCGGTGATCTACAGCCTGTACATCAACACCGTTCACTATCAGATGGGCTACCAGAACGGCCTTTACGCCTTTACGGCTGCGGTCGTCGGCGGCATCGGCAACATTCCAGGGGCGGTCCTCGGCGGCCTCCTGCTCGGCTTGGTGCGCGCGTTCTCCGACCAGTTCATCGGCGCGCAATGGCAGCCGGCCGTGCTGTTCGGCATCCTGATCGTCATCCTGGTGTTCCGTCCCGCCGGCCTGCTCGGCTCGACCGCGCGCGAGAAGGTGTAGCCGATGCCCGAGCTGCGCACGTTCTTCAAGAAGATTGGCGGCTTGCCGGTGCTCGCGCTCGTGCTGCTTGCGGTCTATCCGTTCGCACCGGTGCTGGATTGGGGCCTTGAAGCGGCGACCGGTCAGGCGCTGCACATCGACCGCCAACTGGTCAACATCTTCATCTTCTCGCTGCTCGCGCTGGCGCTGAACCTGCAGGTGGGGCAAGCGGGGCTGCTGCAGCTTGGCATCGCGGCGTTCTTCGCTATCGGCGCGTTTACGACCGGCGTGCTGACGGTTGAGAAGTACCCGTTCCAAATCGGCTTTTGGGGCGCCATGCTGATTGCGCCGCTGTTTGGCGCGATGGGCGGCTTCCTGTTGGGCGCGCCGACCCTGCGGCTGCGCGGCGACTACCTGGCGATCGTGACCCTCGGTTTTGGCGAGGTGATGCGCATCGTGCTGCTGAACCTGGAGAACATCACGGACGGTCCGCGCGGCCTGAATCCCGTCCCGGCGCCATGGCTGCCGACGTTGGTGCGCGAGTCGCTCTCGCCGGCGGGCGATGCTTCGATTGGCGTGCTCCGCGCGATGTATTTTCTGGCGCTCATCGTGCTCGCGGCGACGGTCGTTTGCCTGAGTTTGCTGGAGAAATCCCGCATTGGCCGGGCTTTTGTCGCGCTGCGCGAGGATGAACTCGCCGCGTCCTGCATGGGCATTGAACCGGCGCGGATCAAGCTCGCTGCATTCACCGGCGGCGCGGCGTTGGCGGGCCTCGCGGGCTGCTTCTACGCGACCAACCTGACCACGACCGCTGAGCCAAACACCTACGATTTCAACTACTCCATCATGGTCCTCTGCTGCCTCATCATCGGCGGTCTCGGCTCCTTGCGCGGCGCGCTGCTCGGCGCGGGGCTCCTGCTTGGTTTTGACAACGTGATTTCGCCGCTCCTCACGCGCCTCCTGCAGACCGCGCTGGGCGGCGAATCGACGCACGTCATGGCGTCATTCAGCAATTGGCGCTGGATCGTTTTTGGCACCGCGCTCGTGGTGATGATGCGGCTGCGGCCTGAGGGCCTGTGGCCGTCCTCGCGCGTCGCGGAAGAACTGCATGAAACGCAGGAGGACGCTTCATGAGCGCGCCCCTCCTCAAAGTCGACAAACTGACGCTGCGTTTTGGCGGCCTGACCGCGGTGAGTGAAGTCGATCTCCGCGTGGAAGAAGGCCAGATCGCCGCGGTGATCGGCCCCAACGGCGCCGGCAAGACCAGCCTCTTCAACGCGATTACCGGCATCTACGAGCCGACGTCGGGCGAAGTGCAACTGGATGGCAAGGACCTGCAAGAGCCGATGCAGCCGCGCCTGCTGCTGCGCTGGATGCTCGTCGGTCTGGGCGTCGGGCTCATCGGCTTGCTGACCGCCGCGAACGTCGATTCGCTCTGGGCGGCGGTCATCAAATCCCAGGATCCCAACGCTTTCTCGGCGACGCGCGCGCTTCACGATGCGGGCGCTTACATGACCGCCCAGCCGCGCGTGGACCTGCGCATGGCCAAGTATTTTGTCGCGAGCTTTGACGGCCAGACGACGTTTGCGGTGGTCAAGACGCCGGAGCTGGCGGCAACCGCGCTGGCGGACGCGCAGAAGCGCCTGGACAACCCGCAGACCGACGATGACAAGGCGACGGCGGCGCGGGCCGTTTCAGCGCTGCAGGTCCGTGGCGGCGCGTTCCTGGCCGGATTGCTGCTCGGTTTTCTGGCGGCGCGCGCGGTGTGGCAGCGAACGCGGCGGACGCCTACTTCGGTCGCGCTGCGCGGCGTGGCGCGGACGTTCCAGAACATTCGGCTGTTCCACAACATGACGGTGATTGAAAACGTGCTTGTCGCCAGCGATCGCCACCTGCGGGCGCAGGCCAAGCTGACCGATCCCGGGCGCTTGACGGCGATCCTCGCGCCGGCTGGCCTGCTGGCGCTCACGGCGACGCTCGCGCTGGTGGTGCGCAAGGCGGCGCCCGATGCCGCGGAGACGCTGCCGGTCCTCGTGCTCGCGGCGCTGATGCTGGGGCTGTTGGCGTGGCTGATCGTGGTGGTGCGGCGCGGCGCCTTCTCGTCGGCGTCGCTGAATCAGGAGAAGGCGGCCAAGAGCGAAGCAACGGAGTTGCTGAAATTCGTCGGGCTGGAGCACCGCCTGCGCGATCTCGCGCGCAACCTGCCCTACGGTGAGCAGCGGCGGCTGGAAATTGCCCGCGCGCTGGCGACGCGGCCGCGGCTGCTGCTGCTCGATGAGCCGGCGGCGGGCATGAACCCGTCGGAGACGGTCAGCCTGATGCACCTGATCCGCGCGATTCGCGACCGCGGCACGACCGTGCTGTTGATTGAGCACCACATGCGCGTGGTCATGGGCATCAGCGACCGCATCACGGTGCTCGTCCACGGCAAGCGCATCGCGGAAGGGACGCCGGACGAAATTCGGCAAAATCCTGCTGTAATTGAAGCGTATTTGGGCGCGGACGGGGAGCATTAGATCATGGCTCTGCTGGAACTCCGCGATGTGCGGGCCAAATACGGTGCGATTGAGGCGCTCAAGGGCATTTCCCTGACCGTGGAAGCGGGCGAGATCGTCACGCTGATCGGCGCCAATGGCGCGGGCAAGACGACGACGCTGACCAGCATTTCCGGTTTGCACAAGCCGAGTTCGGGCACCGTCTCGTTTGACGGCAAGGACCTGACGGCGGTCGCGCCCCATGACATTGTGCGCCTCGGCCTCGTGCACAGTCCGGAAGGCCGGCGCGTGTTTCCGCGGATGACCGTCGCCGAGAACCTGGAGATGGGCGCGTATACGCGGACGGACAAACCGGGGATTCTCGCGGACTTTGAGCGCGTGTACGAGCTCTTTCCGGTGCTGCGCGAGCGCAAGCTGCAGCCGGCGGGCACGCTCTCCGGCGGTGAACAGCAGATGCTGGCGGTTGGACGGGCGATGATGACGCGCCCCAAGCTGCTGCTGCTGGATGAGCCGTCGCTTGGCCTCGCGCCGCTGATTGTCGCGCGGATCTTTCAGGTCATCCAGACGCTGAACCAGCAGGGCGTGACGATCCTGCTCGTGGAGCAGAACGCCCGCATGGCGCTGAAGATCGCCCACCGTGCGTATGTGCTGGAAACGGGCGAAGTGACGATGGCCGGCGCGGCGGCGGACGTGCTCGCGGACCCGCGCGTGGCGGCGGCGTATCTGGGCGAGTAGCCGTCAGTTCTTCCAATTCAACTGCTGCATCTTCTTGAATTGCGGGTCGCTGTCCGATGCGGGCCAGCGCCACAGGCTCGCGCGCGGGCCGGCCACCGCGAAAAACGCGTTCAGGTCAGCGGCGCTCGGGTCCATTTCATTGTCCTGCGCGCCCCACATCGGCGCCTTGAGGCCAAGGTTGGTGGCATCCTTCACGGCGGTCGCCCAGGACTTCGCGGGCGTCGTCGATGACCACAAATCCCAGTAGGTTTGCGGCAAGAACGCATCGCCACAGGCTTGGTCAAACGCCTCGAACGGGAAGTCGAGGTGGTAGCTGATCCAGCCAAAGGACGTGTAGCCGAGGAAGACGCCGGGCGCCTGCTTGCGGATTTCGTCGCACAATTCGATGGCGTCGACATCGTGTTTGACGAACTCAACTTCTACATCAAGAATGATGCCTGAAACACCTGGAATCTTTGCTGCTTTGGCGATGACGGCGGCCTTGGCGAGGTTGTTGCCCGGCTTGACGTACGGCCAGCCGTAGACCTCGATGCCGCGCGACGTGAACTCGTTGACAACGGCGGCGTTGAAGTTCGTGTCGTAGCTGCTCAGGTCCTGGCCGCTCTTGATGAGCACAAAGCCGATGCCCAGCGTCTGCGCGTCGATGGCGACCTGCTGCGCCGAGGGCGCGCTCGTGTCAAACATCCAGACCCACACGCCTTTGCCGGGCGGACCGCCGACGCTGGGCTTGGGCTTGCACGCGTCTGCCGTGCCCGTGGGCGCGACGAGGCAGCCGTACGCGCACGCGGCGCTGCTGACGGTCTTCTTGGCCTTGCAGGTGTACAGCGTGTCCGGCAGCGGCGACGCGGGCTTGAGCGACGCGCCGCAGTAGATGCCGTCGCCCGCGAACGCGCCCGCGCACGGGTCGGCATCCGGGCAAGTGCCGCAGTCCTTGGGGCAGGTCGTGCACGACTCCGCGCCGTTGCAGGTGCCGTCCCCGCAAGCGGGCGGGCATGCGCCGCAATCCTTGGCGCAGGTCTTGCACGTTTCCGCGCCGTTGCATGTGCCGTCGCCGCAGCTGCTGACTGGCGCGCACGTGTCCTTGCCGGGCGAAACCGCGGTGCAGCCCGCGTCGCACGTGACCCACTTGGCGATCTTGTTGTTCTGGCAAGTGAAGAGCACGTGGTCCAGGCTGCTGGCGTCTGGCGGGATGGGCGAGAAGGACGCCGCGCAATACGTGCCGTCGCCCGCCGTCGCGCCGGAGCAGTGGTCCAGCGTCAGGACTTCGGGGCCAGCTGCGGCGTCCCCCCAGCTGTCGGTGCCCAGTGCCACGTCGCCGCCGCCGTCGTTCATCGCGTCGACTCCAGCGCCGCCGCCCGCCTCATTGGCCGTGCTGCAGCCGTTGGCAAGCGCCGCGCACATCACCATCGCTCCGATTTGTCGCTTCACGTCGCACCCTCCTGTGGATCATTGTCCGTTGCCGCCCGCGCGGAAGCAACCGCAACATGCTGCCCCTGGCACCGCGCGGATCGCGGACGCGTGGTCGCGAGCTGCGCGCGCCCTGGAGAATGTTCGGGCGCCGCGAACCTTTGCCGCGGCATCTGGCTCAGAATCTTTGGGACACGCTAGATCCCCGGAGAAAATCATGTGCCGTCGCGTTACCTGTTCTTCTTGTGGCAAGCCTACTTACGCCGGTTGCGGCGCGCACATTGAGCAAGTGCTCAGTGACGTTCCCGCTGATCGTCGCTGCAAATGCCGCGAAGCCAAAGCAGCCGCCAAGCCGGCTGCGTCCACGGGCGGTAGCTGGTGGCCGTTTGGCAAGAAGTAGCCCGCGCTGCTAGAGTCATGGGGTTTGCCATCAGGAGGCCCCATGTTCTCGCGCTCTTTCCTCGCATCTGTCGCTTTGACGTCGCTCGCCGCGTGCACGACGAGCACCGCGAATACCGCCGCGCCGGTCACGCACTTCAAAGGCGTCGCCTACACGTTCAACACGCCAATGCCGATCGCCGGCGCGACAATCTCGGTCGCTGAACTGCCGCAGTTCACGACGACGACGGACGCCAATGGCTACTACGACCTGTCGGTCGAAGTGACCGCGGACAGCCAGAAGGTCACGCCGTTCATCGTCAAGACCGGCTTTCACACGATCTACCTGCAGACGTTCACCCTGCATCCGAATGACGCGGATCTGGATCACGTCCATTTCCAAACGCCCGATGACGATACGTTCTTCCTGCTGGCGTCGCTCGTGGGCGTTGGCCCCAAGACGACGCAGTGCCAGGTCGTGACGACGAGCAGCGACAAGGTCATCCAGGGCATGACGTACGAGCAGTTCCGCGATCACGGCGCGCATGGTGTGGCGGGCGTGACGGCGACTGCGACGCCGACGCTGGCCAAGCCGATCTACTTCAATTCCAAGGTTGTGCCGGATCCCAAGCTGACGGAATCGTCCGATGACGGCGGCATCCTCTGGACCAACGTGCCGCCCGGCGAATACGTGCTCCATGGCACGCACGCGACCCGCAAGTTTGCCGATGTGACGATTACGTGTGCGCCCAACCGCATCGTGAACGCGAACCCGCCGTACGGAATGCACGAGATTCCGTAAGCGGATTCAGGCTATTTGAGGCAGTCCGGATCGGCCTTGAGGCACGTGTCGCAGGTGCCGTCGCTGTACTTGTTCTGCGTGGCGCATTCGTCCTTGCAGGTGCCCGTCACGTCGCCGGTCGCGGCGAGGAAGCACGCATAGCCCGGCAGGCAGCCGCCCACGCCCGCGCCGCACGTGTCGCCTGAGGCGCCGGCTTTCAGGCACGTCATCGCGGTCTGGCTGGCGTCCGTGAAGCTGCACGCGAGGAAGGGCGCGCACAGGCCGATGTTGTAGCCGCATTCCCCGCCCGCGACGCCGAAGGCGCGGCAGTGGTTGGCGCTTCCAGTCGTGCTGCTGTCCGGCGTGCAGGTCGCCCACGGGACGCAGCTGCCCGGCTGGCCAAAACTGCCGCACGCGTCGCCAATCTGGCCCGCGGCTTGGCAGGTCGCGCTGGCTTTTGCGGAGCTGTCGTAGACGCAATCGCTGCCCGACGCGCAGCCGCCCGTAGCCGCGCCGCAGGAGCTTCCGGCGGGAACGTCCGCGAGGCATTGGTAGCCGCTGCCGCTGCTTGCCGGCACGCAGCCGTAGCCCGCGGTGCACAGGCCCACGCTGATGACGTCGCATGTGCCGCCCGGACCGACGGCGCTGACGCACTGCGTGCTGCTGCCCTGGTTGTCGGTGTAGACGCAGGTGGCGTCCGCCGCGCAATCGCCAAATCCCGGCGTGGAACAAGCAGATCCGATGGAGGTCGTCGCGTAGCACTTCATGCCCTTGAGCGTGCTGTCGATGAAGTTGCAGACCGCGCCCGTCGCGCATTCGCCGATGCCCGGTCCGCAGGATTGGCCGGCGTTGCGGGCTTTTTGGCACGTCCAGTCGCTCAGGTCGGCAATCGCGGCGCACTTGGCGCCCGCCACGCACGCGTCGGTCGTGCCCACGCAGCTGGCGCCGAGCGCGACGGTGCCGCCGCTCTGCTTGACGCAGTTGCCGCTGGCGTCGCACGTCTGGTTGCCGTCGCACGTGCCGCAGGAGCCGCCGCAGCCGTTGGGACCGCACGCTTTGGCCGCGCATTTGGGCGTGCAGGTGTCTGCGCCGCCGTCTGTTTTCACGATCGTGGTGTCTTCGCCGCCGAGAATGTCCACGACCAGCGTGTCGCCGCTGCCGGTGTCGCTCGTGCTGGCGTCGCTGCCCGTGCTCGTGTCATTGCCGCCGGTGACGTCCGGGACGCTGCCGTTGGCGGCGCACGTGGCGATGTGCTTGGTCGTGCCGGGCGCGCCGGGATCCGCGCTCTCCGTGCAGTGCTCGCTCGCCGCGCAGGTCGCGATCTCCGTCCACTTGCCGGCGACGCATTGCATCCGCTTGCCGGGCGTGGCGCCAAAACAGCCTTCATTGACCGACGCGTTGTTGCACAGCGAGCCCGCCGCGCCGCCGGAACCGACCGCGCCACCGCCGCCGCCTCCGCCGCCGGATGAACTGCCGCACGCGCTGAGCGCCGCGAGGCTGGTAAGGACCATCATCGATTGCAAGATCTTGCGCATTCCCGTCTCCCGTTTGCCGGCGCTGCCGCGCTCAGTCCGTCCTGGCCGCCTTGACTTCAAACACTTTCACCGGCTTCTTGCGGCCTTTCACGGTGATTTCATCCACGTAGCGCAGCTCGAACTCCGCGCCGAGATGCGCCGCGGTATCCTCGCTAATCAGCACGTCCACGCCGAGCTCCTTGGTCGCCGACTCCAGCCGCGACGCCAGGTTCACGCCGTCGCCGATGACCGTGTACTCCATCCGCGCTTCCGAGCCGATGTTGCCCGCGACGACTTCGCCCGTATGCAGGCCAATGCCGGTGCGAATCGGCGCAATGCCGCGCGCCGCGAGCCGCTCGTTCAGCAGGATCAACGCCGCCCGCATCCGCACGGCTGCCCGCACCGCGCGCTGCGCATCGTCCGGCTTGGGCACCGGCGCGCCAAAGACCGCCATGATCGCGTCGCCAATGTACTTGTCGACGACGCCGCCTTCTTCCATCACCACGGTGACCATCGCGGTAAAGTATTCATTGAGCAGGCTGACAAGCTCGTGGGCGCTCATCGTCTCGGAGATCGACGTGAAGCTGCGGATGTCCGTGAACAGCACCGTCACCGGCAGCGTCACGCCGCCCAGCTGCACACGCCCGGCCATCAGGTGTTCCACGACCTGCTCGGTCATGTACTTGCCCATCGTCGCCCGCAGGCGATCGCGCTCCTCCAGGCCGTCGACCATGGCGTTGAAGCCTTCAGCCAGATCCTCAATCTCATCGCCGGTCTTGATCTCCGCGACTTTCACGTACTGCTGGTGTTCCAGCTTCTTGTGCGCGAGCGTAATCCGCTTCAGGTTGACCGACATCACGCTCGCGATGCGGATGCCCAGCGCCATCGCCAGGAGCGCCGCGAGCGCCACGAGCGCGGACGCGAGGCGCAGGTGCTTGTCCAGCGTTTCATGGACGCCAACCCGCATCGCAGTCGTGACCGACACACCCGGCAGCGTCCTGGGCGCGAAACGCTGGCGGGCGAAGTTGCGATCGACGACGACGGCATCCAGCGCGTCCGCCGACGTACACGCATCGACGCCATTGACCTGATACGAACCGACCGCGCGTTGGTTGGCGTCATACAGGCACAGCGACACGCCAACTTTTTGCGCGACGTTCTTGGCGAAATCATTGTCCAGCGGCAGGCACGCGACGATCACGCCCGCGCCCGGGATCGCGATCGCGACCGTCCAAGCCGGCGGCGGCGGCGCTTTGGCATCGGCGATCTGCTCGCAGCCGCTGGGCACGACCGCGTGGAATTCACCGCCCATCAGCGTGTTGGCAAACGGCTGCTGCGCCAGCGTTGCCGCCGGATGCGCGCAGCCCAGCGACGTCACGAGCGCGCCTTGTGCGTCGTAAAAGAGCACGTCGAATTCCGGATAGACGTCGTGGAACTGCTTGGCCACCTGATGCAGCGCGTTCACGTCGTGCGCCAGGAGCGCCGTCTTCGTCGCCGGATCGAGCGCGCGCATCCGCGCCGCCAGCGTGATGTCCTTGACGTCATCGGCGAGCTCCATCAGGAATTCCTGCTCGACGTCCTCGACGCGGTCATCGACCTGATCCACGAGCGCGTCGCGCATGAGCCAGCTCAGCAGCGGCATGGCGGCAAGCGGCGCGATGGCCGAGAGGGCCACAAGCCCCATGAGTTTGGCGCGGACGGTGTGCAGGATGGTCAAAGCGGTTCGCCCCCGGCGCGTTGCGCCGCAAAACCAGACTTACCGCATCTGGTAGGGGAAGGGCAAGGGCGGCCGACCGTCCGCGCCAATGCGCTACGGCTGGCAGACCGAGTTGCCGCACATGGCCAGCGTGCCAAACGTCTGGCCGCCGGTTGCCATGCAGTTGCTTTGGCAGGTTTCCCCACCGGACGGGCAGACCACGATGCACGTCAGCGTGCTGAGGCAGCCCTTGTCGGCGATGCAGCTGGAGAGTTGCGTCGGGCAGTTGGTTTGCAGGCAGCCGACGAACGCGGATTTGGCCAACGGACCGCCGGTGATATCCGGCGTGCCGCTGCTGGCGTCCGTTCCGCCGCCGCCGGTGTCGCTTGTGGTGTCTGCTGCCGTCGACGAAATCAAATACGCGGAGTCCGGATAGCGCGCGATGCACGCCGACGCACTGACCGAGACGAGAAGCAAGAGGATGCGTTGGTTCATGTCAAAACCGCCCTGCGATCGCCGCGCCGCCCAAGGTTGGCACGAAGGTGGGCAAAAACGACTGCGCGTGTCCCACGTTTTCGGCAGCGGCGGGCGCCCGCACGAGCTGCCAGATGCCCAGCGCCAGCGACGTGACACCCAGCGCGCCGCACACACCGGCAATCGCGCGGTTGCGGTCGATCCTGTCCGCGAGCGCCGCACCTTCTGCCGCCGTCCGGCTGGTGATGAGGCCAGACGGGTCCTTGGCCGGGTTCTCATACGCCTGCGTATCCGTGTACTGCGCGGATGCCGCGACGCCTGCGCCGACAAGCAGGCCAACGCCCGCCACCGTCAGCAGCCAGCCGGCCACGCGGCTTGGACCCTTCACTTGCGGCGCTGTCGCGGTCACCGGCGGCGCGGGCTGGGGCTTGGACGCTGCGGGCTGCGGTGTTGCGACAACGGCAACAGCCTTGGTCGGCGCCGCCACCGGTGTGTGGTTGCCCTGGAGCGATGCGAGCCGCGCCGTCGCCTCCGGACGATCCACGGCGTCCAGCGGCGCGTCGGCCAGATACGCCCGGAACAGCGCGTCCGCCTGCGCCGTCTGCCCCGCCGCCTGCAGCACCACCGCGGACTTGAAGCGATACTCCGGCCGATGCGGCGCGATTTGCCAAGCCTGCAGGTACAACTGCGCCGCGAGGTTGTTGTCGCCCGCGCGCTGCGCCTTCTCCGCCTCCTGACCCTTGGCCGCGGCCTTGGCGTCGCGAATATCGTCCAAATAGCCGCGCGCTTTCTTGTCGCGCGCCGCGTCAATGCCAGGCGTATTCAGGAATTCCTCGTAATGCGCCACCGCGATATCCAGCAGCCCGCCGACGTGCGCCGCCCGTGCCGCGGCGAAGAGGTAATCCGAGGTCGCATCGTCCGTCTGCCAAGCGTTGTAGTAGAGCAGGGCGGCGCGCTGAAAATCGCCGCCTTCATAGGCCTTGCCAGCCTGCTCGGCCATGATTTTGGCGGATGCCTTGACGCGCTTCTGCTGTCCAGGCGGAGCGGCAAACGCCGGCATGACGTGGCCCAGCCCCGACACCACGAGGAGGCTCAGCAGGACCGCGCGCACGGCAAGTGAAGGCGCCCGGAGGCACAGAAAGTTCATGAAACGGACCTGGCCGCGACCGTAATTGCCGCATGGTCGGTGTATACGCGGTCCAAAGGGCGGCGGCAAGCTGGGGATTGGCGGCGGAAAGGCGCTGGTCACCGCGATGCAGCAGCGCCTTGGAACGGGCCTGCCGAACGCTCGGATGTGGCCAGAACCGCGTGAGTTTGCCGTTTTGGCGGGGTTGTTCGTGTCAGGTTGGCTGGTTCGGGCGTTGAAACTGCGGATTTGTGGTGAGGTGGACGAAGCCCCGAAGTCAACTCCGCGCCCGGTGTTCAGGATGCCCGTGACGGGGCTGGGGACTGCGGGCGGACCTCAGTGGCCAGAGGTCGAAACGCTGCGCGCAGTCCGTGGACCTCAGTGCACAGAGGTCGAAACGCTGCGCACAGCCCGGGGACCTCAATGCACAGAGGTCGAAACGCTGTGCACAGCCCGTGGACCTCAGTGCACAGAGGTCGAAACGCTGCGCACAGCCCGTGGACCTCAGTGGCCAGAGGTCGAATCGCCGCGCACAGCCCGCGGACCTCAGTGGCCAGAGGTCGAAACGCTGCGCACAGCCCGCGGACCTCAGTGGACAGAGGTCGAAACGCTGCGCACAGCCCCGGGGACCTCAGTGGCCAGAGGTCGAAACGCTGCGCACAGCCCGTGGACCTCAGTGGCCAGAGGTCGAATCGCCGCGCGCCGCGTCGCGACCTCAGTTGACCGGCCGCCGTCAAGGCGCGGCGGACTCCGGCGCAGTTTTGCTCCCATCGAGTTGGCATATTTTACGTCTGGTTCTGAGCGCTTTGGATTTCCGTCTTGTGCCTTTCCCGCTGAAGCGGCTATCTTTCGGCCTGCACGCGTCGATTTCGGCCCTTGCGCCTCCCTTTGGGGGCCCATTTGACCCTTCGTTTCACTCCTCCGGAGTTGCCATGTCTGATTCTCGCTGTCCGATTGCCACCGTTCCGTCCGGTTCCGCTGCTTCTGCTGCCACGCTTTGGCTTGTCGCGTTTGCGTCGGCGGGCATTTTGACCGCTTGCGGTACGACTGCTGGCGGCTCGGGCGGAGGTTCCGATGTTGCCAACGAATCGCCGGATAATGGCGTTGCGGCTGGCTCAGATGCAGCGGCTGCGGGCGGGGATGTTGCCGGTGCCGATGCCAAAGATACGGCGGGCGCAGGGGATGTGACGACGGGCACCGATGGCGCGGGTATCTCCGATGCATCGGATGTGGCTGCCGGCGTGGACGCGAGCGATGCGTGGGTCGCCGATGCGACGGATGCTGCCGCCGATGCCGCCGACGTTGCTTCTGGTCCCGATTCAGCGGACGGCGTCACCGCAACCTGCATTCTGATTCACGCGACGGGCAATGGTCTGCCGGCGGTTTTGTTCGGCGGAATGATCCAGGCGGCTGCTGGCGGCGAGGTCAAGCAGTTCGTTTTGGATACCAAAGGCGAGTACTGCGCCGACACGGCACTGGACACGGAATATTTTCTGTCGACGAACGCCTTGCCGTCCGCGACCGGCGGCTATCTGCAGTATCCCGTTTATTCCGGGCATGTGCAGGCCACTTGCGGCGCCAATCCCAAGGCGTGCCTCGTCATCAACCTGGAATTCAACAACACCGGCAAGCAGTGCAAGAACCTGACCGAATGCGGCGACGGCAATGCGTGCACGGATGACAATTGCGGTATTTTCGGCATGTGCATCCACACCTCGAGCCCGCAGAAGTGCACGGGCGCGACCGCGTGCGAAGTGGGCATGTGCACGAACGGCGCCTGCAAGCTCAGCACCCCATGCGATGACCAGAATGGGTGCACGACGGACGTCTGCGAGGCCGGCAATACCTGCACGCACACCATCACGGAAGGCAGCGCGTGCACGCCCTACAGTTACTGCCACGCCGGCAAGTGCAACGCCGGGGGGACTTGCGTCGACACCGGCACGTACTTGGATTGCGACGATGCTAATTTCTGCACCAACGATTACTGCTCGCCCGACAAAGGCGGATGCGTGCACGATCCGGCAGTGTTCGTGGGCGCGCCGTGTTTCGTGGATAGCGTCAGCGGCAAGTGCAGCACCCTCGGCGCGTGCGACGTGCCCAAGTGCAGCGATGGCCAGAAGCAGGAAGAGGAAACCGACGTGGACTGCGGCGGTTGGTGCGGTTCCTGCGCCGATGGGAAGGCGTGCGCGCTGCCTGTCGACTGTTCCTCGCAAGTCTGCGTCGGCAACCTCTGCGCTGCCCCTTCCTGCAACGACAGCGTCAAGAACGGCGGCGAGTGGAATGTCGATTGCGGCGGTGGCAATTGCCCCGGCTGCGACACCTGGGCGCCTTGCGCAAACAATTCGCAATGCGCCTCGGGCTGGTGCACTTCCGGTTCCTTCTGCCAGGTGCCCAGCTGCAAGGACAACGCCCAGAATGGCACGGAGACCGACGTCGATTGCGGCGGAAGCTGCCCCGGGTGCCAATGGCCGGACATGAAGTGCAAAGTGGACACCGATTGCGCGTCCAAGTCCTGCATCAATGGCGCGTGCGCCGCGGCAACGTGCAGCGACGGCTTGCAGAACGGCTCGGAATCGAGCGTGGATTGCGGCGGCATCGCATCGGGTTCCGGTTGCCCCGTCTGCGGGACCGGCAAGACGTGCTCGATGGACACGGACTGCGCGGACAAGGCCTGCAAGGGCGGCACCTGCGTGCCCGCGGCGTGCAACGATGGCGTGCAGAATGGCAGCGAAACCGGCGTTGACTGCGGCGGCGCCGTCCTCGCGAGCGGCTGCACCTTGTGCCCCGATTACCAGGGCTGCTTGTTCAATACCGACTGCCAATCCAAGGTCTGCGGCATCTATTTCGCCTGCGAAGCGCCGACGTGCAATGACGGCGTCGCCAACGGCACGGAGACCGACAAGGATTGCGGCGGCCTGTGCGGCCCCTACTGCGTGCAAGGCGCCAACTGCAACGGCAACGGCGACTGCACCACCCAGAACTGCGTCGCCGGCATCTGCGCCGCCAAGCTCGCCAATGGCGTGGTCTGCAGCGCGGACGTCGATTGCACCACCGGTCACTGCGTGGACGGCGTCTGCTGCGATGACAAGTGCACCGATGAATGCTGGACGTGTGACGGCGCCAGCAACGGCGGCTATCCCGGCGTCTGCGCGGGCATGCAGGTCGGCATCGCGGACACCATGTGCAAGGGCAACCAGGTCTGCAACAACAACGCCGTCTGCTCCTCACCGTTGGGCAGCCCGTGCACGAGCGGGGCGCAATGCATCTACGGCAACTGCTACGATGGCGTCTGCTGCGACACGATTTGCACCGGAACGTGCACGACCTGCAACGCGCCCGGCTCGGTCGGGATCTGCGATGCCGTGCCCGCTGGGCAGGATCCGCACAATGACTGCCCGGGAGCGTTGACGTGTTCTGGAATCCTCGGCTACTGCGCACCGTGATCCGGGAGGGCAATCGGGACCGTGGCAGTCAGTTCCCGGTGGGCATGCAGTCGCGGGAGGTGGCCTCCCCGACCTCAGCGCGGTAGCATCCGGGGATGCGCCACCCTCAAGCGCGGAGGATCCATGAAGCGAGTCACTGGCATTGGCGGAATCTTCTTCAAAGCCAACGATGCCCCGTCCCTGCGGGCCTGGTACAAGCAGCATCTGGGAATCGATGTCCAATCCTGGGGCGGCACCGCGTTCCATTGGGCAGACGATGAGGGCAAGCCATTTGCCGGAACAACCGTGTGGTCCATTGGCGCGATGCAAAGCGACCAGTTTGCGCCCAGCACGGCGGGATTCATGGTGAACTACCGGGTCGACGATCTGCTCGGTCTGGTTCAGGTGTTGCGCGAGGAAGGCTGCAACGTGCTGGAGCAGATCGACGAATCCGAATACGGCAAATTCGCCTGGGTCATCGATCCGGAAGGCAACAAGGTCGAATTGTGGCAGCCGCCCGCCGGGCAATGAAGCAGGCTGTTGGCCGCGGGAATGCCAGGACTTCGCACCAAGGCGCGGCTGTGGGTGGGCGCGCGCTCGTCGCCTGACCGAGCGCCACGCCTCCTCCGCGCGGGTTGCGTGCCCTCAAGCTCCCGGTTGGCACGGTGCGAATCGGCCAATTCGCGCGCCTGGGAAACAAGGCGCGCAATTCCGACTCGATGGTCGGCCACTGATCTCCAGCCTTGGCAGGCATGTTTAGTTGATCCGCGTGAATACAACCACTTCCGCCAGCGACACGCCTTCCGCGGACAAGATCGTCACCTCGGTCGCGCCGGGCTTGATCGTCGCGCGGACCTTGCTGTTTGTCGTGTTGTCGACGCCGACGATGTCCAGACCGCCGGACGTGGTTGCCGACATGTTCAGCAGCTCAATGCTGGGGCTCAGCGGGATGTCCGTCTGGACGAGGCCGTTGTGGCGGGCGAAGGTCGGGCCGTTGGCGCCTTTGCCAAACAGGTAGAAGACGCCGCCGCCGGCGCGAAAGGGCAAGCCGCTGACCGCGTTGGGATTCAGGATGCCGGTGAAGCCGACGATCTTGGGCGAGGTCTGCACCTGGCCGTCGACGAGCGCGCGTGCGAGGTGGAGACCGCTTTGGCCACCGCAGAACATGTAGTGGCCATCGGCGAGCGGAAAAAGGCCGGAGCAGTTCATGTCCGGCATGGAAATCGCGCTGTTGGTTTCCTGAAAGACGCCGTCGACCTTCTTGAGCACGCGGATTATGCCGTCAAATGGCCAGCCGCCGCCGCCGCCGTTGACCGCGTAGAACGTGTCGGCGTTTGTGCCAGTGGGCGCGCCGGCGATCGCGTAGGCGTTGTGCGCCCCGGTCACCGTCACCGGTTCCGCGCCGTCAACGGGCCGAATCTCCATGAGCGCGCCGTCCTGCGCGCTGGCCGTTGAGTTGGCCTGGTACAGCAAGTCGCCGCTGGCGTTGACCACGAACCAGTTGGGATGCAGCTTGGCGTCGACGAGGCTCGCGCTGGGCTCACCCTTGGGACCGGCAACCAGCTTGTAGACGATGTTGCGGTTGAGGGAATCGGCCGAGAGGAGAAAGACCACGCTGCCGCTGCTGTTGGCGTGGACGGGATATTCCAGGTCTTCGCCGTTGGTGCCCGTGTGGCGGATGCCGATGCTGGCGCAGTACATCGCGCCGTCGGGGCGATGCACGGCGATGGTCTGGCAGTCCAGGAACTTGGTCTGGCCATCCGCCTGGGGTTGGGGCAACTGCCAGCCCGCGCTCATCAGCACCCACTGCGGCGTGGCATAGATGGCGCTGATGTCCGGCTGATTGGTCGTGCTGGTGGAGCCGTCGGACATCTCCGTCAACGCGACGGGGGACACGTCGCCGTTCAACATCAGCGCCACGAGGCCGCGACCTTCGAGCGTCGCCAGCAGCGTCGCACTGTCCCCGCCGCGCCAAAATGGCTGCCCGCCGCTCCCGGCGCCGACCACAGCGAAGGACGCGACTTGGGCCAGATCGATGCCGATGTTGGGGCGCAGCACCGCGTATTTCTGCGTCTGGCCGTTGCCGTCTGGATCGTTGCCAGTTCCGGAGTTGTTGGCGCTGCCGCACGCCACGAGCAGGGCGAGCGCGAGGAAAGCGCAGCGAGGCAACGTGCCGCGCCGTGTGGGTATCGAGGAATTCATGCGACCTCCCGGCCCGCGACCTGCGAGCCGGCCGTCCCGGGGGCAGGACTCCGGCGCGAAGCGGGGAGGCGATGGTGCGGCTTTGGGCGGGCGAGTTGTCGCGGATTTGTCATCGGAGTGGCGGTGGCCCGCTGCGGGTGCGGCGCGGGCCAAGCGGCTTCGTGACCTGGAGCCGAGCGCAGGCGCCGCCTATTTCAGTGCGTCAAGATACCCGCGAACCGCAGGGTGCGCGGCCACCGCGGCGTGCAGCGCCAGCAGCTTGGGAAAGCGGTCAAATGTACTCGGCGACACGTGGTCGTAGGTGCCACTCAGGTACGACCGCAAGATGACGAAAAGCTTGATGTCCGCCATCGAGAGCGCATCGCCCGCCACGAATGGACCGGCAATCTGGTCGGAAACCGTCGTCGCCCACTGGCTGAGCCAACCGGCGGCAAAGGCTTCGCGGGCGGCCTTCTTCTCGTCCTCGGTCATGCCCTTGCCCTCGGGCAGCTTGGCGCGGAGATCTTCCACCGACTGCAGCAGCGCATCGGTCTGCGCCGCCTGCCACGGATCCGCGGGATAGAGCCCGTGGCCGCGGCCGATGTAGCTCAAAATCGCGTTGCTCTGCGCGAGCTTGCGGCCATCCACGTTGAGGATCGGCAGCGCGCCAAAGGGCGTCGTTGGCTTGAGCGCCGCCCATTGCTCGCGCGAGAGGCGGATGTTCTCGAACGGCAGCCCGGCGACGGTCAATGCGAGGCGGCACTCCAGGCCGCGCGAACCGTCAAAATCGAAGTAGGTAAGGGAAATGGTCATGGTGTCTCCTGTGGATGGGCGTAGTCGCGGGGATTTTCCGTCCGGGACGGTACGCGGGGCACGCCATCCGGTCAACGGCGTTCGCCCGCAACGTGCGCGATGCTTGGCATTTGTCGGCGCGGCGTCGCGCGACCTACGGAAACACGAGCAGCGTCCCAGCGAGGGAATCCGGCGCCGGGAGCGTGCGCAGGTAGACGAGCGCGTCGGAGCGCAGGAACGGCGGGTGAAAGTAGGTGATGGGCGGCTTGTCCGCGGCCTTGCTCGTGACGACGAACGCGTAGGACAGGCCCAGCGCCGCCGCGAATGGCCCGAGCTTGCCGTCCGGTCCCAACGCCGCGGTGAACGCCGGCTTGGCGTCGCGGTGCTGGCCGTTCTCGTCCAGCGCCCAGATCCTGACGTTTGCGCCGTCCTCCGCGCCGTTCTCGCCCAGCGTCAGCGCCTTGGCGTGCAGCGTCACCGCGTCGTCGGGCAGGATGTCCGTCATCGTCGGCGCCGTGCCATCGCCAAAGAACTTCCACAGCGCGATGAAGGAAGGCGCGGACGTGGCCACCGAGTAGTGGTCAATGCCGGGCACTTTCTCATTGGTCGCGCCCGTGATTTCGCCCACACCCGCGACGAGACGGGCGAATGGACATGAACGTGACCTCTCCGGACCGCGCGATGTTGGCATGGCCGCTGCGCCGGCCCCAAGGTTGGAGTCAGGAACCGCCGGAGAGATGCGCTGGCCCGTTCGCGCGGCGGAACGTGTGCACAAGCAACGCCAATACGATGACGCCCATGCAGCCGATGACATTGTACCAGAGGAAGCCGATGTCGCTGGCGAAGAACAGCGCGATGACGCCGACTTGGGAAATCACCGCGGGCCAGAAGACGCCGCTGCCGCTGATGCGTTTCAAGCCGAACGCGACGAGGAAGATGCCGAGGACGGTGCCGTAGAAGATCGAGCCGAGGATGTTGACGGCCTGGATGAGGTTATCGAGCAACGACGCGAAGCTGGCGAAGCCGACCGCGACGATGCCCCAGACGATGGTGGAAAGGCGCGAGGCGCGGAGGGTCTCGGCGTCGGTGGCTTGGGGGCGGAGGATGCGGCGGTAGAAGTCGACGGTGGTTGTGGAGCCGAGCGCATTGAGTTCGCTGGCGGTGGAGCTCATGGCCGCGGCGAGAATGACCGCGAGCAGGAGGCCAATGAGGCCGCTGGGCAGCCAATGGGTGACAAACGAGATGAAGATGTAATCCGTGTCCTTGGTTTCCGCCCCCGGCACGGCGCGCTTGGCCAGATCCTTGGCTTCCTTGCGCAAATCCAGCGCGTCGGTCTCCACAAGCCGCATCGCGGCCTTGGCGCGCGCCTGACCTTGCGCGTCGCCCGCGTGATCCGCGCTGAGGTACGCCTGCACGTGCGCCTGCTTCTGCGCCTGCACATCGCGCCAGCGCGCCTGCAAACGCGACCACGCCGGACCTTCCGGGCTGTGCGCGACCTGCTCGGCCAGCGGCTGGTTGAACAGGATCGGCGCCGGCGTGAACTGGTAAAACACAAAGACGAGGACGCCGATGAACAGAATCAGCGCCTGCATCGGGATCTTCAGCGCGCCATTGAAGAGGAGGCCGAGGCGACTTTCTGTAATCGACTTGCCGTTCAAATACCGGCCGACTTGGCTTTGATCCGTGCCAAAATACGACAGCGCAAGGAAGAAACCGCCGGTGAGGCCGGACCAGACGTTGTAGCGGTCGTTGAGCGCGAAGCCGAAATTGACTGGATTCATGCGGCCATGGACGCCGGCGATGGCGACCGCGTTGGCGAACGTCACGTCCTTGGGCAGGCGCAGGACAATCACGATGGCCGCGACGACGATGCCGCCGAGCATCACAATCATCTGCTGCTTCTGGGTCTGGCTGACCGCGCGCGCACCACCGACGACGGTGTAAAACGTGATGAAAAGGCCCAGGCCGATGATGGTCGGCTGCAGCGGCCAGCCGAGGATTGCGGAGAGGATGATGGCGGGCGCGTAGATGGTGACGCCGGTCGCCAAGCCGCGCTGGATGAGGAACAAAGTGGCGGCGAGGAGGCGGGTTTTGAGGTCAAAACGCGTCTCGAGGTATTCGTAGGCGGTGAGCACGCGGAGGCGGTAATAAATCGGGATGAACCAGATGCTGATGACGACCATGGCCAGCGGCAGGCCAAAGTAGAACTGCACAAAGCGCATGCCGTCTTCAAAGCCCTGGCCGGGGACGGAGAGGAACGTGATGGCGCTGGCTTGCGTGGCCATGACCGAGAGGCCGATGGTGCGCCAGTTCTCGACGTAGCCGCCGTGCAGGTATTCCGCGGTTGTGGAGCCGCCGCCGCGCGTGCGCCAAAGGCCGTAGCCGATGATGGCGAATGTGGTGGCGAGGAGGACGAGCCAGTCGAGGAGGGCCAAGGGAAAGCTCCAGGTGGGCAGGGGCCCGCCGAGAGTGTGTCGAGGAACGAGGCGGCGTCAAGGGCGAGCGCGGCAAAGTGCAATGGCGTTGGGGAGGTGCGGGTGCGTGGCAGGAAGTTTGCAGCGGATGCTTTGGGCAACGGGCCGCGCGCGAACCGGACCGCGTCGCGTTCTGCCCGCTGCGCTGGTGGGCGGCGCACAAAGCCCCACCGGAATCTTCAGAAGCCACATCCAGCTGCCCCTGCTGGGGTGGCAAACTTCAAAATCGCCCACGCCCAGCGCCGATCCGCCCGTGGACCTCGGTCCGCACCGGACTTCGCGCCCGGACAACCGCTCAGGCAGCAGGGCTCGGCGGATGCGCTTGCTTGACCTTGCGGCGGCCCTCAGGTCGCTCCGCAATCGCGCGTTCAGGCGGCGCGCTCGCGTTGGCGTCGCACACGAGGCCGTCCAGCATCGCCCTATCCAACGTCTCGTGCTCTACAAGCGCGTCGGCGATGCGATGGAGCAGGGCGCGGTCGGCCTCCAGCAACGTCCGCGCGCGCGCTGTCGCCTCCGTCAGCAGCCGGCGAATCTCGCGATCCACAAGCTCCGCCGTCGCTTCCGACGCCTCGCCGTGGCTGGCAAACTCGTGGCCCAGCAGCAGCGCGGACGGCGCATCGGCGACCGTCATCGTCCCCAGCGCATCCGTCATGCCAAAGTGCGTCACGAGCCGCCGCGCCATCTCGGTCGCTTGGGCAAAATCCTGCGCGCCGCCCGTGGTCACCTTGTCCGGCCCAAACACCAGCTCCTCGGCGACGCGCCCGCCTTCTGCCACCGCCAGCTGCGCCAGCAGGTACTCCCGGGTGTAGTTGTGCCGATCGACCTCCGGCACCGCGTACGTCAGCCCCAGCGCCTGGCCGCGCGGCACGATCGTCACCTTGTGCACCGGATCCAGACAGCCAATCCGCAGGTTCACCAGCGCATGTCCAGCCTCGTGATAGGCCGTCATCCGCCGCTCCGGTTCGGTCAGGACCAGGCTCCGCCGTTCCATCCCGAGCGTCACCTTGTCCTTGGCATCCTCCAGATCCTGCTGGTCAACCTTCTGCTTCTCCCGGCGCGTGGCCAGCAGCGCGGCTTCATTGACGAGGTTGGCCAGATCCGCGCCCGAGAGCCCCGGACACCCGCGCGCCACCGCCGCGAGCTCCACGTCATGGGCCAGTGGCACTTTGCGCGCGTGCATCTGCAGGATCTGCTCACGGCCTTTGACATCCGGCAGGTCAATCACGATGCGGCGGTCAAAGCGCCCCGGTCGCAGCAGCGCCGGATCCAGCACGTCCGGCCGATTCGTCGCCGCGAGCAGGATGATGCCTTCACTCGGGTTGAAGCCGTCCATCTCAACGAGCAGTTGATTCAGCGTCTGTTCGCGTTCCTCGTGTGCGCCGCCGACCGCCGCAATGCCGCGCGTCCGGCCGACCGCATCCAGCTCGTCAATGAAGATGATGCACGGCGCGTGGGCCTTGCCCTGGACGAACAGGTCGCGCACGCGCGCCGCACCAACGCCGACAAAGAGCTCGACAAAATCCGAGCCGGAGATCGTCAGGAACGGCCGCCCCGCTTCGCCCGCCGTCGCTCGCGCCAGCAGCGTCTTGCCCGTGCCCGGCGCGCCCACAAGCAGCACCCCTTTGGGCAGGTGCCCGCCCAGCCGCTGAAAGTGCTCCGGGTTCTTGAGGAACGCGACGATCTCCTGCAGCTCCGCTTTGGCCTCGGCAACGTCCGCGACGTCCGCAAACGTGATCTTCGGCGTCTCCGGCGTCACGCTTCCCGTCCGCGCCCGGCCAAACGCCAACGCCTGCGTGCCGCCCAGCCGGAGCTGGCGAAACGCGACGAGCCAGAACCCGACGATGAGCAGCCACGGCAGCACGGAGACGAGGAAGGTCGCCCAGAGAGAGCCGCTCTCGCCACCCTCGATGCGGACGCCCTTGGCCCGCAGGCGCGCGACCAACGGCGCTGCGTCGGTGAACGGCAAGGTGACTGCAAAGGTGCGCATGACCTTGCCGTCAGCGGTGATGCCTTTGCGCAGCGAGCCGCGGAGCGCGCGCGACTCCGGCACGACGATGACGGACGCGACGTTGTCCCGCTCAAGCTCGGTTTCCAACTGCGAATAGCCCATCGGCGGCGCCGCAGCGCGCATGAACCAGAACTGCGCGACAAGCAGCAGCGCAATGACCAGAAACAGCCACAAGCGGCGATGCCCTCGAGGGGGCGACTGGGGCGGCTGCGCCGTTGGCGGCGGATTCTCCGGCATGGGATGGACCTCCAACTGCCGCCGCGTTTGGCCCACTGACGCAAACGCCACGGAGATAGAGCATAGGACGGACGCAGGCGGGCGCTCGCCAGCGCCTGGGAAATCTGGCCGCGACGCCGCGTTGCGCGCTTGCGCCGAGCCTGAACGGTGCAGGCAACCCACTTGCAGTCACGGCGCAGGCGGCCCAAACTGTCTCGCATTCCGGGGACATGCGCGTCCTTCGGCTCGGAGAACACGTGGTTGTGGTTCCGTCCCGCCTGCCGCTTTTTGCGCGCGCAACGGTCCCCGTGGCGCTGCGGGGCGCGCCGTGAAGCAGGACCGCGTTCACGCCATTCTCGCCGCCGTGGCCGATGCCGTCTTGCCGCCAGCCAACGCTGCGGCTGAAGATTTCCTGCCCGGCGCGGCCGAAGTCGCCATCGCGGGTCGCATCGTCGCGCTCGTCGGTCACTTGCCGCCGCTGCACCAACGGCTGTTGCGCGCGGCGCTTTGGCTGCTGGAGTATCTGCCCTGGCTCCAGGGCCAGCCGCGCTTTTCCGCGCTCGACCGGTCGCAGCGCGCGGCGTGGCTGCTGGCGCTCGAGACGTTTTCCCCGCTGACGGCGCGCGCGCTCCTGCCGTTCAAGATGCTGACGATGGGCGCGTATCTGGAGGCGCCGCAGATTGCCCAGCTGCTGGACATGGCCAACGGTCAGCAAGTCCCGCTCGCGGCGCCGCTGCCGCCCGTGAAGGTGCTGCCGGTGCAGCGTCCGGAGGACCTGCCGCAGCGCTTCGACGCGGAGTTTGACGTCGTGATTGTCGGTTCGGGCGCGGGCGCGGCACCGCTGGCAAGGACGCTCGCGCGGGCAGGGTGGTCGGTTGCGCTTGTGGAGGAAGGCGATGTCCACACGCGGGAAGAGTATGCCGCGCCGCCGTTGGACCGGATGCCGCTGCTGTACCGGGATGCGGGCGCGACCGTGACGTTGGGCAAGCCGGTGGTGCTGCTGCCGGTTGGCCGGGCGGTCGGCGGAACGACGGTCGTCAATTCCGGCACGTGCCTGCGGACGCCCGATCGCGTGATTGCGGGTTGGGAGACCGCGTTCGCCAGCGGCATGACGCCGGACGCGCTCGGTCGATACTACGCGGAGGTGGAACGGACGCTGGGGGTTGCGCCAGCGTCGTGGTCGGTGCTGGGCGGCAACGCCGCGACGATTCGCCGCGGTGTGGAAGTGCTGGGCCTCTCTGGCCGGCCCTTGCCGCGCAATGCCCCGGATTGTCATGGCGCCGGCCAATGCGCGGTGGGCTGCCCCAACGACGCAAAGCGCGGCGTTCACCTCAACTATTTGCCGCAAGCCGTTGACGCGGGCGCGACGATCTTCGCCCGGGCGCGCGTGGACGCGGTCGTACGAGAGGGCGCCCGCGCGGTCGGCGTGCGCGGCCGGTTCCGCACATCAAGCGGCACCCTGACCGGTTCGTTCCAGCTGCGCGCGAGACGCGGCGTGGTGATCGCTGCGGGCGCCATCGGCACGCCCGGCCTGCTGCGTGCATCGGGCGTCCGCACCCGCGCCGTTGGCAGGCACCTGCGGCTGCATCCGGCGACCGGCGTCACCGGCCGCTTCCGCCACGAAGTGAAGGCCTGGCGCGGCGTCCTGCAGAGCTACCTGATTGAAACGCTGGCGGAAGACGGCATCCTCCTGGAAGCGACGTTTCCGCCGCCGAGCCTGGGCTACGCCGAAGCGGGGATGACGCTGAGCGGGCTGGAGCGCAAGCAGTTGCTCGGCCATTTCAGCCAACTCGCGACGCTGGGGCTGCTGGTTTCGGATACTTCCGAGGGGCGCGTCCTGGAACTGGGCGGCGCGCGGTCACCGCTGCTGTTCTACAACCTGAACGATGTCGATCGCCGTAAAGTGCTGCGCGGCATGAAGTTTGCCGCGGAGATCCTGCTGGCCGCGGGCGCCGTCGAGGTCGTGCCGATGATGGAAGGCGTGGGACCGCTGCGCTCCAAGGCCGAAGTCGAGGCGTGCTTTGCCCGCGATTGGCCGGCATCGCGGCTACAACTCTCCGCGTATCACCCGATGGGGACCGCGCGGATCGGCGCGCCCGGCCAAGGCGTCGTGGACGGCTGGGGCAATGTGCACGGCGTCGATCGCCTCGTGGTGTGCGACGCCTCCGTCTTCCCCACGTCCCTCACCGTCAATCCGCAGGTCACCATCATGGCCTTTGCCCACCGCGCCGCGGAACGCATGCTGGAGGCCTGGTAATGCCGTATGACAGCTTTCTCATCGACCCGTTTCTCCTGTTTTTGACTGGTCTTGGCGCCGGCTGGCTCGCCGTGCGCATGCCCATCGTGCATCGGCCGCGGTTCCTGCAAGGCACGGTCGTCCTCACGCTCCTCGTCTATTGGGGCACCTCCATTTCGCTCTATTTCGACCTCGAATGGACCCGCTGGCTCTGGGAAATGTGCGGTTCAGCGAGCGGCCGTGACTGGATGCTCAACTCCGGCATCTTCCATTTTGACTTCAGGAATCCAGGCTGGCTCACGCATGTCCTGTCGGCGCTGATTTTTGCGACCTATCCGCTGTACCTGTTGGTCGGACTGGCGCTCGGGACGCCGCGGCTGAAGCTCGGCCTGGAGCTGGGACTGCCGCGTTGGCACGGGCGAGCGGGGCGCCAGGAGGTGTGGTATGGCACGGCGACGGATCCGGCGACGGGCAACGCGCTCTGGCTGCATGCGGAGACCGTCGCGCCGCCCTCGGCGCCGCCGTATGCCCATGGCTGGGCGGCATTTTTTCCGCACGATGGTCCGCCGGTCCTCTCGCATTTTGGCCCGCACGAACACGCGCCGGGGCCGCACTGGTTCGCCAGCGATGACTCGACGCTGAGCGCGACGGCGTGGCAGGGGCAAACGCCGCGCATCGTCTGGGATCTGCAGCAGAAGGTAGGCGCGCCGCCGCTGCTGCCGTTTCCACGCTGGCTGTGGGAGATGGAAGTGCTGCCGGGCACGATGGCGGTTCTCGACCCGCAGGCGCAGTGGGCGGGGCACCTGACGGTCGACGGCGTCGCGATTCCGTTCGCTGGCAACGCCGGTCTGGCGCGCATCTATGGCCACGGCAGTGCGGCGCGGTGGACGTGGTTGCACGCGGATCTGGGCGAAGGCGCGGTGCTGGAGGTCGTCGCCGCCGTCTCCATGCGCCCGGGCTTGGCGCGCCTGCGGCCGTTGGCGTTTGTCCGTCTGCGTTGGCAGGGTCAGGACTGGCCGCGCTGGCCGTTGGTTGCCGCGCTGACGGCGTTCCGCTGCGATCCGGCGCTGCCGCAGTGGACGCTGACGGGGCAGGTCGGCGCCCAGCGTCTGCACGCGACCGTCACGTTGCCGCCGGAGCGCTGCGTCGTTGTGCCGTACCGCGACCCGGACGGGCGTACGGCAACCTGCACCAACTCGGAACGAGCTGACGTCCAAGTGGAAGTCTCGCGGCGGGAACGCGGCGCGTGGCGCGTGGTCAAGGCGTGGGATCTGCAAGGAACGGGGCACGCGGAGGTCGGCGTCAGACCGTGAGGCAGGGGTGGAAATCGGGCCATCCGTGTTTGCGCCCGCACGCGTGCGGCGCTACCGTGAACACGCGCGGGGCTGAGGTTTTGCGCGTTGAAGGAGAAACTCATGCATCGAGCCAATTTGCGGATCCTTTTCGCGCTGCTTTTTCTGGGCGCATGCGGCACCAAGGCCGCAGCCACCGTCGCGGAAGACGCTGCGGACGTGGCAGCTGCCGATTCCGCCGCGGACGCAACGCCCGACGCCGCGGACGCAACGCCCGACGCTGCGGACGTGCCGCTCGCGGACATTCCAGACGTTGTATCGGCGACGGATTGCGGCCAAATCGTCAAGGACTGGGCCGTCTTTGTCGCAGCGCATTCCGCATGCACGGCGGACGGCGATTGCCAGCTCGTCGGCGGCGCGATGTCGTGCGAATCCGGCACCCCAATTGGCGCGCCGTCCGGCGATGCGATCGCCAAGTCGGCCAAGAGCGCGGCGGACGCATACCTCAACGCGTTCTATGGCCCCGGATGCGCAACGTATCGCGCTGACAATGGCGTCTGGGACGCGGCACCCGCGACAAACCTGCGCTGCGAGGCGGGCGCGTGCAAGGCCGACTCAGCCTCTTGCCTGGTCCCTCCCGACACGGTCGATGCGGATTCCGGGTCCGATTCCGATGCCCATGTCGATGCCGCGGACACAAGCGGCGGCTTGTGGACCCTGTTCTCGGTGACGCAAGGCGGCTTCTGCGCTCCCAACTCCGACTGCAACAGCACATGGCACATCTCCCCCACCGGCGACGTCCTCGCGACCAAGGGCGGCGTCAAATCGAACGCCGTCCTCTCCAGCGCGGACCTTGCGACCTTGAACGGCGCCATCGACAACCTCGCGTTCCTCAACAAGATGAAGAGCGGCTTCACCTGCGGCCTGCCGCCCACGGACGTCGGCGTCTCCTTCAGCTACGCGCTCTCCGGCGTCCAGTACAATCAGGACGTCACGGGCTGCGCGTTCTCCGGCGGCGTGGACGGCGCGCTGGTCCAAGGGATCGTCGCGTTGGTCAAGAAGTACTGAGCGCGCCGATTCGCCGCGCTTGACGGTCGATCGGCCGCAGTTCAGACTCCCGAAATTGCCCGATCGCTCCTGCACAAAGCGCGCGCGGATTGGCGTGTGCGAGGTCGTTTCGGTGGAATTGCGAGCGCAAGACAAGCCACATCCAGCGCCCGTCCTTCCGCCGCCGGAGTGGCCGCGCATTGGCCTCTCGGTCGTGCTCGCGATGCTCGTGCATGCGCTCATCGCCACGGCGCTCTGCGGTGACTACCCGCTCGACATCGACGTCGCCAACCTGCTCGCTGGCTCCGTGCATTTCGCGCCGCTGCACCACAGTCCGCATCCGCCCGGCTACCTCGTGTACGTCCTGCTCCTCCGCTGCGTCACGTTCTTCCTGGGGCCGACGATCCAGGCTGCGCAAGTGCTCGCCATCGCATGTACGGTCGCGGGTGCGCCTGTGCTCGCATGGTTCGTGCTGCGGATGCGCCCGGACGAGCCGCGCCTCGCCCTCCTTGCGCCGTGGCTGTGGCTGCTCGCGCCCGTGGCGCTGTTCCATTCGGCCGACGCCCAGATGCACGGCGCGGAAGCGACGACCATCCTGCTCCTGCTGATCGCGGTCCTGCGCGCCGCTGAACAGCCGACGACCTTGCGCGCGGTCGCTGTCGGCGCCTGCCTCGCGCTGGGCATCGCGCTGCGTCCGAGCCTCGTCGTCATCGGCGGTCCCTTGGTTTTGGCTGTGCTGTTCCGGCAATGGCGCGTGCTGCTCGTCGTGGCGTTGACCGTGCTGGTGGGCACGCTCGCATGGCTCGTGCCGACAGCGTGGGCGTGCGGCGGGCTGGCGCCTCTCCTGGACGCACAGCGGCTCCTGACGCTGAGCTTCTCGGCCGCATCGCGCAGCATCTTTTCCAGTCGCGCGTCCGCGGACCTCGTGCGCGGCAACATGCTGGAACTGGCGGTGACGCTTGTCTCCCTGTGGCTCCCGGTGCTCGCATTCGCCGCGCTCACCCGGCCGCGCCAACCGCTACCGCAACCGCTGGCTCGTGCCGTGCTCGCCGGTTCCGTGCCGGCGGTGCTGTTCTATCTCGCGCTGTTCTGCGACGAGCCGGGCTACCTCGCCGGGCTCCTGCCGTTGACCATCGCCTGGGCGCTGCTGGGTGCACAGCCGCGCAGCAAAGTGGTTCTCGCGGCGCTGGTGGCGGTCGCGCTGCAAATCGGGCTGTTCTGCGCGCCGGACCTGCCCGGTCTGGTGCCCAAGATGCCGTCCGCGCGCTACCTGTGGCGCGCCGATATCAAGGCGGGCGTCATTGTGGACTCGCTGCATCTGCCGCCGCCCGGGACGGCGCGCGTGCTCGTGGTGAGCGACCTTCAAACGGAAGTCTCGCTGCGGATGCTGACCGCAGTCCGGCACGACGTGGCGGCGCTGATGCGCGTGCCGACGACCAAGCGCAATGACCACGCGTGGGGGCTCGCGACGTTTGACGACTGGCTGCCGCTGCCGGGTCCCGTGCTGCTCCAGACCGGACCGGCGGCGACAATTCACACGGATCGCGAATTCGACGTGCTGATTGTCGACGCGCAGGTCACGCCGCCGACGCGCCGGCAAATCATCGCGCAGCTGCGTTGTCCGCTGCCGCCGGAAGTGCAGGCGGCGGGGAATCTGCAACTGCCCATCGCGGTTTGCCTCCCGCAACGGCAACTGACGGTCGGCAAGCACACGCTGGACTTCAACCCCCGGCGCTAGCCTCGTGCCGCCGCTGTTCGCAGGAAACCGCCATGGATGCCTCCTACCACCGCCGCACGTTCACCGCGGAGGATGCTGTTGACCTCGCGCTCGACGAGTCCGAATTCGAGCTCTGCAGCTTCACCGGCTGCGATTTTTCGCGGCGCACAGCGATGAACGCCGTCTTCCGCGACTGCCGTTTTGAGCACTGCAACTTCGCGATGGTCAAGCTCGGCGTCGCGGTCCTGCGGGACGCTGTGTTCGTCGGCTGCAAGCTCACGGGCGTCGACTTCTCAGCCGATGGCGACTTCACGTCATTCAGTTTCACCGACTGCCTGCTGGACTACGCCATCTTCCACCGGCTGAAGATCAAGCGGACGCAGTTTGTGCGCTGTTCGCTCACCGAGGCCGATTTCTCTGGCGCTGACCTGACTTCCGCCCATTTTGCCGAGTGTGACCTCGCCGGCGCGCTGTTTGACCAGACCAACCTGGAGAAGGCGGACTTGCGGACCGCGCACAGCTTCGCGATCGACCCGGAGCGCAACCGGCTGCGGAAGGCGCAGTTCTCGCTTTTTGGCGTGACCGGCCTGCTGGTAAAGTACGGAATCGTGGTCGAGTAGGGCACTTCTGCCACGACCGAAGGCTTTGTCAGATCGATGAAAATAAAGAAGATTCGCCTGCGCGACTAAAGCCAGCCGCCAATCGTCGTCGCAAGTCCGAAGGTCGTGACCTTGGACCCATCGGAACTCGTGTCGCCGGCCTTGTCGGTGGACGTCAAGTCCGTGCGGAAGTCGGGGCCCGCGCCGATGAAGAAGTGCGGGACGATGTGCCACAGCACGGGGACGAAGATTTCCATGGAAAACGCGCTGGAGCTGAACTTGTTGCCGCTGACGGTCATGCTGGAGGACCCGTAGCCGAGGATCAACTCGGGCAGGATCGAGAGTTGGCTGATGAGGTTGATGTTGTAGCCGCCGTTCACGCTGATGCCAAACGTGCTGGTGTCGGATCCGCCCTCGGGCGAGCGCACCGCGCCGAGGAGGCCGGCGCCCACGAGGACGTTGTCGATGACGAAGTAGCTGAGCTGGGGCTCAAACGAGAACCGGAACTCGCTCGTTGACCCGCCGCCCGGCGCTTTTGTCGAACCCATCCCAAGGTAGAGCGACCCGGCGGGCACAAACTGGCCCTTCTCGCCAAACACGGCCCCCGCGTGGCCAGCTGCCTGGTCGGCTTGCGCGATGCTCGGGACAAACAGCAGAAGGGACGCGAAGACGAGGCAAATTGACGTGAGCTTCATGATGTCCTCCAAGGATCCCTCCGCCGTGGGCCAAGCAACCGGAGCGTCCGGCTGAGCCGCGGGCAGATGGACAGGACCAAACTAGGCGGCGGTCGGGCGGACGCAAGCCGCATGAATTCCCACGGGCGGGCAAAAAGCAGTAGGGTGTTGTGCGCGCCGCCGCGACGCGGACGTGGAGGACGACGATGGATGACCGCCCCAAGATGATCGGCAAGCTGGAAGCGCAGTTCCGCCAACTGTCGACGCTGCTGTACGACACAAGCGTAGACCCGCGGATTGTGGATGCTGAGGTCGCGCCGCTGCTGGACGAGAACGTCCGCTTCACCGACCCGTGGCAGCAGGAGAAGGGGCGCGGCAAGTACCGGCTCGGCCTCGCTGGGTTTCACGCCATGTTCCGGTTCACGCTGGATATTTCGCAGGTCAGCGTGCAGCTCGACAGCGATGGCGCCAGTGGCCGGGCGATGGTCGATGGAGTCATGAATCTGCAGCCGCTGGGCCAGCTCTTCACGTACCCGCTGCGGACGATCCTCGTGTATGAGTTTGCCGTGACACCGGGTGTGAACGGCGCGCCGCAGGTCCGCATCCACGCGCACGAGGAGATGTGGAGCATCGCCGACATGATCGCCGTGTTGCCGATGACCGGCCTCGTCTATCGTCGCCTGTTCCGTCCGGCCTTTGCCCGCGGCTTCCTCGCGGCTTCCTGGCTGAGCGCACGCGCGCGGGGCGTGCTGCCTGATTGGCGGTCCAAGCCGCAGTAGCTGGCGTCGTCCGGACCGCTGACCGGTCGCCGCTGGCAAACGCGCAGATTTCTGGCACACTTGCGGGGTATTCGGCCTCCGGGCCGGGGATTCTGGCATGCCGATTTCTCACCTGACCGCTTGCTTGGGGCTCTGCGCCATCGCCGGTTTTGCCGTCGGGTGCAGCACGCCCGCATCAACTGGCGATTGGGCGCAAGCGGACGCCGCATCCGTGGTCTTTGACGCCAACAGCTTCTCGCACGACGGCGGCAAGGTCGATGCCGGAAAGGCGGACACGGGCCACGCGGACGCGGTCAAGGCAGACGCTGCCAAGTCCGACGTCGATGCTGCGCCATCGGATGCCGGCAAGGACGTGCCAGACGCCAAGGACGTTCCGACGGCGGACGACGCGGCGGATGTGGACGCCGCAACCGACGCCGCTGTTGCGGACGCACTCGCCGGCGACGCGGACGCCGAACTGGCGCCGGATGCAACGGATGCGGATGCTTCCGACGTTGACGACGGCGACACCGGCAGCGTCCCTGCGCCTTTTGGCCATTTGTGTGACCCATGTTCGGCGTCTTCCGCGTGCAATGAAGGCGGCGCCACGGCCAACGTCTGCGTCAGCTCCGGCGCGGACGGCTCGTTCTGCGGCACGGCGTGCGATCCGGCGGATCCCGGCACGTGTCCCGACACGTACGCGTGCACCGCGCTGACCGATCCGGTGCTCGGCGCCACGCACCAGTGCAAGCCGGACAACGGCGTCTGCACCTGCAGCGTCCCCGCGGCCATCGCCAAGCTGAGCACGCCGTGTCAGGTCGCCAACGGCACCGGCACGTGCACCGGCACACGCAGTTGTGGCGTCTCGGGCTTGGGCAAGTGCACCGCACTCCCGGCGATGGATGAAGTCTGCAACGGCCTGGACGACAACTGCGACGGCAAGACCGACGAGGGCCTCTGCACTGGCAACGTCTGCTTGAGCGGGCAATGCGACGCCGTCACGGGCGTATGCTCGCCCGCGCCCGCCGGCACAACGTGCGATGACGGCAACAACTGCACCACCACGGACACCTGCTCGTTTGGCACCTGCACCGGCAGCAGCACCGGGGAGGCCAACGACGTCGCGCCAGGCGCCGGCCTCGCCAAGAAGTCGGACTGTGACGGCACCTCCAAGACGCAATCCATCCTCGCACCCGGCAGCGACGTCGACTGGTTCAACTTCAACGCCAGCGACGACACGTTCTGCAACATCTACCCGTCAGTGCGCGTCGACCAGATGGCCGGCGACTACGACGTCTGCGTGTACTGGGCGTGCAAGGACGGCTCGAGTGACTCCAGCATCGTCGGCTGCGATTCGGGCAGCAAGGTCTCCGGCGGGCCCAACGGCATGTGGGGCTGCTGTTCGGCCAACGCCGGGCTTGGCGCGGAGAAGATTCAGATCAACACGACGTGCTCCTTCCTCGGCGCCGGCGACGACGGTGGATCCGCATGGATCAAAGTCACCGCGCACAATCCCAAAGCCGTCAACATGTGCGGCGGGTACACGCTGACCTGGTCGGCAGCCTCGTTCTGATGCCGACCTTGCCCGTCCTGCTGCTGCTCAATCTCGCCTCGCTCCTGGCCGGCTTCGTCGACGCGATCGTCGGCGGTGGCGGGCTGATCACGGTGCCCGCGCTGATGCTTGGGCTGCCCGCGGGAACGGCGCTGCCGACTTTGCTGGGCACCAACAAGTTCGTCGCGGTCACGGGGACGACGGTCGCGGCGGGCAAATTCCTGCGCTCGGGCGCGCTCTCGCCGCGGGAAATGGTCGCGCCCGTACTCGCGTCGGCGCTCGGCGCGTCACTGGGCGTGTGGCTCACCTACCGCATCCAGCCGACGTTCCTCCGGCCGTTGATGCTCGGGCTGCTGGTCGTCATGCTGGCGTTCACGCTGTTCAAGCCTGCGCTCGGCAAGCTGCACGCGCCGCGCTTTGGCCTGGATCGTCAGCGCAGTTTTGCGGCCGGCATCGCGCTCCTGCTCGGCTTCTACGACGGCTTCTTTGGCCCCGGCACCGGCTCGTTGCTGATCTTCCTTTTCGTCGCCGTGCTCGGTTTTGACTTCCTGCGCGCCTCCGCGTTGGCCAAAAGCGTCAACTGGGCGTCCAACGTGACCGCGATGGTCCTCTTCGTCGCGCAGGGCAGCTGGCTGCCGTCGGTCGCCATCGGCATGGCTGTCGCCAACGGCTTGGGCGGCTACCTGGGCGCGCGCGTGGCCCTGAGCAAGGGCAGCGGCTGGGTTCGCGGCGTGTTCATCGTCGTCGTCAGCGCGCTGATCCTGCGCCTGGGCTGGCAAGTCTGGCAGGGCTGACGCGCCGTCGGCCCGCAGGCATGGCCTTGACCGCTGCCGTTGGCGACAGAATTCACAGAATCTGAGCGGCCGCGCGCGCCGGCGCACTTATCTTGCCCAACGTTTGGAGGAATGCGCCTCCCGGCTTGAGGCAACGATGAAACACTTTACGTTTGCGTCGGTTCTGGCTGGTCTTCTGGCGGCTACGCCCGCTGTGCTCCTTGGCGGCGACATCGAAGCCCCGGTGAGGGTGCCGATGAATTGCACGCGCGGGCCAGAGGACGTCGTCTTTCGCGCGGTCGCCAACTTCCCGGAATCGCCGCCGTCGGGCAGCACGTTCACGGTGCGAATCGACAGCGAATCCTCGGGGGTCATCTCCCACGTCGGCCTGAACTACATCTACGGCATGACGACGGTCTACGTCGTGCCGCCGGGGCTGCGCTACGTGGAGGGGAGCGCGCGCGTCATCCCGGGGACGGGCTCCGTGAATGCGCGACCCGGGGCGCACGCTCGCCATCAGGCGGGGCGCATCTATCTTGTGTTGCCGGCGCGCATCGAAAATGGCTCCAGCTTCACGCCGCCCAGCTTGGCCTTTGACCTGCTCGCTGAGGCGGCGCCGGGAACGCGCGTTGCGCTGGCGTTCGCCCACTACGAAGTCGTGGCCAACGCGTTCCTGATCGGCGACTTGCACACCGATTGCGAACCGGTCCCCAAGCCGTACCGGATTGGCGTGTTGCGCATCGATCCGCCCGTTGAGCCTTGACCCGGGCAGCTGGCGGCCTTCGGGCTTTGGGGAGGTGCTATGCAGACGCAAGGGCCATGGTGGAAACGCACAACGACGTACCAGATTTACCCGCGGTCTTTCTCGGACGCGAACGGGGATGGCATCGGCGATCTGCGCGGCGTCATCGACAAGCTGGACTATCTGCAAGCGCTGGGCGTGGAGACGCTCTGGCTGTCGCCGTTTTTTCAGAGTCCGCAGGCCGATTTTGGCTACGACATCAGCGACCACTACGCCATCGCCGACGAGTACGGTTCGCTCGCAGACGTGCGCGAGCTGATAGACCGCGTGCACGCGCGCGGCATGCGGATCGTCCTGGACATGGTGCTGAACCACACGTCGTCCGCGCATCCGTGGTTCCTCGCGTCGCAGCGGTCGCGGGACGACCCCATGCGCGATTGGTACATCTGGCGCGACGGCAAGGAACCCGACGGCAAGGCGCCGCCCAACAACTGGCGATCCATGCTCGGCGGCAGCGGCTGGCATTACGCGCCGGCGACCGGCCAATGGTTTTTCGCCAGCTTCCTCGGCTTTCAGCCTGACCTCAACTACCGCAATCCGGCGGTCAAGGCCGCGATGCTGGACGTCGTGCGGCACTGGCTTACCGCGGGAATCGATGGCTTGCGGTTGGACATCTTCAACGCGATCTTCAAAGACGAATCGTTCGCCGACAACCCGTTTTCCTGGCGCGCGGTGCCGTCAGAGTCCAACCCGCACGGCTTTTTCCAGCGCCACGTCCACACGATTGACCATCCCGACACGCTGGCGTTTGCCCGCGAACTGCGCGCGGTCGTCGATGGCTTCACGGATCCGCCGCGCTTTCTCGTCGGCGAGGTCTTTGGCAACGCGGAGACGCTGAAGCGCTACTGCGGCGAAGCGGCCGACGGTCTGCACCTCGTCTTTCTGTTTGAGACGCTCAGCGCGCGCCTGCGCGGCAACGCGGTCCGCGCGATGATCCGCGGTTTTGAAGACGCTTTCCCCGATCCGTTCTCGCCGACTTTCGTGCTCGGCAATCACGACCGGCCGCGGTCGATCCACCGGGTCCAAGGCAATAGGGAGCGCGCAAAGCTGCTGGCGGCGCTCCAGCTCACCGTCCGCGGCGTGCCGTTCATCTACTACGGGGAAGAGATTGGGATGCCCAATCACGACATGCCGCTCCACGAGGGCCTCGATCCGGTGGCGGCGCGCTTTCGCCTGATCCCGCAGTGGATGGTCGGCTGGTTTCGCCGCCGCGGCATTTTGTTGAATCGCGACGAGTGCCGCTCGCCGATGCTGTGGAACGCCGCGCCGAATGCGGGCTTCGCGCCGGACACGGTGACCCCGTGGCTGCCGATTCATCCCGACAGTCCGGCGACCAACGTTGCGGCGCAGGCGGCGCACCCGGATTCCCTGCTTTGGTGCTACCGCCACCTGCTCGCGCTGCGCCGCGCGGAGCCGGCGTTGCAGGACGGGGCGTTGAGCTGGCTCGAGATGCCGCAGCTTCCCGAAGACGTCGTCGCCTACCGGCGGTCGCTGCCGGGGGAGGCGGGGCGCGCGGTCGATGTGTTGCTGAATTTCTCGAAACGCGAGGTCATGCTTGACCTGCACGCGTACGCTGGGCGGTCCTGCTACTGCACACGACGCGGCGTGCACGGTCCCGTGCCCAACGCGCGCGCGCTCGGCCCGTGGGAAGCGATGGTCATTTTCGACGCGGAAACAGCGCAAAAACACGAAGGCCCCGGAGTTTCCTCCGAGGCCTTCGCTGTTTCACTAAACGGCTAACCGTCCGCGAACGTTACCGAATCATTCGGTCTCGTTCTCGCGGAAGATGGCGCCGGTGCCGACCTGGTCGCACTCAGCG
>CAIMLR010000009.1 GCA_903842345.1 uncultured Myxococcales bacterium
CCCAATGGTCAAGCTCAGCGACCGCCGCGTGCGAGCAGGGTTGAGCGTGAAGGGCACGTCCGGATTGCCGCCTCGCACTGGGCGGAGAAGCTGCGGTTCGCCGCCCACCGCAGCCGGGCGAACGCCACGTTAGTCGGGCATATCCTTCGCCCGGGTCAGCCAATGCATCACGTTTAAAAGTAGTTGATGGTTCTGCTTCGCCTCCGGCGCGTTCATGCCCATCTTTTGTTGTCCTGGCCCGGCCAGTTGCGCGCTGAACATCGCCGCCTCGCCGAACACCGCGACCCGTCCATTCCCGACCTTCATGACCGCGCCCTGACACCAGCCCTCGAGCGGCTCCTTGGGCGTGGCGGCCGTGAATTGCCATGCCTGGTCCGGCTTGAGCGACATGAAGTTGGCGCTGAACACCAGGACTGGAGTCGCGTTTTTGGGAGGCTTGAACGCTGAGCCGACAAACGTCGCCACCTCGGTTACTCGCTCCTGGTCTCCGCGGCCCTGTGTGACCGCGCTTTCCTGAAGACCGGTGCCTTGCCGGAAGGTGAATGTCGTAGGCCGCTCGGTGGGCTTTGACACCGCGAAGCCGTTGCTGAACTCCACTCCGAAGGCTTTGGCCAGGGCACCCGCCGCGCCGGGAAACGGCATGTGGTCCACGATCAGGAAGAGCGATCCGCCTTTTTCGACCCAGGCGCGAACGGCGGCTATCTCGTCCGTCGTGAAAGCAGATGGCGTCGGCAGCGACCAATCCTTGACGTTCCGCTCGTTGAGAGCGTTGGCGATCACGAGGACCTCCACGCCGTTCAACGAGTCCGCAGACAACGGCCGGCCAAGGCCGTCCACGCGGTATCCGTCGCGCCGCAGCAAGTCGGCGAACGGTTGGTAGCGCCCGTCGGCGGTATGGTAGTTATGGTGCGCTTCGTCGATCACGACGCGAGGCCCTTGCCCCGATTCACAGGCCGGCCGTGGAAGGGGTGGCTTGTACTCCAAGTCGGGCACCTGCTGCGCCGAGACGATGCTCGTGGCTGCCAACAGGACGATGCCAGAGAACAGGATTCCCTTATTCATGTGACCTCCAAATCGTCCAAGCATCACTCTCTTGTGCTGAATATCATGGATGAGCCACGCGAGCAGCTGGCCTTCTGCCGGCCGGCAGAAGGCGGCCAGCCAGCGGCGTGACGGATGGGCGCGTTGGCTCTGGTCGCCGGGTCAGGCTTATCCCTCTTTTTTATTCAGTGCGCTCGGGATACGCGAAGCGGACGACGTGCGGCGCCCCGCGCAGCAGATAGATTGAAACCAGCAACCAGATGATCTCCTTGAGGACCAAAAAGAAGGGTATGCTGGCGCCAAACAGCATCAACGCACTTCCGATCATGTAAAGGAGGCTGATCAAGCCGACGATTCTTACTGCGAGTGCAAACAAGTCTGATGATTTCATTTTATACGGGGGTTAATTTTACCGTCTGACAGTGTTATCAGCCTAAGTTGAAGTGAGCTTTGCCGGGTGGTTTGCGGGGTGAACCGAATGGGGTCAGGTTGCGGGTATTGACTATGGCTGACTTCACGGGGCCGGCTTCTTGGTCAGCAGCGCGGTGTTGAGGCCGGGGAGTTTCTCGGAAAACTCCTCGCCCGCGGCGGCCTGGCGCAGCGCGCGCTGGACCATGCCCATGCGGGCGTCGAGATTGTCGATCATCGACAC
>CAIMLR010000010.1 GCA_903842345.1 uncultured Myxococcales bacterium
GCTTGTCGCCAAGCTCAATCTGCTGGAACTCGTCGGACAGGGGCGGAAGTGTGTTCGAAGTGCGCATGAACACTGTAGATCACATGTGCGCCCCGGTGGCAAGAAAAGTGTGGGCGGGCGATGTGATAGATCTTCAGAGTTTACTCCGGGACGTCAGCAATTACCCTCAAGCCCATGTTTTGTTAGCCAAGTCAGTGCTGAATCCGGCAAGCCCCCCGTCGCCGAGACCTTGGACGCGACCGCAGCCCGGGCGGGAAGTGTCTGGATGGAGCGCGGTGCGGGGAGCACGTGACGCCGGAGACTCCCCTCCGGTCCGCCGCGTGCCCGTCCCGCCGTCCACGCCCTCACCCCACCATCGCCGTCGCCGCCACCGCCTTGGCCGCCGCCTTGCGGCGCGACTCCACGCCCATCGCCGCGAGGATCTGCGGCTTCTGCGCCAGGCGCGCGCCGGCAATTGCCCACCATTTGTTCAGCCAGCCGTCAAACGCTTCCCGCGCCGCACGCTTGTCTTTCTTGGCGGTCCCCTCGCTCCCGCGCGCACCCAGGGCTTTGGCGCGCGCCGCCAGCCAGGCGTCATAGAGCTGCTTGCCCTTGGCCCGGTCCGCCGCACCCAGATGATACGGCGCCAGCTCCGCCTGCACGGTCGTCACCGCGAGAAAGTCGAGTTGCGCCCGCGTCGAGCTGTCCAGCCCTGCGACGCGATCCAGCTCCCCCAAGGTCGGGAGGCTCAGCAGTGCGGGCGAGGCTTCCTCCCGGCGAATCCCGGCAATCTCCGCATGCACGCGGCGCAGCCACAGGCGCAACGCCCGCTCCGCCGCGTCCTCCGTCAGCACCTCCACAGACCGCACCATCCCAGCCTGCGCCTTGCCCGACAGGGTCGCACCAAACGCGAGGAACAGGATGTGCCCGCGCTGCGCCTCCGTGGGCGGCTGCCCCGCCTTCGCACCCGCTGAGCCATAGCCGCGGGCGTCGAGCTCAGCCAGCGCGAACACAGTCTCAGGCGTCTTGTCGCCGAGTACATCGAACCACTGCTGGCCACGGAGATAGAGGGTCTTTTCTGGAAGTCCGGAGGTTGTCGCCATGATTTGCCTCAGTTTTATGAGCGCGGAACTGCGCGGGAAAAGCCTAAGGCAGGTTTTGGGGATGTGCCAAGTTTTTTGCCATGCCGTCCCAGTGCGGCGGCGAATGGCTCGCTCTGCTCGACCCTGCGGTGTGGGCATGGCGACGCGGTTGCTTTTTGCAGCGGCTGCTCCGCGCAGCTCCCGGTCAAGCCGCAAAGCCTGCGCTCTGCCCGCCTTGACGGCCTTCCGAGCGGGCGTCAGACTTTCGGCCACCTCACCGCGGAGCCTCGCCATGTTCTTCCGGCCCATTTCCACGCTCGCCCTCATCGCCTTTGCCAGCCTCGCCACCGGCTGCGCGGCCAACGGCGCCATCAAGACCGTCCAGGATCCGTTCAACGGCCCGCAGCGCGCGTTCGCCCGCTACCTGGACGATGGCCACTTCACCGCGGTCGGCATGTCAGAGGGCGGCGGCAAGTTCAGCATCCAGGTCCTCACCGTCATGCGCGGGCAGGCGCGCACCTTGGGCGCGATAGGCGACAAGAGCCTCTTCAAGCTCGGCGATGAAACGGTGACGCTGGCGGCAAGCAATGACGCCAAGCCGGTTGCCAACGCGAACCAGTACGAGATTTTCACGCAGTGGATGGTCCTGTTCGCGCCAACGCGTGAGGAATTCCTGAAGTTTGCCCATGCACCGCTGACCGCCGTCAAGCTGACCGTCGGCGACGCTACATTCCAACTGCCGCTCTCATCGGCGGACTCCGAGCTCATCATGAAGAACGCGGCGATTCTCGCGGGTGAGGCGACGGCGAAGTAGCCGGCATGCGTGCACCGGCATGTTCTCCCGCGCGCAGGTCAGCGCCGGTCTGACTGCCCACTTGCCGCGCATCCGCGAACGCCCGGTCTCCCACGTCACCGCGACGAGACAACCGCCCAATGCCATGCGAAACTACCGCGCAACGGAGGTCTCCATGCGCTGGTCTTGCCTGTTTCTTGCTTGCCACCTCATCGGTTGCGGAAGCTCACCCGCAGCCGATGTCGTCGTCGACGCCGGTTCCGACAGTGGCGCGGACGCCTGTGGCCCAGCGTTTGATTCCACCGAACTTCCAGCAGGAACCACCGTCACGCTGGCGACGTGTCCGGCGTCGACCTTCATGCTGCGCTCAGGCGGCGGTTCACTGACGACGATTGACGACACGCACACGAGCTGGACGCTGGGCAAGGCGCCCGTCATCAACACGGTCCAAGGGTATGGTCCCGTCAGCTACTATTCCACCGGTGACTCGATTCAGCCCACCTGGCTCACCACCGTCCGCGCCACCCTGGCCACGCCCTACGCGACCGAATCCTTTGGCGATGTCAACGACTTCTTGACTGCGCAGAAGAACGACGGCTCGACCGAGGACTGCGCGTTCGCCCCCAATGGCAAGCTGACGATGGGCGTGCCGGGAGGCCTGATCCAGGTTGGCCCCGACGGCAAGTCGTCCGCCATGAAGCTGACCGGCGATCCGCTCGTGGCGCCGCTCGGCCTCTTCTACGACAAGACCGGCAGGCTCTGGGTCGCCGACAGCAAGGGACCGGCGTTGCGCAGCGTCTCGCCGGCTGGCGAGGTGACGACGGTTGTCAGCAGCGACGGCACGCAGAACCTCGCGATGCCCAATGACGTCGTGACGAACGACGGCAAGAGCGTCTATTTCACCGACTCTTGCCTGGGCGAAGTGCTCTTCGTCCAGGATGGCAAGGTCATGGACGTCGCCAAGTTCGACCTCGCCAAGGAAGGCGGCGCCAACGGGGTCGCGTTGGACCCCGACGGCAAGTCGCTCTGGGTCACCACCGAAAACACCGGGCTGCTCTGTCAGTCCAAGGGCGTTGGCCCTGAAGCGCCAATCTCCGGCTTGTACCGCTTCCAACTGACCGCGACAGGATTCGGAAAGCGCACGGACATCGCCGTCAACAAAGGCCTTTTCGGCGACGGCCTGACGTTTGATTCCGAAGGGAACTTGTACGTCATCTTCGACCAGGAAGCCGACTTCGCCCTGACCGAATCCACAGTTTGGGTGCTGGCCAAGGGCGACACGAAGCTGGTGAAGTTCTTGACCGCCAACGACCGCGTCTTCGCCAACCCCGTCTTCGGCAAGGGCGCGTTCGGCGGGACGCAGCTCTACCTCGCGCTCCTCGCGGTACCGCCCTTCACTGCTCCGAGCGCGCGTGGTCTCATGCGATTCGATGCGGGGATCAAAGGGTTGTAGCGGGCGGGTGAGCGGCGCTTCATGGTCATGCGGATCGGCGCCGTGCGAAGGCCGAGCCGCGCGCCATCACAGCCCGCCGCTGCTGCGCCGCGTTGCTCAAGGCGTCTTGGGCGTCGTCATGCCCGTCACGAACGCGCGCTTGGTCTTGAAGGCGAAGGCGAACGAGAACGCGTCGAGAACGCCATCGCCGTCGGTATCCACATCGAGCTTGAAGAGCGTCTTGCCACCGGAATCTGGCGGCATCGCCTGCCCGGTCATCGCCAAGTACACATCCGCCAGTTTGTCCTGCCGCAGCGCGCCACAGACATGGCCGGTCAGCTCGCCGTCCGCAGCGACAGTCGCCGCCCACCGCATCTTGGATGGCGCCGCTGGGAGGAACGCAGGCAGATCGACCGCGGGATTCTCCGTCCCCGTCAACTGCGTGCCCGATTGCGAGACAACGAACGAGACCTGCGCCGGACAGCCTGCCGCGGTACAGCTCGGCAGGTCGAATGAAACGTCCCGCGCTGTGAGGTGCGGCGTCGCGGCGTTGGCCAGTTCGACCGGATCGGCGTCGCCTTGCAGGACGCCGATCACAAACGGCTTGCCACTCGTGTCCCAGATGCTCGCCTGCAACAGGAAGATCATCGTGCCTTTGTTGACCGCGTCCTGCAGGTTGCTGCCAATGAGGCTGGAAGCGCCCGCCAGCACGTTGTCCGGCTTGCCGTCACCCGTCAGGTCGCACGCCAAGGACTTGTCTTCGACCCAGAACTTGTAGACGAATTGCACATCCTGCGGTGGCCAAACCTGCGTGCCGACGACGCATTGCGTTGAACCGTTGCTCGTGTCGCAGTAGCTCCCGGGCGATTTGTAACAGCTCAGGGCGCATTTGGGCGGGGCGCATTGCGCTGCGCCGTTGGCCATCTCGCAGACTTGGTTGGGCGGGCAGTCCGCTTTGGCATTGCCGCTGGCGCATCCGGAGACCGTCTGGCAAATCGTGTGCCAGCCGCAGCACGTGGACGGCGGGTTGCCAAGGTCGCAAGCGACGTCAGCCGCCGCGGCGTCGGGAGCCACGGTGTCCGGCCCTGGCGCCGCATCGGCCGCGTCAGGTGCCGCGAGCGAGTCGAGCGCTGAGACATCCACGTCATCGCCTTCAGGCAACGCCGCCGGTGATCCCGCACAGGCGGCGAGAGCCAACAGCGCGGCGACCGCAGGAAAAGAATGGCGTATTCGCATGGAGTTCTCCTGAACCAAAGCTGCGCAACCATTGTGCGCGCCACCTGGGTCAGGTCAAGTCGCGGTTGGCCGGCGAGAACGAGGTCCCGGAGGCGCCGGACGGAGTAGAGGCCTACCGGACGCACCGCCGCCAATTCCAATTCGCCACATTCTCCGAAAAGTTTTGGCCGTCGGGCGCGCAATCAAAGTTCCAGACGGTCGCGGAGTTGCTCCAGTCGCAGCACTGTCCGTTGCTCTTGAACGATTCAACCCAAGCCGGCGTGGACGTCCAACCTCCCCAGTTCGGCACCGCGGCGCTCAGACCGAGCACCGGACCGTAGCTCGCGGTGCTCTGTCGGTCCGCCAGATTGCGCAACTCCGTGGCCGTGGGGAGCCGCCACCCGGTGCCCGGTAGGCCGGCGGTATTCTGGTCACAAGCTGACTTCGCCTCCGACCAAGGACTGGTCGTTCCGGCCTGGCGCTGCCAGTGCAATCCGGACAAGCGATCGAGGAAGGTTGCGCCATCGGCGCCGACCGCAAAACGGCTGCCGACACCCGCCGCAGATGGCCCGTCTGCGCGGACGCAGCGGACGTAGCCCCAGCCCAAGGGTCCGTCATTCCCCGACGCAGCACCGTCATATTGCAGATCCACGCCCCAGCCGTAGCCGGAACCTGACTTCAGGGCCGGGGTTCCCGACAGAAAATGCCCTTGGTAGAACGCCGGATCAGGCCATGGTGGCCAGGACAAGTTGGGCGCCGAACTCGCCGGCGCATAGGCGGCATAGTCGACCAGTGACAGCAATTCCGCTTCAGTCGGCAGCCGCCAGTCGACGAAATTGCCGTAGGTTCTCGTGGCGCACACCGCCAAGTCGGTTGTGGAGTCGACTGCAAGATACGGTTTGGCCCACGACAATCCGGTCTTCTTGTCCAGGACGTAGTCGGCAAATTCGGCAAAATCGCTGGCTGGGTGTACGGCTGGCAGCGTCGGCCAGGTTTCAAAGTCGGCGACGCAGACGTTGTCACCCGCCGCGGAGCTTTTTGCGATGCAGACGTAACCCACAGGACATGTGGACCACGAACCGGGCTGCGCGCACAGTCCGGCGTAGCGACTCGCCAGAAATGCGCAATCCTCGGGACAACTTGGCGCGGACTCCTCACCGTTGCAGACGCCGTCGCCGCAGGTCATGGTGAAACTGTCGGGCGCCACCTCTGACTGCACATCGGCCCCAACGTCGGGTTGCCCGCCCGGGGCGTCGTGGACATCGGCAACGGGAGGCAGGTCGCCACCCGTGTCCGCGCTCAGTCGCACATCGGCACCCGCGGTCGCGGCCGCGTCGGCCAAGTCGCCGACAAGCGAGGGCCGGTCGGGCGCGCAGCTGAGCGCCATGACGAGAATCGCGAGACCGAACCGGCGCATCTGAGAGACCTCCGTGGAACGACGGTAGCACCGGAGCCCCGGGCCGGCAAACGTCGCTGTTCCGGAAGTCAAAAGGCGCCACCCACCCTTGCCTTTCCGGCCCAAACGCCGCATTGTCACGGCATGAAGCGGCTTCAAGTCCTGCTGGCAACCCTCTTCTGTCTCGCGTGTGCGACCTTGCCGGGTCAGCGCACGCAGACGTCGTTGGATCTCTCAGGCGGCTACACACGCGCGGACTATCAGGCGACGTGCTCCAATCAGCGTCAGGTGGTCGACCTGGCTCAGGGTACACTCGCGGTGCGGCACGAGCGGGAGAACGGCCTGGCGCTGGGCGGCAATGTCGGTGCACAGCGGGAGACGCTGGTGGCCGCGCAGAATGTGCCAAACGTCGCGGTCGGCGACACCCACTGGAACGTGCTTGGCGGCGGATGGGTCGGCTGGCATGGCCGCTGGTGGGCGAGCGACCTGGGCCTCTCGCTGGGCGGCACGCGCCCCACGCCGATCCCGTATTTTGCGGTGCGCGGCGGCGACCTCTCACTCGTCTGGGGCGAGGCGCAACTCGGCTCGGTCTCGCCGACCAGCGACCCGCGCATGGCCGCGGCCGGCGTGGGTTTTCGCATCGACAGCATCACGCTGCATCCCTACGTCGCCGTCGCGGCGCCGCTGCTGTCCGTTTTTCCGCGCGACACCCTCGATGTGGCCAACGGCAAGGCCGTCGTGGGTCTGGACGTCGGCGGCAATCTGTCCGACCGCATCGGCTTTGGCTTGCGCCTCATGGGCGGCGAGACGGCGGCGGGCTACCTGACGCTTTCCCTGCTGCTCGATCGCGATGAACGCGCCGATGAGCGTGAGGGGGAACCGTTGCCGCAGGAGGCGACCGGGTCGCTGGAGCCCTAGGCCTCGGCGGATCTTGCGGCGTTTTGTCGTGTGTGGGCTGGGGGGTGTTATGAGCAGGACCAAAGCAGTCATCGCGAGCTACGTCGGAATCCTGGTCTACGCGGGCCTCGTCTTTCTCGGCGCCGGAAGACCTGCCTACTGGCAGGGCATCCTCTACGTCGTCCTCGCTTTGGTGGGCGCAACCTTGAGCCACGTCCTCGTGCCGGCGGGCTCCGAGATCACGGCAAATCGCGCACGCGAGGCGAACGCCGGTCAGACCTGGGACCGTCGCTTGCTCGGCGCCATGTTCCTCGTCAACATCATCACCTTCGTTGTCGCAGGGTTGGACTCAGGTCGCTTTGGCTGGTCGGGCCCCGTGCCCATCGCCGTCACGATTGCCGGGGCCGCTCTCATGGTGGCTGGCCAGACCCTCTTCGCCGTCGCCAAACGCCAGAACGCGTTCTTCTCCAGTACGGTCCGAGTGCAGGCCGAGCGCGCCCACCGGGTTTGCGATCTGAAGATCCCGCACAACGAGTGATTACCCATTTCGTTCAGCAACTTGACCTCCGCCGCGCCGCGTGATCTAACGCGGTCAACGGGAGGTGCGATGATGGAGTCGAGGGGATTGAACAATGCCGGGAGCGCGAATGCGCC
>CAIMLR010000011.1 GCA_903842345.1 uncultured Myxococcales bacterium
GCTTGTCGCCAAGCTCAATCTGCTGGAACTCGTCGGACAGGGGCGGAAGTGTGTTCGAAGTGCGCATGAACACTGTAGATCACATGTGCGCCCCGGTGGCAAGAAAAGTGTGGGCGGGCGATGTGATAGATCTTCAGAGTTCACTCCGGGGCGGTCACGGCAACACACAAGCCCTGATAATTCAGCCTATTGAAGCGCCAGAAACCATTGCCCAGCTGGCCGCAGTCCACATATCGCTCGACCGCCTGCGTCTGGAACTTGGCGAGCTTGGCGCGCGGGCCAAAGCGCTCGGTCAGCATGCCGGGGATCGAGGGAAACCACGTGCGCACGAGGCGGTGGAGATCCGTCCGCTCCGGTTCACGGCGTTTGTAGACAAGCTTGGCGGCAGGCATGGGACACCCCTGACGGCACCTCGGCCATCAGGAGGTATTCGCACTTTCCCGACTTCTGCCGCGGACGCAGCAAGCCCGCGCCCGACGCCGCCCCGCCCTACCGCGGCTTCACGCCAAAATCCGCCAGCCGCGCCGGCGTCTCCTTGTTCAGCCGCCGCACCAGCTTCTCCACCAGCGGCGTCGCGCGGCGAATCTGCTGGCCCAGCGCGTCCCGCCGCGTGGTCATCGCCGTCCGCCCGTCCATCTCCACGGTCGCCGCCGCGAGCGCCGCGCGGACCTGGGTGACGAGCTTCTTGAGCATCGGCAGGTCGGTCTCCGGCACCACCGGGATCAGGTGCGGCGCCGGGACGACCTTGCCCGCCGCGTCCTTGGCATCCGTCCGGTCCGCGTCCACGCCGCGGATGCACGCGTCGAGCTCGTCTGCCGTGCTCGCCTTGCCGCCCACGGCATAGAAGAGCGAGCGCCCCGTCGTGCCGTACGCGTAAAAGACGTCGGCATAATCCTGCACGGCGGCGACAATGCCGTCCGCGTGCAGCAGCAGCGCCGTCGCGTCTGCGCCCGCGTTCTTGCGACCGACGAGCGACTGGTCCGCCGCGGTACACGCGTCAGCAAAATCCGCGCCGAGCGCGGTCAACGCGCTGTAGGAGAGCGGACCTTTGAGAAACCCGTCCTGCTTCCACTTCTTGGCGCCCGCCAGCAGCTTATTCAGCCGCCCCGCCGCGCGCTTGGACGCTTGCAGTGCGCCGTGCGGCTGCGACTTGCGCGGCGTGGGCGCGGTGCTGGGGACCGGCGCCGGCTGCGCGGGCGTGATGTCAGTGAGGGAAACTTGCGTTGAAGGATACATGGAATCAGGTGTCACGAGTGCCTCCATGGAACAGGGCGAGATTGCCCGAGTGGAGGGTGGATCGGCTGTTTTTGTTGTCAAATTTTGCGATGGGGCGGGCAGGGAAATGGGAGCGGTGGAGGCGGATGGCCCGATTCCGGCGCCAATGGGTCAGGGGCCGACAGCACCGCGGACGCTCAGGATTGCGTCGATTTGGACCGCGCCACCGGGGCATGGGCATCGGCGCTTGCGGGCATCAAGTTCGCGGCATCCCGAAACACCAGCGGGGCCTTGCCCGCCGCATCCGAACAACTGTCGGCCCGCGCCACAAACACGCCGCTGTGCATAAGCGTCGGGCCAATTGGGTCCTGCCAGGTCGCGGCAAGTACCGCTGTGACCCGGACCCTTGGCCTGTCGGAGCCCATAGGGTCGTGGAATAGCGGCGGCTCTCCGGCAAGTGGCCCGCTCTCGCATGGCGCAGAAGCGAAAGCGACGCGACCCATATGGTGGATCAGTTCTGGCTGCCCATTGAGGTCGAGAACGGCTGGGGTGCCAGGAATCGCCGACCAAAAGGTGCCCATGCCCTGCATTGTCAGGATCGTCACGCCCGGATCCGTGTCTGCATCCAAAACGGCCGGCGCAGTTTCATAGGGCCACGGTTCGGAGGTGCTGGTCGGCACGCCGGCGTACTGCCACCAGCCGTATTGTGTGTAGAGACTGTGCCCATGCCGCCGCCACTTCCGGCCGCCGTCGGGTGAGAAGAGCAGCCCGGTGTTGCTGGGCGCGTAGACCTGGCCGTTGCGCGGGTCGATGGCGAGGGAGGCGACTTCCGGGAAAGTGCAGTTGGCTTGCGTGATGGCATTGTGCGCATCGTCTTTGCAGGAACATTGGTCCTCTGCGTAATTCGGGCAGAACCGCTCATGGCTCGCATCGGCCGGTGCTTCCACAGCGTGACAGTACTTGTTGGCAGGATCCGTCGCCTCTGCTTGGCAGTTCGCCTGAATCCCGGCGTGCGCCACGTCACACACGCCATTCTGGTTGCTCAGTGCCAGGTGCCCGAGCGCCGCATACCGCCAGCCCGCGTGCGGATTGCTCATGTCTTCGCCGCCCGCGAGATCGACAGCGTGCGTCGTATCGGTCGCATTGAGCGCCGTCGCCTCGATCGACTTCTGGATCTGGCTGCTGACGTCCAGCGTCCAGGCGATCCGCCGTTGCGCGCATTCTGGCGGTGGAACTTGGTATTGCCCGGTGCAGCCACTCGCTTCCGCTGCGCGCGCCGTCACGATGTGGCCGGGGAGGCCCGGATCGACCGCGATGTGGTCGGCCCCTGCCTCCCAAGCCAAGCCACAAGACGAAGCAAATGGGTACCATTGGCGACCCGCGTCTGGCGAGGCAAACAGGTGCGTCAGGCCGGTGCGGTAGGTCATGCCCGGCGCGCAGTCGTTCACCTGCGCATCCGGCAAGCCCGCCGGCGCGATGCAGATGGGAAAACCAGCGCCATTCGTGTTGCGAACCCAGTCCAGCAAACTATCCGGCCAGCCGCCGCTCGCGATATCGTTCGGCGAATAGTTGGGCAAGGCGTTGTCCATCACGCTCGGCGGTCCGGCGAGGATGGCGCCGAGGGTGGCCGAGGCCAAGCCGGCGCAGTCGTCACCATAGCCCCCGCAGTAGGAATTCGTGAAGCCACGGCCGCCGTTGCTGTTCTCCCACCGGTCGCCAGCGCCTTGGGGCGCCACCTCACAGGTGAGCAAGAGATACCAAGGCAAGCCGCCACAGGGCCATGGTGCGGCGGAGCGCGAGAATCCGCCGTTGTCGGCCGTCATCGTCATGATCGAGTTCTCGACCAGGTTGAAGAAGCCTGGCCCGAGCGGCACTGCGGGCTGCGGGTAGCCAAGAATCCGTCCGTCATTGACCGAGGAGTCGTAGCCGCCTGAGAGCAACTGCCACGGGTACATCGCGCTCTGCGTGTCGGCGGTCGCGGGTGCGGCGGCGAGCGCGGTCAGCGACAGGAGCACGAAAACGAGCTGCATGCGATGCATGGGGCCTCCTGTCTGGATCATTGGAGCGGGAAGTAGAGACGGACACCGTCCCGGTGGAACGTTCCCATGCCTACGCCATTGCCGCCGCCGAGCGCGAACAACTCGCTCCCGGTCCATGCCCAGGCCATCAAGTTGCGGTCGTGCTTGGGAAAGCCGATGCTCGTGGTGTAAGAAAATTGATCCACATACGGATCATAGCTTAGTGGCCATGACGTGGGCTCGGTCGTCCAAAGTGCGTCGCCGGGCAGAGGACCCGTCGCTGGATCATCGAAACGGGTCGTCGCCATCAGGAACCTGGTGCCGTCCCAGAGTGCGAGGCTCGGGGCCCGGTCGTGTAGAATCGGCGGGGTCGCCATCGTCGTCCACTTGCCGGTGGCCTTCCACCAGACCTCGCCGGTCGTCTGCAGCATCCCGCCGACCTTGGTGCCGATGTTGGGGATGAAGGCGATGCCGTCGGGGAAGGATTGGAAGAGGATTGCGCCTTCTGTGCCGTCAGAATTGCAGCGTGCCGCCGCCAACATGGTTTGCGGCAACGCCTCCCAAACTTTGGTCGCCGCTCGATAACGCAACATCAACGGCTTTGCGGCGTCGAGGCCGCTCGCGGGATTGCGTGGGTTGGTCGGGTCGAAGACGAAGACATCGCCATCCATCTGCGTCAGGCAACTGGGCTCCGCCGCCGACGCAACGAGGAAATCTGAGGGGAATGGGACATCCTGCCATCCACCCGAGGCCTGCCAGGTTATGAGGCGCGGTGTGGGGTAAAGGCCCTTGTCGACCGTCGCGCGGTCCCACCCCCACCAGAAGAGCTTGTCGCCAGCCCACACCATCGCGCCCGGGTTACCGACATGAGCCGGGGCCAATGGCAACTCGGTCACCAGGTTCGTCTTCGGGTCGATAGTGAACTGATGGTCGTCCGTGATGACCAGCGACTGCGTGCCGGTCCAGAATGGCTGCACCCATGTGCTCGATCCGCCGACCACTGGGGTCACGAAATCAGGCAAGTCGATCAACTCAAAACCGGAGCCGCCACTCGGCTTCCACCGCTCGGCCGTTAGCGTCGACGGCGACGCACCACCAACTCCCGACTGGTCCGCCCCACCAAACACCAGCACCTCCTCCCCGGTCCAAATCGCCTTTCCCCCCGACCGCGGCTTGTTCATCAGCGGCGTCTCGATCCACGGACACGTCCCACACGTACACGGGTACGGCGCCGGGCACGCGTTCGCACAAGCCGGACCCTTGGGCGGATCGCCTGGCTTGACCTTCAGGTACATGTCGCATTCGCCGCCGCTGGTGACCGTGCCAAGCCCGGCGATGTCGATGTTGTGGGCGATCCAGTACGGGATGTCTTGGCTGTCCGGGACATCGCCACCATCGGCATCGTGCGCATCCGGGGCGTCGACGACGTCAGAAAGCGAATCGGTGCCGTCCAGCTCAATGTCCACCACGACCTCAGCGGCCGCAAAGTCACTCAGCTCGCCATCGGCGACCACGTCGCCGTCCTCGGTCACGCCAGCCCGCGGCGAACACGCTGCCGCGCCCAGGAGCCAGAGGGCAAGGAGCAGCGGCGGAAGCGTGCGGGTGA
>CAIMLR010000012.1 GCA_903842345.1 uncultured Myxococcales bacterium
GGCGCGAAGAAGAGCATCGAGAGAGCAAGCTGAGCGGTGTAGTTGGTATCCATGACGGGCCTCCGAGTGTTTCTGCCGCTTGGGTGGTGCTGCCTCTGTGGCGGCCTCCAGCGGACTTCCTGATACAAAGGTACGTCCGGAAGCCTGCCCGCAACATTGACCGAACGGGCCAATTTGCGGGCATCGACAGGCCAATTTGCCGTGGTGCGTTCATGCCATGCGGGGTGGTGCGGTTGGCCGGCTGGGGAAACAACCACCGAAGCGCCGCCAGACAAGTCGCGCGCGGACTTGACGCTGGCCCGGCCGAATCGGCACACTGCGCGCACCCTCGTGCCGCCAGATTTGCTGGCCACGCCATCCCCCCGAAGCTACCGCGCCGCGAGCGACTGCCAAATGGCGGCCAGCCCCGCCACGGTGCATGAAACGACACGGAGTCCAATGAAGCTCGCTCGCACTGAACGCTCCTGTTGGTTGATCGCTGCGCTGGTTGGCGTCTCCTTCCTGGCCGCTTGTGGCCCGGGCGGCAAGACCGCAGATGCCGACGACATCGCGGCGGACACAGGGCTGGCGGATTCGGGCCAAGCGGACACCGGGCCCGTGGACACCGCGCCTGTGGACACCGCGCCTGTGGACACTGCGACGCTGGACACCGCGCCTGTGGACACCGCGACGCTGGATAGCGCGCCTGTGGACACCGCGACGCTGGACGTGCCAGTGGGTTGCTCCGACGACAGCGCGTGCACCGTCCCGACGGCGTGCGTCACCGGAACGTGCGTTTCTGGCAAGTGCAGCTTCGCGCTCAAGACTGGTGCATGCGACGACGGCAATGCCTGCACGACCGGCGATGCCTGCAAGGGCGGGAGCTGCGTTGGCGGCAGCGCGGTCAAATGCGACGACGGCGAAGTCTGCACGGAGGACAGCTGCGACCTGGCGGCGGGCTGCACGCACACCGCCGCGACGGGGATCTGTACCGACGGCGACGCCTGTACCACCGGGGACGCGTGCGCCGCGGGCACATGCAAGGGCGTCGCGCTGGGCTGTGACGACGGCAACAGCTGCACGGCAGACGCGTGCGACCTGGCGTCTGGCTGCACCCACAGCGCGGCCAGCGGCGCTTGTGACGACGGCAACGCGTGCACGAGCGGCGACGCGTGTGCCGCCAGCGCTTGCATCGGCACGGCAATCCTGTGCGACGACAACGACCCATGCACGTCCGACGGCTGCAGCGCGTTGGGCGGTTGTTTCAGCGCACCCGCGCCAAACGCCCCCGCGTGCACAGCGCTGTCATGCAACGCGGCCGCGCTCGGTGCCAGCGACCTGAAGCCGGTTTGCCCGGCGACGGATTGCACGCCTGTCTGCGAGCCGGTCGATCCGGCCACCTGCGTCCTCGCCGGGAGCACCTACAAGTGTGCGCCACCAGTGTGCAGTTGCGGCAGCGCGAAAAAGGCCGTGACCTGCACATTGCCGCCGCCGCAGGTCCAATGTTTCCCGATCTGCGAACCGCCGTCGTGCAGCTTGAACTGCGCCAACAAGGTCTGCGCCAACGACGCGTGCCCCACGTGCGAGGCGACGTGCGGCGAGGCAAAATGCGCTGCCAAGTGCAACAGCGTCATCGGCGATGGCCCGTGTGGCAGCGTGTTTGGCTGTTTCATCAAGACGCCGGCCTGCACCACGACGTGCAAGCCGGTCACCTGCTCCTGGCTCAACAACGATGATCCCGCCATCGCGCCGACGTGCGAGGCCGCGTCGGTCTCCAACCTGCTCGAGATCCCCAACATCGTGGGACAACTCTGCGGCACCGACGGCAGCGTGACGCCAAAGAACTGGAGCGTCGTCTGCGCCAAGCCGGAATGCGAAATCAAATGTTCGTCGACTGTTGAAGCGGCGTGCCCGGGCGAGGCGACGTGTCAGGTCGACTGCGCCAACCCGATGTGCAGCGTCAAGTGCGACGCGGCGGTCTGCACCAAGGATCCGGGCACCGGCTTGACGTCCTGCTTGCCGCCCAGCAACTGCGTGACGACGTGCACCTGCGGCGTGGGGACGTGCACGCAGAAACTGTGATTGGCGCCGCAGCGCAACGGCGTGACCTTCCGGGCGTCGGTCCAGTCACGCCCGATTGACGAGCCGCGCCAGGCACCTAGATTGCCAATAATCGCGGATCACGGAGACGCAATCGCGCACCGTTCTGCGGCCATTCCGGTCCAGACGCGCCAAGCGCTGCGGCCTGCTGGCTGCGGGAGCGGGCGCAATGGACGGTCGCCATGCAGTCACTTTGGGACTTCCTGCTGCGCCACGTCGGCGCGGACCTTCTCGGGCATCCGCTGCTGTTTACCGCGCCGATCCTCACGACTGTCGTGCTCGCGGGCGTCGGCTTCTCCTTGGTGGATGTGTTCGTGACCCGGCACGTCGCCCTCAAGGACGCCGCGCTGTACATGGCCATCACCCTGCCTGGGTACGTCGTGGTCTTTGCCCTCCTCAAGTGGCTGCCCCTCGCCGCGCGCGCGCCCGTGCCCATCCATGCGCCCGGCGCGTTCGAGTTCCTGCGCGACATGGCGCTCTGCCTGCTCATCGGCGACTTCCTGTCCTACTGGTGGCACCGCCTGGAGCATCGCAGCCGGGCGATCTTCCGACACGTCCATCGCGTCCACCATCAGGTTGCGCGTCCGCTGTCGGTCTGGAGCGGCTTCTACGTCCATCCGGTCGAGTCCGCTTGTGTGTTTGTCGCTTTCTACCTCTATCCGTTCCTGGTCGGCGTTCACCCGCTGGTGTTCGCGGCGTACGCGTCGCTCAACACGTTCGTCACGATGGTCACGCATTGCGGCTACGACATTCCCGGCTATCCCAAGTGGCTGTTTGCCTCGGCGCCGATGCACGAGCATCACCACGAGCGCACCAAGAAAGCCTGGAATTACTGCGTGCTGCTGACGCTCAGCGACCGACTTTTTGGCACCTTCAAGGGTGAAGCACCGCCGCCGGTGCACGTCAGCGCGTCCGACCGGCAAAACGGCCAGCGGGCGACCGGACCCTCACAAGTCCGACCGCCCGCCGTGCTGCCTTTGCTTCTCGCTGCGACTACTTGGCCGGGAAATACCCGACTTCCGTCACCACTTTCTGGCCATCCTTGCCGGCAACCCAGTCGATGAACGCCTTGACGTCCCCCGCCGGCGCGCCGCGGGTGTAGAAGAACAGCGCGCGCGCCAGGGCGTACGAGCCATCCTTGACCGTCGCGGCCGACGGCGCGATGCCCACGCTCGCCGCGTCCTTCTTCACTTTCAACGGCTTGATGTTCTTGGCATACGCCGCGCCGCCGTAGCCCACGCCGTTCTTGTCCCGCGCCACCGCGTTGACCACCGCCGCCGTGCCCGGGAGCGTCTGTGCGCGCGCGGCAAAGTCGGCGTTGGCCAGCACGTGTTCCTTGAAGAACACATACGTGCCGGAGTTGTTCTCACGTGAATACAGCGTGATCTTCGCGTCCGGGCCGCCGACTTCCTTCCAGTTCTCGACCTTGCCGGTGTAAATCTGCTTGATCTGGTCCATGGTCAACTCATTGAGCGGATTGGACTTGTGCACGTACACCGTCACGCCGTCGCGGGCCACGACGAACTCCGTCGCCGCCTGGTTGAACTTGGCCTGCACCGCTGCCTTCTCCGCGTCCTTCATGGAGCGCGAGGATTCGGCGATGTCGGTCGTGCCGTTGGTCAACGCGCTGATGCCGGTGCCGGAACCGCCGCCGGTGACCTGGACGGTCTGGCCCGCGTGGCTCTTCATGTAGGTCTCCGCCCACTTCTGGCCGAGGACGACCATCGTGTCCGAGCCCTTGACGGTCACGTTGCCGGCGTAGGCGGCCGGGGCCAAGGTGGCGCTGAGGGCGAGGACGCTGAGGAACTTCTTGAAAGTCTGCATGGAAAACTCCTGATTGCGTGTGCCGCGGGGGCTAAGCCGCCACCGCGAAAGGTCGAAGGGCGCGTCCTAGAACAAGTAGAACGCGGAGAACTGGCCGCGGTTGTTCGTCGCGCTCGAGTCGTCGCCCAGCTTGGTCGTCGTCTGGGCAAATTCCGCGCCGAGGCGGAACGCCGGGGTCGGGTCGAAGAAGACCGCGCCGGAGAAGAACTGGCCGCTCTTGAGCGCCTTGGCCGGGGCGACCAGGTCCTTGGCGTTGTCCGATCCCCACGTGGAGAAGTTGCCGGCGATCCAGAACTTGTTGCCGGGCAGGTAGTACTGCAGGCCAAACAGCATGGAGTTCAGCTTGACCGCCGTCGGGTTCTTGTTGGCGTCAAACGTCGCGAGGTTCTTGTCGATGCTCACGCCGGCCGGGCCAGCGACGCCCGTGCTCATGCCCGAGTACATGTCAGCAATGCCAGCGCCCATGACGTACGACGCGGTGACGGACAGCGCGTTGGAGCGATCTTCCGGCGTGCCGGGGATGATCGGCAGGAACGCGTCGATCGACATGCCCCAGCCGTTTGTCGTCTTGGCGGTCGCGGTCGGGTCGGTCGAGAGGTCCAGCGTGCGGTAAATGCCCGACACCGAGACGGTCAGCGGGTCAAAGCCCGTGCCGGTCGAGCCGTTCGTGTGCACGCCCTTCCACTTGGGCAACTGCACCTTCAGCGCGCCCTGCAGGTCGGGCATCGCGGCATCGCGCTGCGGCGCACGGGCAGCGGCCACGGCGATTTCAACGTTGACCGCGTCGGTCTTGAACGTGTGCAGCAGGCGAATCTGCGCGGTGCGGCCGTAGACCTGGCCCGGCAGACCCTGAATGAACACGCTCGCCGGATGCACGACGCTCTGGCCGCCGAACAGGTTCCACGTCTGGCCGAACCACAGGTCCACGTACGGGTTCTCCGCCTTCATGACGAGGTGGCGCGCGCGGAACGCCGGGTTGTTCCACACCGACGACTCGCTCTGGCTGATGGACTCGGTTGCGGCCTTGCCGTCCGCGCCGACCGCGCTGGACGAGACGCTGCTATCGCCCGGCTGGTTGCCGAGGAAGTCCATTTCCGCGATGCCGGAAAGCTTGATGCCGCCAAATTCCGGTGCGGCAATCTTGTAGCCGATGCGCGAGTTGCGGATGGAGTACTGCATGCGCGGCTTCTGGCCAGCATACTTGGTGTTGCCTTGGATGAGACCGTTGCCCGGCGCGTCGCTGTAACTCTGCGTCGAATCGAAGATGGTGTCGGCTTCAATGAAGCCGTAGAACGTGCTGTCCCACTTGGACGTGACTGCCGGCTTGGCCGCAGGTGCGGGCGCGGGCGCAGGCGTCGGGGCAGGAGCAGGTGCGACAGCCGCCGGGGCCTCAGGGGCAGTCGGCGCGGGCGTCTCCTGCGCAAAAGCGTGGGCGGGGATGAGGCAAAGCGCGGCGAGTCCGAGCTTCTTCATGTGCATCTGGATAAAGCAGTTCATGTCGAGGTTCTCCGTTGTTGGCCGGCGCAGTGTCCGCAACGATTGTGACAATAGGATGAAACTGCCGAAACGCTTCTCCCCGAGACCCACAGTGCGCGGCGCGCCGGCGACGGGATCGTGACAACTTGATTCGAACGGCGATGCGCAACAAACCTTGACCAAAGCCCGCCAATCGGCGATCACTCCCGTCCCCGCCCCGTTTGCCCGGGAATCGAGCCGCCATGACTACGCGCCGCAGCAATTTCCTGACTGAAATCATCGATGCCGACCTCGCTGCCGGCCGCGTCAGCCGCGTTGCGACGCGCTTTCCGCCGGAGCCCAACGGCTACCTGCACGTCGGTCACGCCAAGTCGATCTGCCTGAATTTTGGCCTCGCGCGCGACTACGCGGGCACGTGCAACCTGCGGATGGACGACACCAATCCGGTGAAGGAGGACATCGACTATGTCCACGCGATCCAGAAGGACGTCGCGTGGCTGGGCTTTGAATGGGCCGGTGAAGTGCGCTTCGCGTCAGACTATTTTGACCAAATGTACGACGCGGCTGAAGCGCTGATCCGCCAGGGCGACGCCTACATCGACCACCAGAACGTCGAGGAAATCCGCTTGAACCGCGGCGATTTCACGCGTCACGGCGTCGACAGCCCGCACCGCACGCGCGCCATCGCGGAGAACCTCCAACTGTTCCAGGCGATGCGCGCCGGCGTGTTCGTGGACGGCACGTGCGTCCTGCGCGCCAAGATCGACATGACGCACCCCAATGTGCTGATGCGCGACCCGCTGCTGTACCGCATTCGCCACGCGCACCATCACCGCACGGGCGACAAGTGGTGCATCTACCCGATGTATGACTACGCGCATCCGCTGGAAGACGCGCTGGAAGGGATCACGCACTCGATCTGCACCCTGGAATTTGAGAGCAACCGCGAGTTGTACGATTGGGTGCTGGACCACACGCGGCATCCGCAGGGCGAGGCCTGGAATCCGCGGCCGCGGCAGTACGAGTTCGCGCGGCTGGGCTTGGGCTACACGGTCATGTCCAAGCGCAAGTTGTTGCAGCTTGTGGAAGACAAACGCGTCAATGGTTGGGACGATCCGCGGATGCCGACGATCGCGGGCATGCGCCGGCGCGGCGTGACGCCTGAGGCGCTGCGCGACTTTGCCGATCTGATCGGCGTGGCCAAGAACAACAGCTTGGTCGACATTGGCAAGCTGGAATTCTGCGTCCGCCAGGATCTGGAGAAGCGCGCGCCGCGGGCGATGGCCGTGCTGCAGCCGTTCAGCCTGCAATTGACCAACTGGCCGCTGGGCCACACGGATTTGCTGGAGATTCCGTGGAAGAACGGCGAAGCGGCGACCCGCCAGGTGCCGTTTGGCCGTGAAGTCCTCATCGAACGCGAGGATTTTTCTGAGAATCCGCCAGCCGACTGGAAGCGCCTGTCGGTGGGCAAGGAAGTGCGGCTTTTTGGCGCCTACTTCGTGCGGTGCACGGAGGTCATCCGCGAGAACGGGGAGATTGTCGGCCTGCTGGGGACTGTCGATCTGGAGTCGCGTGGCGGCGAGGCCAAGGATGGTCGGCAGCCGGCGGGGACGCTGCACTGGGTCGACGCGTCTTCGTCGATCGACTGCGAACTGCGCCTGTATGATCGCCTGTTTACCGTCGAGCAGCCGGACGCCGATGGCGATTTCCTGCCGCACATGAATCCGGACGCGCTGCAGGTGCTGCAGGGCCAAATGGAACCCGCGGCTGCGGCGCTGCCGCCGGCGACGCACGTGCAGTTGATGCGCGTGGGCTATTTCTACAGCGACCCGGTCGATTCCGCGCCCGGCAAGCCGGTCTGGAACCGCGTGATCGGCCTGCGCGACACGTGGACGAAGGCACCGGGACGCACGGAAGGTCGGCCGGACCGCCGGAAAGAACCGCAGGAAGCCAAGAAGGACGACGGCAAGAAGGACACGGCGCAGAAGAAGAACCGCGCGGAATGGCGGGCTGAGAAGCGCGCGAGCACGCCGGAGCTGGCTGCGGCGTATGGCCGCTATGCGGCACTGGGGCTCGAGGCCGAGATCGCTGACCTGCTGACGGACGAGACCGACATCGTGGCATTTTTTGACGCGGCCCTGCGCGCGCATCCCAATCCAGGCTCGCTGAGCCGCTGGTTCCTCAACGATCTGGAAGGCCTGCGCAAGGGCCGGCCGTTGGCGGACATCCCGATGGATGGCGCGACGTTTGGCCATTTTGTCGCGCTGCTGGACGGCGGGCGGATCACGGTGCTGGCGGGCAAGCAGCTGCTCGCGCACTTGGTGGCGCAAGGCGGCGATCCCGTCGCGCTGATTGGCACGCTGGGCTTGGGCAAGGTCGACGACCACGCGGCGATCCAAGCCGCGGTGGACGCCGTGCTGGCGGCGCTCCCCGGCGAGGCGGATCGGTTCCGCGCGGGTGACCAGAAGCTGCTGGGCGTCTTCATCGGCGCCGTGCTCAAGCAGATGCGTGGCTCGGCGGATGCGGGCGCGGTGCGCCAGATCCTGCTGGATCGTTTGAAGGCGTAGCCGCGCTCAGCGCGCCGCAGTCAACTCCGCCAGCAGGCCGACACACGCCGCCCGGCACAGGTCAAAGACCTCGTCAAAACCGCGCTCGCCGCCCGCGTACGGGTCCGGCACTTCGCCGCTACCTGCCGGATCGTGATCGCGCAGCAGTCGCGTTTTTTGCCGCGCCGCAGCGTCGGGCGCGATCGCCAGGAGGTTGGCCAGATTGCTGCGGTCCATGGCAAGCACGTGATCGAACGCGGCAAAGTGCTGTTCCGTGAACTGCTGGGCGCGGTGCGTGAGCGGTACGCCCCGGCGGGCGCTCGTCGCGCGCGTCCGCGGATCCGCGAGTTCGCCCGCGTGCCAGCCACCGGTGCCGGCGCTGTCGATGTGGAATTGGTCTTGCAGACCAGCTTCTTGGACCAACTGGCGGAAGATGCCTTCCGCTTGTGGTGAACGACAGATGTTGCCCAAACAGACGAAACAGACGCGAATCACGAGGCACCTCCGGCGGCCGACCGTGCACGGCAGAAGCCGGGACGTCAAGACGTTGACGCGAACGCCCGCGGATGGAACGCTCCGGCTGCCCACTCCGGGCCGGGGTCTGCGCGTGCCGATGGCGAAGCAAATGGGAAGGTGGCTGGTGTTGGCGCTGCTCGTGGTGCTGCCAGCGCTGGCGTTGGCCAAGCCAGCCGTGAAGGCGCCGGCGAAGCCTGTGGCCAACACAAAAGCGAAGCCGGCGGTTGTCGACAAGGCGCTGCTGAAGCGCTGCGCCGATCCCAAGCGCAAGGATACGCGCGAGTGCGTGCTGCTGCGCGGGGCGGGCAAAGGCGGCGACGGCAAAGGCAAAGCCAAGGAGGACCGCGCCAAGGCCAAGGACGACAAGGGCAAGGACGACAAGGCAAGGGAAAAGGCCGACGCTGGCAAGGACAAAGCCAGTAGCAGCAAGGACAAGGACGCCAAGGGCAAGGACGCCCGGAAGTCCGGGAAGGACGACGAGGACAAGCCCAAGGCGCTGTCGGCGAAGGAAAAAAAGCAGCAAGTTGCGCTGAAGGCGACGTGCGCGGACAAAAAGAAGGCCAAGAGCGCGCAGTGCAAGAAGTTCTTTGCCGACGAGCAGGAGCGCGCTGAGGCCGCAGAACGCGCCAAGCTGAAAAAGGTGTGTGCGGACAAGAAGAACGCCAAGACTGCGCAATGCAAGAAGTTTGTCGCCGCGGAGAAGAAGAAGAGCCAGACGGTTTCCGTATGCGGTCGCAAGTACGGCATCGCCCGCAAGAACGAGAAAGTGGCGAGCTTCGCCCGGCGGTATCGCGTTGCCGAGGGGACGTTGCGCGGCTGGAACGCCATCGGCACGGCGAGCAAGCTCAAGGGTGGCAAGCGCTATCTTGTCTACAAGTCGCCGCACGACGGCGTGACCCTCAAGGGCGGCGTGCTGCTGGAGGGCGACGACGAGCACTTTGCCATCCAGCGGCCAGCGCGCGGCTGGGGCAAGCCGCTGCTGGTGGATGCGATCCGCACGGCCGTCCACGCGACGCAGCGGCAGAATCCGCTGGGGACGCATCTGATCGTCGGTGATTTGTCCAAGGAAGGCGGAGGCTGCCTGCCGCCGCACAAGTCGCACCGCGGTGGCATTGACGCGGACATCGGCCTCTATATGCGCGGCGCCCATCAGCGCAAGTGGCTGGGCGGCGCGACGGCGGATACGCTGGACGCGGACCGGACTTGGCAACTGCTGCGCGCGTTCCTGGCAACGGCCAAGCTGCAGTACGCGTTCATCGACTACAGCCTGCAGCAGCCGCTCTATGAAGCCGGGCTGCGCGCTGGCGAGCCGGAGGAGCACCTGAAAGCCTGGTTCCAGTGGCCGCGGCCGATCGAGAACGCCCACGAGACGATCATTCGCCACCTCGCCGGCCACGACAATCACATGCACGTGCGGTTCATGTGCGATTCCGACGAGCAGTGCGCGCTGCCGGACGAGGCCAGGACGCGGCTGGAGCACGCGCGCATCGAGATGCTGGGCAGCGTGGCGCGTGAACCCAATCGGCCGCGCGAGGCTCTCCATCAGGCGGGTGCGCCAGCAGTGCCCGAGGCGATGCCGTAAATGAATGAAACGACGCAAGTGGTTGTGAACAAAGGTCTGGGGTACGCGCGCTCGATTGTTTGGAGCGTGTTCCTGACGATGATCGTTGTGCTCGTGATGGCGTCTCTCCGAGGCGGGCCCATGCCGAGCGCGGTGGCGCCGCCGCTGGTGGGCGTGGACGTGGCCGGCAAGCCGGTGGACATCGCCGCGCTCAAGGGCAAGCCGGTGGTGCTGTATTTCTGGGCGACCTGGTGCGGCGCTTGCAAGATGACGTCACCGACCGTGGATCAGTACGCGCGCAGCCATCCGGAGGTGACCGTGCTGGGCGTGGCGATGGACGAGGACGCCGCGGTGCGCGCCTACCTCAAGGCGACGCCGCGCAGTTTTCAGGTCGTGCCGGCCAATGAGCGCGTCCAGCAGGATTGGCCCGTGCGCGCGCTGCCCACGACCGTGGTGCTGGACAAGGAAGGCCGGATCGCGTGGCAACGGGTCGGCATCCTGCTACCCGGCGAGCTCAACGTTCACGTCGACTGACGACCCGGCGCCGGAGCACAGCGCCGACCGCGACGACCAGGGCCAGCCAACCGGGAAATGCCACCCTGCCCGCCGCGCAGCCGCTCTTGACCGGCACCGCGTCCGAGGTTGCTGCCACGTCCGCCAGCTCGCCCACATCTTTCCAGCCGCCAAGCGCGTCGACGCCGGGGAGCGTATCGCCTGACGTCGCATCGAGCTGACCTTGCCCCGTCGGCGGCAGCTGGCCATCCACCCAATACGCCTTGGCGACGCAGTACAGCGGCTTGTGCCACGGCCCGAGCGTCGTCACCAGGGGGTCGGACTCCGGCGGCAGCCAGGGCGCGGGCGTCGTCAGCACCAGATCCGCGGCGAGGCTCGGCTTGCCCGGCTTGGCGCCCAGGATCGCCGCCGCCACGATCGGCGCCTGCTTGGGGTCGATGTCCACCGCCGGCCCCGTCTCGTCGAGCACCTGCATGTGCCACGCCGCGGGCAAGCTGAGGAACCGGCCATCCACCAGCGGATTCGCCAGATGCACCCACGAACCCAGCCCCTCAACCGACAGCCGCACCTCCGACACATCGCTCGCCCATCCCGTCGGACACACCTGGTTCAGCGTCACCGGAATCGTCGGCAAGACGTTGGGCAGCGCCGGGTTGTAGGCAAACACCGGGTCGCGATCCATCTCCGCGGGCGAAATCCGCAGGTCCAGCCGCGTCACCGTCTGGCTCGCCGCCAGCTTCTGCGCCATCTCCGCGAGCGGCACCGTGAACGTCGCGGTCACTTCGTCCGCCAGCGCCACGCCGTCAATCGCCACCGCGCTCAGCTGCGCCTTGGTCAGCTGGGTCAACTGCCCGATGGGCAGGTAGCACGTCGGATTGTAGAAGCCGCCCGGCCCCTGCCAGTACTGCCCGCACGCCCGCAGGTTGGCCAGCGTCTGCAGCGGCGTCACGCCCGGAAACGCGTCCGTCAGGTGCAGCTTGGGCTCAAAAGCCTCCGCCACCTCCGCCGTCACCGGCAGCAGGCCACCGGCCAACAGCATCGCCAAGTCCAACAGCGTCTTGGCCGTGGCCATCGGCACGTAGCTGAACTTGTTGTATGGCGAATCGAGCAGCGTCGCCTTTCCCGTCTGGGCGTATTCCGTCACGAACGCGTGGCCCGACGCTTCGTCGATCGCCGCCGCCACGACCTGCTGGTAGTTGGTCGGCACCACGGCGCCGTAGCCAAACGGAATCGCCAGCAGCAGCGGATCGATCGTGACGTCCAGGTGGTTCTTGACGATCGCGCGCCCCGGTCCCGCCACGGTCACAATCACCGACATGTCGTCCACCGCGGCGATCGACGTCAGGCGCAGCGGCACGCACGGCTCGGCGTCGTCCATTTCCAGCGTGATCGGCCGGATCGCCTCGATCCCCTGGCCATTTTGCAGCTTGACCACGACGAACAGGTCGCCCTTGTCGACGTGCGTTTGCAGGATCGGCTTGGCCGACGCCGGCATCTCGTAGCCGTTGTCGACGAGCCACTTGTAGAGCACGGCCGAATCGCTGCCCTTGACGACCTGATAGTTGTACGGCCCGGTCTGGCCCGAGGCGAGGATCTCGACGTTGGGACCGCCGCCACCCGCGCTGTCGGCGCCCATCGACGCATCGGACAACGCGTCGTACGGCGGGTAGTCAAAGTGGTCGCAGCCCAGCGCCGGATCCCGGCAATTCTCCGCGTTGAGGACCGTGCGGAAGACCCGGGTCTGCATCGACGCGTCCAGCGCGTCAAACACCGTCACGGAGCCGACGCCGACCTTGGGCAGCTTGGGCACCGGCAGCACCCAGCCAAAATCCTTGGCCAGCCCCGTGTAGCGCACCTCGACCCACACGGTGGAGACTTTCGTCACCGGATCGCGGACAAAAAGCACGCGCTCGGCGTCCTGGCGGACCGTCTGGTCAATCGTCGGCGTCGGCGGTGAAAAGCAGCCACCGCAGGCCAGCGCTTCAACGGCGGGCACGGTCGCCAACACAGTCAGCGCCAACGCCAGCGGGCGAAAAAACACGTGTCGCATCAGGACCTCCGGAACGTTGAATCTAGCGCGCAGCTTGCGACTCGCAAGGGCGGCCGTCAAACGCTACTCCGGCGCCGGCTCTTCCTCCGGCGGCGGCTTCACGGCCGGGGGCGCGAGCGTCGGCGGATCCGGGTCCGCAAGCACCGGCACGCGCACGTCGCCCGCGAGCAGCGGAATCACGCCCTCGACGCGAGCGTCGTCCACGGTGCGAATGTGCGCCATCACCGGCCGCGCTTCCGCATCCAGCCCCAAGTGCAGCAGTTCCACGCGCGCCTGCGGCCCCTGCAACGTCGCCACGCGCGGATTCTTGGCAAAGCGCGCCCAGTTCGCCGCGCCATCGCGGTTCAGCACGCCCACGCGCACCTGCAGCGCGCCCAGCCCTGCGGCGTCCAGATCGAGGATCGCCGTCCGCCCCGGTCCGCGCGGCAACAGGCTCGGATCGCCCACCAGCGGCATCTCTTCGACAACGTCCGGCGCGTGCAACTGCGGCGAAGGCGCGACCGGCTGCTGCGTCGCCTTGGCCTTCGGGTCGTCCGCCAACAGCTTGGCCACATCCACGGCCGCGCTCGGGGTCGGCACATCGGCGAGCGCCACGGCCGGGGCCAAGGGCGGTCGCGCCGGCGGGACTTCATCGGGCACCGTTGCGCCGCGGCCCAGCGTCAGCCAGCCCGCGCCCAAGCCCAGCAGCAGCCCCATCAGCCCCGCCAGTACCATCGCCCCCAGAATCCGCATCGCTGCCTGCATAGACGACCTCCAGTGTGCCAGATAGCAAGAAGGTTCGCGCCTGTCCAACGGCGTTGAAAACTCGTGATTCATCAAGGTGTCGATCGGCAAGTCGATGAACTTCCAGTAGACGATCGGCAACAGACGATCGACAAGCTGTCACCGGCTTGTTGCCAAACATCTAGTCGCCGTCGCGGAAAAAGTTGGTTGCGCACATTATCTGCGTAGTTTCAATGTATTTCAGTCCATGGTCTTGCCTGCATCACGCGGCGTCAGCATTGTGATCACGGATGAACGGCCAGCGGCATGCCGCGCCAACTTGATACTCATCCACAACATGTTTCAGATCGAAGCCGTGTAATTCAGCGATCTTATCACCCAGAATGAACAGGATGTCCGCAGAATCGCGGGATCCTTCGGCTGGGGCGTTTTCGGCTGGACACTTGTCAAGTTCTTCGCGATCCGCAATCATCCAGTTCGTCAACGACGCGCAGCGAAGTCCGCCGGCAACGGCGCTGAACGGATCTCGCAACCGTGCAATTGGCATAGGTTTCTTCGGGGGGAACGTGGGCGACAATCTGGCGCGGTTGCGCAACGGTACCAATGACAGCAGGCGGTCGATCATGATGGATGGCAAGCGGGACAGGCAACGTTCCCGGACGATTCCGATGCGTCGGCTGACGCGCGCGGAGATTCAAGAAGGCAAGGATCTCGCGGCGGAGCTGGAGTACCTGCGGCCGCAGACGCGCGCGGAGTGCGTGAACGGCATTCGCCCCTGCCCCTACGTTTCCTGCAAGCAGCACCTGTACCTGGACGTCAATCCGGTCACGGGCTCGATCAAGGTCAACTTCCCCGATCTGGAAGTCTGGGAAATGGAAGACACCTGCGCGCTCGACATCGCCGATCGCGGCGGCATCACGCTGGAAGAAGTCGGCTCCATCATGAACCTGACCCGGGAGCGCATCCGCCAAGTGGAAGTGAGCGGCCTGGAGAAGCTGCAGGCGCAGGACTTCGCGGTCGATCTCGAGACTGTGTTCCGCTCCTGATCCTGACCGCAGACCGTCGTCACGACAGGCAAGGTTCGCCCGCGCGAAAACCTGGAGCGCGATCAGGCGAACCGCGGCAGTTGTGGCCGCCAGTGAATCCGCGGTGACAAAACCGCCCCGTCCCCATCCGCCTGTGGCAACTCCATCGCCGATCGCCTAGCCTCCGCGCGCGCCGCCCCTGTGGCGGTTCGAGGAGACGATCATGAAGCGACGTGCATTGATTTCGGTGTCGGACAAACGCGGTGTTGTGGAGCTGGCGCAGGCCCTCGACGCATTGGGTTATGAAGTGGTTTCAACGGGCGGGACGGCCAAGGCCATCGCCGACGCGGGCGTGCCCGTCACCCCGATCGAGGCCATCACCGGCTTTCCCGAGATGATGGACGGCCGCGTCAAGACGCTGCACCCCAACGTCCACGGCGGCTTGCTGGCGCGGCGGGATCTGCCCGAACACGTGGCGGCGATGCAGGAGCACGGCATCGGCGCGATCGACGTCGTCGCGGTGAACCTCTACCCGTTCCGCCAGACCGTCGCCAAGCCGAACGTGACGTGGGACGAAGCGGTGGAGAACATCGACATCGGCGGGCCGTCCATGGTCCGCTCGGCGGCGAAGAACCATGCGTTCGTGTCTGTGGTCGTCGATCCGGACGATTATCCGGCGCTGATCGCGGGCCTGCAGGCTGGCACAATCGATGAAGCCGCGCGCCGCAAGCTGGCGCAGAAGGCGTTCGCCCACACGGCGGCGTACGATGCGGCGATCGCGAGCTGGCTCGGCGGCCAACTGGGTGTGACGGACGGCGACATGACGGTCGCGCTGACCAAGCCGGACAAGCTGCGCTACGGCGAAAACCCGCACCAAGCGGCGTGGCGCTACACGGACGAGGCCAAAGTGCTCGTGGACGCGGCGCCGTTCCGGATCCACCAGGGCAAGGAACTGAGCTACAACAACCTCGTCGACGCCGATGCCGCGTGGGCCCTGCTCTGCGACTTGCCGCTCGATCTTCCGGGCTCAGTCATCATCAAGCACACCAATCCGTGCGGCGTGGGCGTGGTACCGACTTCAGTCGCGGGCTCGATTCTTCGCGCCCTTGAGGCCGACCCGGTCAGCGCGTTTGGCGGCATTCTCGCGGTCAATCGCGCGTTTGACGTGACGGCCGCGCGCGCGGTGGGCGACCGGTTCCTGGAGGTCATCCTCGCACCGTCTTTTGATGACGAAGCGCTTGAAATCCTGGCGGCCAAGCAGAACCTGCGCGTCGTGACGATGGGCGCGCCGCGTCTGGACAACGTCAAGCGGGTGGTCAAGTCGACGGCGTTCGGCATCCTGATGCAGACGCCGGATCTGGGCGGCCTGGACGTGCGCACCGGCCAGGTCGTGACCAAGAAGCAGCCGACGGACGCTCAGTGGGCCGCGCTCGACATCGCCTGGCGCGTGTGCAAGCACGTCAAATCCAACGCGATTGTCACAGCGGATGAACAAGGCACCGTTGGCGTGGGCGCGGGCCAGATGTCGCGCGTCGATTCCGCGATCATCGCGACCGGCAAGATGCGCAAGCATCTGAAGCCCATCGCTGCGGGCTCTGACGCGTTCTTCCCGTTCGCCGATGGTCTGGAACAGCTCGCGAAAGCCGGGATCCAGGCGGTTGCGCAGCCCGGCGGGTCCAAGAAGGATCAGGAAGTCATCGACGCGGCCGACAAGGCCGGCATCACGATGGTCATGACGGGTTTCCGCCACTTCCGCCATTGATTCGGCACAGAGAACTTGGGGGCATCGCATGAAGGTACTCGTCGTTGGCAAGGGCGGGCGTGAGCACGCGTTGGTGCACGGGCTCTGGCTGTCTGGCGCGGAAGTGCTGGCGACGCAGCCCAATCCCGGCATGGCGCAACACGCCCGCGCGATTGACGTTGCCCCGACCGACGTGGCGGGCATCCTGGCCGTGGCGCAGGCGGAGCACGTCGATCTGGTGGTCATTGGCCCAGAAGCGCCGCTGGTGCTGGGGTTGGCCGACGTGCTGCGCGCCAACGGAATTGCCGCATTCGGTCCGGGCAAGGCGGCGGCACAGCTGGAGGCGTCCAAGGATTTCACCAAGAACTTCCTCAATCGCCATGGCATTCCGACCGCGCGCCACGTGACGGTCACGGACCTGCAGGCTGCCAAGCGCGCGCTGCGGACGTTTGCCCATCCGCCGGTCATCAAGGCGGACGGACTGGCGGCTGGCAAAGGCGTGGCGGTGCCGGACACGTGGGAAGAAGCAGAAGCGGCGGTGCAGGCGTTTCTGGGCGACCGCACGCTGGGCGACGCGGGCGCCACGCTGGTGCTGGAGGAGCGGCTGATTGGCCCGGAGATCTCCGCGCTGGCCCTCTGCGATGGCAAGACGCTCCTGCCGTTTGACTTGGCGCGCGACCACAAGCGCATCTTTGACGGCGACCGCGGCGACAACACGGGCGGGATGGGCGCGGTCAGCCCGCTGCCAACGGTCGATGCGGCAACGCGTGCGCGAATCGACCGCGAAGTGCTCCAGCCGACGCTGGCAGGTTTCCTCGCCGACGGGCTGGATTTTCGCGGCGTCATCTACGCCGGGATCATGCTGACCGCTGACGGACCGAAAGTGCTGGAATACAACGTGCGGTTTGGCGACCCCGAGGCGCAGGTGCTGATTCCGCGGCTTGGCGCGCAGTTGGCGGACTTGCTGCTGGCAACCGCAACCGGGCAGTTGGCCGGCAAGACGCTGCCTGCGGACGCGCCCGCGGCGGTGACCGTCGTGCTGGCGGCGGCGAACTATCCGGCGACGCCGCGGACGGGCGACCTCATCACCGGCCTGGATGCGGCGAGCGCCCTGTCAGACGTGCTTGTGTTTCATGCCGGCACCCAGGCGGACGGCGCCCACGTGCGAACCGCTGGCGGTCGGGTCCTGACGGTCACGGGCTTGGGCGCGACGGTGGCGCAAGCGCGGGCGCGGGCGTACGCGGCGGTTGCGGGGATCCACTTTGCCGGGCAGCAGATGCGGACGGATATCGCCGCATCGGTGATCTGAACCCGCGGACATCGGTGTGACCCGATGCTCGGCCTACGGTGGGTTGCCGGCGAAGCGCGCGCCAGCCACAAGGATCGGGAAGAGGTCCTCCGCCGCGGCGGCGCACGTCGCGTAGCGATCCGCGTTCAGCTTCGCCAGCATCCGCAGCAGAATCGGCGACAGGTCTTGCGGCAATTCCGGATGAAAGACGCGTGGGTCAGGCACCGGCGCGTCCGCGGGCGTGAGGAACAGGTTGCCGTCCGGGAACGGCAGGTGGCCGGTGAGCATGCGGTAGAGCACCGCGCCCAAGGCCCGCTGATCGGCCGCCGGAGCATCGACTTCAGGCTGCGGCGCTTGTAGCGCGCGTCCGCCGTCCTCGAGCAGCCGCGCGAGGCCAAAATCGCACAGCCGCACGGTGCCGTCGTCGGCAATCAGCACGTTCTCCGGTTTGATGGCGCGATGCGGGATGCCAAGCCGGTGGGCGTGATCCAGCGCGGCGGCCAGTTGGACGAGCACCGAGTAGACAAACGGGTGGTCGTCGAGGCGCGGCGTCTTGTCAAAGTAGTGACTCAGCCGCAGGCCGCGCACGTATTCGGACGTGTAGTAGAGCGTCCCGTCCGCACTGCCGATGTCGTACAATTGCAGGATGTTGGCGTGCCGCAGCTCGGCCGCGACCTTGAACTCGCGCAGGAAGGCGCGGCGCGCTGGCTCCGGCGCCGTCGCGGTGCCGGCGATGAACTTCAGCACGACCCTCCGCTCCAGCAGCAAATCCTGGGCGCGGAAGACGACGCCCGGACCGCCGTGGGCGTAGAGCGTCAAGTTGGCGTAGCGCTCTGCCAGCACGCGCGGCACGCCCGATGGCCAGGAACTCGCCCCATCGTCCACGGGCACCGGCGTCGCCGGGGCAAAGTGGAGCGCCCGCCAAGCCGGCACGCGCGCGCTCAGGATCGGCAAGGGCGTCCGGGGGACAGGTGGCGACGGCTCGGGGCGGGCGGAGATACCGATTGGCGCGCCGCGATTGGTCGACGGCGCGGGCGTCGGGAGCGCCAGGCCGTGCCGGACGAAATCGAACGACACGACCCGCGGGGACGGATGGTCAAACTCGCCAACGTCGGTCATCCGCAGCAGGCCGCGCAGGAGCGCACGCATCGGCTCTTCGCCCGCGGTGCTCTCCGCTCGTAGCCAGCGCACGCCCATGCCCGCCGGCGGCGCACCACCCAGAGGCGTTGACCAGACCACCTCAGCCGTCATCTCAACAAGCGGCGCGTTGGGACCCGGCGCACGGAGCGACAGCGTCAGCCGTTGGCCCGGTCGGAGCGCGATGAGGCTGGAAAAAAACGCGCCACCGGGGCCCAAATTGCCGCACACCAGCGGGAACGTCTCATCGCCCGCGCGGCCCGTCGTCTTGACGAGCGCCACGTACCGCGGATGCTGGCGACGTTCCTGATCCATCAAGGCTCCACGACCCTGAGGGAATCATGGCAATTTCGCGGCGTCCGGCCAACCCATCCGGTCATGGGAACGGCGGGCCTTACAATTCTACGCATCCGCCAGCGCTTCGCCGAGCGGCGCATCGGAGGCGACCGGCGGCCCCTGCATCGTCGCCTGCCCCGTCATGATCCGCAGCATCTTCTGCAGGCGCACCCACACGGACTCCTGCACGTAGGGGATTCCATGCTTGGCACAGAGAGCCCGGAGGCGCGGCGCGGCGGCGGTGTACTGGCGCGGCGTCAGGTCTGGCCACACGTGATGTTCAATCTGGTAGTTGAGCCAGCCCTGCAGCCAATCGCCCAGCGGATTGCCCGTGTGGTAGTTGCAGCTGCTCAGAATCTGCCGGAGGTACCAGGCGCCCTTGCCGCGCCCGCGATCGGTCCACCGCACCAGGTCGTCGCCTGCGTGATTGGGCACGATGACAACGAAGGTCTGCAGGTTGGTCAGCACGTCCGCGAGGATCGCGTGCGCGAGGCCAATCGCCCACGCGTGCACGCCAAAAGGCAGCAGTAGCGCCGGCAGCAGGCCAAACTGAAACGCCGCGTACGGCAGCCAGGAGTAGAGCCACAGGCGTTTGCCGACCGGGGTCAGCGGGTTCCACGGCCGCTGCAGCTTGGCGGAGTCCATCATCGGCACGGCATCCTCGCGCGCGCGGGAGGCAACAACGAGGCACGCGGACGTGTTCGGCGCGTAGTACAGCCAGCGCCACGTTGACGCCAGCAGGAACGCGACAACATAGCGCGCCGGCACGGGCATCCAGGACTCGCGCAGCCAGCGCATTTGCGCTTCCACCAAGTCGGGATCCGGGCCTTCATTCGTGTAACCGTGGTGCAGTTGGTTGTGCTCACGCTTCCACGCGGACGCCTCGATCCAATCCGGCCACTGGAGCCAGCGCCACGCACCTTGGGCAAATCCCGCCGACGTCCAACGCGGCGGCACACCCGGCAGGCCGTCCAGCGCGCCATGACACGTGTGGTGCGCCACAATCATCCAGCGCGAGGAGGCCGCCAGGGCCATCAGGAGCGGCGAGATCGGGTTCAGGCCGAACAGCGATCCAGCGAGGCCAGCCAGCAGGAGGCCCCACGCGAGCAGGCCGAACGCGCGCAGTTGCGTCAGATCCGCCGGGCCGCGCAACGTGTCCAACTCTCTGCGGAGCGCGTCCAGGTCGCGGGCGAGCGCGTCCGTATCAGGCAAGGGTCCAGAGAACGGCACGGCGGGAGGAGGGGGCACGGGAGCCTCGATGCACGGCCAAGGACGCCGCGGGCGCGGAAGGATAGCCGAGTCACGGCAAAAGTGGGAATCGCGGACTGCGCGCGGTGGCTGAAATGACGGCGGCCTGCCAGACCGGTTCCAGGGCGCGCGTTGCGTCAGCCCGTGTGGTGTCTGACGACCCCAGCTCTGCGCCGTGCGTCTTGACGCGCCAAGCGCAAACCGCGACGCTGTGGACGGTTTCACCTTGGACCTTCGCCATGCCGCAACTGCAGAAAAAAGACACGACGACGCCCGCCGCCAAGAGCAGCGCGGGCAAGCCGAGCGCAGCCGCCGCACCGAGCGCTGCGGGCGCCGCGCCCAAGCTCGTTGAACAGGTTGCGCGTGCCAACTACAAGGAAGGCGCCGCGCTCGTCGCGCCAGCGAACGCCAACGGGTACGTGGCTGGGAAAGAAGCGGCCAAGCCCAAGATGCCGAAGGTGGCGAGCGTCGATCCGTCCAAGGAGATGCTGGCGGGCGCCAAGAAGACGGACCTGGGCCACGGCGGCTACACGCAAACGTGGGCGGGCGGCAGCGCGGAGAACGAACTCAAGCCGACCGTCGTCCGCGAACGCGAAAAGGACGGCAAGGCGGGCAAAGCCAAGCTGGATGTCGTCAGCGGGACGGCGACCGCGGGCGTGGGTGCGCGCGTTGGCATCGGCGGCGAAGTCGAAAAGAGCGGAAGGTACGGCAAGGCGGCGGCCAAGGGCGATATTCACCTCGGCGCGGAAGCGGGCGCTGACGCCAAGTACAAGGTCGGCAGCGACGGCGTGGAATTGAGCGGCAACGCGGCGGCCAAGGCCGGCGTGGAGGCCAGCGGCAGCGCGTCACTTGAATCCGCCAAGGTCCTGGGCCAAACCGCGGGCATCGCAGGAAAGGCCAAGGGCTTCGCTGGCGCGCGCGTGGGCGCGGGCGGCAAGGTCGCCATCACCAAGGAATTTGTCGGCGCCAAGGGCCAGATTGGCGGCTTCGCCGGCGCGGAAGCGTCGGGCGAGTTGGCAGGCCACATCGGTCCGGTCGCGGGCAAAGTGACGGCCGCCGCGCAAGCGGGCATCGGCGCCTCACTGGACGGCGAAATCAGCTACGACCACGGCAAGCTCAAGCTGTCCGGCCACGCCGCCGTCGCGCTCGGCGTTGGCGCTTCCCTTGGCGCATCCGTGGAAATCGACATCGGCACTGCGCTCAAGATGGGCGGTGCGATTGCCGTTGCCGCCGCCCGCGCCGCCTCCCATTCCGTCAGCCAAGTCGCCGCGACGTTGGGCAGCGCGTGGGGCTCGGTCGCCCATTGGTTTGGGCTGTAGCGCACCGCGCTCAGGTCTTCTGCACAATCCCAAACTGGTTGCCATCCGGATCGACGATAATGGTCATCAGGCTGCCGTTCCCCAGCTCATGCGGCTTGTCCAGCACCACGCCGCCATGCGCCGCGACGGACGCGCACGTCTCCGCGATGTTCAGCACGTTGATGTAGTCCGTGATGCCGCGCCGCTGCGCACCCACCACGCCGCCGACCAGCGCAACCACGGGCTTGGTCTGCGTGCACAGCGCGTATTCCGTCGCACCGGGCACGCGCGTGAATTTCCAGCCCGCGACTTCAGCGTAGTACGCCATTGCGCCTTCCAGGTCGGACGTCCCCCATTCCATCAGTCCAACACCGTTCACGCCCGAACCGCTGAGCCCCGGCACGTCGGTCGTCTCCGGCTGCCAGAACGCCACTTCGTTGTTCCACGGGTCCAGCGTATCGGTCCACGCGCCCGCGCCCTCGACGACGCTCTTTTCCACCGTGACGCGGCCGCCCAGCTTCAGCACCTTCGCCGCGTCTGCGGAGCAGCTCTTCGACCGCAAATAGTGGCAAATTCCCAGCGGCATGCCCGACTCGCCGATTTGCCAGAGCGCGCCGATCGGCGGCTTGCCCGTGTCGATCATCGCGTAATCGTCGGCGACCGGCGTGATCGTCCAATCAAACACCGCGCCGTAGAACGCGATGGAACGCTGCAGGTCGTGGACACGAATTTCCAATTGCCAGATCGGGGTCGCCATTCAATCCTCCAAAGTCCCAAGCTAGGTCGGGAGCGCCGCGCGTCAATGGCGCTGCGAGCGATTCCCTTGTCAAACCAAAATGTTCGGCGGCGGCTCCGCGCCCAGCCACGTCCACGCGTTGTCCCAGAGGATGTGCTGCCGGACCGTTGGATCCGCGACGTGCTGTTCCACGAGTTCGCCGGGACGCGCCTCGCCCAACGGGAACGGATAATCGCTGCCGACGACAAGCTTCTCCGGGCCAAAAACCGTCAGCGCCAGCGCCAGCGCGTGGGGCTCGTGCACGAGCGCATCCACCCAGACGCGCCGGGCAAAATGCGAAGGCGGCTCGGCGATGTGCGTCGCGCACAGGTCCGGGCGCGCCTGCCATCCGTGGTCAATGCGGCCAATCGTGCCGGGAAAGCTGCCGCCACCGTGGGCAAAACACATCCGCAGGGTGGGAAACTGCTGCAGCACGCCGCCCATGATCACCGAGCACAGCGCGCGCGATGACTCCGCCGGCATCCCGACAAGCCACGGGAGCCAATGCCGTGGCATCGTCTCCTGCCCCATCATCTCCCACGGATGCACGAACAGGGCCGCGTTCAGCTCCGCCGCACGCTGCCACAGCGGCCGCAGCTGGTCGTCGTCCAGGTTCATGCCGCGGATGTGACTGCCGACTTGCACCCCGCGCAGGCCAAGCTCCAGGACGCAGCGCTCCAGCTCACGCACCGCCAGCTCCGGGGCTTGCATCGGCAGCGTGCCCAGCCCCAGAAACCGCGTCGGATGCAGGTGGCAGACGCTCGCCAGGTGATCGTTCAGGAACCGGGCGACGTCCAGCCCGTGCTGCGGCTGGGCGTGATAGGCAAAGAGCACGGGGATTGTCGACAGCACCTGGACGCTCACGCCCACGGCCTCGCACTCACGCATCCGCGTCTCCGGATCCCAGCAATTCGCCTCGATTTCGCGGAACAACGCGCCGTCGTCCCGCAGCATCCGCGCCCGGCACGGCGCGTGGTGGTCAAGCTCAATGAACCCGCCATAGCCGAACTGCTGCGCCCAGCGCGGGAGGTGCGGCGGCAGGATGTGGGTGTGGACGTCGATCTTCGGCATTACGGAAGCCGCGGCGGTCGGCTGTGCGCGTGCCCGCAAGCGCGGCAGCTCGTATGCGCGGGATCGGACCAGAAGCGCTCAAAAACCGGCGGCAGGTCGGCGACGATGTCGTTGAGCGGCAAGAACTCCTCGTAGAGCTTCTCCCCGCACGCATCGCACACCCAGAGGAAGCCATCCCGCTCGTGCGGCAGGCGCTTGCGCTCGATCACGAGCCCCACGGTGCCGGCGGGACGCTGCGGCGAATGCGGCACGTTGCCGGGCAGCAGGAACATCGAACCCTGCAGAATCGGCACGTCTTTCTTTTGGCCAGCTTCCAGAATGCGCAACACCATGTCGCCTTCCAGTTGCCAGAAGAACTCCTCGCCCTCGTTGATATGGTAATCCGTTCGCGCATTGGGCCCGCCGACGACGGTCACCATGAACTCGCGGCCAGGCCAGATCTGCTGGTTGCCGACCGGCGGCTTGAGCGACTGCCGATTGGCCGCCAGCCAGGTGGCGAAGTCGAGGGGCCCCTGGTTCTCCGGGATGGACGGCATCGCGCGCTCCTATTTCTTGCCTGAAAGGACGGCGCCAATGCCATCCAGCCGCACAAGCGTCTCGGGCGCGGTCACGGAATTCGGGTCAAACGGCTTGCCCTGCTCGTCCGCCTCGTGCTGCTTGACCTTGCGGGTCTGCTCGAGGGACAGCGGAATCAGCCGCACGGTCCCTTCCGCCACCGCGTGCATGCCGGCCGAGTCCTTGGGAAATTCCATCTCACCATCAGTCACCTTGAATTTCATGGTCTTGCCAGGCTGATCGCCCTTGAGCGAGAACCAGCAGCCGCGCATCTGGCAGACGTCTTCCACGTCGCCTTCCACGCGCACGCGCTTGCCAACCCACGCCTCCGGATTGGCGAGAATCTGGCTGACGAGGGTGTTGTCCTGGAGCGTGACGCCCGCGCCGTACTTCGTTCCAGCGAGGTCGAGCGCAGCGGCTGTGGTTGCAGGCGCAGGCAAAGGCGCGAGCGGATCGCCGGCACTGCAACCCGCACCCTGGCAAACCGGCGCACCCGCAGCGGCAGGGGCGACTGGTGGGGCAACCACCCGCGGCGGCGGCGCTTTGGGCTGCTGACAGGCCACTGCGGCAACGGCCGCGACAATCCACAAGAAACGCTGCATGTGACCTCGTTGGTGCTCCCCGCGGGTAAGGTACCAGTGTTGCGGGCCTGCGCCAACGGGGACTTAATCTTGCGCCCGCCCGCGCTTGCCCGCAAACTGCCGCGCGCCATGCCACAGCCACTGAACCAGCCTGAGACTCCCCTGCCCGCCGGCGCGTGGCGTCCCGATGCGCTCGTCGCTGCGCTGCGCCACGCTGGCCTGCGGCCGATGCAGGCGCGCGATGCCGCCAAAGTGTGGATGAACGCGTACTACCGTGAGGGTCTGGATCGCGATGCCGCGCTCGCCCGCGTGCCGCCGGTTCAAGCCGCCCAGCTCGCGCCGCTGCTCGCCGATGACCGGCCGCTCCTGAAGGTGGAGGAGGTCGTCGCGCTGGACCACACGCGCCGCCTGCTCTGGCAAACCGCAGACGGCCTCGTCATCGAGAGCGTCATCATCCCCGCCGACAACGGCCAACGCGTCACGCTCTGCGTCTCCAGTCAGGTCGGCTGCGGCCGGCGCTGCGCCTTTTGCGAAACGGGCCGCCTGGGCCTCGTGCGCAACCTCGGCGTGGACGAAATCGTCGGGCAATTTCGCCTCGCCAACGCCATCTGGAACGACGTGCGCGACGCGCTGCCGGCCATCAGCAACGTCGTATTCATGGGCATGGGCGAGCCGCTGGACAACCTCGACAACGTGGTCGACGCCATCGCGGTCCTCACGCATGACTGGGTGTACGGCCTCTCCGCGCGCAAGATTTCCGTCAGCACCGTCGGCGTCGCCAAGAACTTTGGGGCATTTTTCGCGCGCAGCTCGGCCAACCTCGCGCTGAGCCTGAACGCGCCGGACGACGCGCGCCGCAGCCAGCTGATGCCGGTGAACCAACGCGTGCCGATGGCGGATCTGAAGAGCGCGCTGCTGGCGAGTCTCCCGCGCGGTCGGTCGGTGCTCGTCGAGTACATCCTTTTTGCCGGCCTGAACGACGCGCCCGCCGATGCCGAGCTCCTGCGCGCGTGGCTGGAAGGCGTGCCGGCGCGGCTCAACTTGATTCCCGCCAATCCCGGTCCGGATGCGCGGCTGCAGAGTCCAACGCAGGAGGCGGTGTGGGCGTTCCAGAAGCAGCTGCTCGATGCCGGCGTGCGCGTGATGGTGCGCTACCCGCACGGGCGCGACGTGGGCGGCGCGTGTGGTCAGCTGGCGGGCGCGCATCGCCAGAAGCGCGGCCAGCGGGAGGAAGCCAATGGCTGATCTCACCCAAGGCGCCAAGATTCTTGTCGCGCGCGGCCTCGTCAAATCCTACAACGGCAAACGCGTCGTCGACGGCCTCGACCTGGATCTCGGCGCAGGCAGCGTCCTCGGCTTGCTCGGCCCCAACGGCGCGGGCAAAACCACGACGCTGCGCATGCTCTACGGCTTCAACGAACCTGACGCGGGCGAAATCCGCTACGACGGCAAGCTCTTGCGCGACAACCGCGACGAACTCAAAGGCTGGATCGGCGTCTGCACGCAACACGACACGCTGGACCACGACTTCACGGTTGAGCAGAATCTCCGCATCTACGCGTCCTATTTCCGCCCCAAGCTGCCGGACGTGACCCGCCGCGTCGCGGAATTGCTGGACACCTTTGGCCTGGCCGAGTTCGCCAAGCAGCCGCCTCGCGAGCTGTCGGGCGGCTACCAGCGGCGGCTGATGATTGCGCGGTCGATTGTGCAGAAGCCGCGCGTGCTGTTCATGGACGAGCCGACCACGGGCCTGGATCCGGCCGCGCGCGTTGACGTGTGGCGGCTTGTGTCGGCGCTGCGAGCGGACGGCATGGCGATCGTGCTGACGACGCACTACATGGACGAAGCCGAGCGGCTCAGCGACGCGATCACGGTGCTGGCGCGCGGCAAGGCGGTGGCCCGTGGAACGCCGCGGGAGATTCTTGGCGAAGTGCTGGGCGAGCACGTCGCGGTGCTGGACGTAGCGGACGTCGACGCGAGCGCGCTGCAAATGTGGTCAAAGGCGCGCACGGGCAATCCGCCAGCGCGCGTGCTGGACGAGTGGCAGATTCCGCTGACGGCCAACCAGCTTGCGGCGTTTTCAGAAGCGTTTTCCCACTGCCGGTTCACGGTGCGCCAGCCGACGCTGGACGACTTGTTCCTGCGCTTGGCCATTGAAGCGCCGCGCGATCCTGAGGAGACCCGATGAGGTGGAATCCGCGTCTCCGCGACCTGCCCGATTGGCGCACCCGTGCGGTCTTTGAGCGCAACGCTCAGGTCTATCTCCGCAATTGGCGCACGGCGTTCCTGCCGCCCGCGCTGGAGCCCATCGTCTCCCTCCTGGCGTTTGGCATTGGCCTCGGCGCCTACGTCGGCGCGATGAAGTGGCACGGCCAGACGGTCGATTACATCAGCTACATGGCGCCTGGCCTCGTCGCGCAAACCGTCTTCGCCACGCCGTTTTTCGAGTCGCTCTACTCGAGCTACGTGCGCATGTTCTATCAGAAGACCTGGGATGGCCTGCTGGCCACGCAGGTCGAATTGCGCCACATCGTCTGGGGTGAAATCACCTGGGCCAGCGCCCGCGGCGTCATGAACGCGAGCGTTGTCTGCGTCGTCCTGGCGGCGGCCAACGCGCTGGGCGTGCTGCACATCCACACGGCGTGGTTGCTCGCGCTGCCGCTCATCGGCTTCCTCGCCGGCTGGTGCTTCGCGGCATTTGGCCTGTGCTTCACGGCGCTCGTGCCCAGCATCGACCACATGAACTTCCCGGTCTTTCTCGTGGGAATTCCGCTTGGGCTCATCAGCAACACGTATTTTCCCATCGACCCGCACAACGCGATTCTGGCCACGGCGATGCAGGCAAATCCGATCTACCACCTCGCAGAGTTGTACCGCGCGCTGCTGCTTGGCAATGGTCCTGACGTGCACTTGGCGTGGCTGGCCGGCACATCGGCGATTTGGCTGCTGGTTTTCGCGACCGCGGCGCAGACGCTGGTGCACCGGCGCGTCCTCGGCGAGTAGCGGCGGCCGCGACCGCCCCTATCCGTTTGCCGCAATCAGGCTCGGCGCATAGTCTTTCGGCGCCTCGTACCCCAGCAGGTTGAACAGCGTCGCCGCGATGTTGGCCAAACCCGGCGTCTCGCCCATCGCGACGAAATCGCGGAAATGCCAGTCGTTGGCGTGCCGCGGGTCAAAGATGGTCAGCGGCACCGGGTTGAGCGTGTGGCTCGTCTTTGGCAACGGCGCGCCCGTGACGTCGCACAGCGGCCGGCCTTTGCTGTCGCGCATCCACATGTCGTCCGCGTTGCCGTGATCGGCCGTCACCACGAGGATCCCGCCCATCTCCCGCACCACATCCATCAGCCGGCCGATTTCCGCGTCCAGCGTCTGGATGGCGCTGATCGTCGCCGGCAGATTGCCCGTGTGGCCCACCATGTCGCCATTTGGATAGTTCAGACGCACAAAGTTCGGCGGATCCTGCACTGCCAGCGTGGCCAGCACCAGGTCGGTGATTTCGTGGGCGCGCATCTCAGGTTTTTGGTCAAACGCCACGCGATCAGACGGCACCTCCGCGTATTCCTCAAACGCCGGCGCCAGCAGACCGGAACGATTCCCGTTCCAGAAATACGTCACGTGGCCGAATTTCTGCGTTTCCGACACGGCCAACGTCGTCAGCCGCAACTCGGCCAGAAACTCGCCCATCGTGCGCTCGATCACCGGCGGCTCGACGAGAAAGCGCTTGGGCAGCGCCAGATCGCCGTCGTATTGCATCATGCCGGCATAGCGAACTTTGGGCCGGGGACCGCGGTCAAAAGCGTCAAACTCGGTGTCCTCAAATGCCCGCGTCAGCTCGATGGCGCGGTCGCCGCGGAAATTCCACAGCACAAACGCGTCGCCGTCCTCCACCCGGCCGATCGGCTTGTCGGCGTGATCGACGATGACGAACGGCCCCAGTGTCTGGTCGCTTTTTCCGCCGGGCTCGGCGCGCAACACCGCGAGCGCGTCCTTGACGCTGGCGAAACCGCGGCCTTTGCCACGCACATGCGTGTCCCAACCGCGCGCGACCATGGACCAATCCGCGTCGTAGCGGTCCATCGTGATCGCCATGCGCCCGCCGCCTGACGCGATTTTGTAGTCGCGATCAGCGTAGACGTGCATCCCCGCTTCCAGCATCTGCACAAAAGTGTCAAAGGTCCCTTCCGCGACGTCCCGCCCATCGGCCAGCACGTGCACGCGAACGCGGTGGACATGCGCATGATCGGCCGCGGCGACAAGCGCCAGGACATGGTCAATGTGCGAGTGGACGTTGCCATCGCTCAGCAAGCCGCAAAGATGCAGCGTGTGAGGCCGTTTTTCGCCGACCGCCTCCATCAGCCAACGCCACGTCGCGCCTTCCCAGATGCGCCCCGAGGCAATCGCGTCCTGCACCAGCGCGGCGCCTTGGCGAAAAATCCGGCCTGCGCCCATCGCGTTGTGGCCCACCTCCGAGTTGCCCATGTCGGCATCCGATGGCATCCCGACCGCGACGCCGTGCGCGGCCAACGTCACCGTCGGCGAACAGCGCCACAGCCGTTCGAGATTCGGCTTGCGGGCCAGCGCGACGGCATCGCCGCCATCGCCCAAGCCCCAGCCCACGCCATCCAGAATCGCCAGCACCAGCGGCCCTACCGGCTTGGGGATCCCTTGCAGCAGCGGCAGTTTCTCAACGGACATGACTCCCATCCTTTGCGCGAAAAGCACGTGCCCGACAACGTCCGGCGTGCAACAGGATAGCCCGATTTGCCCGCGCGACAACGTCTGGCATCGACGGCGCCCCAATGAGCGCCTACACTCCCGCGGTGTGGAGGTTCACGTGCGCCGACTGCTCCTGCTATTTTTTCTGGCCCTTGCGCCGCTACCGGCCTGCCAAACGTCGAGTGTCGGAACCGGCATCGTGACCGGCAAGACCGTGACAACGGACGACGCGCTCTACCAGATCGCCTGGAGCGCGGTCGACCCGCTGCCGCGGTCGGGCGGCAAGATCGACCTGTACGTGACGGACAAGAGCGGCCAGCCCAGCGATGGCCTGACTGTGGAAGTCGTGCCGTGGATGCCAGCGATGGGCCATGGCGCGTCGGTCTACCCGACCGTGAGCGCGCTGGGCGCGGGCCACTACGTCGCGCAGCCGCTGGAGCTCTCGATGGCCGGCACGTGGCAGTTGCGCATCAAACTCACCAAGGGCGCGCAGGAGAGCCATGCGGCGATTGACGTGGACGTGCCTTAGCGTCCTGCTGTGCGCAGTCGGCTGGTCGGGCAGCGCGTGGGCCCAAGCGTGCTGTTCCGGCGGCCAAGCCGTGACGCCGATTCGCCTGGGCGACCTGGAGCGCGCCGCCGCGGGCTTTGTGCTGCGGACGTCGGGCGGGCTGGGCAGCATCGATGCAGGCGGGGTCTGGCGGACGACGGCGGCGGGCACGCACGACATCAACCTGGAGCAGGACCTGCTGGCGGCCGTGCGCGTGCACAAGCGGGTGCAGGTCGCGCTGACGTTGCCGTGGCTGGAGACGGCGCGCAATGCGCCCGGCGTGCCGTGGGCTTCCGGCCAAGGGCTGGGCGACATCGATCTGGCGGCGCGTGCCGACGTGAGCCGCTTGGACGACGCGCGGCCATGGCCGGCGCTGGCGGTTGTGGCAGGTGTCACGATGCCGACGGGACGCGCGGCGGACGCGGCAAAAGCGCCGCTGGCGACGGACGTGACCGGGACGGGAACATGGCAGTTGCGCGCGGCGGTCGTGCTGGAGCGGCAATGGCAGCCGTGGCTTTTGCAGCTGGCGGGCGTGCTGACGTGGGCGGCGCCGCACACGGTCGGCGAGCTACACGCGCAGCAAGGGATGTCCGGCACCGTGACGGCCGCGGTGGTGCGCGAGTTGCCGCTGGACCTGTTTGGCTCGGTGGCGCTGACGTGGCTGGGCGCGGGCGCCTCGACGCTCAATGGCCAGACGCTGGCGAACAGCGGGCGGAGCCAGTGGACGGCGGCCGCGTCCGTGCTGTGGCAGGCAAGCGCGCGGTGGCGGGTGCATGGCGGCGTGACGACGCAACTGCCGCTGCCGGACCTGAGCCAAAACGCGACGGTGACGCTCGGCGGCGTGCTGGGCGCGGTGTATGTGTGGCCCTAGCGGAGGGGCAAATCGCCGCGACTCCGGCGCCAGGTCCGACGTCGTCGCGTCAGCCGACTGGGTCGCGGGCCTACGCGGCCGAGGCCAAGCGCCCGGTAGCCGGATTCGGCGTGCACAGTGTATCTTTCACCGCCGCGATGATCGCAGGAGACAAGCCCCGATGAACCAGCAGTTCGACAACGTTACGGTCCAGACACGAGCCAACGTCTTCTTTGACGGCCATTGCGTGTCACACACAGTTACGCTGCCGGACGGCAGCCGCAAGTCCGTTGGGGTCATCCTCCCCAGCACGCTGCGATTTGATTTGACGACCCGCGAGGTCATGGAAGTGGTCGAAGGCGCGGCGTTTGTCGCGATCAACGGCGGCAAGGAGACGGCGTTCCTCGCCGGTCAGAGCTGGTCGGTTGACGCCGGCGGCTACTTCGTCATCCGCGTGGAAGCACCGGTCCACTACATCTGCCACTTTGGCTAGTGCGGCGATCCGGCGCTGGATCGAGCCGGGCAAAGCGGCGGCGTGCGGCGCCAGCCCAAGCGACGGTCGCGGCGCAGCGACGTCCGCAGCCGAGTGGGCAATTTGACGACCCGGAGGGGCAAGATGCATCAATTCGCGTGGATCCTCAGCATCAGCAGCGCAATCCTCATCGCGGGCTGCGGCAGCGCGCCATCGCCAAGCACAAGCGGCGCCGACGCCAGCGCTGACACCGGCCCGGTCGGCATCACCGCCACGGGCATCGCCGCGCCCTCGCAATTCACGTGCACCTCCGCCAGCAAGAACGCCGCCGGCTTCACCTGGGCGGCAAGTCCAACCGCGGGCGTCGTCGGATACGTCGTGGAACGCGCAGCGATGACTGGAGATTTTTCCGCGCAACCCGCCGTCGATGCCAAGACGCTGACGTTCGCCGACCTGACCGTCGCGCAGTTCGAAACCTACCGCTACCGCGTCCGCGCCAAGGTCGGCGACAAACTCGGCGATTCCTCCAACGAAGTGACGGTCGGCGCGATGCCGGCGGGTTTCCGAACCTTCGTCGGGTCCAGCATCCCGGAACGCAGCCTCGATCTCGCGCTCGACGGCAATGGCGACCCTGCGCTCCTCTTTGACAAGGACAAGGCGCTGCTCTTCTCCGCGTGGGACCGCAAGCAGGCCAACTGGAAAGTGCCGACCGTCGTGACGCCCAGCTTCCTCGACGGCGATCCGGGCAGCAACGTGGCGACGCTCGCATTTGACCACGCCGGCAGTTCCGGCACGTTCGCCATCGTCTGGGCCAGCGCTGACGGCCAGGAGATCGACTGGGCGCTGTCGAGCGACGCCGGCAAGACCTGGCAGCAGGACACCCTCGCGGTCGCGCCCGTCAACAGCCACTTCTCGCAACCGACGCTGGCGCTGGGCAACGGCAAAGCCCACGTCGCGTGGCTGCAGGACGGCGCGCGGCTGTTTTACGCGACCGGCACGCTCTCGACACCGCCCAAGAACTGGACGGCCGACAAGGAAGCTCCGCCCGCTGTGAAGGCCGACAAGCTGCTGCCATTTGCGCCCGCCATCGCGCTCGACGCCGCGCAGTTGCCGGCCATCGCCTACTTCAGCCACGGCACGGACGACGGCGTCATCGCGACGTTCTGGCGTCCCGGCGACGCGAGCGCGCGGAGCATCATGAACTCGGAGGGCTTCCCCGACCCGCAGGCGTCGCTCAGCATCGCCTTCAAAGGGTCCGCGCCGCGCGCCGCCATCACGTTGCACAAGTCCGCCGCGACCGTGGCGCCAGTCTGGTTCGTGACATCGTCCGACGGCAACAGTTGGGGCGTCCCGCTCGCCTTGCCCGTCGACGGCGCGGCGGCCAATCACCGCTTCACGCGGCTTGTGACAACCAGCAAGGACGCCAGCGCGATTACCTACGAATCGGGCGCCAGCGATGGCGGCAAGGGCAAATGCGGCGACCCCAAGCTCGCGCTCTCGACCGACGGTGTGACGTGGACCACGTGCAGCCCGGACGCAGACCACGGCCGCAGCGACGTGGCGCTCGCCAGCCGCATCGCGTTGGGCGCCGACGGCAAGCGCTGGCTCGCGTGGCACAACGTGACGGACGGCAGTTTGATGGTGTGGCGCGAGCCCTGAATCTACAGGCAATTCCGCAGAATCGCGTCAGCCGCCGCCCAACCCGAGAGCACCGCAGCCTCGACACGCGGCCCGCCAAACGCATCGCCAGCCATGACCAACAGCGGCGCGTCGTGGAGCACCGCGAAGGGCGTGTCGCTGGCTTGGCTCACGCGCGCGTACCGCCATTTCTTGACCTGCGACGCGACAATTCCAGCGTCGCCCAGCCAAGGCGCTGCGGCAGTTCGCAGCGTTTGGGCGATCGCCTTATCCGGTTGGTCAAATGCCGCGCGACTCCACCCTGGCGCGCCCAGGAGCGTGACCGCGTGCGCGTGCGAGGAAACGCCCTTCTGGTGATTGTCGGCCAGCCACGCCAGCGGGCCCGCTTCCGTCGGGGGCAACGCCTGGCCGCCGGGCGGGATCCGCGGCGCGCGATCCAGCACAAGCAGCAGCGCAAGGCACGGATCGTAGGTCAACGCCGCCAGCCGCGCGCGCAGCGGTTCCGGAACCCGCCAATCGCCAATCTCCACAAGGGCGAGGGACTGCGGCACGGGCGCCGTCACCAGGACCACCTCCGCTTCATAGGTCGGTCCCGCTTGCGTCTGCACCCGCCACGTCGCGCCGCGCCGCTCGATGTGGCTGACCTGCGTCCCGGTCACCACGTTCAGGTTCGTCGCGACGTGCTTGGCCAGCCGGTTCATACCGCCCGGAGCGGCGAAACACGGCTCGTCGGGCACCGCCTCCGTGTGCCGGACAAACCAGGGGGCGACGATTCCCTCGGCTTGCCACCGCGCCACACGCGCCTGAAAGTGCCGCTCGCGCGCCGTGAAGAACTGCGCGCCGTGATCCAGAACCGCATCGCCGATTCGGCGCGTCGCCAAACGGCCGCCCACGCCGCTGCCCTTGTCCAGCACGGTGACCAGGAGTCCGGCGTCCTGCAGACGCTCGCCCGCGAGCAGGCCGCACATCCCGGCGCCGACGATGATGCAACGCGCGCCCATGAACGCTCCTCGCGCGATCGAAATGGCCGACGCGCTGTGCAGTCAGATGCGCCACGGGGCTTGACGCTGCGCCGCGCTCAGTTGCATGCGCCATTGTTGCACGTCATGGTGCATGACGAGCCGACGCCGCACGAGTAGCTGCCGCACACGGTGCCGTTGGCAAGGTACGTCACGCCGCAGCCACTCACCGGGTCGCACGTCGCGTGTTGGCAATTGCCATTGCTGGGGCACGCTTTGGGCGCGGTGCCAACGCAATTGTGGTTCTGGCAGGTGTCCACGGTTGTGCAGACGTTGTTGTCGCTGCAGGCCGTCCCGTCGGGCGCCCAGGTGTGGTAGCAGCCGAGCGTCGGGTCGCAGACGTCCGTGGTGCACGGGTCCTTGTCGTCGCATGCCGCAATGCCGGTGGGCGCGCACACGTTGTTGGTGCACGTGTCGCCGGATGTGCACGGATTGCCGTCAGAGCAGCCACCCGTGATGGCCGGGTGGAGGCAGCCGGTGACCGGATCGCAGCTGTCCGCGGTGCAGCTTGTGCCGTCATCGCATGCAGCGCGCGTGAGCCATGCGCATACGCCGGCCTCCGCGCACGAGGCATGGCCCCACGCGTCGACGATGACGCGCCAGACATCCGCGCCGCCCGCGCCGCTGGAACGTGTGCTGCCAACCCAGACGACGCGGCCATCGGCCATGGGCTGGAGCGCGGCAGCGGAATCGTCGTCGCTGCCGCCGTACGTTTCCGCGCACATCATCACGCCAAAGTTGTCGAGGCGCACGAGCCAGGCATCGGACTTGCCGGCCGTGGCGTTCGCCGTGACGCCGGTGAAGAGAAAGCCGCCGGGGACTTGGCTGATGCCGGAGAGCGCGTCGTTGAGCGCGCCGCCGTACGTGCGGACCCAGACGCGCGCGCCGCCGCTGGTCAGGCGGGCGACCCACGCGTCCTGATTGGTGCTGCTGGTTGCGATGTCTCCGCCGACAAGGAAGCTGCCATCGCTGACCTGGATGAGAGCGCGCGGGATGTCGCTGAGGTTGTTGTCGTTGACTGCGGTGCGCCAGAGGAGCTTGCCCGCGCTGTCCAAGCGGAAGACGACCGGATCGTTGCTGGTGCCCGCGCTCGTGTTGTCGATGACGGTGGCGACGACGATGTCCCCGCCGGTTGTGACGGTGACCGCGAGCGCCATGTCATTGGCAGCGGCGCCAAAGATGCCGGTCGGCACGGTCCACAACGGTAGGCCGGTGGCGCTGTAGCGGACGACCCAAGCGTCCAGTGCGCCGAGGCCGTTGGTGCCTGCGCCGCGTGCGCCGGCTGCGACGACGCCGCCATCGGGCATCGCGGCGACCGCGTAGAAAGCGTCGTTGTCCGCAGTGCCGGCCTTGACGTCGACAACCGTCTTGCCAGCGGCGTCCACGCCCAGAAGCCACGCATCGTCGCCGCCGAGCCCGCCGTTGGCGGTCTTGCCAACCAACCAGAAGCCGCCGGCCGCACGTGGCACCATCGCAGTGGCTGTGTCGTTCGCGCTCGTGCCCTTGGTCACGTCGAGCACCGTCACGCCGGCGGCGTTGACCTGCTGCAGCCAGAAATCGCCGCCGCCCGCGCCCTTGGATTGCGTCGAGCCCAGCACCGTCGTCGTTCCCGCGGCGTCAACCCACACGCCAACCGCGCCGTCGTCGCTCCCGCCGCCGCTCGTCCAGAGGCCCATGGAGACCGCCTTGTTGCTGCACGTGTTGGCGCTGCAGCCGTCCAGTGTGCACGCATCGCCATCGTCGCATCCGCCGAGCGTGGCGCCGTGGACGCAGCCCACGAGCGAGGAACACGCGTCCGTCGTGCATTTGTCGTTGTCGTCGCAGTTGACGAGCGCGCCCGGTGCGCAGCCGTTGACGCCGCACGTGTCGTTGCCGGTGCACGGGTTGCCGTCGGTGCAGGCCACAACGCCGCTGACGGGGCCGGTCACGCAGCCGACCATCGCTTTGCAGCTGTCGACGGTGCACGGATCGCCGTCGTTGCAGACTTTGGCCGCGCCGGGCTGGCAGGCGCTGTCGGTACACGCATCGCTCAACGAACACGGGTCGCCGTCGTCGCACGGGCCGGGCTTGGCGAAAAAGGCGCAGCCGATGTGCGGGTCGCAGCTGTCGCTCGTGCAGGGATTGCTGTCCGTGCAGGCGATCCCCGCGCCCGCGCACTTGCCCGCGACGCACGCGTCCGCGCTTGTGCACGCGCTGCCGTCGTCGCACGCGGGTCCGGTGGCCGCGGTCGTCTGGCACCCGCTGCTCGGCGCGCAGCTGTCGTTGGTGCAAGGATCGCCGTCGTCGCACACCAACGGCGCCGCGCCCTGGCAACTCCCGAGGTAGCAGTTGTCGCTGACGGTGCAGGGATTGCCGTCCGTGCACGTGCTGCTGATCGGCAGGAAGACGCAGCCGGCGACCGGATCGCAGCCGTCCGCGGTGCACAGCGCGCCGTCTTCACACGGGATGCTCAAGCCCGTACATGCGCCGGTCTTGCAGCTGTCCTTGGTCGTGCAGACGCTCGCGTCGTCGCAAGCGCCCAGGTACGGCGTGTGGCTGCAGCCAGTCGTGGCGTTGCAGCTGTCCATGGTGCACGGATTGCCGTCGTTGCAGTCGGTCAACGCGGCGCCAAAGCAGATCGTCCCATCGCAAACGTCGCCGCTCGTGCACGCGTCACCGTCGTCGCAGACCGCGCCATTGGCCGTCGTGTGGGTGCAGCCAAAGTTGGTCTCACATTGGTCGGTCGTGCACGGGTTGCCGTCGGCGCAGGACTTTGACGGGAGAAAACCGGTGCCGTCGGGCTTGCAGAGGAAGAGGCTGTCGCCGACGCACACGTTGTTGAAACAGACCGTCGTCTGGCATTGCTTCTTGTCGTTGCAGAATTGGCCAAAGCCGCAGTCCGCCGATTTGCTGCACTGCGCGCACAAGCCCGACGCTGCGTCACACACCGTGCCAACCGCGCATTCCTTGCTGGACGCGCACTTGACCTGCGCGACGCACTGATTGGCCAGGCAGACGCCAGCGCCGAGGCAATCGGCGTCGATGGCGCACTCGACACACACGCCCAGCGCGATTGCGCAGACCTTGCCCGCGCCTTTGCACGCGGCGTCAGACTGGCACACCGGCGCGCCGGCGCACGCGTGGTTTTCGCAAAGTCCGGCTGGGCAATCGGCCGACGTGGCGCAGACGACGCACGTTTGGCTCTGCGGGTCACAGACGCCGGCCGCGCACGGATGATCGGCGTCGCAGGGGCCGCTGGGGACCGGGCAAATGGCGGGAGGACAACCGGCGTCGACTTCCGCAGCGTCGACTTCCGGGCCGTCGACTTCCGCGGCGTCCGCATCCGCGGCGTCGGGTTCAGCAACATCGGACAGCGCTGCGTCGGGGCCTTCCGCCGTGTCGGTCAAAGCATCGTCCGCGACCGCAACTTCCGCCGTGTCCGCGCCATCGGGTTCGGCGGCGGCGTCGTCTGTCGCCAGGTCCGCAGTGGCGTCGTCCGGGGCGATTTCGGCGGCGGCGGCATCGGTCCCATCGGCCAGGCCGTCGGGGAGCGCGTCCGCCAAGTCCGCGACGACGGCATCCGTCGCGCTGTCCAGCTCCACCGCCGCGTCGATCGGTTCCGCAGCATCCACAAGCGGAACATCAGCGTGGACATCCTCTGGAGCGGTAACGGCGTCCTGAACGACGACGGCGTCAAGGGTGCTGACGGCGCCGTTGACGGCAGCATCCTGACCACAGCCGGCCAGACACAGAAGCCCGAGCACGAGCGACAGACGACGCAGCATGACAACCCGATCGCCGCGATTGCAGCGGAATCAGTGGCTATTTTTCGCCACACAAGGATGGTGACTGAGGGCGCGGGAGGCGTCAAGCGACGGCTGCGGGCAACGACGGCAAAGCGCGCCCCGCCGCGGTCACGGCGTGTAGTGAAACAACTTCTTGCTCGGCCCGACCAGCCAGACGTCGCCCTTCGCCGCGCCCCACAGGCTGCGCAGTTGCTCGTCCGTCGCGATCGCGTACTTGCTCCACGTGGCGCCGTCAAAGTGCCAGAGTGCGCCCCAATTGCCGGAAGCCCACAGGTCATTGGCCGCCGTGCCGTAGACGCGGAAGAGGTAGGATTTGGCGTCAATGTTGGCCGCCTGCGTCCACAGCTTGCCGTCCCAATGGAGGAGCGCGCCGTAATTCCCTGCGGCCCAGACGTCATGGGGCGCGAGGCCCCACAAGCCCTCGATCGTGCCCGTCGCGCCGGTGCTGGTTGGCGTCCAGGTCTGGCCGTCAAAATGCAACACCGTGCCCTCGCCGCCGCCGATCCACACGTCGTCGCTGGCAAATGCCCAGACGCTGTAGAGGAAGGCCGTCGTCGGCACCTTGACCGTTTTCCAGCCGCTGGCGTTCTTGTGCAGGACGAGGCCGGCATCGCCCACCGCCCACACGTCATCGGGACCGCTGCCGGCGACCGCGTACAACCCGTCCGTGATGCCAACGTCGACCTTGCTCCACGCCTTGCCGTCGTAATGCACGACCGTGCCGGAGCTGCCAACGGCCCACACGTCCGCTGCGCCGCTGCCCCAGACGGCTTGGAGCCATTGGAACGTTGGCGATTGCGTCGCGTGCCACGTCGTCCCTTCTGAGTGCAAAATGGCGCCCTGCTCGCCCACCGCCCAGATGTCCTTGGCGCCGCTGCCCCAGATGCCCGCCAGCGTGTTGGTGGACTCGGACGGCAATTCATTCCACGTGCCAAATGCCGGCGAGAGCACGTCCAGCGCGCTGTCCGCCTGCACAACATCGGCGGCGGCGTCCAGCACGTCCAGTGCAACATCGGCGGCGGCATCAGCGGTTGGGTTCGCGGCAATGTCCGCCACCACGTCAGCGGCCGTGTCAGCGACCGCAGCGTCGGCATCGTCGGCAGCATCGGCTGCGGCGTCAGCGCCGGGTTCCACGGACTTTGCGGAACCGCACGCGGCAAGCGTGAGGAGGGCGGCGCCCCAACTGGCTACGGAAATGCGACGGGAGTAACTGGCCATGCTGGAATTCCATCTCGGCCGGCAAATGGGCCACCGCGGCAGTGTTGGTGTCGCCGCGGCCAACGTCAAGCGGCTGACGCGGCGGACTTGGGTGCGCCATCGACGCGCAGGAGCAGGAGAAGCCCGATGCCCGCCAGGACCGCGCCGGTACCAAACGCCGCCATCGGCCCCCATGCTGACCACAACGCGCCGGCGATCAGGCTCGCGGGCAGCGCGCCAAGACCGACCGCCGTCTGCCGCAGGCCGAGCGCCGATGCCCGCTGGTTGGCCGGCACGAGGTCGACAACCCACGCTTTCTCCACAGGCTCGGTCAAGCCAAAGTACAGGCTGTACGTCAGGAAAAGCGCCACGGTCAGCGGGACGGACTGGGCGAAACCCATGCCCAGATAGACGCCGGCAAAGACCGCCCAGCCCGCGACCATCAGCGGCTTGCGGCCCAGGCGATCGGATAGCCGGCCCCCCAGCGCGTTGGCCGCCATCTTGCCCGAACTCATCAGCGCCCAGAGCGCCGCCAGCCACGCGACGGGCACGCCCACTTGCTGCAGCTTGAGCAGCAGGAGCGCATCGGTGGAGTTGCCCAGCGTGAACACGAGCGTCGCCCCCAGGAGCCGGCGATACGGCTCCGGCCAGCTGGCCCACGGCACGCGGGTCGGTGGGTGCACGAGCGGCACCGCGACGGGCGGCTCGCGCACCAGCAGCAGCACGCCAAACGCGAGCACGGCGGGAATCCCGGCGAGCAGGAACACGTCGCGCAACTGCAGGGACGTCGTCGCCAACAGCAGACTCGCCAGCAGCGGCCCCGCCGTGGCGCCTGCATGGTCCGCCGCGCGGTGAAAACCAAAGGCCCGACCGCGACTGTCCGCCGGCGTCGCATCCGCAATCAGCGCGTCGCGGGGCGCCGTCCGCAGGCCTTTGCCGACCCGGTCAAGGAGGCGAATCGCCAGCACCGTGGGCCACGCGTGCGCCAAGCCGACGAGCGGACGCGCGAGCCCGGAGATCGCATAGCCAAACAAAGTGAGCGGTTTGCGCTTGCCCATGCGATCGGCCAGGCGGCCCGACACGGATTGCAGCAGCGCGCTCGTCGTCTCCGCGGCCCCTTCCACCACGCCGATCACCCATGGCGCGGCACCCAGCGTCACCGTCAGGAAGCCCGGGAGCAGCGGATAGATCATTTCTGACGAAACATCGCCGAGGAAGGCGGTAAGTCCGAGGAGGAGGACGGGCGTCGGGAGGCGGCTCATCGGCTCGGCCTTGCGGACACACGGTGTGCGTCCGGCGCTTGTGTTACACCTGAGCAACGGCGACGGCAAGCCCCGGCGCGCACTTCCCCAAATCGTCACGCCCTGCCCCTTCCCGCGCACTCCGTCTTCCCGCACAATCCGCCGCCGCGCGGGGCCCTCTTGCCCCAGCCACGGAGTTCCCATGTGCGGCGTCATCGGCTTGGTTTGCGAACACCATCGTGCGGATTTGGGCCGCATGGGCGCGGAGCTTTTGCGCTCGCTTGAATACCGCGGCTACGACGCCACGGGCGGCGCGATCCAAAGCCACGGCGAGTCGGTCAAGCTGCTCAAAGGCGTCGGCGCGCCGTCGGCGTTGGTCCACAGCCTGGGCATCGTGGATCAGCCCGGCCAGCTCTTTGCCGGTCAGGTGCGCTGGGCAACGTTCGGCGCGGTCACGGAGGCCAACTCCCAGCCGCACGTCGTCGGCTGCAAAATCAACCTGTACGGCGCGCACAACGGCAACGTCACGAACTGCGACGCGCTCAAGGCGTGGCTGACCGGCGAAGGCCACAAAGTGCTGTCGGACAACGACGGCGAGATGGTCGTCCACACCATTGAGCATGAATTCGCGCTGGAAATCGGCGGATTCAACGCCACGCGGGACAACGACCTGCGCCGCGCCGCCATGCGCAAAGCCATCGTCCGCGCCGCCAAGCGCCTGGAAGGCTCGTTCGCCGCGGTCATCATCGACCCCATCAGCCGCTGCGCTTGGTCCATCAAGGCCGGCTCGAGCCTCTATTTCGGCATCGGTCGGGACGACATCGGCGGTCGGTTCACGCTCGCTTCGTCCGACCTCTCCAGCGTGCTCAAGTTCACGCGCGTCGTCGTGCCGATCATCGAAGGCGAGTTCTTTGAGTTTGACGGCAAGAGCCACCAGCTCTACGCGCTGCGCGACCACACCGTCGTGACGCCCAATGGCCCGATGCTCGCCCGCGCGGGTGATGCGATCGAGCGCGCGCCCGTGCGCAGCCGTCTGCGCGCCAAGGATACGGCGCTGCTGCCGGGCTTTGGCACGTTCATGGAGCAGGAGATTTTTGCCCAGGAGGAGACGGCGCGCAGCGTCATCCGGCTGTTCCTCGGCGGCAGCGAGGCGGCCAAGATCCTGCGGCCGTACATCGACGCGCTGGGCCACGAGACGGTCGCCCGCGTGCGCACGGGCATCGAGTCGGTGCGGGATGGCTACACGGACGAGAGCATCCGCGCGGCGTTCCACGCGCTCGTCGACGGCGGTGATTTCCAGAAGCTGCTGACCAGCGTGCCAGACAACGTGCGCCAGGACGGCATCGACGCCGCGCCGGAGCAACTGGCTGAGCGGCTTGTGTCGTCAGAAGCGGGGCTCTGCACGGACCTGCTGGGCATGGCGCGCAGCCCGGCTGACGTGCTGGCGGTGCGCCTCTGCGACGTGCTGCTCGAGCACGAGGAAATTCGCGAATACCACGACGCAGTGACGGCGTTTGTCGGCGCGTGCCAGGACACGGAGAAGCGCGGCGGGCGGATTCTCGTCGCGTGCTGCGGCAGTTCGTACAACGCGGCGCGGGCGGCGGCAATCTTCTTCAACGAGATGGCGCGCATCGATCTGGTGCCGCTCCTGCCCGGCGAGTTTCGCGAGCGCGTCTCGCATACGCTGCGCGACGGCGACCTCATCGTGTCCGTCAGCCAGAGCGGTGAAACCAAGGATCTCATTGACATCCTGAACGACGTCATCGCGTCGGGCAAGGATATCAAGCGCATCGCGCTCGTGAACAACGTCAACTCCACGCTCGCGGAGGAGAAGAGCGACGTCGTGCTGCCGCTGCGTTGTGGGCCGGAGATCGCGGTCGCCGCGACCAAGAGCTTCATGAACCAGATGGCGGTGTTCTACTGCCTGGCGCTGCGGCTGGGCGAACGGCGCGTGGCGTATGCCGAGGAGAGCCTGCCGGGCTTGAACGAATGGCGCGCGTCGCTGGAGCTGCGGCGTCAGAAGCTGCCGGAGCTGCCGGCGCTGATTCGGACGACGTTTGAGAGCACGAAGCAGGCGGTCGACGAGGCCGCGCAACTGCTGTTCCTGCGGCCGAGCCTGCACCTGCTGGCCATTCGCCTGACGGCGCTGGCCCGCGAAGGCGCGCTGAAGATCCGCGAAGTGGTGCTGAATCACGCGGAGGGCTTTGAGGGCAGCGAGTTCAAGCACGGTCCGAACACGATTCTCGGCTTCAACACGATTCTGGGGCCGACGCAGGTGCACGATTTGCTCCGCGCGCTGGGCCAGGTCCAGGCCGACCTGCTCAAGCAGGTGGCGGCGAAAGGGCTGGGCGACGCGAGCGCGCAGCGGCTGATTCAGGCGGCGACGGACGCGGTGTTTGCCCCGAGCGCGCCGCCGTTCGCGTTGGCGCCGGCTGAGCAGGCGATCTTTGACGCCTACGTCAAGCCAGCCGACCTCATCGCCGGGCTGAAAACCGACTATCCGCTGCTGTACCTGACCGGTCCGGATGAGCGCGACGTCAACCTGACGGTCTCCCAGATCAACACGCACAAAATCCGCGGCGCGTTTACCGTGATGATTGCGGAGGAAAGCGCGGATTTGCGGCTCGCGGTGAGCAAGGCACCGGTGGACAACCCGGATTACCGGTGGGCGTACATCGTGCTGCCGCGGACGGACGACGCGCTGATGGTGGCCTTCAGCGCGACGGTGGTCCTGCAACGGCTGGCCCTGCAGATGAGCCTGAAGAAGGCGGCGTGGCTGGACCGGCTGGGGGTCAAGGACCACGGCGTGCATCCGGATGTGCCGAAGAATGTCAGCAAGTCGATTACGGTGGATTAGGCGCGGCGCGAACGCCGGTCAACCACGCCGCCACCTGGACATACACAAGCGGCAGGAACGGCAGGTAAAACACCAGCGTATTCAGATGCGTGTGGATCAGGCTGTGCTGCAGGCCGAGCACGAACCAGGACGCGCCACCGATCAGCGCCAGCCACGTTGCGACGAGCAGCGGCGTGTCCGGCGCCTCCACATGCCGGCGCGCGCGCGCCCGCAAGGTCCGCCAAGCCAGGAACGCCACCGCGGTGCCCAGCGAGAGGAAGAGCGCGCTGACCGGATAGCGCAGCTCAATCGGCAACTGCACAACCGGCGACGTCGCGTAGGTGTAGGCGATGAGCCCGAGTTGCACCAGGTTGTCGCGCCGACTGGTGCTGGTGAAGCGGCTGATCCGGAATTGCGCCTCGAGGGCGGCGAAATCCCGCGGGCGGTCGCGTTGGAAGCTGGCGATGAAAGGCGGGCCGATGTCGTCAAAATGGATGCCAAACGACCGCGTGCTGCCGCGTTCCGCGATGGCGTGCCAGCCGCGGACGGAATCGCCAACTTCATGGGCAACCTGCGCCCAGTGGACGGCGAACGCGCAGGCAAAAGCCGCGACGAAGACGCAAAATACCTGCACCGAGCGGACGACAAGCGAGCGGAGCGACGCGCCGGAACGCAGCGCGTGAAAGACCAGCGGAACGACGGCGGACACGCCCAACGTCGTGACGTATTCGTACCCGGCGAGGAACTTGAGGGCAAACGCGATGCCGACGCCCAGCAGCAAGCGCCGCCACGAGCCGGGCACCTGAGCGGGATGAAAGCGCCAGACGAGCCAGCCGGGGGCAATCATCAGCGGCAGCATCCAGTACAGGTTGCGGGCGAACAGGACAAGCCACGGCGACGTGGCCAGCAAGCCGACGCAGATGGCGTGGCCCGTTGGCGAGAGCCCGGCGCCCGCGATGCGGCAAATCTGCACGAGCATGACGGCTGATGCGAGCGCCAAAGCCGCGGCAATCAGGCGCACGTAGAGGGAGAGCAGGAGGCCGCTGCTCGGCGCAAGCGGCGCGAAGACCCACGCGGGGAGGCCACTTTGCGACATGTACGGTTCCACACCCGGGCCGCGGCACGAACCGTCCACCAAGTGCTTGATTTCCAAGCCGCTATGCGCGAACGGCCCGAGCTCTTGGCTGCAGGTGAACGCGCTGTCGACGAGCTGCGCAGAGTCGGTCTGGAACGTCGCGAACTGGCCGAAGTCGACAACGCCCAACGCGTTGAAGGCAAATGACGCGGCGACCAACCCGTAGGCCACGCGCCACCAACGCTTGCTGGGGCGCGAATCCGCCGTGCCGCTCGCGCCCATTCCATCCGCCCCTGCGGTCCGTGCCCGCGTTTGATGCCTGCGTTGTGCGTGTTCGTCAGGACCGTTTCAGTCTCGCTGCTGGTCGCTGGGTCGTCAAGGTCGCGGCGGGTGCGTCTCCGGCTCGCGCGTCACGGCCAGCAGCTGCTGCATGTAACCCACCGCTTCGGCGACGCCGCCCAGGTTGCTGCGCTGCGGCTCGGCGCGCATCTCGATGGACACGCAGCCGGCGTAGCCGACTTGGCCGAGCGCCGCCAGCAGGGCCGCGTAGTCAATCGGCACGGACCGATCCACGTGCCCCAGCTGCGGCGCGCTGATGTGAAAATGGCCCAGCACGTCGATGCCGCGGCAAACCGCCTGCGGGCCATCATCGCCGGCGAGGTGCATCCCGGCGGCGTCCAGGTGCAGGCCAAAGCCCGGATGATGCACCGCGCGCACCAGGGCCTCGCCCTGCGCCGCCGTGGTCACAAAATCGCAGCCGTACGCCTCGGGATTGGGCTCAATGCACACCTGCGTCCCGTGCTGCTGCGCGAGCGCCCCGACCTGGCCAAAGAAGTCCGCGGCAATCTGGCCCGCATCCGTCACCGACAACCCGTTGCGCCGCCGCTGCCCCGGCGAACCAAACACCAAGCGTTGCGCGCCCAGCCATTGCGCCAACTGCAGCACGCCGCGCAAGTGGTCGAGCATCCGCGCGCGCGCCTCGGGCGCCTCGAACAGCGCCAGGCCATCGCGGCCAAACAGCAGCGCCTGGAGCGCGTGAATCTGCATCCCGTGCTGCGCCCAAAACGCCCGGCAGCGCGTCGCCTCCTCGCGATCCGGCGCCCACGGGGTCGTCACCGCGCGCAGCGGCGCCAGTTCGATGTGCGCGACGCCTTGGGCTTCCAGCAGGCGGGCCACCTGTGCCTCTTCCTCGGCGCGCCAGGCGATGTTGGAGATGCACAGCTTCATCCATTGCCTCGCCGCGCTTCTGCGACGTACGCGGTCAGGTCCGCCCAGACTTCGTCCGCGCCGTACAGGTAGTCGTCGTCGCGCCCCCACAGGCGGCCGTAGCGCGAGCGCATGTCATAGCCCGCATGCGCGCCGGGCTTGGGCGCCAGCGCAATGCCAAACAATTCCCGGGCAATGCGATCCGTGACAATCGGCGCGGTGGCCATGTTGACCAAGGGCAGCCGATCCGCGCGGATCCGCGCAATATCGCGCCAGAGATGCTTCAGGTCGTAGTACTGGAAACAGCCGTCGGGATCGATGCGGTCGATCTGGTTGTCGTGCAGCAGGTCAAAAATCACGTTCTTCTTCAAGCCTTTGCCAAACAACCCGGGCAGCCGCACCACCGTTGTCGGCAGCATCGCCACGCAGAACTGCTCCAATTCCAGCCGATGCGTCCCGTACGCGTGGTGGCCCGCGACGTCGATTGTCGAATCCTCATACACGCCAATGGGCGGCGCGTAGACGTCGATCGTCGAAATCAGCAGCAATTCCGCAATTTTGGCGCCGGCGATCGCGTCGCGCAGCGTCTGCAGATTGGCCCGATCCGCGTCGGGATTCTGGTTGATCAGCCACTTGGCGGCCGGAGCGCCTGCGCATGCCACAAAATCGTACTGCTTGCCGGCCATCTCCTGGATGTTGCTGGAATTGTACAGGTCATCCCAGGGCGCCTGCGCAGCGAGGTTGCTGCCGACAAACCCCGTGTAACCAATGAGCGCGGTCTTCATCCTCACCTCCGCCATGCGTCAGGGATCGTAGCGATGCAGGCAGGTATCGGCCAACACGCGGAGAATCTTGAGATTGCCGCGCCAGCCGCCGATCTTGGTCGGAATCGAGCCGTCGTCGGGGTAAATGCGCGTGACCGGCACTTCGCAGACGCGAAAACCGAGGCGCGCGGCGCGGATGGCCAGATAGTAGTGCAATTCGTAGCCGGCCAACGTGTCGCGAAAGAGGGCGACGCGCGGGTCGGTCAGGAGGCGGCGCGAGTAGGCGCGAAAACCGTTTGTGGTATCTGTGTAGCGGTGGCGCGCCGACAGGGAAATCGCCGGCGCATGCAGCAGGCGGATGCCCCACACGCGCGACGCGGGATTGCGCACCGCGCGCCCACCCGGGACAAAACGCGAGCCTTGGATGAAGTCGTACCCCGCGTCGAGCTTCTCGATGAAGCGCACGATTTCAGTCGTGTCGTCCTTGTCGTTGCCGTCCACAAGGATGACGCCCTCATAGCCCTCATCCAGCGCCCACGCCATCGCCATGCGAATCTGCGCGCCCAGCTTGCCCGGCCCGGTTTTGACGAGCAGCGCACGCAGGCCGAGCGCTTTGAGCCGCTCCGGATCGGTCGATCCGTCCGTGGACCCGCCATCGGCGAGGATCACATCGGCCAGCCCGGCGTGCGCCTGCATCTTGCGCAGTTGCCCCAAAATGCGGTCGCCTTCATTGATTACCGGCACCGCGACGCAATAGCGCGTGCGGCGCGGGGCGAAAACTTGCGCGGCAAATGCGGGCACTTCGCGTGGAGCGTCAGCGGTCATGGGGTACGCGTCTCCTTGTCGTTCTGGACCGCATCAGCCAGCGAATCCGTTGTCACATTGCGGCGATGCGCGATGGGGACCAGCACGGAGCTCGTCGACTCGTTGCGCACGAAATACAAAGGCCGCTCACGCGACTCGGTCAGCAGCCGGCCCAGATATTCCGACGACACGGCCAGGATCAGAAACAACATCAGGAACATGCCACTATTTTGCAGCGATTGCGTGATCCAGCCTTCAGCCACGTGCGGCTTGAAGAGCGCAATCAACGCGACGTAGCCAACGTAGAGCACGTTCAGGCCGCTGCCCAGCAGCGCCAGCCAGGTCACCGCGCGCAGAGGGCGCAGCGAGCTTGTGACGACGATGTCGATAGCCTGATTCAGCGCGTCGAGCAACGGCAGCAGCTGACTGTGGCCCGGCACGTCCAAGGGACGGTACGGCAAATAGCCAATGGAGAGCCCGATGTACGGTGCGAAAACCTGCAGAAACCGGTGTTTTTCGCGGATCCGCACGACCGCGTTCAACGCCGATCGGCTCAGCGCCCGGAACGTCGTCGCGTCCTGCACCATGTCGATGCCGAGAAACCGCCGCGCGCAGCTGTGGTACAGCGCCGATCCCCACTGCCGCAGCGGATTGCGCCGCCGCGGGTCGCGCTCGATGACGCCGTTGACGATGCCGCCGGACTTCTGCACCGCCGCGACAAAATCCGCCATGCGATCCGGCGGGTCAAACGGCGTCATCGTCAGCACCACGTCGCCAATCGCGTGCTCCAGGCCAGCCGTCACCGCGATCTCCGTGCCAAAATGGCGGGAAAGTTCGAGGACGCGGATCCCGATGTGCTGGGTCAGCAGCGGCTGCAGGCACAAGAGCGTGGCGTCGTCGGAGCCGTCATCGACAACGACGAGCTCGTAATTCTCATAGGTTTCGTGCAATTTCAAGGCGATCGCCGCCACGCGCGCCGCGGCGATGTTGGCGTTGTTGCGCAGGACAAGCACGACGGAGACAAAGAGGTTGGAGAGCTTGGCGGGCGGCGATGGGTCCGTCACAGGTCCTCCGCGAGAAGCGTCGCGATCTCGGCCTCCAGATCATACACGTTGTCGATCTTGCCGCCCATCACGCTGACCAACTGCCGCCACTCCGCATCGCGCTTCCACAGAATTGGCCGACCGTCATCCGTCTCGTTCTGCGGCAGCACGGTCTTGATTTCCCACAGCGAATCAACGTGTTGACACGCCGCCAGCTCGGGCATGTAGCGGGCAGCGTCGCGCACCATGTGGGGAAAGCGCGACGTTTGGGCGAACGCGTCCGGATCGTGGCGATGCGTCAGCGGCGCGCCCGGCTCATCGCGCCAGGACCCGTGCGGCGTGTACCGGACGTGGCTGAGCGTGTGCAAACCGCGCGAGGGAAACGGCATGATTGAAAAAAACGGCCCGCACATCATGGTCACGCCCACGGCCTTCATGGCGGGCGGCACGGCGACAAGTGCCATTTCAGTCAATTCATGCTTCAGCGGAATGGACCGCCGTTGGCCCAGTTCCAGCACGCGATTCAGGTTGGAATACGTGCAGTTGAACACAAAGCGGGTCGCCAAGCGGCCCTGCCCTTGCGCGGATTGCCACGTCGCTTCCAGACCGCGATCCGCCTGCGCCAAACCGGTCAGCGCGTGGCCCAACCGCGTGTCGACGGCGTGGTGCTCCAGGCGGCCGCGCATCTCATCGGCCAGCTTGCGGGCGTCAAAGGCGAATTCCTCCGCGGCGAAGACCGCTTCCGTCATCGCCGGGTCAAAGCGCGCGGTCACGGACGCGGGCGCGGGCGAAAGCGGCGCGCCGACGGCCAGACAAAACCGCTCGAACTGCCGCGCCGTGACCTTGCTGTGCTGGCGGGCAATCGCGTAGTACATCTGGAACGAATCGTCGATGCACGGACGGAACTCACTGACAAAGCGGGCGAAATTGACGTGCGAGCGCAGCGCCGTCAGCACGCTCCGCGGGTAATGATAGCCGTTGTGGACCCGCGCCTGATTGGCGTAGGACGCGCGGGTCAGCAGCTTGTCAGCGCGGTCCAGCAGCACGACGCGCAGGCCGTGTTCGCGCAGCAGGCAGGCGATGTAGCACCCGTACATCCCGGCGCCGACCACGACCGCGTCGGTTGTCTCAACGGCCTGTTGGTGCGGCGCTGGGCTGGAAAGCGTCAAGGGGGCGGACCTCTGCGCCGTCCGACGGGGTCGCCTGGCGCGCTGGCTTGCGAGTCAGGACAACGCCACGTCGGCCTTGAGCGCCTGCGCTGGGCAGTCTGGCCTCGGCGCATGCACGCGTCAAGCCGCTGGCGGCCCGCCGCCGTTGGGCAGGAAACGCGTGCGCAAATACAATTGTTCGACCCGATCGCGCGCCCACGGCGTGCGGCGCAGGAACTTCAAGGCCGAACCCATGCTCGGGTCGACCTGAAAACAGCGAACGGGAATCGAGCGGCCCAACTCCTCCCAGCCGTAGTGCGTGACCAGGAGGCGAATCATCTTCTCCAGCGTGACGCCGTGGAGCGGGTTGCGGGGCTGTTCTTTGGACATCGGACGTCGTCGGCTCGGCGCCAAGCGCGGCGCGCGTCCCGCAGTTTACCACAAAGTCGCCGGCGACGGCAGCGGATGCTGCGACTGCGCCGAGGGTTCCGCGCGCCCTTGGCCTTGACCCGACGGGCGGCGTGTCGCATCGTCGGAGAAGTCTCGCCTGGGGAGGAGAGCCCAATGTCGCTTGAACTGCGTCCAACGTTTGCGATTGGCTTGGATGAGCCCTGTGGCGTCGTGCTGCGGCGGCTGCGCGCGCAGATGCGGGCGGAGCACGTGCAGGTCCGCTGGGCGCAGCGTCCGGGCGGCGGCGGACCGCCGAGTACGCGCGAGGATCAGGACCACGTCGCGTTGTGCATGGACGAAAGCGTCCGGCATTTTTGGTCGCCGTGGCTCAATATCGATCTGCAAAGTCAGGACGGCGGCACCCACGTCTACGCCCGCTACAGCCCGCATCCCAGCGTCTGGACCGGCTTTGCGTTCTGCTATTTGACGCTCGGCGCCATTGGCTTTTTCGCGCTGATCTTCTCGTACGCGTCGACGCTGAGCGGCAGCGGCAAACCGTGGATTGGCTTGATTACGCCGCTCTGTGCGCTGATCGCGTTGGGCCTCTGGTGGGCCTCGCAGATTGGCCAGCGCCTCGCACGCGCAGAGATGCTGGCGCTGCGGGCGTGTCTGGACGCGGCGCTTCAGGCGAAGGACGGGGAAACGCCCCGAGCGGACGACGCCTCCGCGCCGGTGACTACTGCGCCGGCAAGCCCGACGTCTCGATGAGCGCGAAGACGACAGCGCCGATGCCGTACGGCAGGTCATCCTCCACCTTGACCGATTTGTAGGTGGCAAAAGTGCCGACGTTGGTCGGCCCCGAGACACCCGTTACGACCGGGCCGTTGGCGCCCGTCACGATTTTCAACTTCACGCCGGCCATCGCCTTGGCGACGACGGGAAGGACCTCGTCCCCGAGCACGCCGATCCGCCAGCCGCGCGCCATGCCAGCGGCAAAGAGCGCCGAAGCCGACGTTTCGAGGTACGTCTCACCGGGGCGATTCAGCACGGTCCACCACAGGCCAGTCGCGGGGTCCTGACGGGCAATCACCGCCGTCACCAGGTGGCGCAACGCGGCCTCAGCCTTGGCGTCCGTCTCCCCGCGCAGTTGCCTCGCCCGCAGGTAGTCCGCCAGCGCCCACACCACCCAACCGTTGCCGCGGCCCCAGAACACGTCAGGATCCTGCGCGAGGTAATTTTCAGTTGCGTGGTGAAAGAAACCTGAGGCGTCCTGCAGCTTGTCGATGAAGATGCCAACCTGCTTGCCCATCTCGTTGAGCGGCGCGGGGTCACCGGTCGCGAGCGTCAATCGCACCAGCGGCTGGCCAAACATGAAGAGGGAATCGACCCAGAGCGCCACGCCCAGCGCGTCCGTTGTTCCAAGGTGGTTCAGACCGCCCTCGGGCGTGCGCAGCGCTTGGTGATCGATGTACGTCAGAAAGTCATCGATCGGCTTCTTGTACTTCGCGTCCCCGGTCGCTTGCCAAAATGGCACATCCACGCCAACGGGCGCCGACGTGTCGCTCGAGGTAATCGTGTAGCCAGCCGCGAGGTTGAGATCGAGCCACTTCTGCGCATACGCCAGAGTCGCGGCATTGCCGGTCACGCGGTGAAGGTCGACGAACGAGCCGAACTGCACCGCGCCGCCCCAGCTCCAGTTGAGATCCGCCTTGGGGTTCACGATCGCCTGCCGCTGCGCAATGGCCAGCGCCAAGGCCACGTTGGCAGATGCCGGATCGCGTTTGGCGGCAAAGCAGGCATCGTCGGTCGGTGCCGCCGCACCGCACCAGTCAAAGGGCGTGGACGCGGCGGGCGCCGTTTGACTGGCGCACCCAACGGCGAGCGAGAGGAGGAGCAAGGGGACAAGGCGGCGCATCGGCAGCTCCAAGGGCAAGTGGGTGAGAGGACGCACGGCAGCCCTTACGGCGCGAGGATTGCAACGGGCGCGGCGTTGCCGGAGAGGAGAGCGACGCCGTCGAGGGTGACGTGCGTGCCGCCCGCGATGAGCGCGTAGGCCCCGGAATCGGCAACGAGGACAAACGCCGCATCCGTTTCCAGCGTGTGCGGGCCGGGGATGACAAGCGTTGTCGCAGCCCCCGCGTCCCGCAGCCACGCCACATCGCGCCATGCGACGCCGGCCGTCGTCCCCGCAATCGTCCACGCCGCGCCGCCGGGTCCTGCCTGCACGGAGATCACGGAAAGGGGCCCGTCATCCCCCGTTGCGCCGGCCTTCTGAGGGGAGAGGACAACAAGGAAGCCAGGCGCGATCGCAGTGACAGTGGCGTCCGCAACCGCATGGTTGCCAGAGCCGTCGATGTCATGGACGTGCGGCGGCATCATCGTGGCAAATGGCGGCTCGATGAAGGTCGCGGGCCCCGCGGTGGTCGTCGCGTCGATCGCCAGTCCAGCCAAAGGCCGCGTCATCGTAAGGCGCCCACCCGCGAGCGTGTACGAACCGCCGACATCAAAGCCCGCCCACAGATGCGCGCGCCACTGGAACGTCCGCGGGGTCACCACGTCGCTGTGGATTCGATCCGCCACGACAAAATAGCGCTTGCGCGCAAACGCGATCCCGCGCCGGATTTCCGCCTGCTGATAGGCGACGCGCGCCTCTGCCCACGCAACCAGGTCGCCGTCGTGGGTATTCTCCAGGAATGCGTCGGTATCTCCCCAGTTGTTCAGCAAGCCGCGTTTGGGCGCACCCACGCCGTCGATCAGCAGCACGTTGTGCGACGGCGCGTCCGTCGTCAGCGGATTGTTGAGGGGATCCGGCTTGTAGTACCCCGTGTCGATCAGCAGGTCCTCACCGTAGGCGGAGAGCGCGAACGACGCGCCGTCGGCGTGATTGTGCAACGTTTTGCGCGCCGGTCCGTGATCCGCGACCAGCATCAGCCATGTGTCGTCGGGACCCCAGCCCGAGCGAAAGACGGCTTGCCCGCCGTCCGGAAAGAAGCGATTGCGCCAGGGCGGCGGCGCGGCGACAACATCGCCGACGTGGGCGAGGTACCACGGCGTCAGGTTCTCGAACTTCTCTGTGTCAAAAGGCAGCACCGCGTTGGTGCCCCAATCCCAGAGCAGGTAGCCTGGCCCGCCGATCCCCGTCGTCAGCGCCGCGCCATCCGTGACCGCGACGTGCGTGTCGTCAAGCACCGCGCGCACGCCCGAGGGTCGGCGCAGGGACACCGACCAGTCGAGCGCCTGCAGGAAACGCGAATCGCGCAGCGGATTCTTGAGCGTGAACGGCTCGCCCTCGATGCAACCGTTGTCATCCCACGGATCCGAGGCGTTGCGCGTGAGGCACATGTGGTGGTGAATCGCATCCGCCGGGCTGTTGTGATCGAGCGCCAGCAGGAACGGCACCACCGCGGCAAAGCCAAACGAGAAGTAGAAAGGTCCCTCGCTCACGCCGCCGTCGTTCTGGACATAGTGCCCCTTGGCGCCCAGCAGGTAATCCATCTGGTCCGCCGCCCAGTCCAGCCAGCGCGGCGCGTCAGGATCGTCCGGAAACGCCAGCGCGATGTAGCCAATGGCTGAAGCCGCGCGCAACGGGTGGTTATTCTGCGTGACCGTGAACGAGAACATCTGCCAGAACGGGTCGTCCAGATACCGCGCCACGAACTTCCGGTTCACGTTGGCAATCCGCGTCTGCGCCTGCTTGGCCTCATCCGCTGTAAGCCAGGGCGTCGCGAGCAGCAGGTCCCACGTGTTGGCCATCGGCAGGAGCACGGACTGGATGTGGATGTCCAAATCCTGATCGTCGTTGTCCTCGAGGTTGTCCTGGAACGCCAGCAGGATCTGCCGCGCCTTGGCGCCCGCCGCCGCGTCATCCAGCGCCCAGGCCAGCACCGCGTTGGCCTGCGCCACCTCCGCGTTCGTCGACCACACCTTCGTATCCCACTTCCCAGCGGTCGCCAGCGGCGGTGTCGCCGCAGCCTGATCGCGCAATCGCTGCCACACGGCGGCAAATGGCGCTTGGGTCTGCCGCGCCAACAGAAGCGCCTTGTGCGCGGGCGTGTACATCAGCCGCGGATGCGCGGGCGCAGTCGCGACGTCCGCAGTCGCCATGACGTCCGCCGCGGCTGTCGCGTCCGGGGTGGCAGTCGTGCGCGTCCCGCAGGCGGCCAGCGCGCCAAAACTGAGCGTTGTCAGAAGCGCAGCGAGAGGCTGCCGGTACGCGCATCGGAGGTGCTGCATGGGGATTCCTGCCGGTGGGACGTGGCGAGGCGGGCTGCCCCTGGCACGGCGACGAATCGAGTCTGAGCGCGGCGAATTGACGCGTCAAGCGCAGGCTGGATCGGCAGAAAGCAGCAAAATGGACGGGGTGTCTCCGGCCGATCGCCGCGTTGACGGTCGCCCATCCCGAGTCGATACTTGCTGCCGTTGCGTGCGTTTCGCCGCCAACAACAACGGACAGTGAGGCGGTCATGCGGCATTTGTGGTTGAGAATCGTGACGCTTGGCCTCGCGATTGGCGCGGCGGGATGCGCTGGTGCCACTGCTTCGTCGGAAGACACAACCGCCGACGCTGCGGATGCGGAAACGGCCAGCGACGCAACGGACGCAGCCGCCGGGACGGACGCCGCGGTCACCCACGCCTTCACCTGCAATCAGGTCATGGGCGTTTCCGTCACGGGCGAATGGTTCGGCGGCGGTTTTGAGGCGCGCGTCGGTGACCCGCACTGGCAGGCAGTCACGCTCTCCCACGCCTACGTGGACCTGTGGGCTGATCCGACGAACACCGTTTGGGCCACTCCCATCACCTCCCCGTGTGCGGAACAATCGGACAGCCCGGACCGCGTGCTTTTCGTCGGCTGCAATTGGGACTACACGACGACGGCGGAGTGGACTTCTGCGTTCACTGCGGTCATCGCCAACCTGCAGGCCAAGTACCCAAAACTCAAGCACATCGAATTGCTGACCATGCTGCGGGCACCGGGCAACCAATCCTGCCCCGACGCGGTCAACGCGGAGACGCTTGTGCAGCCGTTCATCGACGCGGCGATCGCCAAGGTTGTCGCCGACCACCCAGGCTTCGTCTCGGCCGCGCCGCATTTTGAGGCGCCCAACTGCGACGTCTTCATCCTCGGCGGCCCCCACCTCACGCCCGACGGTCAGGCCGCGGTCGCGCAAGTGTATGGCGACTACTACGCGACCCATCAGTGACTTGCTGCGTTGGCTGGCTCGCGGCCGGCCAGCGGGCGGGCGCTTGGCACGACACACCGCGTTGACCGCAAGGCCAAGACTCCGGTCACGGCTCCCGCATCCGGTAGCCAACCGCCGGTTCGGTCAACAGCCACTCCGGCCGCGCGGCATCCTGCTCCACCTTCTTACGCAATTCGGCCATGTGCACCCGAACGTAATGGGGCTGTTCCACCGCGTTTGCCCCCCAAATCTCCTTGAGGATCTGGCGGTGGGTCAGCACCTTCCCCGCGTGGCGGGCGAGCAGCGTCAACATCTTGTACTCAATGGGTGTCAGATGGATCTCGACGCCGTCACGCGTCACGAGCCGGCGCGACAGGTCGACACGCAGCGCGCCAAAGACCAGCTCCTGTTCCGGCGCTTCCGGCGCGGCATGGCGGAGCGCGACGCGCATGCGCGCCAGGAGCTCCTTCACGCCAAACGGCTTGGTCAGATAGTCGTCGGCGCCCGCGTCCAGCGCCTCGACCTTGTCATCCTCCCGGCCACGGGCAGAGATCACCACAATCGGCACCTGGGTCCAGTCCCGCAGCGTGCGCGTCACGGTAATCCCGTCGCCGTCCGGCAGGCCGAGGTCCATCAGCAGGATCGCCGGATTGTGGCTTGTCGTCAGCATCACGGCTTCAGCGGCGGTGCCTGCCTCGAGCACGCGGTAGCCGTGTGCACCCAAGGAAGTCCGCAGAAACCGCCGCATTTGCGGTTCGTCTTCCACGATCAGCACAAGCGGGCTCAGCGGATCAGTCGTGGTCATGGTGGCGGCGCCTCGTCGGAAATGGCCGATGGTCCCGGCGTCAACGGTAGTTCAAGCCGGAAGGTCGCGCCACCGCCGGGAGTTGTCAGGGCGATGATGTCGCCGCCGTGTGCGTCCAGGATCCCCTTGCAGATTGCCAAGCCCAAGCCGACGCCGCCAATGCCTGTGTGTTGGCCGCGCACGAATTTGTCGAACACGTGCGCGCCAAGCGCTGGGTCCAAGCCGGGTCCATGATCCGCGACCAGAAGGACGATACCCGTCGGCTTCTCCTCCGCAAGAATTTCCAGCGCGGAGTCCGGCGGCGTATATTTGATCGCATTTTCAAGGAGATTCACCAACACTTGCTCAAAAAGCAGCGGATCAACGTGCAGCATCGGCAGCCTTGGGGGAATGCGCAAGTGAATGTCCCGCTTGCCAAGCTGCGTCTCCAACCGCGTCAACGCGGAACCGACCATCTCCTCCAGCGGCACCCATTCGCGCTTCACCCGCATCTGACCCGACGCAAGGCGCGTCATGTCGAGGAGGTTGACGACGAGTCGCTCCAGCCGGTCCGCTTCTTCGCAGATCGCTTCGACGAGGTCGGCGCGTTCACTTGGCTGGAGCGCCTGCCCGTCGTCGCGCAGGGTCGTTGCCGCGCCCGTGATCGCCGCCAAAGGCGTGCGAAGATCATGAGAGACGGCTGAGAGGAGGGAACTGCGCATCTCCTCGGTCCTCGCTCGCAGCTCGACGGCGCTGACGACACCGGCCAGCCGCGCGCGCTCCAGTGCAAGCGCGCCTTGGGCCATGTAGGTGCGCAGGGACGCCAACGCCTGACTGTCCAGAGCGCGGCCGCCGGGCGGCAGGATCGCCAGCGCAGTCCGGTTCCCCTCGGCCACGGGAATCGGCAGGCACAGCGCCCGGGAACCCGGCAGCGTTTCCGTTCCCAGTCCCGCTTCCCGACCGTGTTCGACAACCCAGCGCAGCACGCCGTCGTCGCTCGAATCGGTCAGCCAAGGCCCGGTTTGGGCCAGAGTGCGCCATTGGGCGCTGTCCCGGGCGACCACCCGCACGGCGCAGTCAAAGGCGCTGGCGACGTGGCCACAAAGTACCGCGGTGACGGCAGCCTCATCGCGCGCGCCGCTCAAATCGCGGCTGAGGGCGAATAGGGAGGACGTCCGCGCCTCGCGTTCGCGCGCATCCTGCTCCTGCCTGCGCGTCCGGACCATGAGCGTGCTCATCGCGACGCCGACGACGAACATGGTCGCAAACGTCAGCAAGTGCCGCGCGTCGCTCACGGAAAACGTAAAGAATGGCGGCACAAAGAAGAAGTCGTAGGCCGCGACGGAGAGGGCCGCGGCCAGAATCGACGGGCCTTGGCTCGTGCGCACCGCGACAGCCATGATGCTGAGAAGATACAGCATCACGGTATCCGGTGCGGGCAGCGCGCCCCGTCCCAGCCAAGCCAGCCCCGTGGCCGCAGCGACGGCGGCCAGCGCGAACCCATACGGCCCGGACGGGGCCGGCGAAGCCGCGGGCGGACCCTGTGGCGCCGCCGGCGCGGTTTCATCGGCCGAGATCACGTGCAGGTCAATGTCACCGCTGCCGCGCACCACTTCGTCCAGCAGCGAGCCGCGGACAAAATCGCGCAAACGCGAGTGGGTCGGCTTGCCAATGACAATGCGCGTGACGTTGTTCTTGCGGGCGTAGTCCAGGAGCGCGGAGCTGACCTGCACGCCGGCCAAGCGGACGACCGTTCCGCCCAACGTCTCGACCAATCGCAAGTGCGCATCGAGGCGCTGCCGGTTCTCCGCTGAGTGCGGGTGCAATGGCGATTCCACAAATGCGGCAAACCAGGGCGCGTGAAGGCCCGTCGCCAGCCGACGCGCCGTGCGCACCAGGCGTGCGGAGGCGGGAGCCGGACCCACGCAGACGAGAATGCGCTCCGTCGTTCGCCACGGCGACTCGACACCCTCATCTGCGCGTTGTGCGAGCACATCCGCGTCGACGCGCTCCGCAGTCCGCCGCAACGCCAGTTCCCGCAATGCCAGCAAGTTGCCGCGCTGGAAGAAATGCTGCGCTGCCCGCACCGCCTGCTCGGGCAGGTACACCTTGCCCGCTCGTAGACGTGCCAGGAGTTCATCGGCGGAAATATCGACAAGCTCGATCTCATCGGCGCGCTCCAAAATGGAGTCCGGCACCGTTTCGCGCACCTGGACGTGGGTGATTTGGGCAACGACGTCGTTCAGGCTCTCGACGTGCTGCACGTTCAGCGTCGTGTAGACGTCGATGCCCGCTTCCAACAGTTCCAGAACGTCCTGCCACCGCTTGGCGTGCCGGGCGCCCGGCGCATTGCTGTGCGCCAGTTCGTCGACGAGGAGAACCTTGGGATGCGCTTTCAGCGCTGCATCCAGATCAAACTCGGCGAGCACTGTGTTGCCGTACGGGATCTCCTGCCGCGGCAGGACGGTCAGCCCATCCAGCAGTCGGGCCGTCTCCGCGCGGCCATGGGTTTCCAGAGTGCCAACGAGAACTTCAGTCCCGAGCGCCGCCACATCGCGCGCCACCTGCAGCATCCGAAACGTCTTGCCAACGCCGGGCGCGAAGCCAAAGAAGACCTTGAGCTTGGCGCGGTGCTCGCGGAGGTGCGCAGCCTGCGCGCGCGCGAGGAGCGCATCCGGATCGGGACGGCGCATTTCCGCAGAGGTGTCAGGAGCGGGCTTTGGCATGAAGCTACCCTACGGACGGACGGACACGTGGTCGAGCGCGAGGTTGACACAGAGAACGTTGACGTGTGCCGGACCGATCATGCCCAGCAACGGCGAATGTGTACATTGCCGCACGGCCGTTTCCACTTCACCGACCGCCACACCGCGAGCGCGCGCGATGCGGGGGACCTGGAACGCCGCCGCGGCCACCGAGATGTCGGGATCCAGACCGCTGCCTGACGCCGTGACCAAGTCGGTTGGCACGACCTGACGATTCCCCGGATCTGCGTGGCGCAGCGTCTCGATCCGCTGCTTGACCGCGGCCGCCAAAGCAGGATTGGACGGACCGAGGTTGGAGCCAGTCGAAGCGGCAGCGTTGTAGGCGAAGGGCGCAGTGGCGGACGGCCGGCTCCACAGGTACCGCTCCGCGCTGAATGCTTGCCCAACAAGCGAGGAGCCGACCGGCGTGTTGCCATCCCGCAGCAAGCTGCCGTTGGCCTGAACCGGAAAAACCGCCTGCGCCAGCCCAGTAACGAGGAGCGGATACAGCAGGCCGGTCACACACGTCAGCACCAGCAGCGCCCGAATGGCCGTGAGAATCGTCGCTTTCATTGTCCTCTCCTCGCTCAGCTGACGCCGATGGCGGTCAGCAACAGGTCAATCGCCTTAATTCCCGGAAATGGCGCGACGACTCCGCCCAGGCCATAGACGAGCAGGTTGCGGCGCAACAACACCGATGCAGGAGCGGGACGATACGCTACGCCGCGCAACGCCAACGGAATCAGCACGATGATGATGAGCGCGTTGAAGATCACGGCGGACAGGATCGCCGTCGTCGGCGAATGGAGATGCATCACGTTCAGCGAGCCGAGCACCGGGTATGTCGCGGCAAACGCGGCCGGTATGATGGCGAAATACTTGGCGATATCGTTGGCAATCGAGAACGTCGTCAAGGCGCCGCGGGTCATCAGCATCTGCTTGCCGATTTCAACGATGGCGAGGAGCTTGGTCGGGTTGGAGTCGAGATCGACCATGTTGCCGGCTTCCTTGGCCGCCTGCGTTCCCGAATTCATCGCGACGGCGACATCCGCCTGCGCCAGCGCCGGGGCGTCGTTGGTGCCGTCGCCCGTCATCGCCACGAGGTGGCCCTTCTGCTGCCACTCGCGGATCATCGCCAGCTTGCCCTCCGGCGTCGCTTCCGCCAGAAAGTCGTCAACCCCCGCTTCAGCGGCGATGGCGGCTGCCGTCAACGGATTGTCGCCCGTGATCATGATGGTGCGAATGCCGATCCGCCGCATATCCGCGAAACGTTCGCGGATGCCACCCTTGACGATGTCTTTGAGGCAAACGACGCCGAGCACCCGCGCGCCGTCGACAACGACAAGCGGCGTCGCTCCTTGGCGCGCGACGTGGTCGACCGATTCCCGCACGCCGACGGGTAGCGACCCACCGCGCTCAGCGACGAACCGCGCCACGGCGTCCGTCGCACCCTTGCGAATTTCGCGCCCCTGGAGATCCAGACCGCTCATGCGCGTCTGGGCTGTGAACGGCACAATCGTCGCGTCCAAGGTCGCAGGATCGGCCGGCTTGTGGCCAAAACGCTCCTCAGCCAGCAGCACGATGCTGCGGCCTTCCGGCGTCTCATCGGCGATCGACGAAAGTTGCGCCAGCTCCGCCAATTCCCGCTCCGTCACGCCCTCCGCCGGCAGGAACTGGGTGGCTTGGCGGTTGCCCAGCGTGATCGTGCCGGTCTTGTCCAGCAGCAGCACGTCCACGTCACCCGCCGCTTCCACCGCGCGTCCGGAGGTTGCAATGACGTTGGCCTGAATCATCCGGTCCATTCCGGCGATTCCGATGGCCGACAACAGCGCGCCAATCGTGGTCGGGATGAGGCAGACCAGCAGCGCCACGAGCACCGTCAAGCCAATCGGCTGACCGTGCCCCGTCGCCGCGACGGCATACTGCGAGAACGGCAGCAACGTTGCGGTCGCGAGCAGGAACACGATCGTCAGCCCCGCCAGCAGAATGTCCAGGGCGATCTCATTGGGGGTCTTCTGCCGCTTGGCGCCTTCCACCATGGCGATCATGCGGTCGAGAAACGTCTCGCCAGGATTGGCGGTCATGCGGACCACGAGCCAGTCGGAAAGCACGCGCGTGCCGCCGGTCACAGCGCTGCGGTCGCCGCCACTTTCCCGGATGACCGGGGCGCTCTCCCCGGTGATGGCGCTCTCGTCCACTGAGGCCACGCCCGCGACGATTTCGCCGTCGCCCGGGAGGAGTTCGCCGGCTTCAACAAGCACGAAGTCGCCCTTGCGCAGTTGCGCGGAAACGACTTGCTCGGACGTGCCCGTGCGATCGGCGGACGGGAGCCTGCGCGCAATCACGTCCTTGCGAGCCGCGCGCAGCGTGTCCGCCTGGGCCTTGCCGCGACCTTCTGCCATCGCCTCCGCGAAGTTGGCAAAGAGCACGGTGAACCAGAGCCAGATGCTGACGGCGAGAATGAAGCCCGGTCTGGCGTCGCCTTGTCCGGTCGCCAAGGCGTGAACCCAGAGCACGGTTGTGAACGCGCTGCCGACTTCCACGACGAACATCACGGGATTTCGCACCATCCGCCGCGGATTGAGCGCACGCAGGGCGTCGACAACGGCGCGTCGAACGATTTTGGCCTCAAAAAGCGGCCGTGTCTGGGCATTGGCAGCCATCAGGATCTCCGATTCAGCGCAGTGCGAGGTGTTCCACGATGGGACCGAGCGCCAGCGACGGGATGAAAGTGAGCGCGCCGACAAGCAGGATTGTCCCGGCCAGCAGCGCTACGAAGAGCGGCGTGTGCGTGGGCAAGGTGCCCGCGCCCGGTGGGACGATCTTCTTCTTGGCCAGCGAGCCAGCGAGGGCAAGTACGGGCACGATGACCCAGAAGCGACCGATGAGCATCACGATGCCGATGGCCGTGCTGTAGAAGAGGCCGTTGACGGTGAGGCCGCCGAACGCCGAGCCGTTGTTGTTGGAACCCGATGAGAACGCGTACAGGATCTCTGAAAACCCGTGCGCGCCGGGATTCCCAAGCGGCTGCGTTCCGGCCGGGATGGAGCAGGCAACCGCCGTGCCGATGAGCACGGAAGCGGACGGCAGGAGGATGACGAGCGAGGCCATCTTCATCTCAAAGGCTTCGACCTTCTTGCCCAGGTACTCGGGCGTGCGCCCAACCATGAGCCCGGCGACGAAGACCGCGATGAAGGCGTACACGAGCATCCCGTACAGCCCCGAGCCAACGCCGCCGAAGACAATCTCCCCCAATTGCATCAGCCACATCGGCCCCAAACCGCCGAGCGGCATGAAGCTGTCGTGCATCGCGTTGACCGAGCCGTTGGACGCAGCCGTCGTCGCGGTCGCCCAGATGGCGCTGCTGGTGATGCCAAAACGCAGCTCTTTGCCTTCCCAATTGCCCATCGCGGGATCAACGCCGAGCGCCGTCAGGACGGGATTGGCCTGGTGCTCGCTTGCGACGGTCAACGCGAGCAGCGGCACGAAAATGACAAACATCGCCATCAGCAGCGCGAGGCCCTGCTTGGGCTGGCCGACCATGCGGCCAAAGGTGAAGCACAGCGCGACGGGAATGAGGAGAATCGACAGCATCTGCAGCAAGTTGCTGAAGCCATCCGGATTCTCAAACGGGTGCGCAGAATTGGCGTTGAAGAAGCCGCCGCCGTTGGTGCCGAGCTGCTTGATGGCGACCTGCGAGGCCGCTGGACCGAGCGCCAGCACCTGGTCCGCCACGGTCTTGCCATCCGCCGACGTCGTTGGCTCCAGCAGGTGGACTGAGACCGAGCCCGTGAACGTCTGCACGACACCGTGGGACACCAGCAGCAGCGCGAGGACAACCGAAAGCGGCAGCAGGATGTGCAGCGTCGAACGCGTCATGTCGACCCAGAAGTTGCCGACGTCGGTGACTTGCCGCCCGGTAAGGCCGCGGATCAGCGCGACCAGCACGGCCATGCCCGCGGCCGCCGAAACGAAGTTTTGGGTCGTCAACGCCAGCATTTGGGTCAGGTGGGACATCGTCGTTTCCCCGCCGTACGCCTGCCAATTGGTGTTGGTGGCGAAGCTGACCGCGGTGTTCCACGCCACCTCAGGCGGCACGCCGGGAAGCCCCGCGGGGTTGAGCGGCAACACAGCCTGGAAGCGCTGCAGCCCGTAGACGGCGAGAAAGCCGAAGACGTGGAACACCAGAACGGCACCGGCGTACTGCCGCCAGTTCATCTGGACGGCGGACTTGACGCCGCTGAGCCGGTAGACGACGCGTTCAAGGGGCCCGAGGACACGGTCGGCCCACGTGGACTCACCCGTGTAGACGCGCGCCATGTACGCACCCAACGGCCACGCCAGAGCCACGAGCAGGACAAGATAAAGCGCACATTCAAGGACGGCGACAGGATTCATGACAACCTCTCCGGGAAGAGAAGGGCAAAAACCAGATACCCCATCAGGAGCACCGCCAGTCCAGCGCCGACGTAAAGCATCATGACTACACCTTCTCGCAGAGGCGGACGAAGCCCCAAGTCAAGAGAACAAAGGCGGCTGTGACGCCGAGAAAGACCAAGTCCATCCGTTACTCCTGGACGGCGCCGGGCGCCGAGATCGATGGCACGGTATTACCCGTGCGTCATCCAAGCCTGCCCGAGCACACACAGCGCCCAAGCCATGCCCGACAACAAGGCGAGCAGTCCTGTCAACCAAAGTGTTTCCATCAAGCGTTGTGTCATCATGCTGGGTGCACCTCCTGTCCACCAGTTGCGAGTCTAGGTGGCGACGCATCAGGTAAGTGCCCTGCTTGGGGCGTCCGGTATCAAGAAGCTGTCAAGGCGGCATCCGCCGCGCCGGCCCATGGGTCGTCCGTCAATTCGTGCCGACCGGGCAAAGCCCTGGGTAAATCGCGCAGTACGTGTCCCGCAGCGCGTGCCACTTGGGCGTCTTTCCGACCATTTCGTCGTCGTAATACCACCAGAAGCCGCCGCCGACCGCGTTGAGCGTCGCGAATGCCGACGGATACCGAGTGTGGATGTACGCCTCCGCGCCCTGCTCTTCGGTCCAGCTCGCCGGGCCTTCTTTGTAGTACGTCGCGACGGTCGGGTCGTTGATGAAGCCCATCTCGCCGACCATGACCTTCTTGCCCGGGAACAGCGACGCGAGCTTGTTCATCACCAGGTCCCAGGAGAAGCCCAGCGGCTGTTGGTCGACGTAGATGCTCAGCGTCACGCAGTCGATGTTGTCCTTGATGGCCTGCGTCACGTTGGTGCCGATCCAGTTGAAGAGGCTGGATTTCATCGTGTCCTGCATCGAGTACCAATAGAACGTCAGGCACACCATCTTGTTGGGGAATTTGGCTTTGACGTGCGATGCGGCGTAGGCGATTTTCGCGGGCATCTGCGAGCCGGTCCAGCCGCCGTTGACTTCGTTGCCGACCTCCCACGCGGTGAATTTGTCGATCCCCGGATAGGCCAGCGCCTTGTCGACGCGCTTCTGGAACGTCGCGAGCGTGATGGACGCCTGCGCTGAGCTGTCGAACAACTGCCCCATCGTCTGGATTTGGTTGGTTTGCGCCCAGCTCGCGAGATTGGTGAGCAGCGGATAGTCGTCGCTGCCGGTGCCGCTCATGACCAGGCGCACCCAGCGGTGCTGCGGCGCGAAGAGGGAAGCGAGGTCCTGGAGCTTGGCATAATCCGTCTGAATCCCGCCGTTCGACCCCGGGTTGACTGTCACGCCCCAGAACGCGTGGCTGTCGGGCATCGTCGCCGCGACTTGCGACCCGTATTCGCGCATGAGCAGCCCCATGCCCACAGCCAGTTGGTTGACGCAGTCCTGCCCGACCGCGCCCCGGTTGGCGCTGGTCGCCGCGGCTGCAAGCTGCTGGAAACACCGATCAATGGCCGCCCGCTGCGAGGCGAACTGGGTTGACGGCATGTAGCTCGGCTTCGCCGCGAGCGCTGCGAGGAACTGCCGGCGGGCATCGAGCGCCAACCGCTCGTTGAATATGTACGTGCCGGGCGCAGTGAAGCCCGCGCCGTTGTTGTCCAAGAGAAAACTGGAATAGCCGGTGTCCGCGGTATTCCAGTGCACCATCAAGCCTTGGTGGAGGTACGTCGTCAGCTTGGTGAACGGCGTTTTCCAGGTGCCGTCGGTCGCCAGCGTGCTGGTGTTCAGCGTGACCGCCTTGAGCGTGTCCAGGTCAAACGTGCCCGAGCTCAGGATGTCCTCGCCGCCGCCATTGGTCATGCGTGAGAGGACCGCGGCGCCGTTCAGGCGGTTGCCCTGCTCGTCATAGAACAGGAAAGTCACGGTTGCGCTTGTCGGCGTTGTCAGCGCCAGCGTCGCCTGATCAGCCGCTGGATCGGCGGCTTCTGGCGTGGCGCTCGCGCAACTCGTCAGCGCCAAGGCGATGGCCGCAACCGAGATGAACGTGAGCGCGGCAAGCGCCGCTGTGCGGAGGATGGGACCCGCGGTGCGTCGCACCTCGTCCAGCAAGGTCTCCTGAGATTGAAGCGTGGACCCCGACGGCAAACCCTGATTGCGCAGTTTCATGGCAGCACCCCCAAAGCAATGTCTCCAGCGCTGCGCAAGCTGCGCAGCCCGAACGGAGGGGAACAAAGCAAGCGCCGTGCCAACTTGCCGGGATCCGGAGAAAACCCGCTGCGACGTGGCACTTGGCGGAGAAAACGGCGTTGCCGGCACGGCTGGCGATGGCGCGACTGGGGATTTCCGCGCGTCCGGAGGCGGAAAAAAACGGCCCCTCGGGCATGCTCTGCCCGCATCGCAGGCAAATCTGCAATTTGTCTTGGCTTTTCCGCCGCCGCGCTTGACGAATCCGCAGCGAACAAGGATGGTTCGAGCCTTGCCGTCACCGTCTTGGAGTCCCGCATGCCTGCCCGCCCGTCCTCTCCCGCGCTGACGCGTCGCGACCTGCTCGCGGGCGCTGGCGCAACGGCGCTCCTGGCCGCGTGTGCGGAGCCGGCAGGAACGCCGGCTGAAGGCGTGGACGCAGGCGATGCCAACGCGGACGCAGTCACCAGCCTGCCCGGCGACGCGACTGCCGACACGGCGACCGACGTAGCGATCGGCGGCCCGCCCATCCATCCCATCACCGAGAACGAGCGCTTCTACATCACGAGTTGCTGCGCGACGCCCGCGGTGGACGCCAAGACCTGGACAATGGCCATCAGCGACCGCGGCACGCTGCTTGCGACGCTGGACATGGCGTTCCTGGAGTCGCTCCAACCGCGCGACAAGGAGCACACGCTGGAATGCATTGGCGGCGGCCCGCACTACCAGCTGATCTCCAACGCGATTTGGACCGGACTGCCGCTGCCGGAAATCCTCGCCGCCAAGGGCGTGCAGATTCCCGGCGACGTGGCGGAGATGAAGATCACCGGGCTGGACGCGTTCAGCACGGGGCTGCCTGTGGCGGATCTGACGCTGCCGATGTGGCTGGTCTGGCGCATCAACGGCGCACCGCTGCCACCGGAGCACGGCTTTCCGGCGCGCTTGCTGGTGCCCAACCGCTACGGCATGAAGAACCCCAAGTGGGTCAAGTCGCTGGAATTCGTCGCACAACCGTACATCGGATTCTGGGAGAGCCAGGGCTGGTCCAAAACGGCCTACTACCGGCCCAACGCCTACGTCCGCGGTCCGGCGACGGCAAGCACGGTCAAGGTCGGTCCGGTCCAGGTCTTTGGCACCGCGTTTGCTGGCCGGGACGCCATCGTCAAAGTCGACGTGCGCGTGGACAGCGGCCCGTGGCAGACGGCGACGCTGGACTATGCCGGCGTCCAGGACGTGTGGACGCTGTGGCATTTTGACTGGCAAGCGACGGCTGGCAATCACACGATCCAAGCCCGCTGCCTCACTGCCAGCGGCGCGACAAGCGACGAGAACCCCGAAGGATCAGACGCTTTGGCCGGCTACAACGGCAGCATGGCCATCTCCCTGACAGTGGCGTAAAATCCGGGCCGCGCCCGCGCAACCAGTCGGCGCGGACAACCTGGAGGCACGCGATGTTTGAGTCGGCGGAACTCGGTCACTCCATCCCCAAGAAAGAGTATCTGGAACGCGAATCCGTGCTGCGCGAGGCGCTTCTGGCGGCGCAGTACGAGCTGCTGGAACAGAAGAAGTTCCCGGTGATCGTGCTCATTGGCGGCGTCGATGGCGCGGGCAAAGGCGAGACCGTCAACCTGCTGAACGCGTGGATGGATCCGCGGCACATCATCACGCACGCGTTTGCCGACCCCAGCGATGAGGAGCTTGAGCGGCCGCGGATGTGGCGCTTCTGGCGGTCCCTGCCGCCCAAGGGGCGGATCGGCATCCTGTTTGGCTCCTGGTACACGGAGCCGATCGTCGCGCGCGTGAACGGCAAGTGCAAATCTGCCGAGTTTGAGCGCTCGATGCAGGACATCAACCACTTTGAGCGGATGCTCGTGGATGAAGGCGCGGTTGTCCTGAAGTTCTGGTTCCACCTGTCCAAGAAGGCGCAGCACAAGCGCCTGAAAGCGCTGGAGGCCGATCCCAAGACGCGCTGGCGGGTTTCCGAACACGAATGGCGACGCTACAAGCATTACGACGAGTTCCGGGCCATTTCTGAGATCGCCTTGCGGGAGACGAGCACGGGGGAAGCGCCGTGGACAATCGTGGAGGGCGCCGACGCGCACTACCGCTACCTGACCGTGGGGCAAGTGCTTTTGGATGCGATGCGCGAGCGTCTCGTCAATGCTTCGCCGCCCAAGCCGCGGTTGGCGGTGCTGCCCAAGCCAGCGCTGGACGGCCGCAACCTGTTCAGCAGACTGGATTTTTCCGACAAGCTGGCGCGCAAGGCCTACGAGACTAAGCTGGAGAAATACCAGGGCAAGCTCAACCTGCTGACACGCGACCCGCGGTTTGCCGGTCGTTCGCTGATTGTGGTGTTTGAAGGTGTGGACGCGGCGGGCAAAGGCGGCGCGATTCGGCGGATTACCAGCGCGTTGGACGCCCGGCATTACACCGTCATCCCGATTGCCGCGCCCAACGAGGAGGAGCGCGCGCAGCCCTACCTCTGGCGTTTCTGGCGCCATCTGCCGCGCAAAGGCCGCGTGACCGTGTTTGACCGGTCCTGGTATGGCCGCGTACTCGTGGAGCGCGTGGAAGGCTACTGCAGCGAATCCGAATGGTTGCGCGCTTACGCGGAAATCAACGATTTTGAAGAGCAATTGACCAACTCCAACGCGATTGTCGTGAAATTCTGGGTGACCATCACGCAGGAGGAACAGTTGGCGCGGTTTCAGGATCGCGAAAAGACGCCGTTCAAGGCCTTCAAGCTGACGCCGGACGATTGGCGCAACCGCGAGAAATGGCCGGACTACGAGCGCGCCGTCTGCGACATGGTCGAGCGCACGAGCACGGACAGCGCGCCGTGGGTCATGGTGCCGGCGAACGACAAATACGCCGCGCGGATCGCGATCTTGCGCACGCTCTGCGAACGCCTGGCCGCAGCGTTGTAGGCTGCCCGCGCCGGTTCGTCACATAAAACGCATGAGACTGTCACAATCGACCGGTCGCTGGTACGATGTGCGCGGTGCGACATTGCGTCGCCCCGTCCGCTTGTTGTAGCGATTGCTGGAGGTTCCGTGGCTGTTGTGCGCTTGCCGTTGCGGCTTATTTGCTCTGTCTTGCCCGTTCTGTTGCTGAGCCTCTGCGCCGCCTGTGGCTCGTCCACGACGACGGCGGGCGCGACGACTGACGCCGAAACCGCCGCCGATGGCACGGACTCCGATGTGGCAGCTGCGGTCTGTGGGGCAACGCCCGTCGCCGATCCGCGCGTCGCTGACCGCCTGGCTTGCACGTACGCCGCCGGTGCCAAGGTCGCTGACACGCTGGGGATCTCAGCCGCTGATCGCGCCAAGCTGGCCATCGGCCACGTCATCCTCGTCGTCAAAGAGAACCGCTCGTTTGACGCGATCTACGGTCGCCTCGGCCGCGCGGACGTTGAAGGCGTGCCCGCGACCGCCAGCAATCCGGACAAAGGCGGCGCAGCGGTCGGCGTGTACCACGAGGCGACGACGTGCGTGCAATTGGACCCAGCCCACCAATGGTCCAACATGCATGCCATGTGGGACGGCGGCAAGCTGGACGGCTTTGTGACCAACGCGATCGACAACACCGTCGGACCGGACGAGCTGACCAAGGCCACCACCGACGGCAAGTTCGTCATGGGCGGCTTCACGCCGGAGGACCTGCCGTTCTATGCCTTCCTCGCCAACACGTACGCGCTCGCCGATCACTACCACTGCTCGGCGCTGAGCGGCACGTGGGCCAATCGCCTCTACCTCTACGCCGGTCAGTCGTACGGCGTCAAAAACACGGGCACCAACTTTGTTCCGGATGGCACCCGGACCGTGTTTGACGCGCTGGACACCGCGGGCGTGACCTGGGGCGTGTACTCGGACGACGACTTTCCGCTGGACGTCGCGCTCATGAGCCTCGGCTGGAACGCGGACCACGTGGGCGTGCACAAAACCGCGGCGTTCTTTGAGGCGCTCAAGGCCGGGACGCTGCCACAGGTCGTGTTCATCGACGCGAAGCTGAACAACGAGGACGAGCATCCGCCGGCGGACGTGCAGAAGGGCGAGGCGTGGACCAAGGCGATTTACGACGCCGTCGTCGCCAGCTCGATCTGGCTGGACAAGGACGGCAAGGGCGTTGCGCTCGTCTACACGTACGACGAATCCGGCGGCTTCTTTGACCACGTCGCACCGCCCGCGGCCTGCCTTGCCGCGCCGGATCAGGCGGAGTTTGACCACCTCGGCTTCCGCGTGCCGTTCGTGATGATTTCCCCCTTCGCCCGCCAGAAGTACGTGTCGCACGCGGTGCACAGCCACTCGTCGCTGCTGCGATTCCTGGAAGTGCTGTACGACCTGCCGGCGATGTCCGCCCGCGACGCCAACGCGGACGCGCTCCTGGACATGTTCGATTTCAATTGCGCGCCGCTCAAGACGCCGCCGACCGCGCCCGCTTCGGGTACCGGCGGCTGCAAGCCCTAGCGGCTACTGTGGCGGCAACGGCGGCGGGTCCAGCGCAGGCGGCTCGGTCGCCGTTGCCGTCGGCGCTTGCGGCAGCACCACGACGTGGACGCGCAGCGGCGGCGACTCGCCATCCCCCACCAGGCAATTCGCGTCGCCCGCCGATTTGCCGCGCAGCACCAGCGCCATGTTCGACTCGCCGGCACTTTCCAGCGTCGGCACCAGCGCCTGCGGATTGTCGCACTGCCATTGAAAGCGCAGGCCGACGTTCATGCCCGTCACTTCGCCCTCATGCAGCACGACGGACGGCGCGGGCGGCTGCACGGGCACGCCGTCGGGCATCACGCCAACGTAGCCCGGCACGGTCGCGGGATAGATGATCCACGGCACGCCGTAGGGCCAGATGATGCCGGGATGGCCGACGTAGCCGCGGTAGCCCCAGCTGGGTGCCCAGCCAAAGTGGCCGCCGTGAAACGGTCGATAGCCACCGCCGCCGCCGCCATGCCAACTGCTGCCACGACTGCTGCCGCCCCGACCGCCGCCGCCGCCGTGGCCGCGCGCGAACGCGCTCGCTGGGATCAAGGCAACGCTGCAGAGGGCGGCAAACATCAGCACGCGCAGGAACTTCATGGCGTTTTTCCACGCGGCGCTACAACACCGCACGCATGCAACGTCCCAAAGGGCGATTCTATTCGCCGCGCTCCGCCCGCACCTTGCGCGGCCGCATGTCGTGCTTGATCTCCGGATGCGCCGCGAGATACTGCCGCATCTTGGTCATGGCCGCGTCGTACACGTCGTCATCCGCATCTTCCGTCTCGCGCTCATCCAGCACGCTCAGCGGCAGCTTGCCCTGGATGATGCGCTCCAGCCGCGATCCCGGCCGCGTCTTCCCCGTCACGTGCCAGCGCAGCAGATCGCCCAGATCCGGGTTCTTGTCCGGACCGCTGAAATCCATGTGGTCGGAGATCCGCGCGCCCAGCGTCTTTCCGCCGTTCTTCACGTCCGGAATGGTCCGCTCCACGTGCTCAAAAGGCGTCAGCGTCGTCGGCTGCTGCTGAAACACGTCCCACAGCGGCGTCGCCAGCGCGTCGTAGCGGTTCAGCGGCGGCAGGTTGAGGATCAGCTCAAAAGTCTTGAACAGGCTGGGATAGGACGTGTGCACGTGGCTGATGTAGCCCGGCTTGGCGTACGGGCTGACCACGAGGCAAATCGATCGGTGGTAATCGACGTGATCCGCGCCCTGCTGCGGGTCGTCCTCCACGATGAAGATCGCCGTGCTCGCAAAGTACTTGGAGTGGGTGATCGCGTCGACGAGCGTGCCCATGCCGACGTCGTTGTCGTTGATCATCGCCTCTGGCGTCAGCGCGTTCTTGCCGAGGCCATTGGTGTGGTCGTTGGGCAACAGGACGTAGACAAATGGCGGGAATTTGCCCTTGTTGATCAACTCGTCCGCGACGTACTTCGCCTTCGTCACGTCGCTGATGTCCGTGTTGAAGAAGCTGCCGGGAAAACCCGCCGAGACGTGCTCCATCACGGACGTGTCGTTGACCACGTCCAGCGAACCGACGATCTCGCCAAACACAGTAAAATCGACGCTGTGGCGCATCAGGTGGGTGAAAAACGTCAGGAATTGCGGGCGGCCTTGCGGCAACGTCGCGTCCGCGCCCCAGCCGGGATGGTTGCGGTAGTCCTCAAACCACGTCCGCTCCATGTAGTCGTCGACAAACGAGGACGTGAGCCACAAGTGGCCCTGGACGGACGTCTCGGAATCGTCGTAAAAATTGTCGTGATGCGCGTACTTCCGCGCCAGCGCGTGCAGGTTGGGCGTCACTTTCTCGCCGAACATCGCCAGCTTGGGATCGCCGTCGCCCACGCCCAGATCGCCGAGCACGCAGTCGTACGTCTTGTTTTCCTTGACGATCAGCACGATGTGCTCAATGGGCGTCGGGTGATTGCGCGCCGCCGGAACCGGGAACGCCGCGTCGCACTGGAACGGGAACACGTCGTTCGGCCGCCGCACGTTCTTCTCCACCTGCGTCGTCGTCTGCGTCAGGTCCACGCCCGCCAGGTCGATCAGGGACACGGAGCCCTGCATCTGTTCCTTGCCGCTCTCCGCCGTCTCCGCGTACGCCGCCAGCGGCCCGGCGCCCACGCCCTTGCCGTTCAGCACAAGCAGACGTCCGCCATCAGGACTGACCGCGACGGCCGTCGGATACCAGCTAACCGGCAGCGCGCCCAGCGGCGTCAGGTCCGCGGCATTCAGCACGCTGACCGCGTTGTCCGCCGCGCGCGTCACGTACAGCCGATTGCTCTTGGCGTCATACGCGATGCCGCCCGGGCTACTCGCCGGCAGCGGCTTGTTGTCCTCGCCCAGGATCGTCGGTTCGCCAACGGGCTGCGTGCCGATCACCATGCGGTTCTTGGCGTCGATCGCGACAACGTCATCGCCGTTGGCTGAGGCCACGTAGACAATGCCCTCATCGGGCGAATTCACAAGGTTCACCGGGGACATGCCAACGGTCACGGTCGTCACGGTCGGCGTCGGGGTCGCCGCCAGATCGATCACCGCGAGCTTGTCGTCCGCGAGGCTCGCAACCCACAGCTCCTGGCGCCCCGGCAATTCCAGCAGCGCGTACGGCGCAATCGGCACATCCAGCACGCGCTTGAGCGCCAGCGTGTGCGCGTCAAACTCGGCGACCTTGGTGCTCTTGAACTGGCCGACCCAGAACCGCGTGCCGTCCTTGGACAGCGCGATGCCGGCGGGGTAGCTGTCGATGGGCACGTGCGCCGCGAGGGCGAGCGAGCCGTCAGCGGCGATGTCGTAGATCTCAACTTGCGCGGCATAGCCGCCGGACGCGTAGAGCTTCTTGCCGTCAGGAGCAATCGCGAGGCCGTAGAACGCCTCCTCGCGATCGACTTGCTGCAGCACTTTGCCCGTCGTGGCGTCGATGACCTGCACGCTGCGGTTGCGATAGCCCGTGTTCGCGACATACGCGCGGTTCAGCGTCGGGTGGTAGCGCACGTCGATGGGGAACCCGCCGAGGATGGCCTCGGTACCCAGCGGCGTGAGCGCGCGGCCGCCGGGGAGGATGCGCGTGCCGCCTTGCATGCCGACCTTGAGGAGCGCTTCCGCCGGCGGATTGGGCACGCAATCGAGCACCAATGGCCCGGTGTCAGCGGCAACGCCGTCCGCGGTTTGACTGGCGTCGCTGTCGACCGCTGCGTCGGTTTGGCCAGGCTGCGCGCCCACGGGCACTTGCGACGTGCACGCACCCAGCGTGACGGCCGACAGGATCGCAGCAAAAAACGAACGGTTGTAACAATGCATGGACATGATCTCCCCCGTATTTACAGTGCTTCAGGCGCCGCGCGGAGTCAACGCGGCGCTGACGATCGTTCACGGGAAGCGCCGCCGTCGTCGAAAAGTTGCCGATCAGGCGCACGGCAGTCGCATTCTGGCCAACGCACTGCGGAGTGCTAAGCTCCCGGCCCGCGGGGCGAACCCGCGCAAACGGGGCCAACATGAAAGCTTATGTTTCGATTCTCCTTCTCGCGCTGACCCTCAGCGCCTGTACGAGCAGCACCACCAGCAGCGCCACGGGCGGCGGCGGCGGTGTCGCCCTGGACGATCTGACGACCACGCTCGTCGACCGGATCTGCACGGCGTTGGTTGCCTGCCCGATCAGCAAGTCGAGCGACGGCGTCAACGTCTCCACCGTGGACGGCTGCAAGGCCATCCTGGACGCCGAGGGCATGGGCGACCTGAACAAGTACGTGGCGGGCGTCAAAGCCGGCACGATCAAGTACGACCCGGTCTCGGCGCAGGCGTGCGTCGACGCGATGGCCAATTGCAACGCGTTCAGCGCCAAGACGCAGCCTGCGGCCTGCATGGCGGCTTTCACCGGCACGATCGCCGACAAGGGCGCGTGCAAGCTCAATGAGGAGTGCGTCTCCGCGTACTGCCTCACGACCAAGGGCTGCGGCACGTGCACGGCGCGCGCGGCGGAAGGCGCGGCGTGTGACGGCAGCAACACGAGTTGCCAGACCGGGCTGACGTGCCAGAGCCAGAAGTGCGCCAAGCCCCCGGCGGCCGCGCAAATCGGCAGCGACTGCAACGGCAGCAGCGGCCAGTGCCCCGACGGCGCGTTCTGCGGCGTGGCCAGCGGCGCGAGCAAGTCGACCTGCCTCGCCCTCCTGGACGGCGGCGCAGCGTGCGGCGGCTCCAGCCAGTGCAAGACCGGCTTCTACTGCCTGCCCGGTTCGCCGAGCGGCACCTGCACCGCGGTCGCCAAGGCCGGTGACGCTTGCACGATGGTCCAGGGCATCGACCCGACGCAGCCTTGCGACGCGACGAGCATCTGCATCGCCGGCACCGACGGCAAAGGCACCTGCAAGGCGTACGTCGGCCTCGGCAGCGCGTGCGCCGAGAGCCTGGAGTGCCGCGGCGTGGACTTGCTTTGCGCAGGCGGCAAGTGCGCCGTCCTTGGCGCCAAGGGCGCGACCTGCGTTGCCCCGACGTCCCAGTACAAGCCACTCGCGTGCCTGCCGGGCCTCAGCTGCACCAGCGGCCAATGCGCCGACGCGCCCGCCATCGGCCAGCCCTGCCCCAACCACGCGTGCGCGACCGGCGCCAGCTGCGACAACGGCACGTGCAAAGGCAAGCCCGGCAACGGCGAACCGTGCTACGGCTCCTGCGCCGACGGTTTCTACTGCGACATGAGCGGCGCCAGCGGATCCGGCAACTGCAAGGCCGCCGCCTGCCCGTAGCCCTGCGCATTTGTTCCACGACGCCGGGCAAGGTATTGTGTCGACCGGCCCGGCGGCCGTGGAACCTCGCTCTCGCCCATGCTTTCCCGACTTTCCGCAATTTTTCTGGTAGGGACGCTCGGCGGCTGCGGCTACGTTTCGCAGCCCGGCCTTGACGCGACAACCGGCGCGGACGTCTACGGCCCGCCAAGCCTGGAGATCGGCGGCGCAAACGACGACGGCATCGGCTTCATCCCGTGGCGCGGCACGACGGCGCGGCCCAGGATCATCCAAGGCCCGCAAGGCGGTCAGCACATCTGGGTCAGCATGCGTTCCAACGGCCTGTGGCCGAAAAAGATCATGCTGAGCGTGGACATGCGCGACGCGACAACCGGCGCCGTGGTGTTGCCCGGCGACGTCACGCGCATCCTCGGTTTGACGCCGCACGAGACGTTCTACGCCTACGACGGCTTCATCGCCTACGTCAGCGAACCGTGCGCAATCGCCGACCGCCCCATCCGCGTCACGATGTTCGCCAGCGACCTGTACGGCGTCGCCACGAGCGATTCCGCTGTCGTCCTGCCCGTTTGGAGCACCGTATGCGCGCCGTGACCTGGCTTTTTCTGCTCCTCCTCGCTGGCTGCGCGACGAGCGGCGCCTCCACCGGCGGCGGCACCTCCGGCGTTCGCATCGGCGGCGCCAACGACGACGGCACCGGCTTTGTCGATTGGCACAGTGCCACAGTTTCGCCGCCCATCGTCATGGGGCCCCAGGGCGGGCAGCACGTGTGGGTCAGCCTGCGCACCGACCGCGATTTCTACGCCAGCAAAATGCGCGTGACGATCGCCATGACCGACGTGGACACGGGCGAAGTCGTCAAGCCCGGCGAGATCCCGTTCACGCGCACTTTGGTCGACGACGGCCAAGAATTGCAGGTCTCCGGCATCACGGCGTACATCAAGGAGCCGTGCAAGATCAAAGGCCACCACGTGCGCGTGCACGTCGACGTCGAGGATCTGGTCGGCTTGCAAGGCAGCGATGAGGCCGTCATCACGCCGACGTGGAGCGGGTACTGCACGCCGTAGAACCGACTGCGTCGCGGGCTATTTCCGCGCCGGCAGCGCGCCGGTCCGCAGCTTCTCGCCGTCCAGTCCGTCCAGATGACTCGTGTCGTTGAGCAGCATCAGCCGCAGCCCGCCCGCGTCCAGTTGCACCGTGGAGACCGACGCGGGATCGACGGCGAACGTGCGGAATTGCCCCACTTTGAGCTTGAGCACGCGGCACAACATCGTGGAAATCGTGAACATGTGCGAGACGATGATGACGTGGCCGTTGGGATGCCGCTCGTAAAGGTGCTCCAGCACTTGCCAGCTCCGCGCGGAGACTTCCTGCAGGTTCTCACCCTTGGGAAAACGCACGCGCCCCGGATTCTTCTGCCAGCGGTCGCGCCAACTGCCCGGTCCATTCTGCAGTTGCGCAAAGTGCGCGCCTTCCAGTTCGCCGAGGTTCACTTCCATCAGCCGCGGGTCGAGCACAGCGGCGTGGCCGATCGTCTCGCCAATCGCCGCCGCGGTGTCGCGCGTGCGCAGGAGCGGGCTCGCCCAGAGCGCGTCAAACTGCCGGCCGGCGAAGCGCTCGCCCAGGCGCGCGGCCTGCAACCGCCCCAGGTCAGAAAGCGGCGAATCCGTGTGGCCGACGAGCACCGGCTTGCCGGTCAGTTCACTGACGCCGTGACGAATGAATGTGATACGCAAAGCCCGTAGCCTCCAAACCGGCAGGAAAGCTAACACGAGGTCGGGGAGGCGTCGACAATTCAGTTGGGCGCGCGGCACACGGCGCTGCGTCTACACAGGCTGACCGAAGCGGAACATCAGAACCGGCCGGGCAGACCTGTTGCATTTCGGACTGAGAGCGCGAGCGTGCACCGCCGCTGGCACGCCGCGGTCTCGGAGGCTGTGAGGTCAAAATTCGGTCAGCGTGGCTACCCCGGCTTGCGCGCCACGCCGCGCACGGTCGGCCGCAGGAACGGGAGCGCGCGCCGCATGCTCGCATGCTGGACGTCGCCCATGAGCAGCCCGGAAGCCGCGATGGCCTCCTGCGTCTGGCGCGTCAGGTGGCAATTGCCGGCGACGTGCTTCCACATCGGCTCGATTCGCCCCTGCCACGCCCGCCGCGACGTGCCCTCCGGCGCACCGACGTGCTCCAGGAACACGAACGCACCGCCCGGTCGCAGCACGCGCCGCATCTCCGCGAGCGCCCGCGCCGGCGACGGAACGGAACACAGCAGCAAAGTCGCGACGACGGCATCAAAGCTCGCGTCGGCAAACGGCAAGGTCTCCGCGTCCGCGTTGGCGATTTCCACCCCCGGACGCGGGGCCTGCTGAAGGCGGAGCTCCAGCTTGCGCACCATCGTCACATCGGGCTCGGTCAGCACGAGGCGCGTCACGCCAGGCGGATAGTGTGGCAAATTGACGCCCGTGCCAGCGCCGACCTCCAGCACTTCGCCCGCGAGGTCCAGGAGCAACGCTTGGCGCCATTGCGTGAGGCACGCCTCCTCGGACGCGGCCATGAAGCGGTCATAGATGGCGGACATCAGCCAAGGCATCGGCGGGCTCCTGCGGCAGTGGAAGCTGCGAGCCTAGCACCGTCAGCCCAAAGCCGCCCTACCCCACAGCGACGCTTCCGCGCTCGCCGGTGCGAATCCGGATGCACTCGACAAGGTCCGTGATGAAGATCTTGCCGTCGCCGACCTTCCCGGTCCGCGCGCCTTCAATGATCGCGGCCACGCACGGCTCCACGAATTCCTGGTTCACGGCGATCTCCAGCCGTACTTTCATCCGCAGGTTCACTTCCACCTGCACGCCGCGGTATTCCTCGGTGTGCCCCTTCTGCTGACCGCAGCCGAGCGCGTTGGTGATGACGGAGATTTTGGTGATGTCCACAGCCGCGAGCGCGTGCTTCACGTCGCTGAGTTTTTCCGGCTGGATGTAGGCAACAATCAGTTTCATGGCGACCTCAGCTCAAAAAGTGCGGTTTAGTTGGGGATCGGGGTCTCGGACGCCTTGTCCATCGCCACGCCGACGTAGCCGGGGGCGCCCATTTCCGGGATGTCCAAGCCTTCGATTTCGTCCTCCAACGGCACACGGTTGCCAACCAGCTTGTTGGTCAGCCAAAAAGTCCCCAGGGCCATCGGGGCGACGTAGGCGATGTTCGCCAGAACGCCGATGACGCCCGCGAGCAGTTGGCTCGCGTCGCCATAGAACAGGCCCTTCACTGTGCCCGGTACGCCGTTCCAGCCCTCTCCATAGGTGCCGTCGGCGAACAGGCCCAGCGCGATGATGCCCCAGATGCCATTGACGCCGTGGACGGCGATGGCACCGACGGGATCGTCGATCTTGAGTTTGCGGTCAACAAAGTAGACGGCTTCCACGGCGAAAAGGCCGGCGAGGGCGCCGATCAGGCAAGCGGCCGACGGCGAGACGAACGCGCACGGCGCCGTAATGCCCACGAGGCCCGCGAGGATGCCATTGCACATCATGGACGTGTCCGGCTTGTCCGAGCGCACGAACCACATCCACAGGGTCGCAACAAGCCCGCCTGCGCCCGAGGCGAGCATCGTGTTGACGGCCACGACGCTGATGCGGAGGTCGGTGCCCGCGATGGTCGAGCCGGCGTTGAAGCCGAACCAGCCAAAGGCGAGGATAAACGTGCCAAACACGGCCATCGGGATGTTGTGGCCGGGAATGACGTTGGCCGAGCCGTCCCGGTTGTACTTGCCGTAGCGCGCGCCCAGCATTTTGCCGCCCACGAACGCCATGACGCCGCCGGTGAGGTGGACCACGGACGAGCCGGCGAAGTCGACGTGGCCGTGACCGAGGCCAAAGTTGGTGCCGAGGTCGGCGAGCCAGCCGCCGCCCCAAACCCACATGCCGTAGACGGGGTAGATGAACGCGCAGGCGATGACGCCGTAGATCGCGTAGGCGCCAAACTTCCAGCGCTCGGCCATGGTGCCGGTCGGGATCGTCGCGGCGGTGTCCATGAACACCATCTGGAAGATGAAGAGGGTCATGACGCCGACGTCGTAGACGCTCGGCCCGAGGAAGAACCCGCCGGTGCCCAGAATTTCAAAGGGCTTGCCCATGAGCGTGAACGAGAGCGGCGGGCTGGCGAGGCCAGGCGTACCGCCCAAGGCCGCGACGGGACCGACGCTGCCGAACATGAACGCGAAGCCGCAGGCCCAGAACGCGAGCATGCCGATCGGGTAGATGAGGACGTTCATCGCCGCGGTGTGGGACGCGTTCTTGGCGCGCGTCAGGCCGGTTTCCACCATCGCGAAGCCCGCTTGCATGAACATGATGAGAAACGCGGCGAGCAGCGTCCACACGATGTTGATCGAGATCTTCTGGTGGCCAAGCTCCTTGGCGACTTCATCGAGCTTCTTGCCGTTGTCGGTCGCGGCGACGTCAGCCGCCACGCCTGTGTTGGCGCCAGAGGGATCGGGCGCGGGCGCGACGACGGCGGGTTTGGCTTCATCGGCAAGGGCGGCGACGCTCAGGCCAAAGGAACTGACGAGCGCGACGGTGGCGACGCAGGATGCGAGCCAGCGGCGGAGCGTCTTGGGGCGGTGAGAGATCATGGCTGGGAGTCCTCCGGGAAAGTGCTGTCCAAGGTCTACAGCAGTTTTGTTTCTACAAAGTTTCCATAGCGAATTTCGCGTCCAGGCAATCGCGCGCTGCGGCGCCGATAGCGCCAAGCATCCAGCTAGAACCAAGCGGTTGCACCGAGCATCGCGGTGATGCGTTTGGACGCGTTGGCGATGGGATCGCCGCCGATCGCGTACGCTGGCGTGCCTTCGATGAAGCCGTTGCCGTCGGTCATGTCGCCGCGACCTTCGGCGCGAATCAGCAGGAAGGAAGTCGGCCGCCAATCGAGCGTCAACGTTGCAGAACTGATGCGCTTCACCGGAATCAGCATCGCATCCGACGTCACGCCAGCGCTGTCGGTCGCCACCTGCTCACCCAGCGTGTCGCCGCGCAGCGCCACAAACCACCGCTCCGCGAGCTGCGCTTTGGCGTAGAGCGCCGCGCCCAGCCAGCTGGCGGTCCCCTGCTTGGTCGACTCCGCGCCGCCGTTGACGTGCGCCATCAGCCAGAACCGCTCGGCGACTTGCCACGTCGCCCAGGCGTCGCCCATGTTGCGCCACGGCGCACCTTCCTTCGCATCCGTGCTCCGCTCATTGCCGCCCATGTACAGCACGCCCGCCTGCACTTTCTCTGTCGTCCACAACCCTTGCAAAATGATGGACTTGGCTTCGTTGTTGTCGACGGCCGCATTCCAGCCGTTGCAGACCATCGCGACGAGTTGGAACGTCTGCGTCGCCTGCCAGTTGAACTTGACGCCCGCGTGGTAGGCCGGGAGAAAGGCGAAAAGGTCGGAGCGCGACCAGTTCCAGTTGTCCTTGACCTGGATGACTTCGGGGCCGATCGGCGAAAGAAAGAGGCCCGCCTGCACAAACACCGAGCCGGATTCATTGACTTTGTAGCCCAGCCACGCCTGCTGGATGTTCTGCCAAAGCGGGCCGTTCGACGCAGCATTGATGCCACTGCCGGCCAGCGACGATTCCGCCCGGTAGTAACTCGACGGCGTCGATCCGACCTGCAGCCCTACGCGTCCCTGCACCGGACCTTTTTGCCATGCGACGTCAAGGACGGCATTGTCGACGTTGAACGTGTTGGAGCGCTGGTCAAAAGCCCGCAGCAGGCTGAGGCCGCCTTTGGGCGTATTGAAATCATAGCCGTAGTGCGCCTCCGCGTAGCCGGACAGCGTTACGCCCTCGGCGAGGCCAACCATCATGCCGGATTCGATCGCGGGCGCTTCGTTCACGTTCGGAGTCTCCTCCGCAAACGCGCTTGACGCGAAAAGGCCGGCAGCCACCGCTGCGCTCCGTGCCACGTTCTTCCAGGAATTCGTCTTCATCTTGGCTCCGTGTGATCCGCCCTTCGCTGCGGTGATGCCCGAGGATTGCCGCAATGCGTCAAAGTCCGCAAGCGCTTCGCGTCATTTCTTCGGTATTTGTGTCTAAGTTGTTTCGCCGTAAATCCATAGACAACTGACTTTATTCACTTATTTATTAGACGATCCAGCGATCATACAGGACGATCGCCGCGCGAACCCATCGGTTGCCGCGCTGCCTGCGCGCGCCTACAATCAAGCACCCGGAGGTCATCGTGCTGCTCATCCCCTTGTTTTTTGTGCTCCAAATCTCGGTTCCGACGGTCGGCGTCCTGCCGGTCAAGTCGACCGCGGCCCAGAACGCCGCCCAGACTTTTCTGGACTTGTACAACGGCATCTACCAGCGCCTCTCGACGGTGGACAATGAAAACGCGTGGGCGGGATCGACGGACGTGAATGACCGCAATGACGGTCGGCGCACGGCGTCAGGCCAGATGGCAGCGGCGTTTCTGGGCAATCCCGCGGTGATCGCGGAGACGCGCAAGTGGCTGGACCAAAAGACCAAGTTGACGCCGCTGCAGGTCAAGCAGCTGCAGGCGATCCTGTTCAAGGCGGCGAGCGCGCCGGGCACGATTCCCGCGGTCGTCGACGCGCGCATTGAGGCGGAGAGCCAGCAGGCCAGCTTGCAGGACGGTTTTGTCTACTGCCTGACGCCGCTGGGCGCCGACGGCAAGTGCCCCAAGCCGGTGACGGCGAACGACATCGACGGCGTGCTGCGCGCGTCCAAGGACATGAGCGAGCGGCTGAACGTGTGGAACGCGTCCAAGGAGCTCGGTCGGCCGCTGAAGGCGGGCCTCGTCAAGCTGCAGAAGCTGCGCAACCAGTTGGCGCGGGAGATGGGCTTCAGTTCGTTCTTTGCCCTGCAAGTCTCGGAATACGGGATGTCCGTGGACGAGATGCGCAAGCTGAATCAGGGCTTCCTGAAGGACACCAAGCCGCTCTACAAGGCCCTGCACACGTGGACGCGGCGCGCGCTGGCGGCGAAGTACAACCTGCCGGAGCCCGCGGGCGCGATTCCGGCGCACTGGCTGACCAACCGCTGGGCGCAAAACTGGGTCGCGCTGGCGCCAGGCGTGGAGCTGGACCAGTACTTCAAGGACAAGACGCCGGAATGGATCGTTCAGCAGGCGGAGAAATTCTACACGTCGATGGGCTTTGCGCCGCTGCCGCCGACGTTCTGGCAGAAATCCGACCTGTATCCCGTGCCGGCGGGCAATCCGCGCAAGAAGAACAGCCATGCCTCGGCGTGGCACATGGATCTGGACAAGGACGTGCGCTCCTTGATGAGCGTGGAGAGCGACAGCGAGTGGTTTTCCACCGCGCATCATGAGCTGGGCCACATCTACTACTACATGAGCTATTCGCGCCCCGGCGTGCCCCCGCTGCTGCGCGAAGGCGCCAATCGGGCGTTTCACGAGGGCGTGGGCGAGTTGATCTCGATCGCCGCGGGCCAAGTGCCGTACCTCCAGCAGCAGCAGGTCCTGCCGGCGGGGCTGAAAATCGACCAGACGGCGTTCCTGCTCAACGAGGCGCTGGAGCACACGATCGCGTTCCTGCCGTGGTCGGCGGGCGTGATGACGGAGTTTGAGTACCAGCTCTATGAGAAGAACCTGCCGCCGGAGAAGTGGCAGGACACGTGGTGGAAGCTTGTGGCGGAGTATCAGGACGTGACGCCGCCGGACCTGGCGCGGCTGACGGATCCGACAGCGTGCGACGCGTGCACCAAGACGCACATCAACGACGATCCGGCGCAGTACTACGACTACGCGATCGCGACGGTGCTGAAATACCAGCTGCACGAGTACATCGCCACGAAGATCCTGAAGCAGGATCCGCACAGCTGCAACTACTATGGCAACAAGGAAGTCGGCAAATTCCTCAAGAAGATCCTTGAGCAAGGCGCGACGCGCGATTGGCGGGTGGTGCTGAAAGAAGCGACTGGCGAGGACCTGTCGACCCGCGCGATGGTGGCGTATTTCAAGCCGCTGCAGGTGTGGCTGGACGCGGAAAACGCCAAGGCGGGCGGGAAGTAGCCACGCTGACTGAATTCCAACGTCACAGCCTTCGGCACCGCGGCATGGCACCGGAGGTGCACGCGCGCGGTCTCAGTCCGAAATGCGACAGGTCTGACCGGTTCAAGTTTGGTTTCCAGATGAGCTCAGCATGCGCAGCTAGCGGGACGGCGGCGCGATGAACCCGGCTTCAACAACCGCCACATCCTCCGCCGCGTAGTACGCAGCCACCTGCGCGTGCTGACCGGGACGCGTGTACACGTCCGCGCGCGGCTGCTGCAGGCAGCGCACGATCACTTCCGCGACCTCCTCGGGCGTCTGCGCCCCGGGAAAACGCCGCGAATCCATCCCGCCGCCCAGCGAGCGCAGGCCGAATTCCGTGGCAACCACGCCCGGATAGACCGTCGAAACGTGGATGTTCGGGTACTCCGCGCGCAAATCCATCCGCAGGTTGATCGTCAGGGAGTTGAGAAAGGCCTTGGACGCGCTGTAGGCCGAGCGCATCGCGGCAAACGGCACGCGCCCGAGCATCGACGAGATGTTGAGGATGTGGCCCGCGCCGCGCTCCTGGAAATGCGGCAGCACCGCCTGGATGCCGTACAGCGCTGACTTGACGTTCACCGCCATCATCGCGTCGATGTCGTCGTCGGTGAGCTGCGCGACGGGACGGGTGATGCCGCGCCCGACGTTGTTGACCCACGCGTCGATGCGGCCAAACCGCGCCAGCGTCTCGGCGACCACCCGCTGCACTTCAGCGCGCTGGGTCACATCGGCGACGATCGCCAACGCCAGCGGATGCGCTTCCGCCGCCACGGCTTCCAACTCGACCTGGCTGCGCGCGACAACGACCGGGATCCCGTGGTGCTGGCCGACCTGCCGGGCAAGCGCCGCACCGATGCCTGCGCTCGCGCCCGTGATGACGATGATCCTGTCCTGCATGAGTCCTTCCTTGCGCCGCACGCCGTGTTCAAGCGGGCGCACCGAGTGTTGCAGAAATGCGCGGGGCTGTCGCGGCGTCCGCCTGGCCGCCGCTCGGCGGGTCCGGACAATCAGACGCTGCTTCCACGCGAGCTGCTGCAGCTTCGGGGTCCCGCGCATGGGCCCGCGATGGGACCGACACGCGGCACGGGCCGAGCCGGCGTCTGCTACCGCGGTCGCAGCCAACGACCGCCGCCGAGCAGCGCCAACGCGAGGAATCCGATCGCCCACCAGCCGGCGCGATGCCCCGTGGAACCGGCGGAACAACCGCCTTCGCGGCCTCCATCGGGCGCTGCCACGCCGCACTCGGCGAACGCTCCGGTGGCATCCGTGTCGGCATCCCCGGTTGCACTCGCGTCGGTGTCCGGAGTGGCCGCGCACGCGACCGTCACATCGCCAAACAGGTACGGCGCGTCATTGAACGCGCCCGCAATGTGCACGCGCACGTCGACGTGGTGTGGACCCGGCTTCAGGCCAGCGTCGGCCATGCTCGGCACGTCCCCGCAGGCGACAAAGAAGCTGCGCACGGTGCGCCCAAAGTCGTTCGCGCCCTGCGCATCACCCACCAGCGGCAGGTCGCCATACACCGCCTGCGTCCACACCTGCCCGTCCAGCCACAGCTCCGCGCGCGCCAACGCGTGCCACGGCGCCAACTCCGGCGGCGCATCCAGCGCGACCGTCCCGCGCGCCGCGAGGATCGGCACCGTGCAACTCCCCGACGCCGTCCACACGGACACCATCGTCGGCGGCAACGCGCCGAGCACGAGCGTCCCCAACGCGGCGGGCACCGATGCCTTCGCGCCCGTCGTGAACGTCACATCGTCCGGGGGCAGCACCGCGCCGTTGCCGTCCTGACAGAATCCCGGCAAGTGCAGCGTATAGTTCGCGTGGTCGGCAAAGCCCTTGACCGGCTTGAGAAGCGTCCAACCTGGCAGCGAATCGGCGACCAGATCGACGGCCACGACCGCTCCGCCCGCGTCCCGCAACTGCGGCACAATCGGCTCATACGGCGGCTGCATGGGCGCCGGCAGCTGGAGCGGGATCGCCAGCGCCGACGCGGGAATCTGGGCACCCGCGAAAAACGGGATCCGCGGCTTGCAGAGGAAGAACGGCGAGCACGCCTGCGCCGGTTCGGCGCAAAGGCCCAAGACCACCGCGACGAGCGGCGCCGCCAGCCGGATTGGAGAGGTCAGGTGCATGGGATCCCCCGGACGCGCCGCCCCGTGCATTGGGGGCAACCACTCATGCAGATTAGGACGCCGCTACCGCGCCGCCGGAGCGCATTGCGCTTTCAGTTGCTGCACTTCCATCCGCAGCGCCTCGATCTGCTTCTGCTGCTCCTGCAACGTCGCGACGCTGAGGCTGAGGTAGCCGTACAGGTCGACCATGTCGCGCTGCGCATCCACCGCGTTGCTGTGCGGCTGGTCGTCAATCATGAAGCCGAGGTGCCGCGTCCCCTGCGCGCCCGCCGCGGTGTAGCGATACGTCGCCAGCCGCGTGTCCAGGAGTTCCGCCGCCAGCCGCTGCCGCTCCGCGTTGTCCACGTAGCGCACCTCCGACTTGAACTTGGCGCGCGACTTGGGGCAGCCCGCCACCGTGGGATCGCTCGCGGCGCACAGGAGGAATTGCCCGCAGCCGGCCTTGGCGTCGCATTTCTGGCCCTCGATGCTGCAGCCCGCGCCGAGTTTCTCCGTGGTGCACAGCGGGACGTCCTTGGTCGGCAGCCAGTCGCCGCTGCAGACGGGATAGCCACACGTGGTGAAATACGTGAGTGCGGCGGGCGGCTGGCAAGCGCCGGTGCTCGCGACGTTCATGCCCAACGCGGCGGCGGCGCAGGCGTTGCCATACGTCTTGCCGTCGCAGCCACAGACGGGTTGGTACTGTTCCGTGCAGCCATTGGGCATCGCGGTGCAGGTGCCTTGGCTGCTGGAGCACTGGCCGCTGGCGAGGGCGCAGTACTCGGTGGCGCCGCATTGGGCGATGGGGCTCATGCTCAGCGGATTGCAGCCCTTGGCAACGGGCGGCGCGCAGGTGCAGGTTTCGCAGCCTTTGGCGTCAAGCAGCACGCCGTTGGGGCATTGCGGCGCGCAGCCCAGCCCGGGGCAACAAACGCCAGCCGGATTGCAGAACTCGCCGGGGCCGCACGTGCCGCCGGCCTTGCAGCTGGCATCGGCGGTCGCGGTGTCAATCGCCGTCTCTGCGCCTGTCGCATCCGTGGTGGCGGCTGCATCGTCGATCTTGCCGGCGTCGACGTCGCTGCCCGCGGCATCAGCGCCCGTGGCGCCCGTTGTGCCACCGCATGCGGCGAGCGCACCGGTGAGCAGGAACGCGAGGCAGGTGAAGTTGCGTGCCATGATGACCTCCTGAGGGGCGGCGCACATCCTCGCGCCGACTGAACCTCAACGTTCAGGGTGCGCTGCAATTGCGGCCCGCGCAAGTGACCGGAGTTGTTTGATACCGAGCGCCAAGCCGAGCGTGAGATCGCCGCACTGCCACGCGAAAAGCGCCGTGCGCCCATGCGCGTCGTACGTGAACCACACGCCGCCGTGTTCGCGCCATGTCGAGCGAAGGCGCGTAGAACGCGGATCGGTGCAGCGGCTGGAGCGGACGTGACGGCACCCTCGGGCCAAGGGGCAGCGCAAGCGGTGCCGTCACACCCAGAAACGCTCAACCGGCTGCATGTTGCACTTTCGCGCCGGCCTTCTTCATTTTGGCGCCCGTCGCGTGCGCCGTCTGCTGCGCCTTGCGGGTGACCTTGACCTGCGTCGCCACAGCCGTGTCCGCCGCCTTGACCGCCCCGTGCGCGGTCTTCTTCGCCACCACGTTCACCTTGTGCTCGCCTTTGTGCAGCGCTTCCTGCGCCGCATGGACCAGCTTGCTGGCCGTCTCCGCCACCGCGTGGGTAAAATGTTCCGCCGCTTCCGCCACTTTGTGTTTGATGTCCGTCATCGCCATTCTCCTGCGGTCGTCGCGAAAGTGCGACGGGGCAACTGGCGCGGTCTCAACAAACATCCCGCGCGCTCACGCCCACACGGGCGCTGGCGCCGCGGACGACCACCGCGTCAACCATCAGCAAACTAGGAGCCTTTGGCCGACGCGCAATGCGCCCACGCCCTTCCCGCCTTCCGCCAACCATGCCAACATTCCGTCTGGAGGACTCCACCGCATGCACGCCCTGCCCCTTCTGTTGCCTGCGCTCTGCGTCCTGGCGATCGCCTACCGCTACTATTCGGCGTTCCTCGCGACCAAGGTCCTCGTCCTGGACGACGCCCGCATCACGCCCGCGCACACGCTGTCCGACGGCCACAACTTCCACCCCACCAACAAATTCGTGCTCTTTGGCCACCATTTCGCCGCCATCACCGGCGCGGGGCCGCTCATCGGCCCGGTGCTCGCCACGCAATTCGGCTTCATGCCCGGTTTTCTGTGGATCCTGGTCGGCGTCGTGCTCGCCGGCGCGGTCCACGACTTCGTCATCCTCACCGCCTCCATCCGCCACCAGGGCCGCTCACTCGCGCAGATCGCCGCCCAGGAGATCTCCCCGCGCTCCGGCCTCATCACCAGCATCGCCGTCCTGTGCATCATCGTCGTAGCGCTCGCCGGCTTGGGCGTGGCCGTCGTCAACGCGCTCTCAGAATCCGCGTGGGGCGTCTTCGCCGTCGCCGCGTCCATTCCGCTCGCGCTCTTCATGGGCGTCTACATGTACGTGTTTCGCAAGGGCAAGGTCATCGAGGCCACCGCCATCGGCGTCACTGGCATGATCTGCGCCGTCATCTTTGGCCGCGACGTTGCCGCCAGCTCGATCGGCCACTTCTTCGTCCTCTCGCGCGGGGAAATCACCGTTGCCATCGCCATTTACGGCTTCCTCGCCTCCGTCCTGCCCGTTTGGCTCCTGCTCTGCCCGCGGGACTACCTGTCGTCGTTTCTCAAGCTCGGCACCATCGGCGCGCTCATCATCGGGGTGTTGGTTGTCAACCCGGAGTTGCACGCGCCCGCCATCTCGCAATTCGCCGACGGCGGCGGTCCCATCGTCCCCGGCAAGCTCTTCCCGTTCATGTTCATCACGATCGCGTGCGGCGCCATCAGCGGCTTCCACTCGCTCGTCGCCAGCGGCACGACGCCCAAGATGCTCGACCGCGAATCGCATGCCCGCCCCATCGGCTACGGCGCGATGTTGCTGGAAGGCTTGGTCGGCCTCACGGCGCTCATCGCCGCCGCGTCGCTGCATCCCGGGGACTACTACGCCATCAACGTCAGCGCCCAGAAATTCGCCGGCATGGGCATCAGCATGGTCAACCTCAAGGAACTGGAGAGCCAGGTCGGGGAGGCCATCGCCGGTCGCCCCGGCGGCGCGGTCAGCCTCGCGGTCGGCATGGCGCAGATCTTCTCCGCGATCCCCGGCATGCGCGGCTTGATGAGCTATTGGTACCACTTCGCCATCATGTTCGAGGCGATGTTCGTCCTGACCACGATCGACACCGGCACGCGCGTCGCCCGTTTCCTCGTGCAGGAATTCCTCGGCCGCTTCCATCCCAAGCTCGGCGAGACCGCGTGGCTCCCCGGCAGCCTGTTCGCCGCTGCCCTCGTCGTCCTGTGCTGGTCCACGTTCCTGTACAGCGGCTCCATCGAGACCATCTGGCCCGTCTTCGGCATCGCCAACCAGTTGCTCGCCGTCATCGCGCTGGCCGTCGGCACGATGGTCATCCGCAACAGCGGGCGCGGGCAGTACGTGTGGGTCACGCTCGCGCCCCTGTGCGTGCTCGCGTGCACGACGTTGACCGCGGGCGTCTTCAGCATCCGTGACATCTTCTTGCCGATGGCGCAAAAGCCGGGCTTCGCGTTTCGCGGCTACTTCAACACGGCGCTGGCCACGGCGATGATGGCGTGCGTGGTGCTCGTGGTCTGGGAGATGGCCAAGCGCTGGCGGTCGACGTCGCGATTGCCGCAGGGCCCGCAACGGACCCGGGACGGCTGAACGGACGACGGCTCAATACCCGTCGTCGTCCGCACCGGTGTCCGCGCTCGTGTAGCGCGTGCGAATCCTGGGATGCGCCGCCGCCCACGCGGCAACCACCTTCTCCGTTACTTGGGTGTCTGAAACGTCGAGAAACTGCAGCGCGGGAAGCTTGGCGAGGTGAGGCAGCGCCGCGTTGGAAATGTCCGCGCCGTCCAGCACCAGCGTGTGCAACGCCGTGAGCTTGGCCAACGGCGCGAGGCAGGAATCGGTCACAGGCGCCATGTTCAGGTCGAGAACCTGTAGGTGCGGCAGGACGCGGACCAGAGTCCCCATCGCGGCATTGTCCAGGGCAACGTAGCCGAGGCTGAGCTTGCGCAGCACCTTGAGGCCGCCGAGGCGCGCCAAGCCCGCGCCGGTCACGCGCGTTGAGCTGAGGTCGAGATCCTCCAGCGCAGCGAGCGCGCCCAGCTTGGCCACGCCGCTGTCCGTGATGCCGTCGTTCGCGAGCGTCAGGCTGCGCAAGCCCGGCACGCCCGCGAGAGACCCAGCTGCGGCATCGGTGACGCGCGCGAGCTCGTCCACGGCAAATGCCTGCAGGTTTGGATGCGCGGCTTGCACAAGGGCGGCAACAATCGCGTCGGTCGCGCCGGCAATGCGCACCGCCTCAGCAAATCCGAGCTGGGCGAGCAATTCCGTCTCGCCCGCACTCAGCTTCGCGGAATTGTGCAAATCGAACGCAATGGCGGCGGGCGCGAGCGCCACGATGCATCGCGCCACCGCAGGATCCAGTCCTGGCGTACCAACGCCGGCACCGGCGAGCTTCAGCGCGAGCGAACTGTGAAAGGGCGCAAGTGCCGGTGCCAACGCGCACAGGTTCTTGGCGTCGATGCGCACCGTGCGCGGCTTCTCCGGCGGGCCTTTGGTCACCGCGGCCAGGTCGGCGGCGTTTCGCACCTCGGTCGGCGGGCACCCCTCACACGTGTCCGTGGTGACCCAGCCGCCATTGCCGACGTGCCAGCGCAGCGGCGTCGCCGCAGTTGCCGTCGCGGCGAACGCGAGCAGTGCGGCGACCCACGCAACGCGGCCGGCGGCCAGGTGCCGCAGGGGCCGTGCGCGCTGCCAAGCGTGCGGTGCGAAAGTATCGGCCATGCGGTCTCCTTCCCGAAGTGCGTTTGACTGCGGCAGTTCCAGCGCCCGTCCTACCCGGCGGCTGTGCACGTGCGGGCGCGAGGGCACGCCGACCGCATTCATCGAATGCCCGCCATTGTGCCGCGCGCGCGGCGGCCGTCAAGGCGGTGAAACCGCGCCCACGTCTCCGCACGCGGCGGTCGACGAGCCCGCGCCTTGCAGCGACGCCCTCCGACATCCAAGCGACTTCCGCCCAAAACGCCCAAGCCCCCGCCGCAGCATCACGCCACGACGAGGGCCCAGGTCATCTCACACGCGCTCTTGGGCCAATTAGCCCACGAATTCAAACGCGCTGCCAAAGAAATACGCCAGCTCGCGCGCCGCCGATCCCGCGCTGTCCGAGCCGTGCACCGTGTTGGCGCCCTTGCTCTCCGCGTACAGCTTGCGAATCGTGCCGGCATCGGCCTGCGCCGGATCCGTCGCGCCCATGAGCTCGCGGTTCTTGGCGATCGCATTCTCGCCTTCCAGGCAGATCAGCATCACCGGGCCGGACGTCATGAATTCGACGAGCTCGCGGAAGAAGCCGCGCGCGCTGTGCTCGGCGTAGAAGCCTTCCGCCTGCGCGGTGGTCAGGCGAACGAGCTTGGCGGCCTTGATGGTCAGGCCGGCGCCCTCAAAAAGCGAGATCACGTGGCCGATGTGGCCGTTCTTGACGCCGTCGGGCTTGATGATGGAGAGGGTCTGTTCGATAGCCATGGAATTCCTCATTGCTGTGATGAAACCAACCGTAGGGCGGGGGCGTGTCCCCCGCCGCGGGCCGGCGGAAATTGTGGTCTTGCGGCCTGTCGCGCCGCGGGTCGGCAAAGATGCGAGGCTTACTTGGGCTGCCAAACTTTCAGCAGCGTGGACGCGAGGTCACCCGGCGTCGGCGCGACGCGAATGCCGTTCTCTTCAAACGCCGCGATCTTCGACTGGCCAGTGCCCTTGCCGCCGGAGATGATCGCGCCCGCGTGGCCCATGCGGCGGCCCGGAGGCGCCGTGAGGCCAGCGATGAAGCCGATGACCGGCTTCTTCAGGTTGGCTTTGATCCACGCCGCGGCTTCCTCTTCCGCGGAGCCGCCGATCTCGCCGATCATGATGATGGCGTGCGTGTCCGGATCTTCGGCAAAGAGCGTGAGCGCGTCGATGAAGTCGGTGCCCTTGATCGGGTCGCCGCCGATGCCAATGCACGTCGACTGGCCGATGCCCAGCGCCGTGAGCTGGCCCACGGCTTCGTAGGTCAGCGTGCCGGAGCGCGACAGCACCGCGACGTTGCCCGGCTTGTGAATGTGGCCTGGCATGATGCCGATCTTGCACTGACCCGGCGTGATGATGCCCGGGCAGTTCGGCCCGATGAGCCGCGTGCGGTGGCCGGCGAGGAACTGCTTGACCCGCAGCATGTCCAGGACCGGGATGCCTTCCGTGATGGCGACGCAGAGCGCGAGCTCATTGTCCGCGCATTCCATGATGGCGTCGGCCGCGAACGGCGGCGGTACGTAGACCACGCTGGCGTTCGCGCCGGTGGCGTGGATGGCGTCCGCGACGGTGTCGAAGATCGGCACGTTGTCGTCAAACTTGGTGCCGCCCTTGCCCGGAACCACGCCCGCCACCACGTTGGTGCCGTACGCAATCGCCTGCCGGGTGTGAAACGCGCCGGACGTGCCGGTGATGCCTTGAACCAGCAGCCGGGTATTCTTGTCGACCAAAACAGCCATTAGGAGCCTCGCTTCTGGTTTAGGCGTGAGCCGCTGCGTATTGCTTCGCTGCTTCCACAGCCTTCTGTGCGCCGTCTTTCATGTCATTGCCCGTGAGGATCGGCAGGCCGGAATCCCGCAGGATCTGCTTGCCCAGCTCAACGTTCGTGCCTTCCAGGCGGACGACAAGCGGGCGGTCGAGGCCCACTTCTTTCGCCGCCGTGACCACGCCTTCCGCGATGGTGTCGCACTTCATGATGCCGCCAAAGATGTTGACGAAGATGGCGTGGACGCGCTTGTCGCTCAAGATGATCTTGAACGCCGCCGTGACCTTCTCCGCCGTCGCGCCGCCGCCGACGTCCAGGAAGTTCGCCGGCTCGCTGCCGTAGTGCTTCAGGATGTCCATCGTCGCCATCGCGAGGCCCGCGCCGTTCACCAGGCACCCGACGTTGCCGTCCAGGTGCACGTAGTTCAGGTCGTACTTGGAGGCCTCGATTTCGCGGGGATCTTCTTCGTCCAGATCGCGGAACGCCATGATGTCCGGGTGGCGGTACATGGCGTTGTCGTCAAAGTTGACCTTGCCGTCCAGCGCGATGACGGAGCCGTCGCCCTGCACAACCAGCGGATTGATTTCCACGAGCGAGCAGTCCTTGGCCATGTACAGCTCATACAAGCTGTTCAGCGTCTTCACAAACGCGTTGACCGTCTTGCCCGTCATGCCGAGCTTGAACGCGAGCGCGCGGCCCTGGAACGCCTGCACGCCGACGCTCGGGTCGATCCACACCTTGGAGATGAGTTCAGGCGTGTTGTGCGCCACGTCCTCAATGTTCATCCCGCCTTCAGTCGACGCCATCACGACGATCTTGCCGACGTCGCGATCCAGCAGCATGCCGAGGTAAAGTTCGCGCTTGATGTCCGCGCCGCCCTCGATGTAGAGCCGCCGCACCAGCTGGCCTTCGGGACCGGTCTGGTGGGTCTTCAGCATCATCCCGAGGATTTGCTGCGAGCGTTCGCGAACTTCTTCTTTGCTCTTGCAAACCTTGACGCCACCGCCCAGACCGCGGCCACCCGCGTGAATCTGCGCTTTGACGACCCAAACCGGACCCGGCAGCTTGTCAGCCGCGGCCATGGCTTCCGGCACAGAGAAGGCTGCATAGCCTTCTGGCACGGGAACGCCGTATTGGGCAAAGAGTTGCTTGGCTTGGTACTCGTGGATTTTCATGGTGGCCAGCCTGGGTAGCGCGGGGAGAGCCCCCGATCGGGGCCGCCGTGTACCACACGCGGGGCCGAGGGGCAATCGGACGGCGGCGATTGTCCTACTGGCCGGGCGGCAACAGCCGCTGAAAGACCGGGCAGCGCCGCTGCGGCCAGGGCGCAGGCGGTCCGGCAACCGGCACATCAGGCCGCGCGCGCAAGGTCTGGCGCCACGGCTCCGGCCACGCAAGGGGCTGCCGCCGATCCTGCGCTCGCGCCCATGCCAGCGCCCGCGCCGCCGCTTCCGGATACGCCGGCGCACGCCCGGGGTGGCTCACCAGAAACGCCGCCAGGTTGCCGTTGGCCATCGGCGTCGGGTGCGCGCCCTGAACGTCCTCGGCAAAGACGCATTCGGCGTCCTCCAGCGCTCCAGCCTGCGCCAGTGACGCCGCCAACGCGCTCAGGTATTGCTGCGGATAGTCGGCGCGAAACAGCTCCGCCCAGGCTGCCGCGGCTTGCGCGTGGCGACCATCAAAATCGCGCCCTTGCGCCAACAGGACCCGCGCTTCAGGCCACGCGGGCCAACGCGCCACGACCGGCTGCCACAGCGCATCGCCATTTGCCCAGCGCTGGCATTGCCCAAACGTCAGGCTGCCAGAAGCGAGGATCGCAACGACGGCGACGCCGCCGAGCACCCGCCGGACACGCGGCCGGGCGGCCAAGCGCGCGGACAGCAGCGGCGCGAGGCCAAACGCGAGGCAAGCCAGCGGCAAATAGGCGTAGCTGTCCGCCAGAAACCGGTGAAAGGGCAGGAGGTTGCTCACGGGAAGATAGGTCGCGGCGGCCAGCCACAAACCCAGCGCACCGGGCAATCGGCGGACCCGCCACAGCAGCGCGAGGAAGCCCGCCAGCGCGGCAAGCCCCAGCCAGGTCAGCGGATCGCGGAAGCCCGCCGCGCGATCGAGGAAATAGCGCGGCTGGAGCGACACCGGCCACAGCGCGTGGCAGATCTGGTGGCCCAGCGCGAGCGGCGCTTGCAGGACGCCGGTCATCGCCGGATCGGGCGCCTGCGTCTGGACGTTCTCCGCCTGGCCGATGAGCGCGATCGGGATGGCGCACGCCAGGATCGCGATGACCAGCCCCCGGACGCGCCCGCGCACGGCGGCATCGGTCTCCGCGGTTTCCAGCCAGGCGAGCAGCCCGCCGGCCCACAGGACCGTCCCCGGCTTGCACAGGACCGACGCGACCGCCAGCCCGCCAGCCAGCCACAGCCAGCCCGCCCGCGGCGATTGGCGCCAGCGCAGGAACGCCCAGGTCGCACCCAGCGCCGCGGTGGCCATGCTCACGTCCTTGAATCCCGTTGCCCAGGCGACCGGCTCCGCCGTCAGCGGATGCAGGCCAAACAGCAGCGCCGCCAGCGCGGCAAAAGCGGTCGACGCGCCCAGCCGCCGGGCCAGCGCCAGCACCAGCCCGGCGTTGGCCATGTGCAGGACCAGCGACGCGAGGTGAAAAGGCCACGCTGCGCCGTTGTCGACGTGCCAAAGCAGCGACTCAAGGCCGATCGCCACGGGAATCGGATAGCCCATCTGCGGCGTCAGCAGCCAATGCGCCAGGCTCGCGGACAGCGGCGCGCGGATGAGGGGATTGCCGAGGAGAAAGGCGTTGTCGTCCCAGTCGACAAACCCGTGCCGCAAGCTGGGGGAAAACGCCGCGCCAATCGCGATCGCCAGCAGCAGCAGCGGGAGCCATCGACGCATCAGCCGTGTCGCCTGCGGGTGCGCATCGGGCGCGAGGGGAAGAAGCGCGCACCGGAAGGCCGCCAGCCGAGTCTGGACCGCTGAAAACGCCGCGTCAAGCCGCGATTCTACAGCAGATTTGGCCGATTTTGGCTACCGCAGTGCCAGGTAGAACGCCCCGCCGTCGCGGTACACAAGCAGCAGCAGCCGGCCCTTCACCGCCGCCATCGCCTTCTGGAATTCGCCGACCGACTGCACCGGGCGGCGATTCACCTCCAGCACCACGTCTCCCGGCTGCATCCCCGCGCGCGCCGCGGCCGTCTGCTCCGCCACTTCCGTCACCACGACGCCCTGGCCGATCTGCGGCGGAACTTCGTACTTCTGGCGCGCCGCATCGTCGATCGGCGCCACGGTCAGCCCGTCCAGCGCGCCAGTGGCCAGCTTCCTGGGCGCCTGCGCTTCCGGCGCTTCACCCAGCACCACATCCACCGCCTGCGGCTTGCCGTCCCGCAGCAACTGCGCCTGCAGCTTGGTCCCCGCCGCGTGCATGCCCACAACCGCGCGCAGCCGGCGCGGCGAATCCATCACCTGGTCCCCCAGCTTCTGCACGATATCGCCGCGTTTGAGGCCCGCCTTGTCCGCCGGTCCGCCCGCCTGCACGTCAGACACCAGCACGCCCGCGCCCTGCACGTGGAATTCCTGCTGCAGTTCCTCGGTCATTTCCTGAATGCCCACGCCCAGAAAGCCGCGGGAAATCTTGCCGTTCTTGAGCAGGCCGTCCATCACGCTGCGCGCCATGTTGGCCGGAATGGCAAAGCCGATGCCCTGGCTGCCGCCGGACTTGCTGAAGATCGCGGTGTTGATGCCGACCAGTTCGCCGCGCAGGTTGACGAGCGCGCCGCCGGAGTTGCCCGGGTTGATGGCGGCGTCCGTCTGGATGAAGTCTTCGTAGTCGACGATGCGCAAATCCGCGCGGCCCTTGGCGGAGACGATGCCCATCGTCACGGTCTGGCTGAGGCCAAACGGGCTGCCGATCGCCAACACCACTTCACCCAACCGCAGCTTGTCGGATTCCGCCAGCGGCAGCGCCTTCAGGCCTTCAACCTTGCCCTCCAGCCGCAGCACCGCGACGTCCGAGCGCGGATCCGTGCCCACGACCTTGGCGATGTGCTCGCGGCCGTCGCTCAGCTTGACCTTGATCGTCGTCGCGCCGTCGATCACGTGGTTGTTGGTCAGAATGACGCCGTCGCTGGACACGATGACGCCGGAGCCGAGGCTGTTGGCGCGCTCCACCTGCGAGTCGCCCTGATCGCCGCGATCCGGCGTGCGCATGCCCCAGAACCGCCGCATCATTTCCTCGGGCGACGCCTGCTCGCGCACGTGGACCATCTTGGTCGTGGAAATGTTGACGACGCTCTGCACGGCAAGCTCGGCGACGTCCGACACGATCGACAGGGCGTTGCCGTCCGTGGCCTGCGCCAACGCGGGGCGCGCAATCGGTTGGCCAAGCGGCGCACCGGCGGGCACCTCCACTTGCGGCGACGCAAGCACGCGCGGCTGCTGGGCCGCCACGCTCGGCGTCACGCCAAAGCGCCACGCGGCAAAAGCGGCCGCGAGGATCGTCAGCACTGTGAGCCAGCGCCCGGACGCGAGGACATGGAGGCGCTGGGGAATTCGTGAATCACGCATGGGCAAACTCCAGAAGGTTGGACGGGGCGGCACGGCGCGTCACCGACGACGCAGCAGCGCGCCCCTGACTTTCTGAACGCCGCAGCGGGCGATTTTATTCTGGGATCAGTGCGCCTGGCGCGTCAGCCGGTCTTTCCAGCGGAGAAACGGCCGCTCCACCAAATAGTAGGAGACGTGTGCCGCCGCCAGCACCGCGACAATCGCCACTGCGATCTTCACGGGCGCGGACCAGTCCGGCCACAGCTTGCGGATGCCAGCGACGGGAAGCTGGTGCCAGAGATAGGTCGAGTAGGAAAGCAAGCCGAGGTGCGTGAACACGCGGTGGTCCAGCCAGCGCACCGCGGGATGCGTGTGGTGCGCGACGAGCTGCACGATGAGGAGCGCGAAAAGGACCGGCTCGATGAGAAAGCCGATGCCGAGCATACCGCCCAGCAGCGGCGTGAAATCGTGGGCGAGCTGCCAGCCCAGCACGGCGAGGTTCACGAGCAGCAGCCAGGCGTGGCGGCCCAGCAGGTTCATGAACGGCCGCAGCTTGCCCGCCCGCAGCGCCAAGGCCAGCCACGTGCCGACGAGGACGTGATCGGCGCGGGTGTCCAGCGCGTGGTAGATGTAGTCCGCGGAAACGCCGCGCTGGAGCGCGACAATCCGGTGGATCCAGACGGCGACGATGACGAGGCCCACCCACACGTGCCGCTGCCGCTTGTGGCGGCCCATCCAGAAGAACGCCAGCGGCCACAGCAGGTAGTACTGCTCCTCAAGGCCGAGCGACCAGCAATGGCTGACGGCGCTGCCGACCACGCCGTGCAGCGCGTGGTACCAGTTGGAGACGTAGAAGAAGGACGCCCACATGACCGGCCATTGCATCGGCTGGTGCATGATGGCCATCGCCGCGACGGACACGAGCCAGTAGGCGTAGAAGGGCGGAAAAATGCGCAGTGAACGGCGGAGGTAGAAGCCGCGAAGGGAGATGCCGCCGTGGCGCTCCTCCTCGTCCAGCAGCAGCCAGGTGATGAGGAAACCGCTGAGCACGAAGAACAGCAGCACCGCCTGCGAGCCGGGCATCCAGCCGATGCCGAGATGGTAGAAGACGACGGTCCAGGCGGCGATGGCGCGCAGGCCGTCCAAGCTGGGAATCTTGCGGCCGCCGAGCCCGGCGCGCAGTCCTTGCGGGAGCCCTTCCTGCCACGCAGCGTGATTCTCGGTCATCGTCAGTCCGTGCCAGCGCGGTGCGAGCGGGAGCCGTCGAGTGTCGCCGTGCCACAGCTTCGTGGCAAGCGGACGCCGGCGGGATGAAAGCTGCTTGACCCGGCCCAGCCCGCAGCGCACGCTCGCCTTGGCGCTGCCCGCCGCGATGCTGAGGATGATGACCGCCCCGATCTGCACGGAATTCAACGGCGATGTGCCCACTAGCGTCCAGGAAACCTGGGACGCATTTGCCGACACGGAGCGCTTTGGCCGGCTGACGGGCATGGACATGCGGTTCAGCTACGAGCCGGCGCCGGACGGCACGACGCAGCGGGTCGGGCGGATGCGCAGCATGGGGCTGACGCTGATCTGGGACGAAGCGCCGGTCGTTTTCGATGCGCCGCGCCACTACGCGATTCTCCGGAAATACCGAGGCGGTCCGGCGGAGCGCTACGAGTCGGAGCTGCGTGTGACGCCGACCGCGCAAGGCGCGCACGTCGCGATGGTCTTTCGCTTCTTGCCGCGCAATGCGCTGACAGCCGTCGGGATTCGCCTGCAGACCGCGCTCGTGGTGCGGCCGCAGCTCAACCGCGCGTTTCAGGCCATCCTGACGGCGCTGCGCACTGGCCTGCCGATTCCCGACGCCGCGCCGCCCGCGTTGCTCCAACCGGCGCAGGACGCGCTGCAAGCGGGCCTGCGGGACGTGCAGCCCGATGTGGCGCAGCACCTCACGACGTGGCTGCAGACCGCGCCGCTGGCGGACCAACTGCGTCTGAAGCCGCTGGAGATGGCGCGCCAGTGGCACCTGGACCCGCGCGCGGTGACGGTCGGGCTGTTGATGGCGACGCGCGGCGGCGTGCTGAAAGCGCAGTGGGAGGTGATTTGCCCGTCCTGCCGGCTGCCCAGCGCAGCGCTCGCGACGTTCAGCCTGGCCGCGCGCCAACAGCACTGCCCGGGGTGCGACATCCGCTACGACGCGTCCTTTGCCGACGCCGTGGCGCTGACCCTGCAGCCCACGCCGGCGATCCGCAGCGCTTTGGGCAAGGTCGATTGCCTGTCGAGCCCGGCGCGCATGCCGCACATCGCCGCCCGCATCACGCTGCCGCCGCGGGAAGAAGTGGTGTGGAACGTGACGCTCCAGCCCGGCACGTGGCGGGTGCGCAGCCTGCCGGAGTTGGACGCGATCACGCTGACCGTGCATCCCGACGCGACGCGCCACGAGGTGGCGGTGCTGGCCGGGCCCAAGGTGCTGACGCCGCCGACGGTGCGGCTCGCGGCGGGCGAGGTGACGCTGCGGCTTCGCTCCAAGCTGGACGTGCCGCTTTCCCTGCTGTTGGAGCACGCGGACGTCGATGCCGACACGCTGACGATTGGCCGCGTGCTGGAGTGGCCTGACGCGGCGGAGCGGCTGCCGGGCAACGCGCTGGAGCCGGGGCTGACGGCGGCGCCGTGGACGGGCGCGGTGCTCGCGGTGCACGTGGCCCGCGGTGGCGAGCAGGCAGAAGCGGCGGTCGCGGAGTTGCTGCGCGCGGCGGGCGTCCGGTCGGTGCAGCGGTCGACGGCGTGGGTGCTCGCGACGCTGCCGGACTGGGCCGCGCTGGCGCGGATTGCGCCGCAGCTCGCCGACGCGATGTGGCTGCGCGCGGCGGTGGGCTACGGCACTGTGCTGGAATTGACGGCTGGGGATGCGCGCGTGGCCGCGGGCGCGCTCGTGCAGGAGCTTGTCGCGCTGGCGCACGAGGCGGAGCCGGGGCAGATCCGCGTGTTCCAGGCCGCGGCGCTGCCGGAGCTGCCCGACTGGACCGTGACGGCGACGCCCCTTGGCGCGGAGCTGACGACCGCGCTGCGGCATACGCCCCTGCCCTTTCCGACGCTGGCGACCCACGCGCTGCAGACGGGCGACACGGTCGACGAGCGCTTTGTGCTCGGCGAGGTGCTGGGCAAAGGCGGCTTTGGCGTTGTGTACGCGGCGCGGGATACGGCGCGGCAGGACGACGTGGTGGTCAAGCTGCTGCGGCAGGAACTGGCCGATGACCCGTCGCAGGTGCAGCGCTTCTTTGACGAAGGTCGGCTCGCCTCGCGCCTGCAGGGGCCGCATGCGGTGCGCGTGCACGAGTGGGGGCTGGCGGATGACGGTCGGCTGTTCCTCGCGATGGAGCGGCTGGACGGCTTGGAGCTGGGCGACGTGCTGAAGGCGGCGGGGACGCTGGACCCGGTGCGCGCGATTGACCTGTGCCGCCAAGCGCTGCTGGGTCTGGCGGAGGCGCACGCGGAAGGGCTCGTGCACCGCGACATCAAGCCGGCGAACCTGTTTGTGACCCACGTCGGCGCGGCGAGCGGGGAGACGGTCAAGGTCATCGACTACGGCATCGCGCTGGACCGGACGGGCCGCGTGAAGGCGCACGAGCCGGTGGGCCACATCATCGGCACGCCGCTGTACATGGCGCCGGAACAGGTGACGGGCGCGCCGCTGGACGGGCGCTGTGACCTCTACGCGCTGGCGCTGGTGCTGTATCAGGCGGTGAGTGGTCGCCTGCCGTTTGGCGGCTCGGACGTGATGGCGATCCTGATGGCGCGGCTCGTGCAAACGCCGCTGCCGCTGGACGAGGTCGCCCGGCAGCCGTTGCCGGCGGGCCTCGCGGAACTTGTGGAAGAGGCGCTGGCGCTGGCGCCGGACGAGCGACCGCACGATGCGCGCGCGATGGCCGACCGCCTCGCGGCGATCCTGCACGACGCGGGGGCGAGCGCGACCTGGCAAGCGTCGTGGCAGGCACATCGCGGGGCGATGGACGCGCTGCTGGACGCGCCGACGGCGGATGCGCCGCTGGCCTCCACCGACACGGAAGTCGCGGTGAACGCCCTGACGGACGCGGCGACGCTGGAAGCGTAGGCGCCGTTGCCGGTTCCCTGACAGGCGCGTAGATTGGCGGCCGCGCGGCGCAGTCCGCGGCTGAGGTTCGCGATGAATTTTGAAATGAGCCCCAAGGCGCGCGACTACCTGACCCGCGTGCAGGCCTTCATGGCCGAGCACATCACGCCGATGGAAATGGCGTATTGGGCCAAGATCGAGCACGCCAACTGGGGCGGCGACTGGACGCAGTGGCAGATTCCGCCTGAGCTGGATGCCCTGCGCGCCAAGGCCAAGGCCCTCGGGCTGTGGAACCTGTTCCTGCCGGACGCGGAGCTGGGCGCGGGCCTGACGACGCTGGAATACGCGCCGATCGCCGAGCACATGGGCCGCAGCTTCCTCGCGCCGCTGGTGTTCAATTGCAACGCGCCTGATTCCGGCAACATGGGCGTGCTCTGGATGTACGGCACGGCGGAGCAAAAGAAGACCTGGCTGGAGCCGCTGCTGGCGGGCGAGATCCGCTCCGTGTTCGCGATGACCGAGCCGGACGTCGCGTCGTCCGATGCCACCAACATGCAGGCGACGGCTGTTGTCGAGGGCGACGAAGTCGTGCTCAACGGCAAGAAATGGTGGACGAGCGGCTTGGGCGATCCGCAGGCCAGGATCGCGATCTTCATGGCGCACACGCCGGACGCGGCCAAGGATCGCCACCATCAGCACTCCATGGTGCTGGTGCCGCTGACGACGCCGGGCGTGGCCATTCAGCGCATGGTGCCGGTTTTTGGCGAATACGATGCGCCGCACGGCCACGGCGAGGTGCATTTTCACAACGTCCGCGTGCCGCTGACCAACCTGCTCAAGGGGCCGGGCGCGGGCTTTGAGATCGCGCAGGGTCGGCTTGGACCGGGACGCATCCACCACTGCATGCGGTGCGTGGGTGCGGCGGAGTTGGCGCTGGAGCTGATGATCGAGCGCGGGATGACGCGGACCGCCTTCCACAAGCCGCTGCTCAACCTGGGTGGCAACCGCGAGCGCGTGGCCGACGCGCGGATCGCCATTGACCAGGCGCGGTTGCTGACGCTGTACGCTGCGTGGAAAATCGATCAGGTCGGACCGTTGGAGGCGCTGACGGAGGTGTCAGCCATCAAGGTCGTGGCACCGAACATGCTGCAGAAGATTGTCGACGATGCGATCCAGATCCACGGCGGCGCGGGCGTGTCCCGGGATACGCCGTTGACCGGGCTGTTCGCGATGGCGCGGTCCCTGCGGCTGGCCGATGGCCCGGACGAAGTGCACAAGGGCCTGATTGCGCGGGTGGAGTTGATGAAGCGCGGGTATTTTCGCTAGGCGGCGCGCTTCCGGGTCCGCGCCTACTCGCAAGTCCCGCCGTGCTTCTCGTGATAAGCATTAGCTTAGGTTCAGGTTTGGCGTTACACTGTCAGCCCTGAGGAGAAGCGAACGATGAAGACCAACGAATTCAAGATGTACGGGATCGCAGGCAATGGCAAGGGCGAGTGGATCTTGCTTGAGAACTTGCGGGAGTGGACAGCCACGGGCAGCCGCAGCCTCGGGGACACGCCTACAGGCGACAACTACGGCAAGGGAAACAAGGGGTTTCAGGCAGGCAAGGCGGAAACTGCCCGCCGCAACGCCTTGATCGTCCGCCCCGCCTCTATCGCGATGGAGGGCTAACCGATGAAACTTATTGGAATTGCCCGCGTATCGACGGAAGAACAGCGTGGCGACAACGGGCAAGGGCTTGAACGCCAGCGGATTGAGATCCGCAAGATCGTAGCCCGCACAGGTGCCGAACTTCTGCAAATCATTGAAATTGTGGATGTTTCAGGCTCTGACGTCGCCAAATCTGCGGAATGGTTACAGAAAGTGTTGCCTGCGTTGGCCGATCCTGACACGCACCTTGCGGTTGACGCTATGGATCGGCTGATCCGTGCCTCAGACTTTGGAGCGTTTCAGGTTCTGGCAGCAGTCCAAGCCACAGGCACCAAGATCTACACCCCGACAGGCGTTCAGGACTACGCCCGTCCCGATGATATGCTTATGGGCGGGCTTCTTGCTTTGCTTGGCGGGCGGGAGAAGTCCGAGATCCGCCGCAGGATGAACGCGGGCAAGGAAGCTATCAGGCGTGCGGGCGGATGGGCTGGCAGTTTCCGCCCGATGGGTTGGGCTTACGATCGCAAGACTCGCAAATGGTCAGAGACCGACGATATGCCCTTGGTTGTGCAAGCTTTCCAACTGGCAGCGGATGGCGTGCCGATCGCCACGATCGCCAAAGGCCTAGGCCGTGCCGATGCTGCCAGCATCTTGCGAAACACGATCTATCGGGGCGTTCTGACCTGGGATGAGAAGGTTGCAGACAACCTGCCTTCTCTGGCCGATGGCCGGCAGAATCGAAACAAGCGACGGGTTGCCCGTCCAGAGGCAGACGTTATCTCTGTGCGGTTTCTGAAACCTGAGGATCAGCCCGTGTCGGATGTGCTGTGGCACAGGGCACAGACCGCAATGAACGCCATCACGAAGCGCCGTGTCACACGTCAGACATCGGGGCAAACCGTCTGTTGGGCAACAGGGTTCATTGCCGATGGCCTTACGATGTTTGACCCTAAGCCCCTGCGAGTGTACGGCTACGATGACATTGGCGATTGGAAGTATCGGGCAAAGGGCGGGGTTTGGTCTGTGCAAGCGGATCGGCTCAACTACGCTCTGGATCGCTATCTGGCACGGGTGACTGACTCGACATCGTTTGCCAAACGGGTAGAGGCAGCAGCGGTTGCCGCAAGCCACACCAAGGACGCGGATCTTGACGTGGATCGGGTGGCGATCACTGCACAAATCACGCAGTTGCAGAAACAGCAGAGCAAGGCTAATCAGAAGTTTGAAGTTGACGCCATCACGATCGATCAATTGCGGGCAGAAACGGCAAGGATCAAGGCTGCGGTTGCGGCTCTAGAGGCACAGCTTGACAAGCCGCTGCCCCTGCCCTCGGTTGATCCCGCTTCTGCGGCTCTGGGGGCAAGCAAGGTGGCAGCGTGGCCATTCTCAGGGGAGGGCACGGCAAAGCGGGCTTGGCTCACGAAGTATCGCTGTGACGTGTTCATTTCCAATCACCCCGATCTGGGTATGCGGATCGTCGGGGCAAGGATGGTGATCCCGTCTGCCCCGGTGCCCTTCGTCTACTGGGCAACCGCTGCTGACCTTGTCAGCATCCCCGTTGCGGATCTGCTGACGGGCTTTCGCCCAACGTGGAAGGCTGCGTTTCAGACCACGACAGAGGTTGCTACGGATCTCGGGATCAGCCGTTCACAACTGGTCAAGTTGATCCTGAGGCACGATCTGCCCGCCCCAGAGCCTAAGCACGCGACGGGCGGGCACGGGCGGGAGTGGACGCCAGCGGATGTTGAGACCGCCCGTGTTGCGCTTGCAGCAATGCGAGCAGCCCGCAAGTAGCACGGCACGGCACGGATCGGGTTGCGTGATGCCCGATCCGTGCCCCGTCCTGTGCTATTGGAACATCGGGGACTTGGTCGGATCGGCCTTGTCCACTTCGTCAGCAAGCCTATTCAACTCGGCTGCAATTTCGCGAGCAGCGTCTGTCGTGAAACTGACCCACGCGGATTTGTCCGAATGGTCGGTGATATTGATATTCACGCTATGCGGAATGCTCTGAAAGCCCAGCTCAACATTCTCACCTTGTGCCATACCTTTGATCTTCATTTCCAAATCCTCTTCTTTCCTTTCTGCACTTGCGATTATCCATTGCTTTCTTGAATAATCACCGCAAGTTGCGTTGACGCGAAGTGCGGAAACGGCCTGCTGATCCTCAATAACCGACGCGAGCGACGATTGCAAGTCCATTCTGACTGTCGGTTGCGATCGCCTTGGCGGCTACGGAACGATCTGCGGGGTCAAGCCATGCTTACGGGCTTCGTTGGTCAGGAAGTTCTGTGCCATCGTGATCGCGGCTTCTGCCGTGGCACCGTGCCCGATGCTGTCAACGGGATTGATGCCTTGTGCGGTCAGTACGCCTGCGACCGTCCACCATCCGCCAACGGCACCGGGTTCAAGGATCTTGATGTAGCCGATCTTCTGCTCGGTCATTGTCTGCTCCTCAGTGACCCGCCAAGTTGAACGGCAGGCACGCCCAGAGCATGCCTCGGGCGGGCAGGTCGTCAACCGTGCGGTCTCAGGCTGCACAACATCTAGTGTCAAATACCCTACCGGTTGGGGAATTTCGCCCGAATTCAGCGATCTTGACCAGAAGATCCCGATCAGAAAGACCCAGGTGCTGACAACCTGTGGACGGGGCAAACGGAACTTCTTGAACTTTCTGCGTTTCATTGTGCTGATCCTCTGTTTGTTGTCCTGCCTGACTCACTGCGCTTGTCTGTGCCCCGGCTGTGCCGATGTCCGATAGACGGCAGATCCCCAAGTCTGGCGACTCCACTGGCTCTATCGGGCGATAGCGACAGCCGTCACCCGCACACCAACTACCTAGGGCACCCGACTTGCCTTGAACATCGTCCGAGTTGTCACCTGAATTTCTGTTCAGATGAGCCCGCAGCAGCCCGCTGACTAGATCTACGCAGCGGCCATAGTCCCGACGACACATCCGCCACATACGAATAGCTAGATCACCCCGTTTCGGTTTCCTGAATTCGTGTGTCAGTTCTGCAACATCTTCGGCACGTCACGGTCAGCAGATCCTGCTGACGTGGCCTAAATCAGGCTAACCAACTGTATCTATGTGCTATCCACCGTCCGAATGGGCAACGGAGTTGCCTGTTCAGGCTGGGTGGACTGCCTATAGCCGTCACATAGCAGGTAGGTAGGTCGATAAGTCCTGCCGAACGGGTACTAGTGATCAAGACGCACCTTGGCGGGTGCACAACAAGAAGGGAGACCGAATCTTACAAACGCAAGCACAGGCAGGAAGTCCGCACAGAATCTAGTGTGACTGCCCTGTCTCCTTCTCCGGGGTCCGCCGATCCTGCCTGTGCCTGCTCTATTTGAATGCCCCTTGGCGGGGGCTGTGGAGTCTGGTCATGCGTTCACTTCTGCGTTCTACTATCGTTATCACCACCTTGGATGAGCAGGACAAGGCTCACCTTCTCAAGAATGCCAAAGCCCTAATGGACTCGGGCATCGTGTTCAAAGAAGGCATGGATGAGGTTTGGGCTTTCATCAAGGCGTTCGTGCGGGAGCACAAGCACGTCCCGTCAAAGCCGACCTTGGACATGCACTTTGACTACCTCGGTCATGAGGCTGCCTATGCCTTCCTGTCCACCATCAACCCGATGGATCGGGCGTTGCTGCCCGGTGACTTTGACAGCCGTCTGCATGACATGCTGCTGCGGCAGGACAAAGAGAAGGTTGCCAGCGTGCTACGGGATGCCGCCAGCCTTACTTCTGAGGGTGCCGAAAGGGCTTGGCGATACCTTGCTGACAGGCTTGATGAGCGTGCCAAGGGTCACAAACGCAAGAACCGCGACTACAAGAACCTTGACGAAAGGTATGTGTTCCTTGAACAGCGTGGCGATGTCTACGATCGCAAAGTGGCAAAGTTCTTTCCTATTTCCGCTGTCAGGATGCGAGGCGAGAACGAACGGGCTTGGTGCGACAAGGGGCACGATGCCAAACGCCCAACGGCACACAACGTCACCTTTGTCCCAGGTGGTGCCGAGTCCGTGGAAGGTTGCCTGAACATCTATGACGCCAGCCAGATCCTTCAGCCCCGCCCGATGGATCATCCCGACTACTCTGGCGAGAACCCCGGCGCTGGCGACTTCATCAACTTGGTGTGGCACTTGGCCAACGGCGATCAGGCTCAAATTGACTATCTGATCAACTGGGTCAAGTTTGCCCTTGAGAACCCCGCAGCCCGTCAATGTGCCCTTGTACTCAAGTCGGATATCAAGGGAGCAGGCAAAGGCACCTTCCTGAACTTCCTGCGGGGCTTGTTTGGTCGGTATGCCGCAACGGTCGGGGACTCGGCTTTGTCATCCAATTTCAACGGTTGGATGCTGGAATGCGTGATCGCCTGCTGCGACGAAGTGACCGAATCCAGTATGAAAGACAAGCGGGCAATCGGCAACAAATTGAAGACGTGGGTCACGGAGTCCAGCCTGCAAATTGAGGCAAAGGGCAAAGACCAGATCACGGCACGCAATCACAGCAAGTGGATCTACACGACCAACGACCGGGTGCCGATCATCCTTGAAGAGGGCGATCGCAGATACAGCGTCATTCAGCCTGAGACCCGCACGGTGGACAACCCCGCGTTGGATGGCGTGCCCGCCCGTGTGGAGGGCTTCGCACTGGACAGGTCAAGCACTGAGGCAGCCGAGTATTTCCAGAGCGTGGCGGACTACCTGGGCTTGCCTTGCAGGGTGCCCTACAACCCGTGGGTGCCCTTGGAAACCGCTGCCAAGGCGGAGCTGCTCGCAGACGGCAGGCAGGGCACTGAGAGCTTCTGTAACCACCCGCTGACCGCCGCACTGACCGCATCGCCAGTCTGACCGACACTCCGTCCCGGAGGTGTCCGCCATGCTCGAGCTCAGCCCAATCCCCGACTTCAAACCGCGCAAATCCACGCGCCGCGACCCGTGGACCGA
>CAIMLR010000013.1 GCA_903842345.1 uncultured Myxococcales bacterium
GCTGCACACGTCGCTGCTGCACGCCAAATCGCCGGGCAAGCTGCACGTGCCGGGGATCGCCGTGTGCTGGCAGTCCTGCACCGCGTCGCAGACGTCGTTTGTGCACACGTTGCCGTCGTCGCACGTCCCGCTCTGCGTCACGTGCTGGCAGCCGCCGATGGCGTCGCACGAGTCGAGCGTACACGCCACGCCGTCGTCGCAGTTCAGCTTGGCCGAGCTGGTTTCGCACACGCCGTTCTTGTTGCCGCAGTGCTCCAGCGTGCAGACGCTGCCGTCGCTGTTGCAGGCGGTGGTGACGTCGACACCTGCTGTGATGCAACCAACCTTGGGGTCACACAAAGCCACACTGCACGCGCCGCCCTTGTTGGCGCAGAGGGAAGCGTCGACAACATGGCTACAAGTGCCCGCCGCGCAGGTATCGCTGGTGCAGATGACACCGTCGCCGGTGCAGACCTTGCCGTCGGGCGCCAATGACCACGTCGTTTGCACGTCGGTGTCGCAGATCTGGCAAGTGTTCTGCGGATTGGCTGCTCCGCTCATGATGCAACCGCCGTCGAGATAACAATACGTCGGGGCGATTCCAGCGATCTCACACGTCTGCGCGCTGTTGCAGACCCCAAGCAGGCAGACAGCCCCCAGCTGGCACGCCGCCCCCGCAGCCATCGCGCTCCACTGCGTTTGCGACTGATCGGGTGCGCAGGACCTGCAGCCCTCTGGGCTCTGCTGGCCGATCGCCCAACAGACCTTGTCAATGAGGCAGGCATCACCTCCGACGATGTGGGTGCATGTGCCGCCTTTGCACGTGTCGCTGGTACAGCCGAGCGCATCGGTTTCACAGGTGACGCCGTCCGCCAACGCGACATGGCTGCAGCCGCTGGTGCCGCATGTGTCCGTGGTGCAAGCATTGTAGTCATCGCAGACTTTTTGTGGGCCAGCAACGCAAGCTCCACTGTGACAGGCATCGTCAACGGTGCACGCATCGCCGTCACTGCACGTGGCGCCCTCCGGTAGTAATGTGACCTCGCACATGCATCCGTCTGCGCCACGCGCGGCGGTCCTGCAAGGGCTCGACTCGCATGGGCCGCAGTCTACGTCCAGCGCGGCAACGTCCATGTCCACACCCGCGTCGCCCCCCGAAACATACGAGTCCCCCGCCCATACCTCAGAATCACCTTCAGTCGCGGCAGTCGTGTCTGAGGTTACTGCCCCGCATCCAGCGAGCAAAGACGGCGTGCTGACCAACACAAGTGCGAGGGCGGCGCGCCGCATCCAGACGTTTTGCATAACCGCCTCGCATCCCGGTTCATGACCAAGGTCGCGCGATACTAGCGAGTGATGCAATCGACGGCAATTCTGGGGGAGACGCAGGGCGGTCTCCGACTCACGACGCCTTGCGCAGCGGCATCAGATCGCGATCTGCAACGCCAGCAGCATGGAACTGCGCCAGCACCACCTGCACGTCCGCAGCCGTCGTCGTCTGCGGCGCCAGGAGCTCGAGACCCAGCAGCCGCCCGTCGCTGTCGACGTCGGCGAGGATGGATGGCGTCACCTCGCGCGTCGCCGCGACGCGGGCACCACGCGGTCGAGCGAGCCGCAAATAGGCCGCAAACGCTTCACCGTGGCGGTAGGTTACTTCGAGATGCGCTTGGCTCATGATCCCTCCACGCGATAGGCCGTGACAACGACCAGCACGCGTTCGGCCGCGTCAGGTTCGACAATGATACGCCAATCGGCGCCGCGGCGCACGGCGACAATTGCATACCGTCCTGGGAATTCGACGGAGTGCCATGCCTTGGGTTTCAGCAGCATTGCACGCAACTCGAGTTCATCGATACCGCGCTCTGCCATGCGCCGTTCGACATGGGGCGTCAACTCCAGTTCCCAGCGCCACCATTCGGGCCACGCAACCATGTTTGCCGCCTCAGAGCTTCAAGCTGTGCAAGTACAGAACCCGGCTCGAGTTCGCCCAACCTTCAAACACGGTCGTGATCACGCCGCCTTGACCAACGGAAAGGCCGCCGAGACCGCGCCATGCCAGCGGTGCTGCGGCGCCGTCAGTGTCCCACGCAAACAGGGTCGCCAAGTTCACCGGGGCGTTGTTGGCGGAACTTGTCAGCCAGATGCCGCCCTTTGACTGGATGTTCGTGCCAGCGGCATCCAACCACTCCATCACAAAATCTCCCGCGCTCCGCCCGGCGATCCGCACCGCCGAAATCCCGATCGCGCACCCCGGATCCGCGCTCGTCTGCTCCTTCACGGTCGTGACCACACCCGTCGCCGCGCCCGCCGCGCGCGTCACCAGCAACACCGCGTCCTTGCCGCCGCGCCGCACCACAAGCGCCACGCCGACCGTGCCC
>CAIMLR010000014.1 GCA_903842345.1 uncultured Myxococcales bacterium
CGCGCGCCCGGGCACCCACGCGAAGCCCACATTCACCAGGCCGGGCGGAGAACGGGACACAAGGACCCCGAACTCTGCCGAAGGGTGGGCGGCGCAGCGCGAGCTGCGGGACCGCATTGTGGAGCTGTGTCCGGCGAAAGCTGGGCACTGCGGCGGGGAGGGCCGATTTTTTGGGGCGGAGGGCCCCGGCGAAGCCGGAATTGTCTCCCGCCCCGGCCAGGCCCCGCCGGTGGCCGGCGGCAAGGCCGGGATCGGCCGGAATCGGCCGGCTACGGGCGCGGCGGGTACGGAATCTCAAAACCCGGCGGCGGAAACTGCCCCATCAGGTCGAAGACTTCCGCTCGCACGCGCGCCAGCACCGCCTCGTCTTCGCGCCCGCGAATCGCCGCGGCGATCCAACGGCCGATGTGGGCCATCTCCGCTTCCTTCAGCCCGCGCGAGGTCAGCGACGGCGTGCCGATGCGCACACCCGACGGATCAAACGGCGACCGCGTGTCAAACGGAATGCTGTTGAAGTTGGCTTCCAAGCCCGCCTGATCCATCGCCTTGGACGCTTGCTTGCCCGTCGCGCCAAGCGCCGTGGCGTCAAACAGGATCAAGTGATTGTCCGATCCGCCCGTCGCCAGCGGTAGACCTTCGGACTGCAGCGCCGTCGCCAAAGCGCGGGAGTTGGCGACGATCTGGTGGGCATAGGTGCGGAACTCATGCGTCGCCGCCTCCTTCAGCGCGACCGCGATGCCCGCCGTCGTGTGATTGTGCGGCCCGCCCTGCAGCCCCGGGAACACCGCGCGGTCGATCGCCGCCGCATGCTGCTGCTTGCAGAGGATCATGCCACCGCGGGGCCCGCGAAGCGTCTTGTGGGTCGTCGTCGTGACCGCGTCCGCGTACGGCACCGGGCTCATGTGCGCGCCGCCCGCGACAAGCCCGGCGATGTGCGCCATGTCTGCGACAAGCAGCGCCCCGCATTCCTTGGCAATTTCCGCGAACATCGCAAAGTCGATGACGCGCGGATACGCCGTCGCGCCGCAGATCAGGATCGCCGGCTTGAATTCCATCGCTTGGGCGCGGATCGCGCTGAAATCCAGCAGATGCGTCTTGGGATCCACGCCGTACTGCGCTGCCTGAAAGAACCGGCTGGTCGCCGAGACCTTCCAACCGTGCGTCAGGTGCCCGCCCGCCGGGAGTCCGAGGCCGAGAATGCGCTGGTTCGCCGAGTCTTTGGGAATCAGCCCGGTGTAGACAGCCAGATTCGCGGGTGAACCGGAGTACGGCTGGACGTTCGCGTGCTCAGCGCCAAACAGCGCCTTGGCGCGCTCGATCGCGAGGGACTCAATCTGGTCGATGAACTGCTGGCCCTCGTAATATCGCTTGAATGCATAGCCTTCCGAGTACTTATTGGTGAGGACGGTTCCGGTCGCCTCCATGACGGCCGTCGACGCGTAGTTCTCCGACGGAATCAGCTTGGCCGTATAGAACTGCCGGGCTTCCTCAGCGGCAATCATCGTGCGCAGGTCGGGATCGGTAGCAAGAAGGGCTTTCAACGGATTCATGGCGTCCTCGGGAGCGTCTCGCTCGGGCCGCGGACTTTGGCAAACGCGCGGCCGGACGTCAAAGGCCATGACCCGCCTGTGACTAAACCGTCGCACGGCGCGCGTATTTTGGCGCCGGTGCAGTGGACGCACCAGCGCGAGACGCAGGAGCACAATCATGAAACGCTGGATCAGCAAGTGGCAATGGGTTGGCTTGGCCTGTGCGGCAACCGCGATCGGGTGCGCCAGTTCAAGTGTGAGCAGCGGCGGTGGAGCGGACACGCAGATCAACACGGACGTCGTTTACGACCCGCCGGCGAACCTGGATCATTGGGTCTATAGCGTGACGCGGGCGAGTGGTTCGACCTACGCGCTGACGGCGCGCGTGGCGGGCACCAAGACGATCGGCGGGCAGACGTACGCGCGGCTGCAGATCGGCAAGCTGCCGACGACGGACAACGATCCGGCGGCGCGCTACATCGAGGTCTGGGCCGTACCGCAAGGGACAGCGGTCGTGTTTGCCGGCGCGGAGGCTCACTTGGCGGCGCTCGGTCTGCCGGCGGGCACGCCGGATTTGACGTTGACGGTGAATCCGCCGCTGACCGTCGAGACGAACATTCCGGTCGATGTGACGCAGACGCTGACCGGCAACGTGACGTTTACGATTGGCGATCCGGCGACCGCACAGCCGACGACGGAGAGCTTGACCGGCACTTTGAAGCTCGTCGCCAAGAGCGAGACCGTGCAAACGGGGCTTGGGCCGCAGGCGGCGGCGCACTACGCGGGCGAAGTTGTCGCGCTGGGGCAAAAAGCCAGCGGCGACCTGTGGACGGTGTCTGGCACCGGCGTTGTCAAGGCGAGCGGCAGTTGGCTGGGGATTCCGGGACCGATGAAAGACGCGGTGATGGCGCTGGCCGGGACGGCGGGCTCAATGCAGGACGGCGATCACACGATTGCGTCGCAGGAAGCGATCCTGTCGCCCGGCAACAAGCAGTTCAAGCTGGACACGTATGATCTGGACGGCGGAATCTACGCGGACAAGAACACCCACGCCAACATGCTCCTGGAATTGCGCTGGGCCGACCCGGAAAAGGCCAAGAGCAGCACGCCGCCGCCCGCGACGACGGAGTTCGGGACGGTGATTGGCTATTTTCCATCGAGCCAGGTCGATTCCTCCGTCAGCCTTTTGCACCCGGAGGAGAACGGCAAGGGCTACCACTTCTGGACGTCGCTGGTGAATCAGGCTGCCAAGAACGAGCCGGGCGGCCCGGAAACGACGTACCATATCTACGCGACGTACGCGGGGACTGGCGACCCGGTGCGGGCGACAGCGCAGCTGAACTACCACTCGCTGAAGCCGAAGTAGCCTGACCTCCCGCGGCGCATCGGCCGTGCTACAGCCCGAACATCGCAAGAAATACCGCGGATGGGCTTGCGTCACGCGCCTTTGCAGCGTAAACGTCCGGACAATCTGGCCGGAAACCCGGCGCCGCGCGCAGCGCTATCCTGCGCACCCCATGGAGAGTCCCGATGAAGAAATTTGGCATGTTTTCCGCGATGAGCGCCACGTTGGCGCTGTCTGTTGTGGCTGTCGGCTGCAAGCGTGAAGAGACGACCGCCCCGGTAGCGGTTCCGACCGTCGCTGCTGAGCCTGCCGCTCCTGCCGCCAACGAGCTGCCTCCGGGCCATCCGCCGATGCCGGGCGCCGCTACGGAAGCCACGGCGCAGCCCGCCATGCCGGCTGGTCACCCGTCGATCAACGGTGCCGCGCCGGCTGCGATTCCGGGCGCTGCCGCCGATGGCCTGGCGTTTGAGGCGCCGGCCGAATGGCAGGCCAAGCCCGCCCGCGCGATGCTCTGGAAAGTCATGAGCGCGCCCAAGGTCGAAGGCGACACGGACGACGCGGAAGTGACCATTTCCTCGCTCGCCGCCAACATTCCGCTCAATGCCAACGTCGAGCGCTGGTGCGGCCAGTTTGACCTGGAAGGCGGCAAGCCTTGCAGCGAAGCGGCGAAGATTCGCGACCTGACCGGCACGGCGTTCCCGTCCAAGGTCGTTGAAATCGCGGGCGCGCTGAAGTCCGCCAGCATGAACGGCCCGGCGGGCGCGGCGAAGGCCGGCTGGCGCATGGTCGTCGTGGAAGTGACGATGCCCGGCAAAGCGTGGTACCTGAAAATGACCGGCCCGGCGAAGACCGTCGCCAAGTGGCAGGACGCGTACCTGAAGGCCGCGAGCGCCATCAAGTAGTTTGCCAGTCGCCCTTTACACCTCGCTGATCGTTGGACGGAAGACCGCATGCGTCTGCTGCTAGTTGAAGACAATCCGCTCGTCGGCACGATGTTGCGCGTCAATCTCGGTCAGGAGGGCTTTGAAGTCCACTGGCATACGACGGGCGAATCCGCGCTGATCGCGCTGGAGACCGAGCGGTTCGATCTGGCGCTGCTGGACATCGGCCTTTCGGGCATCAGCGGCATCGAGGTCGCGGGGCGCATTCGCAAGCTCGGGCTCGAGACGCCGATCATCATGCTGACAGCCAACGATGACCTGGATACCCGCGTGCATGCGCTGGATCGCGGCGCGGATGACTATCTGGCCAAGCCGTTTGACATGGACGAGCTAATCGCCCGCGTGCGCGCGCACTTGCGGCGGGCGTCGGGCACGCTGGAGCACTTGCCGGAGACGGAAGTGCACATCGGCGACGCGGTGCTGACGTTGGAGCGGAAGCTGCTGCGCGGTCCTGACGGGCAGTCGCACGCGCTGACGGACCATGAAGTGGCGCTCGTGCAGTTTCTGGTGCGCAATCCGGCGCGGGTGCTGACGCGCGCCAACATTCTGGAAGAGGTCTGGGGCGCGGAAGACGCGCTGACATTGGCGGAGCTGGACGACCTGATCGCCCGCCTGCGCGGTTGCGTGGAGAACGAGCCGTCGCATCCGCGCTACATCGTGACCGCGCGCGGCGTTGGGTACCGGTTCGAGCCTTAGGCCGTCAGGCTCGCGGCCGCCGGAATCCTGAATCACCCATGAACTTTTGATTCGCCCGAGGTGCGCAAGGGATCGTCGCGCGACTGCGCGGAGGCGCGCCGCTTGCGCGTCTCCGGGAGCGCAGCGAGCAGAGCCCGGTCCCCGCGTCAGCGGGGATGCGCCCAGATGAAACTGCCGGGGAAACTTGGCTGTCGACGGGCGGTGCCGCAACTTGGGCGGTGGCAAAAACGCGCAACGCCGGGGAAGAGAGGGATCTCGACCCGGCGTCACGCGACTCGTCGGCGGCAGACCCTAGTGGTCGTGCGCGTCGATCTTCCACACCGGCAGAATCTGCGTCACCGCAATCAGCAGGATAAACGGCAGCGTAAAGACGCCCATCGCCACCAGGATGCCTTCACGGCCGTACCACTCCGGCACGTACTGCACAAAGCCGCGGAAGCTCTTGGACAGCATCTGGCCGCCAATGACGACGTTGAACCGCATCGCCAGCACTTGCACAAGCACCAGCAGGCCCGAGATCGTGCCGAGCGTGATGCGGGTGCGCGGGCTCGTCTTCTTCATCCAGCCGATGAGCAGCAGCACGAACGGAATCGCTGAGCCGATGATCAACTGCACGTAGAGGAACGTGAAGCGCAGTTTCTCGGTCACGAGGCGCGACAGAATGTGCCACTCTTCGCCGGCTTCATACGCCATGTTCAGCAGTTCCAGCGACTCGAGCGTCACCGCCAGGATCAGGAACAGCCACAGCGTCTTCATCATCGACCGCAGGCACTCGTCGTCCACTTTCACGCCGCGCACCTTGGAGTACACAACGTAGAGGACAATCAGCATCGCGATGCCGGACACAATCGCCGACGCCAGGAAGATGACCGGCATCAGCGCCGTCGACCACCACGGGTTCGCCTTGATGCCGCCGAAGATGAAGCCGACGTAGCCGTGGAGCACGCACGCCGCCGGAATACCGATGACGGAGAGCGCGTGGATCCACTTGGCGTCAATCTGCTTGGACTTGGCGGTCTCGCGCAGCACGCCGAGCGACAACACTTTGTACAGCAGGCTCTTGATGCCCGTTCCCGCCGCCATGGCGACGATGTCGCTCCGGAACACCAGCAGGATCTCTACCGCGAGAAGCGTCAGATAGAAGCTGTAGATGAACCCGAAACCAGCCATGGCCGACGTAAAGTTGGGCATGAACATGATGAAGAACGCGCGTTGCGGCTGATGCAAGTGCAGCAGCAGCGGCAGCGTGGCGAACGCGCAGAAGGAGAAAGACGCCGCCAAAGCGAAGCGCGCAACCGGTGCGAGCTCCTTCCGGCCAAACACGTGGTAGAGCGCCGCGACGACAAACGCGCCGGCGACGAGGCCTGTGATGTAGGGGTAAAGGACAATCATGACGGTCCAGGCTACGCCTGACATATCATTGGGAAAAATGAACTCTGCAGCTTGGTGAGTCATCACACCACCTCCGCGGTCAGGCCGATATAGCGGGTCTTGGGACGCGTGCCGAGGTAGGACTTCAGCACGTCAATACGGTTCGCCGCCAACGTCTTGGAGATCTCACTCTCCGGGTCGTTGATGTCGCCAAAGGTGCGCGTGCCCGTGGGGCAGACGTCCACGCAAGCCGGTTTCTCGCCGTGCTGGATGCGGTGGTAGCACCACGTGCACTTGTCGGCGGTGTTGGTCTTGGTGTTGATGAAGCGCGTGCCGAACGGGCAAGCCTGCACGCAGTACGCGCAGCCGATGCACTGTTCGTAGTCGACGAGCACCACGCCTTCCTTGGTCTTGTACGAGGCGCCGACCGGGCAGACCTGGATGCAGGGCGTGTCCAGGCAGTGGTTGCAGAGCTTGGGCACGAAGAAGGCCTTGTCGACCTCCTTCGGGTCAATCGGCGGCAGCTCGGTGAACGCGAACGTGCCCTTCGTGTTGGCGTCCACCCGCACCGAGCCGTCCTTGTAGTAGACGTAGCGCTCGACCCAAGTGCGAAACTCGCCGTCCGGGACGTCGTTTTCCTTCTTGCACGCCAACATGCAGCCGCCGCAGCCGATGCATTTCGTCGTGTCGACGAGGTAGCCAAAGAGCACCGTGTGGCCCTTCACTTCCTTGCCGTCGCTGTTGGTGTGCACCTCTTCAGCGTCCGCCTTCTCCACGAAGATCGGAATCGCCGTCAGCGTCAGCGCGCCGAACGTGAAGTTCTTGACCGCGTCCCAGATGAACTCACGGCGCGACTCATTCGCGTCCAGGAGCCCCACGGGCGCTTCCTTCGTCTCACAGCAGGTGTCCTTGCCACCCTTGTTGTCACAGCAGCTCATTCTGCACCTCCAGCAGCGGGCGTCGCGGCAGCGGGAGCAGCGGTCGGGGTCGCTGCTTCAGCCGGCTTGGCCTCGTCGTCTTTGTCATCACTCGGCTCTTCCGACGGGTCGTGCGGCACGTGGCACTGCATGCAGACCATCGGGCTCTTGGGATCCTTCGGATCGTTGTCTTTCATGTGTTCGGGAAAGTTGATCTGCGGGTGCTTGGTCGCGCGGCCAACCATCTGCTGATGGCAGTGCAGGCAGATCGACTTGATGTCAGTCGGCATCAGGTTGGTCTTGTCGCAGCTCACCTTGTCGCCGGGCTTGGCCGCCGCCTTCGCGGTCTTGCACGCCGTCATGTGGTCCTTGCCCTCACCGTGGCACTCAATGCAGTGCACCGCGGCGTGGCTCTTGCCCATCTCATGCTTGAGCGTCTCATGGCACGCGGCGCAATCGCCTCGGGTCGTAAGCTTGCGCTCCTTGTCGGTGGCAGTCTGCAGGGCAGCGCCGCGGTAATGGCCAAACTGGCCGAATGAAGGCGGGATGGTAAGGCCGCGTACGGTAAAGAAACCGACGCCAACCAGTGCCAACGCGCCCGCCAAAATCCAGAGGTGAAGGGTGTCGCGTGAAAACATCGTAGAGCTCCTCTCTCTTGCAGGCCGCAACTGAGCGACCTGCACAGGGAGCTTTGCAAGAAGCTTGCCATCTACGACAATTCCAGTTGCCGATCACGTTTAGCAAGGATGCAATCAGAGCCCACTTGATCCAGATCAAGTGCCGGGAGCGAAAGCCAGAATCCCAGCCGGTGGCGCGCCGAAACTTCGGCATCGCATCTATCCATCTGTTATTACATGCGAATAGGGCGAGACGCCGAACGAGAACGAACGATCGTTCGCGTCGGTTTGCCACCACAGACCACAACACATTGAAATTACACAAAAGCGCGGCTGCCGAAAATTCGGCAGCGCATGCCGAGTTCTCGGCAGTCACAGAAGCCGGCATGGAACCCGGCAAGATCGGGCGAATTCCGTCCGGCAAGAAATGGCTTCACGGACAGGCACTTCCCTATCGGGCGCAGGTGTGGCAAATAGGCGCGACAAGTCGGCCCGAATGGCACGCTCCTTGCAATGGATGCGTGTGGTTGCGTGGAGTCCGACGGCGGCTCATGCTGCGCCAGGAGACGAGAGACATGGACATGCGAATGACAAACGGCGAGCTGGCAGTGCGCGACAAGCGCTTCAGTTCGGGGCAACTTCTGGCAACGGCGTACTGCTTCCTGATGGTGGCGATGGCGGGTTGTGACAACGCCCGGGGCCCGCTCGTCGCGGAGACAGACGCCTTCTCCGGCGACGCGGCCGACGGAAGCGCTGACGTGACGCCGACCTTCGCACCAGAGTGCGGGGCGTGCCACGGCAGCTTGGCGAATCCGGCGCCGCCCAACGCGATTGGCGGCAAGACGGACACGACCTGGCGCGGCGTCGGCGCTCACCAGACGCACGTGCGCGGCACCGAGACCAACCACGCGGTCGCCTGCAGCTCCTGCCACAAGGTCCCCACGGGCATTTGGGACGCCGACCACATGGACTCGCCGCAATTCCGCGCGACCGTGACCTTTGGCGGCGTGGCCCTGTCCGGCGGCGCGACGCCCGTCTACGACCCGGAAACGTTTACGTGCAGCAATACCTACTGCCACGGCGGCAAGGTGAAGGCACCGGGCAAGAACAGCAAGCCGCTTTGGACGCTTGTCGACAACAGCCAGCGCTCGTGCGACTCCTGCCATGGCGCGCCCCCTGCCGCGCCGCACCCGCAGACGGGCGACTGCATCGATTGCCACGCTGGCACCGCGGGTCCGAACAAGACCATCGCCAACAAAGCCAACCACATCAACGGCAAGGTTGACCTGGTCCTCGGCGTCAACACGAAGTGCGACGCGTGCCACGGCTATCCGCCGGTCAGCGACAAGCACCCAAAGACGACCGAAAAGTGCGCGGGCTGCCACGAGACGACTGTCGACGCCGATTCGCTCATCGTCGCCGGCGGCACGCACATGAATGGCAAAGTCGACGTGGCGCTGTCAGCCAGCGCGCCCTGCTCTGGCTGCCACGGCGCGCCGCCGATCAGCGACAAGCACCCCAAGACGCTCGGCAAATGCGAAGGCTGCCACACGACAACGGTCGACGGCGCTGGCAAAATCGTCCCGGGCGGCACGCACAACAACGGCAAGGTGGACGTGGCGCTCGGCGCGGACGTCGACTGCAAAGGCTGCCACGCGTTCCCGCCGGTCAGCGACAAACACCCGAAGACACTGGCGACCTGCGAAGGCTGCCACACCACGACGGTCGATGTGGACAACCACATCGTCAGCAACGGCACGCACAACAACGGCAAGGTCGACGTCGCGCTTTCCAACAACGCCAACTGCGTGGACTGCCACGTTGTGCTGCCCAACCCGCCGGGCACAGCCAAGCACCCTGCGACCAACGGCGCGACCAACTGCGAGGGCTGCCACGCGACGACGGTGGACGTGAACAAGCACATCATCCCCGGCGGCGCGCACATGAACACCAAGGAAGACGTGGTCCTCGGTGCTGACGTCGACTGCGCGGGCTGCCACGGCTCGCCGCCCGTCAGCGCCAAGCATCCCTTGACCGGCGCGAAGTGCGAAGGCTGCCACACGACGACCGTCGACGCGGATCAGCACATCGTGGTCGGGGGCACCCACCGCAATGACAAGGTCGACGTGGCGCTCTCCAACAACGCCAACTGCACGGACTGCCACAAGATGTTGCCAAACCCGCCGGGCAGCGCCAAGCACCCGGTCACGGACGCCAACACCAACTGCGAGGGCTGCCACACGACCACGGTCGACGCGAGCAAGCACATCGTCGCGGGCGGCACGCACATGGACGGCAAGAGCGAGGTCGCGCTCGGCAAAGACGCCAACTGCGCAGGCTGCCACGCCGCGCCGCCCAACAACGGCAAGCACCCGATCACGACCGCGAATTGCGAAGGCTGCCACACGTCGACGGTCGATGTGAACAAGCAGATCGTCGTCGGCGGCACGCACATGAACGACAAGGTCGACGTGGCGCTCTCTGCCAACGCCGATTGCACCGGCTGCCACGGCGCCCCGCCGGTCAGCGCGAAACACCCGGTGACGAGTGCGGACTGCGCGGGCTGCCACAGCTCGACGGCCTCCGCGGGCAAGCAGATTGTTCCGGGCGGCACGCACATGGACGGCAAGATCGACGTCGTGCTTTCGACCACCGCGGACTGCTCGGGCTGCCACGGCGCACCGCCGAACAACGGCAAGCACCCGATGACGCTGGAGAACTGCGAGGGCTGCCACGCGACGACGGTCGACGCCAACAAGCAGATCCTCGCCGGCGGCACGCACCAGAACGGCAAGATCGACGTGGTCCTCGCGAGTGACGCGGTCTGCAACGCGTGTCACGGCGCGCCGCCGACGACGCCGAATCACCCGGTGACCACGGCGAATTGCGAGGGCTGCCACACGACAACGGTCGATGTGAACAAGCAGATCGTCCCGGGTGGAACGCACATGGACGGTACGGTGGAAGTCGCGCTCTCGGCCAACGCCGATTGCAGCGGTTGCCACGGCGCCCCGCCGACGGTGAACAACCATCCGCAGTCGACAGCGTGCGAAACGTGCCACGCGCTCACGGCTGGGCCGAACAAGACGATCGCCAACCCGGCCAATCACCGCAACGGCAAAGTGGACATCAAGGTCACTGCCGCGGCGGATTGCACGGCGTGCCACGGCGCGCCGCCGCAAAATGGCAAGCACCCGCAGTTGCAGCCGATCGTCGAGTCCTGCCACCTGTGCCACGGCACGACGGTGGGCGCCGACGACAAGGTGTTGGACGTCGGGACGCACGCGAACGGCACGATTGACTTCGCGCTTGTGCCGACGACCTGCGATGCCTGCCACGGGGCGCCGCCGGTCAAACCCGAGCATCCGAAGATGAACAACTGCAACAAGTGCCACTCGACGACCGTGGACGCGACGAACACCGGGATTGTGGCGAACGGCACGCACGTGAACGGCACCATCGACATCGTGCTCCCCACGGCGTGCGACAGCTGCCATGGCGGCAATGGTTCCGCCGCTCCGCCGCCGGACGTCAACGGCAACACCGACCCGACGCTGCCGACGGTCGGCGCGCACGCGGCGCACCTGAAGGGCAACTTGTATTCGGGCGGCGGCATCACCTGCGACACGTGCCACGAACTGCCGACGACGGTGGCCCAAACCGGCCACCTGACGGGCACGCTCGACTCGATCAAGTTCCCGAACGGCAAGGCAGTGGCGCCCGGATTGGTGCCGAACTACAACCCGGCGACGTTGACTTGCTCCAACGTCTACTGCCACGGCGCAACGCTTCCCGACGGCGTGAACACCTCCCCGGTTTGGAACAAGCCCGGCCTCGCTTGCAACAGCTGCCACGGCGTCGCGCCTTCAGTCCTGTCCGGCCACCCGTACGTTGACCCCACGTTTGGCACGGTCGCCTGCGCGCTCTGCCATTCCAAGACCGTCAACGCCGATGGCACCTTGAACCTGAAAGACGGCTGGCACGTCAACGGATTGGTGAACCCATGAATGCCCAACACCCAACGAAGCTGCGACAGATTCTGCTGGCCCTGGGACTCGCTGCGGGACTTGCGAGCCACACGGCGTGGGCCGAGGAGGGCGAGGCGGAAGGCACGCTTCACCTCACCGCCAAGAGCGTGACGACGATCACGCGCGACGTGGTCCCCGGCGCGTTTGACACGACTGAGCGGCAGATCCCGACGATGCAGATTCTCAATCTGCGCGGCGAGAACATCGCCGGAACCGGCATGTTCGCATACGGCTCAGGCTTCGCGGCGCAGCAAATCGCCTCGGGCTCGCTCCCGCCCGCGCGTGCGGCCGATTTGGCGTACGGCTACGTCGGCTGGGACGGCATCGACCACAAGGTGCGCATTCAGGTCGGCCGCCAGTTTGTCTTCAGCGGCGCGCCGCGCTACGTCTTCATGGACGGCGCCTCAGCCATCGTCCGCCTGCCTGCGAACTTCCGGTTGGACGTCTACGGCGGCACCGCGGCATTCAGCGGCTTCCAGCACGAGTTTGACGCGCCAGTCATCGGCACGCGCCTCGCGTGGATGCCGTGGACGGTCGGCCACATCGCAGCGGCGTTCCAGGACGTCTCGGGCAGCACGGAAGCGACGCGCCGCACGGTCGGCACGGACGCTTCGCTGCGCATCAAATCCGTCACGTTCACCGGCCTGTACGCGTTCGACCTGCTCGGCCGCGGCATGCAGGAAGCGCGCATCGACGGCACCTGGCGCCCGGTTCCCTGGCTCGGCATCTTCGCCCGCGGCGAAGCGCGCGATCCGCTGGCCTATTTGCCCCGCAACTCCATTTTCACCGCGTTCGTCCAGCGCACGGACGGCCTGGCGGGCTTGGGCTTTGACATCAAGACGCCCGGTGCGCTCTACGGCAACGGCTCGTACGACCGGTACATCATCGGCGACGGCCACTTGGACGGCTACCGCGCGCAGCTCAACGTCGGCCTCAAGCTCGACGACAAGGGCGCGTACCGCACCGGCGTCACCTACACGCGGATGTACAACGGCGACAACGGCTACGATCAGGCGCGCATCTGGTGCCGCGGCGAACTGCCTTCGCACCTGACCGCCGCGCTCGATCTGGACAGCTACTATTTCTTCGCGCCGATCCGCGGCGTTTCGCAATCGCTGATGGCGACCGCGGCCGTGCGCTACCAGCCCACGCGTGGCCTGACGGCGGGCGTGGATGGCCAGGTTTGGACGAATCCCTACTTCACGTCGCAGGCAATGGCGCTGATTTCGGTGACAATCACCGACGCGCTGTTCCGCCCTGCCCCGGTCGCCGTGGCGCCGCCGCCCAAGAAGGCCGACGACGACGAAGGCCGCGCCGCATTCCCGGCGTCGCCCGGTTTGGCCGTCAATGACCGTCCGCTCGTCATGCGAGGTGCCCTGTGATTGGCAAACGATTTTCCTCCCGCGCGCTCCGCGCCATCGTCCTGGGCGTCCTGCTCGTCAGCGCGTCCGCGTGCGCCTACCTCGTGGGCCCGTGGAGCGGCGTGGCCGGAACGCAAAGCAAGCGCGACGTCATCACGTTCTCGCACAACCGCCACATCGTCAAAGAGACCGTCGGCTGCGCCGATTGTCACGGCGACATGGCGACCAACGAAAGCCTGGACGCCAAGCGCGCGATTCCGCACGAAAGCCGCTGCATGGACTGCCATGACAAGAAAGACAACTGCAAGATGTGCCACGCCAATCCGGAACAGCCGGTGACGCTTGTCGACCACCGCATGGAAGGCATGGTCTTCTCGCACAAGAACCATCTGGTTCGTTCGCTGCCCGGCGACGCCTCGCCCGTGACGTGTGAGACGTGCCATGGCGACATCAAGGATGCGACGCGCGTCTCCGACAACACCCGGCCCGGAATGCTGGAAGCATGCAGCAAGTGCCACCAGAAGGACTTTGGCCGCGAGAACTGCACGCTGTGCCACAAGCCGGGCAGCTTGGGCGCGCAAACCTCCAACCAGATTTGGGACCACGGCGGGGACTGGCTGCGCCGCCACGGCAGCGCCGCCCGTACCAGCGACGCGGTATGCGCGCACTGCCACAAGATTGACACCTGCGCCGACTGCCACAGCCGCAGCAACGTCCCGATCCGGCCGTCGCAGTTGAAGCTTGACCGCCCTGACTCGCTCGCGCACCACCGCGGCGATTGGCTGTCACGCCATCCGATGGAAGCGCGTTTGGACAGCAAGTCGTGCCAGACCTGCCACCAGTTGAGCTCGTGCCAGCAGTGCCACGACCGCATGGGCGTGGGTCAAACCGGCGCGCTGGGCAGCAAGAACGGCCCGCACCCGGCCGGCTGGCTGCTGCGCGGCAGCGGCGAGAACCACGGCGATGCCGCGCGCCGCGACGCCGTCTCCTGCGCTGCGTGCCACGACCGCGGCGCCGCGTCCAACTGCGTCACGTGCCATCGCGTCGGCGCACCGGGCGGCAATCCGCACCCGCCGGGCTGGCAGAGCAACCAGGACAAGCTGTCTGCGCCTGCTTGCACGCCCTGCCACCAGTAGCGCGACGCCGGGAAACTATTTTGGCCGCGCCCCGCGGCAAAATCCGCGAATCCACGAACACCAAGTACGGGGGCGAGCTGGCCCCCTGCTCGTGGGCGGATCCTCGGCGTACGCGAGGCCCTGACACGAGCCCACAACTGGCTACCGGGCGACTGGGGCGATCTGCCTCAGCCAACCAAGGTAGGGCGGCACGACGGCATCGTCGTGGGTCCGCGCGAATTCCCGGTCGCAACAAGCGATTTGGAGTTCCAGGGGGTGGTGCGCCCGGCGCAAGCTGGGTGCGCGGCGGGGGAGGCTTTGCTGGGGCTGCGTGGAGGCCCGGCGCGAAGGCCGACTAGCGCCCGCGGCGACAAGAAACAAGCGAACTACGTCCGATTCATCTTGCTCTGGAACGTCGTCCGCGCCAGACCCAGAATCTCGCCCGCTTTGGACTGCTGGCCGCCCGCCCTGCGCATCGCCCACTGGATGAGCGCGTCTTCGACGCGGTGCACAAGCTCGGTCATGGGGACCGTTTCGCGCCCATCCAAGTGCAGGGTAAAAAGCTCGCCCGACGGCTCCGCCTGGACGCCGCGCAGAAACGCCGGCAGCTGGTCCGGCCCAATTGCGCCGTCTGCGCAGAGGGTCGCGGCTGACTCCATCGCGTGCCGCAGTTCACGCACGTTGCCGGGCCAGCCATAGCGCCGCACCAGGCCCGCCGCCTCGGGGGACAGCGTCGGCTCCGGCTTGTTCGATTCGTGGGCAAAGCGCTGGAGGCAATGCTGCGCCAGCAGGAGCACATCCTCACCGCGCTCGCGCAACGGCGGGAGGCGAATTTCCAGCGCCCGCAGCCGATAGAACACGTCGTCCCGGAACCGGCCCTTCGCCACCGCCTCGCCCAGATCGACTTTGGTCGTCGCGATCACCCGCACATCGACCGTCACTTCGCGGTTGCCGCCCACCCGCTGGAACGAACCTTCCTGCAACGCGCGCAGCAACTTCACCTGCAAATTCAGCGGCAGATCGTCCACATCATCCAGCAGCAACGTCCCCTTGTGCGCGCGCTCAAACGCGCCCTGCCGCATCCCCGTCGCGCCCGTGAAGGCGCCCTTCTCGTGGCCGAACAGCTCGCTCTCCGCAAGTTCGGTCGGAATCGCGCCGCAGGGAATCGGCACAAACGGACCCATCGCCCGCGGCCCCGCCTCATGCAGCGCCCGCGCGACGACTTCCTTGCCCGTCCCCGTCTCCCCGGTAATCAGCACCGGCACGGCGTGCGCGGCAAACGTGTGCACAAGCTTGACGACCTGCAGGATCTGCGGCGACTGCCCCAGGATCCGCCGCGACGCCGCGTCGGTCTCCAGCAGCGTTCGCAGGTTGGAGACCTGCTTGCGATAGCCGCGCAACTGCGCCAGCGTTCGCAGCCGCAGCTCCAACTCCTGAAAATGAAATGGCTTGGTCAAGTAGTCGGCCGCGCCGTCCTGCATCGCCGTGACCGCGGTCTTCACGGTGCCAAACGCGGTCATGACAATGACGTCAACACCTGGATAATCGGCGCGAATCGCCCGCAGCAGCTCCAGGCCGTCCATGCCGGGCATGCGGAGATCGCACAGCACAACGTCCCATTCGCCCGCCGCGAGCAAATCGAGCGCACGGTAGCCGTTCTCCACCGCATCGGCCGGGAACCCCGCGTCGTGCAGTTGCCGCATGGTGGTTTCGCGCACGAGCCGGCCGTCATCGACGACCAGAACGCGCAGTGGTGTTCCCAGATGCCCAGACGCGCCGTCGGTCATGCAGCCCTCGCCGTCGGTCGCAGCGGCAGGTCGATGCAGATTGTGGTGCCGGTTCCCAATTGGCTGGTGACGCGGATGTCGCCGTCGTGGTCCTCGACGACTTGCCGCGTGATGGCGAGACCGAGGCCCGTGCCTTCACCGACGGGCTTGGTCGTGAAGAAGGGCTCAAAGATCTTGGCGATCTCGTCCTCCGCGATCCCCGATCCGGTGTCCGAGACTTCAATCCGCACGCCGTCGCCTGGGGACGGTGTCGGCTGGATGCGCACCGTGACGCTGTCGTTGGTTGCACAAGCGTCGATGGCGTTGTCGATGACGTTGCTCACCGCATCGGTCAGCCGCTCCGTATCCACAGGCAACGTCGGCACTTCCTGGATTTCCAGGCGCACGAGCACGCCTCGCGCGCGCGCCCGCACTTCCGCGAACTGCATCGCATCCTGGACAAGCAGCGCAATATCCACCTGCGCCGACGGCGGCGGCGTCTCCCGCGCGAGCACCAGCAGGCGGCTCGTGACGTTCTCAATGCGGTTCACGCCTTCGGTCATCAGATCGAGAATCTCGCCCGCGCTGCTGTCCTGCCTGTCGATCCGCTGCTGCAGCATGTCGATGCAGCTCAGCACGCCATGGAGCGGATTGCGAATGGTGTGCGCGACACCCGCGACGAGACTGCCGATCCGCGCCAGTCGTTCCCGCGCTTGCGCCACCTGCGCATGCTGCCGACGCAGGGCTTCAGCCTCGCGAATGCGGTGCACCAGATCGTGGACAAAGATGATGACGCCCAAGCCCGTCAGCCCGTACGCCGCGATGTAACCCAGCATGTACAGAGGCGAAGTCCAGAGACTCGTCGGCGCCACCGCGTGCGCTGCCGTGCCGATCAGCAGCGGGTAGTGCGCCAGGATGCCCGACGACTCCGCCAGCACCATCGTCGCGTAGAGCAAGCCGGTGAACACGCCGATCGCCAACGCCTTGCGCAGTGGCAGCAGCATCCCGGCAAAGGCCATGTGGAAGACCGACAGCATCATGAACGGATTGTCAGCGCCGCCCGCGAAATGCAGCAGGTACATCAGCATTGCCAAATCAAAGACGATTTGCAGCGTCAGCAGGTTTTGCAGCACTTGCCGCGAAGTCGCCGCCGAAACGCGCTGTGCGATGATGTTGAAGACGACGTTGCCAGTCAGGTGCGCGAGGCCAAGCGCAAACAGCGTGGTCTTGGCGGTGACGATGTCCAAGGCGCTCGCGATCAGCACGACCCCGAGGATCGCCGCCGAAGCGCGCCAACGCAGACGCACGAACCAATTGAGGCGCTCCACAAGCTCCGCGGGCTCCGGCAACTGCCCCGCGCCTTCAGCGGCGGGTCTCGGGCTTTCGATGCGCAGAACGGGCACTGGCAGGTCCTCCATGCGGGGACAATCTGCACAATGTGGACCAATCTCGCAGGCGTCTTGCGTATTCGATAGAGGCGAGTCACTTTCCGCGTGCCGACCCGCGCAATCCGGCAACCGCGCCGCGCGCATGGCGTCGTGCTTTTGCAGGGAAGTCAGGGTTGCGGGCAGTTGCGTCATCGGCTGGCGACCATCAAGGGGCGTTCACGCCGGTCTAGCCTACCAGAACTGCGTCGCGTAGCCAGCGAGCGGCGGCTGGAGCTGCCGACTTTTCGGCGCGGGGTCATTGCGGACCACGACAGTCACATTCCAAACGGCTGAAATTGCTGACGATCCGCATGAAGCCGGAATTTCGGCGCCATTGCCGATTTTTCGGCAGGCGGCCGTGCAGGTGTCAGCGCCACCGTGCGATCGGCCCAAAAAACGCCGATCCCCGGCTCAGCCTGCGCCAAACCGGGGATCCGCGGTCGTTGCTGCGCCGAAGCGCGCGACTACTTCTTGGTCAGGGTCTTCAGGAACGCGGCGACCGTGTCGAGTTCAGCCGGCGTGCCCTTGAAGGCGATCTTGTGCTTGGCCTTCTCGCCCTTCTTCACGATCGAGTCGCGCTCGATTTCCTTGTTCAGCCAGCCCTTGAACCAGGCCACGTCGTGTTCCTTGCCCACCCCGGAGAGGTCGATGATCGTCGGCTTGTCTTCCAGAGCCGCGACGCCTTCGCTGGTGATCTTGTGGCACTTGTTGCACTTCTGCTCGAGGAACGTTTCCTTGCCACCGGCAGCCTGGGCAGCGAACGGGGCAGCGGTCAAGGCGGTCACGGCAAACGCGAGAATGTAACGACGCATGGCAAACTCCTGTCTCAATAGGGCCACTCGGGCCGGGAAAAGCGGGTTCGCGGCGCGAAACCCAGCAGAGCGTCCGTACCTGACAGCAAGCGCTAGGCCAGCGATAGGGACAGACCGACGATATGCAAGCATCGCGCCAACTCCGGACACGTCTTGCACATCCTCCAGCGGGTGGCATCCCATGACGCCCTTCCGCCCTCTCTGACTATCCAACGCGTGAGCCGCGGATTGATTCAAACCGCGGATTCAGCTGCCGCGGCGTTCGCCACGGACCTGCCCTTCCCCAAGTGCAGGTCCGTGGGTAACGCGTCGCGACCGCCCCATGGGGACGTTGGAGTGGGGCAATTGTCAGCGAGCACTTGATCTGCGTCAATTGGCGGATGGCAAAAACGTTGCGTGCTCCCCCTTGACTGCGCGGCGCCGGGTGGCGATGGTGCAGATCAACCGCTGCGGAGATGAACATGCTGAGCGCTGAACTGACCCAAAAACTCGCCGAACGCCTGGACGCTGCGCTGCTGAGCCGGCAGGAGATTCCGCGTCTGACGGAAGAAGTTGCCAACTTGAGCGTCTCGGCTGCCTACCGGGTGATGATCGCCGGTATTGCGCTCCGGCAGGCGCGCGGCGAGCACATCGTCGGCTGGAAGATGGGCCTGACTTCGGCGGCCAAGCGCGAACAAATGAACCTCGATCGGGCGATCTGGGGCGTGCTGACCGACGCGATGCGCGTGCCGCTCGATGGGGAACTGCGCGTCGCCGACGGCGTGCATCCCAAGATCGAACCAGAGATCGCACTGCGCCTCGGCCACGCGCTCGCGGGGCCGGTGACGCGCGAGGAGGCTTGGGAAGCCGTGGATGGCGTGTGTGCGGCGCTTGAGGTGCTGGATTCGCGCTACGTCGGTTTCAAGTACTTCTCGCTGCCTGACGTGATCGCCGACAACGCCTCGAGCTGGCGCTATGTCCTCGGGCCGTGGCAGCCGCCGTGCGACGTGGGCGATCTGCCCATGGCGATGGCGATCAACGACACCGTCGTGCAAACGGGAACTTCCGCGGCGATTTCGGGGCACCCTGTGGAGTCTCTGGTCCAGCTGATGGAGCTGCTCACGGAGTTCGGCATCAGCCTGCCCGCGGACGCCATCGTGCTGACGGGCGCAGCAACGCTCGCCGAGCCGCTGCTGCCCGGCATGCGCGTGAGCCTGCGCGTGCCTGGTCTGGCGGAAGTGCGCGTGCGCGCGGTGTAGCTCCCCGCGGAGCGAGGGTCGGCTTGCGGACCGGTTCTACGGCTGGAGCGGCGTCGGCGCGGGCGCGGCCACCGGGGCATCGTGCCAATTGGCGTAATCCGGCGCGATCTGGTTCTGCGCCTTCGCGCGATTGATGAGCCCCGAGAGCGTTTTGGACGGCCATTTCTTCTGGATCAGGTTGATCAGCCAATCCGGCAGCGAGCCCTTCGGGTCAGTGTGCACTTCCACCGTCAGCTTGGTCTTCTCCGAGCCCGGAAGCGCCTCAAAGCGGTAGTACGTGTTCTTCGCCTCGGCGCGCACGCAGCAGTCATCCGGGCCCTTGCGCGCGTCCACGACCGACTTGATCCGCGCGGTAAAGACGTGCGCAGTGGCGTCGTTCTGGCCGTCCGCCTTCAGCACGTAGTCGCGGTCCGTCATCGGGAACGGCAGCTCAAAGTGAATCCAGTAGAGCTCCGACAGCGGATTGGGCTTCTCGATCATCTTCTGCTCCTTGAAGCGATCGACCCAATACTTGCGCTGGTCGCGGTCCAGGAACGTGTTCATGATCTTGCCGATGTGCAAGTTCGTGGTGATTTCACCCTTGAAGGCGAACAGATCGCTGCCGGGGATCTGCTTGCGCCACACCTTGACGCCGTCATAGGTGCCGATGGTCTCCCACGCGCCCTCCTGGGCAAATCCCGCGGTCGCGAGGAACGTCAGGCAGAGCGTGAGGGCGAGAATGGAGCGACGCGTGAACTGCTGCAACATCATGAACTTCTCCGTGGTTGTCGGCCGGGTGACGCGATCTTATCGCCGAAACGGGCGAGGGGTGCAACCTATTCACTGCATCGTCAAAGACTGACTGGTCAGGTTGGGATCGGCGGCGATCTCGGCGTCCGTGAACGGCATGTCGCGGAACTTCCGCTGGCTGAACAGCGTCGCCTGATCGGTGAACTGCGGGCTCAGCGGGTCGCTTGACTGGCCATACGTCAGGATCGCCTTGGCCTTGGGACCGTCCGCCGTGAGCATGCAGACCATGACGAAGCTGCTGCCGTAGTTGACGGGATAGCCGTCGCCAATCGCCAGCCCCGACGCGCTGGTCGGCTGCTTTGGCGCGGTCATGCCCGCCAGGAGCGTGTCGTTCTCGCTCGGCACCCAGCCCACGACCTGGAAGGCGCCTTCGGAGTCATCCGACCCGTGAATCGCCAGCCGTGTCGCGCCCTTGAGCGTGTACTCAAAGTCCGGCACGGCGGCGTCCAGCGGAATCTTCGCCGCCTGAAGCGCAAGCACCGCACGCGCGAGCGTCTGCACGGCCGGATTCTCGGTACCCGTTGGCGCGAGCGGCATTCCGTACGGCGTGCCAATCGGATCGGCGAGGTCAAACTTGTGCGCCCAAGCCGGGCCATCCTTGTCGTACCAAAATTCCCGCCAGAGCAGCGCGCCTTTGCCGTCCGCCGTCGCCGTCCGGTCCCATTTGCCGAGGATCGCGCAAGCCTGCGCCACGTCGACGTCCTGATTGCCGATCTTCACCGTCGCGACGCCTGCGCACGCCGTCAGCACGTCCGGCAGCGCCAGGTCCGCCGAGTGGATGTGATCGTTCATGAACATCGCGGTCAGCTCGTCCTGGGTAAACTTGCCGTCGTCGCCCGCTGCCGCGTCTTTGCCCGTGCCCATCAAGAACGCGAGGTTCATCCGCGTGCGCGTCGATCGCGCCGTTTTCTCCGGGCCGTACATCCCACCATAGCCTTCCAGCAGCGCCGCCGGATTGGTCATCCAGTGCGAGTCGTTGGCGTTGAAGACAAAATCCGTGCGCGTCAGGTGCGGCGTCTCTTCCCACGGCGTCAGCCCGTCCTCGCGCGCGCCGGGCTTCACGATCCAGTCATTGGCCGACGTGCTGCCGTCCAGCAGCACCACGCCGTTGTTGCGCAGCAGCCCGACGATGACGTCCGTGTCGGCGTTCCACGCGTCCATCGTCGCCTTGGCAACGTTCGGCGTGCTGTGCGACTCCGTGTAGAACGCGCTGCCCTGGTCATCCGCCGCCATCGTGTTCGTCCACGGATTGGCCTGGACGGACTGGCAAACCGACTGCAAGTCCGCGACCGACTTCGCGACCGCAAAGCCGAGAAAATGGTCGATCAGTTTGCCGTTCAAGGCGTTGGCGTCCCGCAACGTGAACACCGTCTCCGTGTTCCATTCGCCCACGCCGCCCACGACCAGGATCGGCCCATGATGCGACTTCCAGAACGTCTGGGTCATGGGCTGGAGCGTGCCGTCTGGCTGCTTGATCTGGATCGTCTCGGTATGGCTCGTCATCTTCATGACCTTGCCGTCCACCGTGTAGCTCGTCGGATCGCCCTTGACCAACGGCAGCTTGTACACCGTGAACTTGCGCGACGCGGAGACCGTCTCCGTCCACGCGACGTGCTGGTTGTGGCCGATGAGCACGCCGCCCACGCCCATCAACGACGCGCCGGCGACATCGACTTCGCCCGGAATCGTCAGGTGCGACTCCCACAGCCGCAGTTCGCCAAACCATGGAAAGTGCGGATTGGCGAGCACCGCGCCGTGGCCGTCCGCCGTCTTGTCCTTGCCGAGTCCCCAACCGTTGGAGCCAATCTGCGCGTTGCGGATCGGATCCAGCTCCTTGCCAAACGCCAGCGCCAGCCCGTTCTGCTCCGCCGGATCCAGCCAACGCGGCCAATCGTTCTGCGTCGAATCGTTGGGCGGATGGGCGATCGTCAGGTATTCCTTGAAGTTGCGCGCTGAGGCCAGCTCGCCCAAGTCCGCATAATACGCCAGCAGGTCGATCGCCGAGATCGGCTGCACCCAATCCGCGCCCTTGCACGGCGACGGCAGCCCCGCCTTGCCCACTTCCGCCAGCCGCGCGTTGTAACCCGCCACGTAGCCGCTGATCATGTCCTTGGCGCGACCGCTGATCTGCACATCCCAGAACATCTGCGCGTGCGGCACGACTTCCATCGCCTTGTAGGCCATGTCGCTCGTCACGTTGGCGTTCTTGTCGCCGGCGCCCAGCCACTTGCTGCGCTCGCTGCGGACTTTGACGATCTGATCGGCCAGCGTGCAGATGTTCTCCTTGGCGAACGCGTAGCCCTGGCCATAGCCAAGTCCCTGCCACGTCGCCGCGGTGATGTGCGGCACGCCGTAGCTGGTCCAGCGGATGGTGACAGTCTTGTCAGGCACGGCGTCTTTGGCGGTGCAGGCGCTGAGGCTGAGTGCGACGCCGCACGCGAAGAGGCGCCAGGGAATTGCGGTCATGGGGCTCCGGAAAGGTCAGGTCTTGGCGACCGGCAGCGCTTTGGCGTTACCGGTCAACGGGTGGGATGGCGGCGTGGACACGCTCAGGTCGTCCAGCAGCTCGGGATTCTCCAGGCGGCGGATGAGCTCGCGGGAGAACACGGACGCCTGCAGGCCGTCGATCATGCGGTGGTCCAGCACGATCGTCAGCGGCAGCGCCTTTTGCACGACGATCTGGCCATCGACAACTGCCGGGCGGTCGTGCACGCCGCCCACCAGCAGCACGCCGATGCAGCGCGCATTGGGAAACAGCGGCGCGTAGGCGTTGCGGATGCCAAACATCCCAAGCGACGTGACCATGATCGAGCCAAACGGGTCATCCGGAACGCCCATCCAACGCAGGTCGACACCCCAATCGTGGTTCAGATACGCCAGCAGGCGCAGGAAAGGCCGGGCGATGAACGGCGGCAGCACGGACAGCATCTGCTTGGTCTGCTGCAGCAGCGGATCCTTGTGTTGGCGGATCTTGTCAGCCATGGCCTGCAGCTCAGCGGCGATCTCCGCCATCGTGCGCTTGTCCGCATTGCGGATCACGGCACCCGACAGGTCGGCGCCGGCCAGCTTCCTGCCATCGGCGTGCGGCACCGCGACCTGGCAGAACACGTCGACGTCGCGCCGCATCCACAGCCGACCGCGCCGCACCATGCAATTGAGATCCGGATGCGCGCCCAGCACGGACGCCACGCCGCGCGCGACCGCGTGGGTCACCGTGAGCTTCTGGCCCGTCTTCGCGTGGTGCGCCTCCAGGTACGCGAGCAAGGGCGCGACGGCGATCTCGGAGTCGCCCAGGATCGTCGGATCGCGCGGGGCGTCCCAGATGATCGGCGCGAGCATGCGAAACGCAGAGACGTGCGGAGGACGGAAATAGCGACCGGCCATCGGAACTCCGGGGGTCCGTGTTCTATGCGCAGACAGGCCGACGAGGCCTTGCCCGATGGGATGATCAGCAGGTTAGGGCTGGGCCTGCGCCGGCGCAATGCCCGGAGCAGCCGTCGCGCCCTTGGCGAACTGCTCCGGAATCTTGCCACCCCGGGTCGGGTCATAGCGCTTCACGAAGTCGTCGTAGTTGCCCAGCGTCTTCTTGAGCTGCTTGCGCATGCCGTTCAGCGTCTGCACGGGCAGCGCACGCGTCGCCCGGGCGATGAGCCAGTCCGGCAAGCTGCCGCCGGAGTCGGCGTCGATCTGGTAGGTCACGCGCGTGTGCTTTTCGTCGACATACTGCAGCTTGTAGAAGCCCTTGAGCCGCGGCATCCGGACGACGCCATCAATCGGCCCCGGTCCCGCGTTGGTGATCTGGCTGAACTTGATGTTCACCTCGCGCTTGTCCAAATCCGCCGTCACGCCGACGAAGATGACCACGTCGCGATCGGAGACCGGCCACGGCGCGTCCGTGCGGTTGTAGATGATACGATCGAACTCGTTGACTTGCTTGAGAACCTTGTTCTCCATGCAGTTGGCCATCCAGTCGGTCGCCTTCTTGGCGTCGTCCAACATGCCCAGCACTTCAAACATCCCGCCGTCGACGACCGCCACGCCGCGGAACGCCGGCAGGCTGCGGCCTTCTTCCGTCATCATGGAGACCGCGACGCCGTCCTCGGTGAACTCATGGTGCCACTTGCCGTCGGCCTCGACCGCGGCCGCACCGGTCGCCAGAAAAGTGACAGCCATCGCCAGCCAAATTGGCCGGAACGTCATCTTGCGCTTGATCGCGTTCGTCATCACCCGATTCCCCCCAGTTTACGCACACCCCGCTGGCCATTCTAGCGCAAAAGGCGGCTGAGTTGGCAAGCGATTTCCCGGCGCATGGCGCCCTTCCCTGTTCGCGCTGCGCGAGAAGCACTTGCGGGCGGTTCCGGGCCATGGTACGAGTATTCCTATCGCGCCGGTAGGGTTACTCCAGAACCGCGACCCCAGATGACATGCGACCCAAGGCGAACCGGTGCAACTCCTTCAGACTCAGTTCGAGTGGACGCGCGCGCTTGTCGGCCTGCTCGTCGGTTTCTTCGTCGGCCTGACCGGCGTCGGCGGCGGCGTCATCCTCGCGCCGATCCTGATTTCGCTGGGCATCCAGCCGTCGGTCGCCGTCGGCACGGATTTGGTCTACGGCACCGTCACCAAACTCGTCGGCACGACGCGCAACATCGCCGCCAAGCGCGTGGATTGGAACTGGGTCTGGGCGCTGGCGCTCGGCAGCGTCCCCGCCGGTCTCGCCGGCAGCTACCTCATCGACTGGCTGCGCCACACGCAACCGCACGCGGAGCCCATCATCAAGACGGCGCTCGGCGCAGTGCTGACGTTCGCGGCCGCGGTCAACATCGGTTCAGAAGTGTTCCTGCGCGGCAAAAAGCAGACCCAATTGGCGGATTGGACGCCGCGCGACGCAGGCACCCGCACCCGGGTCGCGCTCGCGGGCGCGCTGATCGGCTTCATGGTCGGGCTGACCTCCGTCGGCAGCGGCTCGCTCATCGCGCTTCTGCTGCTGTTCACGGCGCGGCTGGACATGGCCACGCTCGTCGGCACGGACATCGCCCACGCGATGTTGCTCGTGGCGGCAGCGAGCCTGGCGCACATCGACATTGGCACGGTTGACTACGGGTTGGCGATCAACCTGATGGCGGGCTCCATTCCAGGCGTGCTGATCGGCAGCCGCATGGTGGGCATCCTGCCGGCGCGCGCCATGAAGATTGGCGTGTGCGTGCTCGTGCTTGTGGCGGGCGTCAACATGCTGCTGCCCAAGTAGCCCAAGCGCTCGCCGCCCGCCGCGCGCCGCCCAAATCACTGGCGGACGCGGCGGGGACGGGGACAGTCCTACTTGGCGACCGAGCAGTAGCTCGGGAAGACGCTCGGCAGCGGATCGGTGAACGCCGGGCTGGCCACGCCGAGTTCATAGTTGCTCAGGAACGCCCAATCGGCGGCCGTCATCGCTGCCGGCCACTTGTGGCCCGTGCCGTGGTTGCACTTCAGGACCGCGTGGCCGTCCGACTTCAGCGCCGGGATCAGCGCGTTGGCCAGCGTGTTGAAATTCTGCGAGAAAGCGCTGTCAGCCTCGCCGCCCCAGACGACCATTTCCGGGAACTTGTTCTTGGTGGACGGGTACTTGAACAGGTAGCCACCGGAGAACGGCGCCGCGGCCGCGATGACGTCTGAACGGCTGAACGACGTGAACACGGTCATCATGCCGCCGCCGGACATGCCGGTGACGTAGACGCGCTTGGCGTTGGTCTTGTACTGGTCGCCGACGCACTTGAGCATGTCGTCAAAGAACACGAGGTCAGAGTTGTCGTCGGCAAACTGCTGCACGCCGTAAAGCCATTCGGTCTGGCTCACGGCCGTGCCGGCCTTGTCGCGCTCGGATTCCGGCACGATGAGGACGAACTTCTCGGTCTTGAGCAGGCCGTCAAACGCGGTGTCGCCGAGGATGCCCGACATCGAGCCGCCCACGCCGTGGAACAAGAAGACGACGGGGAGGTTTTGCGCGCTCACGTCGGTCGGAAGCCCGGTCGCCGTGCTGGCTTCCGGGAGAACGACGGTGAAACGGCGCGTGCGCTCAGCGCTGGTGATCTCATTGACGCCGGCCTTGAGCACCGGGCACGCGGTGATGCCCGCGTAGTGCTTGACCGCGGCGGCCGTGCAGGACGATTCCGGCGGCGTGGCCTCCGTGCCCCATTTGACGGCCTTGAACGTGCTCGTCGCGACGTCCTTGGAGAACTCGACGACCGTGCCGCTCATGTCGCCACAGATCGAGTTGTCGCTGCTGATCGTGCCGATGAGCTTGAAGTTGGCGACGTGCACATCGCTGCCCGTCGGGGCGGCCTTGGCGGGAATGAGGATCGGGTCGGCGAACTGCGCGGTGAACGTGCCGCCCTTGGCGACGACGACGTCCTTGACGGTGCCGATCGGATCGCTGACGTACATCGGCGTCTCCTTGTCGGAGATGGCGCGCAGTTCCAGCGTGGCGAGCTTGCCGCCATCGGCCAGGCTGCCAGACGCGGTCAATGTCGCCTTGAACGGGAGGAGGAGGCCGCCAAACGGCACGACCTTGACGGACAAGTAGTACTCGCCGTCAGCGATCAGCGTGTTGGCTGCGGCGGTGGTGTCGGCGCTCGCGTCGGCGCCGGTCAAGGCGCTGGCGTCGTCGCTGCCGGCGGCGGTGTCGTCCGTCGAAGTGCTGCTCGCAGCGGTCGTTCCGCATGCTGAAAAGAGCGCGGCGGCGGCAGCGACGCTGACCAATGGACGCAACATTTTGATATCAAAGCGCAACATAGCTCTCCCCAAATTTCAGCAAAGGACGCGATTCGCCCGTCAGCTGCGCCCCCAACCCCGGCCAACTTGCCGAAATTTGCGCAGTCGTGATGTGCACGCTACGAAACTGTGCCGAGGGTTGCAAGTCCCGCGGCATTGCAGGACAGTCGCGGAACCGTCGCTGTCGTCACAGCACGCGGCGACGCCGTTCGCCTCGCTGGAGCCCTTCATGAGCCTGTTGAGCCGCGCCGCAGAGGAAGCCGATCGCCTGCTGCACGGCCAGCGGCGCCGGCCGCCGTCCACGGTCATGGTGCAGACGCCGCTGATGTTGCCGGGTGCGACGCCGGGTACGCTGTTCGCCGATCCCGACGCGGAGCCGACCCACATCGCGTGGATGCGGTACGCGCCCGGTCTGTTTGAGACGGGCGATCTGCAGCCGACCCAGCCGGTGTCCCTGCTGACGCCGGAACCCGGGCAGATCCTGTGGATCGACGTGCGCGGCACGAGCGACCGCGAGCGGATCCAGGCGATCGGCGACCTCCTGGGCGTCCATCCCCTGGCGCTAGCGGACATGGTGAACGTGCCGCAGCGGCCGAAGACGGACGTGTACGACCACCACACGCTCTGCGTTTCGCACATGATCCACCTGCGGGGCATCGCCGCGCATCCAGAGCAAGTCAGCGTGCTGCTGGGCGCGACGTGGGTGCTGACGGTGCAGGAGTCCGACTTGGACGGCGACGTGCTGGAACCGGTCCGCGCGCGGATCCGCCATGGCAAGGGCAAGATCCGCCAGAGCGGCTCCGATTACCTGACCTACGCGATCCTGGATTGCGTGATTGACGGTTACTTTCCCGTCCTGGACGTGCTGGGCGCGGCGCTGGAGGACCTGGAGCAGGAAGCGCTGGAGCGACCGGAGCCGGCGACCGGCAAGCGAATCCACGCGCTCAAGCGGACGCTGCTCGTCGTGCGCCGGTCGATTTGGCCGCAACGCGACGCGCTCCACGCGCTCCTGCGCACGGAGGCGGAGGACGACCACGTCCACATCAGCGACGCGACGCGCGTGTACCTGCGCGACGCCGCGGACCATGCCGTGCACGTCGTCGATCTGGTGGAGACCTATCGCGAATTTGCCGCGAGTTTGATGGATGTTTACCTGTCAGCCGTGAACAATCGCATGAACGAAGTGGTCAAAGTGTTGACGATCATTTCGACAATCTTTCTGCCGCTGACATTCATCGCCGGGATCTACGGCATGAACTTTGACGTGATGCCGGAGATCCACTGGCCGTTGGGCTACGCCTTCGCCTGGGCATTGATGATCTCCGTGGCGCTCGGCATGCTGTATGCTTTCAAACGGGTCGGCTGGATTGGCACGCGCCGCGCCGCGCGGCAAGCTGAACACGACGGGGAAGGAAGACCATGACGCCATTTCGCACGCTGCTGTCGACGGTGCTCGCCCTGCCGCTCCTCATCGCCCAACCCGCGTGGGCCGGCGGCTGGAGCAAACTCTCCAATGACGACGGCATCCTCGTGGAAACGCGTGAAGTGCCGGATCAGGAAATGCCGGACGTCCGCGGCACGATGGTCATGAAGGGCGACTTCTACGAAATCGCTGCGCTCATTGAGGACGTTGACCACACGTGCGATTGGGCGAAACGCTGCCTGGGATCGCGGGTACTCAAGCGCATCACGGAAAGCGAAATGATTTTCTACAGCCGCACGACCGCGCCGTGGCCCGTCCAGGATCGCGACGCTATCTTGCACGCGGTGGCGACGGGGCTGGAGCGCGGCGACGACGTAACGATGCGGTTTGAGTCCATTCAGACGCCGCTTGGCCCGCCGGTGGACGGCGTCGTGCGGATGCCGGTCCTCAAAGGGCACTACCGGATGCAGCGGATCGACGATCAGACCACGAAGTTGGAGTTCACCGTCCACGCGGACATCGGCGGGTGGATTCCGACGTGGCTTTGTAAGTCGCTGAGCAAGTCGATTCCGTATGACACGCTCGCGGGGATTCGCCGCCATTTGCCGAAAGTTCGCGCGAAATATGCCGAAAAGGTCGAGAAGTGGCAGAAGTTGCGCGCGGCGACACTGGCAGCGTCGGCGCCAAATACGCAGGACAAACCGACGCCTTCAGAGGCTGAGCAGTAGCCGAGATCAACGGACTTGCAGGTCCGACAGTTGACAAAATACTTCTTCATGATTGATCCTGCCCTGGCTTGGACTCCGTCAGCAAACGGTTTGCGTACGTCGTTGGACAGGCACTAGGGGGCAAGAAATGATGTGGAAAAATGTTCGGCGGACGCTTTTGGCCGCGATGCTCGCGCTGACCGCCGTCGGCTGCGGGCCGCAGTACCTGCTCTATGACCAGTACCTGGATCCGGCCGGCCAAGCCCGCGTCGGCAAGTCCAAGAACGTGTTCGTCTCGAGCGTGGACTACAACAACGACCTGATCGTCGTCGAATTGAAGGCCAAGGGCTATTCGATCGACGCCGGCAAGGCCGATTACGCCATCGAACTGGACAGCGATGTCTTCAACGGCGGCAGCGTCTACTCCAAGTTCATCCTGGTGACGATGACGTTCACCGTGAAGGACGCCAAGAACGGCAAGATCCTGTTCTCCAAGATTGGCCTGTACAGCAAGGCTCCGACCAACGGCGACGTTCAGGAGTTCATTCGGGGCAACTTGGCTGAATTCCAGGGCAACACGAAGTCCTAACGCCCGGTCGCAGCCATGCGGCCAGACCATTCAGACGCTGCAACTTCTCGCGAAGTTGCGCAGTTCAGGAGAAAACCATGACGCGTATCCTTATCCTCCTCGGCGTCCTGCTGTCCGTCGCCATGTCGGCGTGCGGCGCGCCCCAGGAAATCGTTTTCCGTGACGATAAAGCGCCCAAGCTGGGCAACAAAGTGTTCGTTCCCGAAGAAGGCGTCGTCGCCGACACCCTGCGCATCGAGCTGATGAAGCAGGGCAAGTTCGACGTCGTTTCGCAGGCGCCCGACTACGTCGTGCACGTCAGTTCGCTGCTGTACGGGTACAACCCGGGCCTCGTCGCGTTGTCGGGTCAGTACTCGCTCTCCGTGACCAGCCGCACCGGCGAGATCGTCTTCATTCGCGTGATGAACGCGTTTGACATGAAGAACGTCTTGCCGGCCACGCTGAATGAAATCGCGCAGTTGCTGCTGTAAGCGGCGACCGAGCACCACGACCCAAGACTGGCAACACTGCCCAACTTCTTGTGAGGAACCCATGAACTTCAAACACGCGATGATCGCGCTCGCCGCTTCCGCCAGCCTCATGACTGGCTGCCTGTCGTCGACCGCGGTCTTCAATCCGATTGAGACGCGCACGACCCAGCGCATCGTCAAGCTCAAGATGCACACCAACCTGGCGGAAACCGGGTCGGATGCCACGCGCTCAGCCGGGATCAACCTGGACATTTTCCGCGCCCGCGTCATGAACTCCACGTCGATCCGCTTTGTGGAAGGCAATGAGGACGCGTCCCTGTTCATCTCGTTCACGGCCGCGACGGTCGAGGGCATCTTGTTCAAGGACATCGTTCAGGGCTACACGATTCGCGTGACGGAGAACACCGGCAAGGTGATCTACATCGTCGCGGGTCGCCTGGTGGCGCCGATCAAGCATCCGGACCAGCTGGCCGTGGAGATGAACACCATCTTCATCAACAAGGTCATCCCGGTGCTGGAAGGCAAGAAGACGGGCCTCGAGCAGGAATAGCCGCTCCGGCCAGCGTGTTTGCAACGCCGACGTTGGGGTCTCGTCCGGGACTCCGCGTCGGCGTTGCCATTTTTGCCGCGGCGGTCAAACGTCACGGCAAATGCGGATCGACAACCCCCTGAGGATCTGGCAAACTATGCGCCGTTTTGCGGCCCGGGCCGCATCTGCCGCGCGCCTGCAACATCCCAATAGCCAGGAGTCTGTCCCGACTCCCTCCAGAACAAGGAACAACCTATGACCGCTGTCCACTCGCCTTCCGCCAAGCCGGCCGCCTCGGGTCGCATGCCCTACAAAGTCGCTGACCTTTCCCTCGCCGATTGGGGCCGCAAAGAAATCATGTTGGCCGAACGCGAAATGCCCGGCCTGATGTCCCTGCGCGCGAAATACAGCGCGACCAAGCCGCTCAAGGGCGCGCGCGTCGCGGGCTGCCTGCACATGACGATCCAGACGGCCGTGCTGATCGAGACGCTGACCGAGCTGGGCGCGGAAGTGACCTGGACGAGCTGCAACATCTACTCGACGCAGGATCACGCCGCGGCCGCCATCGCGGTGACCGGCGTGCCCGTGTACGCGTGGAAGGGCCAGACGTTGGCGGAAGCCGACTGGTGCATGGACCAGCAGATCTTTGCGTTCGCGGGCGGCAAGTCCCCGAACCTGATCCTGGACGACGGCGGCGACCTGACGATGTGGGTCCACCAGAAGTACCCGGAAATGTTGAAGGACATCAAGGGCCTTTCCGAAGAGACGACGACGGGCGTTCACCGCCTCGTGCAGATGCATGCGCGCGGCGAGTTGAAGGTTCCGGCCATCAACGTCAACGACAGCGTGACGAAGTCCAAGTTCGACAACCTGTACGGCTGCCGTGAATCGCTGGCTGACGGTATCAAGCGCGCGACCGACATCATGATCGCCGGCAAGGTCGTCGTGGTTGCGGGTTACGGCGACGTGGGCAAGGGCTCGGCGCAGTCGATGCGCGGCCTCGGCGCGCGCGTCCTCATCACGGAAATCGACCCGATCATCGCGCTGCAGGCGGCGATGGAAGGCTACGAAGTGACGACGATGGAAGAAGCCGTCAAGCTGGGCGACATCTTCGTCACGGCCACGGGCTGCTGCGACATCATCACGGGCGCGCACTTCAAGAACATCAAGGATCAGGCGATCCTGTGCAACATCGGCCACTTTGACAGTGAAATCGAGATCAAGTGGCTCGAGTCGACGCCGGACATCGTGGAAGAGAACGTGAAGCCGCAGGTGGACCTGTTCCACATCCCCGCGTCGCAGTCCAACAACGGCGCGAAGACGCTCATCGTGCTGGCCCGCGGCCGGCTGGTGAACCTCGGTTGCGCGACGGGGCACCCGAGCTTCGTGATGTCGAACTCGTTCACCAACCAGGTGCTCGCGCAGCTGGCGTTGTGGACGGAGAAGTTTGAGCTGGGCGTGCACGTGCTGCCCAAGAAGCTGGATGAAGAAGTGGCGCGCCTGCACCTCGACAAGCTCGGCGTGAAGCTGACGACGCTGACCGCTTCGCAGGCGGAGTACCTCGGGATTCCGGTGGAAGGTCCGTACAAGCCGGATCACTACCGCTACTAGGCCAGGCGGCAGGCAGAGGTTCGTTTGGGCGAATCCGGCCGAAGCGGCCGGACCGGGCTCTATCGGCGCAAGCGCCGACGGAGCCTCGCAAGCGAGTCTCCGCCCCTTCGGGGTAACGATCCCTTTCGCGGAGCGCGGCGTCGACAAGTGGCAAGCCCACAGGTCGGCGCCGCGTTCATGCGTTTTTGCGAACGGCACTTGTCGTACCGACCTGAACTTGCGAGGATTTGGCCAACCGGCTGATGCCGCACAAGGTCGTCCATGAAACGCGTCTTGCTCCTCGCCGTATGCGCCTGCGCCTGCAGCAACACCGCCACCCCTGCCGGCACCGGTTTGCCTGACACCGTAGGCGGCAAAGGCGACGGCGTCGTCGCCCTGCCCGACGCCAGCACCAACGACGCGGTCGACTTTGACTCGCCGTTCAGCTGCAAGGACGGGGAAGTCGCGTGCTTCAACGAGACAACCAGCAAGATCTGCGTGAACAGCGGCTGGAAACTCAAGGACACCTGCGCGGGCGGCGACGTGTGCAAGGACGGCGCTTGCCTGACGCCGACGACCTGCACCGCGGGCGCGAGCCTGGGCTGCGACGGCTTTTCCGCGGAGATCCACTGCAGCGCGGACGGCGCGTCGACGTTCAAGACCGCATGCACCGGCCAACAGCTCTGCGTCGACGGCAAGTGCCAGACCACCGCGTGTACGCCGTACATCCCGGAATGCACGCCCGGGTCCAAGACAAGCTTCCACACGTGCCTGCCCGACGGCAGCGCGTACGGCGACGCGACGGACTGCAAGACCGGCTCCTACTGCTTTGGCGGCAAGTGCGTCAGCCTGTGCGAGCAAGGCGTGAAGTTCGGCGGCAACGTCGGCTGCGAATACTGGAGCGTGGATTTGGACAACGATCCCGGCGCCGTGCCGCTCTCCACCGTCGTGCCGGAAATGGTGCCGCACAGCGTGGTCATCTCCAATCCGGGGCAATTTGACGCGACGATGACGTTCACCATCCAGGCGACCTGCGCGGACGGCTCCGTGTGCGCGCCGAGCGCGACGACCTGCAACAGCAAAGCCAAGACGGTGTGCGATACGCCCGGGCCGAGCATCGACCTCGTGATGAAGGACAGCGTCGTCCCCGCGGGCCAGACCCGGGAATTCAAGATGCCGGTCATGAACGCGTCCGGATCGGGCGTGATGCGCAAGGCCGTGCACGTCAAATCGACGCAGCCGGTCGTTGCCTACCAGTTCAATCCGTACAACGCGGAGAATGCCGCGTCCAATGATGGCTCGCTCCTGCTGCCGCAGAACGCCTTGGGCAAGACGTACTACGCGGTGGTGCCGGCGCAGTCGCGCGGCGCGATGATGGGTTTTGCCGCCAACAGCGCGTTCCTGAGCGTGGTTGCGACGATGCCGGGCGCGACGACGGTGAACGTCACGCCGACCCGCGATTGCCAGGTGAACTACAAGCTGGGCGTGCCGGGCGATGGCACAAAGCCGGCGGTGCTGGCCAAAGGCAAGACGTACACGTTCCAGATCCTGCAGTTTGACGTGCTGAACATCGAGGAAGCGGCCAAGACGGAGCAGGTGCCGCCCAATTCCGGACCGCAGGCGCTGCCGAACATGACGGGTTCCAAGGTCGAGGCGGACAAGCCTGTGGCGGTATTCAGCGGCCATCAGGTGGCGGGCGTTCAGGACGATTGGCGCTTTGGCCAGAGCCAGGGCAGCGACCCGACGTGGGACACCTGCTGCACGGAGCACATGGAAGAGCAGCTGATGCCAGTGGAATTCTGGGGAACGGAGGCGTTCTGCGTCAAGACGAAGCCGCGCGGGGACGAGGTGGACGAGTTTGTCGTCGTCGCGGGCGAAAATGGCGTGCAACTGACGACCGATCCGCCGTCCGTGGCCAAGTATCCAAATGGCAAAGAGCTGAACGGCGTGACGCTGAACGCGGGCGAACGCGCGCGCGTGCAGACGGACCAGAGCTTCATGCTCAAGGCGACCGGCAAGATCCAGGTGGCGCAGCTGCTGGTGAGCGCCGGACAGGCGTCGCAGACCAACAACGGCGTGGCGGCCACCTTGGGCGACGCGAGCATGGCGCTGATCCCGGCCAAGTCGCAGTACCGCCCGGACTACACGATCCAAACGGCGGCAGGCTTCATTGGCAACTACGTCAGCATCGTGCGCCCCGTGGGCGTTGCCATCGCGATGGACGGCGTGCCGCTCAAGGTCGGCTTCCAGAGCTTTGGCGACGGAACGTGGGAATTCGCCTACGTGAAATTCGATCCCGGCACGCACACCCTGGAGAGCGTCGCGCCCACCGGCGGCACTGGCACGCCGTTTGGCCTGATGGTCTATGGGTACGGCGGCGTCACCGCGTACAGCTATCCGGGCGGCATGATCCTGAAGTAACGCAAAGCCCTGCGCGCGCGACTCGGCAGACGGCGGGTTTCATGCTACGCTCCGCGCGGCGGTGGACGTGGGCGTGAGCGGCAAATTCAGCGGCATGAGACTCTGGCGAAGCGCCCTGTTCAGCGGCGTCGTGGCGCTCTTGTGCGTCGGCCAGGTCGCCCTTGCCGACGAACCCACAGCCGAACTCGCCGCAAGCGCGACAGCCGCCGACGGAGGTGGCCAGTATTGGCGGCCGCGCAGCATCGGCAGCGAATCGCAGTTCAACCCGTTGACCGGCTTGGTCAATGGCTCGTTTGACATCCTCCGCAACGCGGCCTACCAGGACCGCCTGAGCGGCATCGACTACCAGGCCGGCGCGGTCAACGTGTTCCGCAACGTGGCGCACCCGTTCGACGCGATGTCGCACATCGGCTGGGGCCACTTCGTCGCGCATGAAGTCGTGCCGATTCGCGGATTCGCCACGCAGTACGGGCAGTTCGTGCCCAATTGGTTCATGCACGCTTTGGGCGAAGGCATGCTCTACCGCAAGCTGGAGGATTGGTACGCGTTCCACGGCATCAGCCACCCGCGCGTGCTGGCGCTGCTGACAACAACGGCGCTGCAGTACGTCAACGAGATAACGGAGAACGGCTCATTTCGCGGGCCGAACCAGGATCCCATCGCGGACATGCTGATTTGGAATCCGCTGGGACTCGTGCTCTTCTCGTTTGAACCGGTGGCGCGCTTCTTCCGCGGGCCGGTGATCCTGAACTACTGGCCGGGCCAAGCGACGCTGGCCAACGGGATGCGGCTGACGAATCAAGGCGAGAACTACGCGTTCAAGGTGACCCTGGGCTTGCCCGTGGACCTGCGATTCTTCATGTATTACGGCAAGGAAGGCCTGTTTGGCGCCAGCGGGCCGGTGAACAAGCACGACCATTTGAGCGTGGCGCTCGGGCCGTCGCTCAAGGGGATGCAGGCGGTGTGGGTGGGCGACGGCACGGCGCGGATGATGATTCCCGGCAACCAGCTGATTTGGGAGACCGGCATCTTCTGGGACCGCGACGAGTCGCTGGTCATGTCGCTCATCGCCGGGCTGACCGAGCAGCAATCGGTGCACTTGAACGTCTATCCGGGTCTGTGGGAATGGAATGGCTGGGCGCTGGGCGGTTTCGCGCGGTGGGCGCTGGGCGAAGGCGCCTCGGGCGGTATCTCCCTGCGCGGTTCGCCGCTGGGCCTGGGCATGATTCAGGCGACGAACGACCATCCGCAGTCCTTCCTGCACTAGACCGCCAAGCCTCCGCCGGGTCAGCCGCTCCCCGTGCCCCACACTTTTCTTCTGGGCGGCTGCCCGGCCGAAGCGGCCGGTCACCGGGCTACTCGCTCCAGGGCGCGGCGCGCCCCTCCGCTCACGGAGACTCGCTGCGCGAGCCTCCGCCCTGCGGGTGACGATCCCTGCCGCGGCTGCCGCGGGCCCCACACGCATCAATCTGCGCCAAAAAGCCCAACGCCCGCCCTGGCACGAAGCCGGAGCGGGCGTTGGTCCAAGGAACCGCGGGAGCCTTACGGCGCGACGCAGGTCTTCGCGTACTTGGTGACGCAGGTGTTGTAGTCGGTCAGCATCTTCTGCGTGGCCGTGGACGCCTTGCCGGCGCACGCGGTCGAGCAAGCCTGATCGCTGCCGCACGTCAGCAAGCAGCCGTACGTGCCGAGGCACTCGGCGTCGCCGAGGCACGCGGTGTACTGGTCGCTGCAGTAGTTCTCAGCGCCGCAAGCCTGCTGGCAGGAAGCCTTGCTGATGTCCGGCGCCGAGTTGGCGCAGTCGAGGCACTTGCCGATGACGCACTCGATGTACGCCTCGTCTTCAGCCAGCGCGGCGGGGCCACCCTGGATTTCGCAAACGCGCTGGCAATAGGCGTCAGTCGCCTCGCCCGGCAGGTAGGCAACCGGCGTCGCGTCCTGCGGCGGCATCACCATCGGCGTCTTGCCGCAGTTCTGGAAGCAGGTCTGCAGGTCCGTGCACTTCTTGTCAGCCTGGCAAGCCTGGCTCGCGTCGCCGCAGTTGCTCGGCACGCAGCCCTGGAGGCACGCCTGATCGCTCAGTGCGCACTCGCCCCAGGTCGCCGTCGGCGGGCCCACATCGGCCTTGACGGTGTCCTTGCCGGCATCCTTGGCCGTGTCGCCCGTGGCGGTGTCGCCCGTCGCGTCGGTGCCACCGGTCGTGTCGGCAACGGCGTCGTCGGTCGTCGTCGTGTCCGTGGTCGTGCCGCCAGACGTGCTGGTCGTGCTGGAACAGCCAGTGATGGCCAGGGAAGCCGCGAGCAGAGCGGCCAAAGTCATGCGAATCATCATCTTCAAATCCTCGTCAAAGTTCCGTCAAAGCGGCCGTCGGGTTGGGGGACGCGTACAGAATGCCAGTCAACACGGGCATCGCCGCCGGCGCGCCCATAGAAACCCAATAGGCTACACATCCCGCCACCGGGTCGCAAGCGCCTCGCGCCGAGTTTCACACGCGGATCGGGCGAAATCGCGCGGCTATTGCAACAGTTCCGCCACAGCATCACGGACGTCGCGCAGGGCGAACGGCTTCTCCAGGTGCCGATTGGGCACCTGCTCGAGGAACTCGCGGAGGACCGGCGTGTACGCGCCGCCCGTCATGAAGACGATGCGATCGCTCTGATCCCGCGCGACCGGCATGACCGCCGCGTGGAAGTCCATGCCACTCATCTCCGGCATCAACAAGTCGCAAAAGATCACATCAAACCGCTCGCCGCCGACGATTCGGCCCAGCGCCTCGCGGGCGTTCGTCAGCACCGTCACGTCGTGATCGCGTGCCAGCAACTGCCGCAACGTCGCCGCAACGTGCGGCTCGTCGTCCACGACCAGCACCTTGCCGCGGCGCGTCGAAACCGGACCCGGCACCCGCGCAGGCGCGTCAATCGTCGCGGGCGGCAACGTCACGCGAAAACGCGCGCCTTCGCCCACGGCGCTCACCACCTCGATCGTGCCGCCGTGGGCCCGGACGATGTCGTGGCAGATCGACAGTCCGAGCCCGGTGCCGTGGCCAACGCCCTTGGTGGTGAAGAACGGTTCAAAAAGGTGCGGCAACTCGTCCGCGGCAATCCCTGGCCCGGTATCGGCGATCTCCACAACCGCGTCGCCATTTGGCCCGGTCGACGTCTGGATGCGCACCTCATGGGCGTGGCTCTCGCCCTCCGGCAGCGCCTCCGCGGCGTTGACCAGCAGATTGAGGAACACCTGGCACAGCCGCCCCTCAACGCCGAGCACGACCGGCACCGGCTGACGATCCTGGACCAGGCGAGCGCGCGGCTGGATTTCCCGCCACGCCATGCGCACGGCGGCATCAAGCGGTCGGTTGACGTCCACCGGCTCGCGGCGATCGTCGGCGTCCGACCGCGAAAAGCTCTTCAAGTCCCGCATGATCGCGCGCACGCGGTCCGCGCCCTCGCTGGCATCGCGCACGACGGACGTCAGCTCGACAAGCCGCTCACTCAGGCGCGCGACGCGCGGCGCAAGCTCCAGGTCATGCGCGATCTTCCCGTGCAGGAGCCGACATTCCTCCAGCAAATTGGGCAGTTCTTCCCGCGCCACTTCCAGGTTGCCCAGCACGTACGAGAGCGGATTGTTCAATTCGTGCGCAACGCCGGCGGCAATCCGCCCCAGTGCCGCCATGCGATCCGCCTGCGCGACCTGCGCCTCCATCCGCCGCTGCTCGGTCAGGTCGCGCACAACCGTCACCTGCGCGGGCGCACCTTCCAGCTCCACGGTGATCGTCTGCATTTCCACGACGCTCTCGGCGCCCGTCCGCGACCGCAGATGCCGTTCGATCGGCGGCAAGTCGCGCCCCGCCTGCGCCTTCCGCAGCCGCGCGATGCCCTGCTTGCGCTCGTCTGCACGAAAGAACGTCTCGATGATCTCGTGGATGGGGATGTCGAGCAGTTCATCGACAGGCACGCCCAGTTGCCCGCCCGCCACGGAGTTGGCAAAGATCGGTTTGTCGCGGCGATACGCCAGGATGCCGACGGGTAGCACTTCAATGATGCGCCGCAAGGTCAAATCCAACTGCCGCGAGTACGCTTCGCGCTCGTGGCTCTCGTTGATGTCCTCAACCAGCCCGACCATCCGCACCAGCGCGCCGTTCTGGTCCAGGCGCGGAAACTGCCGCAGCTGCACCCACCGCCAGTTCCCCGTGGCAACCCGAATCCGGTACGGCGGATGCGGCACGCCCTGCTCCAGCTGCGACTGGAACTTGGCGACCTCGCTGAGGTCGTCTGGATGGACAAACTGCCGCCAGTACTGCGGCGCCGAGTTCATCTGCTCCAGCGTGACGCCGAACAGCCGAACGAACGCCGGATTCACGTAGCTGAGCTGCATCGACGGAACTTCCGTCACATACATCGCTTCGCGGATCGTCTCGGCGAGATCGCGAAAGAAGCCGGCTTCGCTCCTGATTGAGTCGACCGTGGTCGGCGTTGGAGCCGGGTCACCCATTGCGCACCTCGTTTGCCGTCGCTAAAACTGGTTCGTTGCCCATCTTACGCCAATTCTCGCAGAGGAAAAGAGGCAAAGAATGCGAATGTTGGGTCGCTGACGGCGATCACGCGGCATCCAACAGGCCATAGTGGCGCAACAAGGCTTCCGCCGACGCGTCACGCCCACGAAACGCCCGAAATACGTCTGCAGGGTGCAGACTGCCGCCCAGCGCGAGCACGGTATCGCGGAAATGTCGGCCCGTTTGCGCGACCTGCGTCGGATCGTCAAGACCGGCTTCTTCAAAGGCGGCAAACGCGTCAGCGCTCAAGACCTCTGCCCACTTGTAGCTGAAATAGCCGGCCGCGTAGCCTCCCGCGAAGATGTGGCTGAATGCGCAGAGAAAACGATCCTCAGCCAACGGTGGCAACACGCTCGTGCGGCTCGCGACGTCGCGGTAGACGTCAAACGGCGACTCGCCCTGCCCCGGCTTGTAGCCGTGGTGGAGCGCCAAATCCGTAATCGAGAAAAGCACTTGCCGCAACATGTCGCTGCCCGCGCGATAGGTGCGCGCGGCCAGAATCCGCTGGAAAAGCGCCAACGGCAGCCGTTCGCCGGTCTCGAAATGCCGGGTCAGGCCGCGCAGCGTCGGCTCGTGATAACACCAATTTTCCATGAATTGGCTCGGCAATTCGACGGCATCCCACTCAATATTGCGAATACCGCTCGCCAGGCCCTCTTCCACCTGCGTGAGCATGTGCTGAAGCCCGTGGCCAAACTCGTGGAACAGCGTCTCCACTTCGCCAAACGTCATCAGCGACGGCACGTTACCCACCGGCGGCGTCTGGTTGCAGACGAGAAAGGCGACCGGCAGCCGCACCGCCTCGCCTGGCAGCGCGAGCGCGCGACTGCGCCCCACGCACTCATCCATCCACGCGCCGCCACGCTTGTGCGCCGGGCGACTGTAAGGATCAAGGAAGAATGCCGCAATCTCCCGCCGCTCTTCGTCCAGCACGCGGAAGAACTGTACGTCCGGATGCCAGACTTGCGCAGCGCCGCTGGCCGCGACGATCGTCACACCAAAGAGCCGATGCGCCAGGGCGAACAGGCCATCCAGCACGGTCGGCAAGGCAAAATACGGGCGCAGCTGTTCGTCGCTAAAATCGAACTTGGCTTCCCGCAGGCGTTCCGCCCAAAATGCCACGTCCCACGGCTGAAAATCCACGCCTTCCGGCTGCCCGGACTCCTGGGCCAGCGCGCGCAAGTCCGCCAGATCCTGACGCGCCGCCGCCAGCGACTGGTCGCGCAAACGCTCGAGCAGATCCAGCGCGGTCGCCGGTTCCGACGCCATTTTTTGCACAAGCGACAACGCCGCGTAGTCGGCAAAACCCAGGAGATTTGCCAACTCCAGGCGCAGGCCAAGAATCTCGTCCAGGAGCGGCGTATTGTCGTGCGGCGGCTGGCTGGCGCGGGTAATGCTCGCCCGGTAAACCGCCTCGCGCAGATCGCGGCGCTTGCTGTGCTGCAGGAACGGCGCGGTCAGCGGCATGTCCAAGGTGATGCGCCACGGCCCCGTCGCCGCGGGATCCTCGCTCGGCGGCGCTTCCGCGTGCGCTTCCCGCCACATCTGGGCGGCCAGCCGCAACAGGCTCGGCGGCAGCCCCGCCGCCTCCGCTGGCGTCGTCAGCTCCAGCGACCACGCCTTTGTCGCGTCGAGCACGTGGTTGGAGAACCGCGTCGCAAGCTCCGCCAACTGCAGTTGGATCGCGTTGAACCGATCGCGCGCCGCACCGTCGAGGCCGACGCCGGCGAGCTCCGCATCGCGCACGTTGCACGCCACGATCCGCTGCTGCGCCGCCGTCAGCGTCGCCGCCTCTGGCCCGTCGCGCAGCGCTTTCCACGCCTCGTACAGCGGCCGGGATTGGCCTGCCCGCATCGACACTTCAATGACCAGCGGCTGCACCGCATCGTGCGCCGCGCGCAGCTCCGGACTGTTCGCCACGCCCATCAGGTGGCCGACCGTTCCCCAAGCGCGCCCCAGCCGGTCCTGCAACCGCTCCAGCGGGACGACCAAGCCTTGCCACGTCGGCACCACGGCCGCCTCAAGCGCCGTCAGGCCGTCCGCCATCTCCGCGCAGATTTGCCGCAACGCCGGCTCCACATGGGCTGGCGCGATCTTCTCAAACTGCGGCAGCGCCGTTTCACTCAACAGCGGATTGTCGATTTCACCCATCGCGATTCTTCTCCCATGTTGATGCGGCAGACCCGGCCGCGAGCGGCGCAACGCTACCTGCTCAAGCGGCAAGCGGCAATGCTTGCCGACGCCACAATCCTGAGCCAATGTAGGCCGCGCGAGGGAGCTGTGCCGCCGATCGACGTCGAAAAAGTCCTGAACGAGAATGCAGTGTGGCAAGCGCAGCTCATCGAGGCGTTTGGCATCTGTCCCTTTGCGCGGCAGTGTCGCGAGGAAGGTCGACTGCGGCGCGAAGTCCTGGTGGCGGATGACGCCCAGCTTCCGGACGCGCTGACCGCTGCCATCGCGGACCTCCACCGCCAGCCGGAGCACAACGGCAAGACGTCGGAAGTTGCGCTGCTGATCTGCCCGGCCAGCGCGCGCGACGCCGGCGATTTTGAGCGGCTGATTCACCAGTGCGCCGATCGCGCGGCCGCGCAGGTGCAGGCGGAGGGCGTGACGCCGGCCTACCACGTCGTGGCCTTTCACCCGCAGATGGCTTGGTCGGCGGCGAGTCCGGAGAAACTTGTGGGTTTCTGGCGACGCACGCCGCATCCCACGGTTCAGCTTGTGCACATCGCCACGTTGAATCGCCTGCGCGGGCCCCGGCTGCCGACCAAGTACGTGGACCCCGATGATCTGACGGCGATCCAGGCGCTGATGGGACAGACCGTTTCTGGCGACTTGGCGGATCGCATTGCCCTAGCAAATTGGCGAAGTTACCACGCTCAGGCTGAAGTGCTCCTGGCGAAAAGTGAGCAATTGCTTGCGACTCGCCTCCGCAGTTGACGGCGGCCGGTATTTGCGGCACCACCAATTCGGGCAGTTTCAGTTCACTCGCGCTTGCGAGTTGGGCCGGCTGTGCGCGGGCGTGTGCAACCAGCGGGGCAAATCCGCCTTTTGCGTCGCCCAGAAGGGCCGATGATCGACGTCCGCAGCCCAGACCCGGTGTCAGGGGAAGTCGCGCGCAGCCGCCGCGTGGCGCTTGTTGGCGCCGGCATCGCCGCGTGGCTCGCCGCGCTCGGCGTCGCGCTGCCGTTGTTGGGTCAACCGGCGATCCAGCCGCCGCTGTCCGCCTTCAATATGCTTCTGCTCGCGCTGGTGCACCTCGCCGATGAGCCGGGCAGCATGCTCCGCTGGTCGCGCAAGGTCCGGCTGACGCTCACGGCCCTGCCGCTCGTCGCTGCGACGTTCGCGGGGATGTGGCTGGCGTTCCACTGGCCGTTTGACATCTGCTCGGCGGCCTGGCCCTTCCCGACGGACATGGCGCCGACCGCGGCGTGCGTGGGTGCCGTCTGGTTGATCGCGGCGAGTCGGCTGGCCGCGGATCGGCCGGAATGGACGCGCCTTTCCGCGATCCTGGGCATCGCCGCGTTGCCGCCGGCCGTGACGAGCCTCGTCGGCTGGGTCTTTGGACCGACGATCGTGAGCTCCGTCGCGACGCCTCTCTACCTGCGCGTCCCGGCGGCAATCGCAGTGACGGCCCTTGTCGCAGCGCGGATGACCTCACCGCTGCAGGACATGCCGTTCCGCTGGCTCTACAGCGACCGCTCGACCGCCAGCTGGCTGCGCCGCCTGATGCTGACCGTGCTCGTGCTCATTCCCCTGTTGATGCTGCTGCAGGACCACGCGGTCGACCACAAATGGTACCAACCGCATGCGGCGGCGATGGTGAGCACGGTCTTGATGCTGACCATCGGCTTCACCGGGATTCTGTGGTCGGCGAGCAAGCTGAACCGTGCGGAGACCTTGCTGCGGAGCGCGCAGGCGGAACTGGAGCAACGCGTCGCGGATCGCACGCATGAACTCGCACTGGCCAATCAGGCGCTCAGCCGGGACATTACGGAACGCCGGCGCGTCGACGGACAGCTGCGCGCGTCGCGCGAGCGGCTGCGGGCGGTGACGGAGTCCGCGATCGATCCGATCCTGACGGTCGACGCGAACGGCCAAATCGTGCAGTGGAATCAGGCGGCGACGCAGGTGTTCGACTACCCGGAGTCGGCGATTCTGGGCGCCCGACTGGAGCTGCTGTTGCCTGAGCTCGGGGACGCCCCCAACAGCGTCAGCCCGTTCCCAGTGCGCATCGCGAGCTGGCTGGGGCAGACCCGCCGCTGCGGGGGCCGCCGCAGCTCAGGCACCGCCATCGATCTGGAAGTCTCGTGCGCGACGTGGCAGGACCGGGAGGACCGCTTCTACTCGATCATCGGCCGCGACGTGACGGCGCGATCGCGCGCTGAAGCGGAGTTGACCGATGCCAAGGACGCCGCGGAGATGGCCAACCGCTCCAAAAGCCAGTTCCTCGCCAACATGAGCCACGAGATTCGCACGCCGATGAACGTGATCCTCGGCATGGCGGAGCTGATCGGCAATACCGAGTTGACCGACGACCAGCGCCGCTACCTGCATTCAACGCAGGAAGCGGGCGATCACCTGCTGGAAATCATCAACGATATTTTGGATCTATCAAAAGTTGAAGCGGGCGCGCTGCAGCTGGACGCGACGGAGTTCGATATCCGCGAACTGGCCGAGCAGACCGTGGAGTTCCTCGCGCCGCGCGCCTACAGCAAGCACCTGGAGATCGTGTGTCACCTCGAGCGGGCCCTGCCGCCGTCCGTGATTGCCGATCCCCAGCGGCTGCGGCAGGTGCTTGTCAACCTGCTTGGCAACGCGGTCAAATTCACCGATTCGGGTTGCGTCGAGCTGTTTGTGGACGTCGCCGGGCCGGATCGCCTGCATCTCGCGGTCAAGGACACCGGATGCGGCATTGCCCCGGAGATGCACACGGTGATCTTCGACAGCTTCACGCAGGTGGATGCCTCGTCGACGCGGCGGCATGGCGGCACGGGCCTGGGCCTGGCAATTTCGCGGCAGTTGGTCGAGCGGATGGGCGGCAGGCTGCGCGTGGAGAGCAGCGCCGACGCCGGGAGCACGTTCCACATCGACATCCCGGTGCAATTCGACCAGCGCCCGAGTTGGTCGGTGGCGCGGGCGCTCGAGATGGATCCGCCGCTGCGCGACAAGCTGCGGCAGTGCCGTGCGCTCGTGGCGGGCGGTCACGCGGTGTTCCGGCAGTCGCTGCGGGCACAGTTGGCCGAGGTGGGCGCGACGGTGACGGACGTCGCCGACTGCCCGGCGATGCTGGCGGAGTTGCACGCGGCGGAGGTCGCAGGCCGGCCGTTTGCGCTGTTGGTGCTGGACGCGGACGTCGGCGGAATCGATGGGTATGCGGCCGCTCGTCGGGTTGTTGACGCCGGGCTTGCGAATCCGCCGCGCGTCGCGATGACCAAGCCGAGCGAGGAACCCGACGACGCGCCCAACCGCCGGCAAGCCAACGTCGCCGTCCTGGTGCGCAAGCCGGTGCGCCCGCGCGCCCTGCTGGATGCGCTGGCGATCACGCTGGGGACGCGGCAGGAACAGGAAGCGACGTCCAGCGAGCGCACCGACGTGCTGGCGGGGCCCCCGCGCACCGTGCTTGTGGTGGACGATGCCGGCGACAATCTGCGGCTGATGGAAGCGTTCCTGCGGGATACCGGATGGCGCGTGGAGACGGCCGATGACGGTGCGCAGGCTGTTGAACGCTGGCGGGCGGGCCAGTTTGATGCAATCCTGATGGACCTGCAGATGCCGGTGATGGATGGGCTGACGGCGACGCGCGAGATCCGTCGGCTGGAAATCGCGCTGGGCCGTGCACCGACGCCGATTGTCGCGGTCACGGCGCACGCGTTGGCCGAGGCGCGCACCCAAAGTCTGCAAGCAGGCTGTTCAGCGTTCCTCGCCAAGCCGCTGCGCCGCGCGCGGTTGTTGCATGTGCTTACTGAAGTGTTTCTCGGCGCGCTGCACAGCCCGTCCGGCGAGGATGGCATGATCGAGATTGTGGTGGATCCTCTGTTGCTGACGCTGATTCCGAGCTTCCTCGCGCATCGGCAGGAGGACGTGGCCACGGTTGAGAACGCGCTCGCCAACGGCGATTTCACGACGATTCGCCTGCTCGGGCACAGCATGAAAGGCTCAGGCGGCAGCTACGGGTTCGAGGTCATCAGCCGGATCGGCCGCGAACTCGAATTGGCGGCGCGCGCGGAGGATGGCGGCGCCATTCGCCAAGCGCTGACGGAACTCGTCGACTATCTGGGCCGCGTGCACGTTCAGTAGCGCCAACGTTCTTGCGGGAAGTGCCGACGAGGACTACGGTAAAGACCAGATGACGGTCGGAGGCGGGTCTTGACGAGCAAACAAACGGCGAAGCAGAAACCGGGGCGCATTCTCGTTGTCGAGGATCAGCCCGATATTCAGGCGCTGATCGCCGCGATTCTCCGCCCGGACGGCCATCAGGTCACGTTTGCGAACGACGGTGAAGCCGGCGTGCAGATGGCGCAGCGCGACCCGCCGGACGTGATCCTCCTCGACCTGATGATGCCCAAGCTGCACGGGTATCAGGTGCTGCAGGCGCTCCGCGCCCATCCGGCGACCCAGCGCGTCGCGATCGTCGTGGTTTCGGCCAAGGCGTATGCGAGCGATCAGCGCAAAGCGCTGGAAATGGGCGCCTCCGCGTTCCTGCAGAAGCCATTTGAGGCCAAGGCCCTGCGCGCGTTGGTGCGCCAGCAGCTGGACAAGGCGGTGCTGACGTTCTGGGGCGCGCGCGGGTCGATTGCGGCACCCGGGCCGGACACGGTGCGCTATGGCGGCAATACGCCCTGCGTTTCGTTGGCGTATCGCGGCGTGCAGATCGTGCTCGACGCAGGCACGGGCATCCGGCCTTTGGGCGTGTCGATGCAGGCGGCGGCTTGTGGCGCGCCGTTTGAAGTCAATCTGCTGATCACGCACACGCACTGGGACCACATCCAAGGCTTCCCGTTTTTCACGCCGGCGTTCGTGCCGGGCAACCGCATCAACGTGTTTGGCCCGCATTCGACTGAAAAGCCGCTGGAGAAGGTGCTGCGCGGCCAGATGGACCACGAGTACTTTCCGGTGGCGCTGGGCGACATGGCGGCGACGATTACGGTGCGCGACGTGGCGATGGACCCGTTCCAGGTCGGCCCGTTCCAGGTGCGCGCAACCTACATGAACCATCCGGGCATGACGTTGGGCTACCGGCTGGAAGCCGAGGGCCTTATCGTGGCGTACGCGACTGACACGGAGCCGTTCCGCGCTTTGCTGCCGACGCTGAAAACGGGCGAAAACGTCGTCGAATTCGCGCGCAGCCAGGATCAGGAGCTCATCGACCTGGTGCGCGACGCCGACGTCTACATCGCCGACGCCCAGTATTCGCCCGAGGAATACGCCAAGAAGACCGGCTGGGGTCACACGAACTACGTCGATGCCGTGACGATTGCGATCGAGGCGAACGTCAAGCGATTGGTGCTGTTCTCCCACGATCCCATGCATGGCGACACGCAAATCGACCAGAAATTGGCCCACTGTCGCGCGCTCGTTGCGGCGGCGGGCAAGTCCATCGAGGTCATCGCGGCAGCGGAGAGCGTGCCGCTGGAAATCCTCGCGCGGTAACCGCTCGCGCTTCACCCCCTGCAGCCTGGCCGGCAGCCGATCCCGTTGCGCGACGCGACGCTGCTTGTCCATCCGGAGTCGACGATGGCGCACAAGGCCACGCACCGCACGATGGGCGCGCTTGCGGCAGTGATGCTGCTGAGTCAGTGCGCCAAGACGTCTCCACCCTTGCCGACCGCGCCGCTGGTGCTGCCGCCGTTGTGCCCGCCTCAGCCGGACGCTGCGAACGTTGAAGCGGTCGACCGCATGCGCGCGGCGCTCCTGCGCGTGCTGGCGTTGCAGCGCGGCATGCAGGTGGGCGACATCGGCACCGGCGGCGGCTGGTTCACCGTGCGGGTCGCCAAGGCCATCGGCAAGGACGGCAGGGTCTACGGCACGGACATCAACGCGGCGACGCTGGACGGACTGCGCCACGCGCCGCCGCTGGGCGAGGATGCCGCGCCGATGCAGTTTACGCTGGTGACGGGCGAACGCGAGACAGGACTTGACGATGTGCCGGACAACAGTCTGGATCTGCTTATGATGATCGACTCGCTCTGTTTTGACGACCGCGTGCCGCGCGCGGCCAATCGCGCCTACCTCGGCAAGTTCCTGCGCGTGCTCAAGCCCGGCGGGCGGCTTGTCCACCACATGGATTGCACGTGCCGCACGACGGTGGCCGAGACTGAGGCGCTGTTCGTCGCGAGCGGGTTCACAGAGCCGCCTGGCCACCCGCAGCTGACGTGCGCGGAACTCTCGACGGCGGCTTGCCCGACGGCCGAAGCGCAGGCGCGCGCGCAGTTTGTCGGCGTCTTCCAGAAGGCGCGGTAGCCGGCGCACGTGCGGCAGCAACTGGACGACGCGGCCGATTGCCCCTATCGTCGCCGCATGACGCGTATCCTCGCCATTGCACTCACACTCTTTGCCCTTCCCGCCCTCGGCCAAATGGCCGCGGAGCCAACGCCGACTGCGGAGCCGTCGCCCCTCGCAGTGGCGCTGTCGCGGGAGATGACCACGAGTTCCGGCGACGTGTTTGGCGATGACGACGGCGGGCCGATGAGCATCCGCGCGCTGCTGCAGACCCGCTACGGCCAGTCGTGGCCCCTGTCCGTGCGCCCAGGCGAGCGCGCGCTGGTGCAGGCGAACGACGGTTGGCGGGTCGAACGGGCGTTCGTGCGGCTCTCGGCCAAGCCGACGACCTGGCTGACCGGCAAGATCCTGCTGGATTTTGCCGCGCTGCGCGACGGCAACGCCATCCAGACCGTGAAGCTGGCGTACGCTGAGGTGGAGCCGGCGTCGCGGGTCAAGATCACCGCGGGCCTGTTCAAGCGCTCCTATTCGCTGCTTGAGCTGTTGCCGATCGCCGAGTACGAGTTTGCCGACACGGGTCTCGCCGACACGCTCATCCAGGACACCGGTTTTGGCGGCCGAGACATGGGCGCGATGGTCGCGGTGCAACCGTTGCCCAAGAAGAAGTGGCTCAAGCTGTTTGTCGCGGCCTTTCAAGGTGGCCACATCGCGACGGACGCGCGGCCCGATGGCCTGCTGACCGCCCGCGCTGAATCGACGCCGGTCAAGCACCTGCACCTCGGCGCGGACGTCGCGTGGCGGCGGGCGCAGACAGCGCCGAACATCCTCCCAGTGGATGGCCCGCAGGATGCAGGCATGGCCTGGAGCGCGGACGCGATGCTGCAATTCGACACGTGGGAAGTGCGCGCGGAAATGCTCGGCGGCGATCGGACGGACGTGCTGCACCGCGCCAATCCGGAGGTGGGCGCCGACGCGAAGTCGTTCCTCGGCGCGTGGCTGCTCGGGGTCTACCGCATCCCGGTGCGGACTGCCGTCGTCATGCCCGCGCTGCGGCTGGAGTGGTTGGACACCGACCGCGATCGCCCCGTGGGCGGCCATCTGCTGGCTTCCGGCGCGCTGAACATCGACTTTGGCGGGCGCGTGCGCCTCCTGCTGGATTTGACGCGGCAGTGGGTCCAGGACAACACGATTCCGATTGGCCAGAAGCCCAAGGGCGACACGGACCTCGGCACGTACATGACATTCCACGACGCGGCGTACTGGAAGTTCGTCACGCAGCTGCAAGTGCGGCTGTAGGAGCGCGCCCGCATGGATTCGCCGCAGCACAGCCTGCCGTCGCGCGTCGTCTTTGGCGTGCTGGTCCTGGTCAGCTACGTCGCCATCGCGGGCACCGTGCAGCAGCTCTATCCATTTTCAGTCTTTGACATGTACGCCCACCCCGCGACTTCTGCGAGCCGAATTGCCGTGCGCGACGCCGCGGGCGTTGTCAGTGAAGTCTCCGCGTGGACCGATTGGCAATGCGACGGGCCCATCGCGTTGGCGGTCGCGCCAGACCACGATGAACGTTCGCCGTACAGCATTCCCTACCGCGACCGCGAGGCGCAGGAGTGGCTTTCGGCGCACCGGGGCGCAGGCGCGCAGGCCGTCGCGATCGTGCGGCACATCTGGTGGCTCCAGCCGCAGCCGGGCCAAGCGGAGATCGAGGATCGCGTGCTGCTGCACTGCAAGGCGAGGCGGCCATGAGCTTCGCGCCCCTCGCCAGCAGTTACTGGGACGGCCGATCGCGGAGCTTCCTGCGGGTCGGCTTGGCCATCATCGTCGCGAGCAACCTGCTTGGCGCGGCGGCGACGGTGTGGCAGGACCAGCGCGGCACGTGGTCGCATCCCATGGCCCCGGATTGGTTGCTCAACCTCGGCGGTTCACCGCTTGTCGGGCTGCTGCTGATTGTCGCGCTGTTGGCGATCGGCCAATTCGCCCGCAAGCCGGGGCAGCTCGCGGCGGGCGCGCTGGCGTTGGTGACCATGGCGCTGCTTGTCGAAGCTGATGGCGCGCTCAACGAGGGGCCCAAACGCCACTTCTTTGCGCCGGGTCTGGCGTTGCTGGGCTGGCTGGCTGGGCTCGCGTTTGCGCGCCTTGTGGCGTGGCGCAGCGGGCACGCGCGCGCGGACCAGACGGCGTGGCAGGAAATCCACGCAGAGATCGGCGCAGTCGCCGCGCTGGCAGGCAACTACGTCGATGCCGTCGCGAGCAAGCTGATCCACGTTGGCCCGGGCTGGGCCAATGACACAACGCTGCGCTCCGTGATCCTGAGCCACCATCCGCTTGGCGATGGCTCACTGGCCGGACAATACGCGCATTTCATCGCCGGGAGCGCTGCCGCGTCCCAAGTGCTGGCCGTCGCGACGCTGATCGTGCAAGGCGGCGCGTGCCTGATGCTGGTAGGACCGCGCTGGCGGTTGCTGGCGGGCCTCGCCGTCTTCGCCTTTCACTGCAACGTGGAGCTGCTCGCTGACATCGGCTACGGCCCGGCGCGCATGACGCTGCTGCTCTTCTGCCTGCCCTGGCCGCTCTACCTGCCGCGCCTGCTGCGGCGGTGGCCGCGCGCCGTGGCGTACTTTGCCGTCAGTGCGCCCATGACGGCGCCCGTCGTTTCGCGTACACAGTTGCTGCGGGCGAGCGCGCTGGTTGTCGCACTTGTCGCGGCGACCGTCGTGACCGCGCGCGCCCTGCCCATCCGCGCCTACACCGCGCTACACCACAGCTATTCCGGCGAGCGGTCAGGACCGCGGCCGCAACCTTGAGGAAACCCGCCCATGTCGTCGATTGCCGAGAAGAAATACAGCCACCTCCCGCCGCAGAAGGTCGCCTTCATCGGTCTGGGCGTGATGGGCGCGCCGATGGCGGGACACCTGGCGCGCGCCGGGCACCGCGTGACGGTGTTCAATCGCACGCCGGAGAAAGCACTGGCGTGGCAGGCGGAATTTGGCCAAAGCGCGGCGCCGACGCCGGCCGAGGCGGCCCACACCGCCAAGTTTGTCGGCCTGTGCGTGGGCAATGACGACGATGTGCGGCAGGTCGTGGCCGGCCCCGATGGCATCCTGGAGAGCGCGCAGCCCGGCACGGTGATTTGCGACCATACGACGACGAGCGCGGAGCTCGCCCGCGAACTCGCGGCGCTGTGCGCGGAACAGGGCGTGGCGTTTATCGATGCGCCGGTGTCCGGCGGCCAAGCAGGCGCGCAGAACGGGCTGCTTGCCGTGATGGCGGGCGGCGATCCGGCCGCGTTCGCCAAGGCGCAACCGCTGATGCTGGCCTACGCCAAGGCTGTCACGCGAATCGGCGATTCCGGCGCGGGCCAGCTGACCAAGATGGTCAACCAGATCTGCATCGCCGGCCTTGTGCAAGGGCTCGCGGAGGCGCTCGCCTTTGGCCAGAAAGCCGGTTTGCCGATGGAGCAGGTCCTGGACGTCATTGCCAAAGGCGCGGCGCAGAGCTGGCAGATGGACAACCGCGGCAAGACGATGCTGGCGGGGCAATTCGACTTCGGCTTTGCCGTCGATTGGATGCGCAAGGACCTCGGGCTGGTCTTTGACGAAGCGGCGCGCGTTCAGGCGGAAGTGCCGATCGCACGAGTCGTGGACGCGTTCTACGCCGAAGTGCAGGCCCAAGGCGGCGCGCGCTGGGATACCAGTTCGCTGATGGTGCGGCTCACGGAAAAATGACCGCTCAGCCGCCACAAGCCGCGGCGTAGTCGTTGCAGCAATCGCCCTTGCCGATGCACGGCTGGTCGCAGAAGCAGTCGGTTGATGCGCCGCCGCAGTGGCCGGAACATGAGCCGGTCTTGGCCGCTTTGCAGTCGCCGGGACACGTCGTCGTCGTCTCGTTGGCCTCGCACAGCCCGTCGCCGCAGCCGCCCGCGCAGATGAGCATGCCGCACGACGCGAGCCCAAACGCCGCCGCGTCACCCGTCCAGTTTGCCTGACAGACGGAAAGGCAGCCCTGGCCGCCGCCGCACGCGACGACGCAGTCCATGGCGGCGTTGATCGCGGCCGCGCAGATGGACGATTGGATGCACACATACGTCTGCGACGGGCAGTGCTTCTGGAAACACGCCTGGTTCGGCAGCGGCGACGTCACCGGCACATCGCTCACATCCGCGTCCGGCGTCGCGCCATCCAGCTTGGCGTCGACCGCGTCGACCTTGGCATCCGCGACTTGGCCATCCGGGTGCGAGGCATCGGTGAAGACTGCGGAATCGCCGTTCGCCGTCGCGTCATCGCCCGAGAATGGCGCTTCGCACGTCGTCAGCCGCGCGCCTGTGTCGTCCGGTGGCAGCAGCAAGCACGCCAGTGGCGGTTGGCAAAGGGCAAACGGCGTCCACTGCCCGTTGGCGGGGTTGCAGAACGCGCGCCGCTCATGCGTGGCGTCGCACTGCTCGTGGTCCGTCGTCGGATCGCAGCGCGCCGCGGCGAGCTGGTCCGGCGTCGCCTTGCACGCCGTCAGCAACAAGAACAGCAACAGATACCGCATGAACACCTCCGCATGCAGCGCATTCGCTGGCACACTCCGCACTGCTATGGCAGACTACTCCGCCGCCGGTCACCGCGCCACGGCCGCTCCGTCGGTCACGCCACCCTCACCTGTTTGCCCAAGGACTGATGAGCACCTCCGCCGAAAGCCAGTCGCACCTCCAAGCGCTTGAAGACGAAAGCATTTTCATCATGCGCGAAGTCGCCGCGGAGTTTGAGCGGCCTTGTCTGCTGTTCTCGGGCGGCAAGGACAGCATCGTCATGCTGCGGCTGGCGGAGAAGGCCTTCCGGCCCGGAAAATTTCCGTTTCCGCTCATGCATATCGATACGGGCCACAACTTCCCGGAAGTCGTGGCATTTCGCGACTACCGCGCGGCCCAGTTGGGCGAACGCCTGATCGTCCGTTCCGTGGAAGACAGCATCCGGACTGGACGGATTGTCGAACGGCCGGGCCAGGACAACTCCCGCAACCGGATGCAGATCCCGACCCTGCTGGATGCGCTCGCGGAATTCCGCTTTGACGCGGTCTTTGGCGGCGCACGGCGCGACGAGGAGAAGGCCCGCGCCAAGGAGCGCATCTACTCGTTCCGCGATCAGCACGGCCAATGGGATCCAAAAAACCAACGGCCAGAGCTGTGGAATCTCTACAACGGCCGCATCCACAACGGCGAAAACATCCGGATCTTCCCGATCTCAAATTGGACTGAGCTGGACATCTGGCAGTACATCGCGACCGAACAGCTCGAGATTCCGAGCATCTACTACGCGCACAAGCGGCCAATCGTAATCCGCAATGGCCTCGTGCTGCCGATTTCTGACCTGCTGCCGGCGCTGCCGGACGAGATCGTGGAAGAACGCACCGTGCGCTTCCGCACCGTCGGCGACGCGACTTGCACGGCGTGCGTCGAATCGCCCGCGTCCGATCCATGGCAAGTCATTGAGGAAACTGCGGTCACGCGCATCACGGAACGCGGTGCCACGCGCGTCGACGACAAAGTCAGCGAAGCGTCGATGGAAGACCGCAAACGCGCTGGCTATTTCTAGACATGCCGACGCTTGTTGGGTATCCAACTTGGCCGGCCAGACCCGCGGCATTTCGGCCTGAACCGCGAGCGTGCGCCTCCGGTTGCGCGCCGCAGACCAAAGCGGCCTGATTTCAGACTTCTGTCACCGTGTCTTGGGAGGATCGGAAATTGGATCTGCTTCGTTTTTCCACCGCTGGTTCTGTTGATGACGGCAAATCCACGCTGATTGGCCGGCTGTTGTTTGATTCCAAAGGCGTTTTTGAGGACCAGCTGGAGGCCGCCGAGCGCTCCACGGTCAATCGCTCCGCCGGTCCGATCGACCTTTCCCTGCTGACGGACGGCCTACGCGCTGAACGCGAGCAAGGCATCACGATCGACGTCGCGTACCGCTATTTTGCCACGCCCAAGCGCAAATTCATCATCGCCGACACGCCGGGCCATGAGCAGTACACGCGCAACATGGCGACGGGTGCGTCGACCGCCGATCTGGCGATCATCCTCATTGACGCCCGCTATGGCGCGCTCGTGCAGTCGCGCCGGCACACGATCATCGCGTCTTTGCTGAAGATTCCGCAGATCGTCATCGCCGTGAACAAGATGGACCTCGTCGGCTTCTCCCATGAGCGCTTCCTCGAAATTCAGCGCGATTTCCAGCCGTTTGTCGACCAGATGGGCTTCACGGGCGTGCAGTGGATTCCGCTGTCGGCGCTGAACGGCGACAACGTGGTGACGTGCACGGACGTCGCGCCGTGGTATCACGGGCCGAGCCTGCTGGAGCATCTGGAGACCGTCGAGATCGCGCCGGTGGACGTCCGCGACGACTTTCGCTTCCCGGTTCAGCTCGTGATCCGGCCGAACCTCGATTTTCGCGGTTTCGCGGGCCTGCTGGCGGCGGGGACGCTGAAAGTGGGCGATGAAGTGCTGGCGCTGCCGGCGGGAACGCGCAGCAAGGTGAAGCAGATCCACACGCACGACGCGAACCTGCCGCAGGTGTCCGCGCCGCGCTGCGTGACGGTGCTGCTTGAAGATGAAATTGACGTTTCGCGCGGCGACATGCTGGTGCATCCGCAGCGGCTGCCATGGGTCAAGCGCGATTTTGACGCGCAGCTCGTGTGGATGGACGCGACGCCGCTGGACGTGACGCGACCGTACCTGATCAAGCACACGACGCGGACGGTGCGGGTCAAGATCGCGCAACTGCTGTACCGCATCGACACGAATACCCTGGAGCACGTGCCGGCGGAGACGCAGCAGCTCAATGAGATCAGCCGCGTGCGGATCTCGGCAGCGCAGGCGCTGTACCTCGACAGCTACGAGAGCAACCGGACGACGGGCAGCTTCATCCTCATCGATCCGCTGACCAACGCGACGGTGGCTGCGGGCATGGTCGTCGCCGATCAGCCGGCGGATGAACAGGCGGTGTCGACGCTGAGCCGCATCGATCGCGCGGCGCGTGAGGCGCACAACGGCCACCGCGCGCAGGCGCTCCTGTTGGCGGGCACGAGTCGCGAAGCGCAAACGCAGTTTGCCCGCGCGCTGGAGACCCGGCTGTTCCACCGCGGCGCGCAGGTGCTGGTGCTGGATAGCGAGAGCGCGCGCGGCGATCTGTCTGCGTTGACGGCGACGATTCGGCTGCTGCTGAGCGCAGGCCTCGTCGTGCTGATTGACCTGCCGCTCGACACACGCGCGGAACGCGATGCCCTGCGGCGCGCGCTGGGTGTGGACGATTTGGCGGAGATGCTGATCGACGCGCCGGATGCGCCGCTCAATGGCGACTTCCAGCGGCCGGTCCTGGCGGATTGCACAGTTCCGCTGCGCCGCGCGGGCCTGGATGCGGCGACCGCGCAGGCGGTGACGTGGCTGGCGGATCAGGGCCTGTTCGGGACGCACCGCGTGGTGAGCCCGGGCGCGGGCATCTAGCCTCAGGGACTAAGCGTCAATCGAACCTTTGGTCGACGGCAGCTCCGCGACCGCCCGCGGGTGACGCGCGACGGCGAGCTCCAGCGCACGGGCAAACGCCTTGAACAGCGCCTCGATCTTGTGGTGGTCGTTCTGCCCGCGGATCAGCTCCAGGTGCAGGTTGACGCCGAGCGCGATCGCCATGGCCTGAAAGAACTCCACGACCAGATCCGTGTGCAGTTCGCCGACGGTCTCCCGCGTAAATTCCGCGAGAAACACCAAGTGCGGCCGGCCGCCGATGTCGATCGCGCACTCCGCCAGCGTTTCGTCCATCGGAAAGCGGCACGATCCGGTGCGCCAAATGCCGCGCTTGTCGCCCAGCGCCTGCTTGATCGCCTGACCCAGCACGATCGCCGTATCCTCGACCGTATGGTGCTGGTCCACGTGGAGATCGCCGCGGATGTGCATCGTCAAGTCGATGTGGCTGTGCCGGCCGAGCGCGTCGAGCATGTGGCCAAAAAAGCCGATGGGGCAATCGATCTGCGTCGCACCCACGCCGTCCAGGTTGACGGTCGCGGAGATTTGCGTCTCTTTGGAGTTGCGCTCAACCGCGGCGATGCGCGGTGGATTCACTGCTGTAGCCATTTCAGGACCTCGCCAACTGAAGCGAACACGACTTCTGCGCCGGCTGCATAGAGCTTCTCGGCAAGGCCGCTGCTCCAGGATTGCCCTGCCGGCAGGATGCCGATGGGATAGACGCCCGCCGCGCGCGCCGCCTGCATGTCGTCGACCGAGTCGCCGAGATACGCCGCGCCCGCAACCGGCGCCTGCACGTGCTGCAGCGCGAGGAAGATCCCGTCTGGCGCCGGCTTGGCGGCCGAATCTTCCATCGCCACAAGCACCGGCCACGTTCCCAGCGCGCCGTTGAGCTTGAGCGTGTGCAGCGCTTCCTCGCGCGGCCGCCCCGTGACGATCGCGGTCTGGAAACGCCCGCGGATGTGCGCGCGCTGCTCGGCGTCGATGAGGAACGGCTCGCCGGCGATCAGCCCCTCGCCCACCTCGCCCCAATAGATGCGCTGGAACGTCTCGTAAATCGCGTTGGTGTCGACTTCGCCGCCGACCTCCGCGATCAGCGCCGCGGTGCAGTCCCAGTCGTTGTTCAGCCCGCCGCGGCGCTTCAGGAGTTCCACGTGTTCGAGCGTCAGCTGCGCCAGCACGACTTCCTTGGCGCCCTGCGCGATCAGCAAGTTGCGCGCGGTCTCGACGATGGCCACCCGGTAGCTGCGGCTCGTGTCGACGAGCGGCCCATCCATGTCAAAAACCAGCGTCTGCAGCCGCGGCGGTGGCACGAGCACTTTGCGGATCGCACCGGCCGTCCGCGCCATCTGCGGCCGATCGCCGATCGCGATGCGCGCCCAGCCGTTCAGCCGCGGATGACTGCCCGTGCGATTCCGGATGAGGATCGCCTCCTGCGCCAGATGCGCCGTCACTTCCTGCGCGCGGTCGCCAAAGTGCGCCAGCACAAAGTTGGCGTTGGCCGGGCCCGGCTCAACGTTCATCGCCGTCAGCGCCGCCACAAACTCGGTTCGCGCCGCCGTGATTTCAAGCACATGGGCACGGGTTTCTTCCGGATGCGCCATCACCGCCAGCGCCGCAGCGATCGCCGCCCGGTTGACGTTGAACGGGTTGAGCACCCGCCGCAGCGCCTCGATATTCTGCGCCTGGCTCAGCACCGCGCCTGCGCGCAGCCCCGCGAGGCCATGCACCTTGGAGAACGAACGGATGATGAAAAGGTGCGGAAAGCGCGGCAGCAGGTCCGCGACCGAGCGGCCAACGAACTCGGCGTACGTCTCGTCAATCACCACCGGACAGGTCACCCGCTGCAGCGTCTCCTCGATGATCGCGCGGTCGCAGAGCGTTCCGGTCGGATTGTTGGGCGTCACGAGCGCGATCATCCCCACGTCAGGCTGGGCAATCGCGTGGAGCCACGCTTCGCGGTCAAAGCTGAAGCCCGGCAGGAGCGGCACGCCCGTCATCGGATTGCCGTACAGCTGCGCCCAAATCTTGAACATGTCGTAGCCGGGATCGACCGTGACAAGCGCCTTGCCCGGCAGCAGATGCGCCTCGCAGATCGCCTTGATCGCCTCGTCGCCGCCCGCCGCGCACGTCAGCTCATCGACGCCAACGCCAAACCACGCCGCCGCCTTCGCGTGCCACTCGGCGTAGACCGGATACGTCGCAATGGTCGCGGACGAGAGCGCCGCGTGCACCGCTTCGACGACAAAGGATGCCGCGCCGCCCGGATGCTCGTTGACGTCCAGACGCAAGTAGCCAGCGCGCTCAAACTGTGGAATGCGATACGGTTCAACCGCTTCCAGGGCGATGCGCGAAGGCAGGAACGGCTTCACGGAATCACCTTGCGCAGGTCAGTTTCCAGGATATCCGTAGCGCCCAGCCGCTTGAGCTCCGGAATCAGCCGCGGAACCAAGGACTTGCGAACCGCAACTTTCACCGCGTAGCCGCTCTGGCCATAGAGCTGGGCGATCGTCGGCGACTTCATCGCCGGCAACTGCGCCACGAGCAGCGGCAGCCGCGCTTCGTCGATGTTCATCTCCAGGATCACGCGATCGCGGGCGTCGATGACCGACTTGATGAGCAACAGCAGTTCCTCAATCACCTTGCGCTGTTCCGGATTATCCATGGCGCGCGGATTGGCGATGATCCGCGTCGTGGACTGCAGCAGCGTGTCGAGGATCTGAAGGTGATTCTCCACGAGCGTCCGACCGCTCGCCGTGTTGTCCACGATGAGATCGGCGTCTTCAGGCGGGAATACTTCCGTTGCGCCGTAGCTGCGCATGTAATGAAAATCGTGGACGTTCTTGCTGTTCAGCCAGCGCCGCGTGAGGTTCTCGTACTCGCTGACGACGACGAGCTTCGGGCGGCCGAGGATGGCCTCCGCGCTCAGGCCTTCAGGCGCCGCGGCGACGATGCGGACCGGATCAAAGCCGAGATCGAGCAGTTCCACGACCTCCGCGCCGCTCTCCTGCACCCAGTCCAGACCCGTGAATCCGAGATCGTGCGAGCCAAGGCCAACCAGCGCCGCGACATTTTGCGCCTTGAGCACCTTGATGGTCAGGCGTTCGTCGTTGCAGTCCGGGCGATAGCCGCGGTCCGGCATGCGCAGCGCAAGCCCACAATCATTCAGGAGAATCGAGACTTTCTCAAAGATCCGGCCTTTCGGCAGTGCAAGTCGCAGCATGTTCCATCCAGTGCCGGGCAGCCGGCGGGGCGCGCAGTTTACACATCCTGAACGCATTCGAATACCCACGTGAACGGGGTCGGTCCTGGTGCATCCCGGACTCGGCCCCCCGAGCGTGCACCTCTGGCGGCACGCCGCGGCGCGGGAGGCTGTGACGTTGGAATTCCGTCAGCGCGTGGGACCAAGATTAGCGGCTCAACCTGGGTGCCCGCGCCAGCCGATCGCGCAAGGCCAAGATTTCCGTCGGCGGCGGCGCGAGCGACGTGCCGTCAAGGGCGCGAATCGCGCGCAACAGGACAATCGCGTTGGTCAGCACCGCCCAGCGAATGTGGGGGCGCATCGTGACGTCGAGGCGCATCGGCGCGATCGGCAGGAGCGCGGCGAGCGAGGCCAGCGTCGTCCCGGGCAGCGCCATGGACGCGGGCCACGGCGTCGCGATCCGCCCGTCGTCCAGGCCGCACACGAGGTTCGCGGTCGTCGCCTCCGCCCACTGGCCATCGGGCCCCCTGAGCAGCGCGTCGTCGTCGCCGTGGGCGCGCGCCTGTTCGCGCCAGTGGCGCGTCGCGTGCAGATCCGTGGACTTGCAGGGACCAAGCGCCGCAGATCTCGCTGCGACGGCGCCCAGCGAACGGAGCGTCCACGGTCGCGGCGCCAGCTCGTCGGCCTCCAGCGGTCGCCAGGCCAGTTCAATCCCGCCGGGAAACGCCGTCAGCCGCACCCGCCAAGGCGTCCCCGGCGTCAGGAATGGCGCGGCGTCCTGCAGCAGCGACGGCAAATCGCGTTGCGGCAAGTGCAGCGTCGCCAAGCCGAGCCGCCACCGGGCCGCGTGGTGCGCCAAGCCGGGCGGAGGGCCATCGTCCCAGCGCAAGGTCTCATACACGCCGCGTTGGGCGCGCACTGCGGGCTCCTCGTCCGGACGCACCGCGCCGTGCAGCCAAACCACCCGCATCACTGCCCGCCGCGCAAGGTTGCCAACAAGCGCAGCGCCCCTTGCGCCTTGACGCACAGCTCCTGCCACTCGCGTTCCGGCTCGGACTGCGCGACGATCCCCGCGCCCACCTGCAACACAGCGTGACCCGGCTGCAGCCACACTTGCCGAATCCCCACGGCGAGATCCAACGCGCCGTCGGGCAGATCCAGGCCCAGCGCGCCGCAATACGGCCCTCGCCAACGTTGCTCCAGCCGGCCGATGACCCGCGTCGCCTGAATCTTGGGACAGCCGGTCACTGACGCCGGCGGCAGCGTCGCCTCCAGCAGCCCGGCGCGATCGTCAGGGTTCCGCAGCACGCTGTGCACCTCGGATTCGAGATGCCACAGCGTCGCGTAAGGCGTCGGCTCGCACAGCGCCGCGACCTGCACGGATTGCCAATGGCTCGCCCGCTGCAAGTCATTGCGCACCATGTCGACGATCATCGTGTTCTCGGCGCGCTCCTTCACCGTTTGCGCCAACTGCGCCGCGGCGTGGACGTCGGCCATCGGGTCCGCCTGACGCGGCGCGGTCCCCTTGATGGGCCGGGACTGCACGAGCGCGCCCTGGACGCGCAGGAACTGCTCCATCGAGCCGGAAAGCAGCGTGCCCTGCTCCGCCTGCCAAACCAGCGCGTAGGGCACCGGCTGGACGGCGAGGAGCGCCGCGAGCATCTCCGGCAGCGGCCGTTGCGTCGCAAAAGCCAGTTCCGCCGCGACGCTGAGGTTGACTTGATAGACCTCGCCCGCGCGGATCGCGTCGAGCGCCTGTTCAACGGCGTGCTGGAACCACGCGCTCTGCCGCAGCAGGCTCTCCGGCAACGGCAACGCGGGCTGCGGCGTGACGGCGGGCAGCACAGTCGGCTCCAGATCGCCCGGGGCAAAGGCGCACAAGTCCGCATCCGGCCACTGGCTCGCGTGCACTTGCGGCGCGACGCCTTCCAGCGCTGCGCCGAGGTCGTAGCCCAGATAGCCGGCCACCGCGAGCCCCGCATCCCGCCACGTCTGCCACTGCCGGAGCGCGTCGCGCGCCTGCTGCTGGCAATCCACGGCCGTCAGCCGAACCTGCAGCCGATGGCGAACCGCGCGCTGACGCAAGCCCAACGCCGGCCGGTCGCCCAGCGCCAACCAGCGGCGCGGTCCCTCGCCTGCGAGCAGAAACTGCCAATCCTCGCGATGCGCCATGAGCTCCAGACCGGGTGCGTGAACGCGTTTGAGACTGCCCAAGCGCCGCCCGCCGTGCTACAAGAGCCGCAGGTGGACGGCGGGCGGTGTGGAATGGTAGCGCAGACACAGCCTGAGATGCGACATCACGCGCAAAGCGGCCGGCAGGACGAAACCGCCGGTTGGCGCGACTACATGCAGACCGTTGAGAATTGCTTCCTGGAAATCCGCGGGCGCGGCGTGCATTGGTCGGAGACGGACCGGGCGCGCGCGTCCGCTTGGTACGCGATGGGCCTGCCCGCGGGCGCGACCGTGCGCGTGCTGCAAGCGCGTGTGCAAGCGTGGCGCTTTCGCCATGGCCAGAATGCCCGCGTGCCGATGAACCTCGGCTGGTATGAACCCGCGGTGTTGGAGCACGCCAAGCATTTGCGGCAACTGGGCGATGAACGTCTCGATCCGTTGATCGCGCAGCCGGTGGCGCCGCCGGCCTTTACCGTGACGGTGCTTGTCGCCGAGCTCGCTGGGCTGATGGCGGCGACGCAGCATCAGGTGCTGGGCCACGTTTACCGCAAGACTTTTGACTGGCTGGACACCGCACTGCAGGGCGCGGCACCCGATGCCGCTCCAGACGCGGCAGTGGTGACGGCGACGGCGCCGGAGCTCGACGTGCTGGTTGGCCAATGCCGAATCCGGATGAACAAGCTGCTGCAGAGCGCCTTGGACGACGAAGCGCGCGGGGCGCTGGAGCAGTTTCTCGCGGCAGACCCGGGTGCGGGCGGCATCAGCAAGCATGCCCGCAAGCTGCGGCAGGAGCGCCTGACGGAGCGCTGGCTCGCCGGGGCCTTTGGCCATCGCGTGCCAACGTTGACGGGCTGGCGCGATCCGCGTGAAATGTGACAACGAGGTTGTAATGTCGACGTGTCTCGCCGAACTCGGGATGAATACGTGCGAATGGTGCCGCGGCGAGGACATTGTCACGCGCGCCGGGCCGGAACGCGCGGAGGCGGCGCTGTGCAAGCACCTGGCGACGTGCAAAACGTGCGGCGGCACCGGCTACCTGCGGACGCGCGACGCCCGCGGCTACGAAGTCATGGGCCACTGCGCGCGCGCCGGAATCGTCCGCCGCGTGACGCGTTTTAACGACATGGCGCTGCCCGCGCGCTTTCACGACGTGCGCCTGGCGACCTACGAAGCGCGCGGCGGGCCGCAGAGCAACCAGCGGCAGATGCGGGCGACCGTGGAAGGGCTGCGCGACCGGCTGATCGACGCCCAGCGGCCCGACGGCTCCATCGAACCCGGCATCCGCGGCCTTGGCCTTTCGGGCACGCCGGGCGTCGGCAAAACGCACCTGCTGTGCGCGCTGGCACGGGAACTGACCGTCGACTACGGCATGGTCGTGCGGTACGCCGATTTCTCCAACTTGCTGTGGGACCTGAAATCGCGCTTCGATCAAGGGTCGGGTGAAGCCGCGCTGCTGGGACCGCTGATCGACGCGGACGTGCTCGTGCTGGATGAAGTCGGCAAGGGCAAAGCCAGCGAGTGGGACATCAGCATCATCGACGCGCTTGTCGCGGGCCGCTACAACCGCCGCAAGACCATCGTTTTTGCCACGAACTACGCGTTCACGGAGACCGCGGGCGGCATCGACCTGAACCGCGCCGCCAGCAGCGCGCGCGCCGGTGGCGGCCTGAGCCACCTTGAAACGCTCAAGGATCGCGTCCACGACCGGGTCTTCTCACGGCTCTGCGAGATGTGCGACCTGGTCACCGTCGTCGGCCCGGACCAGCGCAAAGCCGGGTTGCCGGAAGCCGCCCGGGGCGCGCGGTGATCTGTCCGCTCTGCGGCAACGACCAGCCGATCGCGCCCGAATGCGCGCGGTGCGGCGTCATCTTTGAACGGATGCACACGCTCGGTCGGCCGCGCCTCGTCAAGCCGGAGCCACCGCCGCCGGAACCCAAGGCGCCGCCGGCCGTCCAGGTGCAGCAGGCCTTGCGCAAGGCGATGGCGACCCGGCCAGCGCTGCTCCGGCACCGCCACATCTTCTTCGTCCAGTTGGGACGGATGCTGCACTCCGGCGTGCCGCTGGACGAAGCGCTGGGCCGAATCGGCGACGTCGTTGGGCGATCGGCCATGGGTCGCGCGACGCGGGCAATGGCAGCGGACGTCAAGATCGGCGTGTCGCTCAGCGCGGCGATGGAACGGGAAGCGACCGTTTTTGACGAAGTTGAACGCGCCGTCGTGTCGGCCGCGGAGCACACGGGCGACCTGCCGCGCGCCGCCAATCGCCTTGCGAGCCGCGTGGAAGAAGCGCGGCGGACGTCGCGCATCCTGCTGGGCGCGGCCGCCTACCCCGTTTTCATCGTCACGATGTCGATTTTGAGCGAGCCGCTGCCCGCGCTCGTACTTTCCGGGTTCAGCGCGTTCCTGGACGCGGTGTGGCTGCCGCTGACGATTTGGCTGGCCATCCTCCTCACCGGCTTGGTCATCGTGCCGCAGCTGCTGGCGCGCCCCGCGGTGCGGTCCCTGCTGCTGGATACGCTCGGGCGGCTGCCGCTGCTGCCGATCTTGCTGCGCAATCGCCGGTATGCGCTGGCTTTTGACGTCCTGGCGCAAGCGCTGGAGGCCGGCCTGCCCCTGGCGCGTTGCCTCGAGCTGAGCTGCCGCGCAACGGGCGAAGAACGGATGGTCACAGCGGGCCGGGTTGTCGCGCTGGCTGTCGACAAAGGCGCATCGCTCGCCGACGCGTCACTGGGCCTGCCGGGGCTCGATGGCGCTTCACGGGCAACGATTGCGGCGGGTGAGCGCACGGGCCATTTGCCCGAGACCTTCGCGGAACTCGCCAAGGAGCGGGCGCAGCACTGGCAGACGCAGTTGAAGATTGCCGCCTCGGCGTTCGGGCTGGTGCTGACGCTGGGATCGGCGGCGTGGGTGGGGTACTCGCTGGTTCGTCAGGTGCAGCAAGGCGTCGCTGGGCCGCTGAGCGGCTTGCCAAAGGCGGATCTGCGGGAGTTGGAGCGGGCGCTGGGGCCGGAGTTGTTCAAGTAGCGGCTTGGCCCTGCGCTTCGGGCATCGTTGCGGCCGACTCGTTCACCGGACGTAGCACTTTGCCCGTCACCTGTGGCATCGTGCCGCCATGCCTGCCAGCCTCGCCGAGTACCGCCTGCTCCTCGCCAAAGTCGACGCCAAAGTCGCTGAAATCGCCGCTCACCAGGCCGCGCAACTTGCGTGTGCCGCCGGGTGCCACGCGTGCTGCGCGCCCGACCTCACCGTCGCCGCCGTGGAAGCAGCAGCCATCGCCGAATTCCTCGCCGCGCACGCTGACAAACTGTCTCAGGTCGAGGCCCTGGCCGTCGCCCGACCGTGGGGCGCGACCCGCTGCGCATTCCTGAATCGCGACGGCGGCTGCGCCATCTACGCGGTCCGCCCGCTTGTCTGCCGCACGCAGGGATTGCCGATCGCGTTGGAGAACGGCGAATTGACCGCGTGTTCGTTGAACTTCCGCGACGGGCTCACTGCGCTTCCCGTCGGCGACCGCATCGACCAGAAGACGCTCAGCACTTTGCTTTTTGTGGTGAACCAGCGGTTTGGCGGCGGCGAACGGCGCGAACTGACCGTCGCCGGCGTAACGGGACGCGGCTAGGGCAGCGCGATTCCGAGCAAATCCATCAGGCCGTTGACGAGCGTCAGCGGGTGCGGCGGGCAGCCGGGCACGTAGAGAATCGGCACGTTCGCGTCGAGGAATTGCCGCTCAATCTGCGGCGCCTCGGCGAACAGACCGCCAGAGATCGCGCAGGCACCAAAGGCAAGCACAAAGCGCGGGCGCGGCAGCGCGTCAAAGCAGAGCTGCAGCGATTCCGCCATGTTGCGGGTGACGGGACCGCTGATGACGAGGCCATCAGCGTGGCGCGGCGAGGCGACGAACTCGATGCCATACCGGCCAAGGTCAAAATTGACGTTGCCAACCGCGTTCAGCTCGGACTCGCAGCCGTTGCAGCCGCCCGCGGAGACGGAACGCAGCCGCAGCGAGCGGCCAAATTGCTTCTGCAGCGCGGTCGAGACGGCGATCGGCGGCGGCGCAGGCCGGTGGGCGGAGATGAGCAGGTCTTCGCGCAGCACAGCCGCAGTGTGACAGGCGTTGGCGAACGTGAGCTTCTTTTCCGGGCAAACGGGCGCGCAATCACCGCACTGGATGCAGCGTCCAAGGTCGATCTGCACGGGGTCGAGCGCCACAAACGCGTGGGTTGGGCACGCATCCGCGCACGCACGGCACGCCGGCGCACACGCGACGTCGGCGATGACCGGCATGCCGCGGAAGTTGGCGGGCGCTGCCGTGCGCAAGTCGCCGATGTACTGGCGACCTTGCGAAATTCTGACGCGTAGCGAACGCAGCATCGGTTTGGCTCCTATGCCCGCTGGCAGAAGTTCGAGAACGAGCGGCCGCGATCGGCGGCGTGCCAACCGGAGTCCACGCGCGCGGACGTGGTCCGACTTGGAGCAGACCTGACCGCCCCCCTTGGGTCGTGGAGTGAGGTCAGCCTGTTCACAGGTCGCTCCCGCAGTAGGAGAGGTCAAAGCTCTTGTTGCAGATCGGAAAGTCGCTGATGTCGTTGCCGCGCAGCGCCACCGCCAGGCCAAACCAATTGCGCAGTGACGGATCCTGCGCCTTGAAGTGCCGCAAGTTGCCGTTGGCGTCGGTCTGCAGCGCGTGGATCGTCTCCCCGCGCCAGCCTTCGCAGACGCCGATCGCCAGCGTGTCCGGCGGCAGCGGGCCAATCGCCTGCAACGGCGGCGCATCGAGACCGGGCACCGCCAGCGCCTGTTGCAGCCACACGACGGATCGGCCGATTTCATCGATCCGCAGCCCCGCGCGCGCCCAGACGTCGCCCGTGAGCTGCTTGGCGTGCGGCATCGGCAGCCGCGTGTACGCGCGTCCCGGCAGCGCCACGCGCTGGTCGAGGTCCAGACTGCTGGCGCGCGCCACCATGCCCACGAGCCCCAGCTCGCGCGCCGTCTCGGCCGTCACCGTGCCGACCTCGTGCAGTCGTCCTGCGACCGAGAGCGACGTCTCAAACAGCGCCGAGACCGTCCGCATGTCGCGCTGGAACTGCGCCAGCACGTCCGGAATGCGCCGCGCTGTCTCGGCGTCAATGCCAAAACGCACGCCGCCCGGCCGCAGCCAACCGCGACCAAACCGGCTGCCGCAGAGCTGCATCGACAAGTTGATGATCGTCGTGCGCAGCCGTCCCCAGGTCGTCCCGCCTTGTAGGAAGCCAATGTCCGTCGCGATGCCGCTCAGACCGGTCAGGTGCATCGCCACGCGCTCCAGTTCCAGCGCGATCGCCCGGACGATCTCGACCTCGTCCGGCACCGTCACGCCCGCCATCGCCTCCAGCGCGCGGCAAAACGCCCACGTGTGGCCGATGCTCGTGTCGCCCGCAATCGTCTCCACCAGCGCAGGGGCGTGCGCAAGCGGCCGTTGCAGCACCAGCGCCTCGATGCCGCGATGCTGAAAACCCAGCTGGATCTCCAGATGGTGGACCTGTTCGCCGAGGCACATGAAGCGGAAATGCCCGGGCTCAATCACGCCGGCGTGGATCGGCCCGACCGCAACCTCGTGGACTTCCTTGCCGGCCATCTGAAAAAATGGATACGCGCCCATCGGCGCCACGGGCGACCGCACCGGCTTCAGCCACGGGTGCCCCGGCATCGGCAGGCCCGTCTGCTCGTGAATTTCCCGCTCAAAAATGTGCAGCTGGGGAAACTGCACCGTCAGCGCCGGCAGCCCCGCGTCGCCCGTGGCGTGACCGCGCAGCACGGCAAGGCCCTGGTCATCCTGCAACAGCGCCGTCAACTCGATGACGCCATCGGCCAGCGGCGCGCCAAAGTACGTCAGCGCCCGCGCGCCCGCGTCCAGCCGCTCGCGCAGGGCGTGGACGAACGCGCCATGGGACAGCGGCGTCAACGACGACGCGACGAGATACGGCGGCGGAGGCATCAGCGCGTCCCCAGGCTGCCGGCAACTTGTTGCAGCAGCGTTGACAGCGGCGCCGGGGTGTAGACGCCCAGCGACAGCAGGATGGCGAGGTAGAAGAGCTTGGGACCCAGCGCGACGAGCGATTCCTTCTTGCGGACAGCGCCCGGCCGCGGCTCGCCCCAGACCATCGGAAAGAGCGAGCGCCCCGTGGCGACGAAGACAACTGAGAGCAACACGCCCAGCGCGCCAAACGTGACGAAATGCCCGGTTGTGATGAGTCCGGTCATGATGATGACCTCCCCAAAGAAGCTGCCGAACGGCGCGAAGCCGAGGAGCGCGAACGTGCCGACGAGGAAGAAGAGCGCGCTGTAGCGCATTTCCCGGATCATGCCGTGAAGCTCGTCGATCTTCTTGGTGCGGTAGTGCGCCTTGATGGTGCCGGCCGTGAGGAACAGGATGGCTTTGACCAGCGCGTTGCTGACGACGTAGAGGATGACGCCGTACGCTGCCGGGCGGCCGAGTGCGAGGCCAAGCGCGATGACGCCCGCGTGGTTGATGGCCGCGTAGGCGATGAGCAGCTTGTAGTTGTTGGTGGAGACGATCTTGACGGTCGCCACCAACATGGACGCCAGCCCGAGCGCCGTCAGTTGATAGCCAGCCAGATCCGCGTCATTGCCGCCGTAGACCTGCAGCGTGCGGAACAAACCGACGAACACCGCGTTGAACTGGACGGCGGCGAGCAGCGCGGTGACGGACGGCGAAGCGGCGTCGTACGTCTCCGGCAGCCACGCGTACAGCGGCGCCATGCCGAGCTTGGACGCGTAACCAAAGATCATCAGCGCGAGGCCCAGCCGCCGCCAGACCGGATCAGCGATCGCCACTTCCAGCCGCAGGTTGTCGTGAAAAAGGCTGACCCGTTCGGCGCCGACCGTCAGCTCAATGCCATGCGTCAGGCAGACGACGCCCAGGAGCACAAGGCCAAGGCTTACCGCCGAGAACAGAAAGTAGTGCCACGCGGCCGTCGTCGCGGAATCGCGGCGCTGGTGGTGGATCATTGGCACGGCGGCGAGCGCGGTGAACTCCAGAAAAATCCACGCGATGACGATGTGGTTGGCGAGAATCGCGCCGTTGGCCGCCGCCATGAAGACCAACGCCAGCCGCACCAGCCGGTGGATCTCGCCCGTGAGCTCCGGCGCCGCGCGCAGGCGGTTGTGCAGGTGCAGCGAGATACCGACGAAGAGCGCGTTGATGAGCAGGAGAAACAGCTGCGACGTCGCGTCCACGACCATGAAGTGGCCGAGCTCAAAGGTCGGCGCGCCGCGCGGAACCGAGAGCGGGAGGACGGCCAGCATGTCCAGCGCGGCGATCGCCAACAGCAGCCGGCGCGCAAACGGAAACAGCCCCGGAACCAGCAGGAGCAACGCGCCGATGAGGGGCAGGACGACGGTAGTGAGCGGCAGGAGGTTCATAGGATGGCCGAATCCGCGGGATGCTCGGGCGCATCGTCCACCATGCCCAGACGCCGCACCAGCAGCGCGAGTGTCAGCACGGACAGGAGGTACACGAGCGTCAGACCCAGCTGCGCCATCCATTCGACATGGTGGTGCGCGTGGAGCTCAAAAAGCGCGATGCTGTTCTCCAGCGTGAGCACCGCGATCGCTTGGCCCAGCGGCGCGCGCTGGGTCGAAAGGATCAGCAGCGCCAGCAGCACGCCGGAACACGCCACGCCGAGGTGCGTGATCGAACGCGAGTATTCGCCCGCCAGCGTCGCCGAAAATCCAAAACTGGTCATCACGAGCACCGCCGCGAGCGTCCAGACGAACAGGTTGGCCGGAATGAGGTCAAACGCCGACTGGACGCCGCGCTCGGTCGCCATCCGCTTGAGGTACCACGGCGCGAACAGCGCCCGGAACAGCAGCAGATCGGCCAGCGCAATCAGCGGCGAGGGCGCGAAGTGGTCCGCGTGCAGCCAAATCATCCCCGCCATCGCCAGCGCCTGGATGCGCAGCCCGGTCAGCGCCGCGCGCCACGAGCGGATGAACAGCGGCAGGCACAGCGCGAGGAACCAGGCAAAGAGGAGGTACGTCATGGCCGCCTACCCCAGTTCCGGTTGCGTGGTGGCCAACAGGAGCGCGACAACGCCCAGCGCAGCGATCACAAAAGCGAACTGCGGAATCAGGCGCATCCGCAGCCGCGCAACAAGCGACTCGACGAAGCCAATCGCCACGGCCGTCGCCAGCATCAACGCCAGCGAAACGAGCGCGCTCAGGAGCGGCTGGTTGTGGGCGGGGAACGGATTGACGAGCGCTGCGAGCATCCCGGCGTAGAGCGTCAGCTTCAGGCCCGCGCCGTACTGCATCATCGCGAGATCGACGCCGCTATGATCGAGGATCATGACCTCGTGAATCATCGTCAGTTCGAGATGGGTCGTCGGATCGTCCACGGGCAGCCGCGCGCTCTCGATGAGCAGCAGCAGGAACAGCGCCGTCGCGCACAGCGGCGACACGAGAAACGCCTGCCAGCCGTGCGGCAGCATGAGTTCGGCAAAATTGCCATGACCGCTGCCGAGCGCGAGCGTGCCCAGCACGAGGAAGAGCGCGGGCTCGGCGAACACCGCAAACGTCGCCTCGCGCGCGGCGCCCATGCCCTCAAACGGACTGCCAGTATCGAGCGCGGCCAGCATCAGGAACATGCGCCCCAGCCCGACGACGTAGGCGAATGCGACAAAATCGTTGGCGAACGGGAGGATGCCCGCCCCAGGCACGAGCGGCGCCAGGAGGGACGCCACCAGGGTAGTCGCCACAACAACGAGCGGCGCGAGCCGGAAGACGGCGGTCGTCACTTCACTGTAGACCGGCTGCTTGCCCAGCAGGCGGCGCGTGTCCCACAACGGCTGCAGCAACGGGGCGCCACGGCGACCGCCCCACCACGCCTTGACGCGGTTGATGACGCCGGGCAGCAGGAACGGCAGCAGCACGAGCCCGAGCAGGTGCAGGACGAGGGAAGCGAGCATCACAGCCGGCCTCCCGTGCTCGCCAGCACCAACGCGATCGTCGCGACGAGAACCAGCAGGCCGACGGCAAACGCGATCCGCGGGCTCTGCGGCGCTTTCTCGGCCAGGAGCGCGAGCGTCGCTTCGCCCGTGTCCAGCACCTCAAACATGCGATCCTCGACGGCGTCCACCGCATGCGTCCGCAGGTACGCTTCCGGCGGAAAGGGCCCGGTTGGCAGGCGCTGCGTGATCTTGATGGGCAGCAACGTCTTGTAGTAGCTGGCCAAATGGCCGGAAAACGACGCGCCCGTGTACTGCGCGCGCGGCACCGGCTGCGTGTAGCCGCAGCCCCAGGTCCGATGCGAGAGCGCCGGCGTCGGCGACGCCCACTTGCGGACGACCGCGAGCGCGCCGACGAGCAGCAACACCGCGACGCTCACGCCCACGACTGGCAGCAGCAGCCCCAGCGGGACCGCGAGCACCTGGGCGACGTCCAGCCCGCGGTGGGTGAGCGCGATGAACTGCTCGGCGGGAACCGCGACGAGCGCGAGTCCGACCTGCGGAACCAAGCCAAACACGAACAGCAACACCGAGAGGATGTACAGCGCGCTGCGCATGGCCGGACCGGGATCGTGGGCGCCGTGAATCGTCGGGTCGCGCGGCGCGCCGAGGAAAGTCAGACCGAAGGCGCGCGTCATGGAGAACGCCGAGACGGCGCCGACGAACGCGAGCACCGTCGCAGCGAGGACGAGGAGCCCGCGGTTCTGGCCGCCGACGACGGAATGGTCAAAGAGCGCGCTGTAGATGAGGAATTCGCTGACGAAGCCGTTGAGCGGCGGCAGAGCGGCGATGGCGACGCCGCCCAACAGGAAGGCGACGGCGGTCTGGGGCATCCGACGGGCGAGACCGCCCAGGCGCTCGATGTCGACCGAGTGCGTGGCGCTGTAGACCGCGCCAGCGGCGTAGAAGAGCAGGCATTTGAAGATGGCATGGTGCAGGATGTGCAGCAGGCCACCGGCAAAACCGAGGACGACGAGGACCGGGTTGTGCCACGTCAGCCCGAGATAGCCGAGGCCAAAACCGAGGCACGCGATGCCGACGTTCTCCGTCGAACTGTAGCCCAGCAGGCGCTTGAGATCGCGCTGGACGACCGTGTAGACGACGCCGGTCACCGCCGAGAGCAGCGCAAACGCGATGAGAAACCAGCCCATCCACTCGTCAGGCGCGCCCATCAGCAGTGTGAACCGCAGCAGGCCGTACAGCCCAGCCTTGTGGATGACGCCGGACATGAGCGCGGAGACGTGCGCGGGCGCGGCGGCATGCGCGCGGGGCAGCCAGGTGTGCGCCGGAAAAAACGCCGACTTCAGGCCGAACGAGGCGACAAGCAGCAGGAACGTCACGTTGCGGGTCATGCCCGGATTGTGGAGCGCGACCGCGAATTGGCTGAAATCAAAGGAGTGCGTCTGGCTGAAGAGCACGAGAAACGCGGTGATAAGGAAGAGGACGCCGAGGTGGGTCGAGACGAGGTAGTTGAAACCGGCGAAGCGCACCTTCTGGTTGCGATAGTCCCAAATCACCAACAGCCAAGCCGCCAGCGCGGCGACCTCCCAGCCGAGGAGAAAACCCATCGCGTTCTCAACGGAGTAGATGATGAGGTAGGAAAGCGAAACGAAGTTCAGGAGCGCGTAGTGCACGCCAATGTTGCGGTCGCTCTTGAAATACGGCTGAAGATAGCCGTGGGCGTAGACCGCGCCGAGCAGCGTCAAGGGCATGGAAAAAGCCAGAAAAAGCGCGCCGAGCCCGTCGATGCGCAGCAGGACCAGGTCGACCGGATAGGACCAGGTGAGCTCCGCGACGATGGCCGGGTGGTGGCCCAGCACCGGACCGACGGCGGCAAGCACGAGCAACGTGGCCACGACTTGGGACGCGATGCCAATCGCCGCGCGCCTCGTGTTGCCCGGCACCGCGATGCACAGCAGCGCACCGAGCAACAGACTGAGGGTCGCAACGTGCATCAGCGGCATGGGCGCCTGTGGGGTGTGAATAGGCGGGCGGGCGGCTAAGCGGCCGCAGGCTCGCGGCCCGAACGTAGTACCCGCACAGGACGACGTCAATGCTTGCGCTGGGCCGCAAGGGTGCGCGTCCCCGGACCACCGAGCCGGCGCCCAGTCGGGAACCCACGCGGTGTTGGCCGGCGCGCGTGCGATGCAAAAAACCGGCGATGCGGCTATCCTCGCGGCCCAATCGCTTCAAGGCCCATCATGAACACGCCGCCGCCCTGCCCCTCGTGCACCTCCGCCTTCACCTACGAAGACGGCGCCAACTTTGTCTGTCCGGAATGCGGCCATGAATGGCCCCAGGCCGCGCCAGCCGCCGAGGACGCCCCCGCGCGCATCGTCAAGGACGCGTTTGGCACACCCCTCGCCGACGGCGACGCGATCACCATCATCAAGGACTTGAAGGTCAAGGGCTCCTCGCTCGTGGTCAAGGTCGGCACCAAAGTGCGCAACATCCGCCTCGTTGACGGCGACCACGACATCGACTGCAAAATCGATGGCATCGGCGCGATGGGCTTGAAGTCCGAGTTCGTCAAGAAGGCCTGAGCAAGCGGCAACCGGCGATACCTCCGCTGCCGGAAATGCGCCACAATCGCCTGACGCCGCCCAGCCTCGGGCCAGAGGTTCACATGTTGACGTTCATTTTCCGCTGGCTTCTCGCGCTCGCCATGACCGGCGTCGGCATCCTGCATTTCACCGATCCCAAGCCGTTCGTGCGCATCGTGCCGCAGTTCATGCCCAATCCGCTGGCGCTCGTCTACATCAGCGGCTTGTTTGAGATTTTGGGCGGCGTGGGCCTCGTCGTGCCCATCGCGCTCACCCAGCGGATCGCCGCGTGGGGGCTTGTGGCGCTGTTCATCGCGGTCTTTCCGGCCAACATCAACATGGCGATGCACAAGCTGCCGCTGGGCACCAAGCCGATGCCGGAATGGGCGCTGTGGGCGCGGCTGCCGATGCAGGGCGTGCTCATCGCGTGGGCGTGGTTCCTGGCGCGGAACGTGCCGTAGCCGGTAGCAGTTCCCCCGCGCCTGTGGCATCTTCTGGCGCCGTTGGAGGCGATCCTGATGCGTACCTGCCTGCAATGTGGAAAGGAAACGGACGCGCTGCACTGCCCGACGGACGGCATGGCGACCGTTGTGCAAGGCGTAATGCCGGCGTCCGCGATCCTGCAGGAAGGCACGGTTTTTGCTGGACGCTACCGCATCCTCGGCGTGCTGGGGCGCGGCGGCATGGGCGCGGTCTATGACGCGCAACACACGGGCACGGGCCAGCCGGTCGCGATCAAGACGCTGCTGTTGGACAACGCGGGCGACGCGATGGCGGTGCGGCGCTTCTTCCAGGAAGCGCGGATGACGGCGGCGCTGCAGCATCCCAATACCGTGCGCGTGTTCGATTTTGGCCAAAGCGACGAAGGCATCTTCTACCTCGCGATGGAGCGGCTGCGCGGCGAGACGCTGGGCGACATGCAGCTGCGGCTGGACGCGCAAGTGCGGCCGATGACGCAGGAGGAAGCCGGGCGGATCGCCATCGACGTGCTGCGCAGCCTCGCGGAGGCACACAAAGCCGGGCTTGTGCACCGCGACCTGAAGCCGGCGAACATCTACTTGCACGACATCGGTACCGGCGAGCACGTCGTCAAAGTGCTGGATTTCGGCATCGCCAAGAGCAATGACGCGCACCTGACCAAGACCGGCACCTCGATTGGGACGCCGTCCTACATGAGCCCGGAACAGGTGATGTCGGGCGTTGTAGACGGTCGCAGCGATCTGTATGCGCTGGGCGTGATTCTGTATGGCTGCGTCGCGGGCGTGCTGCCGTTCCAGGCGGATTCCAGCTACTCGATGATGATGAAACACGTCGCCGAGCCAGCGCCGGACTTGAATGGCCTGCATCTGCCGGGAATTACGCCGGCGTTTGCGGCGGTCGTGCAGAAGGCGCTGGAGAAGAAGCCGGAGGATCGCTTCGCCGACGCCCCGGCGATGCGCGATGCGCTGGAGCGGGCGTTGCAGGGCGTGCCGGGTGTGCGCGTCGCCGAATCGCCGCCGCCCAAGGCGCCGCAAGCCAGTCCGGTTGTGGCCAAGCCGGTGCCGGCGGCGAGACCGCGGCGCAATGGCGCAGCGCTGGTGACCGTCGGTGCAGTCGCCGCGGTGACGGCGATGGCGGGTGTGGGGATTTGGTGGAGCCTGAGCCATCGCATGCAAAAAGCAGAGGCAGCCGCAGCGATCGCCAATGCCGTCATTGCCAAAGCTGAAGCCGACACGCCCGACGTTGTGGCGACGCCTGATGTGGCGGTCGCGGCGACCCTGGACGTCTTTGTCGCGCCGCCACCCGCGCCAGCGCCCGACGTGATCGCTGCGCCAGACCTGAGCGCTGCGCCAGTGGTTGCGGCCATGCCAGATGCGCAGGTTGCGCCGGACGTTGTGGCGGAGCCTGACACCGCACCGGCAACGGATCTCGCGCCGGCCAGGATGCCGCCCGTCCACGTCGCGCCGCCGCGCCCACATCCGCCCGCGCGGCCGCGTCCGCCCGTGGATCTGCGGGCGCCGGGACATGCCGACCGCGCCCCCTCCAATGACCGCGCGCCCGGTCGCTAACCTCAGTTATTGCAAGCACTCAGGAGTCAAACCGTGACCTGGATTCTGCCCCCGCCGCCGCAGCCTTTTCTCCACGTCGCCGGTCGTTCGGAGCTCTTTGCCGTCCGCCGCATCTGGTGCGTGGGGCGCAACTACGCCGCGCATGCCCGGGAAATGGGCTCTGACCCGGACCGCGAGCCGCCGTTCTTTTTTGCCAAGCCCGGCGACGCGATTGTGCCCGCGCTGGCCGATGGCGCGGTCACGGTCGCGTATCCGCCCAAGACGAACAACCTGCACCACGAGGTCGAGCTCGTCGTGGCCATCGGTCTGGGCGGCAGCAACATTGCGCGCGAACAGGCGCTGCAGCACGTTTTTGGCTACGGCGTGGGGCTCGATCTGACCCGGCGCGATTTGCAGGCCGCCGCCAAGAAGCTCGCGCAGCCGTGGGAAATGGCCAAGGGCTTTGACGCGTCCGCGCCCTGCTCCGCGCTGCTGCCAAAGGCGCAATGGCCGGACGCGAGCCCACGGATTGAACTCGACGTGAACGGCCAGCGTCGTCAGGAAGCCGGCCTCGACGAGCTGATTTGGCCGATCGCGGACGTCATCGCTTACCTGTCGCAGTTCGTCGCGCTCCAGCCGGGCGACGTGATCTTTACCGGCACGCCAGAAGGCGTCGCGCCGCTCGTGCCCGGTGACGTCGCCATCGCCAGCGTGACCGGACTCCCTGAATTGACCGTGCGGATCGCCGCTGCGGAGGCCGCATGAGCCAGGACAAGCACGTTCCGTACATCCCCTCGACGGTCAACATGCCGGAATTGACGGTGCGCGCGGTCGTCGTCGGTACGCTGCTCGGCGTCGTCTTCGGCGCGTCGTCGCTGTACCTCGTGCTCAAAGTCGGCTTGACCGTCAGCGCGTCCATCCCGGTCGCCGTCATCTCGATCACGCTCTTTCGCCTGCTCAGCAAGCTCGGTTTCAAGGACGCGACGATCCTCGAGCACAACATCGTCCAAACCGCGGGCTCGGCGGGCGAATCGATCGCGTTCGGCGTCGGCGTCACGATGCCGGCGATCCTCATCCTCGGATTTGACCTGGAGGTCGTCCGCGTCACGTTGGTCGCCGTGCTCGGCGGCCTGCTGGGCATTCTGATGATGATTCCGCTGCGCCGCGCCCTCATCGTCGATCAGCACGAGACGCTGAAATACCCGGAAGGCACGGCGTGCGCGGAGGTGCTGAAGGCGGGTGCGTCGGAGGAATCGCGCGCGCAGGCGAGCCCGGAGTATGCGACCGCGGACAATCCGGAAGCGGAGAAAGAGCGCGCGGCTGCGGGCCAAACCATCTTTGCCGGATTCGCCATCGGCCTCGTCTACAAGATCGCCAACGTCGCCGCCAAGCTGTGGAAGGACACGCCGGGCGTCACATTTGGCAAGCCGCTGCTGGGCGGCTCGATCGCCGCGGAGATTTCCCCTGAATTGCTCGGCGTCGGCTACATCATCGGCCCCGTCGTCGGCTCCGTGATGTGCGCCGGCGGCGTCCTCGCCTACCTCGTGCTGATTCCGATGATCAAGTTCTTCGGCGACGGCCTGCCGCTGCCGCTCGCACCCGGCACCATTCCCATCAGCCAGATGGACCCGCACCAGATCCGCAGCGCGTACGTCCTCTACATCGGCGCGGGCGCGGTCGCGGCGGGCGGCATCATCAGCCTCGGCCGTTCCTTGCCGCTCATCTGGCACGGCCTGCGCCAAGGCCTGACCGACCTGCGGCGCAGCGCGTCCGCCACCGCGACGATCCTCCGCATCGACCAGGACCTCCCCATCAAATGGGTCGGCATCGGCATTCTGGGCCTCCTGGTGGCGATCGTCGCCGCGCCGTCCCTGCACATGAACCTGTTGGGCGCGATCCTGATCGTGGTGTTCGGCTTTCTGTTTGTCACCGTATCCTCTCGTTTGACGGGCGAAATCGGCTCATCGTCCAATCCGATTTCCGGCATGACGGTCGCCACGCTCCTGCTCACTTGCCTGACGTTCCTCCTCGTCGGCTGGACCGGCGGCACGTACTACGTCACGGCGCTCTCCGTCGGCGCCATCGTCTGCATCGCCGCGTCCAACGGCGGCACGACGTCGCAGGACCTGAAGACCGGCTACCTCATCGGCGCGACGCCCCGGCTCCAGCAGTTGGCGATCCTCGCGGGCGCGCTGGCGTCCGCTGTTTGCCTCGGACCGCTGCTCTTGACGCTCAACGACACCGCGACGGTCTACGTGCCAGTGACCTCGGAGCTTGTGGCGCCGGCGACCGAGATGGGCGCACCGGAAGCGCTGACGCACACGCAGGCCAAGACCGATTCCGGCACCTATCGTTCATGGAATGTCACAAGGGATACAAATGGTTTGGCCGCAGGTCGTTATCTTGTAGATGCCGATGGCCACCCGAAATACCTCGTTGATCCGGGCATCAACGGCACGCACGACACGCGCCCGGATGGCTCCAAAGTGCGGAAGTTTGAAGCGCCCAAAGCGACGCTGATGTCCTACATCATCAAGGGGATCCTCGATCGCCAGTTGCCGTGGGGCCTCGTGCTGTTCGGCGTGATGATCGCGGTCGTGCTGGAGTTGTCGGGCATCCCGTCGCTGGCGTTTGCGGTCGGCGTGTACCTGCCGCTCTCGTCGTCGACGCCGATCTTCGTCGGCGGCATGATCCGCTGGCTTGTCGATCGCCGCCAGCGCAAGCTGGCGACGCGCGTGCTGACCGACGAAGAGGCCGCAGCCGCCTCCGATCGCAGCCCTGGCGTGCTCCTCTCCTCGGGCTACATCGCGGGCGGCGCGATTGCCGGCATCGTCATCGCGTTTCTCGCCGGCGTCATGGACAACGTCGATGCCGACCTGACCGCGTGGGCCGAGCGCGCCAATCCGTTCTTTGCCGGCCCCGACAGCGATGCGCTGTCGATGCTGCCGTTCATCGTGATTGCGCTTGTGCTGTATCTGGCAGGCCGGCAGTCATCGCCACAGCCCACGCGAGATACGCCGCACTGACGCGCTCCGCCGGCAGCACGACCAACTCCGGCACGTCGTACGGATGCACCGCCTGCAGCGCCGCGAGACAGCGGTCCAGCGCGTGCTCCGGCACCTTGACCAGCAGCAGCGTCTCCGCCTCGCGTTGCACCGTCGCCGCAGCCTGCCCGGGCGCTTGCCAACGGTAGGTGCTCTGCGCCCCCGGCAGCGCACTCACGCAGGCGGCGTGCTGTCCCGCCACCAGATGCGTCGCGATGGCGTCCGCGTGCGCCGGCGGACAAGCCGTCAGGATCACGAACAACTCGGTCATTTGGGCGAAGTGCCAAAGACCTGGGCGGGCGCGAGGACCGGCTTGTCGGAGCCGTTGTTCAAGCCCAGCGCGCCGCCGACGTTGTTGCCCCAGCACCAGACGCTGCCGTTCAGGCGGATGGCGCACGTGTGATCGTCGCCGGCGCCGATGCGGTACGCGCTGGTCATGCCGCTGACCGGCACAGGGCTGAGCGCGTCGGCCTGGGTGCCGTTGCCGAGCTGGCCCGCGTCATTGCGGCCCCAGCAGGACATGCCGCCAGTGGCCGTCCGCGCGCACGCGTGGTTGAAGCCGGCAGTGATATCGGTGACGTTGGCGACGCCGATGAGCACGGGCGTCGGCCCGCCGGCATCGGACACGCCCGTCGCCAATTGGCCCCGGCCGTTGGCGCCCCAGCACCAGATGCTCCCCGTGCCGCTGGCGAGCGCGCAGGAGAAGTCGTCGCCGGCCGCGACGGCGGTGATGTTGGCAAGCGTGCCGACCTGCACGGGCGTCGCGATGTCATTGGTGTTGGTTTGGCCGCACTGGCCGTCCTGGTTCTGGCCCCAGCAGAATACATTGCCGTTTTGGACCGCGCAGGCGTGGGCGCTGCCGGCGGCGATGGCGGAGACCTTGGTGAGCGAGACGACCTGCGTCGGCACCTTGGAGTTGTTCACGGCAAAACCGAGGACGCCGCCGCCCAATTGCTGGCTGCCGTTGTCGCCCCAGCACCAAACTCGCTTGTTGGTCAGCAGCTCGCAGGCAAAGGCATCGCCGGCCGCGACGCGCGTGGGTGTGGCGGGCGACGTGCTGCTGCTGACGACGTCAACCGGCGCGTTGCTCGGGTTCGTCGAGTTGTTGCCCAGCTGGCCTGAGCCGTTGGCGCCCCAGCAACGCGTGGTATTCGTCGTGCCGCGGATGGCGCAGGTGAAGGCTGAGCCGCAGTCCGTATCCAGCACCGACGCCATGTTGCTCACGGCGACGGGATAGGGCCGGCTGGTGTTGCCGCCATCGCCCAATTGGCCCTGCTGATCGGCGCCCCAGCAGTCCTCGCCGCCGCCCCAGGTCCGCACGCACGTGTGAGCCGTGCCGCCGGAGATGCCGCTCAAGCCGGGGGGCGGCGCGGCGAAGGGCGTCATGCAGACGCCGGTGACGCAGATCTTCGGGCTGCTGGAGCTCGTGCACGTCGTGCCGTCGCCGACGTTGGTCGCCACGCAGCCGGTCTTGGTGTTGCAGGAGTCCGCCGTGCAGGCGTTGCCGTCGTCACAGGTGATGGGCACGGAGACGCACGCGCCGGACTTGGTGTCGCAGCTGTCGGCCGTGCACGCGTTGTTGTCGTCGCACGACTTGGCGGCGAATACGCAGCCGGTCGCGGCGGCGCAGGAGTCGTTGGTGCACGGATTGCCGTCGTCACACGCGACTTGGGCGAACGTGCAATTGCCGGTTGCGAGGTCGCACGAGCCGGTCGCGCACTTGGTCGCCGACACGCACTGCGTCGTGGCGCCGGATTGGCAGTTGCCGTTCTGGCAGCTGTCGCCGGTGGTGCAGAGGTTGCCGTCGTCGCACGCGCCCGCCGCGGGGGTGGCGATGCACTGGCCAGTTGTCGCGTCGCAGACGTTGGACCGACAGACGATGGGCACGCAGCTGACCGCCAATCCGCTGATGCAGGCGCCGCCCTGGCACTGGTCGCCGAGCGTGCACGCGTTGCCGTCGCTGCAGAGCGCGCTGTTCGGCGGTTTGGTGCAGCCGATCTGGCTGTCGCACAGGTCGTCGGTGCAGATATTGCCGTCGTCGCAGACCGTCATGGGGCCGGCGGTGCACATGCCCGACACGCACGCGTCGCCCACTGTGCACACGCTGCCGTCCGCGTCGCAGCTGACGCCGTTGGCGACAGCGGTCTGCAGGCAACTCCCGGTCACGGGTGCGCACGCGGTTACGACGCACGGATTGTTGCTGGGCGCGCACGTGATGATGCTGGCCGCCTTGACCTGGCACTGGAACGGGACGGCGCTCGTGTCGCAATACAGCGTGCCGTTGCACAAGTTGCCGTCTTCCTTGGCCTTGCAGTCGGCGTCCTGCGAGCACGCGCATTCATTGATGCCTGGCGTGCATTGGCCGTTCTGGCAGGAGTCCGTCAGCGTGCAGGCGTTGCCGTCCGTGCAGGTGCCGGTGTTGGGCAAGTGGACGCAGCCCGCGGCGGCGTCGCACGCGTCGTCGGTGCACACGTTGCCGTCATCGCAGCCGCCGGCCAGGACCTTGCCGGTGCAGGTGCCGCCAGCGCACTGGTCAAATTGCGTGCACGCGTTGTTGTCGTTGCAGAGCGAGGCGTTGGAATCGTGGACGCAACCGCCCTGGGGCGTGCAGCTGTCGTTGGTGCACGGGTTGCCGTCGTCGCAGACCACGCTGCCGCCGGAGCAGTTGCCGGCCAGGCACGCGTCGCCGATTGTGCAGGCGTTCCCGTCGTCGCACGGCGCGGCATCGGACTTGAACGTGGACTCGCACGCGCCATCGGCGGGATCGCACAACACCGCGACGCACGCGCTGCCGACGCAGATTTTGCCAACGCCGACGCACGCGTCCTGGACGCAAACGTCATTGGCTGTGCATGCGCTGCCGTCGTCGCACGCATTGCCGTCCAGCGTCGTGTGCGTGCAATCGGCGGCGGCCGCGCAGAAATCCGTTGTGCACGGCTTGCCGTCGTCGCAGGTGCCTTCGTCCACGAGGCCGTCGCAATCGTTGTCCAACGTGTCGCAGACTTCATCCATCGGCAGGGGCGCGCTGCACGCCGTCAGCACGTCCTCGTCGCACGCGCGCGTTCCCAGGCACTTGCCGACGAGCGCGCCGGTCTTGTCCACGCTGGGTTGGTAGCAGCTCGTCGACAGCTTCTTGTGCAACGCGATGTTGCTGCACGTGCATTCGCCGATGCCGGTGGCGCCGTTCAGCGGAGTTGGCACGCACTGGCCGGTCAGGAGCTGCTTGCCTTCAATCGACGTCATGAGCTTGCAGTCGAAGCCGCTCATGCACTCGTCTTGCGAAGAGCACGGCGTGCCGCAGAAGTTGCCGGCCGGGCCAAAATTGAGGCACGCGGCGTCGGGCTGGCCGGTGTACTTGCACGCTTCAGACGTCTGGCACGGGTCGCACAGCGTTTCCCAGGCGGAGACAAAGACCCAGTTCTGCTGGGTCGGGCTGACGTCAACCGCCGCGCAGACCATGCTGTTGTCGTTGAAGGCTTGGCCCTTGAGGCACGGAATCGCGCAGGCTTTGCTGATGGCCGTCGACGTGAAATCGATGAGCGTTTCGCACACGCCACTGGCGCACTTGCTGCCACTTGTGCACGGACAACCCGGGGCCGCGGGGCAGGTTTGCGGCGCGTCGAGAACGGGGACATCGCCGTCGGTGCCATCTGGATCAACCGCGTCCGAGCCATCCGTTGCGGCGTCGCTGCCATCGGCCAACGCGGCATCGCCATCGCCGTGCGCGTCCGTGTCAGCTGCGGCATCGCCGTCGGCTGTCACAGCGGCGTCGCCGTCACTCAAGGAACTGTCAGCATCGGCGGCTGCAAGCTGCGCGAGGAGCGCATCGCGCGTCGCCAAATCGCCGAGACACCCGGTCAGCAGAACCGCGGATGCCCATGCGATTCCGCCAGCGCGCGCCGTCCGTCGATGCTGGTTTGCCATCCGCCACAGCGCCATATCCACCTGATGCCCGAGAACGTCCGCTGACTACCGTGCACTGCGGCTACGGTGGGTGCCCGGACCGTCCACTTCAGAACGATCCACCCCAACTCAGCATACCGCCTCCCGGCGCAGGAAACACGCCAATGGACGACTTGGGCGGCGTTTTTTCGTCACCATTCGCTCCCGAGAACCACCAGTCCAGCAGCGCCCACGCCGCCAGACCTGACGCAACGACCGTGCCAGTGATGGCAACCGCCTGAAATGTCTTGGCATCGCTGACGTGTCCCTGATAGGTTGTGACGTCATTGACATCGACGATCGTCAATTTTCGCGCTTGGTTGGCCTCATACAGCGCCTCACCGTAAGCACCGCCCGACAGCACGCCCACCGCAGCGGCGCTGGCAACGAGCACCCAGGACACGTGGCGGGCCACCGGCTGCGCGACGGTCGGCGTCGCTCCGAGCGGCAATTGCGCCACACGCTCGCGTTCCTCCCGTTCGCGTTCCAGCCGTTCGCGCTCCTGGCGCGCGCGTTCCGCTTCGCGTTTGTTCCGCAACTCGGTCGCCACACGCTCCGCTTCCAGGCGCGCCACCTCGGCTTTTTGCGCCTCGTCAGCCGCCTGCTGCCGCAGGACGCCCTCCATGCGCGCGATCCGTTCATCCGCGTCGCGCTTGCCGTCCACGCCGACGTCCGGCAAATCCCGGTAATGCCTCAGCAATGCCACTGCCTCGCGGAAATTCAGGCCTTCCTCGTAGGCGCGCGCGGCGTTGTACATGAGCGACGGCCGCTTGGAAATCGCGAATGCTTCCATGAACTTGGTTGACGCTTTGTCAAAAAGGCCGGCCTTGAAGAAGACCTTGGCTTCCGTCGCCGCAGCTTCCGCCTTGCGCAACTCAGTGCCATCCGCTGGATCCGCGGCCCAAACTGGCGCGGCGGCCAACGCGCAGCAGAAGCAGCACAACGCGACAAGCCAGCGCCGCGCTCGCAGGCACCCGTCGGCAAAACGGACTGCGGTGGCGAGGGCGGGGTCGACCATGCGGTTACGATACCAATGGCACGGTGTCGTGCAAAGGGCTTGGCCGTCAATCCACGGGCAGTTCGTGGCGTTGGCAGCGAGCTTGCCTAGAATTTCTTGACGCACGCGGCGATGACGTCGGTCATCGCTTTGGGTTCCGGGAGCGTCGGAGGCGTCTCAAACGCGCGCTTGCTGAAGTCGAAGAAGTCCAGGAGCGGCCACGCATTGGCGTCGCGCGCCGTCATGGCGCCCAGGCCAAAGCGCGTCTGCAGCAGGCGGATAACCGAGGTATTTTCCGTAGCAATATGAGACACATAGCCCGGCTTTGACCAAGGAGAAATCACCAACAGCGGGACGCGGACGCCCATCCCGTCGAACTCGCCTTTCACGTCCGTGGGCGTCAGTTGCGGCGCCATGTCGTCCGGCTTGCAAGCGGGCGGCGGGACCGCGTGGTCGTAGAAACCGCCGTGCTCATCGTAGGTCTGGATATACGCTGAATCCTTCCAGTTCGGGCTGGCCATCAGCGCCGTCACGATCTTGTGCGTCCACTGTTCGCCCGTGTACGGCGTGCCCGGCGGATGCTCATCGTTGCGACCGCCGCCCGTCGTCGTGAACGACGGTTGGACAAACGACACCGCCGGCAGCGTGCCCGCCGCAGCGTCCTTGAAGAAGTCATCGACGGACAGCAGCCGCGCCGCATTGGCGTCCTGGGCGATGTAGTTCGGGTAGAGCATGAACTCGCTCAGGTCGGTCTTGTACACGCGCCAATCGGCGCCCGCCTGATCCAACTGCGCGAGAATCAACTGGTTCGGGTGCGAATCCATCACGTCCGCGGGCGGCAGCTTGTTGGCGGTGAGACCAAAGCTCGTCGCCGACGCAAAGTACAGCCGGTTGATCCACGTAGGCCCTTGCACCGAGCAATGGTGATTGTCGGAGATGCCGAACGCCTGCGCCGCGCCGTAATAGAACAGCAGATCCGTGCCGTCGAAGTAGCCCATCGCGCGCGTGCCGTTCGGGTCGTTGGTCGTGACGAAGCCGTCCATCTTGCCGCCGTCGATCTGCTGGTGCGTCTTGGTCCACCCGTGCGCGACGTCGGCGATGCAGGCTTCCTGGGTGTGAAAGATCGGGACGGCCTTGCCCGTGGCGTCAGGGTTGCTGGCGCCGTCGGGGAACCCATCGACGTCAAGTCCGAACTTTTTGCCAGCGCCAAAATAGCTGTCAAATGAACGATTTTCCATCATGACAATGACGAAATGCTTGATGGGAATAGCGTCACCTATCGGCCACTCCTTGCCAATCGTGCGATCAGCCTTGTCGCCGGCGCCAAAAGCGCAGCCCGTGCGTTGGCCCGCCGCGGTCGCTTCGTCAACGCGGTCCTTGCAGGCGGCGGTCGCGGGTTCGCAGAACTGGCTGGCCGTGCAGGCCGCGCAACCCGTCGCAGTCGCATCTTGCGCGGCATCGACGGCGACATCCACAGCGACATCGGCGCCGTCATTGGCCGTGCCGACGTCGGCCGTTTTGCCACCGCACGCCGCGGCGACAAGGGTCAAACCCATCAAGAACCATGAGACCTTACGCATCCACAACCTCCGGGGCCGCCATGGTAGCAGTATCCGCCGTGCGCCGGTAGGTCGGCGGAAAACGGTTGCACGCCCGATGCGCGCGTTTCACACTCGGGAGCGGAGGTTGTCATGTCTGACGAGGAACTGCCGGTGCTGCCAGAAGACGCCGAAGCACCGCAGGCGGACCCGGCGACGTATGCGATTCGGCGGGTGCGCGACGTTGTTGCCGCGACGCACATCATCCAGCGCGAACCGCCGCCAGACGCGGCTGAGCCGGCGCTGAAGGCCAAAATCGATTGGCAACTCCACGTGTGGTCAGGTCCGCGCAAGGGCGCGCGGCGGCCGTTGGGAATGGCGGAAATGGGCGGACCGCAGCAGGCGCGGCCAAATGACGGGGCGCGCGCCGGAAAGTAGCGGCTACTCGACGTGAACGGAATCGCCGCTCACCCGCAGAAAGTGGCGGATGTAGAGCGCGACGCCGGGCTTCAAGTGGTTGGCCGCGGCAAGGTGCTTGCGCGCGCCATCGCGATCGCCCAGCTGCATCGCCAGTTCGCCGGCCAGGTAGTGCGCCCAATGGTCGCCCGGATCGGCGTTCAGCAGATCCGCCAGCAGGCGTTTGGCGCGCTCCGGCGCAACGTGCTCGTGGACCATCAAGTCCGCCGCAAGCAACCGCGCCGCCGCCGAGCCGTTCTCGTGGGTGATCCACGCGTCCAGCACGCGTTCCGCGCCCTGCCCGTCACCCGCCTTGGCCAGACAACGCGCTTGCCAGAACACGAGGCTGGACAGCGTCGACGGCGGCGTCCCCGGCCACGCCAGGAGCGCGCCGAACAGCTTGGCCGCGCGGACCTGGTTCTGCGCCACGCGGCTGTCGTAACGACCGAGCCCCTGCGCCACGCTGATCAGCCGCTCCCGCACGTCTTCCGGCCATTTTTCCACCTGCGCGAGCTGCGCCGGGTCGTCGAGGAACGCGTGCAACTGCGATGCCGCCCCCTCGCCGCGGTCGGTCGAAAGCTGCATCGCCAAACACTCGGCGTCGGCGATCAGGAGCGGCGCGGGGCGCGACGCGTCAAGAGGCCGATCGTCGGCATTGGCACAACCCTGCGGCGCGGGATTGGCGCGGGTCAGGGCTTGCGCGAGCGCGGCGCGGTAGGCATCGGGGTGCTCAAAGCCTTCAATCCGCGCGAATTCCCGCAATTCACGACCTTCAGGCCGCAAGACGACGGTCGTGGGCAGGCCAAGGACGTGCAAGCGGCTCGCCACCGCGCCGCCCAGGGGTTGGTCAAAATCGAGGGCGACAAGCACGTGCTTCGCAACCAACGCCCTGCCTTCATTGGTATCCAGCACGCGGAATTGCAGCTCATTGCACGGCTGACACCAATCCGCCTGCAAGAGCGCGATGACCGCACCGCGCTTGGCGACCGCTTCCAGACGCGCTTGTTCAAGCAGCCGATCAGCGTCCTGCGGGCTGGCCACGGCTGGCGACGCGCCGGACGACGCGACCGCGGCCACCTGCGCTTGCGATCCGCCGCAGGCCGTCAACGTCAAGGCTGCCAGCGCTGCGGCAAGCGGCAGCGACCGCTTGAGAATCCATCGGGCACGGGACATGCAACCTCCTTCCGGCGCGTTCAACTGGTGACAAGCCTGCCAGAACGGCGCGCGCCCGCATAGCGCGCCCGCGTGAGGCATGCGCACCCCACGCGCACGGCTGCAGCTTGCCGTTCGCGACGCGTCACACTACAACGACTCTGGGCCTTTTGCGCCTGACGTTCCGGAGTTGAGCCGCATGCCGACCCAAACGCGTGATTCTGCGGAGAAGCGTCGGCCCGTCCACGCCCACACGATGCGCGACGAGGCCGCGGAGAAGGTGCCTGCACCGGCGATTCCGCCGGCTGAAACGGGCGCGGCGGCGGCGAATCGCCCGGCGAGTCTGCCAGCGCTGGGCGGTTCCGGACTGGATGTCGTCGGCGGTCTCGGCGGCAAGATCGCCGCGGCCCAGGCCCAACAACGCGATCCGACGGCGGAGCTGGCGCGCATCAAGGCGCTGCCTGCGGGCAGCCCGGAGCTGCTGAAATACGTCAAGCCGGAGGCGCTGAACGCGCAGATCCCGGAAGGCCCGGGCGCGACGGGCGGCGCGCAACAAGCCGCGGCGGCGATGACGCCCCAAGCCGTGACGGCGGCACCCGCGACGGTGGGACCGAATGTGCCGGCCGTGAATCCGGAGTTGGCGGGCGCGCAGGTGCCGACGCCGGATCCGCAATTGGCGACGCCAGCTCCCACGCCCGCGGAGGCGACGGCTGGCCAGGCGCAAGCGCAACAGACACCCGCCCCGGCGGCCGCGCCGACGCCGATCGCTGTGCAGCCCGCGCCGCCCGCCATCGCCGCACCGTCGCCAGTGGAGGCGCCGCATGCGAAGTCAGCGGCGCCGCCAGCAGCCGTCGACGTGCGGCCGTCCCCCGGTCCTGAGCTGCCAGCAGCGGCCAACCGGACGCCAGACGCCGCGCCGCGTGCCGCCGTTCCGCAGCCCGCGCAAGCCGATACGCTGGCCGCGGCGCGATCAGCCGGGACACCGCCTCCAGTCACGGCTGCGACGGTCGCCGCGCCCGCCCATGCCGCCGTTGCCGCGCCAGCCAACCGCGAGACGCAAGCGCCGGTGGGGGCGGAGACCGCGATCGCCGAGGTCCGGTCGGCACCCGTCGCGAGCAATCCGCCAGCTCAAGCCCCGGCGCAGACTGCTGCGGAACGCGCAGCGCCCGCGGTCGCCGTGCCGCGTGCCGATGTGCGCGAAGTGGCGGTCGCCGCCGCGATCCCCGACGCCGCACCGGCTGTCCATGCGGCACCAACGCCCGCTCTGCCCGGCGTCGCGACGGCGAGCGCACCCGGTCCGCAGCCGACAGCAGCGCCCACGGCTGAGACGACAACTGCGCCGCACGCAGCGGCAGCACCAGCAGGAACAGTGGCGGAGAGTCCGGTTGCGCCGGTCGCCGGTCAGGCGCCGCTGCCAGCCCCGACAACGCCAACGGTGGCAGCATCGGGCGGTGCCGCGCCCCAAGCCGCTGAGGCCGCGACGGATCACGCGTCGGCTGCGCCTCCGGTCGTTGCTGCGCCGTCCGCAGCGGACGCTCCGGCGGCGGTGATGGCGGCCGCGGCGGCGGTCGCTCCGGCGCAGGCGGCGGGGCCGGCGGTTGCGTCTGCGGCCGAAGTCGCGGCACCCCCAACGGCACCTGCGGCATTTGCCGAGCCTGAAGCGGCGCGCGCGGCTTTTGGCCAGACCCCACTCGCGGATCAGCCTTATGGCGCGACGCCAGACGCTGCGGCGGTGGCGCACACGCCGGGGGCTGACGTGCGGCACGTGCTCGGCGCCGGTGCGCCCCTGGCGGCGGGCGTGCGCGATCGCGCGGAGCAGGCGTTGGGTGCGTCGCTCGCGGGCGTCCGCGTGCATGAAGGCGCGGGCGCGGAGACGCTGGCGGACCTGCACGGCGCGCGCGCGTTCGCGCAAGGACGGGACATTGTGCTGGGCCAAGCCGCGCACCTGGCGGACGGCGAGAAGCAGACGATCCTCGCGGAGGAAGTCGTTCACGTCGTGCAGATGGGCGGTCGTTCGGCGGCGGATCGCGGCGCAGCGGGCGTTTCCCGCGCGGGCGACAAGGAAGAGCAACAGGCGCGCGCGGCGACGGACGCGGTGCTGGCAGGCGAGGAAGTGACGGGGATCGCGGAGGATCCGGCGCGCAAGGCGCTGTACCGCAACGATGGCCCGGCCGTAGCACCCGCCGCGACGCCGCCCGAGCGGATCCAACTGCTGCTGGCGGGGAAGACGATGCAGGTGCGGCTGCCCAAGCTGGCCGCGGGCACGCTCGAGCACATGGCGACGATCGCGGATCCCGGCATTCCGGGCATCAAGCTGGAGCGGCAAGCGCGCCTGCGGTTTTCGCCGACGACGGGACAGTTCATCGGCGGAACGGCGTGGGCGGCCGTCGCGCTGGGCAAGACGGTGCGCGGTCAATCCATCGCGCTGGCGATTCAAGGCGATGGCACGGTGGCGAGCGCGCTGCCGCAGGTGGCGCTGACCGTCGGCGGACTTTTTGACGTGACCGGCCAGGCGCGCATCGCCGCGACGGGCGCCGTCAGCACCGCGCGGCTCACCGCCGCCGACGTCCGCCATCCCGCGCTGCAAAAATGGCTGACAACGGGCGCGCTGGACGTCCAGGTGGACAGCGCCGGCAAGGCCAGCGGCGCCGGAAGCTTTGGCCTGCGCGTCGATCCGTTCGGCGCCGGCATGCTGGCCGCGCGTCTCGACGGCGATCAACTGACCGGCACGGCGAGCGTCACGGTCAGGACCGAGATCGCACTGGGCCAAGGCGCGGCGGCCCAAGGCGGCACGCTCGCCGGCCAACTCAGCGGCGCCGGCAAACTGGACTTGAGCGGCGCGCTGGGCCTGGACGTCCCGGCCATGGGCAAGGGCCTCGGCACGGCCAACGTGCAGTGGTCAAGCGAGGGCGAAAAGCTGAACGGAAGCGCGACTTACGCGGCCAGGAGCACCGCGGCGTTCGGCAAACTGGCCCTGCGCAGCGCGGACGTGACGGGCGCCATCACCAACAGCGCCCTCGCCAAGGTCAGCGGCACCGGCGCCGGGACGTTTGACGGGACGTTCTCCGGCACATTCCAGGGCGACTTTGAGCTGGCCCGGAACGCCGGCAGCTTCACCGTGCAGGGACCGCTGGCGCAGCCCATCGTGCAAGGCGAGGCGACTGTCGAAAAAGGCGATGTGGGCGTGACGGTTGCGGCCGACGTGGTGACCGCGATCGCGGGCCAGGCCGATTTTCGCCTCGGCGCGGAGATGGTCGGCAAAGCCGCACTGCAGGTCGGCACGTCGCAGCAAGCCATCCAGGCGACGGCAACGGCCGCGCTCGTCGCGCCACGGCCTCTCGGCGACGTCACGGTCTCCAAGGGCGCGATGAGCCTGAAGGTGCTGGGGAGCGTCGTCGAGATCGTCGGCGGTACGGTTGATTTTGCCTATCGGGACGCTGCCAAGGGCGTTCTGGCGCTCACGGCAAGCCCGGATGCCCGCAAGCTGACGGGCGCGGGCACGGCCAAGTCCACGCGCGCGCAGACGTGGGGCGACATTGCAGTGCATGCCGCCGAATTCGCCGTCCACCTCGCGGACAACGTTGCCGACAAAGCGCAGGGGCACGCGGACATCGGCTGGGCCGGCATCGCGAAGGGCAAGCTCGCGTTTGACGCGCTCAACGATTTCAGTGCGATCGACGCATCGGCAACGGCGACGCTGATCAAGCCGGTGACGCTGACCGCGCCGCTGCAGCTGCTCCCCGACGACAAGGCCGTGTTCAACGTCGCGTTTGAGGCGAGCCGGTTCAAGGCGCTTTCTGGCCGGTTCGCGTGGCAGCACGAAGGTTTCCGCGGCGAGGTGGCGACGGCCGCGCCGATCGAGGATCTGCAGCAGCTGAGCGGCCAGGGCAAGACGGACGTCGGCGCGCCCTTCCCGATTGCGACGACCGGCGGTCAAAAGCTGATGGCGCAGCCCGGCAGCACGTTGAACGGCACGCTGGACGGCGGGCGTTTCACCGGCGTTGGCGGCACGCTGAACTGGCAGTACGCCAATTGGCTGGCCGGCGAGGCGCAGATCCCCAAGGGCACGACTGATATCCGCCAGATCGACGGGACGCTGGATGCGCAGGTCATCGCCGCGCAGCCGCTTCCGGGGAACAGCGACGTGGTGCTGCAGCCGGGTGAGAAAGGCGCGCTGCGGGTCGCCATCGCCAACTCCACGCCGACCCGCTACAGCGGCAAGCTCGTCTATTTGTTCCAAAATTTCTTGAAAGGCGACGTCGCGGTCGCCGGCCAAATGCTCAACTTCAGCGATTTGCAGGGCCAATCCAGCGGCGCGGTGATCGCTGAGAAGCAACTCTCCAACGCGACGCTGATTCCGGGCGGCAAGCTGGCCGTCGACTTCGTCAACTCGGATTTCAACGCCTTCACGGGATCGGCGGCATTCCGCTATCAGGACTGGCTGGAAGGCGTCGCGGCCGTCACTGCGAAGGACGGCGCGTCGATCAAGAGCGGCATCGCCGGACCAGCCGAGGCGACGCTCAAGAAGCCGATCGTCGGCGCGGGCGATTTCAGCTGGCAAAAGGGCGGCACGGTCAAGACGCGGCTCGCCCCGGGCGTGGCCATCAACCGCTTTGACGCCGGCTCCGTGCTCAACTGGCGCTCCGGGACGACCCTGGGCGGCGCCGTCACCTTGCGCACGGACGCCAGCCTGAGCGGCCCGACCGAGACAAGCAGCGCCAGCGTGCTAAAACGCCGCGAACTGACGGGCGATCCAAAAATCGCGCTCTTGCCATCGGGCGGGCTGAGCGTCGACCTTGCCGCCGGCGCGATCGCCCGGCTGAGTGGCACCGTGGCCGCGGAGTTGGACACCTGGGCCAAAGGCGCGCTGCGTGTCGACAGCGGCAACACGGAGAGCGTCACGGGCGCGTTCCAGGGCGCCATTCTGGCCGACAAGCCGCTCGGCGGATCGGAGACAACGCTGGTCGCGGGCGGCAGCGTGACCGTTCCCGTTCGCGGCAACACTGCCGAGGGCATCTCTGGCCAAATTCCGGTGCGCTACGGTGCCGGGACCGGCTGGCTGCGCGGCATGCTCGACGGCAAGTCCAACGGCGCGGGCATCAACAGCCTCACGGGCACGGTGACCGCGGCGCGCGTGACGACTGCGCAAAACCTCGCGGGCGGCCTGCAACTCAAGACGGGCGGCGACCTGACCATGCCGATGACCGCGTCGCACATCGATCGGCTCGGCGGCGAGGCCAATTGGGCGGCCAGCGAGGCGGGCGTCGCGGGCTGGATCGGCGGCATTGTCGCGCTGAGTGACAAGTCGACGCCCACGCTTGTGGACGGCCGATGGCGCGGCAACATCGACAAGCCACTGGCGATCTCGCCGACGCTGCAACTGCTGCCCGGCGGCGGGCTGTCGGGACAAATCAGCCAGAATGCCGTGACCCGGATTTCCGGGCCGGTCGTGTGGCAGATCGACGATTGGCTGCAAGGCAAGGTGGACGTCACAGACGCGGACCCGCATCAGGTGGCGGGCGTCGGTCAGGCGCAGATCATCCGGCAGCTGGAGGTCATTCCGGGCAAGCTCGCGGTTACGCCGGGCGGCAAGTTCGCGGCGACGTTGCGCGCGGGGCAGCTCGTCAACATCGCCGGCGACGTGCCGTTCCTGTGGCAGGATTGGCTGGCGGGTAGCGTTCACGCGGAGGCGGGCACGCGCACGTCGCTCGTGGGTCCCGTGCACGCGAGCGTGGTCGGCAAAGGGACGACGCTGGGGCCGGTGCAGTTGCTGCCGGGCGGGTCGCTGGCGGCTCAGTTGACACCCGGCGGCGTGGACCAATTGGAAGGCGAGGCCAACGTCGCCTTTGGTACGGCGAACGACGGCGCGGCGTGGCATCTGGAAGCCACCGCGGCGGTCAAGGCGGCGTCGGCGAGCACGTTTCGCGGCGACCTGACCGGCAAACTGGCGTCCGATCGCAAGTTGCCGCCCTCGCTCCTGCTGCGACGCGGCGGCCAGATCTCCGCCCACGTGGAAGGCGCGGCGCTCTCCCAATTGTCCGGCGACGTCGGCTACGCCTTTGCCCCAGGCGGCACGCCAGTCGTCGAAGGCGCACTGCACATCGCCGGCGCGTCGTCGCCCCAGGAAATCTCCGGCAGCATCGATGGCCGCGTCGTGGCGCCGCTGAGCGGCCCCGGCATCAAGATCCTCCCCGGCGGCAGCGTGTCCGGCGCGTTGAGCCGCAACGTCAGCGTCAAACTGGGCGGCGCATTGGAAGCGGAAATCGCCGGGCTGGCCAAGGGCCGCATCGATGTGGACGGCCAGTTCGATCCAAACCTCGCGCAGGTGTCGGGCACGCTGCAAGCGGCCTTGCTCGCCGATCGCGCGGTGGGTCCGCTGACGGTGCAACAGGGATCGGGCATCGGCGGCAAGCTCGAGAACAACGTGCTGACGGAAGTGTGGGGCAAGCTGTCGACGCGGGTCGGCGATCTGCGCGGTGCGATCGACGTGCCCGAAGGCGGTCACGCGACGCTGGAGGCGCTGAGCGGCACGGCGGAACTGCAGCTTGTGAAGGACAAGCCGGTGGGCGATGGCGCGCTTGTGGTGCGCGCGGGCAGCAACCTGACAACGAGCGTGACGCGCAACCAACTGGGGCCGTTGCATGGCACGCTGGGCTGGCAGTATGCGGATTGGCTGGCGGGTCAGGTGACGGCGGATGTGAGGGCAGACTTCGCCAAGGTCGATGGCGATGCGACGGCGCGGATTGCCGCGGCCAAGACGGTTGGACCGCTGACGCTCCAGCCGGGTGGCAAGCTGGCGACGACGCTGAAGGACGGCAAGCCCGGCGCGCTCTCCGGCGACGTGGCGTTCCTGTACGGCGACGACGGCTGGCTGCGCGGGACGGCGACGCTGCAGGACAGTGACGGCCTGGCCAACCTGCGCGGCGAAGCCAAAGCGACGCTCGCCCAGCAGAAGCGCCTGAACGACCATCTGGTGCTGGAGGCAGGTGGCGCGCTGACGACGCGCGTGGATGCCGGCAAAATCGGCGCGCTGACCGGCGATGTGATTGTCGGCTACGACGACTGGCTGCGCGGCAAGCTGCACGTGGACGCGAGCCGACTGGACGTGGTCTCCGGCCAGTTGGAGGCCAGCCTGCTGCGCCACCAGCCGTTTGGCGACCTGACGTTGCGGCGCGGTGGGCGGCTGCAGGCGGAGGTCGCGGGCAATGAACTGAAGGCGCTGACGGGCCAAGCCGGCTGGCAGTGGAAGGACGCGCTGGAGGGGACGGTGACGCTGGATCCGTCGACGGTGGATTCCATCAGCGGTAGCGGCACGGCGAACTTGCGGCAGCCGGTGGCGATTCCCGGCGGCATTGAATTGCAGCGCGGCGGGCAATTGCAGGCGACGCTCGCGGCCAACAAGGTCAGCAACGTCGCCGGCGACGTCAGTTGGCGCTACGGACAGTGGCTGAAGGGCAACATCGCGCTTGGCGCTTCTGGCAAGGCGGTCGCGCCGACGGGGCGGGCGCAGGCGACGGTGGCGCAGGCCCAAGCGTTCGGCAACTGGACGGTGCAGGCTGGTGGCGCGCTGGAAGCCAACATCGTCGAGGGCAAGCTGGAGACGCTGCGTGGCCACGCGGCGGTGCGTTGGCAGGATTGGCTGGATGGCGCGCTGGAGCTGCAGGAAGGCAAGCCGGACAAGTGGGCGGGTCGCGCGCAGGCGGGCATCCGCGTGGCGCATGACGTGGGCGCGGGCCTCACGCTGGAGCGCGGCGGGGCCGTGGCAGTGGACGTGGATACCCAGAAAGCGCTGGGCGACAGCCCGGTTGCAGGCCATCTCGCATTCACGGCGCAGGGCTGGCTGCGCGGCGACGTGGCGGTGACGGCGTCCCCCTTGGCCAAACCGACGGGCGATGCGACGGCGACGCTGGCTCAGGACAAACGGCTGGGCGAAGTGCTGCTGCGGCGCGGCGGCGATCTGCGGGCGACGCTGCAGGACGGTCAGGTCAAGACGCTGGGCGGGACGCTGAACTGGCAACTGGCCGATTGGCTGGGCGGGACGCTGCACGCGGACGCGCCGATGGCGCTCGACAAGCTGGAAGGCCAAGCGAGCGTGACGCTGCTGACGGAGAAGCCGCTCGCGGGCGGTATGAAGTTGCTGCCGGGCGGCAAGCTGAGCGCGAAGGTGGCCGGCGGTCAGGTGACGGAACTCACTGGCGCGGCCCGGTATGGGCTGGACGGCTGGCTGGAGGGGACCCTGGAACTGGCGCCGACGCCGAGCCTGAGCAACGTGAGCGGCAAAGGCAGCGCACAGGTGCTCGCCGACAAACCGATGGGCGCGACTGGGCTGAAAGTGCGGGCGGGCAGCCAACTGCAGGTCGACGTGGCGGCGAACGCGCTGGCTCACGTCAAAGGCGGCGTGCGCTGGCAACTGGCGGATTGGCTGGCCGGCACGGCGGAAGTGGACGCGGAGAAGCTCGAGACGCTGCAGGGCAAGGCCAACGCGCGACTGCTGACCGAGAAGCCGCTCGCGGGTGGCACCAAGCTCCTGCCTGGCGGCGCGGCGGAGGTGGAGTTCGTCGGCGGCGTGCCTACGGCGTGGTCGGGCACCGTTGGCTGGCAGCAAGGCGACTGGCTGACGGGCCGCGTGGCGTTGGCGGGCAAGTCGACGCTGGCCGATCTGAATGGGGAAGCGGACGTCCGGCTGCTCACGGACAAGCCGCTGCCCGGTGGCTTTGCCCTGCTGCGCGGTGGCGCGCTCAAGACGACGGTCGGGCAAGGCAAGCCCGGCGCGGTGACCGGCGACCTCCGCATGCGCTATGGCGCGTGGCTCGAGGGCGCGCTGCACGCGCAGAACGCGACGCTCGAGGCGCCAGAAGGCCAATTGACCGCGACCGTGACGGCAGATCACCCGCTGGCGGGAGGCCTGACGTTGCAGCGCGGCGGGACCCTCCAGGTCGACGTCCAGGCAGGCAAGCTGGGAGAAGTCGATGGCGCCGCGGCCTTTGCGCTCCAGAGCGCGGCGCTGAGCGCGGATGGAACGCTGACGGTGCACAAGTCCCAGCTGGAGAACGTGACAGGCACTGCCCACGCCCGCCTGACGGCGCCGACCAAGCCGATCCAGGAGACTTCCCTCCTGCCGGGCGGCGCGCTGACGCTGGAAGTGCGCGATGGGCGGCCGGAGTCGCTGGGCGGTCGTGTCGAGTGGCAGCATGGCGCGTGGCTGGGCGGCGCGCTGGAGCTGAAACCGGGAACGCCGGTGAGCGGGCCATTTGCCGGAGAGGCGAGCGCGCGACTGCTGACGGACAAGGCGCTGGGCAGCCACGTGACGCTCAAGGCCGGCGGTCATGTGCAGGCGCAGCTCGATGGCGCACAACCGGTCGCGCAGAGCCAGGTTCACGGCGTGGTTGCGGCGCAGTTGGACGATTGGCTGAGTGGCGCCGTGACGCTGACGCCCGGCGCGACGCTGCAGCAACTGGATGGCAGCGCGGATCTGGCGCTGCTGGCGGACAAACCGCTGGGCGAGGCGCTGACGTTGCGCAAGGGCGGCGCGGTGCATGCGACGGTCAAGCAGAACGCGGTGAGCGACGTTTCCGGCCTGGCGCTTGTCGACTACGCGCGCTGGCTCGCGGGCTCCGTGCACCTGGAGCCGACCGCGGATCTGAAGGCGGTGACCGGCAATGCGACGCTGCAACTGCAGGAAGATCGGCCGCTGGGCGCGCTCACCCTGCAAAAAGGCGGCGACCTCCGCGCGCGGATGGAAGGCGGCAAGCTCGCGATGTTCGGCGGGCTTGTCGATTGGCGGTATCAGGACTGGCTGCGCGGCAACCTGACAGTCGACGGCGCGAGTACGCTGGAAAACGTCGCCGGCACTGGCGCGGGTGTCGTCACGGCGGAACGTCCCGCGGGCAGCAACGTCACGCTCCAGCCGGGCGGCCAACTGAGCGCGACGTTCGCGGCCAACAAGCTGGACAAAGTGCGCGGCGACGCGGCGTTCCAGTGGCAGAAGTGGGTGGAGGGCCGGGTGCGGCTGGATCGCGACGTCGCGCCGGAGAGCCTCGCGGGCGAGGCGGACGTGCGCACGCTTGTGGACAAGCCGTTGGGCGGCAACGTGACGCTGCTCCGCGGCAGCCGGGCGAACGCGACGCTTGAGAACGGCGAGCTGGCCAAGTGGCAAGGGATGGTCGGGTTCCGCTACAGCGATTTCGTCGAGGGCAAGCTGAACCTGGACGGCGGCGCGACGCTGGCGCAACTCAAGGGCGAGGCGACGGTCGGCGTGGTGCGAGAGAAGCCGCTGGGCGCGCGCATCGACCTGCTCAAAGGCGGGATACTGGACGGCCAGTTTGACGCGACTGGCTTGCACGGTGTCCGGGGCGCGGCGGCCGTGCGCTACGACAAATGGCTGACGGGCAACGTGACGGCGCAGGGCGAAGGCGGGCTGGAGCACCTCGCAGGCCACGCCACGCTGCAGGTGGAGACCGAGAAGCGTTTTGGTTTGCTGGCGCTGCGCAAGGGCTCCGTGCTGGACGCGGAATTCGCTGACAACGCCGTGGACCTGTACCGCGGCAACGTCGACGTGGCCTTTGACAGCTGGCTGGCGGGCAACCTGCGCTTTGAGGCTGCGGACTTGGCCGATGTGGCAGGCGAAGCGTCCCTCAACGTCACCCAGACGCACGCGCTCGCGGGCCCTCTCAGCGTGCTCCCGGGCAGCCGCCTGCGCGCGCGGGTCGCCAAATCCACACTCGCCGACTTTGGCGGCGTGGCCAAGCTCGCCATCCGGGACTGGGGCACGGGCGAGCTGGGCGTGCGCGACGGCTCAAAAACCGACAACCTGTCCGGCGGCGGCAAGCTCGAATTGACGACGCCCAAACACCTTGGTCCGTTGGTCACGCTCACGCGCGGCAGCTTGGGCGCGGAGGTTGAAGCCAACGAACTGACGTCGGTCTGGGGCCGCGCCGACGGCGAAGTCAAAGGCTTTGGCACGGGCTGGGTCACGCTCGAACACGGCTCCAAGCTCGACGCCTTTGACGGTCAGGCCGGCATCAAGCTGACGACGCCGCGCAAGATCGGCCGGTTCGCCGAGCTGTCTGGCGGCGAAGTGCTGGCCAACTTCAAGCAGAACGAATTGGCGTCTTTTGGCGGCCATGCCGAAATCACCGTGTACGGCTGGGGCAAAGGGACCGTGCAGATCGACGCCGGCTCGACGCTGGAAAGCCTCAACGGCGCCGCGAGCCTCAAACTGACGGAAGCGCGCGCGCTGGCGGGCGGCAAGGTCAAGATCACCGGCGGCGAGGTCAGCGCGCGGATCGATGGCGAGGCGCTCACGCAGGTCGCCGGCCAGGTGGACGTGGAGCTGCCCGGCATCGCGCGCGGCAAAGTCGGCGGCGAGATCGACCTGGCACGGAATACGTTCAGCGGCCAAGGCACGGTGCAGCAAATCAAGCCGTGGACCGCGGGACCGGCAAAAGTGACGGACGCGACGCTGTCGGCGAGCATCGTCGATGGACGACTGGCGGGCGCGAGCGGGAGCGCGCAGATCGACGCGGGCAAGATCGGCCGCGGCACGTTCCAGGTCAATTACGAGGACACCGGCAACGGCCCCCTGCTCTACGGCGCCGGCGAGGTGCAATTCCAGCCGCACGAGCGCGTCCAGGGCAAGCTGGACATCGCCGTGGCGCGCGACCAGAAGTTGACGGGCCGCGGCGAGGTCGACGTCAAGATCAGCGACACCATCCGCGGCAAGGCAACAGCGGCGCTCGACAGCGACGGCCATGTCAAGCTGGCGGGTGGCGTGACGATTCCCGGGCCGTTTGAAGTGTTCAAGCCGGAGCCGTGGCGCAAGGACTTGAAGCTGCTGGACGCGAGCTTCCTCGTGTACACGCCGCCCAACGTGAAGGTGAAGGTCGCGGCGGGCATGGGCCTGGCGGTGGGCTTGAAGCCGCTGACGCTGCGCAACCTGTCGCTTGGCGGCGCGGTGGACCTGATGGACCCGTCGTTCGCGTCAATGAGCGTCGCTGGCCAGATGTCCTCGGCGGCGTACGCCGACCTGAACCTGTTCGTGGAAGGTTCGGTGGAAGTGTCGGCGGTTGTTGTGGCGGTTCAGGCGGGGCTGCGCGCGGCGTTGAACCTGCACCTGGAAGCGGCGATCGACGCCAATCCGACGCTGACAGTGAATCGCCGCGGGCTGGGCTTTGACATGCCGGTGGATGCGCGGCTGTCGGCGGCGCTGAACCTGATCCTGACGTTTTTTGCCAAGGTGAAAGTCGGCCTCGACCTCGGCGTCGTGTCCGTGATGGAGACCGTGTGGCACTACGACAAGTCGCCCGATCCGCTGAAGCTGGCGCAGTTCGACATGGGCGCAAAAGGTCGCGTGCGCGCGGACGCGGGCGGGGCGCGGGCGACGATGAAGCCGGAGTACCGGCCGCCGGATCTGTCGATCGAGACGCTGAAGAAGGCGCTGAAGCTCTAGCTACTTGGACAGTTCCGGCGCCGCTTCGCCGGCAAACACCCGCCGCAGCGCCTCGCGTTTCTCGCCCGTGGCGTGGAGGCGCGACCATCCCCAGCGCGGCGTGTCGTCCTCGGAGGCGCCTTTGGCCAGCTCGGCCCCGCGCAGCAGCGGCGACTCGCGCGCGTCGACCGCGAGCAGGCCGGGCAATCGTTCTGCCGGGATGCGCGCTTGGGCGTAGAGCGACTCGACCGCGACTTCTGACACCTCCGCCGGCAGCGGAATCAGCCATTCATCGTGCACGTGCCAGCGCCCCTGGTCGTCGATCCCTTGGTGGATGCCGCCCCACGTCGCTTCATTGCCGCCCGCCATCGCCCGCAGCTCGGCCGGCAGGGTCGCCGCGGTCATGAACAGCGGCCGCATCGTCGGCATCGGCGGCGCCAGCGTCTTGACCTGGACACGCCCACCGCCGCCGCCGTCGCACAGGCGCCAATGCGTCTCCACGCGCAGCAGCAGCGTGCCGTTCACCACCGCCAGCGGCAGCCAGGTCTCGTGCAGCGCCTTCGCGCCGAGCCCAACGGCGGCCATCGCCGGCAGGTGCGGCCCCACCGTCGCGGACCGTTCACTCAGCAAATCCTGCCACGTCGCCTGATCGACCGTGCCCGCGCCCGTCCTGCCCATCGGTTTGCAGTGCGGCACGTCTTCCTCGCACGCCAGCGGCGCGCAAACCGGCAAGTCCGCCTGCCCCGGCTCCCAGTGCCAAATCGCGTCGCGCGCGGCGATCCACAGACCGTCGCGCTCGCCAAGCAGCTCCGTTGACGTCGCCTGCACCGCCAGCCAATACGTCGTGTCCGGCTGATAGTCGTCCTGCCGCCGCCACACGAGATAGTCCCCCGGACGCGGCCGACCGTCGCTGAAATCAAAGAAATCCGTCGCCGGCTCCGGTAGCGCCACGGCCTCCGGCACCACGGGCGTCGGCGCTTCCGGCTCATCGACGGTCGCCACTTGCGGGTGCGGCTGCGGCGGGGACCGCGGGCGCGGCGGCGGGTCGAGATTGCGCTGGCACGCGAGCAGGCACACGAGCAGCCACGCGCGGATCGGCATGCGCTAGGCGATCGCCGGCAGGCCAAGCAGCGCGCGCGTCTGGTCGATCGTCGCCACGTCGTTGCCCGTCTGCCGCACGGTCTGGGCGAGCGCCGCGACGAGCGCGCCGTTGGACCCGGTCTTCTCGCCGTTGGGCAGGTAGAACGTGTCTTCCAGACCGGTCCGCACGTGACCGCCCAGCTCAGCCGCCCGCCGGTGCAGCGCCCACACTTCCTGACGACCAATGCCAATCGTCTGCCAAATTGCGCCCTTGGGCATCTCACGGACGAGCAACGGCAGCCAATCCGGGTCGGCTGGCATGCCGGACGCCACGCCCATCACCAGGGACAGGTGCACCGGATCGTGCAGCATCCCCATCTCCTGGAACATCTTGACGCTGCGCACGATGCCCGTGTCAAAGCACTCGCATTCCGGAATGATATTCAGGCGATTCATCGCGGCGATGAACTGTTCGATCTTCTCCACCGGATTGGCGAACACCATCGGCGGCCACGCCCACTCCGGCGTCGAGCGCTTCTTCAGGTAGTTCAGCGTTCCGGCGTTGAGCGCGGCGAGCTCCGGACGACCGGCTTCCAGGCACGCGACCGGCCCGGAAATGTCCTTGCCCATCACGCCCGTCGAGAAGTTCTGCAGCAGCTTGGGGCAACGCGCGCGGATCGCGTCGCTGATGTCCTTGGCGACCTGCGCGTCCCACGACGGCATGCGGCCCATGCCCGGCTCCTGATCGCGAAAGTGCAGATGCACGATCGTCGCCCCGGCATTCCAGGCTTCCTCCGCGTGATCCGCCATTTGCTCCGGAGTCACCGGCACATTGTGGACTTCCGGGTCGGTCAGCACGCCGGTCAGCGCGCAGGTCAGAATCACGGGACGGGACATGACAACCTCGTGGGCCAGCGGACCGGCCAGGCAAACAGGATGCGTTCAGGGCTCGCCGACTTCAACAAGCACCGCGCCAGCCGCCACGCTCTCGCCAGCAGCGGCGAGGATCGCGCGCACGACGCCAGCTTGCGGCGCTTTCAGAATCGTCAGCATCTTCATCGATTCCAGCGTCACCAGCGGCTGATCCGCGACGACGCTGTCGCCCACGGCCACGTGCACTTGGCTCACAACCGCAGCGATTTGCGCAACGACCGATCCGGGCGCCGCTTCAGGCGGCTTCGGCTCCGGCAGCAGCGACGTCTCGACGACCGCGAACACCACGCCCTGCGGCGAATGCAGCCACAGCCGCTGGCCATCCGCGGCGATCCGCCACGTCTGTCGCTGTCCGTGCGTGGCAAACGTCACGCCCGCGTCGTCGCTCGCCAGCCACTCGACCGGCGTCGGCGTCGGCAGCGGCGCGGAGAGCAGCGGATCGGGCGTGTGCGCGACGCCCCAGTGAAATTCCCGCCCCGCCTTGTGCTGCAGCCCCACGTGGACGGTCTGGCCGCCCGGGGTCTGCACGACCGTCACGTCCGGACGCGCGGGATTGTTGCGAAAACGCTTCACCAGCCCCGGCGCGTGCCGCCAAAGCGCGACGGCCAGCAGCGCCGCGTCGGGCAGCGGCGGATCGTCAGCCACGGGGTGCGATTCGATGTAGTGCGTCGTGAAATTGCCGGCCTGAAAATCCGGCTCCTGCAGCACTTGCAGCAGGTGCGCGACGTTGGTCCGCAGGCCGAGAATCTCCGTCTGCTTGAGCGCCTGCACCAGCCGGGCGATCGCCGTGGCGCGATTTGGCCCCCACGCGAGGATCTTGGCGATCATCGCGTCGTAGTGCACGGACACCGCATCGCGGTCATTGAGGCCGTGATCGACGCGCACGCCCTCGCCGACCGGCGGCTTCCAGCGCAGGATCGCGCCCGTCTGCGGCGCGAAATTGGCCTGCGGATCCTCCGCGCACAGCCGCGCTTCAATCGCGTGGCCGCTCTGCATGATTTCCACCTGCCGCATCGACAGCGGCACCCGCCGGGCGATCCACAGCTGCCACGTCACCAGATCCACGCCGGTAACAAGCTCCGTGACCGGATGCTCGACCTGGATGCGCGTGTTCACTTCCAGAAAATAGAACTCGCCCGTCTGGTCGTCCAGCAGGAATTCCACAGTACCGGCGGAGACATAGCCAACGGCCGAGGCCAAGCGCACGGCCGCCTGCGCCATGGCCATGCGCAGCTCCGGCTTGACGGCCGGGGACGGCGATTCTTCGATGAGCTTCTGGTGGCGGCGCTGGACCGAACAGTCGCGCTCGCCCAGATGGATGACGGTGCCGTGCGCGTCCGCGAGGATCTGGATCTCCACGTGACGACCGCGCTCGATGTAGCGCTCGATGAGCAGCGTGCCGTCGCCAAAGGCCTCCTGGGCCTCACGCGCCGCCAGTCGCAGGGACTCGATCAGCGTCCCGGCCTCGTGCACAACGCGCATGCCGCGGCCGCCACCGCCCGCGACGGCCTTGATGAGCAACGGAAAACCCACTTCCTGCACAGCTTTTTGCAGCTTGGCCGGCAACCCGCCCGCGGTCGGCTTTTTGCCCGCAATCGCCGGCGCATCGTCGTTCAGCCATGCGTCCAGCAGATCGAGATCCGCGGCGGGCGATGGCGAACCGGCGTCCTGGCCGCCGACGATGCCCATTTCAAAACCCGGCACGACCGGCACGCCGATCGAACGCGCGAGCACCTTGGCGCCGTCCTTGCGGCCGAGGCGCTCCATCACAAGCGCCGGCGGACCGACCCAAGTCAGGCCGGCATCGACCACTTCACGAGCGAAATCGGCGCGCTCCGCCAGAAAGCCGTAGCCAGGATGAATGGCGTCGGCGCCCGTTTGCGCAGCCGCGGCGAGGAGCGCGCGAATGCTCAGGTACGGACTCTTGCCCTTGCCTTCCGTGCCGATGCACACCGCTTCATCGCACATCCGGACGTGCGGCGATTGCGCGTCCACGTCGGAATGCACGGCGACGGTCGCGATGCCCAAGCCCTTGGCGGCGCGCGCGATGCGACAGGCAATTTCTCCGCGATTGGCGATGAGCAGTTTTTGCATAGTGTGCGTTCGCCTTGCTCTCGCCTACATCCGAAAGACGCCGAAGTGCGGTTTGCCTTCAGCGATGATGTCGCGCTGCCAGGCCGCCTGCAGGCCGACCGAGAGCGCGGCGCGGGTGTGACGCGGGTCGATGATGCCGTCGTCCCAGAGCTGCGCCGTGGCGAAGTACGGATCGGACTGGCGCTCAAACTCGCCTTTGACCATCTCTTCCATCATCGTCATCTGCGCTTCGTCCGCGGTCGCGCCCATCTTGCGCATCGCCTCTTCCTGGACGATCCGCATGACGCGCGCGGCCTGTTCCCCGCCCATGACGGCGATCCGGCTGGATGGCCAGGTCAGCAGCAAGCGCGGGTCATAGGCGCGGCCGCACATGCCGTAGTTGCCGGCACCAAAGCTGCCGCCGACGAGCACGGTGAACTGCGGGACGCTGGCGGTGGCGACGGCGTGGACCATCTTGGCGCCGTCCTTGACGATGCCGCCGCGCTCCGCGTCGACGCCGACCATGAAACCGGTGATGTTCTGCAGATAGATGATCGGGAAGCGCTTTTGGCAGCAGAGCTGGATGAAGTGCGTGGCCTTGAGCGCGCTGTTGGAGAACAGCGGGCCGTTGTTGCCGAGGATGCCGACGTTGAACCCGTCAATGCGGGCAAAGCCGCAGACGAGCGTGGGGCCGTAGCCGGGGCGGAATTCGTCAAAGTCGCTGGCGTCGACCGTGCGGGCGATAACTTCGCGGATGTCGAATGGAATCTTCAGCTCGGGCGGCACGAGGCCAAGCAGCTCCTCGGGATCGTACAGCGGCTCCTCGGGCGTCGCGCGCGCCACCGGATGCAGCGGCTTGCCGAGGTTCGCGACGATCTGCCGGCCAATGCGAATCGCGTCCGCGTCGTCCTCGGCGATGTAGTCGCACAGTCCGGAGACTTCATGGTGCATGTCGGCGCCGCCGAGCGCTTCGTCATCCGCGTCAGCGCCCGTCGCCGCCTTGACCAGCGGCGGTCCGGCCAGATACACGTGCGCTTGCTTGCGCACCATCACCGTGTAGTCGCTCATGCCCGGAACGTACGCGCCGCCCGCCGTGCCGTTGCCGAACACCAGCGCGATTTGCGGCAGGCCCGCGGCGGACATCCGCGCTTGATTGCAGAAGCCCCGACCGCCGCGATTGCCCGGCGCGAAAAGCTCAGCCTGGAACAGCAAGTTGGCGCCCGCTGATTCCACAAGCGAGATGGACGGCAGGCCGTTCTCAAGCGCGACGTTCTGGGCGCGGATCATCTTGTCCGCGCCGAGCGGGTAGATCGCGCCGCCTTTCACGCGCGTGTCGTTGGCGGTGATCATCACCCACCGGCCGCTGACCTGGCCGATGCCCGTGATGCAGCCCGCGCCGGGCGCTTCGCCGTCGTATTGGCCGTAGGCGGCGAGCGGGGAGAGTTCCAGAAAGTTGCCGTCGCGGTCGAGCAGCCGCTCGATGCGTTCGCGCGGCCCCAGCTTGTTGCGTTTGGCCAGCTTGGCCGCCGCTTTGGCGCCGCCGACGTCGCGCGCGGCCTGCTGCCGTTCCGCGAGCGTCTGGAGCAAACCCAGCATATGCGTCCGGTTGCGCTGGTAGTCGGCGGAACGGGGCTGAATGTGCGTGATGAGACGTGTCATGGCGAAACAGTGTGTGCCACGACTCGCGGCGGAGCGCAAGCGGCCGCGGACGGACCAGCCAGCGCGGCGGGTGGCGCAGAATTTCGCGGGCGACGGGCGCGCCTCGCGACCAAAGATCTCAAGGTCTTAACGACGAACTTTGGCAGCGGACTCAGGTCAACAGGTTCAGTCAACGTGACGCGGCTTCTTGGCCGCGTGCTTGGCCGCCTTCCTGGCCGCGGCTGCGGCTTTGGCGGCTTCGTGCTTCTCCGCCCGCGCCGCGCGTTGCGCCTTGGCGTTCGCCGCCTTGGCCGCCTTCGCTTCCTTGGCGCTCGCCAATCGCGCAGCGCGCTTTTCCGCCCCAGCGCTCCGCTTGGCCTGAACCGCGTCGCCGTGTCCGGCTTTCTTCGCGGCGATCGCGTCTGCCCGTGCCGCTTTCTTGGCCGCGCGCGCCGCCGCCAGGGCCGCCTTCTTGGCGTGGATGGCCTCTGCCCGCTGCTTGGCCTTCTCAGCGCGGGTCAGCTTGGCTGGCTTGGCGGCTTCGGCGGGGGCAGTCGCCGGCTGGGTAGCGATGGCCACCGCAGGTGCGGGATCAGGCGCCACGGTCGCCGGCGGCTTGGTCAGACCCGGACGGGGCGACGGCGGCGGCACCGGAACCAGCGGCGTGGAGGCCAGGACCGGATGACCCGCGGTCCCCGCTTCCTGGGCCTTTTGCAGCTGCCGTTGCGCGCTTTCCGTCCGCAGGTGCAGCGTACAGTGCCGCGCCTCCCGCATCTTGAGGTGCCATTGGGCCATGCGCGCCGTCAGGCACGGCTTGGCGTCCGCGTCCGCGTCCACACCTTCCACGCGGCCGTCCGGCGCAACGTGGACCATCACCTGCCCGGTCGCACCGCAGCGCTCCAGCTTGCCGCTCGCCTGCCGCACCAGCTTGTGCGCCAGCGACGGCTCACATCCACCCTGCACATCGGTCACGTCCATCGCCAGGACCGGCGCCGACGCCAGCACTCCCACGAGCAACACCATCCGCTCCAACATCGCGCGTCCTCCCCTCTTCGTGCGTTAGCGTCCCAGCGCCGTGGCCAGCGCTTCCACAAGCGTCGCGTCGTCCGGAAGCGTCGCCTTGCCATCGCGCGCCAGCGGCGCAATGACGACGCAACCCAGGTTCGCAAGCCGCGCCAGGCTTCCGCGCAGGATCGGATTGACCATCGAGCCGTGCATCGTCGGCGCAAGCAGCACCTGCGTCTTGCCCTGCTCCAGCAGCCCCAGGGCGCTGGCGAGCGTCGTCGTCACCGCATTGTCAGCGACGCCCGCGGCCAGCTTGTTGAGCGTCGAGTAGGTCGCTGGCGCCACCAGGTACGCGTCGGGATGCGTTTCCACGTGCTGCGCGCGGCCGTCCAGCGCGTGCACGACCGGGTGGAGCGTCGTCCATTCCAGCGCATCCACCGTCACGAATTGCAGCGCACTTGGCGTCGTGAACGCGTAGACGTCCGCGCCCGCGCGCCGCAGTTCGCGCACGAGCCCCGGCGTCCGGTACGCCGCGATGCCCCCCGTCACGCACAGGGCCACGCTCTTGCCCGCGAGCCGCTGGGACGTCGGCCGCAGCGCCCGGTCGCCGGGCAACGGCTCGCCCAACTGCCACTGAAAATCTTCTGGTTTTGCCATGATCGCCAAGTCCTTTTGCGCTGCACCGTTCAGAGGCACGGCACCTGTACGCTGATGTCGTCGAGATAGACGCCCTGCCCGCCGTTGGCCACGGCATCGACCGTGTTGAACGAGAACTCGAAGCGCACGCTCTGGCCTTGGAGCGTCGTCGGCAACGCGACGTTGAACGGCGCCCACGCGCCCATGGTCGCGACCTGCGGCTTGTTCAGGAGCACGGTCGTCGTCACTGCGCCGGTCGGGCTCGTGGCAATGGCGCTGACGCTCCAGAGGTCGTAGCCGTTGCCGTTTTCCGTGTCAGACCAGATGGCGAAGCTGAGTGTGCCCGAGGCGAACAGGAACGGCGGAAAGGCGATGGGCGGCGTGCTGGCGATGCCGGACGAGGCGCCGAAATCAAAGTTGTTGGCGGCGGGATTGCCGTAATAGAGCGCCGACGGGCCGCTGTTGAACACGGAGTTGGCGCGCAACTGCCAGCCAAGCGCGGGGCTGCCGCTGCTGTTGGTGAGCGTCATGCCTTCCAGCCCGGCGGTGTCAAAGCTGTTGGCCCACAGGACCGGCGCGCAGCAGATTGTGCTCGAGGTGTGCGCGCAGGCGCCGGCATTGCAGATGTCCGTTGTGCAAGGGAAGCCGTCGTCGCAGCTCGCGTCGGTGCTGCAGCAGCCGGGAGTGGCCTCTGTGAGGCATTGATCGGTCGGCTCGTCGCAGACGCCAGTGAGGCACGCCCCGCCGGCGCAGACCCGCGGCGCGCCGCCCGTGCACGCGCCCGAGCCGTTGCATGCGTCGCCGACGGTGCAGTAGAGGCCGTCATCGCAGAGCGTCGTGCTGCCGGCGTTGATGAAGACGCAGCCTTTTTGCGTCTCGTCGCACATCCCGAGCAGACAGGTGGACGGCGAACCGCAGGCGAACGGCGTGCCGAGGCAGTCGCCGCTGGCGTCGCATTGCTCCGCGACGGTGCAAAACAGGCCGTCGTCACACGCCGTGCCCGTTGGCCTGGCCCACGCCTGACAAACGTGGCCTTCCGCGCCGGTTGACTGGCAAATCGCCTCCTTGCACGGCTGATCGACAGGGGGCGGGCAGATCAAAGGCGCGCCGGCGGTGCACTTGCCGCCTTCGCAAATGTCTCCCGTCGTGCAGCCGTCCCCGTCCGCACACGCGGTGCCCGCGGGCTTCGCGACGGGCTGGCATTTGCCCGTGCTGGCGTCGCAAATGCCGGCGTTGCACGCATCCGCGACCACGCTGCAGTCCACGGGCGCGTTGCCAGGCAGGCATGCGCCGCCACTGCACGTGCCGCTCCCCGGCTTCTGGCACTTGTCGCCCGGGCTGCACGTGTTGCCATCCGCGGCCTTGGCCACGCATTTTCCGGCTTGGCAGACGTCGGTCGTGCACGGGTTCTTGTCGTCGCAGTCCACGTCCGCCGCGCAATCGCACTTCACCACGGAGATGCACTTGCCGCTCTTGCAGAGATCGTCCGTGCACACGTTGCCGTCGTCGCAGGCGCCGGCGTCGTTGACCGCGTGCTGGCAATCGGCGGTCAGGTCGCACGTGTCAGACGTACACGGATTCTGGTCGTTGCAGGCCGCTGGATCGCCCAGGTGCTGGCAGTCGCCGGTCTTGGTGTCGCAGCTGTCAAACGTGCACAAGAGCGCATCATCGCAGGGCTTCTTGCTGCCGGCGCAGGCGCCGCCCTGACACGCGTCGTTTTCCGTGCAGAGGTTGCCGTCGTCGCACGGACCGACCGCAGACGTGTGGAAACAGCCGATGTCGCCGGCGCATCCGTCCGCCGTGCACGGGTTGTTGTCCGCGCAATCGGCGGGCGCGGTCCCGACGCAGTCGCCGGCTACGCAGTAGGACGCCGCGGTGCAAGCGTTCCCGTCGTCGCAGGTGGGTGAGCCCGCGATCGGCAAGGTGACGCAACCGCCGCTGGTCAGGTCGCACGCGGTCTTGCGGCACGCGCCGTCCTTGGACGCATCGCAGACGACCGCCGAGTCCGGCTTGGGCACGCAGATCCCGAGGACGCCGTCGCACTTGTACTTGACGCTGCACAGGTCCATGGCCTTGCTGACGCACTCGCTGTCGGACGCGCAGGCGCAGGTGGGATCCGTCGACGGCTTGCCTTTGCAGACGCCTTTCTCGCAGAGGTCGGGCGCGGAGCACGCGTTGCCGTCGTCGCACGTGCCGATTTCAAAGCCGACGGCGGTGCAGCCGACCGCGAGGTCACAAGCGTCCTTGGTACACGGATTGCCGTCGGTGCACACGTCCAGCTTGGGCGTGTGCTGGCAGCCGCCGACCTTGGCGCAGGTGTCGAGCGTGCAATCGATGCCGTCTGAGCAGCCGAGAGGGGCGCCCTGACAAGCGCCGGCGATGCACGCGTCGCCCTGGGTGCAGGAGTCGCCGTCGTCGCAAAGCAGCGCCGGATTGGTGACCGGCTCGTGTGCGACGACCTTGCCCTGATCGCAGTAGTCGTTGGTGCACGGGTTCTTGTCGTCGTAGTCCGCGGCGCTGGCGGGCGTGCACGCGCCCGACTTGCAGACGTTGCCACAGGCGCCGATGCCGCACGCCGTGCCGTCCTGCTGAGATTGCGCGGCGCATTGTCCGGTGCCGTCGCAGCGGGTTTCCTGGCACGCGACGGGGTCATTGAACGGGTCCACGCACAGGTCGCCGACGGAGCGCAATTGCAGCTTGCAGAGCCCCGTCGCTTTGACGCAGATCGGGTACTTGCAGGGCGTCTTGCCCTTGATGCCCTTGCAGTCGTCGTCCGTCTGGCAGCCGCCCGCTGTGTCGTTGCCCACCGCGTCGGTGCTGCTGTCGCCCGCGCTGTCGCCTGCCGTATCGCTGCCTGCGTCGCCGGCAACGTCGTCTGGGAGGATGGCCGCGTCGTCGCCGACGATGCGAATCTGGCCGCAGGCCGAGACGCCGATCGCCATCCAAACGAGCCAACGCAATGCACGCGTCATGCCGACAATCCTCCGGCCGGGGCAAACGGCACGTTCACACATGCTAGCGCCGCGGCTTGCGGGGCGCCATCGGTTCCCGAGCGGCGAAACCCGGGCGCCCCGGCGGCGGCGTCCCCGGCTGCTGCGGACGTCCCGGCTGCTGGGGGCGCTGCTCCTGCTTCGGCTGCTTCTGCGGGATCCAGCCCGGCTCCGTGCCACTCCCGCGCCGCATGTCTGCGGGCTGGCCCGGCACCACGAGCGCATCGCCGCGCCATGCTGTCGTCAGTTCTGGCCAGGTCCGCCCAGCATCGTGCCGCTCGGCGACGGCCACGCGCCGCCCGTCGGTGCCGCAGAGATAGCGGCGGAAGGTGTCGCCCGCCGTCATCGGCCCACCAATCACCCGGAACAACTGGCGATTCACCGGCGGCGGCGGCTGATCGATCAACACCAAATGGCTGAACTTGAGCGTTGCGCGGCGGTGGCCGATCGCGTCGTCCAGCATGGTCACCAACCGCGGCCGCTGCCACGGCTGCTCGGCGTGGCACCAGTCGCGCGTCGTGTCGGCCATCGGACACGGCATGGACCCCATGCACGGCGAGACGATCGTCAACCCCGACTCCGCCACCAGGTGCTCCCGCACGCCGATGAGCTTGTGCGAACCGTGCCGCGTCGCCGGCTCCACCAGCACCACCGCACCGCCCGGCGCCAGACGTTCCGCCAGCAGCCGCTGCAGCCAGTCCTCCGCGGGCCGATTGGTCTGGCTGGGCCATTCATTCAGCACGTGCGAGGCGAGGATGACGTCGTACTGCCCCGTCAGCTTGTGCAGCGTCTTGCCGTCGCGCAGGTTGCCATCGATCAGGCGCACTTTGCTGTCCGGCCGCAGCTGCTGCAGGATCGCCTGCCCGTCTTCCATCGACTGCCGCGCGGCGTCCACCGCCGTCACGTCCAGCGGCGCGTCGGTCGCCAGCGCCAGCGCCAACGTCGCCGTCAGCGGCCCGGAACCCAGATCGAGCACGCGCAACGGTCGCGCCGCGATGCGATCCAGGATGCCGGAACGCTGGAGCACGTGCAGGACGGTCGCCGCGCCGGTCGGCACAAAATAGAGGAGGTACGCGGCGCGAAAGCGCGGCTGGGTCATGTAGCCCGCCGGCAGCGCGATGCGGGCCTGGGTGAACAGCCCGGAGAGCAGCGAGAGCGCTTCCGCGTGCACATCCGCCAGCGGCTGGTGGCGCGCGCGGGGCGGCGTCAGGTGCGCGCGGACATGGGCTTCCAGCAGGTCAGGCAGGCCGGCGAGATCGGGCATGGGTCGGGGAGGATTCGGCTGCAAGGGACTCCAAGGAGCGCAGCGCCCAGTGCGGGCAGGCAACGCGAGTGAGCGCGCGAAGTCAGCCTTCGTCAACGCTCCCGGATCGAAACTGCAAACGAAAAAACCGCGGCGCTCGCAGAGTCTAGCCCTGCGAGGCCGCGGCCTTTCGCGACAGTCAGCCCTGCATTGGCCGCGAGGACCTGCAGGTGCTGGAAAGACGGCGTAACCGAGAAAAGCGAGCCGTCAGGCTTACTTCTTCTCTTCGGCCTTCTTCTCGCCCTTTTCTTTCTTCTCGTGCTTCTTTTCGGCTTTCTTCTCGGCCTTTTCTTCGGCCTTCGTCTCGCCCTTCTCTTCTTTCTCTTTCTTGGCCTTCTTGCCCTTCTTCTCGGCCTTGGCTTCTTCCTTCTTCTCAGCCTTGGGCTCTTCCTTCTTCTCAGCCTTGGCTTCTTCCTTCTTCGGCTCGTCGGCGGCGAAAGCGGAAGCGCCCACGAAGGCGGAAAGAACGGCGACGGTCAGGGTCTTGGCGATCAACTTCATCTGTTTGGCTCCTGAAAGGTGCAACGCGGCGATGCGCGGAGTGCCGGTGGACGCGACTTTGGTTCATCACCGATTCAGTGCAGCCAACCTGACAGCACAGAATCGTCGCCCAGCAACTGCACACCGTTTAAAGGCATTCGCCGCTCAGGTCAAGTCCTGCCCCCAAAGCCTCGGGCGCGCGGGCCCTCGCGAGAACGACTTGGGCGCAGCACCCGTTCAGCGCTGCGCCCAAGTCTTGCTCTCTGCGATCGCCGGGTTGCCCGTCACACCGCGTGGGCTACTGCGGCGCGGGGGTCGGCGCCGGTGCGACGTCTTTCTTGGGCTCGTCTTTCTTGTCTTTGGCCTTGTCGCCCTTCTTGGGGTCCGCTTTGCCGCCGCAGCCGCCTTTGCCGCCGCAACCGCCCTTTCCGCCGCAGCCAGCCTTGCCGGTCACGGCCTTGCCCGCACTGCCTTCGTCGGCATTCGCCGTCGCGCCCATCGCCAGCCCCGCAACTGCAACGCTCAGCGTCGTCGCGATCAAACCCTTCTTCATGCTCTCTCCTGCGTGCGGAGGCGGCCAGAGGCCCGCTTCCAGTTGGTTGCGCACTTTCGCCCTGAAGCCGCGAATTCCGGGAATCCGCGACCGCTGAGCCCTTCTCTCGTTCAAACGCCCGCATGGGCCCGCCCATTCGATTGTGCGGATCGCGCAACGCGGCGTCAACGGCGTTTTGCCCAGCGGCACAGCGGTCAGAAACACGTCCAGACGCTTGCCCGAAAGGCGCCGCTGTGGCACCGTTTTCGCCCTAACCGGGAGACGATCATGCAAGACGACTGGAGCCTCAATCCGAACGTTCGCAAGCTGTTGCAGCGCGTCCCTTTGCCCATCTCCCTCCCCACGCCGCTTCGCCGCAGCGCAGGTCGCACGACGCCGACTGAACTGCATGGCACGCGCGCCGTCGTGACCCACCTGCGGGATGCCCTGGATCTGGCGCTTGCGCAGGCCGTACAGCACGCCGGCGCGGCGGTGACGGTCGTGGACGCGATGGGCGAAACAACGCTCACCGGGCGGATCGTCGATGGCGGCGGTCAGTTGGTGCCGGCGACGGCGGATCTGCCGGGTGGCGTCCTGAGCGCGATCGCCCAGAGCGGCGCGACCGGCGATCGGCGCCCCGTGACGCTCATCCACCGCGTGACCCGCCCGCACGGCAACGACGTTGCGGTCAATGAAAGCACCGACGCGCTCCTGGGCGTGGGCCACGCGGCGGCGTCCCTGCCGCCCAATAGCCGGCTGCTGCTGGTGCTGGGGCCGGATCTGCGTGAGGACAGCCTCGGCGGCTTGATGACAGCGGCGACCCAGGGCTTCATGCGCTCCACGTTCAAGGAACTCGGCAAGAGCGGCAGCACGTGCCACCTGATTCGCGCGGAAGATGCGCAGTCGGCGGGCGCGCTGGCGGCGTTCCTGGCGAGTCCGCGGGCGGCGTTCCTGAGCGGCCTCGATCTGGTGGCGCAAAAGTCGCTGGCCGGCGATGCCGCGGAAGGCCCCGCGCTGGATGGCAAAGTCATCCTCGTCACGGGCGCCGCGCGTGGCATTGGCGCGGCGATCGCGGAACGCCTCGCGCTGGAAGGCGCCCACGTGTGGATCAACGACATCGCGCAGTCCCAGGCCGCCGCCGCTGACACCGTCGCGCAAATTCGCGCCCGCGGTGGCCGGGCGGAGTTTGTCGCGGCGGACGTCGGCACGCTCTCTGGCGCGCAGGCGATCGCAGATGCCATCGCCAAGGGCGCGGGGCGCATCGACGGCGTGATTCACAATGCCGGCATCACGCGCGATCGCACGCTGCGCAAGATGTCCGTGGCGCAGTGGCGGCAAGTCCTGCAGGTCAATTTTGGCGCGATGTATCTTGTGCAAAACGCGCTGGCGCCGATCCTGCAGCCCGGCGCGTCGATGGTGCTCATGAGCTCGGTAATGGGCATCGCCGGCAATTTTGGCCAAACCAATTACAGCACGTCCAAATCGGCGGTCATTGAATTGGCCAAACAATGGGCGTGCGACGGTTATGGCCGTGGCTTGCGGGCCAACGCGATCGCCCCGGGTTTCATCCTCACGGACATGACCGCGCAAATGCCCGTCATCAATCGGGAAATGGCCAAGCAATTGACCGCGATGCTCCAGCCCGGGCTGCCGCTCGACGTGGCGGACCTGGCGTGCTTCCTTGTCGGCGCGCAGTCGCGCGGCCTGACGGGACAGGTGCTGCGCTGCGATGGCGGTATGGCATTTGGCGCGTGAACAGTATTTCACTTGCCGCGTCCGTGTCGCCAGAGTAAGAAGTTCTGAGAAGCTGCGAACGTGCCAACGCGGGGAATCGGAATGACTTTGGGGGCCAGCAAAACGCGTGACAGCGCGAAGACCATCGTGGCCTCGCAGCGGCCATCCGCGGACATGGGGCCGATTCCGCGGCACGTCTCGGAATGGATCCGGTCGCGGCCTTTCTGGGCGATGCTGCCGCTGTTCCAGGATCTGCCCGACGATGCCTTGAATTCGCTGCAGGAGGCGATGGAGCCGGTCGCGTTCGCCAGCGGGACCGTCATCCTGGAGCAAGGCGCGATTGGCGACGAGATGTTCGTCATCGAGCGCGGGATGGTGCAGGTCACCGTGCTGGATGAGGACGGCGCGCCGGTGTTTGAGACCGAGCTCGAAGCTCCGGCGCTCGTGGGCGAAATGGCACTTGTCACCTTGGAGCCACGGACTGCGACGGTCCGCGCACAAGGCGAGGTCAGCGCGCAACGGATGCGCAAAAGCGTGCTGGAAGACCTGTTTGACCGCCAGCCGCAGGCCGCGTCGTTCCTGACCGCGCTTGTCGGCGAGCGGTTGATGGAGACGGGCGGAATTCGCAAAGTCGGCAAATATGAAGTGCTGGGGCCGCTGGGATCGGGCGGCGTGGCGACGGTCTTTGAGGCGCGGCATCCGGGTCTCGGGCGCTCCGTCGCGCTCAAGATGCTGTCGCATTCGCTTGTCTATGATCGCAATTTTGCTGAGCATTTTGGCCGAGAAGGGCGCATCGTCGCGGGCCTGACGCACGACAACATCGTGCGCGTTCTGGATACGGAAGAAGCCTACGGCACGCGGTTCATCGTGATGGAGAAGCTGACCGGCGAGCTGCTGGAAGGGCTGATTCGCCGCCGCGAGGAGCTCGACTGGTACGTGGTGCGGCGCCTCCTGACGGAGATCGCGAGCGCGCTGGCCTACTCGCACGAGCAGGGGCTGATCCACCGCGACGTCAAGCCGGCCAATGTCTTCATCACGGAAGAACGGCGCGTCAAGCTGCTGGATTTTGGCATCGCCGTGTCCGTGGGCGTGCCGACCGCGGAAGACGGCAAGGTCGTGGGCACGCCGTTCTACATGTCCCCCGAGCAGATCCTCGGATTGCCGCTGGATGGCCGCGCGGATCTCTACTCGCTCGGGATCCTCGCCTACGAGCTATGCACGCACGAGCTGCCGTTCTGGGGCGAATCCGTGCAGTCCGTGTTCAACCTGCACCTCAACCAACCGACGCCGGACCCGCGGCTCGTGGAACCCGACCTGCCCGATGATCTGGCGGAGTTCATCCGCATCAGCACCGCCAAGGATCCGATCCGGCGTTTTGGCTCCTGTCACGACGCGGCGAGCTTCCTCTACCGCGGCATGGACGAAGGCGCGACGGCGCCGCATGAGATGTCAACCATCGCCCTGACCTACCTGCCGAGTCGGCGCGGTCAGGTGCAGCAGATCCTCAACGAAGCGCTGGCCAAGTTGAAACGCCTGCGGGGCGTGCAGACGTTCGCGTCCAACCAGGTGAACGTGGAAGTCGCGGCGATGCCACGCGCTGCCGATCCGCGGCGGGTGACGATGACGTCGCAGATTTTCGAGGCGTCAACGGCGTATCACCGCCCGCCGGCGCGCCGCGACGTGCCGGACATGCCGCCGCCGGACGACCTGCCGGACGAACCGCCGGAAGTGTGAATTCCTACAGATTGACGCGAAGATTGACGCCGGCTCGCAAGAGGCTCGGCAGGCTGTTGAGAAAATAGCCGGCGACCTGCTGTTGGAAATCCGTCGGCAGCGCGATGAATTGCGGGTCCGTGCCCAAACGGCTCTTGACGTACGGCAGGTACCCGCGCAGCTCACCGTCGCCAAAGACCACACCAGCGTACGCCTCAACCGTCAGGTCGGTCAGGAACAGATTGCTGAAATTGAGCTGAAAGGTTCCAGACTTGTCGGTCAAATTGGAAAGTGAAATCAGCGACAGCGTCGCGTCGTTCAGGCTGCCCGGAGAAGTCACCGTCGCCACCGCGCCGACATAATCGCGGCCCGTGTAGAGCGGCGTCAGGCTCGTCGCGGTCTGGGCAATGAAGCTGTTCTTGAGCTGGTTGTAGGCGCCGTCCAGCGTCAGGCCCTGGTCGTTGTGGAAATACTCGACCGCGAGCACCAGCGAATCATCCTCGCGGTACGCCCACGTGTAGCTCAGGCCCGCGGACAACTGCCACGCCACCGTGCCGTGCTGCGGAAAGACCATGCCGAACTCGCCGGTCAGGTCAAAATCGCCGAGCCCCGACGACACGTCCACGCCGAGCTTGGGATCGACGCCCTTGCGGAAAATCGTCGCGACGCCGACCTCTGTGTGGCCAAATAGCGCTTCGGCACGCACCGCCGCGCCCAGGCGGTCCAGGGTCGTGGCGCTATCGGTCAGCGCGATGGCGTACAGGTTCCAGCCGAGCTTCTCGATCGGAATGTGCAGCTTGACCATCGGCACGCCGACGCGCTCGTCAAAGAACGCCAGCGGATTGACCTTGGTCGTGTTCAGGACGTCCACCGGATTCCAGAACCGCGTCGTGCCCCACCGGACGAATTGCTGGCCGACCGTGAGGAACACCGTGCGCCCGACGTCGAACTTCAGCCACATCTGGTTGAGCAGCGCCTTGGTCGTGTCGGTGCTGATCGGCGCGCCGAGGGCCGATTGCGAGTTGACGCCCGTCGCCGCCGCCGCGCTCGCCAGTGGGTTGTAGAGCACGCGGCCGCGGACAAACGCGCGCACGCGGTCGTTCAGGCGCGTGTCGAAATACGCGTCAAAGAGGTTGGAATTGCCAAGGCCGATGTCAGAGAACTTGGCGCCCTGGTTGTAGGAAGCCGAAGTGCGCATGTAGAGGAAGCCACCCAACTGGCTGCGATCCTTGTACAAAAGCTCGGTATTCTCCTTGGCTTCGCCGCCCGCCATCCGCTCGTCGCCATAGTCGCTGGCGGTCGCATCCGCGGCGGTCGCGACGGCGGGCTTTTCTTCCTCACCGCCAAAAAGCGCGTCCTCGCGGGCACGATCATCGGGTTTCGGGTCGTCCGCAAAGGCGACGCCCGGCAACAGGACAGCAAGCACAAGCAGGACGTATTTCATCGCGACTGGGACTCCAACCACGCTTTGGTGAAGAGGTTTGCCGGCAGCGAGTTCAAGTCCTGCTCCTTGAGCAGAATCGTCGTCGAATTGCCCTTCTCCACTTCGTCAAAGATGCGGATCTCCTTGGGCGTCCACACGTCGCCCTTCTTGGACGGGCTGAACTTCTTGACCCACTTCGGCGTGTACGTCGTGCGCATCAGCTTGCCGCTGTCAGCGTATTCCTGCTTTTTCAGCGTGTTGCCAGACGTCGTGGACAGCCACAGCACCAGCTTGGCATACGCCGCGTCCACGCCTTTTTTCAGCGTCAGCGTCATCTTGTGGGTCCACATCGAGCCGAGCTTCTCCGACCCCTCGTACTTGATGCTGTATTCTTCCGCGAGGCGCGACTCGTCAAAGTCCGCGCGCCGGCTGTCCGTGCCGCCGATCTTCTCGCGCTCCGTCCGCCGCTCCCATTTGCCCGTCGTCGGGTCGTACATCCACAGGTTCTTGTCCACGCGCAGGTAGCCCTTGCCTTTCTCTGCCTTGGGCGCCTGGAACAGGATCATCAGCTTGTCGTCCGCGTCGCGGCGAAACACCAGCGCTTCAAAAACCACGTCGTTCTTGTTGCGCTCCTTGCGCTCGATGTAGACGTTGGTCTTGTAGTCGCCCGAGTTCCGCTGGCGGTCATCCAGCGCTTGCACCCACTTCAGGGCATCGGCTTCATTGAGCGGCGCGGGCGGCGCTTCCGCAGCAGGCGCCGGGGCACCCGCGGGCGGCGTCTGGGCGACGGCGGGCAGCGCAGCAAGGAACAGGGAAATGGCCAGAAAATACTTCACGGTGCGACCTCAAAGGGCTGATTTCAATTCGACGAATGCATGGCTTCCACGGGCTGCAACCGCGCCGCGCGCCAGGCCGGCAGGATGGAGCCCAGCGTAGTGACACTGGCGATGACCAAAAGCGAAATGATCACGGTCGGCACGTTGACAAGCAGCGTCACCGTCTCCGACATCAGCACCATCTGGAAACCCTTGATCATCTTCAAGTGCGCCGCGTTCAGGGCAAACGCCGCAGCCACGCCCAGAATCACGCCGATCGTCGACGACGCCAGCGCCAACAGCGCGCCTTCAGTCACGAACATCGCCATGACGGTCTGCCGCTGCATGCCGATCGCCCGGAGCGCGCCCACTTCCCGCGTCCGCTCGCGAATCGCCATCCACAGCGTGTTCATGACGCCGATGATGATGATCGCCAGCAGCACCATGAAGATGATGACAATCAGCGCGCGGAAGCCAAAGAGCGTCCACTTCATGAACGGATCTTCGTCCATCCACGTCGTCACATCGATCTTCTGGCCGGTCCAGTCCTCGCGCTTGACGATGTCAAACTTGCGCCAGTACGGCAGGTCCATGTGGTCCATGACCCGATAGCCGGACTTGTCGAGCGCGATGCGCAGCTTGGCCGCGACCTGTTCCGCCTGCTCCCAATCCTTCAGGTAGAGCTGGATGCCGCCCGCCGTCGTCGCGTCCAGACCGTACAATTCGCGCAGCGTCTGCAGCGGCACGTACGAGAAGAAGCTGGAGAACATGCCAAGCGGCTTGGCGATGGCGACGACCTTGCAGTCAATCGAGTTGTTGGAGCCGCGGTAGGTCTGCGAGCTGAGCGTGACGTTGTCGCCGATCTTCAGCTCAAGCCGCTCGGCCGTCGCTTCAAAAATCAGGATGGAATGCGGCTCACTCAGGCGATCCACGTCGCCGTGGACGATCTCCAGGATGTTCTTGAAGTTGGCTTCCTGGGCGATGTCGATGCCCGAGACGACGGCGATCTGCGAGGACGCATCGCTGACGAGCTTGCCAAAACCGCGGCCGCGGATGACCAGCGACTGCAAGCCCGGCGTCTCCTTTTCCACCAGCGCGCGCAGCTTGGCGTACTCCGTGACGACCGGCGCGGCGGTGCCGGACGTGATCTTGTAGAAGCCCGCGACGTTGACGTGGCCGGTCGAGAGCGTCGTCGCGTTGCGCAACATGGACGCCTGCGTGCCGTTGAACAGCGAAGTCAGGAGCACGAGCAGCACGGTCACGACCGCAATCGCGCCACCCAGCAGCAGCGTTCGTTTGCGGTTGCGCGCGAGGTTGCGCGCGGCGATGAGCAAGAGCGTGTTCATCAGGTCTCCGTGGCGGAGGGCGAGAAGGCGGTGGCGATCATTCTGAATCCTGCATCGCGGCGAGCGGGGTGATGCGCATCGCCAGCCACGCTGGGTAGAGCGTGGAGATCAGCGTCACGATGAGCACGGCGATCATGGCGACCGGCAGGCCCCACGGCGGCAGCGCCGGGTAGAAGCGCGGGCCGCCGGAGAGGAAAATCATGAAGTCGTTGCTGGCCAGCAGGCCAAAATGGCCAAAGTACGCGACGAGGGCGTAGCCGAATGTGCAGCCAATCGCGCCAAAGACGCCGGCCATCACCACGGCTTCCACCATGAACATCTGCAGGATCTCCGACCGCTGCGCGCCGATCGCCCGCATCGTGCCGATTTCCCGCGTCCGCTCCAGCGTGGACATGACAAGCGAGTTGTTGATGATGACGAGCGACACGAGGAAGATGATGAAGATCGAGAACGCGAGGACGGCGTAGATGACGCCGACGAAGTTGCCGACAAGGCCTGACGCCGCGCGCCAATCCAGCGGCTTGAGCGCGAACTTCCGGGCGGCGATGAGCGCGCTCACCTTCTCCATCCCGGTCTTCACGTCCACGTCCGGCTTAAGCATGATCGCCGCGCTGCGGATGACGCCGCCGTCGATCTCAGCCTGCGAATAGACGTGCCCTTCCAGCTCCTTGGCCATCAGCTTCGCGCCACTCAGCGGCACGTCGCCGGCAATCGCGGCAGGCGTCGCTTCCACCGGCGCGTCGGTCGGCGTGACTGCGGCCGCCTGCGTAGGCGTCGCGTTCGTCGTGTCCTCAACCTGCTCGCCGCCGCCCTCGCCGAACAGCTCCGCCTCGGCCGTGTCCCGCTTGAGCTCTTTCAAGCCGCTCTGCGCCTGCAGCTTGGCGATCTCCGCCTTTTTGTCGGCCGTCATGTAGCCGAGCAGGTCGCGGTAGGTCATCAGGTCTAGGATGTTGAAGGCGCCGGCCATCGTCGATCGGTCCAAGCCGTGGAAGCGGAAGGTGCCGTAGACTTTGACGTTCACCGTCGTCGCGTAGCCGGACTGGGAGAAGCCGTTGATGGTCATCGTGTCGCCCATGCGGATGCTGTAGAGGCGGATGCGCGGGGCGATAATCTTGTAGAACAGGTCGTAACGCTTCTGGAAATTGCCGTCGTTCACGTCCATGAACGCGTCCACAAGCTTGGCCATATCGCCTTCTTTGGACGCCAGCTCCGCCTGCAGCGCCGCCTTGACCGCGTCCGTCGCTACGTCGTCCAGCTGGAACGTAATCTCCTTGTATTGCGTGCGGTTCAGCTTGATCCACTGCTTGATCTCGTCGTCCGTGGCGACCTTGGCGCCTTCCGCGAGGCGATCCTTGATCTTGTCCAGCCGCCGCGCCGTCTTGTGCTTGACCTGCTCCTCGTAGGTGAACTTGTTGAACAGGAAGCCGCGCTGTCCCGGCGGAATCATCTGGCCGTCGACCATCTCAAAGCGGTCAAAAACCTTGCGGAAGCGCTCCGTGTCCGTGCCGACGTAACGCAGCATCAGCATGTCTTCGCCGATCGCCATCTTGGCGATCTTGTTCTCCAGAAACTCCAGGTGCGCGTACGGGTCCTGGTCAAAACTGTCCCAGAACTTCGGCTGATTGGCCTCGGTCACATCCAGCAGCCCCTGTTTCATGTCGTCGGACATCTTCTCCTGATCGGAAAAGCCTTTCAGGTTCTTCAGTTCGTCATCCAGCAGCGCGACCATGCGGCGCACGTGGCGGCGAATGACCTCCGACTGCGCCTTGTCGCCCGCCTTCACGGCGTTGCGCAGCGCTTCCAGCTTCACGTCCAGCACGTTGCCGCCAAAGACGATGGACGAATCAATGCCCATCGGCACGACCGCCCCGACCTCCGGCATCGCTTCGATGGCCTTGCGAATCTCGGCAAAGTTGTGGATGTAGCCGATTTCATTGGAGCCCATCTGGCCAAAAATCGACAACTCGTCCTTGGCGCCTTTTTCCTGGAGCTGGATGTGGCCGGCGACCGAGTTGACGATGCTCTTGGACATCGACTTGTCGATCGACGAAATCAGGCTCAAGCCGGCGATGATGAGGAAGGCCGCAAAGATCAGCAGCCCGCCGACGATGGCGGACTTGATCTTGTGGGTCAGCAAGTTGCGAAGCGCGATCTGGATCAGGATCATCGGAAGCGCCTCACGAATGGCTCGTCTGGGACTGTTGCTCAGGCTCGGTCACGATGCGACCGTCCACGAGGCGCACGACGCGACCCGCGCGCGAAACCACGTGCGGATCGTGCGTGGAGAACAGAAACGTCGTGCCTTCGCGGTTCAGTTCCTGCATCAGGTCGAGGATCTGGTTGCCCGTCACCGAGTCCAGATTGGCCGTCGGCTCATCGGCCAGCACGATGCGCGGAAACGTCACGAGCGCGCGGGCGATGGCGACGCGCTGCCGCTGACCGCCGGACAGCTCGCCCGGCCGATGGTGCGCATATTCCGCGATGCCAACCCGGTTGAGCAGGTCCATCACGCGTTCCTTGCGCTGCGCCGCGTTCATTTTCTTCTGCAGGAGCAGCGGAAACTCGACGTTCTGGAACGCGTCGAGCACGCCGACCAGATTGAACGACTGGAAGATGAAGCCGAGCGCGTTGAGGCGCAGCCGCGTCAGGTCGCCCTCGGTCAGCTTGCCCGTATCCTGCCCCGCAACGATGACTTCCCCGCGCGTGGCCACGTCGACGCACCCAATCAGGTTCAGCAGCGTGGTCTTGCCCGATCCGGAAGGACCTGCAATCACAGTAAATTCACCGGGCGCGATCTCCAGCGAGACCTGCTTGAGCGCCGACACGGTCACCGCGCCAAGCTTGTAGTCCTTGTCCACGTTGGACAAATGAACGATGGGTTGAATAGCGGGAGTCGTGGCCATGTGCATTCCTGGCGCCTCGCGAACGGGCGCGGGCAGCGATTTGGAACCCGGCAAGGGGCGCAGTCAATCCCGAAAAGGGACAACGTCAGGTAAATTCTGCGGTCCCAGCCGCGGTAGGACAGCGAAGATTGAGGCGCAAACAGTGACGCCTGTCAATCCTTTCAGTGCAATTTCAATGGCTATTGAGGAACCACGCCGCGACTGCAGCCGCCGCCGCGAGCACTGCCCCCGCCACCCAAAGCCACGGCGTCGCGCTATCAGCAGCCGATCGCGAAGCGACGGGTGCGGAAACGAGACCGGCGGCGCCTGCGCGGGCGTTGCGAACGGCAACCTGCGCCGTACCACCGGGGTCCAGCTGGTCCGACAGTGGCGCCGACGCGCGACCGGCGTCCGTGCTCGAGGCCAAGTGGCCACGCCCAACCGCGCTGGGCGCGTACGGACGTACGACCTCCGCCGGAATGTCCGCAACGGCAGCTGGTGCCGCGACAGCATCGCCCGGGGCACTTGGCACACGTGGCACGGATTTTTGGGTCGCGCCGCCCAGCGGATCCGCGGGCGTTGGCACCTGCGAATGGGCCGCTTCCAGGCGCGCGAGGTCGTCCGGCGTCGGCTCGTCGTCCGGGCGATCCGCCGGCTTGGCGGTCAGCACGCGGTCAATCATGCCCGCGGCAAAATCTTCGCTGAGCCCGCGCTGCCGCTGTTTTGCCGACGGCTCCGTCGCCATTTGCGCATCCGGCTCCTGAACGTTGACCGGCGCATACGACGCACTCTGCGGCCGGGGCCGCGCGGCGAGGTGAGAAGGCGGCGTCGGCAAGCCCGACTCCTCCATCGACGTCGGCGCCACGACCATGCCGGGCAGCACAATCATCGGGACCGTATTCAAGCGGCGGCGATCGCACGCCTGGAGCAGCTGGATGCGCAGCGCGTCCGCGGTCGCCGGTCGTTTCGCCGGGTCCTTGTCCAGACAGCGGAGCACGACGTCTTCCAGGGCCAGCGGAATGTCGCGGGTGAACTCGTTGTCAGCCTGGATCAACCGCGGCGCGCCCTTGAGGATGTGCATCCGCAGGACTTCCGCGGTCGTTGTCGCGTCAAACGGCAGGCGCCCAGTCAGGCATTCAAAAAGCACGATGCCCAGCGAGTAGATGTCCGCAGCCGGCGTCACTTCGCCGCCCGACGCCTGCTCCGGCGCCATGTATTCCGGCGAACCGACGACGTAGCCACTGCGCGTCAGTTGGTCGCGCTCGTAGTCGCCGGTGATGAACTTGGCGAGGCCAAAGTCGAGGATCTTGGCGAAATCGCGCTCGCCGGCGATCTCCTGGAGGAAGATGTTGTCCGGCTTGACGTCGCGGTGAACGATGCCCTTGCGGTGCGCTTCTTCCAGCGCCTTGGCGACCTGCGAACAGATGTGCACCGTGCGCACCGGATCCAGCACCGGCGAACGGCGCAGCGCGTCGCTCAGCTTCTGGCCGACCAGATACTCCATGATCATACAGAAGGCACCCGACTTGGCGTCGACGCCAAAATCGAAGACGCGCACCGTATTGGGATGTGCCAGCAGGGACGCCGCGCGCGCCTCCCGGGTGAAGCGCTTGACCTCGGTCGGGTCCTTGGCCAGATCGCGCCAGAGCACTTTGATGGCGACGGCTTGACGCGTGGTCTTCTGCTCGCCGCGGTAGACCGCGCCCATGCCGCCGACGCCGATCAGGTCGCCGACGCTGTAGTTCTCGAGGACGGTCTCATTGGGGAACAAACGGCCGGGGAACACCGTGTCCGAGCGGATCGTGTCGGTCGGATTGCCATCCTTTTCACAGGTGTAGGCATCCGTGCGCGCGCCGCAGATGGTGCAAATCCGCCACATAGTTGAGCCAAGCTCCAGTCGTGCCGCACAATCGGCGAGGGCCGGACCTGCGAGGTGCAAATCCGGTACCTGCCACAAGGGGGGTGCGACGCGAGAAGTTTACGGCAACGCCGCGCGCTTGCAACCGCAATGCGGCCATGGGCGCCGCACCGCTGACAAGATAACGCACTGCGTCAATTCCGCATAGGCCCACGCGATTTTAGGTCCGCGGCCGCATCCGGTAGCGCGAGAAGTCCGCTTGCGAATGGAACTGCAGGTACGGGTTGGTCTTTCTCTGCTCGCCCAAGCTCGCCTCTGGCGTCGGCGCGTAGTCATGGCCGGGGAGGACAACCGTCGACGCCGGCAGCGCCGCCAACGTATCGAACAAACTGTGAAACATCGTGTTCGGGTCGCCGCCCGGCAGATCACAGCGACCGCAGCCGTCGATGAACAACGTGTCGCCGGTCAGCAGGTGCCCGGCACATTCGATGCACTGCGAGCCCGGCGTGTGTCCCGGCGTGTGGATGAGCCGAAGCGACTCGCCAAGGCCCAGTTCCAGGCGATCGCCCGGCTCATGGAGCACGAGATCGCTGCGCCAACCGAGGTCCTTGAGCCACGGAAGCTCGCTTTTCTGAACATGAATGCGGACCGGCTGCTGCTCGAGCAGCACCTCCACGCCGTTGCGGTGATCCGGGTGATGGTGCGTCAGGATCACGTCCGTGATTGGGCGGCCAAGCGCCTGCGCGCGCGCCTGCAACACCTCCGGCTCCCACGCCGGGTCGACCGCGATGAGGCGATCTTTAGCTTGCGGAACAAGAAGATAGACAAAGTTCTGCATGGGACCGAGGGCAAAACGTTCGATCGCGATCTGCGCCACGTGCGCCTCCGAGTGGGTCTAGGTCAGCGTGTCAAAGATGTGCGGCCGGGCCGGCAAACGCAGCGGCTGGCCCGCGGCGAGTGAGAGCAGCAGGCGCTCCAGCCAGCGGGAAGTCGCCACCTTGCGGTCGCCGATCGCGCTCGACTTCAGGAGCGTATCGGCGGCATCCAGCGAGGCGATCGCCTGCTCCAGCCGCCCCGGTCGCATCGCGCGGAGCTGCGGCAGCATGTTCTTGATGCGAAACGGGTGGACGCCGGTCGCCTGGCCCAGCTGATCCGCCGACGCGCCAGGCTGCTTGGCGAGGCCGGCGTGAATCTTCAGCATCGCGGCGAAGTGGCCGTTGAGAATACCAAAGGTCTTCATGACTTCGCCCGTGCGCTCGGACTCGGTCGCGCTCGCGTGCTCCAGCAGGAGGTGCAGCACCGTGATGGCGCGCGTCCCGTCGCCATGGGAGATCGCGTCGGTGATGGCGAACACCCCGGCGTCGCGATCCATGGGCACCGACGCGTCGACCATCGCCACGGTCACGGTCCCCTTGGGTCCCGCATCGAGCAACAGCCGATCGGCGGTCTGCCGCAGCCGCGACGGATCGCCGCCGCCCAGCCGATCCCAAATCCGCTGCGCCACCTGGCGATCGGCGCGAATGCCAAACGGCGCGCCCTCGTCGTTCAGGTACTGCTGCAGCGTCGCCATCGTCATCAGCGGCACTTCCACGAGCGCGCCATGCTGCATCAGCAGTTTCCAGGCCTTGCGCCGCCGATCGATGCGCTCCGCGACGACAATCAGCACGAACGGCGGACGACCGGGCTCAGGATCCAGCGCGGCGATCGTCGCTTCCAGCGGGTCGAGCCCCGTGGCCTTCTTCTTGCGACCGGTCGTCGGTTCATCGGCATCCGCGCCGGAAAACGCCAGGGCGTCGGCGTGCAGGATCGTGACGACGCGGCGCCCGCCAAAAAGCGAAACATTGCGCGTCTCTCGAACGGCGAGCGCGTGAACGCCGTCGCCATCGCGGTCGCCGTCCAGGTAGTCGATAACGACACGGTCGAGCGCGGGATCGCCCCCCTTCATCGCGACCGTCTCAATCTGCAACGACGCTGCGCGCAGGAGCGCCGGATCCGCGCCCGGCGGATCCTCATCGCGGCCAATCTGCCCAGATTCTGCGGCAGTAACCAAGTAGAGCGCGTGCAGCAAGCCGGTGGAAAGGTGGGCGGCGAGGCCCTGCCCCGCGTCATAGACCGCCCCGGAGGCGGCATTCTTGGCTGGCTTGGCAGGCGTCGTCGTCATAGGCGGCAGTGTAGGCTGGGCGCGGCGGTGCTGCCAAGCGTTGACAAATCGCGCCAGATGAGTACCATGTCTGCGTTCGTGCGGTCGAGAGGCCGCGCGGGCACGACTCGCCTCAGGGCCTGTCGGCGCGGTGTAAGTTCGATTCCGATGTAGCTCAGTTGGTAGAGCGGGTGACTGTTAATCACCATGTCCCGTGTTCGAGTCACGGCATCGGAGCCAAGAAGATCAAGGGGTTGGGCGGAGACGTCCGGCCCCTTTTTCGTTCGGGGTCAGGTTTGGGTCAGGTTCGCGGGGTGTCGGCGCTACTTGCCGCCCGGAGCGCGTCGCACCAGCGCTGCCCGTTCGTCACTCAGAGCCGGCGCCGCAAAGTCCAGCAAATCCGCGTCCAGCCGCGCCGCGATCTGCGCCAACACCGGCAACGCCGGCAACCGACGTCCCGCTTCACTGCGGCCGATGTAGGCGCGGTCAAGGTCGCAGTCCCATGCCAGCCGTTCGCGTTTGATTCCACCCGACTCGCGGAGCTCGCGGACGCGGGCGCCCACTCGTTTGGCCATCTCCGGGTTTTGACGAGTGCGCGGCATGGCCAGACGATAGGCGACAGAGTGCGAACCGTGTTGGGACTACCAGACCGCAGCGAGGACGTTTGGCTGCGCTTGACGCGGCGGGAATCGGCGCGGACACTTGAGCGGCCAGTTATCCGTTTCGAAACAGTACACCGCACTGGTTCGCCTACGCGGGTGGGGCGGAGCAGGTTGTCGCCTGCTTTGACGCGGCGGATCTCGTCGCCGGGGCAACGGTCTTCGCGCTCAATGGCACGGCAAAGTCTTGTTCTCCGGGAGTGCCAGACGCCGTCGGTCTCTGGATTTCAGACGTGCCGGGCTTGTCCAAGTGCCTTGCACAATAGGCAGAGCGAGTGATTGGAGGTCAAATGCGTTGGATTCTCGTGTTGTCTTTGACGGCGTGTGCGGCAACGCCGTCGGTGCCGGACGCTTCGAACGGTGCGGCGAGTGACGTTGAACCTGAGGATGGGGCCGGAAGTGAGGTCTCCGCCCAGGCGGATTCCATCGTCGACGCGGGGCCGCTCGGACCTGACGTGCAAGTCGTCCCGCCCGCGGACACCTGCGCCTGTCCCGACGATGGCAATCCATGTACGGTTGACCAGTGCGAGGCCGGGGGGTGTAAGCATGTACAACACGATGGGCCCTGTGACGACGGCAACGTCTGTACGTTGGACGACGCCTGCATAATGGGGAAGTGCGTCGGCAAGGCAGCGGCGAACACGTACTGCGGTCAGGACGACAAGTGCCGTTTCGGCGGACACTGTGAGAATGGCGCTTGCGTGTTCCAAGTCAATAAGGATTGCAGCACGTCGCAAATCTGTGGGCAGCCATACTGCGATCCGGCCGACGGTGTGTGCAAAATGAAACCTACTCCGGAAGGAATGCTGCAATGCGACGACAAAAACCCATGCACATCTGAAACCTGTACGATCAACATGGGCTGTGTGCATACGCCGGTTCCCGGTTGCTCACCCTAGCCCACCCGCATCACCGCCAGCAAGTCCCGACAGATGGTGGACCGCTGCCCGTTGTCGCGCCGTCTGCCGCCCGCACGCCTGGGGCTGCGTGCGGGGTCGTCGACCCGGCTACTTCGCGTCCACCGCTGGGGGCGATGGGCCAAGCGCCCCCTCAATCGGGGGCGCTCCCAAATCCATCGGCATCTGCGTCAGAGCGGCGCGGAATACCCCATTCACCCCAAGCCAACGCCCCCCAAACCAACGAACTCTTTACCCAAAACCTCCAACTCCTTTCTCATCTCCCGCCCCATTCGGCATACTGCCGTCGGCGACACGCTCCAACGCGACCAGGCGCCGCGCCAAGGAGTCTCGATGCCCATTGACGACAACCGGCTCAAGCGCATCCAGGCCTCGCCGCGCTTTCGCGATGGCCAGTTCCGCAACACCAACCGCGTCGAGATGATGCAGAACCCGATGACGCTTGGCATGGTCGCGGACTTTGCCCTGGGCGGAGCGAAACGGCGGCCTCCCGCCGCGCTGCCGATTTGGACCGATACCCAGGCGCGCCTGTCGCGGCCGCCTGATTCCGGGCTGCGCGTGACTTGGCTGAGTCATTCTACCGTGCTGCTGGAGGTCGATGGCATGCGCCTGCTGACCGATCCGGTCTGGGGCAACCGCGCGAGTCCGCTGTCGTTTGCCGGGCCGCTGCGCTTTCATCCCATGCCGCTGCAGTTGCACGAACTGGGTCGCATCGACGCGATGATCCTGAGTCACGACCACTACGACCACCTGTGCGCGGAGACGTGGCGCAAGCTCGCTTTGGGCGCGTGCCCGGGCTGGAGCGGCCAGGTCGTGACGGCGTTGGGCGTCGGCGCGCACCTGACGGCGCTCGGCATTCCGGCGGAGCACATCACGGAGCTGGATTGGGGCGAAGGCGCGCGCGTCGGTGAAGTGGAGTTGATTGCGACGCCGGCGCAGCATTTCTCCGGCCGCAGCTTGGGCGATCGCAACCGCACGCTGTGGATGGGTGTGGCGATCCGCGGACCGCGGCACCGCGTCTTCTTTTCGGGCGACACGGGACCGACGGAGGAGCACATCGACGTCGCTGCGTCGCTTGGGCCTTTTGACGTCGCGATGTTTGAGATTGGCGCCTGGAATGCAGCCTGGGGTGGCATCCATCTGGGCCCCACCGCGGCGTTTGACACGTTCGCGCGCATGCGCGCCCGGACGCTCCTGCCGATTCACTGGGGCACTTTTGACCTTGGGCTGCATCCATGGGAGCAGCCCGGCGAGGAGTTGTACAACCTGGCGCGCGCCAACGGCGCCGATGTCTGGTTTCCGCTCATCGGTCAGCCGCTGGAATTGGGTGAAGTTGCGGATCAGCCCTGGTGGCGGACGGTGGCGAACGGCGCGAAATAGCCGCATTCCGCGTGATGGCGCGGGCCTCGCGAATGATCGAAACATCTCAAAATCACCCACGAATCAGAGACGCGCAATCGACATCGCGCCAATTCCGCCCTGCGCTCGCTGCCCGCACACGCGATGATTGCCGATGAATCGCCGCTGCGCGGCGTCGGCAAGACACGACCGGCTATCCGCGCTTCTACTGAACCGGATGTGACGGTCAAATGGCGCGGACGTCGACGCGCGCCTACCGCTTGGGGTGATGGCCCATCGCGATGATCCGCAGCATCTTCAGGTTGAGCACGACAAATCGCACGAGCTGCCAAAGCAGGAACGTGCGGAGGAAGCGCGTCATCGCGGTCGGCTTGGTCACCGTCAGCCAGTGCTCGTCGCGACCGAGGGGCGTCACGGTTTTGGGCGTCGTCATGGTTACTCCGGGATGAGCGACCAGAGGGGTCGCATGCGGGCCTTGTGCAGGAACAGGTGGTGCAGCAGGATCTTGATCCAATGCCCCGCGAGGCCAATTTCGCCAAACGTGTGGTTCAGGTCGCGGCCATACTCCGGGTACTTCTCAAAGTCCGGCACGATCGGAAACACGGTGATGGACGCCGCCGTGCCTGTGAACGGATTCGCGCCGGCCGAGGCCACGCACGCCGCCCCCATCTCCGCCATCGACGCCGTCTGCGTCGGCTCTTTTGCGCCGTGGATCATGTCGACGATGCTGCGCGCCACCGCCTTGCCAATGGTCGCCGAGGGCATCCCCGTGCGCGGCGGCGCGGGCGTAATGTTGGTCCCCTTGGAACTCACGCGCGGCACGGAAATCGGATGGGGCGGGGCAAAGGCGATGCCTGCGGCAAACACGTTCTTGAACTCGGTCTGGTAGGTCCGCGGCCAATCGGCGGCGCGCCACTGCTCATACGGCTTGGCCGCGTAGTCCGCGTCCACCTTCATGAACCCGCTCGGGGCAAACAGCCGCGCGGTGATGTCCGTCCCATCCTTGGCAAAAGCCGAGAGCGCCGCGCCGCGAAATGGCGGCAGCAGCATCGCCATGTCAAACGCCAGCTCCTTTTCCTCACCCGCCAACGTCTCGATGAACACGCGCCCCGGCTCGATCTTGGACACGTGCGCCCGCGTCACCCAGTCGATGCCGCGCTCGGCAAACAGCGACTCCGTGAAGATCTTGCTCGGCGTCACGTAGCCGCCTTGCCGGAGGTGCAGACCACCCATGCCAAAATCGCCCAACTCGTACTCGTTGCTCAGGTAGGTGATGTCCGCCATCTCGCGCACGCCGCGGTGGCGGAGCTCAAATTCCAGGTTGACGATGTACTCAAACGCCGCGCCCTGACACGTGCACGTGCCGTGGCCCATGCCGACAAGGAACTTCTGGCGCTCGCCCTTGCGCATGCGCTCGACCTTTTCGTCCAGCAGTGCGGCGGTTTGCACCGCGTGTTCCGCCGTGCAGACGGAGACGGTGAACTTGTCCGGACCCAAGCCCGGCGTGGCGTCAAAGTTCAGCTTTGGTCCGGTCGCATTGATGAGGAAATCGTAGGCGACGCGTTCGCGCTGCCCCGCCTTGTCCGCCGAGGTGTATTCGATGTCGACAAACGCGCTTGGCTCGTCGGCAGCGCCTTCCGGGTGAATCGCGACGGCTTTGGCTTGCCGGTAGTCGATGCCCACGCGCTTGTAGACCGGCGGCAGCGGAAAGAGCACCTGATCCGCGCGCAAAAGGCCAACGCCGACCCAGATGTTGGACGGAATCCAATTGTAGTCGCTCTTGGGCGACACGACGATGACCTGATGTTCCTTGCCGAGCCACTTGCGCAAGAACGACGCGGCGGTGTGACCCGCGATGCCAGACCCCAGAACGACGACACGTGAACCCATCTTGGACTCCTTTTGTGACGCGCGTTCCAGGATGCAATCTCCACGCCGCGACCATCACCTTCGTTTGAGACGTCAACAACATAGGAGGGTTCGGAAAGCGCGCACGAATCTGCCGATCGGCGTCGCGCAGCCTGTTCAGCCCGCCGACGCGCGATCCGCGTGAATCCAATCAGCCGCATCCGGCTCTGACGGTCCACGCCCCACTTCCGGGGCGCAACTTGCGGAGTCCAATCCATGTGCCGTCGAATCACTTGCCCCCAGTGCGGAAAACCCAGCTTTGCCGGTTGCGGCGCACACATTGAACAGGTCCTCGGCGACGTTCCGCTCGCCAAGCGCTGCCGCTGCAACGAGGAACCCGCCGCGCCGCGGACGGGTACGTCAGGCGGAACCCGTTCGTCGAACAGCGACAAGTGACGGTGGCGGGTCGGAGCTCAAGCCCCGATCCTGACCCATCGCCAACGACAGTGCGCCGATTGCGACGACAGCCTGAACCCTCCGCGCACGCGCTGGCTCCCACGCGCTGTCGGCCCACCATTTCCCCGACGGAGACTCGTCATGCCCATCAATCTCGGAACGCTTGACCGCATCCTGCGCTTTGTCGCCGGCGGTGTCCTTGTCGGCCTCGCCGCCACGCAAACCGTCGGCCCTTGGGGCTATGCGGGGCTGATCCTCGTAGGAACGGCCGCGGCCTCACGCTGCCCCTTGTACCTGCCATTTGGCCTCTCCACTTGCAGCAAACCAAAGTAGTTTCAAAGCTTTTCCGGCCGGCGCTTGCCGACACAATCAGCGACGGCGAGGATTCCGCGACTGCGGAACCTTTCCGCGTTGGCAAGGCTCCAATGCCGTTGTAAGGTGCTGCACCCGCGGGCGCAGGCCTTGGGGTCGCCGTTTGCGCAGTCCCGCCGACGCCCATTTCTCACCCCGCGAGGCCAGAGGCGCATCATGACGAACGACGCAAAAGCTCCCCACCTGCCCGGCACGTACAAGACCTTCATCGCCAAATACCCCGAGTTGGGCGCGGCGCATGAGCGGATCGCCAAGACCGTGGACGTCGTGGGACCACTCGACCGCAAGACCTGTGAACTCGTGAAGATTGGCCTCGCGACCGGCGCTGGCCTGGAATCAGCGGTGCGCAGTCACGTGCGCCGGGCGATGCAAGAAGGCGCGACGCAGCTCGAAATCGAGCAGGCCATCCTGTTGGCGATGAATACGCTGGGCTTTCCGCGCACCGTCGCCGCCTGGTCGTGGGCACAGCAGCAGTTTGAGCGTGGCATCTGATGACGGCGGGAGACGCAACGCGGCTTGGCGTGCGCCAGCCAGAGCTTGAGCGCGCCCTGCCCGCCTCGCTGGCCGCAGCCAACCACGCGGGCTGGGCGGCGCTTGAAATTGCGTTTGCCGCCTTGGGCCGCGCGCTCCTCGTCCTCGACAGCCAATTCCGCATCCTGCGCGCCAGCAAGACCCTGGACACGCTGGCTTGCCCGCACGCAGCGGTGAAAGCCATCGGCCGACCGATCCGCGATTTGCTCGACACCCAGGCCTTTGACGCGCCGGACGAGCTCCGCATCGCGCTGAACGCCGGTGGCCGGGAGGAAGGGCGCCGCGCGTTTGTCCGCTGCGGTGAGCACGGCGCGCGCCTCGTTTCCCTGACCGTCGCGGCGCTCCCCACGGACGACTGCGACTTCTGCGACCCGCTCGCCCGCTATCTGGTCGTCCTGCGCCCGGCGGAAGACGACGCGCTGCTCCTGCACGGGGCGATGGCCGCGCAAGGCGTCGTGGCGCGGTCGGAGGCGATGATTCGCATCGTCCACCTCGTGGAGAACCTGCACCGCTCGGACGTCAACGTGCTGATCACGGGCGAGAGCGGCTCGGGCAAGGAAGTCGTGGCGCGCGCCGTGCACGCGATGTCGCCCATGCGCGCGGGACCGTTTGTCGGCGTGAATTGCGCCGCCCTGCCCGGCGATCTGCTGGAGAGCGAGCTGTTCGGCCATGTCCGCGGCGCGTTTACCGGCGCCGTGAAGGATCGCGTCGGTCGGCTGGAATTGGCGCGCGGCGGGACGTTGTTCCTGGACGAAATTGGCGAGATGCCGCCGCAACTGCAGGTGAAACTGCTGCGCGTGCTGCAGGAGCGCTCCTACGAGCGCGTGGGCGAGAGCCATCCGCGCAAAGTGGAGGCCCGCATCATCGCGGCGACGAACGCGGACTTGCCCGATGCGGTGCGTGCGGGGCGTTTTCGCGACGACCTGTACTACCGGCTGCGCGTGGTGCCGATCCACATTCCGCCGCTCAGCGAGCGCACAGAGGACATTGAACCGCTGGCGCGCCACCTGCTGGCGCGGATCGCCGCCCGCCACAACCGGACGGTGCAGTTGTCCCCGGATGCGTTGCGCTACCTGCTGGCGTGGCCCTGGCCCGGCAATGTCCGGGAGCTGGAGAACGCCCTGGAGTACGCGGTCGCGTTCTGCAAAGGCCAGACGCTGCAAGTGGAAGACCTGCCTTTGGAGCTGCGCGACCACCCGCGGCAGCCGCAGACGCCGGTGCTGATGCGGCGCGTCGGCGCAACGGTGCGTGCCGGGCGGCTGGATGCCGCTGATTTGCTGGGCGCGCTGCACGCCAACAAGTGGAATCGCGCGGACGCTGCGACCGCGCTCGGCTTGAGCCGGACGACGCTGTGGCGGCGGATGCGCGCGCTGGGCTTGGATCAGGAAAACGTGGGCTGATCAGTCGGCCAAGAGCCAAGCCTGATGCGCGCCGGCACACGGACTCGCGGGACGGCGAATCGACTGCCGCGCCTTGGCAAAGTCGGCAAAAATCCTCGATTCGCCGGCATCGTGACAGCGCAGACATGCACCTGCGCGCACAATCCGGCGCAATTCCAACGCGTTCAAGGAACGAAGCCCCACGCGCGTGCCCTGAGCCGGATCCACCGCGGTCAGCGTCGTCCAGCGATCGGCAGCCAATCCAGTCGCATCCACGTGGTCCGGCACGAACTGCGGCCCGTCCGGCGCGTCGAGCAGGCGTCCTTGACCGAGCCCCAGCGCGGCCGGCGACTGGTGGCAGCTCGCACAGGTGCGCGCCTCACGCACCGTCGTGTGCGGGTCAAACGCGCTGAACCAACGCGCTTTGACGACGTCGCCTCCGCGCGCCGTCGCATCGAGCTCCAGGATCATGCCGGGGGCAGCCGGCGCGATCTGGCCATCAGCCCTCACTGCCAGAACGGGAGGCGCGTGCGCCGGCCCGCCGGAAGTCTCGCGCCAACGACCGGGACGAAGCGCACCCAAGGCGAAATCCCATTGCGTTTCAGTCGCGACAAAATCCGTATGGCAGGTCAAACACGTCGGCGTCCACGCTGCGTGGCAGCTCGCACAGGTCAGCCGCCCGTGCCCGGTCAGGCTGTGCGCGGCGTCGACTGGCGTTGGTGCAATCGGATGATCCTTGCCATCGAGCTTGCCGCGCAGCACCCACGCGCCGGACGCGAGTTGCCGCACGTTCCAAAGCGGTGTGCCCCGGGACGCCAGCAGCACGGGTTCCTGCGCCAGATGGGCGGCGGCCCGCACGGGGGAAAGCCGCAGCGTCACAGCGTCCGTCACCTGCCCCCAAGTCGACGTCCGCCGCCCGGGACCGTGGCAGGATTCGCACGTCACCTCCACCTGCTCCGCCTCGTGGTTGCGCGCGACGCCGTCGCCCATCAGCTCCGTGTGCACATGGCAATCGATGCAGGCGAGCCCAGCGGCATGGTGCGCATCCGGTTTCGCGGCGCACGCTGCGCGGCCATCCGGGAGCAGGACGGGGTCCGCACAAGCCGTCGCAGTCACGGCTTCAGCGAGGCCCTGGTAGGACAAGCCGATGCGGGCGCTGCGGCTGTGACACCCCACGCAGCGGTCATCGGCGACCTGGGCATCGATGCGCGCGTGGTCGACGGACGCGCCAGCGGGAATGTGGCACGCGGAGCAGCCGGAACCCGTCGCGTAGCGGCCGCTGATGGCGTCGTCCCGGTTGGCGCGGCGGGTATTGAGATGACAGCCGGCGCACAGCTTGCGCAGGTGCTCGTCGGCCGCGGTCGGCGTCGGGCTGGCCAGCAGCTCCACGACCGTGGTCGCGCCGTTGGGCAGCGCAATCTCGCCCAAAGCCCAGCGGTCCACAGCTATCAGGCCGCGGCCGGTGGCCATCAGGGAGGTGGCGACTGTCCGTCCCTCATCGGAATGGCAGCCGCTGCGCGCGCAGGTCTGACCAACCGTTGCCAACGCCCCGGGTTCCCTCTCAAGACCGCGATGGGCTGCGGGCTTGGCGGCGGCGAGCACGTCGCCCAAGTGGCAGATCGCGCAGCCCATCTCCGCGTGCGGCGCATTGGGCAGGTCGTGGGGCGTCGTGTGGCAATCCAGGCAGCGTTCATGCCCCTGCTGCGGGACGATCGGCGCGTGAGGGGACAGGAGCCGCCAGACAAGGAGGCCCAACAGCAGCGCGATCGCGCCCCCCTTCCACAGCCGATTCTTCAGCAGCCACCGCCTTTCTTGGCCGCGGGCGCCGCCGGCCCCGGGCTCGTGCTGGGCGCACGCTGCACAATCGGCGCCGCCTGCTGGCCTGTAAAATGCGTGTGCAAGGCGCTCTGCGCGCGGTACGCCGTCAAATTGGCGAGCGTCGTCTCCGTTGGCGCAACGGGCGGATCCAGAATGGCGTGCTGGAAGGCCGGGAAGCCGCCACGCAGGATCAGCACGTCGCCAGGGAAACGCGCCAACTCAGCCGGAACCTGCCGCAGGTCCGCGTCGCCGTACAGGACCAACGCGCGGGTTGGCAGCAAGCGCGCCGGCCAGTCGTCCTTCTCATCCTTGCGACACGTCGCGGTTGGCACGCGATGTTGGTGACAGGCTTCTTGCGCGCGCATATCCACCACCTGCAAGCGGGACGGGTCCTGCGCAAGTTGCCGCGCCAGCGTCGTGGCGTCAATGGCCGTCGCCCGCTTGACCGCAGTCGCACTCGCACTCGCACTCGCACTCGCGGATCGCGTGGCAAACGCCGGGACGACCGCAATGACGGCCAGCGCGAGCATCACCGCCATCGCCCGATTGCGGAACGGCCGGGCGACGATGGGCTGCGCCTCGGCGTTGCGCCGGGTGAAAATGCGTTCGAGCGCCTCCGCGCCAAAGAAACAGGCAACCGCCATGACCACGACACCCGCGGCGACGACGCCAAATGGCACACCGAGGAGCAGGTCCAGGCGGACGACGCCGAGGTTGCTGCCCGTGTAGAACGCCTGCAGCTGCGGGTAGAAAGCGCCAAAGACCAGGGTACCCAAGCCGACTCCGACGTAGGTGATGAGGCCGTCGACGTGGCCTGAAGCCGCCGCGACGCACGCTGTGCCAGGGCAATAGCCCGCGACGATGAACCCGACGCCCAACAAGAGACCACCGATCAGTTGCGGCCACAGGAATGTCTCGGGGATGGTGAGTTGGGCCAAGTCCACGAGGCCGAATCCGCCCAGCAACCCCAAGCCCGCCGCAGCCGTAGCGATGCCGGTAAACATGACTTTGAAGACGCGCATGTCCGTGCCGTAGAACTGAGCGGCTAGATTGGGCGCTCGCCCAAATCCGGCGCGTTCGAGCACAAAACCGAACGCGACGCCGGTCAAGGTGCCGACGACCATGCCAAAGGGACGGCCAAAATACTCGTTTGGATAAAGTGGCAGGTTCATTTCCATTGCCTCCGCACAAACGGTGCGACCAGATACCCGCCGGCGAAGACCGCGAGCATGAAGATCCAGGATCCCGCTGAAAGCACCGCGCCGCCGCTCAGCGCCTGACCGGACGTGCAGCCGCGCGCGAGCCGCGCCGCGACGCCCATGATGATGCCGCCCGTGAGGGCGAAGGCGATGCGTTTGCCAGTTGTGGCGCGCGGTCCGCGAAGAATGTCGAGCTTCATTCGGCCAGCGGCGTAGGCGGAGAGCGCGCCGCCGAGGAAGACGCCGAGGACTTCCCAGACCAGCCAGTCGTCGAGCACCGGTGCGCCGCGCGCAACGAAGGGGCCAAAATAGCCGTTCTGCTCCACCGCAGTTGGCGCAATCCAATGCGCCGCGCCGATCGCCAGCCGATTCGCCGCGCCCGACGAGCCCACGCCTGTCCCCATCACGAGGTACGACGCGATGAGCACCAGACCGAGCAGGATGCCGGCGAAGTACGGATTCCAGAGCGGTTTTTCAAGTTGATGTGGCATGACTAGTTTCTCCTATGGCAGCAGCCGAAATCCGGTCTCTTGCCCCGACGCCAGCAAAATGGCCCGCAGCGACAGGCCGCCAATCAGCACCAGGACCGGCGTGAGCGCGATGAGCGGCAGGTGTTTGCGCACCTCCAGCAGCCCCATCGCCAGCGGCACGCAAAGTCCGACGACGACGACGAGGGACCAGAAGCTCGCCGTCCACGCGCCGCCCATAAAAACTGCACCGGCCATGCGCGCCGCGGAGCTGCCCGAGGCGTAGCCGATCAGGAGAAGCGCCAGCAGCAGCAGCTCAGTGGCGATCGCGACCAGATCCCAGCGAATCAGCGTCTTCCGCTCGTCGGCATGGAGGGGCAACAGCAGCAGGAGCGCGGCGCCCGTGGAAATGCCCGACGTCAGGAACAGCGGCCCCAGCACCGTCGAACTCCACTGGATGCGCGCGGACAGGGTGCCCAGCAGGAGCCCGGTGTAGAGCCCGAGGCCGACGCCCATCGCGACGCTCAGCCACAGGAGGGGCCGCCGCCAGCGCTGCGCCACTGCCATCGGGCGAGCGAGGACCGGCAGCTGGAGTGCGGCCGGCAAGTTGCCCAGCCAAAGCAGCAAACCCACCGGATAGACAAGCAGCAGGATCCACGCCCCCCACGACATGGGAGAAGAGGGCCGGAACGCCAGATAGAAACGGTAGACGTGAGCCTTGTATTCCAGATCGAGGAACAGCGTGCCCATGCCCAATGAGAGGAGAACGAGCGCGAGGAGGGGCACCGACCGCATCCCGGAAGACGTTGATGGCTTGGCTTTCTGCAGCTCAAACAATGCCGAAAGGATGAACAGCCCGGCGACAAGGCCGCCGAGGAAGAGGTAGACCGTGATCTCCCAGCCCCAGATGTGCAGCGCGGGGTCGATCGCGGGGTTGAGGCGGGTCGTCACGGTCTCATGGACGGGGCTTGTCATCACGGCACCTCAAACCAGGAAATAGAGATTGGGCTCCGCGCCGGTCTCCGGATGGTCGACTTTCCATTCCCGCGAGCGCAGCAGCGCCGACACTTCCGAGTGCGGGTCGTTGGCGTCGCCAAAATGCAGCGTGCGCGTCGGACAGACGGTCACGCATGCCGGCAACTCACCGCGCGCGACGCGGTGCAGGCAGAACGTGCACTTGTCCACGTAGCCGTCCGGGTGCACGTAGCGGGCGTCGTACGGGCACGAGGCGATGCAGGCTTTGCAGCCGGTACAAGCGTCGTGATCGACGAGGACAACGCCGCCGAGGGCGAAATGGCTGGCGCCGGTGGGGCACGCGTCGACGCACGGGGCGTTGCTGCAGTGGTTGCAGCGGGTGGAGCGAATCTCGGCGCGCAAGTCGGGAAACTCCCCCCAGATGTCTTCGACAATCCACTCGCGGCAGTAGCCGTCGGGCACGTTGTTTTCTGACTTGCAGGCGAGGACGCAGGCCTTGCATCCCACGCACAACCGCGTGTCGACCAACATGACGTAACGCGGGTTTCTCATGGCGTCACCTGTTCAATGCGGACAAAGTTGACGCTCATGCCCGTGCCGCCCATCAACGGGTCGATCTTGGTGCGCGACATCAGCTTGCTGTCATTCCCGCCGCGCCCGCGGGCGAAGTGCAGCCCTTTGGATTCATGGCCGTAGCCGTGCACCATGAACACGCAATCCGGCCGGATGCGCTGGGTCGCCTTCAGCCGGATCGGCCCGGCGCGCTCGCCATCCTGGTTGACGAGCGACACCATCTCGCCGTTGGCCAGCCCGCGCTCCTTGGCGATCCGCGCGTTCAGCCAAACTTCGTTCTCGCTATAGACCTGCGACAGGAAGCGGTTGTTCGTCGTCCGGCCAAACGTGTGCGTCGGCGTGCGTCCCGTCAGCAGGCGAAACTGTCCCTCGGGCGGCTCCTCCGGCGGCGTGTACTTGGGCATGGGGTCAAAACCGGCGTCGGCGAGCTGCTGGGAGAAGAGTTCGATCTTCTTGGACGGCGTCGCGAACGTCGGCTCCAGGCCTTCCTCCAGGCAAATCGGCTTGTGCTTGGCCACGAAAACGCCGGTCTTCTTGACCTGCGCCACGTCAAATCCAGCCGCGCTCAGCCGCGCTTCGACCATCTGCCCCGCGTCAGTCCACGGAAAGTACGTCTCCAACCCAAGGCGTTTGCTCAGTTCGCGCGCGATCCACCAGCCCGGTTTGCTGCCATACATCGGCGGCACAACCGGTTGCCGAATCGCCACAAACGGCTCCTTGTACGGCGTGACCGCCACGTCATCCCAGCGCTCCAGATAGGTCGCCTCAGGCAGCACAACGTCGGCAAAACCGGTGATTTCCGCAGGCAGCACGTCAATCGCCAGCAGGAAGTCGAGGTGCTGAATCGCCGCGAGCGTCTTCTTGGGCTCCGGCAGCGCCTGCATCAGATTGGTGCCGTAGACAATCCAGCCCTTGATGTCGTACGCCGCCGTCCCGGGCACGGACGCATCGCGCAGGCCGTGGGCCAGCGACTCGTCCGCGAACGGATAGGTCACGCCCTTGGGCTTGTCCGGCGCGGGCGGCGGCTTGGTCGCATACGCCGGAACGCCCGGATATTTCGCAACCGGGAGCTTGGTCGGCAGGTAGAAGCCGCCCTGGCGGCCATAGTTGCCCAACAGCGCGTTGACAATCGCCATCGCGCGCGCCCGCTGCGCGTCGTCGCCATACCACGCCGTGTGCCGCCCGGGGTGGAGCATCGCCGCCGGCCGCGCGCCCGCCAGAAGCCGAATGCTGTCAACAATCTGGCCAGCGCTCAACCCGGTTTCCACAGCCGCCCATTCCGGCGTCTTGTCGGCGACGTGGGCTTTGAGCTCCTCCAGACCCAGCGCGTATTTCGCAATGTAGTCATGGTCGTACAGGTTTTCGCTGAGCATCACGTGGATCCACGCCAGCAGCAGCGCAATGTCCGTTCCCGGCTTGATCGGCAGCCAGTGTTTCGCCTTTCCCGCCGCCGTAGAGAAACGCGGATCGACGACAATCAGCTGGGCGCCACGCGACAGGGCGGTCGCAAACTCCTGCACCTGCGTGTTGTGCATGTTCTCGCCGAGATGCGAACCAATGAGCGCGATGGCGCGGCAATTCTCCAGGTCGAGCACTTCAGGCGAACCGACCGGGGCGCCAAACGTCAGCTGAAAACCGACTTCGCGACCGCCGCGGCACTGTGCGTAGGACGGCGCGCCGACGTTGTCCGATCCGTACGCGTTGAGCAGGTGCTTGAAGAACGATCCGCCAAAGCCGTGGCTGAACAACGCCACCGCTTCCGGCCCGTACTTCGCCTTGATTTTCAGGAGATTTTCAGCCGTGTGATCGAGCGCGGCCTCCCAACTCACCGCCTCGTAGTGCTGCGATCCGCGATCCCCGCGGCGGATGAGGGGCTGTTTCAGCCGGTCCGGGTCGTAGAGGAGGCCAATGCCGCCCGTGCCGCGCGGACAGAGCTTGCCGCCGGAGAGCGGATGCGCCGGATTGCCGACGATTTTCGTGACGCGTCCGTTCTGGACGTGAGCGAGGACCCCGCACTTCCAGAAGCAGAGTTCGCACAGCGTGGCCACAACGCGGTCGCCGTCAGTATGCGGATCGGCGACGTCGGGGCTGTCCAAGCCGAAGAGGGAGCGCCTGCCGCCGAGCGCCAAGGACGTGGCGCCCAAGGCGACCGAGCCAATTTGGATGAATTCGCGCCTGCTCCAAGACATACCCCGCCTCCAGCGTTGCGGAGGCCATGAGAGGCGCCAACCGCACGTCCAAGCAGTGCAAGCAACATGCCAAGTTCAGAGAATCGCCAATCATCCGGAATGGCTGAAGTTTTCAGGTCGCCAGCGACGGCGTTCCTGGCAACGATGTTTCACACGCGACACATCGTTTCAACCGAATTGAAACGTTTCATATGGAACGCCGCGCTACTCCACGCTGTCCGGATACCGCACGACCAGCGCCTTGCGCGGCGCGATCTTCGCCGGATCGAGCGTCACGACCTTGCCGTCGGGCCAACGCACCTGGACCGTGAAGTCGCAGCCCAGATCGCCGAGGCCAAAATGCAGCGCGCGGCCGTCCATGGAGTCGTGCATCCCCCGGCTCGCCTTGACCTCGCGGGTCAGGATGCCGCCTTTGGCAAACGTCAGGGTCACGCGCGCGCCAATGGCATCGCGGTTCACGTTCACGCCGTCGCCCACCATCCGCAACTTCAGCCACGGTAGCTTCTGGCCGACGTCGTTGCGGAACAGGAAATTCGGCCGTCCACCGCCCGTGTCCCGTCCGCCGACCAGCAAGTCCATGTCGCCGTCGCCGTCGATGTCCGCCCAGGCGTGGTTTTGGGCGTTCTTCATGCCCAACAGGTCTTTGCAGTACCCGCCCGTCGCGCAGTTTTCGTTGCCCAGCAGGCATTGCGCGTCGCTCGTGCACGGCGTGCGACAGGCTTTGGCGAGGCATTTTTCGCCGCTCACGGCGCACTCCGTGTCCTGCGCGCAGGTGGTTTGGGAAGCGCTGGGCTTGCTGTTCAGGCTGTTGATGCCGCTCACCGGACCGACGCTGGCGAAGCTGCCGTCCGCCTCCTGGTGCATCAAGCCGAACCACGCTTTCTGGTCGACGCCGGTGTAGCCGCCCTCGTATTTCCGGTCGCGGGAGATCGACGCGTCCAGGCGGCCATCGTTGTCAAAATCCACCATCGCGCCGTCGACATCGCCTTCGTTGAACGGCAACTTGCGGTCGGCGCCCTCACTGACGAACCAGACCTTGCCGTCCTTGAGCGTGTTGATGAGGAGCAGCGTCGGATCGGACCACTTGCGCGAATAGTCGTCCGCGACCGGGTGGCTGATGGCCGTGATGAAGACGTCCATGCGTCCGTCGCCGTTGAAGTCGCCGCAGTCGAGGCCAAAACCGTTGCTGCCGATGTAGCCGCTGGTGCCGGGCGTGGGTTCGTCGCCGGACATGACGCCCTGTTGCACGAGCCACGGATTGCCGGTCTTGAGGTAGGCGAAGCCGACGGATTCAGCGACTTCAGCAAAGTGTCCCGTGCCGTCGTTTTCGTAGAGCGCGTTGTGACCGGCAAGGACGCTGACGCCGTAGTTGCTGACGAGCACATCCATGTCGCCGTCGCCGTCGTAGTCGCAGGCGACGGTGCCGTTGGTAGGCTGGGCGGGATTGCTGCCGAGCCAGTCCGTGTGGTTGACGAAAGTGCCGTCGCCGTTGCCGATCAGCAAGACGTTTGGGGCGCTGTAGGAGGTGTGGCCCATGCCGATGAAGACGTCCAATTTGGCGTCGCCGTTGAAGTCGGCAAAGACGGCGTTGCCCGCGACGGACTGCAGTTTTTCCACGCCGCTCGCCGGCTTGGGCGTGAAATGGCCCTTGCCGTCGTTCAGCAGGATCTGGTGCGTCTTGCCGGTCAGGGGCACGTCCAGGCCGGCCAGGCAATCCTGATCGCCGTCGTTGTCCACGTCGCCAAAGGCGAACCAACCGGCGGGAACGGCGCGCAGACCGCTGGCGTCGGAGATGTCGGCAAAGGTGCCATCGCCCAGGTTGCGGTAGATCAGGTTCTCAAAGGGCACACCGGCCTGCGGATTGGGGTAGAGGCTGTGGGTCACGATGTCGTCCAGGCCATCGCCGTCCAGATCGACAAAGCCGAGGCGGCTGTGATCGTTGATGGGAATGGCCGTGGCGCTGCCGTAGACGACGTTGCCGTGGCGGATGCCGCTGGCCGCGGAGATGTCGACGAAGAAGCCTTCGCCCAACGGCGTGATTTCGCCGGGCAGACAGATGGGCGTGAAGGCGTCCGGGAGCGCATCGGAATCCGCAGCATCATCATCAGCGGTCTGGACATCCGTCGTCGCAACAGCGTCGTCCAACGCATCGGCGAGCGTCGCGACGTCCGTGCGCGCGCTGTTGCCGCACCCCCAGGTGCTGGCGAGCGGGCACAAAAGCGCGAGGACGAAAAGGCGGTTGCGGCGCATGGCAGGCTCCAAGGCGCGCCAGAAACGGCGGCGCGGCGCAGGGGACCACCTTCTCTGGCGGAGCGCAAGTGTGACGGGGCGCCTCGCGCCTCCGGACGACGCGGTGCGGCAAACGCCGCAGGCCATCGGGGAAAGCTGCGCAATCGCCCGCCAGAACGATCGGCATTTTTGGCCACACGAGCCTTGCCGTCTCCGTTCAGCGGATTGCCGCCGACGTGGCACGGAACTTGCTTCGGATCCCAATGGGTGGGTCTTTTGGTCCGACATCCCATCCACAGGAGAAAGTCCATGCAAAGCGCCCCCAGCCCGCAGCCGCTCGTCCTTTGGTTTGACCGCATCGGCATGAGCGACCTGCCCAGCGTTGGAGGCAAGAACGCCTCGCTCGGCGAAATGGTCCGGGAGTTGACCGCCAAGGGCGTGCGGGTGCCCAACGGCTTCGCCATCACGGCGCACGCGTATCGCCAGTTCCTGCGCTCGGCCAATCTGGAATCCGTGATTGCGGCCCAGTTGCAGGGCTTGGACCTGACCGATACGGACGCATTGGCGCGTTGCGGCCGGACGATTCGCGAGGCGATGCTGGGCGCGGCGTTGCCGCAGGATCTCGTGGACGCGATCGCGGAGGCCTATGAGAAGCTCTCCGCTGGTGCCGAGCCGGTCGACGTGGCCGTGCGGAGCAGCGCGACTGCCGAAGACCTGCCGGAAGCGAGCTTTGCCGGGCAGCAGGAGACGTTTCTCAACATCCAAGGCCGCGTCGCGCTGATCGACAGCGTCCGGCGGTGCTTTGCCTCCCTGTTCACCGATCGCGCCATCCACTACCGCGCCGCGCACGGCCTGGGTGCGGCGCAAGTCGCGCTTTCCGTCGGCGTGCAGCGCATGGTGCGCGCGGATCTGGCGAGCGCGGGCGTGGCCTTCACGCTGGACACGGAGACCGGCTTTCGGGACGTCGTCCTCATCAGCGCGGCGTATGGCCTCGGCGAGAACGTCGTGCAAGGCGCCATCAATCCGGACGAGTACCGCGTCTTCAAACCAACCCTCAAACAGGGCTTCAAGTCGATCCTGCAAAAGACGCTGGGCAGCAAGGAGTTGCGGATGACCTACGACGCCGGTGCGGGGCGGCGGGTCAAGAACGTGCCGGTCCCGGCGGCAGAGCGGGCGCAATTCGCGCTCAATGACGAGGAAATCCTCGCGCTCGCGCGTTGGGCCGTGCTCATCGAGGAGCACTACAGCGCCCGAGTTGGCCATCCCTGCCCCATGGACATCGAGTGGGCCAAGGACGGGCGGACGGGCGAGCTGTTCATCGTCCAGGCGCGGCCGGAGACCGTCCAGTCCAACCGCACAAGCCGGATGCTGGAGACGTGCGTTCTGAAAGAGCACGGCCGCGTGCTGCTGAGCGGCCGGAGCGTGGGCGATCGGATCGGCCAGGGCCGGGTGCGCGTGATGCGCGGCCCGCAGTTCCTGCACACGTTCCAGCCGGGCGACGTGCTTGTCGCCGACAAGACCGATCCGGATTGGGAGCCGATCATGAAGCGGGCCTCGGCGATCATCACCAACCGCGGCGGGCGGACGTGCCACGCGGCCATCGTCAGCCGGGAGATTGGCCTGCCGGCGGTCGTGGGCGCGCAGAACGCGACGGAGATCCTCAAGGACGGCCAGGAAGTGACGGTGTGCTGCGCCGAGGGAGAGACGGGGCGCGTCTATGAGGGGAAGCTGGCGTTTGAGGTGATCAGCACGGATCTGGACAAGGTGCCGCAGCCGCGCACCAAGATCATGCTGAACGTAGCCAACCCGGAGCAGGCATTCGCGCTGTCCTTCCTGCCCAACGCCGGCGTGGGCTTGGCGCGCCTGGAGTTCATCATCTCCAACTGGGTCAAAGTGCACCCGATGGCGCTGCTGTATCCGGAGAAGGTCGTCGGCGCTGAAACGCGCGAGGCGATTGCCGCGCTGACGGCGGGCTACAAGAACAAGCCGCAGTACTTCGTCGATGCGCTGGCGCAGGGCGTCGCGCTCATCGCGGCGGCGTTTCACCCCAAGGACGTGATTGTGCGCCTCAGCGACTTCAAGACCAACGAGTACGCCAACTTGCTGGGCGGAGCGGCGTTTGAGCCGCACGAGGAAAACCCGATGCTCGGTTTCCGCGGCGCGTCGCGCTACTACCATCCGCGCTACCGCGAGGGCTTTGCCCTGGAGTGCCGCGCGATGGTCAAAGTGCGCGAGGAGATGGGCCTGAAGAACCTGAAGCTGATGATTCCGTTCTGCCGCACGATCAAGGAAGGCGAGCTGGTGCTGGCGGAAATGGCCCGCAACGGCCTGAAGCGCGGCGAGGACGGCCTTGAGGTCTACGTGATGTGCGAGGTCCCGAGCAACGTCATCCTCGCGGACGGTTTTGCCAAGATCTTCGACGGCTTCTCCATCGGCTCCAACGATTTGACGCAGTTGGTGCTCGGTGTGGACCGCGACTCGGAGATCGTCGCGCCGATCTTCGACGAGCGCAACGATGCGGTGAAGACCATGATCGCGCAAGTGATTCACGCCGCAAAAGCCAATGGCCGCAAGATCGGGATTTGCGGACAGGCGCCGAGCGACTACCCGGAGTTCGCGCAATTCCTCGTCGAGCAAGGGATCGACAGCATGTCGCTGAATCCGGATGCGCTGCTGAAGACGACGCTGGCGGTTGTCGCGATGGAGCGCAAGCCGCCGCGCGTCCAGATGCCGGCGTCGTATGCCTGAACGGGAAAGGTCCGCGCCCTAGCCACACGGAGGTTTCCATGCTGCCACGTGACCGATTTATCCTCGGCGCCTGTGCCGGTTTTGCCACAGCGACCGCATTGCTCCTCAGTCGTACCGGCCCCCATGGGCCCGTCGCCCACCGACCACCGCACCCGTGGCAGGTCGCTTACGTGGGCGGCGTGCCATCCGCGTCCGCGCAATCGGATCCCCGGCCGGCAACTGCGGATGGCGCTGTCACGTCTGCGCTGCCCATCGACTACGGCACGCGCTTCACCCGTTGGGGCATGCCGTGTGAACAGCCGTACGGCCCGGTTGAGGACGTCCGCGGCTCCTGGGTCCTGGCGGCGCACGGCGACGCGGGAAAGGCGTGGCACAACATCGCGATGTGGCCGGATCTGATTGTCTGCCCGTAGCCGCGGCACGTCGGGCCGTCACGCCTTCTCGACAAGGAACAGGAACTCCCGCACGTGGATTTCCCGATTGCGCAGGTTCCGGCTGCCGCGAAACGCGTTGTACTCCGTCTCCAGCACCGTCGTTTTGCCGACGCCCGACAGCATCGCCAGCATCGCTTCGCGGCTGATGAAGCCCTGCGAATTGAACGAGATCAGCAGGAACTTCGCCGGCACCGCCGTGACCAGATGCGTCAGCGCCGCCAGCGCCTCTGCGCGCCGGTTGTAGGCCGATCGCCGCCAATCCTTTGGGATCCCGGACACTTCGCTCACGCCGCGCGGCCGTTGATAGTCGGCGAGCAGGTTGAGCATAAAGTAGTTGGCGCCATACGGATGCTGGTTGTACGGCGGATCGATGTAGGCGAGGTCCAGGTCCGGCAGCTCCCCCATCAGCGCGTTGGTGTCGCGTTGGTGCACCTCGCAATCGACCGCGAACCGGCTGAATACTGGCAGCGGCAACGCGATGTCCCGCGTGATGCGCGTCAGGGCATCCCGGCGGTTGCCGCCAAATTGGCCCATCCCAGACGCGGTGTCCTTGTAGAATCCCTTGAACACGCCCGAGGTGTTGGCGTGGATCGACGCCTGCGACAGCAGCGGCGCGATAAAAAAATCCTGCAAATACGACGGAACACCGTCAATGAGCTGGCGCATCGTGTCGAGATAGCGGGCATTGCGGGTCGTGTAGAAGACGCGGTCGTGCGGCTGAATCGCCGCGTCGTCGGCCGGCGCGTACAGCTCCGCGATGAATCCCGGCTTCAGGCCGTGCACGCGGATCTGCGCCAGCAGCTCGGCGTGATGCGCGTTCAGCTCGGCGAGCAAATCCGCCGTCGAATTGGCCAGATAGCACCGGTTGATGACGGCGGAATACGCCTCGCAATCGTTGACGATGAGCCGGTCACTGTCCCGCCGCAGGTAGCGTGCCACCACGCCCGAACCCGAGAAGGCGTCCAACGTGGTGAGTTTGCGCTGGCCAAGCCGCGCCCGCACGCGCGCCACGCCCGCGCCGATGAACGCCAGCAGCGCCCGCTTGTTGCCAAGGTACGTGATGAGCTGTTGCGACAGATACTCGGGATTTTCGGCTGTCGTCACCGTGGCGTTGCTCCGCATGCGCTGGCCTGCAGTGTGGCCGAACGGGCGTTGCGCCGCAATTGGCGCTTGCGGCGGTAGCCGACGGCGGGCGGCGCGTCGCATCGTCGCCGATGGCCGTGGTTCAGCGCTCGCCCGCGGCGTGTGTTGGAATTTCCGACACGCGTGCAGTAAAACCCGACACCACCGCATCGGGGTCGCCGTCGCACGCCGCCCAAGCACTCAGGATGGCTGCAGAAAATGCCGACGACTGGCGTGGCACGGCTTGTGCATCCTAACTTGGATAACGGCCGCATCGCGCGGCGGCATCTGACTTGGAGGACCCCATGCATCTATCCCGCTTGTGCTACTGGACGTGGAGCGCCGCCTTCGCCTTGGCGCTGGTCTCATGCGATGCCGCAACTGCCGGCGGTGGCGCCGATGCGGGCGACGGCGGCGATGACTTGGGGGCCATCAGCGACGTCGCCACCGACGCCTTGGGCGGCAGTGACACCGCGGGCGTGGACATCAGCGACACCACCGGCAGCGACGTGAGCGCGCAGTGCCCCGCCAATCCGGTCCTGCAAGGCACGTGCAGCGCGGACAACCTGAAGTGCGAGTACGGCCAGGAGTGCTGCTGCGGCAAGTGCTATCCGTCGACCGTGTGCACCTGCACGGGCGGCCAGTGGGGCTGCTACGCGACGGACGCGTGCATGATCCCGCCAGGCTACTGCGACGACGCCGGGATTGACGCGAGCTACGACCAGGCCGGCGGCGCGTGCGAGAGCGACACCGTGTGCAAGACCGGCGAATTCTGTCAGCGCGCGTCGAGCAGCTGCGGCGGCACTGGAACATGCACCGTGAAGCCGCAGGCATGCCCGGCGATTTATCAGCCCGTCTGCGGCTGCGACGGCAAGACCTATGGCAACGATTGCGAGGCCGCCGGCAAGGGCGTCAGCGTCGCGGCGAGCGGCGCGTGTCCAACCGGCTGCCTGACCGATAGCGCGTGCAAGGTGGGGGAGTTCTGCCAACTCAACGCGTTCGCGTGCGACGGCGCGGGCAGTTGCACCGTCAAGTCGGTCATCTGCGATGACATCTACGCGCCGGTCTGTGGCTGCGACAACAAGACCTATGCCAACGCGTGCAGCGCGCAAGCCGCGGGCATGAGCATCGCCAAGAACGGCGCATGTGCCGCAAAATGCACCGCCAGCACGGACTGCACCGGCGGCCAGTTCTGCAGCAAGCCAGCGGGGCAATGCGCCGGCAACGGCCTGTGTTCGCCCTTCCCTGACGCGTGCGACGCGATCTATGACCCGATCTGCGGCTGCGACGGCAAGACCTACAGCAGCGCTTGCACGGCGGCATTGCAGGGCAAGAACGTGTCAACGAAGGGCGCGTGCGTGCCGTAGGGTCGGTCTAGCGGGCGTTGATCGCCATCATGCCCCACGCTTGGACGGTGCCGTCAAAACGGGTGACCGCGCCTTCCCACTCGCCGGCCGTGATGGTGACTGCGCCGGTGACTTTCTTGGCGGCGGTTGTCGTGCCCATCAGGTTGCGGCCAGAGGCCCAGAGGGTGCCGTCTTTGCGGACCGCGTACCACTGCGCGCCAGGCATGGCGTCATTTCCGTCGGCAGTGTGCCAGGAACTGCCGACCGCGACGGCGATGGCGTCCGTGACTTGCTGCGGCGTCGGATCGCCGGGGTCGGAGTAATTGAGGCCCCAGAGCGCGATCGTGCCGTCCTTCTTGAGGGCGATGGCGTTGACACCCGCCGTGTCCATGGCCACGACGTCCTGCAGGCCAGCCGGGGCGGACGCTGCGTTGACGAAGAGCTTGCCCCAGGCGCTGAGCGTGCCGTCTTTGAGCAAGGCCATGCCGGCGACGCCGCCCGCGTTGACACCGACCGCGCCCGTCGGCTGGACCTCGGTGGCGCACGGCTTGGAGCAGTAGACCGCCGCCGGCGGCGGGTTGTAGCTGATCAGCGGGTCCCACATGTAGTTGTACGGGCCGTCACCCCACACGGCGATCGTGCCGTTGGCGCGCAGGGCGATGGAGAAATCGCCGCCCGCGTCAATCGCCGTGATGCCGGTGACGTCCGCGGGGACGATGGCGGCCGCGGTGCAGCCCCAGCCCACGACGGTCCCGTCCTTCTTGAGCGCCAGCGAGTGCTGGCCGCCGGACGCCACGGCGATGACGTCGGTGAGGCCAGCGGGCACTTCCGACTCGCCGCACGCGTCCGTGCCCGTGTTGGACCACGCGACCACCGTGCCGTTGGCGCGGAGGGCCAGCGTGTGGGAGTTGGTCAGCGATGCCGTCCCGTATTGCTGCTGCCCGATAGAGATCGCGACGGCGTCCGTCAGGCCCAGCGCGGCGAACGGCATGCGCGCGTTGCCTGGACCGTCGACCTGGTACGTGGCGATGCTCCCGTCCGCCTTGAGGCCGACGCAGTAGTGGATGCCCGCGGCGACGGTCGTGAAGCCGGAGTCACCCGCCGGGCCGTACAGGAAGCTGTATTTGCTGTCCGAGGCCCACAGGAGCAGGGTCCCGTCGTTCTTGAGCACGCAACTGGTGCGGCCGCTGGTGGCGACGGCCTTGGTATCGGCGAGCGCGGCGGCCTTGGGGGCCGGATAGGCGCCACCGCCCTCGTAGCCAAAGAAGGTGGCTTGGCCGCTGGCCTGGATGAAGAGCGCGGTTGCGCGGCCCGCGGCGATGGAGGTTACACCGGTGAGCGCCATGCCACCCGAGATCGCGCCCGTACCGTCCGAGCCCCAGCCGACAACGGTCCCGTCCTTTTTGAGCGCCAGGGAGAAGGAGTCGCCAGCGGCAACTGCCACGACGTCAGTCAGCCCGGCGGGGACAACAGCGACTCCCCAATTGTCATAGGAGGTCCAAGCCTGCACGGTGCCGTCGGTCATTGCCGCCAAAAAGTGCGTCTCGCCACCGGCCACGGACGCGACGCCACCGGTTGGCATCGCCGAGTACGGCGTCCCGATGTCGCCCCACTGCACGATCGTTCCGTCTTTTTTGACAGCAATCGACGCCGTGGCGCTCGCGGCAATGTCCTTGACGTCGGCCAGGCCGTCTGGAATCACGCACTGGCCGTTGACGTTGCCGCCCCAGCAGGCGACGTGGCCATCCGGCGTCAGCGCGAGGAAGTGACCCCAGCCGGACACGACCTTGGTGAAGGTCTCCTTGGGGTTGGGCAACACCGTGACCTGGACGCTGGCCTGGGCCGGCGTGGCCCCCGTCGCGCCTTTGGCGATCAGCGTCAGCGTGTAGACCTTCGTCAGCGTCGGATCGAGATTGGGCGGCAGTTGCACCGTCGCTGCCGTGGTCGTCGGCGTCAGGACCGGCAGGATCACGCCGGCCACCGGCAGCGCAGTCAGCGCCACAGTCTGGGCATTTTGCAGCGTCAACTTCAGGTGAACCGTGCCGCCCAGCGACGGCAAGGAGGTCTCGTCCGCGGTGAACGTCAGCACTTTGGGCTTCGGCACCGAATACGGCTGGAACGTGGAGAACGAGGACGTCTGGACACTGACCAAGGCCGTCGCGATGTCGACGGGCGTCAGCGCCGTCACTTCTTGCGTGTCGTCCTCGCGGCGCAGCACCACCAGCTCTGAATCCACCGCCACGAGCAGCGGATCGTACGGCAGGGTCACCGTCACCGGCGCCAGAAACTGCGTGCCACCGGGGCCAAACTGCACGGCCGGCCCCGCCGCCGTCGCACCCGGGTTGTCGATCGTCGTCCCGTCCTGGACGGTCAGCACCACGCTCGCGTCGATGGCGCCCGCAGGCACGGTCACCAGCGCGCCCGCCGCCGGTCCAGTCGTCAGGCCCGTGGTGTAACTCGCCGCTGGCGTGTGCGTGCACAGGCCAGCGGCGCCGCACGCGTCAACGGTGAAGGGATCGGCGTCGCTGCAGCCCTCGGTTGAAGTGCAGCCCGTGTACACGTCGACCGGAACGTCCGCGGCGCTGTCGTCCGCCGCGTCCACGGCATCCTGTTCGATGGCGTCCGTCACCGCTGCATCGGGCGTCGCGGCATCGGCGGCATCGAGACCCGTGGCCTCATCCGCGCCGGCGTCCGCCGCGTCAGTCCCATCGACGGTGCTTGCGTCAGTAGCCGCGTCCTGCGCGTCGGCGCTGCCATCTGTCCCGGTCGCGTCGCTGTCCGCCGCGTCCGTGCCGCCAGTGTCGCCGCCTGCCGCGTCGGTGGCCAAAACGTCCAGGCCCGCCGCATCGACGTCTGCCAAGTCCGCGCCATCCGGATCGCTGTTGACGCCAACGGCGGCCGTGCCGCAGCCGGTCGCCAGCGCGAGGACGGCGCTGAAGCAAAGGGCGACGCGCATCGAGCGCAGGGCAAGGGGCAATCGGGCGGGGTGCTCGTTCATCGCGAAACTCCGTGGGTCGAGCTGGCGCACCTTGGGCGGGCGGGTCAGCTGCTGAAATGTGAGGTGCTGCCAGTGCGAGCGTCCGACGGTATCCGTGGACGCGCGTGCTGTGTCAATGCGGAAATGCGCTGCGACGGGAAATGCCGTCGGGACAAAACACACCATCTTGATTTCACTCTGGAATTGTTTGCTCCGGAAATTATCCGCAGTATTTCTGCACGCACTCACAAACGCAGCTGCCCGCCATGGCGCGCCACATACGCTTTGGTTTCCAGTTTGCGCGCCGTATTTGCCGACGTCATGTACCGAATCGTGCCGAAAATCGGCCGCTCCGGTCCCCACGGCCGGTCATAGCGCCCCAGCACCCAGCAGATACCCGACACCGAGTTGGGATCGCGCCCGTCCAACGCGTACCGGTCGTTCAATTCCAACATGTGCGCGAGCGCTTGCCGCGGCGACGGCGTCCACTCCAGGATTTTCTTGCCCCACAGCATCCGCAGGTAGTTGTGCATCTGCCCTTCCTGGACAAGCTGGCGCTGCGCGGCGTTCCACAGCGCGTCGTGCGTCTTCGCGTTCTCCAGCTCGTAGGGCGTGTACTGCACCGGCCGCGGATCCTGCGCGTGCGCGTCCAGCGTGCGCTGCGCCCACAGAGGCAGCGTCTCATAGGCGTCGTAGTACGGCGTGAACTGCGCCTCCAGGTGGCCCAGCTCCCGCCACGTCACCAATTGATCGACAAACGCCTCGCCCGCCGCGCTCATGCCCCACCAGCCCGCGCGCGAACCGCGATTCGGCGCAGCCAGCTTCCCCGGATCCCAATCTTCCGCCGCGGCCAGCGCCAGGAAGATTTCATGCGGAGAAAGATGGCCAAAATGCAGGTAGGGCGAAAGCCCGCTCGGCCCCTCGCGGTCCGGATGGCTGCGGTCCTCCGGATAGCGCGCGAGGCGATTGGCCATGAATTCGCCCAGCCGCAACTTGGCCGCATGGGCGCCGCCGCGCACGGCCACCGCGTGGACCTTGTGGTCAATCGGCAGACGCGCCAGCGTTTGACCGGCGAACTCGGCGGCGGTCGCCACCGGCCACGGCACCAGGATATCCTCGGAAACCGCGACGGATTGCCGGCGCTGCAAGGCGTCCAGCGGCGCCGCGTCCGGAAACTGCTCCAGATGCTCAGGCAGCGCGTGCTGCAGAAAACTGCGAAATGCGTGCGCAGACGCAAATGCGCGCCCCGCCACCGATCGCGGCAGCAGCCCCACGGAATCGACGGCGTCGAGGCGAACCGGCAACTTCTCCGCCGCGACGCGTTCCATGCGCGGCAGGAAGGACTGCGGCGAATCGTCCGTCACCACAAGCGCCGCATCCCGCGCCAGCGCCGCCAGCAGCCCACGACCCGCGCCGTGCTCCGGCTCCAGGTACGCATAGTGCGTCACGCCGTGCGCCGCACAGGCCGCGGCATTGTCGCGCATGCCATCCAGCACAAACTGGTGAAACCGATCGCTGGCGTGCGCATACCCCACCCGCAGCGCTTCCAGGACCAGCAGTTGCTTGCCCATCAGGTTGGCCTGCTGGACCGCGTGCTGCAACGCAAAGTTGTGGGTCGTCCGCCGCGCCGCCGTCATCCAGTAGAGGACGTAGGGACCCGAACGCAGGGGCGCGGTGTTCAGCGTTTGCAGTCGGGATGGGGGAATCTGCATGGGCGCCACCGTATGGCGAGGCGCCATGCTTTGTAGGATGCGCGAAAGTTCGATCGGATGCGCGAAAAAAGGCGAACCGGACGCAGGATTTTCCGCGGATGCGCGCTACGTTGTCCAGGTCGTCGCGCACGTCGCCCCGGTTGCTGGCGCCCGCGCAGGGTGGCAGTATGACCGCGCGTTCCCTGACACGCGGCCGATTCAGGCCAACGACGACGCAGGCGGTTGAACATGGCGAAGACGGAAGACATCCGCACCATCGGCATCATCATCATCGGCAATGAAGTGCTGAGCGGCAAAGTGCGCGACGAGAACACGCCGTTCCTCATCGACAGCTTCAACCGCGCCGGGCTGCGCGTGGGTGAAGTGGCCATCGTCGCGGACGTCGTGCCGCGGCTGGCGGAAGTGATCCGCAGCTTCTCGGAGCGCTTTGACCTCGTCGTGACGACCGGCGGCGTGGGGCCGACGCATGACGATTGTACCTGGCAGGCCGTCGCCGTCGCGCTGGACCAGCCGCTGGAGCTGCACAAGGAGCTCGTCTCGCGGATCGAAACGCGCTCGGGCGAGACGATGTCAGAGGAGCAGAAGCGGATGGCGCTGCTGCCGCGCGGAACGACGCTCCAGTTGCAGGATGGCCGGTGGCCGCTGCTCCAAGCCCGCAATGTGATCGTGCTGCCAGGCGTGCCGTCGATGGTGGTGGGGCGTATCGAGGCGCTGTGCACCCGGCTGGCGCGGCCGCGGCCGTGGCTGGCGACCGTCTACTTCACCGCCGATGAATGGGTCTGCGTGCCGGCGATCGACGCAGTCGTCGCGGATTTTGCCGATCTGGAAATCGGCAGCTATCCAGTGTTCCACGTGGCCGATCACAAGCTGCGCCTGACGTTTGAAGGCGTCGAGGAAGCGCGCGTGCAGGCCGCCGTCGCCCAGGTGACCGAGGCCATCGGCGCGGACCAGCTTGTGCGCGTGACCTGGCGGCCGCCGACGGACTTGCCGCCCACCGATTTGGCGGTTGACCCGGCGTAGCGGCCCCCCTACGCTGCGGACATGAGCCATCGCCTGCCGCTGCTGATCCTGCCGATTTTGACCGCAACAAGCCTCGCCGTTCCGGTGCTGGCCAAGCCCAAGCCGCACACGCCCAAGGCGCCTGCCGCCGCGCCGTCGACTGCAACGCCGCCCTCGTCGGCGTGGCCGTTTCGCATGGCGGCGCCCGAGTCGGACGCGCCCAAGGGCCCGGAGCCGGGCGGTCTGGGCATCGTGCTGGGTGAAAAGAGTGAGGAGATCGTCGTGCAGCAAGTCGTGCCCGGCGGGCCGGCGCAGAAGGCGGGCCTGCACGTGGGCGATGTACTGGAAGCGACCGACACGATCCCGAAGATCCACGGCATGAAGCTGGCGGACGTGACGCCGCAGATCCGCGGCTTGCCGGGATCGGTCTGCAAAGTGACGGCGCGGCGCGGCGCGGAGACGCTGCACATCGACATCACGCGCATCGCCTTGAAGCGGCTGTTCCCGCCGTCGTCCAAGGACGTCATCACGGTGCGGCAAGGCGCGTCCCTGCTCACGACCGGCAATACGCACCAGCTCGCGGTGACCTGGTTGGCGACCCAAAAAGGCCACGGCGAGCAACCGACGCTTGTGACGGCGCGGATCGCGAGCGCGTCGCTGGACAAGCTGCTGACGCCGGGTACGGGCGAGGCGCGCGAGGTGCGCATCGCGGCGGAGGCGACGGCGCTCACGATTGAGGATTGGCGGCTGGACCTGCGGTTGCTGCCCGATGGCGAGACCATCGCGGTGACAGCGTCCAACCTGCCGGTCGTGGATGCCGGCACCAACGCTGCAGCGTGGCAGCAGCCCTGGCCGGATCCCGTGACCCCGCGCGCGCCGGCCAAGCTGGCGATGAAGTGGCGCGGTCCGGTGGCCGTCAAGCTGCGGGCGATGAGCGGCGGCAAGCCCGTGGCGAACCAGCGCATCGCGCTGCGGATCGGCCAGTCCAAGAAGGATCTGGAGTCGGTGACGGTTGTGACCGACGGCGAAGGCCGTTTCCGGGTGAATCTGGAGGCCGGTCCGTTCACCGTGCGGTCGCTGGCGCAGGCGACGCCGGGCGGCAAGCACGACGCGGCGTTTGCCTTCCAGATGGCCCATGAACTCGAGTTCGTGGCGGCGAACGACGGCGCGGAGCAGGCGCTGCCGCTGGATGCGCGGCCGCCGACGGTCGGCAACGTGGACGATTGGCAGAAGGACGAACGCGTGGGCCAGGGCCTGCCGATGCTGGACGTGAAGCGGTGGTTTGGCGACAAGCCGGCCGATCCCAAGGATCTGAAAGGCCAAGTGCTGCTCGTCTATCTCTGGGCGACGTGGTGCGGACCGTGCCGGATGACCGCGCCGATGATCGCGGAACTGAACGTGCGGATGCAGGACTCAGGTCTGCGCATCGTGGAGGCGTCCGTGGATCGCGACGAGCAGGCGCTGGAGGCGTTTCACCACGAGTTCCTGCCGGGCGCGCCGGCGGTGGCGTGGCTGGGTCCCGATGGCCTGGATACGCTGGACGTGTCGAGCATCCCGACGTTCATCGTTGTGGATCACACAGGCAAGATTCGCGGTTTCCGGCGCGGTGGCGGCTGGGCGCTTGAGCCGCTGGAGGCCTGGCTACGGCAGCTGTTGGCGGATGCCAGGAAGGGCTAGCCCGCCCTACCCCTGCGCCAGGACCCGGCGGTACACAGCCGCGTATTGGTCGACAACTGACCGCTGCGAAAACCGCTCCAGCATGTCCGCGCGTGCCCGTTGGCCCAGCGCATGGCGCGCCTCCGCCGGCAGGTTGAGCGCCCGATCGAGCGCCGCGGCGAGCGCCTGATCCTCATCTGGCTGGCACAGGATCCCCGTCTCGCCGTCGGCCACAAGCGTCGGCACTTCGCCCACGCGCGTCGCCACCACGAGCGTTCCAAGGCCCAGCGCCTCCAGCACCACGTTCGGCGTGCCCTCACTGCGCGACGCGAGCACGGAAAACTGCGCGGCCTCCAGCAGCGTCGCCACGTCCGTCACGGCGGGCACGATGTGCACTTCCAGGTTGGCGTCCGCGGCAAGGCGCCGCACGTGGGCGACGCGCGCCTGATCCTCCAGGAAACCCGCGAGCAGCAGCGGCGGCACGCCCTGAGGCCGCTGCGCCCGCACCTGGATGAGCGCGCGCACGAGGCCGTCCTGATTCTTGAACGCGTCAAAACGCCCAAGCGCGACGATCGGCGGCCGCGCCGGGTCCAGGCCCAGGGACGTCAGGAGTTCGGCGCGCTCGGTCGGCGTCGACGGGATGCGCGCGGCGATCCCGGTATCCAGCGCGTTGCCGATGAACTGCAGCTTGGCGGCGGGCACGTGGCGCTCCTGCAGCCAAGCCATGGACGCGTGCGAATTGCTCGTCGTCGCCGCCGCGAGGTGCGCCGCCAGAACGGTCATGCGGCCTTGCGTCGGGGCATGGTCAAAGAGGGACGGCGAACAGCGCACAGCCGTCAGCACCGGTGCCGATCCCGGCAACCGAGCCGCAAGCGTCGCGTAGAGCGCGGGCGCGGGCAGCCACGCGTGCACAAGATCCGTTTCGCGACGGGACACCAGCCGCCGCAGCGCACGGGCGAACTGCGGATCCAGCCGATGGCGCCGCGGCAATTGCACGGATTCAACGCCAGCGGGCACTTGCAGGAACTGCGCGGTGGGATTGTACCAAGCCAGCCGCACCGACCATTGCGCGGGATCCAGGCCAGCCGCGAGCCGGACAATCTGCGTCTGCGCGCCGCCGGCGGCCAGAGAATCGATGAGGAGCGTCAGACGCGTCGGCAAGCGGACCTCCGCAGCAACCTTCAGGACTTCTTGCGCGTCATGAAGACGACGGCAACGTACAGAAGCGTCATCACGACGACGCCGAGCACGATGGTCATCAGCTTGCTCTTGAGCGCGTGGACCATCGCGTTGGGGTCGTTGATGAGGTTCGGCTCAGCGCCCAGCACTTCCTGACCAAACCACGCGAGCACGCTGCACCACAGGCCAGAGCCGAGGAGCGTCATGGCGCTGTAGACGCCAAATGGCGTGCGGACGATGCCCGCGGGAATGCCGATGAGGTGGCGCACGACGGGCAGGAGGCGGGCGAAGAACACGCCGCCCGTGTGGAAGCGCGCGAGGAACGTTTCCGCTTGGATCAGCTTTTCCGGAGAAATCATCACGTATTTGCCGTACCGCAGGATCAGCGGGCGGCCGAGCCAGCGCGACGTCCAATACATGATGGTCGCGCCGAGGTAGGAACCGAGCGTGCCCGCGATGATGACCGCCCAAATATTGAGCTTGCCCTGGGACGCCCAGTAGGCGGCAGGCGGAATGACCACTTCTGAAGGCAATGGAATAATGGAGGATTCCGCGGCCATCGAGGCGACGAGGCCGGCGTAACCCCAGTCGCGAACCCAGGTGAACCACAGCGCGATCAAGTTGTGCATCATTGGCAGACGTCCATGCGATGCGCGGCGCATCGGGTCGCGGAGACTAGCGATCCCCCGGCGCGGTGGCAAGAAGCTGCGCGACGCACGAATTACTCAGCGGCGTCCAAATCCTGCTGCACGCGTTCCAGCGTCGCCATGGCCGCGGCCAGGTCGCGCGCGAGCTGTTGGCGTTCCGTGGAGGAAAGCGCGGTCGGGTCCACGGACGAGAGCGAACTCACGGCGGAGCGCAGACCAATGCCAGGGTCCAGATAGTGCCCGGAATCCGAGTCTGACATGCCGCGCAGCAGCGTGCGCCGCCGGGCATCTTCATTCAATTCGCGGCGCGCGCGCTCAGGCATGAGTTCCGGCTGCCGGACCATCAGCCCGGCGATCCGCAGCGCTTCTTCACCGCCAACATCCGGATTGCCGAGCATAAACGCGTGCAGACGTTCAGCCGCCACTTCCAGATCGGCCAGCCGCACGAGCGCCGCGCCGTGGCGCAGGCCGATCCGCCGCTGCCGCAGAGACTCCTTGAAGCCTTCGCGCAATTTGATGATGCCCGCGATGACCTGCAGACTGCGCGCTGAGACGCCGACCCACCGCGCGACCGACTCCCAATCGACCTGGAGGTACGACTTCAGCGCGACCACGGCCTCCGCGCGCTCGAGGCTGTCCAGGCGTTCATCGAGGATCGAGGCGACGAGGCTGTCGATGACCGACTCGGTGTAGGAGGACTCCGACGACGCGGCCATTCGTGCGGCCATCGCGGCAACGGCCGACGCCGGCGGCGCCTCATCGCGCTGCGCGCTCACATCGCTGACATCCGAAAACCCTTCAGAATTTGCGTGCTTGGTCATGAGCCCTCCTCGCCGCGATCACCGCAGCGAGCCAACAGCGCCACAGGCCCACCTGCGTCGCTGCGTCACCCATTTCAGTACCAGGACCCCACGTCACCGGTACAGCGATACTCGCCGCGGCTGTTGCTTCGCGCAAGACAAACCGCACTGCCACCAAAGATTTCACGAATGTGACAGAACTGCAACAGACGCGACGCGCCGGCAGGCTGTGCGCTACGATGGCGCACGATGATGAACGGCGATGACACGCAGGACTGGCAGCCGGATCCGGACGAGTTGATCGTCCGCTCCAAGACCGAGAGGCGGCGATTGGCGCGCGCCCGCGCCTTGCCGACTTGGGGCGAGACGCCCGAGCAGACCCGGACGCGGCGGACGGCGCTGTTCAAGAGCCAGGCGCTGGCGTGCGGCTTCTCACGGGTGGGCGTCGCGCGGGCGGACGCGCTGCCGCAACAGCAGGCGCACCTGGAAGCGTGGCTGGCGGCTGGGCAGCACGGAACGATGGCGTGGCTGGCCGAGGACGTGGCGCGCCGATGCGATCCGGAGCGCGTTGTCGCGGGCGCGCAGTCGGTCGTGATGTTGGCGCTGGATTACGACAGCGATGCCCCGCGGACGGCGGACGTGCCGCTCCAGTCGGAAGATCGCGCGTGGATTTCCCGCTACGCCTGGGGCGACGATTACCACGGCGTCGTCGAACGGCGGCTCAAACGGCTGGAGGCGTCGCTCTCCGCAGCGCTGAAACCGGAGCTGGGCGACGATTTTCGCGGCCCGAATGGGCCGATCGCGCCGTTCAAGGCGGTGCGCGACTTGCGCTGGATGGTCGACTACGGTCCCGCGCTCGAGCGCGAATGGGCGGTGCGCGCCGGCCTGGGTTGGCGCGGCAAGCATTCCCTCGTCATCCATCCGCGCCACGGTTCGCTGTTTTTCCTGGCGTGCATGATCACGAGCATTGACCTGCAGCCCGATGAGATGCTGGGGGATTTCTGCGGCACGTGCACGGCGTGCCTCGACGCATGCCCGACCCAAGCGATCGTCGCGCCTTACGTCGTGGACGCCCGGTTGTGCATCAGCCACACGACGATTGAAACGACAGGCGCCATTCCGCAAGCTGAGCGGCATTTGCCCGGCAATCAGGTCTTTGGCTGCGACATCTGTCAGGACGTCTGCCCGTGGAATCGCTTCAGCCAGCCCGGCGATCCGGCGTTCGCGCCGCGTCCGGAGAACTTTGCGCCGCGCGTGGACGACCTGTTGGCGCTGGACGCCGACGCATTTGCCCGGCAATTTGCCCAGAGCGCAGTCAAGCGGCGGGGCTTGGAAGGGTTGCAGGACAACGCGCGGGCGGTGCGGGAAGGCCGGTCAGCTGCGCTGCGGCACAAGTGACGCGACCAGCCAGCGCAGCGCCAGCGCGATGACGGCAATGGCGAGCGCCGGCAGCAACGCCCCGCACATCTGGGTCAGCGCCTTGAGCACGTGAAAGCCAAACGGCATGTGCAGCAGGCGCCCGAGACCCCAAACGCCGAGCCCGGCAAGTAGCACGAGCGACAGCCCGCGCCACGTGCCCTGGAGATCCGCCTGCGACGGCACCCCGTGCGCGGCAATCGCCACCATCGCGTAGAGCCGGAGCAGCGTCGCCGTGCGCGCCCAGCCGCCCGCCGCGAGATGCGTGCCAGAAATGCTCGCCAGCTGCTGCAGATCGTGGGACAGCGCGCCCGGGTCCGTCGTCTGCGTCGGCCACTGGCCACCTTCCTGCCACGCCAGCACCAGCATCACCGCCAAGGAAGCCAGCAGCGGCGCGAGACCGACAAAAAGCTCAGCCAGCCACGCCACCGGCCCCGTTCCCGGCTCCCACAGCACGTAGCCCAACACGCCAGTCTGGCGATCCGGCGCCAACAGCCGCATTTCGCGGATTTTGCGCCCCGTGAGCAGGCACGCCACCGCGTGCGCGCCCTCGTGCAGGGGGACGCCGATCCAGCCCGTGGTCGCCAGCAGCGGCCGCCAACCGACGCGCTGGAGCCACGCCTGATCCGCAACCTTGGCCAAACGCTGGACAAAAAGCAGCAGCGCGGCGGTCGTTGCGATGGTCAGCAGCATGTCCTCGTGGGCAACCATGCGGCGAGCTTAGCGCGCCCCGCAGACCTGTCGCGTTTTGCCTCCACGTGCTAGTCTGCTGCGCGGTTGAACCACGAGGCCCCATGCCAAGCGCCGCCGTTGCCCAAGCCCTCTTTGATGTGGCAGCGCGCAGTGCCGCGGCCTCGGTTGACGGCCCACGCGTCTTCATCGTCTCCGATTCGCTCGGCGAGACGGCTGAACTCGTAACCAAAGCCGCGCTCTCGCAGTTTGGCGACACGCCAATCACGATGCACCGCTTTCCGATGATCTCGACGAGTTCGGACGTCGACGTGATCGTGCTCGCGGCGACCGAGAGGCCGACGCTGATCGTCTACACGCTCATCGTGCCCGAGGTCCGGCAGGCGATGGATGCGGCGACTGAGGCGCGCGGCGTCATCGCCATCGACGTGATGGGACCGATGATGTCCGGCTTCATCCAGCTCCTCGGCGAGCCGCCGCAGCTGCGGCCAGGCTTGATCCACCAGATGGACGCCGCGTATTTCCGCCGCATCGAATGCGTCGAGTTTGCCGTCAAGTACGACGATGCCCGCGATCCCAAAGGTTTCCTGCTTGCCGACGTGGTCCTGCTCGGCGTGTCGCGCTGCTCCAAGACGCCGGTTTCCATGTACCTGGCGCACCGCCGCTATCGCGTGGCCAACCTGCCGCTCGTCCCAGAAGTCCCCTTGCCCAAAGAGATTTTTCAGGTTCCGCGGCACAAGATGGTGGGTTTTCGCATCGACCCGCGCACGCTGACGGACATCCGCATCGAGCGCATGCGCACGATGGGCCTGCGCCGCGACGCCAACTATGCAGATCCGGGGCGTATTCTCGGCGAGCTGGAGTGGGCCGATCAGGTCTTCCGCAAGCTGGGCTGCGCCGTCATCGACGTAACGAACAAGGCGATTGAAGAGACGGCAGTGCGCGTGCTGGAGATCGTGTCTCCACCGCCGCCCACTGGGCCGAGCGGAACCTTTCCGGCTGCGGAAGGTGGCTGATTCACGACGAACCGCGTTGCTGGCCGTGTCCGGCGGCGACGCAGACGAGGTCCCCATGACGACGCAACGCTACGTTTACGCATTCTCAGAAGGTCGGGCGAGCCAGAAGAGCCTGCTCGGCGGCAAGGGTGCCAATCTCGCGGAGATGTGCCACATCGGCCTGCCGGTGCCGCCGGGATTCACGCTGACGACCATCGCGTGCAACGCCTATACCGGGCTCAACGCCCTGCCCGACGGCCTGATGGACGAGGTCGCAACCGCGCTCGCGGCACTGGAAACGGCGACGGGCAAGACGCTGGGCGATCCCAAGAATCCGCTCCTGGTGTCCGTGCGCTCGGGCGCGGCGGTGTCGATGCCGGGGATGATGGATACGGTGCTGAACCTCGGTCTGAACGACGCGACGGTGCAGGGGCTGGCCGACGCGACGCAGAATCCGCGGTTTGCGTGGGACTGCTACCGCCGGTTCCTGCAAATGTTTGGCAACGTGGTGCTCGGCCTGGGACTGCACGAATTTGAGCGCGCGTTCTACGCCCGCAAGGAACAGTGCGGCGCGCAGAGCGATCCGGAAGTGCCGGCGGAAGTGCTCAAGCAGGTGGCGCACGACCATCAGGGCATCATCCAGCGCCTGACCGGCAAGCCGTTTCCGCAGGATCCGCGCGAACAGCTGCGGGCGGCGATCTGCGCCGTTTTCGAGTCGTGGAACAATCCCCGCGCCGCGGTGTATCGGCAGTTGCACAAGATTCCCGAGTCGCTGGGCACGGCTGTGAGCGTACAGTCGATGGCGTTTGGCAACCTGGGCGACGACTCCGGCACGGGCGTTGTGTTCACGCGCAATCCCAACACCGGCGACAAGGAGTTCTACGGCGAATTCCTCCTCAACGCGCAGGGTGAGGACGTCGTTGCCGGCATCCGCACGCCGCTGACCATCAGCCACCTGCAGGAGACGCTGCCTGACGCGTATCGCCAGCTGTTTGAGACCTGCGAGCTGCTGGAGCGGCACTACGCCGACATGCAGGACATTGAATTTACGGTGGAACGTGGCCGGCTCTACATGCTCCAGTGCCGCATTGGCAAGCGGACAGCGCAGGCGGCGGTGCAAATTGCCGTGGACATGGTCGCGGAAGGGCTGATTGAGAAGGAGCAGGCGTTGCTGCGCGTCGATCCGTCGCAAATTGAGACACTGCTGCACCGGCGTATCGACCCGAAGGCGCAGCTCGACGTGATCGCGACGGGCTTGCCGGCGAGTCCGGGCGCGGCGACGGGCGTGATGGTCATGGACCCGGACGAGGCGGTCAAACAGCAGAAGGAAGGCCACAAAGTCATCCTCGTGCGGCATGAAACGACGCCGGATGACATCCACGGCATGGTCGCGAGCGAAGGCGTGCTGACCGCGCGCGGCGGCATGACGTGTCACGCGGCGATCGTCGCGCGCGGCATGGGCAAACCGTGCATCGTCGGCTGCGAAGCGCTGCGCCTGGACATGGCCGCGGGCACCCTGCGGGCGGGCGGACGCACGGTCAAGGTCGGTGACATCATTGCGATCGACGGCGGCACCGGGCGGGTCATCCTCGGCGATGTGCCGTTGGTCGACGCGCAACTGTCGCCGGCGTTCCAGAAGCTGCTCGGGTGGGCCGATGCGTTGCGTAGGCTCGGTGTGCGCGCCAATGCCGACAATCCGGCGGACGCGCAAAAGGCGCGGGCGTTTGGCGCGGAGGGCATCGGCCTGTGCCGCACGGAACACATGTTCGGCCAAGGCGGCCACGAACCCGAACGGATGGCGGCGGTCCAGGAGATGATCCTCGCGGAGACGTTTGAGGATCGCGAACGCGCGCTGGAGAAGCTGTTCCCGATGCAGCTTGGCGATTTCCTCGGGATCTTCCGCGCCATGGCGCCGTTTCCCGTGACGATTCGCCTGCTGGACCCGCCGCTGCACGAATTCCTGCCCGCGGAGGAAGACCTGGCGGTGGAAGTTGCCGTCGCGCACGCGCTCAACCGCGATCCGGGGCGCGCCGCCGTCCTGCTGCGCAAGGTGCGGGCGTTGGCGGAGACCAATCCGATGCTCGGCTTTCGCGGTGTGCGGCTCGGCATCGTCTATCCGGAGATCTACGAGATGCAGGTGCGGGCGATCCTGACGGCCGCGAAGCAGCTGACCGATGCGGGCGTCACGGTGCACGCGGAGATCATGGTGCCGCTCGTCGGGCACGTGGCGGAACTGATCCCGATTCGCCAGATGATTGAGGCGGTCGCGCGCGAGGTGGCGCCGGATCTGAAGTTCCTGATCGGGACCATGATTGAGGTGCCGCGGGCGGCGCTCACGGCGGACGAAATCGCGCCGTACGCCGACTTCTTCTCGTTTGGCACCAATGATCTGACGCAGACGACGTTTGGCTACAGCCGCGACGACGCGGAAGGCCGCTTCCTCGCGCATTACGTCGCGCAGAAGCTGCTGCCGGAGAATCCATTCGTGGCGCTCGACCAGAAAGGCGTGGGCAAACTGGTCAAGATGGCGGCCGAGCTGGGGCGCGCGGCGCATCCGGGCATCAAGCTGGGCATCTGCGGCGAACACGGCGGCGAGCCCTCGTCCATCGATTTCTGCCACCGCATCGGCCTGAGCTACGTCTCCTGCTCGCCATTCCGCGTCCCGGTCGCCCGCCTCGCCGCAGCGCAGTGCGCGGTGCGTGAGAGCGGAATGCAAGTCTCCGGCTCGGCCATCTGAGCCGGACGGTCGCGGCCAAGCGCCGTCCTGCGCGGCACGCTGTATCGATTGGGCGCCAACTCGATGCAGCGCGCGACCGGCGTGTCTCAATTTGCAACACACACTTGGCGGGTCGGCGGCCAGTATCAATTAGAGACAGAATTCGGCCACTTGGCGTCCGCGCCCGCGCGGCCCTGACACCACAAAACATTCCCATCACGTTGATATCAAACACTTATCAAGACGGCGCCGACATGTTGGCATGAAGCTTGCATTGATTCAGGAGCGAGTGAGCTGAATCCCTATGACTTCCATGAACTCCTTTCACCAACTCCTTTCACCCTGCGACGGGTCTCGGCCCGTTAGCGCCCCCACGGGCGCGTAGCATCGACTGCTCTGCCGGCTCTCCATCGTTAGGGAGTGGAGACCCGGAAGCGAAAGCTGCAGTCGCAAAGCGCGCGCCCCCTTCCACCAAGAAACTCTCGCTCCAGGCTGAGGCGACCGTGACGAAAGTCCGGTCGCCTTCGCCTTTTTTGGCGCTGCGCTTCGCTTCGGGGATGGAGTGGCTTTGCGCTCTCGCACGTCGCTGGGAAAATCAGATCGCGTTGGCCTCGGCGTCGCGAATCCCCAACAGATACAGGATCGCGTCCAGGTTCCGCTGATTCACCACGTACTTCGCTTGCTCGCGGACAACCTGCTTCGCGTTGAACGCGATGCCCAAGCCGGCGCGGTTCAACATGTCCAGGTCGTTGGCGCCGTCGCCGATCGCGATCACTTGCTCCAGCGCGATTCGCTCGGTCGCAGCGATCTGCTCCAGCAGTTCCGCCTTGCGCTGGCGATTGACGATGGCGCCCAACACGCGCCCGGTCAGCTTGCCGTTGACGATCTCCAGCTCGTTGGCGAACGCGTAGTCCAAGCCGAGGCGCGCGCGGATCGGTTCGGCGACCTCGATGAAGCCACCGGAGATCACGGCCAGGCGGTAGCCAAGCCGCTTCAGCACGCGGATCAGCGACTCGGCGCCCGGCGTCAGGTGAATCACGTCTTGCACTTCCGTCAGGATGCTTGCCGGCGCGCCCTTGAGCAGCATCACGCGTTCCCGCAGGGCGTCGTCAAAGTGCAGTTCACCGTTCATCGCGCGGTGGGTGATCGCAGCAACCTTGTCAAACACGCCGTACTTACGGGCCAATTCATCGATTACTTCCTGCTGGATCAGCGTCGAATCCATGTCCATCACGACGAGGCGCTTGGACCGCCGCATCAGGCCTTCGCGTTGCAGCGCCACGTCACAGCCGAGCAGCGCCTGCATTTGCAGCAGATCGCACTTCAGCCCCGCGTCGTCGCCGGCGTTGCCCTCGGCGGACAGGATCAGTTCGATCGACAGCAGGCTCGCGTCGGACAACCGGTGGATGTTGTCGATCGTGAAACCGCGCGCTGCGGCGTAACCCGCTGCGATCGCGAGCATTTCCGCGGAGACTTGCGGCGCCAACAGCGTGACGGCCCAACTGTGCCGATCGGGCAGCGCAGCGCGCTTCTGGCGATCGACAAAGCGGAACGCGATCTGCACGTCCAGGTCCGCGGCCAGCTTGCGCAGCTCCTCCTGCAGTTCAGCGGTCGCGGGATGCGTCTCCGCGGCGTCGGCCAGCAGGTTCAGCGTCAGGTTGCCCTGGACGACCACTTGCTCCACATCGAGCAACTGCACCGACTTGCGGGCGAGAAGGCCCGCAATTTCAGCGGTCAAGCCGGCGCGATCGGCGCCTGTGAGGACAATCAGGAGCGCGGTAGGATGGAATGCGGGAATCGTCATGGCGGCCAAAGTTTCGCATGCCGCATCGCGTCATTCAAGCCGCGGAGGTTGCAACGCGGCGGCCGCTGTGGCACTCCCGTGACGCTCAGGGGGCTTGTGTGACCGACGACATCTGGACCATTCAACGGCTGCGCGACTGGACGTGCGACTACCTGCAGAAGCACGGGTCGCCGACGCCGCGGCTGGACGCCGATTTGCTGCTGGGCGAAGTGCTGAAATTGCCGCGCCTACAAATCCTGATGCGGCTGGAACAAGCTGTACTCAAAGATGAACTGGCGCAGTTCAAGGGATTGGTCAAGCGGCGATCGGCGCGCGAGCCGGTCGCTTACATTCTCGGTCGACGGGCGTTTCACGATCTGGAGCTGCGGGTGGACGCGCGCGTCCTTGTGCCGCGGCCGGAAACGGAGTCGCTTGTCGACGCGCTGCTGCTCTTTCTGAAGGAGCCGACTGCGCCGGAGGGGCCGGTGCTGGACCTCTGCACAGGCTCGGGCGCGATCGCGCTGGCGGTGGCCAAGGCGTTGAAGCTGCGGCAGCCGGAGCGCCCGATCGTGGCGACGGACGTCAGCGCGCCGGCTTTGGAAGTGGCGGCGCAGAACGCGGCGCTGCTGGAACTGCCCGTGCAGCTGCTGGCCGGCGATCTGTGGAGCGCCCTGCCCGCTGGCCAGCGATTCGCCGTTGTGGCAAGCAATCCGCCGTACGTGCTGCACGACGCGATCGCGGGCCTGGACCCGGACGTGCGCGCCTGGGAGCCGCATGTGGCGCTGGATGGCGGCGTGGACGGTCTGGACATCCTGCGGCGGATCGCCGAGCAAGCCGCAGCGCGCCTGCTGCCGGGAGGCCTGCTGGTTGTGGAGTTGGGCAGTCCGGCCCAGGGGCGCGCGTTCATCGACGTGCTGGCGGCGCATGGCCTGCCCGGCGGCAAGGTTGAGCTGATCACGGAAGGGCCGACGAGCCTCGTGCTGGTGCGCGCGCCCGACTAGCCGCCCACGCGACATTCCTGACCGCCCGGGCGACGTTGCGCTATCGCAAAGCCGCAACTTCAGCTAAGAAAGCGCAGGGGGCGGCCCCCAACGACGGAGATGAGGATGGCAGTGGATGCGCGACGCTTGGCGGTCATCACCGGGGCTTCTGCCGGTCTTGGCGCTGATTTTGCTCGGCAATTGGCAGCGCAAGGCTGGCATCTTGTGCTCGTAGCGCGGCGGCTTGATCGGCTCCAGGCGCTGGCAGACGAGATCCGCAACGCCCATCGCGACCTCGAGGTCGAAGTCATCGCCCTGGATCTGGACTTGCCGGACGCACCTGCGGCGCTGCTGGATCGCGCGACGACGCGGAATCGCCAGGTGCACGCGCTGATCAACAACGCGGGGTTTGGCACGTACGGGCCGTTTGAAGAGCTGGCGTGGGAGCGCCAGCAGCAGATGTTGACGCTCAACGTGATGCGCCTCACGGAGCTGTGCTGGCTGTTTGCCCGACACATGCGCGGCCACGGCCAACCGGCGCACATCCTGAACGTCGGCTCCGTGGCGGCGTTTCAACCCACGCCGTTCTTCTCTGCCTACGGCGCCACCAAGGCGTATGTGCGCAATTTCTCTGAATCTCTGGCTTGGGAGCTGCGGGACAGCGCCATTCGGGTCTCCTGCCTCTCGCCCGGCGCGACGCGCACGGAATTTTCGGATGTCGCCGGCATCGAGATCCCCGCGCTGTCCGACCATGCACAGATGGAGTCAGCCGCCGTCGTCCGCATTGGCATCGCCGGCATGTTGGCCGGCAAGCCGCAGATCGTGCCGGGCTTCGTCAACATCCTGACCGCGCTCATCAGCCGCCTGTTGCCGCGCCGGCTCCTGGCCTGGGGAGCCGTCCTCGCGATGGGCGGCCGCGCGACGATGCGCAACAAAAACGGAGGCCCATCGTGATGCTGCAAGGCTGGTTCCAACGCACGCCTGCGGGCCTGCGAAGCGCGTTTGTCCGCGCGGTGAACCTCTATCCGCCGTTCATCGGCGCGGGCATCCGCATCACGGAAGTCGCGCCCGACCTCAGCAGCTTCGCCGTTGAAATGCGCCTGCTGCCGTGGAACCGCAACGCTGGCGGTGTGCACCTCGGCGGATCGATCTACGCCATGTGCGATCCGTTCTTTCACGTCGCGCTGACGCAACAGCTCGGTCCCGACTACCTGATCTGGGACAAGACCGCGCGCATCGACTTCCGCCGGCCCGGGCGCGGCACGGTCCGCGCGGAATTTGCGATCTCGCCCGCGCAGGTCGCCGCCATCCGCGCGCAGGTGGAGCGACACGGCAAGAGCGAGCCGACCTTTGCGACAGAAGTGCTTGGACCGGCAGGAGAAGTCGTCGCGACCGTGCACAAGGACCTTTGGGTGAAAAAGAAAGTGGCGAGGTCGCCAGCAGCCAAGACGGAGCCCCATCATGTCCCTCCCACCGCGTGATCCGCGTCTGAAAGAGCGCGCCGAGACACCCACGGATCCGTACGCTGACTTCGATCTCAAGGACGATCCGCACGCGCGTTTCATCGCCGCGCGCAGCCGTCGCGCCCACGAGTCCACCGGCGGCCTGACGCAATTCTTCGGCGGCGTCGCGGCCTTTGGCATTGGCACATACATGCTTTTCGCGCGCGTCATGGTCAGCGCGGGCATTTCGGGCGCGGGCATGTTCGGCGTCGGCTTCGGCAGCGGGCCGCACGTGGGCATGACGCTCCTGCCGTTCATCGCCGGGATCATCGTACTCTTCGTTCAGGGCAGCGGCGTCCTGGGCTGGGGCTTGATGGGCGGCGGCATCGCGCTCTTGATCGTGCAGATCATCGCCAGCATGCAAATGCACTTCCTGGCGACGTCGCTGCCGATGGTCCTGTTGATCGTCGGACTCATGGCCTCAGGCATCGGCCTGATGGCCCGATCGCTGCGCGGCGACGACGGGCAATAGCTAAGCTACTTGGCGAATTCGTTGCGGTTTGTGCAACCCTGCGGACAGTGATAGCAGGCGGAACGCTTGTCATCAAACGCGTTCGCGTCGAGGTAGTCCTCCAGACAACGTTCGATCGTCAGGCGCCGACGGCGCGGCCGACAGTAGAACTCATTGTCCAAGGTCATGCGCTCCGAACGAACGCGGCGTACTTCCTGGATCTCGGCGAGAGTCATGGCGGCCTCGGGGCGGCTGGCACGTTGATTTTTGAACTCGGACCAAATCGGTCCTGTTTCAAAGTAAGCTACCACTTGACCGTCGTCAAGCCCCTCTATGATGCACGTCTGGTTCCCTTGGATGCGCGGCAAGCACTTCACACTTCAACACACTCAGGGCACAAACGGGGAATACATAAGGGAGTGGGCGCTATCGCCCAAGGTTCACGTATGTTCAAGGTCAGCAGAAAGTCAGAATATGCCCTCATCGCGATCCAACATCTCGCGCGGCGGGCGCGCGACGGCGTGACGTCGGTCGCTGAGCTGGCGCAGGCGGAGAACATTCCGCCTGACATCCTGGCCAAGGTGCTGCAGGGGCTCAAGCGCGCCGGGCTGCTGACGGCGGCCAAGGGCGCGGGCGGTGGCTATCGTTTGTCGCGTCCGGTCAAGGAGATCCACTTTCTGGAGGTCGTGCGGCCGTTTGAAGAGCAGCTGTGCGTGGTCTCCTGTCAAAACGACCACGGCGGCTGCGAACGCGGCGGCGATTGCACGTTGCGCGATCCGATGACGGTCCTGAACGCGTACATGCTGCGCCAATTCGCGGATCTGACGATGGACATGTTCCTCTCGCCGCACAAGTTGTTGCACGGCACCCACATGGATGTTGCGATCGGCGAAACCAGCCTGGGCCGACTGACATCGACCGCGCATCCCGCCGACTAGCGGTGGCGCAGACAACGCCAACTCAGCTCAGGTTTCTGCTTGCGCAAACACGCCGAAGCTGGCAGAATCTCGGCCCTCGCGCTTCCCTTAACGGGAGAGAGCGCGGGCGGGATCGCATGGCGATTGCCGCGCAAGTGCGCGGAGAGCAAAAGCATCCGCGGCTTGAGCCGCTCGATAGACCGACCCTTTGAACACCGTCCGTCGACTTGACGAAACGGCCGACCAGACAGCCAAGGACAGCACAGCATGAGTGATTCTCTCGACTTGACGCAGGACCAGAAACTTCGCGCTGACCGCCCGCACCGGGCCTCGGCGCGTTCCGTGGAATTCCGCCCGATTGAAGTGGCCGTGCAGGACGGCAATGTCAACCGCGCGATGTCCATGCTGAAGCGCAAGATGGCGTCGGAAGGCATCTACAAGGAGCTCCGCAAGCGCCGCTTCTTCGAGAAGCCGTCGGAAGAGAAGAAGCGCCGTGGCCGTGAAGCCGAGCGTCGTCGCAAGAAAGCCGTCCGCATCGCTCGCGAGCGCGGATAAGCCAGAACTGAGGTGACAGCGCGCTGTCACTGATGCTGGCGCTGTCACCGGCGCTGGCGCTCTCCGCTGGGTCGCATGGCGCGCCTACCTTTGGCGAGACGCGGTGCGACATGAACGGTTCGGTGATCACGCTGGCTCGTCCACGGATCCCGATTCTCGACTGCGGCGGCTTGGTTTCCAACGTCGCGGTCAGACGTGGCAGCGGTAGCAAGCAAGAAAAACAATGCCCTTGAGCGCATGAGGTTCGTCCATGATCGGTCTGCGAACACCTGTGGTTGCCTTCGCTGTAGCGATCGCGCTGCTCCTGCCTCTCGGCGCGTACGCCGCCAAGCCCCCCGCCAAGAAGAAGCCCGAAGCGACGACGCCAGCCGTCTCGCCGGAAAAGCCATCGGTTGTCACGACGACGCCAGGTGAGGCGCCTGTAGCCGCGCCCGCACCCGCGGAAGCACCTGGCACGTTGCCGCCGCCCGCCGCCTCGCCGTTTGGTGATGATGGCGCCAAGGACACGGTCAAGGCCAAAGAGGAAGCGGAGCCCACGCGCTCGTTGTTTGAAGGCTTCTTCATCAACTTCAACCTCGGCTATGCCACGGCCGGCGGCAAAGACGGCCCAGTCATCCCCGACCCGAGCAACTCATCAGAAATCAGCCAGTTCGGCGCATTTGCCAAGTGGGCAGCCAAAGACTGCCTGTACCCGGGCCAGGCGTGCTACAGCAAGGCTGTGACGACCAACAAGGGCGCCGGCTTGGCCATCGCGCTGCAGATTGGCTACAACATCAAAGGTTACGTGTCCTTGTGGGCTGACGTCAGCGGCCATGGCAGCTTTGGCGCCTCGACCGATCTCGCGGGCGTCGGCACCGGCGCGGCGATGGTCGGCTTCCACCCGCTGCGCTTCGTCAAGAAAGGCCAGCTGCCCGTCGATCTGAAGGTCTACGGCGGCTTCGGCTTCTTTGAAATCCTCGGCTACAACGAGAACCAGTTCCAGAGCGACGCCAAGGGCAAAGCCTGGCTCGGCACGTCGATTCCGTTCGGCCTCTCAACCGAGGTCAAGTTCGACAAGAAGAGCGTGTTCGCCATGGGCCTCGACCTCCGCTTCGTCGCCGCGTCCTACGACAAGTGGGTCTACAACAACGACAAGGACATCTCGTCCAAGTTGTCCACGCCTGAGACGACGCTCCGATTCGAGCCGCGCGTCATGTTTGGCTGGCACTTCTAGACCTGCTGACCTGATTCCACTACCCGACCTCGCCAGTCAGACCTGTTGCCTTCCGGTCCTGGACGCGAGCACGCGCCGGATCGGCAGGTGATGATCGCGAACTTCGGTCAGCACGCAGCGTCGGCAAAACCAGCCCCTCTCGCGTTCGCGGCCAAATCAGCTATGCTCGCGCCGCGATGAGCTTGCCCTTCCGCCACATTCTGTTCGCGATCGTGATGGCCGGTCCGGCGCTGAACGCCTGTGGCCCGGTGCCGATTGAGACGCTGCCCGACGCGTTCACCAAGGACGCGGCTGACGCCGGCGACGACGTGGCGATCGACATCAACCAGGACATCCAGGTGCCGGATGCGGGCGCGGATGCCAAGAAGGACGTCGATCCGAACGCCAAGGAACTCTGCAACAACAACCTGGACGACAACGGCGATGGCCGCGTCGACGAGAACTGCTGGCCGGCGCCCAATCTGCGCGCGGACGAGACGTGGTACGACTTTGGCACCGTCACGATCGGCGGCGGCAAAGGTCCCGCGCCGACGCTGACGTTCAACGCGTCGGAGAAGAGCCAGGGCATGGTGCTTGTCGCGCGCGACATCACCGCGACGCAGAAGGCGTACGTGTGGCTCGAACAGCTTGTGACGCCGGCGGGCTTGCAGGTCATCGGCAGCGGCGATCAATGGGCGACGTCGTTCAACCGCTCCGCCGCGAGCATCGGCGAGGCGACGGCGCTTGTCGGCGAATCGCCCGAAGTGACGGTGTCCGCGGGCACGTGGACGTTCGGCTTTGTGCGCGCGCTGCAGGTGCCCTGGGAGTACGGCGGCGTGCCGCAGAAAGGCTACTTGCAGGTGGGCCTGCTGACCCGGCCGGACAACAGCGACAAGCAGGTGGTGCTGGATCTGGACGTCTTCCTCGTGGGCGGGACGACCGGCATGACGCCCGACGCGTTTGGCAAATCCGTGCAGTGGCAGCAGATGCGCGCGAAGATCGAGTCGCTGTGGGGCGGAAAGGACAAGGTGCAGAACCCGATCGGCATCAAGCTCGGCAACGTGCAGTTCTTCGCGATGGACGGCGACGACGGCGTGAAGTTCAAGTACCTGGACAACGTGCTCGCGGGCGACGCGACAAACGAACTGCCGCTTGTCTATCAGGCGACCGGCGCGCTGCGGCCGCAATCGACCGCGGCGACGCTCGTGCTTGTCTCCGGGCTGGACGACAAGGGGATGCCGGTCGCGGCGGGCTTGTCCCAGCTTGCCGGCATCAATGGCCTGGCGAATTCCCGCGCGAGCGGCATGGCTGTGGCGATCGACGAAGCGACGTGGGCGCAGGCACTGGCCGAGGCCGGAACGACGACGACCGCGGGCGACGTGTGGGGTGTCATCATCGCCCACGAGATCGGCCATTTCCTCGGGCTGTGGCACACGGACGAGCACGACGGCAGCCTGCACGATCCGCTGGGCGATACGCCGGAATGCCAGATCACCGGTCAGACGTTGACTCCCGCAGCGTGCGGCAGCGTGATCGCGCGCAATTTGATGTTCTGGGCGCCCGACAGCGAAGGCAAGGCGCTCAGTATTTCCGCCGATCAGCACACCGTCGTGCGGCGATCGGCGGTCCTGCACGCGGCGCCCTAGCTCGTACCGCACCTGGGCATGGAGGTTCTTGTGTTGCATCGCCTGTTGATCCGTCTCGTGTTTCTTGCCCTGCTGACCCCGTCGCTCGCGTTCGCCTACCCGGCGCAGGTGCGCGAGTTGCTGAAGAACGCCGGCCAATCGTTCGTGGTGCGCGCGCCGGGCACGATCGACGAGCTGACCAAGAAAGAGCTGGAGGTCACGGCGCAAATGACCGCGCAGAAGACCGGCGGCAAGGTCTATTTCGTCATCGACAACAAGACCAAGCCGTCCGATTACGACCTGCTGTACACCGATCTGAGCCTGTCCGGCCACGACGTGGTGATTGCGTCCAACGGCCCGGGGTGGTCGCTGCAGTGCGGTAGCCTGACGGCGCAGCAGAAGCAGGACATCCTCAACCGCGAAGGTGTGGCGGGCGGCAAGCCGCTGGATCGCATGAAGGCGATCGCGAACGACGTGTCCAACGCGCTGGCCAACACAAAGGCCGTCGCGGCGCAGCTTTCCTGGAACGAGTTCCAGCACGCCAACCGCGATCGCGGACTCTCGCCCGCGCAGATGTCGGACGCGTACGCGCGCTACAAGCAGACCGGCGCGATGCCCGGCGCGGCGACGACGGTGGCGACAACGGGCCAACTGACGCCGGTCCAGCAGCCCAATGGCGGCCATGGCGGGCTGATTTTCCTCGGCGTGCTTGTCGTCGCGATTGCCGGCATCGTGTTCTGGCGGCGGCGCAAGCGGGACGCGGCGCTGGCCCAGGAATGGACGCCTGCCCTGGAAGCGCCGACGCAGATCATGACCGCGGTGTACATGAACCTGGACGGCATGGAGAAACACCCGAACTTCTCCGCGCTGATGGATCAGGCGACTGCGGTGCAGCAGAAACTGGACGCGCTCAAGGGCCAATCGCCGTCGCGCGAAGGCATCGCCCGCGCGCAATCCTTGACGGAAGAAGCCAACCGGGTGCGCCTGAGCTTTGATCAGGCCCGCCGCACACTGCGCTAAATGCGCCACCACGCCCTGAGGTAGCCCATGCGTTTGACAGCCCAAGCCCGGATTTTCCTGCCCGGTGAAGACGTGTTCCGCAAACCGACTTTTTGGGACAAGGTCGGCAGCTTCTTTGGCGGCGAGGCCGATCTGCGCACGGGCGAGATCCAGCTGACTCAGGACGTGCTCGCGCTGACGGAGCAACTGCAGCAGGCGCTGGCGCTGGCCAGGATCAAGAACGCGGTGACGCTCGTTGTCGATACCGACGTGCTGTATCAGGACCTGGAAGATCGCCCGGACGACGCCGATTTGCTGGTGAATGCCGCGCGCGACAATGCGCCGCGCTTCATTCGCGGTTTTCAGGTGCTGCGGGCGGTTTTTGAACACGAAGCGGACGGTTTGCACGCGCTGATCGAGATTACCGTGCGCGCCAAGGCCAAGAAGACGGAGCCGACCGCGACCGTGTCCGTGGGCGCGCGGATCCAGGAGCTGCGCCCCAAGGAGGGCGAGTCGCTCGAGGACGCGAAGGAGCGCATCGGCAAGGCGTTGGGCAACGCGCAGCTGGTGCCGACGTACCGCAACGCGCTGAACAACTTGATGAACAAGATCGGCGCGGGCCTGCAACGCGTGTTCGCGTCGGGGCGCGTGGAAGTGGATCCGGCGGACGCGCAGATTGTCCGGCCGTCGGGCGCGGATGTGCGCGATTTGGGCCAGAACGGCGGCAACCAGCGCGACGCGGACCTGCGCAGCGCGCCGATGTACCCGGGGCGCGGTGGCTACGGTCCGTATTACGACCCGTGGGGCACGTACTATCACGACCCGATGGACACCTTCGTGAACCTCATGATCCTGGACGCGGTCATGCACCCGCACTACAGCTGGGGCTACGGCCCGGGCTGGCTGGGCAGCCAATGGAGCAGCTACGGCGCGCCCGTCACGATCATCAACTACAACGGCCAGCCGTACGGCAACGCGAGCGACGCGCTGCAGTATGAAGACCGCTTGGGCAACGTCCACGACACCGCCAACATGGACTTTGAAGCGGCGCACTGGGACGACAGCACGATGGCGAGCTACGACGCGGGCGACAGCACCTGGGGCGGCAGCGGCGGCAATGGCACGTTTGACTGCGCGGGCAGCGGCGGCAGCGGCGGCGGGACGTTTGACTGCGCGGGCACGGATTGCGCGTCGTCGGACTGCTCCAGCGACTGCAGCAGCGACTGCTCGTGGGATTGCAGCAGCGACTGCAGCAGCGACTGTTCGTTTGACTGTTCGAGCGACTGAAAGCGTTTGCCGACGGGTATTCGCGCGCGCTCCGCTGAAGGATCCGGGACGAATGCCGCGCCAACGCCATTTTCTCGCGCAGGAGTGCGCGCCAGTCGTTTACACCTCGACGCGAATATTCATGGCAAATTCCGCGCCGATCGCATATGCTCCCGCACCCCGGGTCGGCAGCTTCGCCACGCCGGACGACCAGGAGTTCCCAAGTGACCACGCCAGATACGCCCGCTTCGGCCTTTGCAGAGCTGGGCGTCAATCCTCAGTTGTGCGCCGCCCTCGCTGCGCTTGATATCACCATTCCGACAGAAATCCAGACGCGCGCCATCCCGGAGATGCTGGCAGGCCGCGACGTGCTGGGCCGCGCACAGACGGGCACCGGCAAGACGGCCGCCTATGGCTTGCCGCTGCTGCAAATGCTCGATCCGAACGATCGCCGCGTTCAGGCGTTGGTGCTCTCCCCGACCCGCGAGCTCGCCGTGCAGGTGACGTCCGCGCTGGCCGATCTGGTCAAGAATACTGCGGATCCGGGCATCCTGGCGATCTACGGCGGCGACAGCATGGTGCGGCAGTTCCGCGCGCTGCACGCTGGCGTGCGCGTTCTGGCGGCGACGCCGGGCCGGCTGATCGACCACTTGAACCGCGGGTCCGTCGACCTGTCGGGCCTCAAGGTGATCGTGTTGGACGAAGCCGACGAGATGCTCAAAATGGGCTTTGTCGATGACGTGAAGCAGATCCTGAGCCACGCGCCTGCGCAGCGGCAGACGGCGCTCTTTTCGGCGACGCTCTCAGGCGAAATCCGCGCGATTGCCGACAGCTACCAGAAGTCGCCCGTGGTCATCGACGTGCAGTCGGTGGCGCGCACGGCGTCCACGGTGGAGCAGCGGTACGCGGTGTGCAATACCGACGAGCGCGCGGAAGCCGTGGCTCGCCTGCTGGAAGTCGAGCCCTTTGAGTCCGCGCTGGTTTTTGCCCGCACGCGGGCTGGCTGCGATCAGCTGACCGACGAACTGCAGCGCCGCGGCGTGCCGTGTGAAGCGTTGCACGGCGACCTGGCGCAGCCCGCGCGCGAGATGGTGCTCCGGCGCCTGCGCGAGGGTCGCTTGAAAGTCGTGATTGCGACCGACGTGGCGGCGCGCGGCCTGGATGTGCCGAGCCTCGACCTCGTCGTGACGATTGAATTGCCGGGCCACTTGGAGACGTACGTGCACCGCATTGGCCGCACGGGGCGCGCGGGTCGCACGGGCACGTCGATCCTGGTGCTCGGCCAGCGCGACGAGCGCAAGCTGCGCGGGCTGGAACGGTTCATCGGTCAGGCGCTCAAGTACCAGGCGATCCCGACTCCCGCGGAAGTGGAATGGTCGCGCCTGGAGCGGTTCGTCAACGAAGTGCGCGAGCGTGCGACGAAAGTCGACCTGACGCCGTGGCGCCGGTTGATCGAGCGCTGTGTGACCGACGAGCTGCCGCTCGAGACGATCGCCGCGACGCTTGTGCAGATGGCTGCGCCGCGGAGCTTGACGCCGGAGACGGTGATGCTCGGCACGGAGCCGAATCATCCGAGCACGGAGGGTGGCCTGCCGCTGCGCCCGCATCCAAAAGCGGTTGCGCCGCGCGAAACCCGTGAGACGAAACGTCAGGACAAGCGCGAAATGGCGCAGCCGACGCGCGACCACGTGAGCGATATGCCGCAGCCGCGCGGTGATGTTGCGCCGCGTCCGGAGCGCCCTGCCCGCGCTGAGAAAGCGCCGCGCGCTGAACGGGCGCCGCGCGATGTGGCGCCGCATGAGATTCCGCAGGATGCGCCGCAGCCGGCGATGCCGCGTGGCCTCCAGCCGTCGGACGAGCCCAAGGGCGCGAATGCCCCGAAGCGCAAGATGGTCATGATGTCCCTGGGCGTGGGTCGCCGCAATGGCGTGACTCCGGCGATGCTGGTGGCGTGCCTGCAGACGCAGGCCAAGCTGCCGTCGCGCCTGCTCGGGACGATCGACATCATGGAGAACTTCAGCCGCGTGGAAGTGCCGGCTGAAGCGGCGCAGCACATGGCGGAAGTCCTGCGCGGCGTGCTGGTCTGCGGTCGCTACCTGAATCCGCGTCCGGCCAGCGAGACGATGGGCGATTGATCCCGGTCGGGAGGGTCGCCGTTTCGTTTCGGCGGCCACCTCGCAGGGTGTGGGCACGGGCGGATCGCGCCACGAGAAGATCGGCGTTTGGCGTCGTCCCAGCCGCGGCAGGGACCCGACGCGAAGCGCCGAGACCCGCATCGGGGCTCGGTTCTGGCTGTTCGACAGCCAGAATCGGCGGCCCGGTCCCCGCTTCCGAAGCGGGGAGCCGCCCAAATGCCGCTTCTGCGCGCTAGATTTTCCCCCGCAAATACTGATCCGGCCACACCACGTCCGCGCCCAATACGCGCGCCGCGCGCAGGGGCCAGCGCGGATCGCGCAGCAGCTCACGCGCGAGGAACACCACGTCGGCTTGCTCCGTCGCGACGATCTGCTCGGCCTGCGCCGGCGCGGTGATCATCCCGACTGCGCCAGTCGCAATCCCGGCGTGCTGGCGGATCGCCGCGGCAAACGGCACCTGGAAACCCGGCCCAACGGGAACGACCGCATCGTGAACGAGCGCACCTGTCGACACGTCGATGAGGTCAATCCCGAGCGCGTTGAGCTCCTGGCACAGCGCGATCGAGCCGGCGAGATCCCAACCGCCGTCTTTCCAATCCGTCGCGGAAATGCGCACGAACACCGGGAGATCGTGCGGGAACGCCTCGCGCACCGCCTGAGCGACGCGGAGCGGCAGGCGCATCCGATTGGCCAGCGAGCCGCCGTAGTCATCCGTGCGGTGATTGGCGAGCGGCGACAGGAACTGGTGCAGCAGGTAGCCGTGGGCGGCGTGCACTTCCACACACTGGAAACCGGCGGCATGCGCGCGTTGCGTCGCGGTACCAAACGCCGCTACGACTGCGTCTATCTCGTCCAGCGTCATGGCCACGGGCGCTGGCGAATGGCCAAATGCCACGGCGGACGGCGCCAGCGTCTGCCAACCGCCATCCTCCGGAAGCACGGGCTTGCCCCCCTGCCACGGCGGCGAAGTCGACGACTTGCGGCCCGCGTGCGCCAACTGCACGGCCGGAATCGCGCCATGCGCCGCGACAAACCGCGTGACCCGCTGCCAATCGGCAATGTGCGCGTCCGACCACAGCCCGGCGTCATCTGGACTGATGCGCCCCTCCGGCAGCACGGCGGTCGCCTCGGCCATCACAAGCCCCGCGCCGCCCGTCGCCAGCCCGCCCAAGTGCACGAGATGCCAGTCATTGACGTGGCCGTCGTCGCACGAGTACATGCACATCGGCGCAACGAAGATGCGGTTGCGTGCCGTCAGGCTGCGCAACTTCAAAGGTTCAAAAAGCTTGACCATGGCGGGCTCCACGGGCGAATTGCCGCGGGGATCTTGGCAGATCGCGCGGCGCTACGCCAAAATCTCCTGCGTCCGCGCCACAACCTCGCCCGTCGCCACGTGCCCGTGCGCCGGCACCACCGCGATCAGCCGCTCACGCCCCATGCGCGCGCGCACGTCCGCCTTCCACGCCTGCTTGTCCTTCAGGTACAGCAGCGACGCCAGCGGGTTGTACCGATAGCCCGGACCGCCGCCGGCCAGCCTTGAAATCGCGCGGAAAATCAGCCCGCCCTCGCCCGGCGCCTGATTGGAGATCAAATCGCCGCCAAACCAGATCGCGCCCTCGGGCGTCGAGGCGTGCACGAGCAAATCGGTCGATTTCAACCCGTGGGGCGCGATCACCTGCACGTGCGGCCCAAGCCGCGGCTGGAGCGCGCTGATCGGCTGGTAGTCGAGGCCGCTCTTCTTGGAAACGCGCGGGATCGCGTCCTCAGGCGCGTAGCTCACGGCGTTGGGAAAGTGCTTGCGCCACTGCGCCTGGCCCAGGTGGTGGAAGGCGTTGGGCGCCAAAAGCGCACTCACGGCGCCGTGTTTCGCCAAGGCGTCAAGGGCCGCCTCGGGCGCACGGGAAGCCGGGCTGACGACAAGAAAGGTGCCGTCATCGAGCCTCACCGCCATCGTGTTGGCGGTGCCCGGACCAAACGAATACGTCAGCATCTGCACGTTACCGGTGGAGTCCAACGCTTGCCATTGATACAGTGCCATCTCGCCCTCGCGCATGTCCCGAAACTGGGTGCGCTGAGTCTACGCAAGGTTGAACGCCAGTGTCCACGCCGACTACCGCAACCGCTGAGTCTCTGCCCCCGCGTTCTGCGTGGCCGGATCTGGCCATTCGCCGAGCGCCCAGCCTCGCGCATGGCCACGTGCGCGGCCAAGCCTGGCTGCATAACCCGCATGGCTACAACGCGTTGGCGCTGCTCTCCCCGGTCGCCTGGCAAATCTGGTCGGCCGCTGACGGTCGGAGCGTGACGGACGTGCTGGCGGACCTGCCGGAAATACCGCTGGAACGCGCGCTCCAGGAGCTCCCACTGCTCTGGCGCAACGGCTTCCTGCTGTCGCCGGGTATTGCGCTGCAGCGGCCGCCGCCCAGGACGGAGCGCGTGTTCAACGCCTGGCTGCACCTGACCAACGCCTGCAACCTCGCGTGTCCGTACTGCTACATCCACAAGTCGACCGATCACATGGAAGGCCACGTCAGCCAAAAGACGCTGGAAGCGATCGAGGCGACGGCGAAGTCGGGCGACGTCGAGCGCATTCACGTCCGATTCGCCGGCGGCGAGCCCATGCTGCAGTTCCCGCAGATGCAGCAGTTCTTTGCCGACGCGACCGCGCGCTGCGAGGCGCACGGCGTGAAATTCTCCGCAGCGGTGCTGACCAATGGCGTGCTGGTGCCCGACGGCGCGATCGCCTGGCTGCAGGCCAACCACGTCTCGGTGTCGGTGTCGATTGACGGCGTGGGCTCGGTTCAGGACGCGATGCGCCCAGTCAAAGGCGGCGGGCCGTCGTTTGCCCGGCTGGAGGCGGGGCTAGACGCCTATCTCGCCGCGGGCATTCGCCCGTACATCCTCATCACCATTGGCGAATCGAATATCGACGGGCTGGCGGAACTGACCGATTGGCTGCTGGCGCGCGACCTCTCGTTTCGCTACAGCCTTGTGCGCGATCTGGAATGGGGCGCGGGTGAACTGGACGATCGGCGCGGTGCCGCGGAGGCAGAGCTGCATCAGGACGTGCCGCAGACGATGCTCGCGGGCGAGGCGCTGGCACGCGTGCAGCGCGCGCTGGCCCAAGCGTATGACCGGATTGAACGGCACCTGATCGCCGCGCACGCCGCGGGACGGCGGCCAAAGGCGTCGTTCCGGCAGTCGCACAAATTCTGCGATCTGGAGCTGTGGCGGCCGATTGAGCAAGCGTGTGGCGCGGGGCGCAGCTACGTCGCGATCGCGGAGACGGGCGCGGTGAGTCCCTGCCAGGCCGCGCTTCACCACCCCGGAACGCAGCCGATTCGCGCCGAGAGCCTGCTGAGCCAAGCCCGCGCCCAGACGCAATTCCAGCCGTTCCAACGCCACACGCTCAACGCGGAATGCGCGCGGTGCCCGTTCAAGGCAAGCTGCGCTGGCGGCTGTCCGCTGCTGCTGTACCGACGCGAAGGTCACGTCGACGGCCGGTCGCCGTATTGCGAAGTGTTCCGCGCCGTGATTCCGCGCATTCTGGCCATCTCTGCACTGGAGATGCTGCTGCAACGTCAGGCGGGCCCCGCGCCGGCTCCCGGGAGAATGGATGCTCAACTGGCATGAAATCAATGGCATGTTGCAGGTCCACTACGCCGGCAATTCGCTGCGCAAGTGGCTTGTCGTCGTCGGGCTGGTGTTCATTGGCGTGCTCGCGGCGCTGTTCGTGCGTTTCGTCCTGACGCGGATCCTCGCCAAGCTCACGGCGCACACAAAGACGCAGCTGGACGACCGCCTCGTCGCCGCGACGAGCATGCCGTTCGCCCTGCTGACGTTTTTCGGCTTCGTCCACGCCGCCCTGCTGGTGCCGCGCCTGCCCGCGCGGTTGCACGAGCTGGTGCTGGACAGCAACGCCGTCGCGATGGCGCTCATCACGGCGGTTCTGCTCTGGCGCGCGCTGGACGTGCTGTTTGACGAGATCATGACGCCGTGGGCAGACCAGCACGTGCCGCCGATCAACCAGCAAGTCGTCGCGATCACGCGCTCGGCGACAAAGTGGACAGTGGTGGCGTTCCTGGCCGTGACGGCGCTGCACCGCGCGGGTTTCGACGTCATTTCCGTGATCACCGGCCTGGGAATCGGCGGTGTCGCGGTCGCGTTCGCTGCCCAGGAAACGCTGGGCAACGTGCTGGGGGCGCTGCAGATCATGACGGATCAGCCGTTCGTGGTGGGCGACGTGGTCAAAATCGACAACGACTACTCTGGCCGCGTGCTGCGGATGGGGCTGCGGTCCACGCGCCTTGTCACCACGTCTGGCGTCCAAATCATCGTACCCAATAAGAAAATCGCCGCGGCGGTCCTGCAGAATTTCAGCCACGCGAACGGCTTGGTCAAGGACGTGACGTTCCAGCTCGACCGCCTGCTGACGGCAAACCAGCTGCGCCAGGCCAAGACGCTCGCTGAAGACGTGCTGCGCGACGAGCCGCGTGTGTCGAGCGATTTCAGCGTGGCGGTGAGCGCGTTTGGCGACTGGTCCGCCAATCTGCGGGTGATCTACTACATCACCAAGCTGGACGAGTCGGTCGAGGCCTCCCACGACGTGCTGCTGGCGGTTCGGGAACGGCTGCACGCCGCCGGCATCGCGCTGGCCGCGCCGACCGTGGCACCGACAGTCGCAGGAAAATAGCCGCCGGCCGGGCCTGGCGCCTGCGGAATGTTCCCCACCGATTTGGGCAATCTTCCGCAACGATCCGGTGCCCCGACCAGCGTTTGCCGACGGTCCCCGCGCGCAAACCCGCGCCGTCACAGCGCTCTGTGGGTGTTGTCACCGGTTGGCACGCTGTTTGCTTCAGTCCACGGCAGGTTGACAGCGCAGGGTGTGCGGTCAATCAAGCCCGTTCTGGAGGATATTGCAATGAACCTGACCACTTGGCGTTCTCCGTCCAAATCCATCCGTCAAGACACTGACCGCTCGACTGACATCGCGCCGTTTGGCTCGCTGCAAGAGGAAGTCAACCGGCTGTTTGACCAGTTCCTGACGAGCTGGCCGTCCAGCTATGTGGCGCCGCGGTACGGCAATGAGTACACGGCGTTCTACCCAAAGATGGACCTGCGCGAGGACGACAAGTACGTCAACATCTCCGCGGACCTGCCCGGGATGACCGACAAGGACGTGGAAGTCATGGTGTCGCCCGGCGGGATCACGATCCGCGGCGAGCGCAAGGATGAGAGCAGCCGCAAGGAAGGGGGCTACTACATGAGCGAGCGGACGTTCGGCCAGTTCGAGCGCACGTTCGCGTTGCCCAATGGCTTGGACATCGAAAAGGCGCACGCCACATTCAAGAACGGCGCCCTGACGGTGACCGTGCCCAAGACCGCGGAAGCGCGGAAGTCGGTTCGGAAGTTGGAGCTGAGTCACAACTGACTTGACTGCCAACCCAGCCGGGGAGGACGCCCTCATCCCGGCGCGTGCGCGACCACCCTCGACCATGAAATGGCCGGGGGGCGTGGTCCCTCCAGCCCCTTCTCCTGCATGGCGGGAGTCCGGGATGCCGCACGCGCGCCGGGGTGACGGGCGTTTTGGCTATTTTGGCCCACACGCGCCGCACACGTCCGTCCACGGCGCCTCGTCCAACACACTGTCGGCCACACGCGCCTGGCAGCGCACGCACAGCCCCCACGCGGGCGTACCCAGGCGCTTTTGTGCGCGCGACACCAGATCCAGGTAACGCCGCAACCGTTCTTCTTTCTTCTCGCCCGGTTTCTGCTCGTGCGGCAGCTTCAGCGTAGCGAGCGTGACGTCCTTGCCGGCCAGCACATCGGTCAGGAGCGCGTACAAATCCGACCCCTTGCGCGCCAAATCGCGCTGCCAACGCTGGTCCTGCTCGGGCGTGGGTTTCGCAGTCATCTTGGCGTCCTTGCCCGGCGTGAGTTGCAGGGGACGCAGAGTGTCCTACCATGGCCGCATCAACGCCGCCATTTTGGGCAGGCGCAGTCAGGACGGAAGATGGCCAATCCCACCCCGCCGCAAGGCCAAGATCACGACGAGTCAGGCGTCCTCCTGGCGCCGCGCCAGAAGGTCAAGCGGCCGGTGCTGTACAACGTCGTGCTGCACAATGACGACTACACGACGCAGGAACTGGTCGTGGACGTGCTGCGCCAGTTCTTCCACAAGACCGACGCGGAAGCGCAGACGATCATGCTGAATGTGCACAATAAGGGGCGCGGCGTGGCGGGAACGTATAGCAAGGATATGGCGGAGTCCAAGGTCGCGCAGGTCACGGACTACGCGCGGACCCAAGGGGCACCGCTGAAACTGACCGTCGAGCCGGCGATTTAGGAGTCACGGATGCTGAGTCTGGAATTGGAAATTGCCATCCAAGTGGCGGCGAGCGAAGCACAAACGCGACGCCACGAGTTCTTTGGCTTGGAGCACATGCTCTATGCGCTGCTGCATGACAAGGCGACGGCCAAGGTCATTTCCCGCTGCAACGGCGACGTCGCGGCGCTGCGGGAGGCGCTGGAGGCTTGGCTGTCGACCGAAGTGGAGCGCATTCCGTCCGATGAAGACCTGACGACGCAGCCAACGCTGGGCTTGCAGCGCGTGATCCAGCGCGCGGCGCTGCATGTGCGCGGCGCCGGCAAGGAGTCCGTCACGGGCGCCAACGTGCTGGTGGCGATGTTCAGCGAGGACGACTCCTTCGCGGCGTACTTCCTGCAGCAAGAAGGCGTGTCGCGGCTGGACGTGGTGAGCTATCTGGCGCACGGCGAAGACGAAAAGGACGAGCCGGGCTTGCTGCGCCGCGACGACGACGACGAGGAGAACGAGGAAGGCGAAGGCGAGAAAGCCGAATCGGACGGCGGGCTGTCGGCGTACTGCGTCAACCTGAACGAGGAAGCGCGCGCGGGCCGGATCGACCCGCTTGTCGGCCGCGACGTGGAGCTGGAGCGCATGGCACAGGTGCTGCTGCGGCGGCGCAAGAACAATCCGCTGCTTGTCGGCGACTCCGGCACCGGCAAGACGGCGATCGTCGGCGGTTTGGCGCTGCAGATTGTCCAAGGCAAGGCGCCGTTTCCGCTCAAGAACACGACGATCTGGTCGCTTGACGTGGGCGCGCTGCTCGCGGGCTCCAAATACCGCGGCGATTTTGAGAAGCGCTTGAAAGGCGTGCTGGCGGGGCTGGCGGAGCAGAAAGACACGATCCTGTTCATCGACGAACTGCACACGATCGTTGGCGCGGGCGCGACGACCGGCGGGGCGATGGACGCGTCCAACCTGCTGAAGCCGGCGCTGGCGTCGGGGCAGCTGCGGTGCATCGGCTCGACGACGTGGGACGAATTGCGCGGGCACATCCAGCGCGACAAGGCGTTTGCCCGGCGGTTCCAGAAGATCGACGTGGGCGAACTCTCCGTCGAGGACACGATCGCGGTGCTGCGCGGCCTGCGCAAGCACTATGAAGCGCACCACAAAGTCACGTACACCGATGCGGCGCTCACGTCCGCGGCGACCTTGGCAGCCAAGTACCTGGCGGATCGGCGCATGCCGGACAAGGCGATTGACCTGCTGGACGAGGCGGGCGCGTCCGTGCGGCTGCGCGCGGGGCAAAAAGGCCTGGGCACGGACACGACGAAGGTGCGCGTGACGGTGCGTGACATCGAACGCGTGCTCTCCAAGATGGCGCAGATTCCGGAGCGGCAAGTCGGCCACGACGACCGCGCGGCGCTGATGGACCTGGAGAAGCAGCTCAAGGGCGTGGTGTTCGGTCAGGACGAAGCGGTGTCCCAGATCGCCACGGCGATCAAGGTCGCGCGCGCGGGTTTGGGGCATCCCAAAAAGCCGATGGGCTCGTTCCTGTTTACCGGACCGACGGGCGTGGGCAAGACCGAGCTGGCCAAGCAGTTGGCGCAGGTCCTGGGGCTGCACTTCCTGCGCTTTGACATGAGCGAATACATGGAGCGCCACACGGTTTCGCGGCTGATTGGCGCGCCGCCGGGCTACGTGGGCTTTGACCAGGGCGGGCTCTTGACCGAGGCGATCACCAAGAATCCGCACGCGGTGCTGCTGCTGGACGAAATTGAGAAGGCGCATCCGGACGTGTTCAACGTGCTGCTGCAGGTCATGGACCACGGCACGCTGACGGACAACAATGGCAAGTCGGCGGATTTCCGCCATGTCGTGCTGATCATGACGTCCAACGTCGGCGCGCGCGACCTGGAGAAAGGGCGCGTGGGCTTTGGCGGCGGTCAGGGCGAGGGCGACGACGACAAGGAATTCAAGTCGCTCTTCAGCCCGGAATTCCGCAACCGCTTGGACGCGCGGGTGAAGTTCGGTCGGTTGGACGAGGCGACGATGATCCGCATCGTCGACAAGTTCCTGGCGGAGCTGGAAGGTCAGCTGAGCGAGAAGCGCGTGGTGCTGGACGTGGACGACGAGGCCAAGAAGTACCTCGCGGCCAAGGGTTTTGACCCGAAATTCGGCGCGCGGCCGATGGCGCGGCTCATCCACGAGGAGATCCGCAAGCCGCTGGCCGACGAACTCCTGTTCGGCTCGCTGCAAAAAGGCGGCACGGTGGAAGTGACGGCGGAGGGCGAAAAGCTGGTGCTGAGCTTCCTGCCGCGCGAGGGCAAGGCCGCGGCGTAGGGACAGAGCGGCGTGGCCGTTGCGGCCTGGCGCCCGCGCGTGAGGGATCGTTACCCGGAGGGCGGAGGCCTGCGCAGCGGGCCTCCGGTCGCGGCACGGCGTCAGCCGGGACGCGAGTAGAGCCCGACCCCGGCCGCGAGGCCGGGGGCACGCCCAACAGAATCAGCGTCGGACCGGCAAGCCTTGGCGGCTATTCCAGATGTTCCAGTGGGTCTTTGCCGGCGAAATACGCCTTGGTCGGCTTGTTGAACAGCGCCTTGGTCGTCAGCACCAGCAGACCAAACGACACGAACAGCACCCGCACCGCGTACTTGGCCACCGCGTACAGCGGATCTTCCTTCTCCAGGTCGTTCATAATCTTCCAGCGCCGGGCAAAGCCGTCGACAACCGTGAATTCCTTCTTGGTCGCCCGCTTCAGGTCCTCGTCCGTCATCCGGTCAATGTCGCGCCGCTTCTTCTCCAGTTCGCGCTTGCGCGGCTCGTAGCGGTCGCTGATTTTTTGCAGCTCGCTGAAATGCCGGTCCGCGCCCGAGGCTTCCGCCGACCGGTTCGCCGTCGTCAGCCGATCCAGCTCAGCCTTCCGCTGGTTCTTGACCTCTTCCAACTGGCTCTCCAGCGCCTCTTTCTCGTCGTGCAGCCGCCACCACTGCGGGCCCTGACCCACCGCGCCGGAACGCCAGCCTTTCTCTTCCTGCCGCAAATCGATCGCAACGGATTCGATCTTCGCCTGCAAATCCTTGATCTGCGTGTCGAATTTCGGCGTCGCGACGGCCTCCAGCTTGGCCTCCGGCGCTTCGTCCTTCAGGCGCTTGCGGGAAATGCCCTCTTCGGATTCCAGATCCTCCAGATCCTTCTTGAAATCGCCGCGCAATTGCTGGCGCGCCGCCTCGCGAATGCCCTGCACTTCACCGTTCAGGCGCCCCTGAATCACGTCGTTGAACACCAGCAATTCCACCGGAATCGCCGTGACCGTGGCAAAGATGATGACCACCAGCACGCGCATCAGGATGGCGGGACTGAGGAAGATCGGCGTCTTGCGGCTTTCCACGTCGGCGGTCACGACGAAGCGCTCGAAGATAATGATGATGCCGGAGATCAGGAACGCGAAAAGGAATGTGAGCAGCCAGCCCGCCGGGCCGAGCGCATTGACGAAAACCCAGCGAAAACCGAGGGTCCAAGCCAAGAAGTCCATGCAGAACTGCACGCCCATCAGGAGCGACGCGAAGCCGACCTGCGCCTGCACCGTGCGCGGCATCGGGCCATGCTCGTCCAGGATCATGAGCTTGATGAGCGGGTTGAGCCACGTCGGCTTGTACAGGTCGACGTACGGCGCGTACTGCCGCCGAGTATGGCGACGCACGGGCGGCTCCGGCTCGGGCGCGACGGCGGGCGGCGGCTCAGGCGTGTCGACTTGCGCAACCACCGGATCGTCGGCGTTCACTGCGGGCACCCCATCCATGGGCGTGTCTTCACGGTGCACGACTTCCAACGGCGGGTGTTCACGATGGGTTTCGGTGCCGAAAGGTTGCTCAGCGCCGGGCTGCTTAAAGGGCGAGGTAGCCATGCAATTCGTTGACAGCAGCGCGGGATGCGCCGGTCCAACAGGATAAGGGCGCATGCCGGGACTGTCTAGGAGAAACGCGCGAACCGGCACATCCGGCGCAAAAAGCCACACGAACCGCGACGTCACATGGCCGTCGCTTGCGCGTCATGGCAGCGCCCGCTAGAGTCGGAAATGTGCTCAGGTCAGCACGTACACTGTGAATTTTGATGAACGCACTGCCCCGCAGCTCCGTCCTCGTCGCCGCGCTCGCGCTGGCCTTCGCATGCAGTTCGCCACCGAGCGGCGCGGGCGCGGGCGACGTCAGCCTCACCGACCTTGGGTTCACCGGGTCAAAGTTGGATGGCACCGGCGACACCGGCGCCAAGGACAGCAATTCGCCGCCGAGTGACGCCAAGGTCGACCCGGCGAGCTGTCCCTTTCCCGCCAACCCCGCCAGCGGCGAAGCGGGCGCCGCTTGCAAGGTCGCCGGCGACTGCCAAAGCGGCTTTTGCGTGGAATCCGCCGACGGCAAGATCTGCAGCCGCGGCTGTGTCGATTGCTGCCCCGGCGGCATGACGTGCACGCAACTCGCCAATGGCGCGGACTTCGCGCTCGTTTGCGTGCCACAGATGCTCGCGCTTTGCCGCCCGTGCGCGACGGACGCTGAGTGCGCGGCGGTCGACAAGGGCGCGCTCTGCATCGACCGCGGCGACAACGACTTGGGCAATATCGGCAAATACTGTGGCGGGGGCTGCGCCGATGCGAGCGACTGTCCAGGCGGCTATTCCTGCAAAACCGTGCAAGGGGAAAAAGGCGCGGGCACCCAGTGCGTCCCCGACAGCGGCGAATGCACGTGCGGCAAGACCGCCATCCTCGCGGGCGCAACGACAACGTGCAAGACGACCAATGACCTGGGCACGTGCGCCGGGAGCCGCAAGTGCGCGCTGGACGGCTTGACGCTCTGCGACGCACCAAGTCCGACGGCGGAAGTCTGCAATGGCAAGGACGACAACTGCGATGGCGCCACGGACGAGCTCGGCGCAGTCGGCTGCAAGCTGTACTTCGGCGACGGCGACGACGACGGTTTTGGCGGCGGCACGGGCGCATGCCTGTGCGCGCCCGACCTCGCCCACGCGCACAGCCAAGGCGCGGATTGCGACGACGCGACTGCCGCCATCCATCCCGGCGCCGCCGAACTGTGCAACGGCAAGGACGACAACTGCGACGGCAAGACCGACGAACCCGGCGCGCAGGGGTGCAAATCCTACTTTGCCGACGCCGATCACGACGGCTTTGGCGCTGGTGCGGGCGCGTGCCAGTGCGCCGCCGACCTCGCGTTTCCGGTGACGAGCAGCAACGACTGCAACGACGCCTCGGTCGCCATCAGCCCGGCGGCCAGCGAAACGTGCAACCAGATCGACGACAACTGCAACGGCGTGACGGACGAGGGCGGCGTGTCCTGCGTCGTGTTCTACGTCGACGCCGACAGCGATGGCTACGGCAGCAGCGACGGGGCGTGCCTGTGCCAGCCCGACGCCATCCACACCGCCACCAAGAACGGCGACTGCGACGACGACGCGCCCAACGTGCACCCCAAGGGCGTGGAAATCTGCAACGGCGTCGACGACAACTGCAACGGCTTGACCGACGAAGGCGCGGCGACCGGCTGCACCGTGTTTTTCGTGGACGGCGACGGCGACAAGTTCGGCGGCGGAACCGGCGCGTGCCAGTGCGCCGCTGACGCGACGTACACAACCGCGAAGGGCGGCGACTGCAACGACGGCGACAAGAGCATCAACCCCAAGGTCGACGAAACCTGCAACGGCAAGGACGACAACTGCGATGGCCTGACCGACGAAGTCGGCGCGGAGGGCTGCATCAGCTACTTCGTCGACAGCGACGGCGACGGCTTTGGCGGCGACGCGCTCGCCCCCAAGTGCCAGTGCGCGGCCGCGGGCGTCTACGCGGCGCTCGTTGCGGGCGACTGCCTGGACAGCAACAAGACCGTCTACCCCGGCGCGCCAGAGAGCTGCGACACGCTCGACAACAACTGCGACGGGATTGTCGACCCGGTGAACGCGCTTGGCTGCCAGGTGCACTATTGGGACGGCGACGGCGACGGGTATGGCACGAGCGTCTCCGAGTGCAGCTGCGGCGCGGACGGCAGCTACAGCGCGGTCCTGAACGGCGACTGCGACGACGGCGCCGCGACAATCCACCCCGGCGCCGCCGAGGTCTGCAACGGCAAGGACGACGACTGCAACGGCCTAACCGACGAAGGCGTCGCGGGCGGCACGTTCTACCTGGACAGCGACGGCGACGGCTACGGCGACGCCGGAAAGTCGTCCAGCGCGTGCCTCGCGCCGAGCGGCTACGTGGCCAGCGGCAGCGACTGCAACGACGCCGACGGCGCGATCCATCCGGGCGCGACCGAGATCTGCGACAACGTCGACAACAACTGCAATGGCCAGACCGACGAAGGCACCATCGCGCAGGTCTACTATCAGGACGCCGATGGCGACGGCTTCGGCAACGCCAACAGCGCCAAGTTGTCGTGCTCGGCAATCGGCGGCTACGTGACGACCGGCACCGACTGCGACGACACCAAGAGCGCGGTCCACCCGGGCGCGCCGGAGGTCTGCGACGGCCTGGACAACAACTGCGACGGCAAGACGGACGAAAACCTCGGCGCAACCGTGTACTTTCAGGACAGCGACGGCGACTCCTACGGCAATCCCAGCGTCACGCTGTCCGCGTGCGCCCAGCCCGCCGGCTACGTCACCGACAACACCGACTGCAACGACGCCAACAGCAAGGTGAACCCCTGCGCGTTCTGCATTCCGTTCTTCAGCTGCGGCAAGTGCGGCTGGGGCCAGGAACAGCCGTCGCCAATCGGATCGGGCTGCAACGGCATCGACAACAACTGCAACGGCTACACGGATGAAGGCACCGCATGGCCGTGGTATCTGGACGCCGACGGCGACGGCTACGGCACCAATGCGGTGAGCAAATCCGTCTGCATTGGCAATGTTCTGAGCGAGTACTCGCGCGACGGCAGCGACTGCAATGACGCGGACAAGGCCATCCATCCCAACGCGACCGAAACATTCTGTGACGGCATCGACCAGGACTGCATCGGCGGCGACTACTGTGGCGCGACGTGCCAAGCGACGACGCTCTACGACTTCACCTACGGCCCCAACGGCTGGAGCACGGGCGGCGGCTGGACGTGGGACTACTACACGGCGCTGTTCTCAAGCTCGATGAAGCGATTGGCCTACGAGAAGGACAAGCAAACCGGGTACGACGCGACCGCGAGCGCGTCGACAGGCATCACGCTCAACGTCCCGAATGCCGCGAAATTCCTGCAGTTGTCGTTGACGTTCGCAAACTCGACCGCGTACGACAGCAACGCGACGCCGACCAACACGCCGGACGCGACCGTCGCGGTGACCTTGAACGTCAACGGCGTTCCGGCCAGCCACGGCCCCGTCCCGAGCTACGACGGCGGCAAATACACGCTCAAAGTGGCGATCAATCCGATCTGGTGGAAAACCGCCGTACCGGTCTCGGTCACCGTCACGAACGCCGGGTCCAGCAGCGCGAGCGGCGCCGGGTTCTTCATCGACGACGTCAAGATCGTCTGCAACTGATCGCGATGGCCAAGCCCGCTCCCAGCCAGCTCGCGCTTTTTGACGAGCCGCCGCTCCCCAAGCCCGCGCTGCTGGAGCGCCTCCAGCCGCGACTGCAAGCTTGGGCGGCGGACGGCATCTACTTTGGCACTTCGTCGTGGAAATACCCGGGCTGGACCGGGCTCGTCTACAACAAGCCGTACAAGTCCCAGCGCGCGTTCGAGGAGACCTGCATTGGCGAATATGCGGAGACGTTTCCAACGGTTTGTGCCGATTTTGCGCTGTATGACTTTCCGCACGCCACCGCGATGCGGCGGATTGCCGACAATACGCCGGAGCACTTTGCGCTCTCGTTGAAAGTGACGGATCGCATTACCATTCTGCGCTATCCGTCGCTGCCGCGCCATGGCGCGAACGCCGGCCGCGACAATCCGGATTTTCTCAACGCGGACCTGTTCCAGGACGCGTTCCTGACGCCGCTCGCGGAACTGCGCGGCAAGGTCGGCGCGATCATCTTTGAGTTCTCGACGTTTGCGCCAGCGTCCGGCATGGACGTCGGCCGGTTTGCCGAGCGAATGGACGCTTTCCTGAGCCAACTGCCGCCGGGCTTTCACTACGCCGTGGAAGTGCGCAACCGCGAATTCCTGCAACCCGTCTGGCTGGACGTGCTCAAGCGCCACAACGTCGCACATGTGCTGAACAACTGGACGCGGATGCCGCCGATTGTCGAGCAGTTGCACGTGCCGGGCACCCTGCCCGCGGATTTTGGCGTCGTGCGGGCGCTGCTGAAGCCGGGGCGCCTGTACGCGGAGGCGGTCGCGCGCTTTGAACCCTACGAGCGCATCCAGGAGGAGAATCCGGAACTGCGCGACGGCCTGGTGCAGAGCGTGGAGCGCGCAGTGGCGGAAGGCCGCAAGCTGTTCGCCTACGTCAACAACCGCGCCGAAGGCAACGCGCCGCTGACGATCGACGCCGTGCTGGAGAAGCTGGAACCCGCGCGCGGACGACGCAAGAAGCGCTAGCGGTGTGCGTTTTGGCAGCGTCGACGCAGACCCGGGCGGCTATCCCGCCGCGCCGCGCCAGCCCTCGCCCACTTGCGCAGCCACTTGTGCCCGGGCATTTTCCACGCTCGCGCCCGCCACATCCGCCGCGGCAAGCACTGCCACCGCAAGCTCAAGCGCCGCACGAACCTGCAGGTTGTCGGTCGCATTACCCTCGTTCCACGGCCGGTACGCCACGTCAAAGCGCGGCGTCCGCTTGAAACAGGGCTTGTCTGGTTGGGTCGCCTCGATGCGCAGCTCCAACGGCTCGCGCAACTGCGGATGGGTCAAGCGCACAAAGCCCACCCGCAACGGCGACACCACGCCCGCCGGCCGCGGCTCCAGCGCCAGCGCCGCCAAACGCACCTTGGCGTGGCGCGGATTGTGGCCGTGCAGTTGGAGCGCCTCCTGCAGCACGCCGATCGCCGGGCGCGTTGACGCTTGCAGTTCCGCGCGCCCCGCCAGCCGCAGGTATTGATCCTCCACGCCTTGGCACAATGGCCGCAGCGTGCATGCGTCACACGGCTGCATCGGCCAGACCTGGCCGCTGAGCTGGTAGCCCGTGCTCCGATACGTGTTGGCATCGGCCGACCGGTCCAGGTACGTCTCATCGCCGGCAAAAGACTTCAACTTCAGCGACCGGGACGTGTGGCGCCCCAGCCGGCAAAGTGGCGCGTTGTCGATGAAGAAGTCTTCCTGCGCGACCTCCAGGCGGTCGGCAAGCGCGATGAAGTCGACGTCCGCGTAGCGCAACGGCCCCGCGTCGCGCGCCTGTTCCCACGCGCAGCCCAGGAGATGGGTAAAGATGAATTTGAACTGGATCGGCCGCCCCGCGCCCAGCTTCTGCCGGACGTACGCGGCAACCTCCGGCAGCGCAGCCGCATTCTCCCGGCAAATGACTGTGTTCACCGTCACGGCGATGCCCGCAATCGCCGCCAGCGCCTCCAGCGCCTTGGCTTGCCGGACAAACGTGTGCGGCACGCCCGCGATCCGATCGGCAATCTCGGCGTTTGCGCCGTGAATCGAGAGCTCGATCGCGTTCAGCCCCGCATCGGCGAGCCGCTGGAGGTAGCCGTTCCGCGCCAGCGGCGTGCCATTTGTCGCCGCGCGAATGCGGTCAAAGCCCAGTTCGCGGGCCAGGCGGATCACGTCCAGCGCGTCCTGACGGAGCAACGTCTCCGCGCCCATGAACACAACGTCGGTCGCCCCGGTCTCGCGCAAGCCGCGCAAGGATGCGCGCACTTCCGCGAGGTCTGGTTGCTGCGGTCCGCCGCGATCGGCGCGCTCCAGGCAGAAGACGCAGCGCAGATTGCACACGTTCGTCAGATGGACGACCGCGAGCTGCGTGGGCTCGAGCGGCGCCTCAGGCGGCGGTTGCGGCTTGGTCCAGAAAAGCCCCATGGTGTTCCTGCGGGCGGCTGTCAACGCGTTGGCCCCGACCGCCCTGACGCGGGACGACGGTCCGCTTCAGCCTAGCAGGGATTGGCGAACGGAGCCACGAGCCTTCCCCGCGCGGAGTGCACGTGGCGCAGTCGAACGGACGCGCTCCTGCGCCACTTGACGCCCCTTCCCAACTCGGCACACTCGGTCGCGCCGGCCCTTCTTCGGCTGCGCGCTCCCATCCGAGGTCCGCCGTGGTCGCCAAGTCCCGTACCCAGACACCAGCCGAGGCGTTGGCCACCGCAGAACCCGCGCCGACTGTGGATTCGCCGCTGTGGATGGTCTCCCGTGCGCCGGGGCTGAATGCGCTCGTCGTCGCCCTGCAGCGCCATCGCCGGGCGTTGGATGAAGGGCTGGGCGGCGATCGCCTCGTCTTTTCCCGCGCGGAAGTCACGCAGGCGCGCGCGGAGTTCAGCGACATGATCCGCCGCGGCGAACGCGACTTGCACCTCCTCGCCAACCTCCTGGCCGAGCATTTCCTCGGCACGGTGCAGCGCCGCAGCGTCGTGATTGGCGAAATCGAACGCACGCGGGAACGGTTCACGCTGACGGTCGACGTCACCGAGGCGGAGGTCATCGGCACGACCGACATCGACCTGGGCAACCGCGTCCTCGCACGCCTCGCCATTGCCGACCACCGCGGCTGGCTGCGCGCGGGACTCATCAGCAACGTTGTGGAGTACGAAGCCGACGCGCCCAACCCGTTCTCCGTCTACCGTTTGCTCACGCGGATCAAGGCGGAGGAGGAGATCTGGAACAAAGTGGCCGATGAGATCTTTGAGCTCGACCAACTCGTGCTCAAGGACAAGCAGCTGCGGCACCTCGGGCGGTACGTGAAGGACGTTTTTGGCGTGAAAGTGGTCGTCGGCACCGCGGAGGACGCGGAGAAAGTGCACGAGGCGCTCCAGGCGCTGCAATTCGGCGACGCGCAGTTGGCCGCGCGCCAGGTACCGGTCGACGACGAGCACCGCGCGCTGCGGTTCATCGAGGTCAAGAACTACCTCGACCAGGAGTCGCGCAAACGCTCCGGCTGGTCCGCGATGAAGAGCGTCGTCGCGTGGGGCGGTCGGACGTTTGAGGTGCAAGTCCAGCCCCTCTCCAACTTTCTCCACGAGCGCGAGCGCCTGACGCGCGAGAGCCACACCTCGTTCAAGTCCACCCGCGAGCGCGTGCGCGACGAGATTGCCGCGCGCAACCCGCTGTTTGGGTTCTACCGGGCGCTGCTGCGGTGGCTGTTCGTGGATCCGACGACCGACCCGCCGATTCACGATGGGGTCGAGGTGGTGCTGACCGATTGACGTCGGGGCCCATCCAAGCGCGCTCATCGCGGGCGCCCTTGGCCGGCCAGCCAGCCGCGCAGGCAGGACCGTTCCCGCCTCTTGATTTCCAACAGGAGCCCCGATGTCCAGACTTCCCGACGTGTTTCAGAAGCTCAAGTTTCCCGTCATCGCTTCGCCGCTCTTCATCATCAGCACGCCCAAGCTGGTGATCGCCCAATGCAAGGCGGGCATCGTGGGGTCCATGCCGGCGCTCAACGCGCGTCCCGCGGCGCAGCTGGAGGAGTGGTTGATCGAGATCACGGAAGCCTTGGCCGCCCACGACCGCGCGCATCCCGAGCAACCCGCGGCGCCGTTCGCCATCAACCAAATCGTACACAAGAGCAATGATCGCCTGGATCACGATGTGGCCATGTGCGTCAAATACAAGGTCCCCATCATCATCACGTCGCTCGGCGCGCGCGAAGACGTCAACGCCGCCGCCCACAGCTACGGCGGGGTGGTGCTGCACGATGTGATCAACAATCGATTCGCCAAGAAGGCGATTGAAAAAGGTGCGGACGGTTTGATCGCGGTGGCAGCAGGCGCGGGCGGGCACGCCGGGCTGAAGAGTCCGTTTGCCTTGATCCAGGAAATCCGCGAATGGTTCGATGGCCCTCTGGTGTTGGGTGGCGCGATTTCGACCGGATCGGCGGTTCTGGCCGCGCAAGCCATGGGCGCAGATTTTGCCTACGTGGGCTCCGCTTTCATCGCGACCGAAGAGGCACGCGCTGCGCCGGAATACAAACAAGCCGTGGTGGACAGCACTTCCGACGACATCGTCTACAGCAACCTGTTCACGGGCGTGCACGGCAACTACCTCGCGCCGTCCATTCGCGCCGCGGGCTTGGACCCCGACCATTTGCCCGAGAGCGACCCCAGCAAGATGAATTTCGGCGGCGACGCCAAGAAGGCCTGGAAAGACATTTGGGGGTGCGGCCAAGGCATCGCCGCGGTCAAGGCCGTGGTGCCAGTGGCCGAGTTGGTGGCCCGCTTGAAGCGTGAATACCAGGCAGCCAAGGCCAACGTCACGGCTTGAGGCGCCGGTTCCACGGATTCCGCGCCGCACGCCGTCCCCAACGCCGTGCGCCAGGTGATTCGCACCGCGTGTGGCTTTGTCGGTTCCCGCGTACACTGTGCCAGCGACCATCCCAGGGACAACCATGCCTTCTCCAGAGAAACCCGACCCGGACTTTCACCTGCGTTTCCACTTGCCGCATCTGCACCTTTCATCGGCATTTGGCGATGATTGGTTCGCCAAGAAGGCCGAGCTTTTTGCCCGCTTCTTTGGCACGCCAGTGTTCCTCGTGGCGCAAACGGCGGTCGTCACCATCTGGATTGTCGGCAATGTCGCGCGTTGGTGGTCGTTTGACCTCTACCCGTTCATCCTGCTGAATCTCGCGTTCAGCTTGCAGGCGGCCTATGCCGCGCCGCTCATCCTGCTCGCGCAGACGCGCCAGGCAGACCGGGACAAGGTCCACGCCGACGCCGACGCGCAGCACCGCGAAGCGCTCGCAGCCGCGGCAATGCAACGCCAGGAGTTGGCGGCCAACCAGACGGCGCAGCTTCTGGCGCTCCTCAACCAGAACACCGACCTGACGATGACGGTGCAGCGGCTGAGCGAGCGGATTGAGGCGTTGACGCTGGAACTGCACGCGAAGCTCGTCGAACGACATCCCAAGGCGTGACGCGCGACTGCCTGCGCCGCAGCCCGCTATTGAACGCGCCCGAGAACGAAGTCCAAAGCCGTTTGCTGGTAGCGCGCCAGGTACGTCTGGTGCACGGTCAGGCTGGTCCCGCTGTCGCAGTACAGATCGTCCGTGTCGCAAAACGTCTCGATCTTCGCAGCGAGCCCGCTCAGCACCTGCAACTGGGCGTCCGTCCGCGGATACTTGCCGTTGCGCAGCGACGTGCCCTTGTCATACGGCTGATTGATGACGTGGCGCGGATCGGCGAACGTAACGACGGCGGTCACGTGATCGGCGACAGCCGAGTCGACTGGATCCGTCAGCGCGCCCAGTGCCCCGCCGCCGCCGCCACCGAGCACGTCCAGGACCACATGCGCGCCCTGCGAGTAACCTGCAAGCACGATCTTCTGGTTCGGACACGCCTGCACTTGCGCGATGAGCTGGGCCTTCAGCGCCGTGACGCCCGCCGCTGAGCTGTTGGCGTAGCCGGTCAACGTCGCGGGATAGGCGACCGCCGCCCGCGTCACGCTCTGCTTGCTCTGCGCCACGATCTGGTCGACCAGCGCACTGGTGCGACCTTCCCCCGGTGTCTCATTGGATGCCCGCGCCGTGATCACGTGCACCGCGGAACAGGCGCCCGCCGCGTCGCTGCCCGCCGTGTCCGCAGTTACGTCATCAGTTGACGAAGAGGCCGTACTCTCCGTGCCGCACGCAGCAAACAGAAGAGGGCAAACCCACACGATACATGCGAAACGACTGCTGAACATGACATCCTCCGGTAGGCGTCGCCCGCGCGGACTTCGGCGGAAAACACGCGCGCTTTTGCCGTGCAATACGCGTGCCCGCCATGAAGGATTGTCGTTTTGCCGCGCAATTGTCGGCATGTTGCGCGGGTTCCAGGGCTTGCGAGCGAGCCCGGCGGGCAATCGTGCGCAGGTCAACCGGGGAAAATTCCGCAGCGCCGATTGGGTGGGCGCGGGCCGGACCGGTGGTGGGCGCGATTCCCGTCGCCGTCAGGGACAACTGCCCACGACCTCCAGCTCATCGAGCACGAATCCCATCTTCGCCTTGTTGGACGTGTCATACTTCACCTGGTCAAACCACGCCTTGACCTGCACGCTCTTGCCCGCCCACGCGGAAATATCCACGGCAAACGGCTTCCACGCCTGCGCCGTCGTGCTGCCATTCAAGTCTTTCAATTTGCTCCACAGCGGCGTCGTCACGCCCGCGCTCACCAGGTCGATGCCTGCAAGGTGCACCGCCGTTCCCGGTTCCACGTCCAGGTAAATCCAGCCCTTGAGCTGGCTCGGCGCGCCGGGCACGGTGAAGGCGCTTGAAATCGCTGCGCCTTTGTTGGCGTTGCCAGTCTCAAAACTCACTTGATCCGGGATGCCGAACCGCAGCGCGCCGCCGCCTTTCACGTACACCAAGCTGGTCTTGTGGAAATACGCGGTCGGATGCGCCATGTCGGCGATCCACCCTTCCATGCTCGCGTCAAAATGCCACCACACGTGCGTGCCCGCGCCCGTGACGGGCGTATGCGCGCAGACGTGCGCGGTGCAGCTGTCGACTTGGCACGCCTTGTTGACCAGGCACGCGTCGTCGCTGGTGCAACAGCCCGTGCCCGCCTTGGGCGTGTAACTGCACTGGCCGCCGAGGCATTCGCCGCCAAGGCAGCTGTTCCCCGGGCAGTCGCCGGCGCTCGCGCACGTGGCGGCGATGCCCGCCCACTGGTGGATGCAGTGATTTTGCCCGCACGTGTCGACGCTGCTCGCGTCGTTGTCGTCGCATTGCCCGGCGTTCAGGCAGCAACCGGTGACGGCGGGGTTGGTGCACTGGCCGCCCGCGCACGTGTCCGCAGTGCACGGGTTGCCGTCGGCGCAGTCGCTGCTGACCTGGCAGCAGTTCGCCTTGGCTTGCCAGTCGCATTGGCCGCCCTTGCACGTCGCGAGAATGCACGCGGACGAGCTGCCGCAGTCCCCGTCCACCTTGCAGCATCCCGCGGCGAGCGCGTGTTTGCAGGTGCCGGTCGCCTTGTCGCACGTGTCGTTGGTGCAACCGTCAGCGTCGACGCACATCGCGTCGTAGCTGCAGCCGCTGGGCGGCGCGTAGCATTTGTAGGTCAGCGTATTGCACTTCTGCGGCGCGGCGCAGTCGCCGTCGGCGGCGCACTGGTAGCCCGCACACTTGCCGTGAAGGCAGAAATGCGCCGGCTCGTCGGTGTTGCCGCTGTCGTTGCATTCAACGTCCGCGGTGCACGCCTTGATCACGCATTCCGTGCCGACGCAGCTTTGCGACGCCGGGCACTGATACGCGCAGCCGATGACCTCTGCCGCCGCGTCCACCGCGTCGCCGACCGGACCTGCAACGTCCAAGGCATCGGCGGCGGCAAGTTCCGCGTCCGTGGCGGGATCGGCAATGGGCGTGAGCTCACACCCGGGAACGACACAGACCACAAGCAGCAGCAGCAGAAAACGCACGGGACACCTCCGGACGCCGAGCTTAGCCGTTTGCGAAACAGACGGAAACGCTTGGCAACAGTCACTGCGCCACTTGATCCAGATCAAGGCAGCGTGCACGCTAACGCAGTATCGTCGGCGGCGGAGCCGGGCGGAACGGCTTCAGCGTCTGCGGGACGCGGCAAATTGCCAAGCTGGAATGCGGGAACGAACAAGAGAAATGCAATCATGAGCAAGGTCACCGATTCGGATGTCACTTTGGAGATGGACGTCGTCAAACCGCGGTTTGAAATGCCGGACCTGCCGGTTGACGTGCTGAAACGCTACGCTGGCCGTGGCCCGCGCTACACGAGCTATCCACCGGCGACGGCGTGGAGCGACGCGGTCGGCCCGGACGAATACCGCGCGGCGCTGGAGCATGCCCGCGATTTCGCGCCGAACCGGCCGCAGTCGGTCTACGTCCACATTCCGTTCTGCCCAAGCCATTGCTGGTTCTGCGCGTGCAACGTGCTGATCACGGACCGGACGGACCTCGCGGACGTCTACCTCGACCACGTGGAGATGGAGCTGAACCTGCTGCGGCCGTCGCTCTCCAAGGCGCCCGTCGCGCAGCTGCACTGGGGCGGCGGTTCGCCCAGCTACCTGACGCCGGTGCAAATGCAGCGGCTCCATGGTCTTATCGGCTCGGCGTTCACGTTCGCGCCCGACGCGGAGCAGTCGATTGAAGTCGACCCGCGCATCACGACCGACGACCACCTGGCCATGCTCGCCCAGCTGGGATTCAATCGCCTGAGCATGGGCGTGCAGGATTTTGACCCGCACGTGCAGCTGGCGATCCACCGCCTGCAGACGGCGACGCAAACCGCGGCTTTTGTGAAGCGCTGCCGGGCGCACGGCTTCAACAGCCTGAACGTCGACCTCGTCTATGGCCTGCCCAAGCAGGACCGCGAGAATTTCGCGCGGACGCTGGATCAGGTGTGTGAGATGTCGCCGGAGCGCCTCGCGGTGTACGGTTACGCGCACGTGCCGTGGGTCAAGCCGTCGCAGAAGAAGATCGACGAGTCGACCCTGCCAGGGCCGGATCTGCGCTTTGACCTGTTCCGGGACGCGCTGGAAGTGTTCCTGAGCGAGGGCTACAGCTACATCGGCATGGACCACTTTGCCAAGCCGGATGATGAGCTGGCGATCGCCGCGCAAAACGGCACGCTGCACCGCAACTTCATGGGCTACACGACGCGCGCGGGCACCGACCTGGTGTCGATGGGCATGACGGCGATCAGCTACGTGGACGGGCTGTACGCGCAGAACCAGCACAAGCTGAACCCGTACTATCGGGAAGTGCAGGCCGGCCGACTGCCGGTGACGCGCGGCTGGCGGTTGACGCGGGACGACGAAATCCGCTCCGCGCTCATCCAGGACCTGATGTGCCGCGGCGGCGTGAACAAGCGCGAGTTCGAGAAGAAGTTCGCCATCCAGTTTGACAGCTACTTTGCCGAAGCGCTGGCGGCGATCCAGCCGCTGGCCAGGGACGGGTTGTGCACGCTGACGGCGGATCGCATCGAGGCGACGTTCGTCGGCCGGATCCTGATTCGCACGCTGGCGATGGCGTTTGACGCGCACCTGCCCAAGGCGAACGACGGCTTGGCGCGGTTCTCGGCGACGGTCTAGCGCGAGACGCTACCGGACCGCGGATGTATCGCAGGCGGTCCCGGGCCGCACGTCCACGCGCGTGAGCGGCGGCTCGGCAAACGACCAGAAGAACGGCACCGCAAACGCCTCGCTGGGCACCGGTTCTGGCGTCAACACCAAGTCCAACTGCGGCAGCGGATGCGGTCGGGGCGGCTCATCCGCGCGCGCAAGCGCCGTCTGATGCGCCACGTACGGCGTGACCACCGCGAGCAGCGCCGTCGGCCCCGCGCTCACACACGTGCGCAGGTCCAACCGCCCGCGCAGCAGCATGTACGCACGCAGGGCAAACGCTGTCTCCACGTTGCCGGGGCGGCGGACGTCCACGTGCACGATGGCGTTTGGCGGCAGGGCCGTGACCTTGTCGAGCGCAGCCTGGAGCGATTCCGGCTCGTGAACGCCCAACGCGCGTTCGCGCGCCAATTCGGTCAGCCGCGGCACAAAGAGGAGCAGCGCCACCGCCACCGCGATCCGGGCAGGCGTTGCCGGACGCAGCGCCAGCGCGAGGACCAGCAGCACCGCCAGCGCGCCCCACAGCGCGGAGAGCGACGTGGTACTCGCCACCGCCGCCGTCAGCAGCGCCGCCACCAGGACCGCGACCCTCAGCCGCCGCGGCGACGCGATGGGCGCTGGGCGATGCACCGCTTCCGCCGCCAGCGCCAGGCCGACCACGAGCCCGAGGGCACCGAGCGCGACGTGAAAATCGCCGTACACGTCCCGTCCCATCGCCCAGTAGACAAGCACGGTCGCCAAGCCGCCGGCCAGCCAAGCCAGCGCCGTCACCACCTGCAGCGACGACGCTCGCCACCACGCGCGCGCCTGCGGCCGCAGCCCCGCCAGCCACGCCACGCGCACGAGCGCAAGCGTCCATGCGCCCCGCAGCCCGATGGCCAGCGGAAAGGCATGGGCGATTCCCGGGTCGCGCGGGGGCAGCCACAGCTGATTGGCGATGGCCAGCAGCGCCCGCCGCAAGCCTTGGAGAACCGGCGCGCGCGCCATCGATCCCGCCACAGCGGTGTACGCCTGGCCCGCCAGCGGATAGTGCGCCCGAATCCAGAGGTGCAGCGGCGCCACGAGGCCCAGAACCAGCAGCAGCGGCCACAACGCCGGCCAAACGCGCCGTTCCGTCCGGTAGCGCAGGAGCAGGACGGCCGGGATGAACGCCGCGCTCGACTCCTTGCACAGCGCCGCCGCCGCCAGCGCCACACCGATGAGCGCGCCGCTCGCCAGACCCGGAAAGACGGACGCCCACGTTGCGAGCGCGACGAGGAAGGCCGCGGGAACTTCAGCGGACGTCAGGTAGGCGCACGCGTCGTATCCCGGACGATCCGCCAGCGGCGCCAGCAGCAGCGCCAGACAGGCCACTGTGAACCAAGCCGAATAGCCCAGGCGCCGCAGCGCGTCCGCCAACAGGCCGAACGTCGCAAACACCAGCGTCAGGTTCGCCGCCTTCCACAGCACCGCGTTGAGCCCTGCCACGTGCGCGACCCACTGGCCCCACGCGATGTAGACCGCAAATGCGCGCCCCGTCGCGGCGTGAAAAACGCCCAGCTGCTGCAGGAAAGTCGGTTGGTGCACGCCGGACCAAGCCAGCCCTGGGGACGTGTTCTGGGCCAGCGCGGGCGCGTCGGCGATCTGCAGCAGCCAGATCCACGCGTCCACAAGCGGCAGCGCGCGCGTCCAGCCCAGCAGCAGATGCAGGCCAAACAGCAGCGGCAAGCCCAAAGCCAGCGTCCGCCGCAGCGCGGGCGTGCGCCAGGAGGGGTGAATCGGCGCGGGCGGCTGGCTCATGCGGGCGGGAGGCGCGTGCGCGTGCGCGGCGTGGCGTCGCCGTTGGTGCGGCGGGCGACGAGGTACGGCGGCCGGTCCTGGATCTTCTCAAAAATGCGGCTCACGTAGACGCCGATGACGCCAATCAGCACGAAATTGAGGGCAAAAAGCAGCGTGATGACCGCGATGAGGGACACCCAGCCGGGCACCGCGTAGCCGCGCCAGTGACTCCAGACGGCGAAGATGAACTCGGCGAACGCCAACAGGCTGGTGGCCAGCCCCAGGCCAATGCCGGCGCGCAGCGGAATGGAGGAAAACGCCGTGATTCCAGTCATGGCGAGGCCGAACATGCGGCGGAGCGAATACTTGGACTTGCCGGAATGGCGGTCGCGGACGTTGTACTCCACCCGCGCAGTGCGGAAACCGGCCCAGCTCACCAGACCGCGCAGGAACAGATGCGTGCGGTCAATCGTCAGCAGCGCGTCCAGCACGTTGCGGTCCAGGAGGCGAAAGTCGGATTCGCCTTCGTGCATCGACACGCCCGTGAGGCGCGAGAAGAGGGCGTAGAACGCGTTGCTCGTGGCGACTTTCCACCACGGCAGCCGCCCCGCCGGGATGCGCCGCGTCAGCACGATGTCCGCGCCGTCCAGCCAATGCTGCAGCAGGTCCGGCAGGAGCGAGGGCGGGTGCTGCAGGTCCGCATCCATGGAAATCACGGCCTGCCCGCGCGCGCAGTCAAGGCCCGCCAGAAGCGCGTATTGATGGCCAAAATTGCGCGACAGGGAGAGCCCCTTCACGCGTGGATCGCGCGCCGCCAGCGCTTCAATGTGGGCGAACGTGCCGTCTTCGCTGCCGTCATCGACGAGCACCAGCTCCCAGCGCCAATCGCGCAGCGCGTCGACAAGCTGTGCCAGCAGCGCGTCCAAATTGCCGCGCTCGTTGTACGCGGGCACCACGACGCTGATCTGGGGCACGGGATGTTCAGCGGTAGGTGGCACGGGAGCTCTAGCCAGCCTTGCGGGCAATGGCAAAGTTCAGATCGTACAAATTCAGGTACAGCATCCCGCGGTTGAGGCCGAGGCGCTTCAAACGACCGTACCACTCCGGTTTACCCTGAGCAAGCGCAAGCAGCCCGTACAGCATGTTGTCCACACTGCGATAGGAACCGACGTATTCCGCGTGTTCCTGATGCAGCCCGTACTTCGCCATCAGCTGCGCGAGCGTCTTGCGGGAGAAGTAGCTCACGTGCGTCGGCGGGTGGATTTGCCGCCATTTCTCGCGGCGCAGGCGCGGCACCACGCCGTCGATGTCCACCGTCGTGCACGCAAAGACGCCGCCCGGCTTGAGCAGGCGGGAAATCTTCTGGATGTACAGGTGCGGCGCCTGCAGATGCTCCAGCGTCGCCCAGCAGGCAATCACGTCGTAGTGGTTCTCAGGCAGGTCAATCGTCAGGAAATCGCCGTTGCGCACGTCCAGGCCAAAGCGGTCCTGCGCGTACTTGCATGCGTCCGGATTGATCTCCACGCCCGTGGTCTCCGCGTAGGTCTCGCGCGCGATGTTGAGCGAAAAACCGTAGGCAGCGCCCAGTTCCAGATAGCGCCCAGTCGGCGCGTAGGGCTTGAGCAGCGCGAAATGGTCCCGAAAATCGCGGGTCAACGGCGCTTCCTCGGCGACGTAGTCCAGGTACTCGCCGCCAAAGAAGTAGTTGCGGGCGTACAGTTCTTCAAGTTCCGCAGGCGAGAGCGCCAGATCGGCGAAGACGAAGCTGCAGCGGCGGCACTTGACGAGCCCGGCGTAGAGCGGCGCGGCGTCAAAGACTTCGCAGATCGGGCAAACGGCGGTCGGGGCGGCGGATGACAAGGGGAATCTCCGGGTTCAGTGCCGACGTTCTGTTGCGCGACGGTGTCAGGAAGTTCAGGCGGAAGCGCGCGGCATCGGGAAAAGCGTACGGCCGCAGTGCACCGTCCGCGACATTTTGACCGGGCGGGATCGGCGCGTCAAGCGGCGCGGTCCGCCGCGGATTCGCCCGCAGGAGGCCGATTGGCGCACAGCTGGCGCGCGCAAGGCGGGATGCGCGGAGCGATCCCGATCGGCCAACCACTGGACATCCGTTCAGTCCCGAGTATCCTCGGCCTCGACCCGGACCGGGGTCGTGAGGCCAACATGCTGCCCCTAGCCCGCTTCAAAGACCGCATCATCGCCACGCGGGAGATCGCCGCCCGCCCTGCCCGCTACGCGCCGTTTCCCCCTGGCCTGCATCCGTCCCTGCGGCAGGCCCTGGAGCTGCGCGGCATCGCTGAACTCTATTGCCATCAGGCGGAGGCGTTCGAGGCCGCGCAGGCGGGCGAAAACGTGGTGCTGACGACGGGCACCGCGTCGGGCAAGTCCCTGGCGTACCTGCTGCCGGTGATCCAGGCCGTGCTGGACGACCCGACTGCGCGCGCGCTCCTGATTTTTCCGACAAAGGCGCTGTCCCAGGATCAGTTGCGCGGCGTGCTGGACCTGATTGACCAGCTCTCCGGGCGCCGCATTGAGGCGGGCGTCTATGATGGCGACACACCGCCCGCTGAACGCACGCGCATCCGCGATCGCTGCCATCTGGTGCTGACCAATCCGGACATGCTCAACGCGGCGCTGCTGCCCAATCACGGACGGCAAGGCTACAGCCACATCTTCCGCAACCTGCGCTACGTGGTCATCGACGAACTCCATGCGTGGCGCGGCGCGGGTGGATCGCACACGGCCAACCTGATGCGCCGGCTTTGGCGCATTTGCCGGCACTACGGGTCCAAGCCGCAGGTGCTGGCGAGCTCCGCGACGATCGCCAACGCCCGCGAGCACGCCGAGACGATCTGCCACCTGCCGTTCCGGCTGATTGCGGAGGACGGCTCGCCGTCGGGTGGCAAGGTCATCTACTTCTGGCAGCCGCCGCTGATGGGCAACGACCAGCGCAAGATGGTCACGTCGGAGATGGCGCTCCTGGTGCCGTATTTGCTGGAGAAACGCTACCGGACCATCGCGTTTTGTCGGTCGCGCAAGGAGACGGAGATTGTGCTGAAGGAGTCGCGCGACCGCATGCGGGACGTCGCGGGCCACGACGAGGCGTACCTGCTGGCGGGCTATCGCGGCGGCTACACGCCAGAGGAGCGGCGCAAAGTGGAGAAGCAGCTGACCGATGGCCGGCTCCTCGGCGTGATTTCAACCAACGCGCTGGAGCTGGGCATCGACATCGGCGCGCTGGAGATCGTCGTGCAAGGCGGATTTCCCGGAACGCGCGCGAGCTTCTGGCAGCAAATCGGTCGCGCGGGCCGGCGCGGCGACGTTTCCTACGCGATCGTGATTCTGGCGGTGTCGCCGTCCGATCAGTACATCGCGCAGAACCCGGATTGGCTGACCGGTCAGGCTGCCGAGCACGCCGTTGTGGATCGCGACAATCTGGCGATCCAGCTGGCGCACGTGCGCGCGGCCGCGGCGGAGTTGCCGTTGACGTTGGACGACGCCGCGGTCTTTCCCGATCTGGGCGAGATCCTGCCGGTGCTGCGAAAGGCCGGCGAGCTGCGCGAGGTGCACGGCGCGTGGCATTGGGCCGGCGGACCGTTTCCGGCGGGTGAATTCAGCCTGCGCAACATCGATCCGGACCGGTTCAAGGTCGTCAACCGCGTCACCGGCAAGACGATCACGGAGATGGACCGGCCGCAGGTCTATCGGGAAGGCCATACCCGCGCGGTGTACCTGCACGACGGCGTCCAGTATCAGGTGGAGACGCTGGATCTGGTGGCGCACGTGGCGACCGTGGTGCCGGTGGAGCAGAACTTCTACACGCAGCCGGACGTGCGCAGCGCGATCGACGTGCTGCTGACCCAGGAGAACAAGGAACTGCTGGCGACGGCGGCCGACACGCCGCGCAGTTCGGCCTATTTTGGCGACATCGCGGTGGACGACGCCGTGGTGGGCTACAAAATGCTGGAGTTCCACAACCACCAGAACCTCGGCTACGAGTCGCTGCACGAGCCCTTGCGGCTGCACCTGGAGACCGAGGCGCTGTGGATTGCCGTGCCAGAGCCGGTCCTCGCCGTGCTGGGCAAGCAAAAGCAGGACGCGCTGGCGGGCATGGTGCAGGCGGTGCTGGCGTGCGCGCGGCTGCGGACGATGGCGGAGCAATCCGACATGCGCGGGTCCAGCTTTCACTACGTGGACGAGCAGACCGGCAAGACGGTGACGGCGCTGGTGTTCTACGACAGCCATCCCGGCGGCCTGGGCTACGCGGCGAAGGCTTTTGACTTCCGCGACGCGGTGCTGGAGGACGCGCGCAACCTCGTGGCGCATTGCCAGTGCAAGAATGGCTGCCCCGCGTGCGTGGGCGACTACACGCGCGATCGCCGGCTGATTCTGTGGGCGCTGCGCAACCTGACGGAGATCACGGCGCCGCCGGAAGGCGCGCGGATGCCGATGCCCGGTGCGCCCGCGCTGGGTCAGGTGCGCGACCCGATCGCGTGGGCGGACCTGCGCGCGCGGTGGCCAGAAGTGGTGACACGGCTGCAGGATGCCCAGGCTTTTGGCGCCGAGGTGCTTGGGCAGGTGCGCGAGGTGAAGGCGTCTGACGATTTGCTGATCGTTGTCGTCGGGAGCCCGGGGCTGGCGGATTGGCTGGCGATGGAGAGGACCAAACAGCGGGTGATGAACGCCATCGCGTCGCAAGTGGCTGTGCCGACTCCGTGGCGGCTGAACGTGGAAGTCCCGGCGGAGGACCGCGAAAAGGCGCTGCTGAAGACCATCAAGCTGCACCGACGCCACGACGACTTGACGGGCGACGTCTCGCACAATGAGCGGGAAGGCAACGAAAATCTGGCCAGCGGCTTCATTTCGTCGTCCGATACGGCTGTGCCGCCGGGGACCCTCGTGTTGCCCGGGGATTCGTCGATCAACTGACGCGGACGGGCACGGGACCCATAGGGGAGACGCGGCGATGCGACAAACTTCAATGCCCGGCGGCCACGGGCTCGTACTCAGCGGCGGCGGCGCCCGCGGCGCCTACCAAGCGGGCGTCCTGCGCGGCATCGCTGACGTCCTCGGCGATGAGGCCAACCGCGCGCCCTTCCGCGTCCTCACCGGCATCTCCGCCGGCGCCATCAATGCGACGTACGCGGCGGCCGGCGGCGCGGCGTTTGGCACCGCGACCGAAGGCCTGTGGGAAGTCTGGCGGCAGTTGCGCATGGAGCGCGTCATCCGCACGGACTTCGGCACGCTCTCCAGCCTTGGCTTGCGCTGGATGTTCAACCTCGGCATCGGTGGCAGCAGCGGCAACAAGCAGCACTCCACGCACCTGCTCGACGCTTCGCCGTTGCGCGATTTCCTGCGGGAACACATCGACGCCGAGGCCATCCGCCACAACGTCCGCAGCGGCATCCTGCGCGGCGTCGCCGTCACCGCGACTTCCTACGCCAGCGGCACGGCGATCACGTTCTTTGACGCCGCGCCGGACGTCCAGCCGTGGGCCCGCACAGCGCGGATGGGCCAGCGGACCGCCCTGGAATTGCACCACGTGCTGGCATCGGCGGCGATTCCCATCCTGTTTCCGCCGGTGCGCGTCGGCGGATGCTGGTACGGCGACGGCGGCGTGCGCATGACTGCCCCGTTGAGTCCGGCGATCCACCTGGGCGCCGCCAGCGTGCTCGCGATTGGCGTGCGCTACCAGCGACCCGACGAGCAGACGCGCGAGCTCAATGAAGGCAACAACATGCACAACGTGACGCTGGCGGACATCGGCGGCACGATGCTCAACGCCGCGTTCCTGGACAGCCTGGAGGCCGACGCGGAGCGCATGACGCGCATCAACAGCACGATCGCGCTGCTCAATGAGGACCAGAAACGCCAACAAGCGACGCCGCTGCATGTCCTGCCCGTGCTGATGATCCGGCCATCGCAGGATCTGGGCGCGCTCGCCGCGGGGCAACTCGCCAACTTCCCGAGCTTCATGCGCCACCTGCTGCGCGGTATTGGCGCTTCCGAGGATGCCGGCAGCGACTTGATGTCCTACCTCTCCTTTGACCCGGCGTACACGGTGCCGCTGTTGGAGCTTGGCCGCGCCGACGCGCTAGCCCAACGCACCAATATCGAAGCATTTTTCACCAACTGATCGCTCGGGCAGGACAGAACGATGCTGCGCGACCTGCGACGAAATCTGCGCGACCAGCAGCGGCAACGCGAGGCGACGGTCGACGCGCCGCCGCCGGATGCGCTCGCCCTCTTCGCACCGCGGCAGCCGGTCGTGGAAGCGGTGACGCCGGAACTGTCGGCCGCGCTGCAGGGCCAGTTGGCGGCGGTGGCGCACACCCATCCGCGCTTGCACGCGAGCCTCATGCGCCTGAATCAGCAACAATTGCTCGCCGTTCTGAGCGACGACACTGCGGCCTTGGTGCGCGCGCAGGTGGGCAGCGGCAAGACCGCGGTGCTCGTCCACAAGGTGCTGTGGCTCCACCTCGTGCAGGGCGTGCCGATGGAGCGCCTCGCGGTGCTGACGTTCACGCACAAGGCAGCCGGTGAAATTCGCACGCGGATTGAAGCGCTGGCGGCCGACACGGGCGCGCCGCTGCCGCCACAGGCGTTCTGGCTGACCGGCACGTTCCATGGCGTGGCCCGCGCGCTGCTGCGGCAAGCGCTGCCCATCGATGAGCTGGGGTGGCGGAGCGATTTTGCCGTGCTGGACGAAACCGCGCGGCAGGTGCTGTGCCAGCGGTTGATCGCCGAGCACCAGCTGACCATTCGCTACCAGAATCGGCTGCCGCAGCGGTTCGAGGCCCTGCGCCAGGGCAAGGCGCGGATGGGCGCGATGAAGAGCGACGACGACATCGCGGCGCTCGTGGGGTGGCTGACGGCGGCGAAGAAGCAGCAAAACGTGCTGGATTTCTCCGACTTGCTCGACGCAGCGACCTGGCTGCTGCAAGAACACCCGCTGGCGACGCCGCCGCTCTGGCTCGTCGTGGACGAGTTCCAGGATTGTGATCCGCGCGAGCTGGCGTTCATCGAGGCGCTGATGGCGAATCAGCCTGCGCAGCCGGCGCGGTTCTTCGCGGTCGGCGATCCGCATCAGGTCATCTACGCGTGGCGCGGCAGTTCACCGCGGCTGTTTGACGACATCGAGCGGCGGCTGAAGTGCGTGCGGTACGAGCTGCCGGTCAATTACCGCTCGACCCACGAGATCCTCGAGGGCGCGCGGGCGGTGCTGGGCTGGCAGGGCGAACAGTCGGCGCTGCGCAGCGAGCGCGGCGAGGGACAGAAGATCGTGGTGCGCCGGCATCACAACGCCCACGTGGAGGGGCTGTATCTGGCGCAAAAGATCCACAACCTGCAGGAGAGCGGCGCGCCGCTGCGAGAGATCGCCGTGCTGTTCCGCATGCGTCGGCAAGCCCAAGCGATGCACGAAACGCTGACGCGCGCGGGCGTGGCGTGCGTGGAGCCGGCGCGGGCGAGCGTGGACGAGCGCCCGGCGGTGGCGTGGCTGCGCGGCGTGCTGCGGCTGGCGCTGGGTCAACCGGACGTGGAGGCGGCGCGCACCCTGCTCGTGCATCCGCAGTTTGGCGCGCTGGCCAGCCGGCAGTGGGTGGAGCGCAGTTTCCAGACATTTGCCGACAAGAAGAAGCTGAGCGCGATGCCGGCGGTGTTGGCGTTCCTGCAGCAGAAGTCGGCGATGCGCGACCGGATGTACGCGGCGCAGCATCTGCAGCGCTGGCTGGAGCTGCCGGCTTGGCTGGCGGAACAGCCGCTGGAAGGCCTGGATATGCAAATGGTTGAGCATCTGCAGCTTGTCGACCTGCTGCGGCCGACCTCCGCGCGCCATGAGCACGACGTGGCCGACGCGCGGCGGCTGCTGAATCGGCTGGTGCAGTGGCAGATCGCCCATGGCCAAACCGGCGTGGAAGGCTGGCGTAGCGCGCTGGATTTGCTGGCAATGGGCGGGATGACGGCGCTGGGCGAGACAGCGGACCCGGCGCTGGACGCGGTGGCGCTGCTGACGCTGCACGCCGCCAAAGGGCTTGAGTTCCGCCATGTGTTCATCAGCGGCTGCAATCAAGGCGTGATTCCGCTCCAGGCGGCCTGGGGCGACGCGGACGTGGAGGCGGAGGAACGGCGGCTGCTCTTCGTTGGCCTGACGCGCGCCAAGGATTCCGTGGAACTGAGCTACCACAACCAGCCGGCGCACCCGCAAGCCGCGCCGGTCGCGAGCCCGTATCTCTACCAACTGCCGCCGCACACGGTCGATTGGCAGGATCGCGCGGGACCGGACGACGTCGCGCCCGTTGTTCAGCCGGTGCCCGAGGCGGCGATCGTGGACCTCCCGTGGCCAGTGGGGCAGCGCGTGCGGCATCCGCGCTATGGCGTGGGCACGGTCAAGGCGAGCACGGCGGCGCTTGTGGAAGTGCAGTTCGACAAGCTGGGCGAGCGGTCCTTTGACCGCCTGCTCTGCCCGCTGGTGGCGGCGGAGTAGCGCCGTCAACGCTTGCGGCAAATGGGGTCGACGCGTACGCTGCAGCCCGGAGGCTGGATGCTATTGCCCATCGGCATGGACGGAAAACGGTCGGCGCGCTGGCCGGTGGCGACGCTGACTTTGGCAGTGCTGACGTTGGGCATTTCCGGCTCGGTCGCTTGGCACAACCACCTGACTCACAACGGCACTTGGTTTGACAACGCCAACGCGTATTGGCACGACCATCCGGACCTGCCGCCTGCGGACGCCTGCGCCGCCTACCTGACGCCGCCGCCCAGTTTCGACCCGAGCCTGCCGCGCCCGCCGGGCGAGCCGGGGGACACGCGCAAATTCGCGACGCTGTGCCTGGAGGCGCTCAACGAGCGCTCGGCGAACCAGCCGATGTGGCTCGTGCGGCCCGCGAAGGGCATCGTCCAACTCGGCTTGCTCACGCACGGGCTGGCGTTTCCCAACCTGCCGTCCGCGCTGATCGGCCTGCTGCTGCTCGTGCTCGTGCTCGGATCGTCGCTGGAGCAGCGCTGGGGGCGCGAACGGTTCGCGCTGTTCTGGGCGCTGTCGTCCATTGTGACAGCCGTCGTCTACAAGCAAGCGGCGCTTCCCGCTGCGGAACCGCTGGCGGGCGGCGGTGCGGCGTCGGCCGCGTGTCTGGGCGCGTTCGTTGTCGTCTTTGCCAAGCAACGCTTTTCGTTCGCAGTCTCGGCCAGTGGCGGCGCGTCGACTTTTTCCATCCCGGCATGGACCATCGCGATTCTGTGGCTCGTCGCACACGTCGTTGTCATCGCGTTCACGGACGGCCGGACGCCGGCTGACTCGACCGCGGAACTCGCCGGATTCGCGGTCGGCATCGCGGTCGGCCTGCTGGGGCGCTTCCAGAATTGGCAGGCTGAACCGCGCGCGGAAGTGCCCAAAGGTCCAGAGCCAACCTGGGTGCAGTCGGCCATCGCGCCGCAGCAGCCGCCGGAGGCGCGCCAGACCCAGCCAGCGGATGCAGCCCACCCGGGTCACCAACCGCTTGCGCCCATGTTTGGCGATGCACCGCCCGATGCGCACGCAGCGCCGACCGCCGCCGCGGACGAATTCCCGCGTTTTGACGATTTTCCGCGATTTGATGACCTGCCACCGGCGCACGCCGCTGCGATGCCGGAGGCCGTCCCGCTGGAGACGAACGGCGGATGGGCGCGCTTCGCCACCGATGACCCCGTGCTGCCGGCCAAGGCGGTGTCAGCGGACGAGCTGCCGCACCCCGCGTCGCTGCCGGTCGCCACGCCTGCGCCGCTCCATCCGACTTCCGCGGCCTTCGCCGACGTGCTCAACGCGATGGCGCCGGAGCCGCGGAGTGAGCCGACCTTGAGTTTCAGCCCGACGCGCGTTGACCGCCCGGCTGAGCCGCCGGCCACGCCGTACTGGACGCTCGTCGGCCGTGACAATCAGGGCCTGCTGTTGCGCGACGAGGACGGCGTGCCCACGCGGCTGAATCCGCGGCATCTGCTGGCGGTGGCGGTGGGCGTCGTACAGCAAGTGGATGTGGGCGCGCCGGGTCCCGCGCTGATCTTCGATCTGGTCATGGATCTGCGGCCGCCGCGCTGTGTCCGCCTGCGACCGACGCCGGACGTGTTGGCCGCCGGCTGGCCGGGACTGACGCGGCAGGATGCGGTTGTAGCGCTGGCGCGCGAGCTGGCATCCGGCGGCGCGCTGCGGATTCCGCAGGTGCCGGAGTGGCCGGGGCCGCCGTGGAGCGCGTTTCCAGACACCCGCTCGCTGATGGCGGCGTGGCAACAGGCGCTACGCTAGCGCAGCCGCATGCCCTGTGACGGCCGCGACGAGCGCGTCTGGCATCCGCCCCGTGTGCTGGAACGCGCGCATGTGCAGGATCGGCACGGTCCCGCGCTCCGCGACTGAATGGCCGCTGGCATCGGGCGGCCACGCCGCGGGCAGGAACGCCGGCAAGTCCGCCGCGTTGGTGCCGATCTTGCGGACCACGTCGATCAGCCCGTCCAGGTGGTTCATGCGCATGTAGGGACACGTCGCGCAGCCGCCTTCAACCGAACAGCCTTCGCCCGACGCGCCTGGCACGATGCCGAGCGGATCGTCGGTCTGCGTGATCGCCTCGGCCGCAACCGGAAAGACGATGGCAACGGCGACGTCATCGCGATGCGACGCCTGCAACCGCGCCTGCACGCCGCGGACAATCGACGTGATCATGCCGGCTTCCGTGCCCAGCACCACCTCAATCCGCTGCGCTCCCGGCTGCGCAATGGCGCTGTCGACCTGCTTGCCGATGAAGTCGAGGATGTTGGACGTCGAGCCCACCACGCCGCGCCCGTGGCGCTCCGCTTCGGCGGCGAGCGCAAACATCTCGCCGGGCACTTCCAGATGCGCCGTGTACAACGCGTTGGGCAGCTCACGGCGGACGCGCGCGACGACCTCATGGCCAAACAGGTGGTGGACGATGCAATTGCCCTGCTCAAATGGATGAAAACGCTGCAGAAGCGCCGACAGCGTCGCAGGCGTGTGCGCGGGATGCAGGGCGCGCACGGTCGATTCCGGCATCCGCGCGTACGCCGCCAGCAGCGTCTGCAGGTTGTGGCCCATGTACGTGTCCGGCCCAAACCAGATGTGGACGCCATCGATCTGCGCCGCCGCCTGCAGGATCGTCTGCACCACGTTGCTGGATGTGCACGTGACGGTCGGCACCAGCTGGTTGGCCTCCGCCTTGGTCCGCAGGCTCGTGTTGATGTACACGACGTGCAGCGACCGCGGGGTCTGCGCCGCGTGCTGCAGGAACGCGCGGTAGGCCAGCGTCTCCGCGGACGCCGCCAGCGAGCAGCCGATCGGCGGCGTCGCCAGCCGGTAAACGGGCAGCGATGCATAGCCCGCGTAGTCGAGCACCGCGCGGACATTCTCGGTCATGAAGTCAACGCCGGCGACGCAGATCGCCCGCACGCCAGCTTCCGCCATCTTGACCGCGCGATCCGCCATGACCAGCGAATCGGAGATGTGGATGTGCGGCCACGTGCAAGCGGACAGCACGCCCTGCAGCTCCGGATCCATGTAGAAGTGCGCGACGACGCCGACGTTGTGGGTTCGCAGCAGCGCGTCCAACTGCCCAACCGTCGCCGCGTCAGGCTGGAGAAAAGCGCGCTGCGATTCCGCAAAGGCGCCCCGCGGCACCAGATCATCGCGGCGAATTTCCAGACTGGGGAACGCGGTCGCGGTCGCCGACGGCATTAGAAGCACTTGTTCTGGGTGGCGCAGCCCTGGACCTGACCGAGCGTGAGGCCGGTCTGGACGCTGGTGACGCCGCAATTCCAGATCTGCTTGCCGCCTTCCACGCACGGCAACGCCGTGAGGCACGCCGGGTCCTTGGCGCAGCTGGCGTACTGGGTCGCGCACTTGGACTGGACGCACTGGTCGGCGGTCGTCGTGCCGCCACCGCCGGCGGGGCAGTCAGCCGGGCACGTCGCGTTGGTCTCGCCGCTGTCGCAGGTGCCGTTGCCGCACACCGAAGTCGGCGGCGTGGCGACGCAGAGCGCCTGGTAATCGCTGCAGCAATTGCCCGCCTGCACGCACCAGGTCTGACACTGGCAGCCGCCAAAGCCGCCCGCAGTGTTGATCTTGCCGCACTGACCGGCGCAGGACGTCGCGCTCGGAGTGCCGCCGCCGCCAGCGGGGCAATCGGCGGGGCAGTTCGCGGTCGTCTCGCCGGCGTCGCACTTGCCGTTGTTGTTGCAGGTCGGCGTGGTGCCGCCGCCGCCCTGCTGGAAGCACTTGGCGTTGTTGCCGCAGGTGTAGACCGCCTGCAGGCCGTTGGGCAGCTGGAAGCCGCCGCCGCCGCTGCTCTGCACGCAGCCGAAGATGCACTGCTGATCGGCGCAGTTCTTGGCGCAGTCCAGCACTTTCTTGCACGTCGCGTCGGCGTTGCAGGTCGCGACTTCCGTCGCGCAGTTGGTCTCCACGCACGTCACGATCGGCGTGCCGCCGCCCGTGGTCCCGGGGCACGCTGTGGCGAGGTCCGTGCAGCAATCGCCGTTCGTCGTGCACTTGGTGTCGCACTGGCAGGTCCAGCTCTTGTTGTACTGGCCGCACTTGCCGACGCAGGAACCAGCCGGCGTGACCGTGCCGCAATCCGCGGGGCACGTCGTCGCGTCTTCCGGCGGAGTGCACTTGCCGTCGCCGCACGTGTTGGCCACGGTGCCGCATTCGGCCTTGTAGTCGCCGCAGCAATCGCCGTTCTGGCTGCACTGGTTGTCGCACTGGCAGGACGCCGCTTTGTCGTACGTGCCGCACTTGCCCTTGCAGGTGCCGGGCTGAATGACGGTGCCGCAGTCGCCCGGGCAGGTCGCCTGGGTTTCCGGCGGCGTGCACTTGCCGTCGCCGCACGTGTTGGCCACCGCGCCGCACTGGGCCTGAAAGTCGCCGCAACAGTCGCCGTTCTGCGTGCACTTGTCGTCGCACTGGCAGGCCGCTTTCTTGTCGTAGACGCCGCACTTGCCGGTGCACGAGGCGTTCGGGTTCACGACGGTGGCGTCGCTGCCGTCGGTCGAGGCGCCGTCGGAGCCCAGAATCGCCACGTCGAGCGTCGTCGTCGCGTCCAGATCGGTCGCCGCGCCGTCGCCGGTGAGTGCGCCGTCCTGGGCGCCGTTCACGCCGTCGTCGTCAATGACGGACGGCCCGGTGATGCCGGCATCATCGCCGCAGCCGGTCGCAGTCAGGGCCATCGCGCCCGCCGCCAACAGCGACAGGAGGCGGGTACAAGCAGGCAGGGAAAGCGAGGCATTCTTCAGCAGCTTCATGGAGATCTCTCGGCGCGCCGCATGGCGCAAAGTCGACGTCAAGGGCGGCCGATAATCCGGCCACACCGCGTTACTTTCTACGCGCGGCACAGGTTGGATGCAAGTCAAAGTCGTGAAGGTGCGTGACGGCTGGGCAACAGTTCGTTTCACCTTGACCGATCCGGCCATTCCGGCTATCCCCCTGCCGCCGGAGACGCAGATCCACGCTCCGCCACAGGCCACCATGCCCGCATCTTCCGCCCCGTACACGCTCGCCCTGCACCAACTCGCCGCCAATCCGACGGGCGCCGATTTCCTCGATCGCGCGATCGCGAGCGTGCGCGCCGCGGCTGCCCAAGGCGCCAACATCTGCGTGCTGCCGGAACTCTTTCGCGGCGCCTATTTCTGCCAGGAAATGGAGACGCGCCACTTTGATCTGGCAGAACCGGTGCCGGGACCGACGACCGACCGGCTCGCGGCGCTGGCGGGTGAGCTCGGCGTGGTGATCGTGGCGTCCCTGTTTGAGCGCGCGATGCCGGGGCTGTACTACAACACGACGGCGATCCTGGACGCGGATGGCTCGTTGGCTGGCACGTACCGCAAGGCGCACATTCCCGACGATCCGCTGTACTGCGAGAAGTTCTACTTCGCGCCCGGCGATTCCGACTTTCCCGTGTTCCAGACGCGCTTTGCCAAGCTCGGCGTGCTGATTTGCTGGGACCAGTGGTATCCCGAGGCGGCCCGGCTGTGCGCGCTCAAGGGCGCGGAACTGCTCGTCTACCCCACGGCGATTGGCCGCATTGCCAGCGAACCGGCGGATGAACAGGCGCGGCAGCTCGACGCGTGGCGGACCGTGCAGCGCGGACACGCGATCGCCAACGGCCTCTACGTCGCGGCGGTGAACCGCGTTGGCGTGGAAGCGGAAATTGATTTCTGGGGCCATACGTTCTGTGCCGGGCCGCAGGGGGAACTGCTCGCCGAGGCCGATGACCAGATGGAGACAACCCTGCTCGTGCGCTGCGATCCCGCACGGGTCACCGATGTGCGCAACATTTGGCCATTCTTTCGCGATCGGCGCGTGGACGCTTATGGTGGCCTGACCGCCCGACAGCTCCCGACGCCCAACAAGGCAGGAAACTAACCCATGACTGCACCCGCTGACCTGCGCCAATACTACATGCCGGCCGAATGGCAGCCGCACCGCGGCACCATCCTCACGTGGCCGCACCGCCCGGAGATTTGGCGCGGCATCCATTCCGACGTGGAGGCGACCTTCGCGCGCCTGGTGATGGAGCTGAGTCAGGTGGAGGAAGTGCACATCAACGTGCCGCACGTGGAATACCGCGACTACGCCATCCGCGTGACCGCGCGGGCCGGCGCCAAGGCGGAGAACCTGGTGTGGCACCTCATCGACAGCGACGATGTGTGGGCGCGCGACCACGGGCCGATCTTCGTGAAACGCCGCGACGATGCGCCGCCGGAGACGCCGCCCCTGGCGATGCTCGACTGGGAATTCAACGCGTGGGGCGGCAAATTCGCCTCGGCGCTGGACAACCTGATCCCGCGGCAGATGAACGCCTTCTTCAACGTGCCGCGCGTGGCGCCGGGCCTGGTCATGGAAGGCGGCGCGCTGGAGGTCAACGGTGTGGGCGACCTGCTGACGACCGAAGCCGTGCTGCTCAACACCAACCGCAATCCGCAGTTCGAGCGCCACGAGATCGAGGGTTCTCTGCGGCTTTCCCTCGGCGTGAACCGGCTGCATTGGCTGGGCGCCGGGCTGGAGGGCGACGATACCGATGGCCACATCGACGATATCGCGCGCTTTGTCGCGGAAGACGCGATCGTCGCGGTCGCGGCGCCGGTCGGCCATCTGGATCACGAGGCGCTCTCCGCCAACCTGGGGCGTCTGCGGCAGATGCGCGGCGGCACCAATGACCGGCCCTTTCGCGTCGGCACCCTGCCCGCGCCCGAGCCGATCGCCTTCCGCGGCGAGCACCTCCCGGCCAGCTACGCGAACTTCTACATCGCCAATGGCATCGTCCTTGTGCCGATCTTCTTCCAGAAATCCGACACCGAGGCGCTCGCGCTCCTGCAGGCCATGTTCCCCGACCGGCGCGTCATCGGCATCGATGGCCGTCCACTCGTCACGCAATACGGCAACATTCACTGCGTTACCCAGCAAATCCCGCTGGTCTAGGCTCACTCACTCATGGCCAATCACGTTTTTGCCGGCGACGCGCCTGCGCCGTCCGCCAAGTCTTCGTCCAGTCTTGGGCCGCTGGCGCAGCTGCTGCGGCTGGTCAAGCCGTACCAGGGTCGCTTCTGGCTTGCGGCGGTCGCGCTGTTTGTCAGCTCCGGCATGGGGCTCGTGTATCCGTACGCGGCGCGGCAGGCGGTGGACGACGCGCTGGCGCACAAGTCCATGACCGACCTGAACCGGCTGGCGACCCTGCTCATCGTCGTCGCGGTCGTGCAATCGGTCTTCATCTGGATTCGCCATTATGAAATGAGCTGGCTGGGCGAGAAAGTCGTCGCCGATCTGCGCGTTTCCGTCTTCCAGCGGCTGCTGCAACTGCCGCCGTCCTGGTTCCACGCGCGCCACACGGGCGAGATCATGTCGCGCCTGTCGTCGGACGTCACGGTCATCGATGGCCTCGTCGGCACGGAGCTGAGCCTCGCGCTGCGCCACGGCGTGACGCTGATTGGCGGCGTGGGCATGCTGTTCTATTCCAATTGGAAGCTGACGCTCTACATGCTCGCCGTCGTGCCGCCGCTGATGGTGTTTGTGGTGCTGTTTGGCCGCCGCGTGCGGCAGATGAGCCGCGCGGTGCAGGATCGCCACGCCCAGACGTCGACGCGCGTGGAAGAAGTCGTCAGCGCGATGCAGACCGTTCAGGCTTTTGTCCGCGAGCCGACTGAAAACGCGACCTATCGCGGCAACATCAGCGCGGCTTTTGACGCGTCGCTCCACCTCATCCGCTGGCGTGCGACCATGTTCAGCGTCGTGATGCTCGCCGTGTCCGTCGCGATGGCGGTGATCCTGTGGATCGGCGGCAGCGCGGTCGTGCGCGGCGAACTGACGGGCGGCGAATTGACGTCGTTTCTGCTCTACACCGTGATGGTCGCAGCGAGCGTCGGCGCGTTGGCCAGCCTCGCGGGGGCACTGCAGCGCGCGGCGGGCGCGACCGAGCGGATCTTTGAGATCCTGCGCACGGAGCCGACCATCCACGACGCCGAAACGACCGTGGCGATGCCGCTGGGCAAAGGCGCCGTTCGCTTTGACAACGTGCAGTTCGTCTATCCGACCCGGCCGGATCAGCAGGTCCTCGCGGGCGTGACGCTGGACGTGCCGGCGGGTCAGGCGATCGCGCTCGTCGGCTCGTCAGGCGCGGGCAAGACCACGCTGACGTCGCTGCTCCAGCGTTTCCACGACGTGACGGGCGGCGCGGTGCTGTTTGACGGCGTCGACGTGCGGCACCTGAAGCTCGCGGAATTGCGCCGCCACATCGCGATTGTCTCGCAGGAGCCGGTGCTGTTCTCGGGCACGATTCGCGACAACATCGCCTACGGTCGGCCGGATGCGTCGGCCGAGGACGTGGAGACGGCGGCCAAGGATGCCCACGCCCACGAGTTCATCACGCGCTTTCCGGAAGGCTACGACACGCTCGTCGGCGAGCGCGGCGTGCAGCTCTCCGGTGGGCAGCGGCAGCGCGTGGCGATTGCGCGCGCGCTCCTGGCCAACCCGCGCGTGCTGATCCTCGACGAGGCGACCTCGAGCCTGGACGCGGAGTCCGAAGCGCTCGTGCAAAAAGCCCTGCAGCGCCTGATGAAAGGGCGGACGACGCTCATCATCGCGCATCGCCTGTCGACCGTGCGCGACGCGGACGCGATCGCCGTGCTGGAGCGCGGGCAGTTGGTTCAACTCGGCAAGCACGACGAGCTGATGGCCCAGGACGGCACCTACCGGCGGCTTGTCGAGCACCAGGTCGTGGCCGGTGTGAAGGCGGATTAGATGAGACTCCGAGAGGGTGCGCGGATTGCGGTCGTGGCGCCTGCCGGCATGTTCACGGCCGAGCGGCTGCTCCGCGGCATGGACGTGGTGCGGAGCTGGGGCTATGCGCTCGTGGAGGCGCCGCACCTGCACGACAAGGCGCGGTACACGGCGGGGACGGCGGAGGCGCGGTCCGCCGACCTGAACTGGGCGCTGACGGATCCGGACATCGACGCGGTGTGGTTTGCCCGCGGCGGGTATGGCACGGCGCACCTGCTGGCACAGATTCCGTGGTCGCAGCTGGATGGCCGGCCGGTCATCGGCTTCTCGGACGCGACGGCGCTCCTGACGGCGCTCCAGCAACGCAGCCTGCCGGCGATCCACGGTCCGGTGCTCCAGACGCTGTCCAACGACGCCTTTGGCGCGACGGGCGCGGTGCTCGTGGACGACGCGAGCCGCCGCGCGCTGCGCGACCTGTTGCAGAACGGCCAATGGCCGACGCTGCCGGGCGAGCTGCTGTGCGGGCCAGCGCGGCCGGTGCGCGGTCCGGTTGTCGGTGGCAATTTGACTGTGCTGGGGAGCCTCGCGGGCACGCCGTGGGCGGTGCGCGCGCAAGGCGCCATCCTGCTGCTGGAAGAAGTGGCGGAGCCGCCGTATCGCGTCGACCGGATGGTGACGCAGCTGCGGCAGTCGGGCGCGCTGCAAGGCGTGCTGGGCATCGCGCTGGGTGATTTTCTGGAACCGCGCACCGATGCCGCCGAGATGCGCGCGGTGTTGAACGACCTGCTGGCACCGCTGGGCGTACCGGTTGTCATCGGGCTGCCCGTGGGCCACGGCGCGGCAAATCTGGCGTGGCCGGTGGGCGGGATCGCGACGCTGGGGATGGATGGGCTGCGGTTTGGGTAAGGCTGGACGTGCCTGAGCGGCGCAAGGACTGCCTGCTCAGCCGGTCATCGCGCGCGCCAACCGCGGATCACGGTCTGTGTGCATGGCCACGACGTGTCGTAAAGCGCACAACACAGTCTGATCTGCACGCCACTGCATGTCGTGACGTGCACAACACAGTCTGATCTGCACGCCACCGCATGGCGTGACGTGCACAACACAGTCTGATCTGCACGCCACTGCACGTCGTGACGTGCAACATAGGCCCTGTTGTCTGCGTCACGTCGAGCAAACCTGCCTTCGGCCCCACGCTATCGCCGCTGCATGCGCGGCCAGACGCGCCGCCACTCAACGTGGCGCTACGCCTTCAGCACTTCAAGCGCCTTGTAGACGACGACCGCCGGCCAAAACACGCCCTTGAGGACGCCCAGCACGCCCATCCAGAACGTCGGCGCGGTGTGGATGAAATAGACGAGCGCGCCGATGACGCCCAGACCGTACAGTGCGCCGCCGTTGTCCATCGTGGGCCTCTTTTTGCAGTCCGCCTGCACGTCATTTGCAGTAGCCATGGAAACCTCCCGAGCCGTTCAATGGCCCGCGTAGGAAGCGCTCGCGGCCTCCGTTGGGCGCAGCGCCTTGGACGTCGGCACAAAGGGCTGATGCGCGTCGTGGCACAGCAGTTGGATCGCCTGACGACCGCTCGTCAGCGCCATGGGCACGCCGCCGCCCGGCTCGACCCATTGGCCGGCCATGTAGAAACCCTCCAGCCCCGCCAGCGTCTTCTTCACGTGTCCAAACATACCGCCAGCGCGCGGCATCCAGCCTTCAAAGGAGCCTTGCCACGACCGCGAGAGGTTCCAGTACGTCAACGGCGTGGCGACGTCCGTCTCCCGCACCTGCGCGCGCAGGTTGGGGAAGTGCCGCTCCAGCGCAGTCAGCGCCACCTCGGCCACCGCCGCTTTGGCCTCGGCGTAATGCGCGCCCTGTGCGGTCCACCACGCGTAATCCGTCGGCATGATGGCCTGAATCACGGTGTGCTCTTTGGGCGCAAAACAGGCGTCATCGTTGCAGACGCGCACCGTGTAGCAGTCCACCAGCCGGCCGCCCACGTCAAAAGGCCGCTCGCCGTCCAGGGTCATCAGGCTCGGCGCGTCGGCATAGGGCGCCGCGACGCCAAAGCTGGCCAGCACAATCGGCTCAAACAGCTGCCAATTCGCCAACCGCTCGCGCGTTGGGCCCGCGTCATACACGCCGCCCAGCATCCGCAGGACCGTCTCCGGCGCGCTGGACGTCGAAAGCACCGCGTCCGCCGCCAGCTGCGTGCCGTCGACAAGGCGCACGCCCGTCGCACGGCCCTCCGTGACGAGGATTTCCTCCACCGTCGCATCCAGCCGCACTTCCCCACCGAGCGCGCGATAGGTCTGAATCAGCGCGTCCCGGAACGCCGCCGTGCCGCCAACCGGCCGCGACAGGTAGCCCTGCTCCAGGTAGCCCAGCACCATCAGCAGGAACGCCACGGGCGCGGTCTCCGGTACCATGCGCGTGAAGATCCGCCGCAGCCGCTCGCCCTGCAGGCGATTCTGGGTCCAATCGCCCACCGTGCCGCGGAAGTGCACGAGGGTCCCGAGCGCGCCACGGGCGTGCCAGAATTCCCGCAGTTGCTCGCCCAGATGCCCCAGCTCCTGCGCGTCCAGCGGCGGATGCAGCGCCAGCATCTCGCGGACGCCCACGCGCATGCGCGCCAGTTCGGCTGCATCCGCAGGCGAGATCGCCGTCAGCTGCTTGACCAGCGCGTCCAGGTCCCGCGTGAAAGCGACCTCCAGGCCGTCATGCGCGTCGCGATACGTCGCCCACGTCTGGAGGGTGTGCAGCGGCACGGCGGGCAGGATGTCCAGCTCCTCGTACACCTGCTGGAACGGTCCGCCGGTCAGCCAGTGGATGCAGCCGTCGATGGTGTAAGGCCCGCGCTCCCAGGAAGTGCAAACGCCACCCAGCACCGTGTTGTGTTCAACGAGGGTGGTCTTGAAGCCGCTGCGCAGGGCGTAGCAACCCGCTGAAAGCCCGGCGAGACCGCCGCCGATGATGAGCAAATGCCGGTCAACCATGGAGAACCCCCAAAGCTTCGGTCGTCGCAGTGCGTCAAGCCAGCAGGTCGGGAAAAAGCGCCGCGACCGCGCGTGCTGAGCACACCACTCTCACGCCCGCTCGCGCGCCGTGCACATGCAGGTGCCGGCAAGGTAGGCGGTGGTGGAGCGCGGTCAAGCGAGCCGGGCGCTGCGGATCGACGATGCCAGGTCGGCAACTTGAGTCCACGTGTGCGCTGGCGGGTCGCGCTTGGAGGTTTCGACTCAGTCCCGCGCCGTCAGCCGCCCAAGCCCGTGCCGAAGATGACGTACCACTGCGCCTTGGACGTCGCCTTGCTGCTGCCGTCGACGCTGAATTGGAGGCGGACGAGCGCGACCTCCATCGGCACGATCGCGTTCCACAGCGCCGTTGCGCGCACAGCGGCGATGGCGGCATCGGTCTCAGCTTGCGTCGCGGGGAACGAATCGGGGGCAGTATCGTACACGTGCGTCGTGACGCTCGCCTTTTCGGTGCCGCAGCCAACGCCGAGTTCACTGGCGGCGCGCCACGTCGCCGGGAAGTAGGTCGCGGCGGCGGCGCTGTAGCCCAAGTTGCTGCCGAGGACGAGGAGCCCGGACTGGGCGGCGACGACGCTGAAGGAGCCAAAATCAGTGGGCTCCTGGCGGTAGACGTACACGTCGGTTGGGCTTGCCGCGCTGACGCGCGTGCCGGGACCGGGCGTACCCGCGGGCAATCCCGCTGTGGCGGCAGCGCGCGCATCCGTTTCGGTCAGCGCCTTGGGCGCGCCACACACGAAGTTCCAGCCATCGGGCGCGAGCGTATCGACAGCCAACCGCACGACCGCCGTACAAGCGCGACCGGGCAGGATGCCTGTCTGCGCGGCGAGCGTTGCGTTGATCGCGGCGCAATCCGGCGCGGCACCGGTATCCGTGACGGCAACATCGGCGCCAGCGTCACCCGCGAGCGCATCCGCGACCGCGGCGGTCGGCGTTGGCGAGGAACAGGCGAGACAGCAAACAGCAAGAAGCGAGGCCAAGAGAGGGCGCATGGCGAGGTCTCCAGACGGTGGTTGCAAGGTCCGTCTCCGAGGTTGTGAATTCTTCGAACGCCCAACTTCGGAACTCTTGTCCTGATCCAGCGGCCAAGAACCGCCTGACATGAATTCATGGCTCTGAGCACTCTCCTCGTTCAATCGGCCCCCGTCAAGAGCCGCAACGGGCCCTCAGGGCGAGCGCGGTACGCCGCGATTCGCGGTCGCTTCCCTCGCACCTTGCTCAGCGCGGATACGCGCGAGGGGACGGCACACGGCCTTGCCATGCGGGGAGCTTGGCCATCCGACTCGCAGCGACCCCGCGCGCGGCGACCAGGTTCAGCGCCTCGTTCTTGGCGACGAATCCCGCCATCGCATCGAGTTTCTCCTCGTAGGATTGCATGCTGCCGTCGGGTTTCGCGCAGTGCCTGCAGTAGTCCTTGGACGTGTCGGCGCCAGCAAAGTCCGACGCCGCCACCATGGGCATGCCGCACCCCACGCATTTTTGTGTGGTTTCCATCTCACTCACCTCCTCGTAGCGAACGTGGCTCTGAGACAAACGTAAGACAAGCCGGTCCCGTGTCGATGTCGACTTGTCGCGCGGTGCCAGCACCGAGGCATCGCTGCCCATCTCCACCGCTCCGCAGTGGCGCACGAGGCCCCACGTGGCCTGAAAGATGCGCCGACAATCGCGGAATCACGAAGTCCAGCTGCGGCCACCGACGTGCAGGAGGCGCGCGTGTGGAATTCTGCTCACAAGCCGAGCTCAATCTCCTGCAATCAAGCGCGACTCTGCTCAAAACCGCAGCAGCAGCGCGCCAACAATCCGCGTGTCCTGCTTGGAAAGGTCCGGCTTCCAGTCCACCGGCACCGTCGCAGTCGTGTAGCCCGTCGGACCTGTGACGCCGCCCCTGCCGGCAAAATACGGCACACTCGCCTCGCGATGCACGAACTCGATGCGCCAAGTCTGGAAGTTGTCGGGCATCCAGTCCAAGGTCGTCGAAGCATCCCATGCGTCAAACTGGGTGCCGGCGGACGTGTCGAACTGCGATCCCGCGACGCCTGTCGGCAGGAGCACGAGGTAACGCCCGGGGTTCTGCATGAAGCCGCCGCCGACGGTCCAGGCAAACTTGTCCTGCGCGAACCACACGCGGTGGTATGCCATGGCGCTGATGAAGTGCTGCGCCGGGCCGTCCTTCCCGCCAAAAGCCGTGACGCCGTCGCCGGTCTCAAAGCCGAAGTCGGCAGTGACAGAGAACGCTGCGCGGGTAAGAAAGCGACGCTCGTTCTGGTAGTATCGCATCAGGAACGACTCGTCCGTATGCACGCGCAGGCGCCCCGGCGCGTTGGCCGTGTCGGTGCCGACGTAGTTGTTGGAGACGAGCGACAGCCATTCCTGCGGCCGCCACGTGACCTGCCCGCCGACGCCTGGCAAGTCATTGAACTTGCCATAGGTTTGCCAGCCGTTGATGAGCCACAATTCGAGCTTCAGGCGATCGGTCGGAAACAGCTGCACGCGCGCGCCGTTGAAGAACCACGGGGTGTTGTCGGAAGTGAAGGATGGCTGGTACGACCAGTTCTCGAAGTTGTCGAATGAAAACAGGCCGACATAGCTCATGAAGATGCCGACGTCGACGTTCATGCCGTGCATCACGTCAAAATGGTAGCCGCCGTAGGCTTCCGAGATGTATCGATAGGCGCTGCGCAAGTCGAACTGGCCGCGATCGGCGGAAGAATCGTTGCGGGGCACGACGGTCGAGCGCGCACCGAACTGGGTCATGATGCGCGCGCGGGCGTGCTCGTAGGCAAAGTCGCCGCCGAAGCCAAGAAAGGCGACTTCAAGCTCGTTGTTGCGTGCCAAAGCAGTTGAGCCGACGACGGTGTCGTCAATCGGGTGGTTGAAGCTGTACGTGTAGTTCACGTCGAGCAAGAGGCTGCCGGTGAAGTATTTGCTGGCCAGAAGCGGCGTCTTCTGGCGGTTGGTGCCGTTCATCCAAGTGAAATCGCCAAACGAGAATGGTTCCGCGACGACGGCCTCTGGCGCAGTCGGCGAGACGTCCATGGAGGTGGTCGCTTCCGCGCTGGCGTGGGCTGTTGCGGCAGCGAGCAGCAACAGCATGATGATCAACGTACGCATTGTCGTCTCCTGGCGCATGTTTCGCGCCGCTTGCATGAGAGAATCAGAGGTTCAACGCATGGCAGCGGGACGGCGGGCCCAACGCATCGCGTGTTCGAGCACAGCGCTGACCTGCGCTTCATCGGTGGGCGCGACCCGGACGATGAGCGTGCCACCTTGGGGATGGGCCGAAATGCTCAACCACGCAGCGTGATCGCTGAAGGGGTCTTCCGGCGCCGCCGGGATTTCGCCGAGGGCGACATCGGCTTGGTGGCAAGTGAGCACGCGCTGCAGCCACGCCGCGCGGAGCGACTCCGGCGCCGGCAACAGCCAAGGGGCAAGGTCCGCGCTGCCACAACGCTCAGCAGAGGGACTTGCGTGGTCGGTGGGCTCGCGCATGCGGTGAGCCGCATCAGGGCTGCGAGCCAAACAAAGCCAGAAATGCGTGAAGCGCCCATGATCGGTCTCCTTGGCCAGCACGAGCTGACCGACCCCATGAACGTAGCCCGATGCCTATCAAGATGGCGTATGGATGAGAGGCCCCCGCATCAAGAGGGGCTATCGCTCAGAAACCCTGATCTTTTCTTGACACCGATGCCGATCGTCACACGCCCCTACTTCACGACAATCTGGAAAGTTCGCACGTCGACCGGCGTCTCATCCTTCATCCACGGATGGGAGAGCTGGAACGCCAGCACATAGGTCCCCACATCCGCGACGTGGAAGTGAAAGCGCCTCACACCGCTCCCACCCACCGCGTGACCCGCGCCACCGCCCGCGGGCGGCGTGAAGTCACTGCCCAGCATGGCCAGTCCAGCCGCCAGCCGCGTCACGGTCCACGCCAGGCCTGATCCGGCGGACTCCGGCAGCGGCACGCTCAAGTCGCCAGGCGCCGTTTCGATCATCGCCATTGGCCCGGTGGTGTGCAGCTGGTCCGTCTGCAAGCGCACCGTCCAGGCATCGTAGGCCATGCACGGCGCGGTGTGACTGTTCAGGTCGGCATCCTGAGTCGGCCCAAAGAACGCGTAGTCCAGATCGCCAAAACCGCCGTCGCCAAACCGCGTTCCCCAGGAATTCTGGATCTTCACCTTCGCCGTCGCGTCGTCGTAGCCGATGGCCAGCACGGTGTGGATCCCCACCCCGTGATCGGGCGCCTCGGGGAGCGGCACCGACGGAGTCAGAACGCCCGCGGATTGTGGATAATTGGCGGGATCGTCATCCGCTGGCAGGGGAAAGGAGCCGGTCTCCCAGGTGTGCGAACCGCGCCCGTCCTCTCCATCCTCCACCGACTTCGCCACCGTGAACGCGATGGGCACCGGAAACCCGTCCGCGATTGACTGCTTGAGCGCGCGCAGCGTCGTCACGGGCGTCGCCACCACCACCTTGCGGTTGAGCGCGTCGTCAAACGCCTCCTGCGGCGGTTTGTCGGCAAGTCTGCCCACGTCATAAGGCCAGAGGCTCTCCACGCAAACGCCGTAACTCTCAAGAGTTGTCACGACATTGGCAATGATGCATCCGGAATCCTCAGCAGGCGGCTTCCCTTCGACGAGCACGCGTGTGGCCCAATAGCAAAATAGGCGCGAGAGCGGCTCATCGACGCCATCCCGCAAATGCAGGAACCGGAGGGCGCTGGTAAAAGCGTGCGCTGTGCAGGAGCCCAGCGGATCCTGATCCATGACAGGCGGACACCGGTCGCGAAGACTCGCGGACGGCGGCGGCTCCGGGAGGGGAGCCCCTGCGGGCGCGATCACAAGCGCCGGGCGGTTCTGCGGATTGGCGGGGTGACGGTGGCGGAGCTTGCGCACGGTGCCGTCGGCATGAATGGCTGGGGAATGCGTCGTTTTCATCATCAAATGAACAAGCTCCGCGCCCTGCGTCCGAATCCGTGGCGCCACGTTATTCGTCACAAGGCTGAAATGGAGTGCGATGGGGCGGCCCGTTGCACGTGCTGTTGACGCCGGGCGCCCTCGCAGCGCCCGACCATCCGGGATGAGCATGACGGGTCAGAGGGAGACGTCAAGCTCGGCACGCCCACCGGCGCCATCCATCCGCATCGCGTCTGCCCCACTTGATTCACCCGGAACGGCTCCTCACCGTGACGCTGGTTCTCACGCGCCATCCGCGTCGCCGAATCGTTGTTGACATCGTTGCCAGCGCTGGCATAAGACAACCTGTACGATTCATGCAACCCGTGGAAGTTTCATGCCGAACGGACTCATAAAGCCCAGCATCGATGCGGATTTTTTTGACATGACGGTGGGCGTTACCGGACAGCTTGGGGGCGCTGCGTGGACGCTGCCGGAGTCGTTCCTCGGTCGCTTCCAGATTGGTGCCGCGCTGGGTTCCGGCGGAATGGGTCAGGTCTTTCGCGCCGTTGACCTGGAACTCGACGAAGAAGTGGCGCTCAAGGTGCTGCACGACTCGGTCGGTTCGCTGCCGGAGCAGATGCGGGAGCAACTGCGCCGTGAGGTGAAGGCGACGCGGCGGGTGGTCAGTCCGCATGTGGTCCGCACGTACGAGTGCGGCATCGAGGGTGGGCGACCGTGGTTCTCCATGGAGTTGATCGACGGCGAATCGCTTCTCGGGCTGCTGCGGCGTTCGGGAAGGCTGGCGACCGCGCAGATTGCCGCCATCGGCATCGCCATCTGTCACGGCCTCACCGCCGCGCATCAGGCCGGCGTGGTGCATCGCGATCTCAAGCCGGGCAACGTCCTCATCGGCCGCGACCGCGTGGCGATCTGCGATTTTGGCCTCGCCCACCTCGACTGGCATCATGACCATTCGCACTCGGCGGTGGGTACGCCCGCCTACTTCGCGCCCGAACAAATGAGCGGCCAACGGGTGACTCCGGCCACCGACCTGTTCGCGCTGGGCGTCGTGCTCTACGAGCTGGCCACCGGGCGCACGCCTTGGCTTGGCGATTCCCTCATGGCGCTCGCCATGGCGCGGGTCACTGAACCCATTCGCGATCCGTGCCAGCTGGCACCTGACCTGCCGGCGAGCCTGGGGAGCCTCATCCTGCAGTGTCTGCAGGTCGATCCGGCCAAACGCCCGGCTTCAGCCGCGGCCGTGGCGCAACAACTGGCTGAGCTGACCTGTCCCAGCGACCAGACGCCAGCGGTGCGGGTGCCGCCCGTCAACCTCCCGCAAGCGCGTAGCTTGGCGCCGCCGCGCCTCGTGGTGCTGCCCTTTGCCAGCGTCGGTGCGGTTTCCGATCTGGCGCTCGGCTTGGCGGAGGACATCACCGGCGCGCTGATGCCGCACAAACAGCTGCGCGCAGTCGCGGCGCGCGTGGCCCGCAGCTATGCCGATGAGACGCGTGAACCCGCGGAGATCGGCCGCAGTTTGGGCGTCGATTTCGTCGTCGATGGCAGTGTGCGCAAGCTCGGTTCGGGTGTGCGCATCCAGGCGACGATGACTGCGTGCCGCGATGGCGCCGTGACGTGGAGTCAAACCCTCGACTGCGACGAGGCGCGCGCCCATCAAGTCCACGATGAGATCGCGTTTGCCGTGGCGCAGGAGCTGATTGCCGGCGTGACGCGGGTGACGACGACGCCAGAGGTGACGAATCCGGAGGTGCTGCAGGCGTACCTGACAGGGCGGCGTGCGTACAGCGCGGCGATGGCCAGCTTCAGTCCAGCGCAGTTGCAGGACGCCATCCGTCATTTCGAGCGCGCGGCGGAGCTGGCGCCCACTGAGCCGCTGGTGGCTGCCGGGCTGGCGATTGCGGTGAGCGGTCAGCTCGCGGTTGAAGCCATCATTTCCACTGGACTGTTGCAGCAAGCGCAGCGGCTGGCGCTGCGGGCGATTCAGTTGGCGCCGCAAAATGGCGAAGCGTGGCTCGCGCGCGGGCTGGCGGAGATGCACGCGGGGCAGCCGGTGGCGGCGACGGCGGCGTTCCGGCGGGCCATGAGCCTGGCGCCGAGCTTGCCAGCGCCGCGGGTACAGTTGGCGGCGCTGCTGGCCGATGCCGGCTGGTTGGTGCAGGCGCGCCAACAGCTGGAGGTCGCGCTGGAGCTTGGCGGGGACGCCACGGCGATCCTCGGGGAATTGGCGCGCATCGCGGTGTTGGAGGGCGACACGGTCGCGCGCGAGGGCGTGCGGCGACAGAAGCGCGCGCGCGGGCTTGCGCCCTACTCGATTTGGCGCGGCGTGTATTCCGCGGCGCTCGCGACCAACAACCGCGCGTTGTTGCTGGAAACGTATCGAGAGATGGCGGCGCATCAGGCCACGCCGCTGCCGCCGTTCATCGAGGCGCTGTACGTCGTGCTGGGGTCGGTGCTGCGCGAAACGCCACCCGATGCGCACCTCGCATTGCTGCCGACCGTCGGCTTTGGCGATGGGGCGACGCCGACGCGCCGCTGTCGCACGCTGCTGTTGTGGATGGAGTTGCGCAAAGGCGAGGCCGATGTTGAATGGATTCTGGACACGCTGCGGCAGGCCATCCGCTACGGCCTGAGCGACGCGACGTGGTTCGATCGGTCTGATTGCCTCGCGCCGGTGCGCGATCTGCCCGAGTTTGGCCAGATGCGGCAGGTCATCGCGCAGCGAACCGCGAGCATCGTCGACGCGTACTGCAGCGATGCCAAGTCACAGCCGTCGCGGCCAGCGGATGTGGGCATGGAGACTGAGGGTTTTTGAGAGGTGCCGCCGATGCCCGGGCTGCGCGGGGGCAAACGGTTACCCTACCCGCTTGACCCCGCGCGTCCGCGCCCTTTCGTGTCCCGGTGCGCAAGGTCATCGGCAACACGGAGTCCATCATGAAGTCCCTCAGTTTCATCGCCTTCGCCCTGAGCATCGCTCTGGCGCTCCCCGCCTTCGCACAGGCACCGGCAGCGCCGCCCCCACCTGCGGCCAAGCCCGACCCGGTGGCCGACGTGAAGCGCGACGTCCACGCCGCGAAAGAGGATGCCGGGAGGGTGGTTGACCAAAAGAAGGAAGAGGTCAAAGCGGCCGCACATGAGGCGACGGACGCCGCCAAGCGGACCCTGCAGGACACCAAGGCCGCGGCGAAGAAGGCGCTGAACGAGAAGAAGGAAGCGGCAACGCGGGCATGGGCTGCGAAGAAGGAGGCCGCCAAGCAGACGTACCTGGAGAAGAAAGCGGCGGCGAAAAAGGCGCTGACGGAGAAGAAAGAGGCACTGAGGAAGGCGCTGGAGGAGAAGAAGGAGTAGTCGCCGGCCAAATTGCCTCGTCCCGGTCTGCAGGTGCGGCTTGGGCGAGCCAGTGAACGCAGTTTGTCACAGGCTCGCAAATTAGCCTGGCAGCGAGGGGCAGGCCGCAAGCCTGGATGCGCACGCCGCCATCGGCAGCCTGACTTGACCCGACCGCTTGACGCGGCTCAGGGGCACTGCTGCTGGATGCAGCCGATGAGGTTGAGGAGCAACTGGCCGCCGCCAACAGCAAAACACATCCCGCTGTTGCCTTGGTTGTAGCAGGTCGCGGCCGTGACGCAGCCGAGGTCGGTCATGCAAGCGCCGTAGCTGTCCCCGCAGTTTTGCACCTGGCACTGCTCGTTGGCGGAAATCGGGAAGGAACAGTCCTTGGGGCACGTCAGGTGCGTCTCGCCGCCATCGCATTTGCCATTGCCGCACGTGTTGGGGCCGCCGCCGGGACCGGGGTTGGCCGCGGCCAAGCAGTTGTGGGCGCGCGCGCACGTGACCAACGGCTCCAACGCGTTCACAAGCGTGGTGTAGCTGAGGTCGGTGGAGCACGCTTGGACGCAGCTCGTGTCAAGGCAGGCCTGGGCGCATGCCGCCGCGTTGCTGCAGCCGCCTGAGCTCTGACAGGCATTCCAGGCGGTCGCACACGACTGTTGCGCGCACTCCGTCCAGGTCGGTGCGCCGCAGTCCACTGGGCAGCTTGTGGATGTCTCGACCGGGGGCGCGCACTTGCCGTCACCGCACGCGGGCACGACCGCGACGTCCGGCGTGGGGCCAACGTCAAAGCCGAAGATGCCGTCCAACGCCAGCAGGACGTCCGGCTGGGATGCGCCGTCGTCGCCCGGGCCAACATCGGGCGGCACAAACGCGTCGATGGGCGGGAGGGCGTCAGGAAGCGGGGGCAAATCGCTCAGCGCGACGTCCGCAACCGGAACGTCAGCGACGGCAGCGCCATCCCCCGGCACGTCGTCGAGCGAAGCGGCATCGGCCAGAGCGGCGTCAGCGCCGGCATCGTCCGCGCCGGCAAACTGCGCCTGCGGCAGGGGCACTGCCGGTCCACTGCACGCTGTGAGCGCCACACTTGCTGCCACCACGCCGAGCCACACCTGCATCATTTGCCACTTCCTGGTCGGCGATCGGCTGCACACGCCAGCCGAGGCGGCGACACGGTACTTCCGCCCGGCGCCGGGCGCAATCTCGTCAGGCGCGTTTGTCAGCCACACGACGAAAGCCAGGCAGGCGCGCGCGTCAGGTGGACATGCGTCGCGACGCGGAGCTGGAAGGGACGGGGCCGTGTGTGCAGCCGCTCAACGACAGCGTGCTGCGGCACAATCCGTGGCTTCAGACGGGCAAGACGCGGCGTGCCGCGCAGCCCGGGGTGCCCGAGCTGCGCGGCCGCTAGCGTTGAGGCTAGTCCCAGCAGTTGCCAATGCCGATCTGCGGGGCGTCGATGCTCAAGCCGGAAACCAGCGGCACAATCGCTTCCACCGCCGTGATCTTGTAGCCGATGCGGAACTGGAAGTGCTTGGTCAGCATCGGCTTGGGGATCAACATGTACTCACCGGTCGGCGACATCGCGCTCGGGTCCCGCCAGTACGAGTCGTTGTACGTGCTGATCGGATCCTGGAACGTCGCCCAGTTCTTGCCGTCGCCGGTCCACTGCACCGTGAGGTACTGGCCGCCCGTCGCCGACAGGCTGGCGCGCCACTGAAACGCGAGGACCAGCGACTGGTTGTACTGATTCCAGCTCGTCGCAGCGGGGTCGCTGTACAGGTACGTCGAGGTCGCGTGCGCGGACAGGTCGATCACCGGGCTGGTCAGGAAATACCAATCATGCGGCGTATTGCTGATGTCGCCGCCGATGACCGTGCCGGCCACATAGCCGTCGCCGTCGGCGTCGTCATCGCTCGCCGGATCCGCCCAGCCAAACGTCTCGCCGGTCGACGCCATGGCCATGCCAATCTGCCATTCGCCCTGCAGCTTCCAGCCTGCCGCCGTCTTGAACGTGCCGCTCCACACCGTGCTGTTGTTTTGCTTGCACACGCCATCGGTGTAGTCGCAGGTCATCGTGCTGCAGGTCGTGGCGTTGTACGGGCCCTGGTCGCACGTGTTCGGCGTGCCTTCGCAGACCGTCTGGGTGCAGGTGTCCGCCAGCGTGCACGGGTCGCCGTCGTCGCAAGTCGCGGCGTTGGCGAGGTTGACGCAGCCGCCGACGGCGGAGTCGCAGCTATCGGTCGTGCACTTGTTGTCGTCGTTGCAGGTGGTCGGGTCGCCGGCCAAGCACGCGCCGTCGGCGCAGAAGTCGCCGTTGGTGCAGGGATTGCCGTCGCTGCAGGCCGAGTCGCTCAGGTTCTCGTGCTTGCAGCCCGTGACCGGGTCGCAGGAGTCCTTGGTGCACTGGTTGTCGTCGTTGCAGTTGAGCGAGCCGTCCGACAGGCACTGCGCGTTGTAGCAGTACTGGGCGGTCGTGCACGGGTTGCCGTCTTCGCAGGTGGCGTCGTTGTTGTCGGTGTGCAGGCAGTCGCCCGTTGCGGCGTCGCAGCTGTCGTTGGTGCACGCGTTGTTGTCGCCGCAGTTCTTGGCGACGCTGACGCACAGGCCGGCGCTGCAGGCGTCGTCGACGGTGCACGGGTCAAAATCGTTGCAGGGGTCTTCGTTGTTGACTGACGTGCAGCCCGTGGCGATGTCGCAGCTGTCGGTCGTGCAGCCGTTGCCGTCTTCACAGTCGACGATGGCGCCCGGCAGGCAAGAGCCGGCCGCGCACGCGTCATTCTTCGTGCAGGCGCTGCCGTCTTCGCACGTCGCGGTGTTGGCGAGGTTGATGCAGCCGCTGGCCTTGTCACAGCTGTCGTCCGTGCACGGATTGTTGTCGCTGCAATCGGTGGCGGCGCCGGGCAGGCATGCGCCGGCCTTGCAGGCGTCGCCCTGCGTGCAGGTGTTGCCATCGTCGCAGGTCGCCGTGTTGCTGGCGTTCAGGCAGACGCCGTCCGTGCTGCACGTGTCGTCCGTGCAGGGGTTGCCGTCGTTGCACGCGGCGGTCGAGGTGCAGCCGCTGGCGATGTCCGCGGTGTCCGCAGCGTCGGTGCCGGTGGCCGTGTCGGTGTCGGGCGCGATGGCGTCCGTGCCGCTGGCGTCCACATCGCCGCTGATCGTGTCGCTCTTGATGTCGAGCTTGCTCAGGATGTCCTGATCGACGTCCACGCCGTCCAGATCGATGTCGTTCAGGTTGACGCCGTCGAGGTCGATGACGTCGCCGTCGGGCAGCGTCACGGTGTTGCCGCAGCCGATTGCGGCCAGGCTCACAAGCCACAACGCGATGACTTTAAAGGAATAAGCAGAGGCAATGCCTCGACAGGAATGACGCACGGGAACTCCGATATTTTGCGAACCAGATGGTAGGAGCCGCCCAACCGCATGGGCGACGAGCGGCATGCTAATCGAAGTCGGACCAGAAGTAACGCATTTGGTTCGCCCGCACTGCGTCAGCACGAGAAGCGCCCGCGATTCGCTTGTGAAAACTGCAAAGGAACTGCGCTGGGGTCTACACGATAGACCCCGTCCCCATTCCATTCCTCCCCCGCCGCTGTCCGGGAGGCCGCCCTGAACGAGCCGCCGTACTCCTCTCGAACGGGCTTTGCGGGCCCTACTTCATCGATGCGAGGTGCGCGTCCAGCTTGGCGAGGGTCTGCTTGCCCCCCTCGATGGCGTAGCCCAGGAGGCCATCGCGGAATTCCCTGCTGGGGCACTCGGCGGTCAAGGTCACCAGGGTCTTCGCCCCCACCTCCTCCAAGGTCACTCTGCCCCGGAAATGCACCTTCTCCCAGTCGCCAAGGTCGTACACCAGGCGTTCGGGCGCCTTGATCTCGATGTACGTGCTCTTGTTGGGGTACTCGGTGCCATCGGGCCCGATCATCTTGAACTTCCATACCCCGCCCACGCGCACGTCCTGCTCCACGTCCACGTTCCTGAAGCCCGTGGGACCCCACCAGGCGTTGACGTGCTTGGGATCGGTCAACGCCTTCCACACCCGCTCGCGCGGCGCGTCCACGACCCGGGAGTTGGCGATCTGGCGCTCGGTGGCGGCCAGGTGGGCCTCCAGGTTGGCGAAACTGCCGCCGAAGCCCTGGGTCATGCCGTCACGGGCGCCGTCGAAGGTCGCGTTGCCGGCCGCATCGGAGTTGTGGGGGGCCCACGCAACCGTCACCCTGCATGCGCCTGGACCTGCGTCCTCAAAGGTGGTCGTGGCGAGCATCTCTTCGGGCCAACTCGGCGCCATGGGATGACGAGTGACGCCGCCATCCTTGTCGGAAAAGGACTGGATGAGGACGATCTTTTCGTCCGGCACCAGCTCCAGGTAGCGCTGCTTGCCCCACATCTGGCTGCCGTCGGGGCCTTGGAGGCCGTAGTGGTAGATGGCGCCCACCTTGATTTCGCCGCTGGCGAAGATGTTCCTGAAGCCGGCTGGGCTCAGCCATTTGGCGAGGTGGCCGATGTCCGTGTTGGCCTGGAAAACCAACTTGCGCGGGGCGTTGAAGACGCGGGAAATGCTGAAGGGCTGGAGACTGCTCATGGTTCTTTTCCTTTCTTGTCTCGGGCTTGCAGTTGTTGGAGGCGGGCCTCCAGCCGGTCAAGACGGTGTTTCCTCGTCCGTGAGGCACGGCGCTATTCAATTCACGGCGTCCTTCCGGGTCTGCGGATGGGAACCGCCATGGGGTCCCCAACTTGAACTTCCCGTCCTGATTCCACCGCTCCGCCGTCGCTGAACATGGAGAGACGGAACAAGGGGCGTTGCGGCAATCAGCCACGTCCACTTCCGCCGGATTGTGCCGTTTTCGGCTACTTCGTCAAGCCGCACAACCACGCCGTTTTGGCTGGTTTGGACAGACCGGCAAGTGACCGGTCGCCGCCGCCCGCTGAGTCGTGCGATGCCTGGAAATGGCCGTAATTGCCTGGAATCCGCGGCGAGGGACAAGCCATCGCCCTACAATGGGTTTTTTCTTGGTCAACGGCGGCTACGACGGGCGGCACGTCCCGCATCAGGAGGTATTCGCAGTTTCCCATCTTTTGCCGCGCACCTCCCCCTCAAACCCCGCAAAAACCACCAAGCCGCCGCCGCACTCCCTGTGCGACGACGGCCCGGCATCTTCCCTCAAGCCCACGCCAGTCAGATCCGTAACGACCGCGCGCGCCTGGTTTCCTGCACTGCTCAGCTCACGCCGGCACCTGCGCCTGTGTGCCGCCCGAAGCCTTGGCGCTCCTCGCCTTGCCCCACTCGACAAAGAAGCTCTCCGCCAGCGCCCGCCGCCCGGCGAACATCGACCGCACCTCGCCGTACAGCACGTCATACGCCAGCATCCAGTGCGCGCGCGCCACCGACAGCTGCGTCTCGAGCTTGGTCGACGCAATCTGCGCCTTGTCCTCATCCCCCAGCGGCACCGTGTACGCCGCGATGCAGGCCTGGAGCGGCTTGACGTGCGCGTGCAGCGGGCTTGTCTTGTCCAGCGTCAGGATGTGATCCACCACGACCGTCAGGACTTGGCGCAACGCCGTGCCGCGACGCCGCTTGGCCGTGTCAAAGCCGTCGGGGAAGAATGCCAGGTACTCCGGCGACTTGTAATCGCGGCGCACCACGGCGACAACGCCGAGCTGGCAATCCGTCAGCGCCTCGCGCGCCAGCGCATCGCAGACATCGACGGCGGCGCCGGTCTCCTGCGCGGCGTCATCGGCCTCGATGAGCGCCGCGTTGGCCTTCTTGAGCGCGGTGTGGGCAAGCTGGAACTTGGGCGCGAGCACCTTGGCCTTCGGATGGCTCTTGAGCCGACCGAGCACGCGACCTGAATTGCGGATAATGCGGCCATTGCCTGTGGATTCTGGCGGTTTCTGCATGATTCCTCCGGTTTGTTTGACGAACAATACGGACCCGGAGGCGATGTTTGCGCGGGAGTTTGACGTCGTCAAGAATCTGGTGCGTTGAGATTGCTGGGAATTGTGGACGATTCTGGTCCGATTTTGGGGCAATGGGTGCGGGAAGGGGCAGACGTGCAAACCTGGCGCAGCCATGCCGCCCTCCCCACTTCGCCGCAATCAGCCCTGCAAAACCGTCATCCAACCCTCGATACGCGCCGATCGACCCTCCGCACGGCCCATCGACTTTTCACTTTTGCTCCGCGGCCGCCGCCGGTGCGCATCCAAAACCCGATGACCGTCCAAAGGTCGCTACAGCGCGGGAATGAAAACCCGATGCACGCCCAGAGAACTCTCTCCGCAGCCATCGAAAACCCGATGCACCGCATACTGGATACTTGAGGCAAAAGTGAAACTTGGATGCGCCCGAACACGAGCCATTTGGCCAATAAGGAAGATCGGATGGCGCTTGCGCAGGATCACCCAGCGGGCAATCAACCCTCTCCCCCGGGCAATTCTCCCCTCATTGCGCGGGTCGCGTGCCCATTCCGCCGCGATCCCGCTCCTTGGCCATTTCCAGCGCCAGCTCAATCGCCTCAACGAACTCGGTCACCTTGATGGGCTTTGTCACGTAGCGGAAAAAGCCCGCCTGGAGTCCGCGGGCAACGTCAAATGGCATCGCGTTGGCGCTGACGGCGATGACCGGGATCGACGCGGTCGCTGGATCCGCGCGCAGAAGCCGCAGCGCTTCATACCCATCGATTCCTGGCAAGTTGATATCCATCAAGATGACATCCGGCTGCGCGTACCGGGCCATTTCCACGCCGCGGATGCCATTCACGGCCGTCAGCATCCGCAGGGTTGGATAGCGCGCGATGAGCTGCTCCACAAGCCGCAGGTTGGCCGGATTGTCCTCAATCGCCAGGAGCGTGTGCACGCGGCCGCTGGGCGCTTGGTGCGCTTGGATCGGCAGGTCGACGATGCCTGCTTCCGTGAAGAGCTCCGGCTCGGCGGCGGAGAGCAGCTCAAACCAGAAGACGGTGCCGACGCCGACCAGGCTCTCCACGCCAATCGTGCCGCCCATGAGCTCGACGAGGCGCTTGGCGACGACGAGGCCGATGCCCGTGCCTTCGTCGCCTTCGGTCTCCCGCCCCAGCCGGTTGAACGGCTGGAACAACTGCGCCAGGAGGTCGGGCGCGAGGCCAGCGCCGGTGTCCGCGATGCGCACGCGGATGCGCCCGGGCGCGGTCTCCACGCACTGGACCTCGACGCTGCCCTTGGGGACGTTGTACTTGATGGCGTTGGTCAGCAGGTTGATGAGCACCTGCTTGACGCGCATCCGGTCGGCATGGACAAAGAATGGCAGGTCGTCGGGCGGGAACGCCATACGGATGCCGCGTTGGATCGCGCGGGACTCCACCATGCTGCGCGACTCCGCCAGCACTTCAGAGAGCAGCACCGGCTCGCGGGAAAGCGGCATCTTGCCGGATTCCACCTTGGCGAGATCGAGGATCTCGTTGATCAGCAGCAACAGATGCCAGCCGGCTTGGAGAATCTGCCCGATGTTCTGCATCTGGACCGCCGTCAGCGGCGGCACGTCGCTTTCCAGCAGCTGGGCAAAGCCGAGAATCGCGTTCAACGGCGTCCGCAGCTCGTGGCTCATGCTCGAAAGAAAATCGGACTTCGCGAGGTTGGCCTGCTCGGCCAGCAGCGTCGCGTTTTCCAGCTGCACGTTCTTGTCGTTCAGCGCCTGGCGGACCGCGTATTCTTCCGTGACGTCGCGAAAGACGAGCACGGCGCCAACGACCGCGTTGTCGATCCCGCGAATGGGTGCACAGCTGTCGGCGATGGCGCATTCCGTGCCGTCGCGGCTGATGAGGACCGTATGGTTGGCGAGTCCCTGGATCGCGCCATGTTCCAGCGCCGCTTGAATCGGGATGGCCGCCAGCGCGCGGGTCTCCTGGTTGATGATGTGGAAGACCTCATCGACCGATTTGCCCGCCGCCTCGGCTTGCAGCCAGCCGGTGAGCTGCTCGGCGACCGGATTGAGCAGCGTGATCCGCCCATCCGCGTCCGTCGCCAGCACGCCGTCGCCGATCGAGTTCAGCGTGACCGCCAGCTTCGCCTCGCTGATCCGCAGCGTGGCGTTGGCCTCCTCCAGCCGTTGGTTGGCGATCTGCTCGACCGCCAGCACCTTCATCGTCTCCGTATGCACTACGGCGTTGAGGCGATGCTGGGTTTCCCGGTACACCAGGTAGGCGAACAACAACGCCGCCAGAAGCGCCGCGCCGCTCGCACCGATCAGGATGCTCAGCAATTGCCGCAGATGCTGCTGAAAATCCGCGTCATTTTCGGCCAAGGCCTGGCGCTCGGTGCGATCGAACTCCCGCATCTCCAGGCGGATGGCGTCCATGAGCATCTTGCCCTCGCCGCCAATCACCTTGGCCGTCGCGCCCGCGATGTCGTGGTTGCGGCGCATGTCGATGACGCGCGCCATCTCGGACAGCTTGCTCGCCATCAGGCGGGCGACGTTCTCCAAGTGCGTTGCCGCGCCCGGGGCCAGCGGCTGATGGCGCAGCGCCGCGAGGTGGACGTCGAGCTTGTCCCGCACGGCCAGATAGGGCGTGAGAAACACTTCGTCGCCGGTGAGGAGGTAGCCGCGCTGGCCGGTCTCCGCGTCGCGCAACTCCGAGAGGAGTGCATCGGCGTCGCTCAGGAGTACATACGTGGCCTGCCGCGCTTCCCCAGCGTCCTCCATTTGCCGGAACGTCGAGAACAGGAGGCCGACGCCGAGCGCGACGAGAAGGGCCGCTCCGAGGAGCGATGCGAAGATTCTGGAAGTTGACTGCAAGGCCATCGGCCCCTCCGCTTCAGTGCGCCGCGGCGCCGGGACTTGTGAAGTCATGGGCGCCGGACCTGATTTCGCACCCAAACGGCCTATCCGCGTGCCAGACGCAGGGCTCACCTCGACGGGGCGAGTCTGGACCGCGGGGCATGGCCCGTCAAGGACGATTCTGAACTGGTTTTCAATACTTCAGCGCGCAAGCGCGGCGGTTTTGCACCATACGACGCAGAAAATCGCGGAATCTGCAGCGCCGAATGACCCGCGCGACGCGCTTGTCATCGCCGACTCATGGGGCTAATTTGCCGGACGACGGCCCGCTTCCAGCCCGCACGTTTGCATCCCCTTCCCGCCAGAACGGTGAACCCATGACCAGCCCCTACCCGCACCTGTTCGCGCCTCTCGATTTTGGCTTCCTCAAGCTGCGCAACCGCATCATGATGGGGTCCATGCACACCGGTCTGGAGGACCGCTTCTGGAATTATCCCAAGCTGGCGGCGTATTTCGGCGAGCGCGCCAAGGGCGGCACCGGCCTCATCGTCACCGGCGGCATCTCCGTAAACACGCGCGGCTGGCTCCTGCCCGGCGGCGGTACGATGAACACCAAGGGCGACGTTGGCAACCACCGCCGCGTCACCGACGCCGTCCACCAATACGACGGCCGCATCCTGATGCAGGCGATCCACGCCGGACGCTACGGCTACCACCCGTTTTCGGAATCGGCGTCCTCCATCAAGGCGCGCATCAACCCGTTTTCGCCGCGCACCATGAGCACCAGCCGCGTCTTTGAGGTCATCGGCGATTTTGCCCGCGCCGCGGAGTTGGCCAAGGAAGCCGGGTACGACGGCGTGGAGATCATGGGTTCCGAGGGCTACCTGCTCAACCAGTTCCTGTGCAAACGCGTCAACAAGCGCGACGACGAGTTTGGCGGCGACATCCACGGGCGCATGAAATTCGCCGTGGAAGTCGTGAAGGCGACGCGCCGGGCGGCTGGCGACAAGTTCCTGATCATGTTCCGGCTGTCGCTGCTCGATCTCGTGGAGGGGGGCAACACGCAGGAAGAGATTGTCGCGACGGCCAAAGCGCTGGAAGCCGCGGGCATCAACCTGCTGAACACCGGCATTGGCTGGCATGAAGCGAACATCCCGACCATCGTGACGTCCGTGCCACGCGGCGCATTCCGCGCGACCACGGCGATGATCAAGCAGCACCTGACGATTCCGGTTGTCGCGTCCAATCGCATCAACATGCCGGACGTGGCGGAGGACATCCTCGCCTCGGGCGATGCCGACATGGTCTCCATGGCGCGGCCGCTGCTGGCTGACCCTGATTGGGCCAACAAGGCGGCGGCGGGCAAGCCCGACGAGATCAACACGTGCATCGCGTGCAACCAGGCGTGCCTGGATCACACGTTTTCCATGAAGCGCGCGAGCTGCCTGGTGAATCCGCGCGCCTGTCACGAGACCGAGCTTGTGTACGTGCACACGCAGGCACCCAGGAAGATCGCGGTCATTGGCGGCGGCATGGCGGGACTGTCGGCGGCGACGGTAGCGGCGGAGCGCGGTCATGCCGTGACGCTGTTTGAGGCGTCGGGCGACGTCGGCGGGCAATTCGATATGGCGGCGAACGTGCCGGGCAAGGAGGAGTTCAAGGAGTCGATCCGCTACTTCCGCCAACTGCTGACCAGGACCGGCGTCAAGGTCGAGTTGAATCGCCGGTTGACGCGCGCGGAGGTCGAGGCGTCACTGCAGACCGGCGCGTTTGATGACGTGATCATCGCGACGGGCGTCACGCCGCGCAAGCCGCGGATTCCGGGGATTGACCACGCCAAGGTGCTGTCCTACCCGGACGTGCTGCGCGCGGGCAAGCCGGTTGGCAAGTCGGTCGCGGTCATCGGCGCGGGCGGCATCGGCATCGACATGTGCGAGTTCCTGTTGGCGGAGCAGTCGCCGCAGTCCATCGACGCGTGGGCCAAGGAATGGGGCGTCGATTTCACCTCGACGGTAGCGGGTGGCCTCGTGGCGCCGGCGCCCATCACGCCCAAGCGCGAGGTGTTCCTGCTGCAGCGCAAGCCGGGGCGGATGGGCGCGGGTCCGGGCAAGACGACCGGCTGGGTGCATCGCCTGGCGATGCAGCACCACGGCGTGCAGATGCTGGCGGGTGTGGAGTACCTGAAGATCGACGACGAGGGCCTGCACATCCGCGTGAACAACGAGACGCGGGTGCTGGCGGTGGACAATGTGATTGTCTGTGCCGGTCAGGAATCCGTGCGCGATTTGGCGCCGCTGGACGACAAGGGCAAGGTCACGGACAAGCGGTACCACGTGATTGGCGGCGCGGACGTCGCGGCGGAATTGGACGCCAAGCGGGCGATTCAGCAGGGCGCGGAGGTGGCCGCGCGGATCTGAACAAGATTCACGCGGGTTCGGCCAACGCGAGCGCGCATGCGTAGCCGCTGGCCCACGCCCACTGAAAATTGTAGCCGCCCAGCCAACCGGTCACGTCCACGACTTCGCCGATGAAGTAGAGCCCCGGCACCGACTTGGCCCTCATCGTCCGGGAATCCAGCAGGCGCGTATCCACGCCGCCGCGGGTCACTTCCGCCTTCTTGAAGCCCTCCGTGCCGCTCGGCGTCAGCTCCCACCGGTTCAGGGACTCGCCCAGCGCGCGCAGCGCCTTGTCAGACGTCTGCGCCATCACTTTGCCCAGCACGCCCGCGCGCGCAGCCGCAGCGTCCGCCAGGCGCGTGGGCAGCCACTGCCCCAACAGATTCTGCACCTGCTGCTTGGACGTCGCCTTGAGGGCAATCAGCGCGTCCGCGACGGCGACGTCTGGCACCAGGTTGATGCGCAGCGGCTGGCCCGGCCGCCAATAGCTGGAGATCTGCAGGATCGCCGGACCCGACAGCCCGCGGTGCGTGAACAGCAGATCCTCGCGAAATTGCCCGCCGCCGTTGCGCGGATCGCCGCACGCCACTTCAACGGGCAAGGACAGCCCGGCGAGGCCGACAAACGGCTGCCAATCTTCGCCCGTGAACGTCAGCGGCACCAGCGCGGGCCGCGGCTCCACGATCGTCAGGCCAAATTGCCGGGCGATGCGGTGGCCAAAATCCGTCGCGCCAATCTTGGGAATGGACAGCCCGCCGGTCGCGATGACGACGTTGCGGGCGCGCATCTCGCCGCGGTCCGTCGCCAGCACAAAGTGGTTGTCGACCCGCAGGACGGACGCCACGCGGCAGGGATGCTGCACTTCCACGTTGCCCGCGGCACATTCAGTGCGCAGCATGTCGATGATTTGCTGGCTGCTGTCATCGCAAAACAGCTGACCTTTGTGCTTTTCATGAAACGCGATGCCGTGCGCCTTGAGCATGTCGATAAACTGCTGCGGCGTGTAGCGCGCGAGCGCCGAGCGGGCGAAATGCGGATTGTCCGAGGCGAAGTTGGCCGGCGTCGTCTGCAGGTTGGTGAAGTTGCAGCGGCCGCCGCCGGAGATGCGGATCTTCTCCGCGAGCGTGACCGCGTGGTCAAGGACGCGCACGCGCAGGCCGCGCTGACCGGCTTGACCGGCGCAGAAGAGCCCGGCGGCACCAGCGCCAATCACCACAACATCGAGGAGGTCAGGATCCGGCACGCGTGGGGCTCCAGGTCGGGACGCCGCGGATGGCGCGGGTGGAGTGTACGCGATGTGCGGGGCAAGTTGTCAGAGGGGCGCGCGTGCTTGGGCGGCACGGAGGGCGCGAGGCGAGACGTTTTTTCAGCGATGCTCCGCGCAACTGGCCGCTCGCGTACAGCGGTCTGGGAGCGTGGCCGCTGCGCTCTGGGCTGGTGCCGGGCAGCTAGGGCGCCGCGACGCCAAACAGGTACACGGTGCCGTTGCCATAGCCAGAAATGCCGACCGGGAAGATCCCGTCAGGATCGATTCCCCAGCCGCTGGACACCTGATCGGGCGCGCCAATCGCCAGGACGTTCTTGGCGAGCACGGCCTGGAAGCCAAAGTCCTGCGCGTTGTTCGGCGTCGGCTTGATGTAGGCCTTCTGCACCCACTTGCTGCCGCTCCAATGCAGCAGGTAAGCCGCCCCGCGCGTGTAGGAACCGGTGTTGGGCAGGACATTTGTCGCGTCGCCGTTGATCCCCGTCGCGGTGCCACGCTCGTGATACGCGGTGACGACCGCCATCGATCCATCGACGGTGAGCGCGAGGCCAAAGCCGTCCTGGCTGCTGAGCGGAACCACGGGCGAATACGTGTCCTGCAGGACCCAGGCGCCATTCACGAGGAAAAACGTGTACAGCGCCGCGGAATCGGTGACCAGCAGGCGTGTGGCGTCGAGGTGAATCTGGCGGCCAAAGCCGGTGGCGCCAACGGGCACCGGCACCATGGAGGCGTACTGCCACGCCGCGCCGACGCGCTTGTACTGATACACGCCGCCGCCGCCGGTGTGGCTGGGGCTGCCGATCAGGAGCGTGTCCCCCACGCTGGCGAAGCCGGTCATGCCGAACATCGACGAAGTGCCGACCGCCGTAGAATCGGCCGCGGGCGTGGGCGAGACGATGTCAGCCGTCTGGCTCCACACGCCGTTGGTGCGCTCAAACACGTAGACGCGGTGCCCTTGCCACTCGCCGACGAGCAGGCGGCCATTTTGCAGCGCGACGAGGTAGCCGAATTCATCGTTGGCCTTGGTGTCGGAAGGCTTGATGTATGCCTCCTGCGTCCAGACCCCGTTGACCTGACTGAAGATGTGGACGGAGCCGGAGAGGCTCGCGCCCGAGGTGACAACGGGGCTTGGGTTGATGCCCGTGGATGAACTCGAGTCCGGGAAATCGCCCACCGCGAGGATGCCGCCGTCGAGCGCGAGCGACCGGCCGAAATACATCGACGTGGCGGGTGGACTCTTGGCCGTGTCCAGGACGGTCTTGTAGACCCACTGATTGCCGACGCGGGAGTAGACGTTCACGGCGCCCGGACCTTGCGTGCCGGTTCCGGTCTCGACGCCCGAGGCGAGCGTGTCGCCGTCAAACGCGACGGAGATACCCAGCGCGTAGCTCGATGGACTCCACGGCTTGAAGACGTGCGCCTGCCGGGCGATCGCCCGCGTCACGGTCAGCGTGTAGGTCCGCGCCTGGCCGCCTGCGCTCACGACCAGCGTCACCTCGGTCGTTCCCACCGGAATCGCCACGGCAAACGCCGCGCCCGGCTGGACGACGCCCGTGGTGCCATCGGGCAGCGCAACCACGCACGTCGCGCCCGCCGGCAGTTGGACGGTCAGACCCAGGCCCGCGTTCTCAGGCGGCACCGTCACTTGCCAATCGGTCTGGGTCGGCACAAACGCCCACGGCCCGTCGATGCCATCCAGCGTCAGACCGGTGAGCAGCGGCCTGCACGGCCCAGCGGGGTCGGCCTGCCAGCCGCCCGGGCATCCGCACGCGCCCGACGCACACACAAGCGCGAGCGCCGGATCCCCGCACGCCACGCCGTCCGTCGCAAAGTGCTGACAGCCCTCGGCCGTGTTGAGGCAAATGTCGGCCGTGCACGGGTTGCCGTCGTTGCAGCCCGTGTCGCTGCCGAGGCAGGCGCCGCCGATGCAGGTGTCGCCGCTGGTGCACGGGTTGCCGTCGTTGCAGGTGCCCGCGTTGGCGCCGTGCGCGCAGCCGTTGACGTCGCAACTGTCACTCGTGCACGGGTTGCCGTCCTCGCACGGGGTCGCCGCGCCGGTCACGCAGGTTCCGCTGGCGCAGACCGATGCCGCGAGACACGCAGTGGCCGCGCCGCAGACGACCTCGCTGAGCGGCAACGCGGTGCAGCCGCCCACTGGCGCGCATGCGTCCCACGTGCAGGGGTTGCCGTCGTCACACGTGGCCGCAACGCCCGCGCACACGCCGCCCGTGCAGAAATCGCCCGTCGTGCAGGCGTTGCCGTCCGTGCAGGTGCCGCTGGCAGGCAAATGGACGCAGCCGACAAACGGTGCGCATGCATCGACCGAGCACGAATTGCCGTCGTCACAGGCGCCGGGCGGCAGGGCTGCGCACGGATCGACGGGGGCCTGGCAGTCAACGGCGCACGTCGCGGACGTCTCGCCGCATCCGGTGGCACAGAAGCCGTCGCCGCAGGAAAACAGCGCGGTGTGGGTGCATGCGCCGCCCGCGCAAGCGTCGGCCGTGCAAACGTCGCCGTCGTCGCACAGTGTGCCGTTGTCGATGAAGCCATCGCAGTTGTTGTCCACGTTGTCGCAGACCTCCGCGCTGGGCGTTGCCGCGAGGCAGACCGATTCCGCGCCGAGCGCGGTGCAGACGCGCGCGCCGGTGCACGTGCCGTGGCCATTCGTCACGCTGCAGGTGCCGCTCGCGCCCGTTGTCACCGCCCATTGCGAGCAAGTGCAGACCCCGACAGCCGGCTGACACCAACCCGCGGCGCACGCGGCACCTTCCGGACATGGCGCCGCGCCGCTGCAGGACGCGCTGCAGAATCCGCCGATGCACGACCCGCTGCCGGTTTCCCAGCCGCAGTCGCTGGCCTTGCTGCAAGGCGCGCAGAGCGAGACTGCGGACGGCGCGCAGAACGTCCCGCCCTGGGGGAACGGCACGCACGCCGCGCTTGGGCCGCAGTCGGCGTTGCTCGCGCAGGGCGGCACGCACCGCTGGCCGGTCATCGACCAGGCGCACGCAAGACCATCGCACGCCGCATCGCTCGCGCACGAGCAGCCGACGCCGCCCGGACATGCTGTCGAATAGCCGTCCGCCGCGTCCAAGGTTTCAGTGCTGGCGTCGGGTGCGTCAACGGCCGCCACGTCGGGCGCGGCGGCATCGGCATCAACGGACTGGCCAATTTCACCCTCATCCGCGCTGTCCACCGATGGCGGGGCATCGACAAGCGCCGTCACATCCGCGGCGTCCAGCGCCGGGACGTCGGGGATCGCGGCATCGGCCGCGTCGGCGGCGTCGTTTGCGTCAGTTGGTCCGGCGGTGTCGGAACCCGGCGCGTCGGGCATGGCGTCCGAGCCAGCAACTTCGAACGGGCCAGCGACATCGAGCGCCACATCCGCTGACGGATCCACGGCCGAGCCACCTGAACAAGCGGCGCAAAGCAGGACCGCCAGTCCGGCCAAGGCGCTGCGTGTGCCGGGGCCGCGCAGAAGCCATTCCCGCCGCTTGTCCATCGCCGTCGCCTCCCGTTCTGGCCACACGCATCCAAAGCAACAAGCCCAATCGCGGGCGGGTTCGCGACTGCAGCGCGCGCCCTACCGCCCTCAGCCACCCTGCCCGACGACCTCGCCAATCGACTTCACGCCTTCGCGTTCCATGATGTCCAGCAGCCCCAGGTGAATCGCCTTCACCACGCCCGGGCCTTGAAAAATCAGCGCGCTGTACACCTGCAGCAAGTCCGCGCCCGCCAGAAGTTTTTCCCACGCATCGTCGGCCGTCGCGATCCCGCCCACGCCAATCACGGGCACGCGGCCCTGCGTACGCGCGTACACGCGGCGAATCGTCTGCGTGGCCTTGTCCTTGAGCGGCGCGCCCGACAGACCGCCCGCTTCCTGCGCCCGCGCCGTGTCCCGCAGGTTGTCGCGCGTCAACGTCGTATTGCTGGCAATCACGCCCGCCGCGCCGCCTTCCAGCACCGCGTCAATCGTCTGCTCCAGGTCGTCATCGACAAAATCCGGCGCGACTTTCACGAGCACCGGCGTCGCACCGGCCGCCCGCACGGACTGCTCCACAAGCGCGCGCATCGCCGACGGCTGCTGCAACTTGCGCAAATCAGGGGTATTGGGCGAGCTGACATTGAGCGTGAACCAGTCGCTCAGGCCGCGGAGCTGCTCAATCGCCGCCACGTAATCGTCCACCGCCGCCTCATTGGGCGTGTCCTTGTTCTTGCCGACGTTGGCGCCAATCGGAATCGCAAACGGCCGCGTCGCAAACAGGTTCTCCGCCACTTTGGCCGCGCCGAGGCTGTTGAAGCCCATGCGGTTGATCAGCGCCTCGTCCGCCGGGAGCCGAAACAGCCGCGGCCGCGGATTGCCCGACTGCGGGCGCGGCGTAATCGTCCCCAGCTCCGCATGACCAAAGCCCAGCCAGCCCCACGCGTGCGGCGCCTCCGCGTGCTTGTCCAGCCCCGCCGCCAAGCCGACCGGCATGGGAAAATCCAGGCCCAGCGCGCGCACATGCAGCCGCGGATCCGTCACGTGCGTCACCGCCTGCGCGAGCCGCGCGCCCACAGCCAAGCGCTGCCACAAGGCCAGCATGTGCAGGACGCTCAGGTGCGCATCTTCCGCGTCGCGGCGAAAGAGAACCGGACGGGCGATTTCACGGTACAGGGACATCACAGCTACGGTCCTTCAATACAGCGGCCGCCGTGACAACCAATCGCGACCGGGGATTTGTCGTTGAGCAAACGCGCTTGATTGACGTAGTCGCGCTTGCCGTTGCAGTCGGTATCGGTCTGGCACGCGCACTGCTCGTATTCCGGCGCGTCGTAGCACAGCCAGCCACCCGCGCAGAGACGGGACGCGCCGGTGCCGCACGCCGCGAGCGTCGGGTCCGCCGTGCCGCACGTCTGGCCGTTGCCAAATTGGCTGATCGACGTGCACGGCGGCGGGTCAATCGCGGTCTGGTTCCGCGTCGTCGTCGTTTGGCCGCAGCCGACGAAGCCCGCGAGCGCCAACGCCAGGAAGCCGCGCTTACTCGCCATCGTACGCCGCCACGACCTGGACTTGTTCCACCGCCAGCGGAACAGCCGTCACGAGCGCGACGTTGCCATCGCGGACCGTCAGCACCACTTCCATGCCCGTGTGCAACTGGCCATCCAGGATGCAATCCGTCACGAACGACTCCACAAGCGACTCCACGCGCGACCGCAGCGACCGCGCGCCATGCGCCGGGTCCAGCCCGCCGTCCAGCACAAGCTCCACGACGGAATCGTCCGCCCGATAGCGAATCAGCCGCGCCTCGTAGAGCCGCTCCGCGCCCAGCGCCAGATGGCGAATCGCGATTTCCCGCGCCGCAGCCACGCCCAGCGGACGGAACACAATCGGCTCGTCGATGCGGCTCCAGAACTCCGGCGGCAGCGCGCTCTTGGCCCTCTCGATCACGGCACTCTCCAGCGCCGGATCCGCGTCAAGCCGTTCGGGCGGCGGCGCATCGTACTGGCCAAAACCGACCTTGCGGCGCACGCCTTGCACCAGCAACTCCGCGCCCAGGTTGGAGGTCATGACCACGATGCAATTGCGCACGTCGACAACCTGGCCGTGCGCGTCCTTGATTTTGCCCGCGTCCAGCAGTTGCAGCAGCAGGCTCAGGACTTCCGGCGCGGCGCGGTCAATCTCGTCAAACAGCAGCACGCGATACGGCCGCTTCTGCAGCGCGTGTGCCAGCTGCCCCGCCTGCGCGTGGCCAACGTAGCCCGGCGGCGAACCGATGAGCTTGGCGACGCTGTGCGCCTCGGAAAACTCCGTCATGTCAAAGCGCACGAGCGCGTCATCCACGACGAACAGGCACTGCGCCAGCGCGCGCGCCGTCTCCGTCTTGCCCACGCCCGGCGCGCCGACAAACAGCAGCGACGCCAGCGGCCGGTCGCCTGAAAAACCCGCGTAGTTGCGCTGAATCCGCCGCGCCACACGCTGCATCGCCGCGTCGTGACCCACGATGCGCGCCTGCAAATCCGCCGCCAGGTCGCGAATCCGGCCGCGCTCGTCGGCCAGCAAACGGTCCATCGGCACGGCGGTCAATTGGTGCACGGCGCGCGCGATGTCGTCGACCATCACCTGCGGACGTCCCGCCCGCCGCGTCTGCGCGCCCGCGCGATCCAGCACGGCAATCGCCTTGTCCGGCAGGCAGCGGTCGGTGATAAAGCGCTTGGAGAGGTGCACCGCGCTCTGGATCGCCTCGTGACTGTACAGCACCTGATGGTGGCGCGCGTACACCGGCGCCACGCCGCTCAGGATCGCAATCGCCTCCGACGGACTCGGCTCCGGCACATCCACGGTCTGGAAACGCCGCTCCATCGCCGGATCTTTTTCGATGTGCCGCTCGTATTCCGTCCGCGTCGTCGCGCCGATGAGCGGAAATTTGCCGCGGGAAAGCGCGCTTTTCAAATCGTTCGCGGCGTCCAGCGGCCCGTCGCCGGTGCCCGCGCCCATGATGGTGTGAATCTCGTCCATGAACACGAGGATCTGGCCCTCAGCCTTGGCCACTTCATCGCGCAGCTTGCGCATCCGCTCGGAGAACGCGCCGCGCAGCGCCGTTCCCGCCAGCAGGGACGACGTCTGGATCTCCATGATCACCGCACTGCCCAGCCGGCCATACTGCGCGACGTTGCCCGCCAGCCGCAGCGCCAGCCCCTCGACAACCGCCGTCTTGCCCACGCCCGCTTCGCCGATCAGGCACGGATTGTTGACCTGCTTCATCAGCAGCACGTCGATGACCGCGTCGATGATGACGTCGCGGCCAAAAATCGGGTCAATCTCGCCGTTGAGCGCCGCTTGCGTCAGGTTGCGGCCAATTTCGTTCAGCGTCGGATAGTGCACCGGATCGACGACGAACACGCCGCGCTGCAGCGGCTTGGGCGCGGGCTTGGGCGGCTCCGCCTTGGCGACCGGCGGCAGCGTGACCGGCTCCACGTGGCGCGGGGTCGGATGCTGTGGCGCGAGGTTCTGCGGCGCGAGGTTCTGGAAATTCTGCGGCGCGGCACTTTGCGGCGGCGGAACCGCAGGCGTCTCGCCCGTGCGCGAGACTTCCGGAAAACGCTGCTGTTCCGCCGGGCGCGGCGCGGCTTGTTGGCCCGTGACCAGCGGCGGACGCTGCGGATCCCGTTCGCGCAGGAGGTGCTCGATGGGCGCCTGCATCGGCAGTTGCAGCCGGCGCGTCTGGAGGCGCGGATCGGTCTCAGGCGCCGGCACCGGCGTGCGCAGGTCCAGCCGGCTCGTTCCCACGCCCATCTGCATATGCGTATCCAGCAGTTGCCGCGGCACCTGCCGCTGGCCCGTGATGCCCGCGCGGTCGTTGGCCAGCGTCAGATGGCCAATCAGCTTGGCGCGCAGCCCTGGCACGTTGACGCCCGCGGCTTCCAGCACCTTGCTCGCCAGCGCGTTTCGCACCCGGAGCATGGAGGCCAGCAGCACCGTGGACGTCACCTCGCGCGAGCCGACGTTCTCTGCCAGCCCTTCCGCGAGCCGGTGGATTTCCTTGAGCACTTCCGCGCCGTCCTCGCGCTCGCGCTCGTCCAGCCGGTCTTCCAGCCGCTCGTACGTGTCCAGCGCCGTCGCCTCGTCGATGCCCGCCTCAAGCAGCAGTTCGCGCGCCGGGCTCTCCACGAGCAGCGTGCCAATCAGGTAGTGGACGGAATTGCACTGCCGCTGCGTGCCACGCGCCACGGACTCCGCCTGCGTCCGAATCGCCTTGACCTCGCGCGACAACGCCACGCCGCCTGTTGCGGTCGTGCGCGGGGCGGGATCAGGGCGCGGCGGCGGCTGGTCGGGCATGGGTGGCAGACCCTTGATCGCGTGAGGAGAGGGCAACGGGCCGGGCGGCGTGCGCGGATGCGGTGCACGCCCGTAGGTACGTCGGAGCCGACTATCTGTCAACTTTTTCGTGTGATAGCGCTGCAGCGACGGTCGCTGCGGCGACATCGGCTGCACTGCGGACTACGGCTGATTCGCGGCCGCCGGCACGGGCAAATCACGCCACACAACAAGCCGCACGCGGGCCGCAGCTTCCAGTTCCACGCGCGCTTGCGGCGCCACGGGCAGGTCCTCGCCGTCCAGGACCACAACGTCGGCAACATCGCCGTTGCGCCACGCCAGGCGCGTCAGTTCACCGTGCCACACGTGCGGCGGCCCCATCCGCCCCAGCAACAGGCCCGGCAGGCTCGCTTGGGTCGCCATCGGCCCCAGCTCGGAGAACACGGCGTGCACGCCCGTCTGGCTCAGACCCGTCACGCCCGGGAATGGATTCACCATGCCAAAGAAGCCGGGAAGCGCGCTCATCACGCCCGCAGTGAAGCCCGGCAGCGTCAGTTGCTCCGGCTCGGACTCAAACGGCCCGACAATCGCCTCAAAACGCTCTGGTCCAAGCGGCTGCATGGCCACCCTGCCCAGCAGTCCGGCAAGCCCGACGTGGGCGCCGAGCTTCTGCGCGCGAATGTCGCGGTGCAGCCGACCCGGAACGCCCAGGCTCGCAGTCAGGCCCCACGCTTCCGGCAGGTCGCCGATCCGCGCGCGCAACACAGGCACCCGGCGAATCCGCCGCACGCCTTTGCCCCACGAGTACAGGATGCGCGGCAGCATCTTGGCGGGATTGTCCGTGCCAGTCAGCGCCGACGCGATCGTGTGCATGCGGCCAACCGGCAGGACCAGGAGCGGCGGCATCGCGTCGAGTTGGCCGGCGCGGGCGAAGCGCGTCACGATCTGGCTCACGGTCCCGTCGCCGCCCGCGACGAACAGCAGTTCCACCGGGTGCTGCTGGAGATCGGCCACGAGCGCATCGATGGCGTCCGGATGATCCGCGACCGTCAGCCGCATCCGGGGACCTGCCGCGGCGAACGCTTCGCGCAAGTCAGCGGCTTGGGCGTTGCCAGCGTGCGGATTGAGGAGCGCTGCGAACATGAAACCCTTGCATCGGCACACGCATTTGCCAACGCCCGTCTACGCGCCCTGCCCGGCTCGCGTCAACTGCCGGCGCAACGGGCTTGTCACAAGCGGGCGTTTCAACAACCATGACTGCGCGAGGAAAGGCTGATGGACGACGATCTGGATTTCTTGGGCGAGGACACGGCGGAAACGGCTGCGGCGCTGGCGTTGGAGGCTGTGCGCTCAGAGCTGCTGGATTGGGCCGCAGGCGCGCTTGCGGCGCGGCATCCGCACCTGCGCGGGCAACGCGGGACGCAGCACCTCGCGCACGCCCGCCGCGATCTGGACGCGCACACGCGGCACGTGCACAACGCGCTGGTGCGCGGCGATGCCGGGGAGCTGGAGACGTACCTGCGCTGGGCCGCCCAGCAACCCCTGCACGCCCATCTGGCCGACGACGTGGCGATCCTGCTGGAAGCGATGCAACGCTTTGTCCCGCCGCCGCACGCCGCACAATGCTGTGAACTCTTGGGTTTCGCGCACCAGCGGACCGTTGCGAGCGCGCCGCTGAGAGGGTAGTATCGAACGCTTGTCCTCGCGTCCGTTCCAAGGCGCGCCCCCTCAGCATCAGGTCCATTCATGAAGATTACGTGCCCAGCCTGCAACGCCAGCTATCGGCTACCTGACGAGAAGATCCAGGGCAAGAACCGGATTTTCAAGATCAACTGCAAGCGGTGCGGCGCGGAAATTCGCGTGCGTGGCGTTGAAACGGCTGAGGAATCGGGTCGCACGACGCTGCCGTTCGCGTTGAGCGAGTCCATGCCGATGCCGGCGACGCCAGCGCCGATTTGGTTCTGCGGCATCGATGGCAAGCAGGTGGGGCCGCTGACGCAGGCTGAAGTCTCCGACCACATCATGGCGGGTCGGCTTGGGCCGGAAGACCTTGTGTGGCGCAAGGGTTTTGACGCGTGGAAGCCCGTGCGCAGCGTGGCGCCGTTTGAGGATCTCGTCGCGGGCTCGCCGGCAACGGCTGCGGCCGGCGTGCATGGCCGCGCGCCGCGTCGCGCCCAGACGCTTGAATTGTCCTCGGCGATGATTGAGCTGCTGGTCAAGCTGGACAACCAGGGCACGGAGGCTCCGGCCGCCAAGGAACCCATTGCGGTGCCGCCCGTGCTGCCCGCGGAAGTCCCCGCGATTGTGGCGATGGCGGAAGCCGCGCCTGAACTGCCGCCGGCGATTCCGGAAGTGGCGGCGGCGCAACCGCCTGAAGTGCCCGCTGACCTCCCGACTGCGCCTCCGCCGGTGGCTGTGGTCAGCGAGATTGCCCCGGCCTTGCCGCCGCGGCAGACGGGCGCTGCACCGAGCGGCGCGGCAAGCGCACGCGCTGTGAGCGAGAACATCAAGATCGGCGTCGCCAAAGCGGACGCACCCAAGGTGGAAGTCACGCCGGAGCCCGCGCCTGCGCAGCGCCCCGATCGGACGACGGTCGGCTACGGTGCTGGCGCGACGGCAACGGCGGAAACGCCCGCGACGCCGGCCAAAGCGGATGCCGCTAAGGGCGGCAAGAGCGGCGACAAGAACGGCAAAGGCGCAGCGCCGGTTGTCGCTGGCAAGCCGGCTGACCCCGCGCCCAAGGGTGCGGTCGCCGCGAAGCCCGCTGTGGCGCCTGCCAAGAAGTCTGGTGGTTCCGGCGTGCTCATCGGCGTGGCGCTGGCGGTTGTCGCTGGCGTCGTCGGCGTCATCGCGGTGCGCAGCAACACGGGCGCGCCGGCAGCAACGACTGAAACGCCCGCGGCGGATATCGCGCCTCCGGCCGTTGCGGCCGTGACCCCGCCGCCGGCGCCTGCTCCACTGGCTCCGCCCGCAGCGCCGACCCCGACGGTTGCAGCTGCACCTGAAGCGGATGCCAGCGTTGCGTCGGCCGATGTTGGGAGCGACACGGCCGTTGCCGCGGCTGCGACTGCGGAAGCCACCGCGCTGGCCGAAAAGGCTGCCGCTGAAACCAAGGCGGCCGAGGCCAAGGAAGCCGAGAAGAAAGCGGCGGAAGCCAAGGAAGCGGAGAAAAAGGCGGCGGACGCCAAGAAGGCGGCGGAAGCCAAAGACGCCAAAGCCAACGAGAAGAAGGCCGTCACGGACAAGAAGGCCGCGGCTGAGGCCAAGCAGGCCGAGAAGAAGGCGGCGGCTGAGAAGGCTGCGGCGGACAAGAAGGCGGCGGCGGAAAAGGCGGCGGCGGCCAAGGACAAGTCCAAGGAAGCGTCGAGCAAGAAGCAATCTGCGGAAGACAAGAAGGCGGAAGCCAAGAAGGCCGCGGAAGAGAAGAAGGCGACGGCCAAGGCTGAGAAAGTCGCGGCGGCCAAAGCCGAGAAGAAGGCGGCCGCGGACAAAGCTGCGGCGGCCAAGGCGGACAAGGCGGCAAAGGCGGCGGACGCCAAGCGCGCGGCGGCTGAGAAGGCTGACTCGGCCAAGAAGGCGGCGGCGGACAAGGCGGAAGCGGCCAAGGCCGCGGACAGCGCCAAGAAGGCGGCCAAGCCGGCGGCGGGCGATGACGATGAGATCGACGCGATCCTCGCCAAGCGCAACAAGGGCAAGGATGCGCCCAAGCCGGCCAAAGAAGCCGAGCCGGAGCCCGCCAAGAAGGAAGAGAAGGAAGGCCCGGCGCTGTCGCAGGGTCAGGTTGATGCGGTCGCGGCGCGCGCTTCGCAGAAAGTCATCCGCTGCTACATGCTGTACGCGGACGTGGACGGCGGTGAGGAGACAATCAAGGTGCAGGTCATGGTCAACTCGGACGGCTCCGTGGCGAGTTCCAAGGTCCAGGGCAAGCATGCGAGCGATCAGGTCGGAAAGTGCGTGTCCGAGGCCGTCAAAGTCCTGCAGTTCCCGCAGTCGAGCGGCACCGCCAAGAAGTACACGGTGCGCTACGGCGTTGGCGGTTAGAGCTTCACAGGCAACGGGCTGATTCTGATGGCGTTTTTTCCCCACCGTCCCGGCAGCCTGGAAGTCATCTGCGGCTCCATGTTCAGCGGCAAGAGCGAAGAGTTGATTCGGCGGCTGCGCCTTGCGCGCATCGCCCATCAGCGCGTGCAGGTGTTCAAGCCGGCGATCGACACGCGTTATGCCGAGGAAGAACTGGTCAGCCATAGCGATTTTCGCATCACGGCGCGCGCGGTGGCGACCTCGGGCGACATCCTCAGTCAGGTGCACGACCTGACGGTGGTGATTGGCATCGACGAAGTGCAGTTCTTTGACGCCGGCATCGTCGAGGTCTGCAACAAGTTGGCCAACCAGGGCAAGCGCGTCATCGTCGCCGGCTTGGATCAGGACTACCGTGGCCGGCCGTTTCCGCCGATGCCGGACTTGATGGCGGTGGGCGAATACGTGACCAAGCTGCTGGCGGTGTGCTCCGTGTGCGGCGATCCGGCCAACCGCTCGCAGCGCATCAAGGGCGGCGACGCCGTTGTGGAATTGGGCGCCTCGGATCGCTATGAAGCGCGCTGCCGGCGGCATTTTGAGCCCGAGGAAGACCGCCAGATGGAACTGCTGAACGAGCGCGCGATGGCGCTGCGCCCACCGCAACGGAGTGGCAAGAAGCATGAGTAACGCACCTTCCGCGCAGCCTCTCGACAACCTGTTCATCGGCATCGCCGGCATTATCGGCGCGGGCAAGTCCACGCTCGCCACCGCGCTGGGCCGCCACATGGGTCTGGACGTGTACTATGAGCCGGTCGAGGACAATGAGTACCTTGCCGATTTCTACCGCGACACCAAGCGCTACAGCTTCGCCACGCAGATCTATTTGCTGAATCGCCGCTTCCAGCAGCACCAGGAGATCATCTGGCGCGGCCGGCCGGCCATTCAGGATCGGACCATTTATGAGGACGCGATTTTCGCCAAGATGCTCAGCGAGACCGGGCTGATGGAGCCGCGCGACTACCGCACGTACCTTCAGCTTTTCAAGCACATGTCCAACTTCATGTGCCGACCGAGCGCCATCATCTACCTGGACGTGAAGCCCGAGCTGGCGATGGAGCGCATCAAAGAGCGCGCGCGCGGCGTGGAATCCGGTATTTCCATTGCGTATTTGCAGGCGCTCTACGACGAATACGAGCGCTTTCTCTACGACATCTCCCACCGCGTGCGCACCATCCGCGTGAGTTGGGCGGAATACCGCGACGTCGATGAAATGGCGGAAGTCATTCGCCGGGAAGTCCAGCACGCGACCTTTCTGCGCGAAGTGCCGGCGTGGGATGCCCCGTCCCGCTAGCGCCAAATTCCGCGCAGATTTTTCGCCAAGCGCGCGCTGCCGTGACACACTCGCGGCGCGGCCAAGGGCGATCCCGCGCCGCGGCCACGGGTCCAATTCAATGAGGCACTTGTGATTCAGTCTGCAGACATCATGCACGCCCGCATCCTGATGGTCGACGACCAGCCGTACAACATTGCCTTGCTGCGGATGATCCTCAAGGAAGCCGGCTACACCAATCTGGAAAGCACGACGGATCCGCGCGAGGCGCTGCCGATGTACGAGGCCAACAAGCCGGACATCGTGCTCCTGGACCTGCAAATGCCGCACATTGACGGCTTTGGCGTGATGGACCAGCTGCGGCACATTGAGGGCGACATCATTCCCGTGCTGGTGCTGACGGCGGAGACGGATCCGGAAGTGCGGTATCGGGCGCTGAAATCGGGCGCGCGCGACTTCCTGAACAAGCCGTTCGACAAGATTGAGACGCTGTCCCGCATTCGCAACCTGATTGAGGTCAACCTCCAGTACAAGCAAATCCGCGCGCAGAACGAGGAACTGGAGCAGAAAGTCCGCGAGCGCACGACTGAACTGCGCAATACGCAGCTGGAAATCATCCACCGGCTGGGCCACGCGGCGGAGTACAAGGACAACGAGACGGGCTACCACATCATCCGCATGAGCCTGTACTGCGGGCTGATGGGGCAGGCGCTGGGCATGTCGGCGGCAGAGGTGGAGACGCTGCAGCGCGCCAGCCCGATGCACGACGTGGGCAAGATCGGCATTCCGGACCGCGTGCTGCTGAAGCCGGGCAAGCTGGACGCCGACGAGTGGAGCATCATGAAGACGCACGCGGCGATTGGCGCGGATTTGCTGTCGGGGTCGAATTCGCCGCTCATCCAGGCCGCGTCCATCATCGCGCTGACGCACCACGAGAAATGGGACGGCTCCGGCTATCCGCGCGGCTTGCAGGGCGAGACGATTCCGCTGAACGGCCGCATCTGCGCAATCTGCGACGTGTTTGACGCGCTGACGTCCGAGCGGCCGTACAAGAAAGCCTGGACGGTTGAGGACACGATGGCGGAACTGCACGCCGGCGCGGGCAAGCACTTCGATCCAGAGCTGATCACGGTGTTTGACGGCATCCTGCCCGATATCCTGGCGATTCGGCAGCAATACCAGGAAGACTGAGGTCGCCCGATGAGCGCGCTGCTGACGCTGCCCAAACTGGATCTCGGTCGGCGGCTCACGCGTGGGATCGCGCTTGCGGACCTGACCCAAACGGTCGCGGATGAGCGCATGCGCTGGCACGCGGATGGCGTGTTGCACGGCGAGCTGATTGTCGATTTGCGCGATTGGCCAGATCCCGTCGCGGCGCTTCAGGCCATCGACGCGGGGATGCAGCCGGAGGATCCGGCGACGCTGTGGTCGTACGCGCTGCTTGTGGCGATTGATCGACCTTGGCCGGAGCTGCCGGCGGTGATTGACGACGCGGAGGTGAGCGCCGTGCGCGGCGTGCTGGCGACGCTCGATGCCGACCTCGGCGCGCTGGAGGAGACTTGGCGCGCGGTGCAAACGGCGGGCTGGCGGCGGATGGTGCACGCGGAGACCGGCGCGCGGCTGAAACAGGCCTTCGCCCTTGGATTTGACCGGCTCGTCGGCGGTGTGGGCTTGCTGCGCGAGCCGGATTTGCTGGCGCACTTGCGCGTGCATCGGCTGCCGGTGCTGATGTCGCCGTCCGCGCAGTTGGCCGCCAAGGTCGTCCCGACGTGGGCGCAGCATCCCCTTCGGCTGCTGACCGAGGCGGGGATCACGACGGTGCTCGGCTCAGGCTGGCCGCAGGCTGTGGCGACGACGCTGAGCGCGGAGCTGGAGGCGGTGTCGCGGCACCACCACTGGAAGCTGGAACAACTGCGGACGCTCATGACGCGGAACGCTGAAGCAGCGGCGATTCGGCCAGAGGCGCGCTTTGGGATCGCGCGGCAGATTGAGTCCTGGCGGCATCGGCCCCACGCGGCGGCGGCAGCGAAGGGCGACGGCTGGAGTCTCTGAAACACGCGCTGCGCGGCGCTGGCGGAACGCGTTGCCCCACTGGACATCCGCTCACAGCTGCCGCACGATTCTGCCATGACACACATGCTGGATGCCGATGCTACTGAACTCGCGCGTCGCCTGCGGGCTGGCGAGGTAACTTCCTCGGAACTCGTCGACGCGTCCATCGCGGCGATTGAGGCGGTCAATCCGCAGCTGAACGCGGTTGTGCATCGCATGTACGACGCCGCGCGGCTGGCGGCGCAGCAGCCGCTCCCGGACGCGCCGTTTGCCGGTGTGCCCATGGTCGTCAAGGACTTTGACGGGTTCGTGCAGGGCGAGCCGTTCACGGCGTCAACGCGCTTTCTGGACGGATTCGTGCCCGATCACGACGCCGAGGCGATCGCGCGGCTGCGGCGGGCCGGGCTGCTGTTCCTGGCCAAGACCAACTTGCCTGAGCTGGCGATTCTCGGCACCACGGAGTCGGAGTTCCGCGGCCCAGCGCACAATCCCTGGAATGTTGCGCACACCACCGGCGGCTCATCGGGCGGATCGGCAGCGCTCGTTGCTGCGCGCGCCGTGCCGGTTGCCCATGGCGGTGATGGCGGCGGCTCCCTGCGCATTCCCGCCAGCATCTGCGGCTTGGTCGGCCTCAAGGCCAGCCGGGGCCGCATTCCCACCGGCCCGGACATGGGCGAGGGCTGGGGCGGCTATGTCCAATTCGGCGTCCTGACCCGCAGTGTCCGCGACACGGCGGCGCTCCTGGACGTGCTGGCCGGGCCGATGACCGGCGATCCCTACGCGGCGCCGCCGCACGAAGGCACGTTCCTGGCTGAATTGTCGCGGCGCCCGGGCAAGCTGCGCATCGCGTTCACGACGCGTTCGTTCTTTGGCAAGCATACGGACCCGACGTGCGCGGAAGCCGTCACGCGGACGGCGCAGTTGCTGCGGGATCTGGGGCATGAAGTGGAAGAGGCGCACCCCGCGTTTGACCGCGATGCGCTTGTGCGCGCGTATTTGGTGCAAGTCGGCGTGGGTACGGCCGCGGAGATCGGCGATTTTGCCCGCTGGACCGGCAAGACGCCGCGCGCAGCGGATTTTGAACCGGCGACGTGGTTCCTGCGGCAGGTCGGCCAGGCGATGGGCGGCGTGGACGTGCAACACGCGCGGGACGCGATCCAAACGGCGGGCCGACAGATGGGCGCATTCCACAGGCGTTACGACGTGTTGCTGAGTCCGACGCTCGCGCACCCGCCCGTGCGCCTGGGCGAGCTGGGACTGAAACCCGCCGATCGCTTTGCCCTCGCGGCGTTGCGCGCCCTGCCCTTGCGGCCGGCGATTCTCGCGGCGCTCGCGCAGCTGGCGACCGACAATTTTGAGAAGACGCCCAATACGCAGATCTTCAACCAGACGGGCCAGCCGGCGATCTCCCTGCCGCTCCACATGAGCCCGGACGGCCTGCCGATCGGCGTGCAGTTTTCGGCGGCGTACGGCGACGAGGCGACCCTCCTGCAGCTCGCGGCGCAGTTGGAAGAGGCGCAGCCGTGGATCGACCGGCGGCCGACGGTCTGTGTCTGAGCGCCGAACCAGACGGGAATAACGCGGATCCAGCGCATCTTGACCGTTTTTTTGCACGGGTACACACTGACGGACCGATTTGGCGACCTACACTGCGCTTGGTACACAATCCAGTGGCGTTTGGAAGTCAGCAGCCGTCAAGAGGAAGCCCGTGAGCCAAGCCCGCGCACTTGCCGCTTTGCCCCATCCGGACGGCTCCGCCGTTAGCGGTTCAGGCACTGCGTTCGGTGGCGGCTTTCCGATTGTCGGCATTGGCGCTTCGGCAGGCGGCTTGGCCGCGTTGGATGCATTCTTTGCGGCCATTCCGACCGACCGCTTTCCGGGCATGGCATTCGCGCTGGTTCAGCACCTCGCGCCCGATCACAAGAGCCTGCTCGGCGCGTTGATCCAGCGGCATACCCAGCTCAAAGTGGTGGAGGTGACCGACGGAATGACCGTGGAGCCCAACTGCGCGTATGTCATCCCGCCCAACCGCTCGATGGCCTTTCGCAACGGCAAACTGTACTTGCAGGAGCCGTCAGAACCGCATGGCCGGCGTCTGCCCATTGACTCGTTCTTCCGGTCCTTGGCCGAAGGCTGCCGCGAACACGCGATTGGCGTGGTCCTCTCCGGCACGGGCAGCGACGGCGCGTTGGGAATCCGCGCCATCAAGGCCGCGGGCGGAATGGCGATGGCGCAATTGCCCGCAAGCGCGGAGCACGACGGCATGCCGACCAACGCCATCGCGACCGGCCTTGTCGATTACATTTTGCCGCCGGCGGAAATGCCCGCGCAATTGTTGGCCTACGCAGAGCAGGCCCTGGGCGACCCGCGGCATGGCGCGACGCTGCCCGATCCGCAGGCGCTGACGGCGCTGGAGGCGATCTTCGCGCTCCTGCGCGCGCGGACCGGCCACGATTTTTCCGAATACAAGAAACGCACGATCCTGCGGCGCATCGAGCGGCGGATGGCGGTGCGGCAGTTGACGACGCTGGAGGCGTACGCCGAGGCCGTGCAGGAACACCCTGAGGAAGTCACCGCACTCTTTCGCGACCTGCTGATCGGCGTGACCGATTTCTTCCGCGATCCCGACGCCTTCGCGGCGCTGGAAGGCCCGATTCAGCACGTGCTGCGCCACAAGCAGGACGGCGACACCTTGCGGGTCTGGGTGCCCGGCTGCTCTACGGGCGAAGAGGCGTACTCGCTGGCGATCGTGCTGCAAGAGCAGATGGAAGTGGCCAAACGCCAGCTCAAGCTCCAGCTTTTCGCGACGGACATCGACCCGGTCGCGATTGAACAGGCGCGAACCGGCCTTTATCCGGCAAGTGCGTTGGCGGACATGGCCGCCGCGCGGCGCACCCGGTACTTCGCGCTGGAAGGCGACGGCGGGCGCTACCGCATCCACAAGAGCCTGCGTGAAATGCTCGTCTTCTCCGAGCAGAACGTCATCAAGGATCCGCCGTTTTCGCGGCTCGATCTCATCAGCTGCCGCAACCTGCTCATCTACTTGGGGCCGGAGCTCCAGAGCAAGTTGATCCCGCTCTTTCACTACGCGCTCAATCCCGGCGGGCTCCTGCTGCTTGGCACGTCGGAGAGCGTCGGCAGTTTTGGCGATCTGTTCACCTTGCTCGATCCCAAGGCCAAGCTTTATGAGCGCAAGAATGACGTGAACGCCGTGCTGCGGCGCAACTCAGGGCTGCTCTTTCCCTCGATGTCCAACTACCGAACGACCATTCGGCTTCCCGACAAGGCGCCCCGCATGCGGAAATATCCCCTTCGCGAACTGACCGAGCGCGCGGTGCTGCAGTACCACTCGCCAGCCGCGGCGCTGATCAATCCGCAGGGCGAGATTCTGTACTTGCACGGGCGCACGGGTCGGTATCTGGAACCGCCGCCGGGCGAGTCGAGCCTGAATATCCCGAAAATGGCGCGCGAGGGGCTGGCGCACGAACTCCGGTTGGCGTTGCTGGAGATTGCCAAGGGCGGCAAAGTCGTCACGCGGCCGCGCCTGCGGATTCGAACCAACGGGGACTACTCCTGGGTCAATCTGACAATCCGGTTCGTGGAAGTCGATCGCGACGCGCCCAGCAAAGTCGGGCTGTACCTCGTCGTCTGGGAGGAGATCCCGGAGCCGCAGTTGGACCCCGCGCCACTGGCGGCGAAGGCGGCTCCGGGAGACGTGGCCGAGGCGACGGCGCACGACCACCTCCTTGAGCTGCAACGCGAACTGCAGGCGCAGACCGATTCGCTGCGAACGATGACGGAGGACCTGGAAAGCTCCAACGAAGAGTTGCGCGCGGCGAACGAGGAGCTGCAGTCGGTCAATGAGGAGCTGCAGTCCACAAACGAGGAGCTGGAGACGTCCAAGGAGGAGCTGCAAGCGGTCAACGAGGAGCTGGCGACGGTCAACGCGGAGCTTCAGGCGCGCGTGGCGGAGTTGTCGCGCTCCAACAACGACATGAACAACCTGATGGCCGGGACGGGCGTGGGCACGGTCTTCGTCGACCATGAGCTGCGCATCCAGCGGTTCACGCCGACCGTGACCGCGGTCATCAACCTGATTCCGAGCGACGTCGGGCGGCCGGTGGGGCAAATCGCCTCCAACCTGATCGGCTATGACACGCTCGTCGCCGACACGCGCGGCGTGCTTGACACGCTTGTGCCCAAGGATCTCGAGGTACAGTCCGCGACGGCGTCCTACCTGATGCGTATCCGGCCGTATCGCACGCTGGACAACGTCGTCGAGGGTGCGGTCATTACCTTCACGGACATTACCGAACTCAAGCGCACAACGGACGCGATGCGCCGGCTGGCCGTTGTCGTGCGGGACTCCCGCGATGCGGTGATCGTGTACGATCTCGCGGGCCAGGTCCTCGCCTGGAACGCCGCGGCGGAGCGGCTGTACGGCTGGACCGAGACGGAAGCGTTGCAGAAGAACATCAAGGACCTGCTGCCCGCGACGAACCAACCCGCCGCTCTGGCAACAATCGAACGGCTGCGCAACGCCGAGGTGCTGGCACCGATGCGCGCGCAGCGTGTAACCAAGGACGGAAAGACCCTAACCATTGCGCTGACAGCGTCCGCATTGGTCAACGAAGCTGGCGCGGTGTACGCCATCTCCACGACCGAACGAGCCGAGCATGATGAAGACCAACAACGCTAAGCCCAGATCGGAGCGGCTGCGCGCCCGGGCGGAACGTCTGGTTGCCACGGCAAGGGATGCCTCGGTACGGACACCGGGGGACGACGATGCCATTGCATTGCAGCACGAGCTGGACATCCACGGCTTGGAGCTGGAACTTCAGAACGACGAGCTGCGGGAGAGCCAGATTGCGCTGGAGGCGTCGCGGGCGCGGTATGTGGAGCTGTTTGACCTCGCGCCCGTCGGCTATTTGACCCTGGACAGCGCCGGCATCATCACCGACGCCAATGCCACCGCCGCGCTGTTGTTCCGGACGACGCGCAGCGGCTTGGTGCGCCAGCCGTTTACGGCGTTTGTCCAGCCGGATGAACAGGACACGTTCTACCTGCTGCGCAAGGAGCTGTTGGCGACCGCGGCGCCGCAGTGTTGCGAACTCACCCTGAGCCGGCGGGGGGCGCGGCCGTTCGCGGCGGGGCTGGACGCGCGCACGGTCGAGAACCAGGACGGGACGCCCGCGCTGCACATCACGCTCAGCGACATCAGCGCGCGCAAAGCTGCCGAGAAGGCCTTGCGCGCAGCGGCCGACGAACTGGAAGAGCGCGTGGTGAGCCGAACGGCGGATCTGGTGCGCTCGCAAGACGGCCTGCGCTCTGAGATCGCCCGGCGCGCGGAGTCTGAGCTGCGGCTGCAACAGAGTGAGGAACAGCTGCGGGCGATCCTGGACACGGCGTCGGAGGCGATCATCACGGCCGACGAGCACGGGTGCATCCATTTGTTCAACAACGCGGCAGTGCAGATGTTTGGCTGGGAGGCGGACGAGATCCGCGGCAAGAACGTCAACCTGCTGATGCCGCCGACCGAGCGCGAGCGGCACGACGGGTACATTGCGCGGCATCTCCTCACGGGCGAGCGCAGGGTGCCTGGCCGGCCGCGCCTGGTCCACGGGCTGCGCAAGGACGGCACGGCGTTCCCGCTGGAGTTGAGCCTGAGCGAATTCCAAGCGGAGCCGGTCATCCAGTTCACGGCGATCCTGCGCGACCTGACGGAGCGGCAGCGGCTGGAGGACGAGTTTCGCGAAGCGCAGAAGATGGCCGCGATCGCCCGACTGGCCAGCGGCATTGCGCATGATTTCAATAATTTGCTGATGGGAATCATCGGCTGCTGCAACGTGGCGACCACCCAGCTGCCGGCAGCACACGGCGCGGCGCTGGCGCTTGGCGAGATCAAGTCGGCGGCGGAGCGCGGCGCGGCGCTGACCCGGGAACTGCTGACTTTCGGCCGGCAGAAGGCCACGCCCGCGGCGCCGATGCCGCTCAATGGCAGCGTGCGCACGGTCGTTGGCATGCTGGGCAACGTGCTGGGCGAGGACATCAAGCTGGAGCTGGACCTGAGTCCGACCGAGCCGATCGTGCTGGGCGATCCCATGGGGCTCGAGCAGATTCTGCTGAATCTGGCCGTGAATTCCCGCGACGCCATGAAGGGCGGCGGCCGGCTGCGGGTCGCGACAACCGAGACGGAGCGGGCGACGGCCACGGCGACGCGGTCAGGCGTGCTGCCGGCGGGCCGTTATGTTGAGTTGGCGGTGGCCGATACGGGCTGCGGCATTGCGCCGGAGATCCAGGCCAAGGTCTTTGAGCCCTTTTTCACGACCAAGCCGATCGGCGAAGGCTCCGGCCTTGGGCTCTACAGCGTCTTTGGCATCGTGGAACGCTTTGGCGGCGCGGTGGAGCTGCGCAGCGAACTGGGGCGCGGAACGGAAGTGCGCATCGTGCTGCCGCATTTGCCATCCGCACCGGCGGCCCAAGCGGAAGAGCGCTCGCCGCGACGCGCGCCGAGTACGGCCGACTTCGGTCAGGCGCGCATGACGGTCCTGATGGTCGAGGACGAGCACCTGATCCGCCTGAGCGTGAAGCACATGTTGAGCACGGTTGCGTTCAACGTGCTCATGGCGCCGGATTGCGCGACCGCCGAGCGCATCGCCGCGGAACAGGCTGGGACGATTGACGTCCTCCTGACGGACATCGTCCTGACCGACGGGAGTGGCGGCGCGCTCGCCGAGCAACTGCAGCTCACCTACCCGGCGATGGCCGTCGTCTTCATGTCCGCTTACCCGACCGACATGCTGCTGCACCAGGAGCGGATTCCGCCCGGTTCGTCGAGCCTGCAGAAGCCTTTTGACGAAGCGCAGTTGCGCGCCGCGCTGTACGCCGCCACGGCAACGGCCGCGGACGACCAGCCCGCTGCGTGAGCGCCGAGGCGGCGAACGGCGATAAAACTTGCCGCGCGCCCCGTTCGTCGCATGATGCCCTCGCGCGCGTGCCCTGCTGCCGCCGCCCCGAGGAAACATGCTGGACGTCCCCATTGTCGACACTTCCTATGACGCGCTGCCGGTTTTTCCGCTGCCCAACTTTGTCATCTTCCCGCAGACCATGACGCGGCTGCACATCTTTGAGCCGCGTTATCGGCTGATGGCGGCGGAAGCCCTGTCGACGCAGCGGCTCATCGTGCTCGTGGGCCTCAAGGGCGGCTGGGAAGCTGACTACTACGGTTCGCCGCCGGTTCACGAGATCGGCTCGCTGTGCAAGATCGTCAATGAAGAGCGGCTGGAGGACGGGCGCTACAACCTGTTCGTGCACTGCCTCGCGCGCGTGGAGCTGACGACGCTGCATCGCCTGCTGCCGTATCGCACCGCGAGCGTGACGGTGCGGCCGGATCTGCCGGCGGACCCGGCGCGGCTCCTGGAGGCCTCGGATCGCCTGCTGTCGGTCGTGCGCGGCCTGATGGTGAAGCTCGGCGAACACGCGACGCTGCTCGCCAACGTGCTCGCGTCGACCAAGAAGCCGGTGATTCTTGTGAACCGCCTCGCCGCCGCGCTGGTGCCGGATCCGGCGGATCGCCAGGCGCTGCTGGAGACGACCGACCCGGTGTTGCGCGCCGAGCGGCTGTGCGACCTTGCGGGCGACCTGTTGCTGAATTCCGAGCAGCCGGCGATGTCGCTGGGCTCCGTCGACATGTCGATGGTGAACTGAGCAAGATGCCGCCTGTTGCAAGCCAAGTCGTCGCGGTCCGTCCTGTTGCACGTCGGACCGGGACCGCAAATCGGGGACCGATGATCGCGAACTCCCATCGGGGTCTGTAGATGCCCCTGTGGCTGCGGCGCATTTTGGGCGTGGCCGCGCTCCTGACCGGTCTCGCGGCGGCCTTTTGGCAGAGCCGCGAGCGCGCGCACACCGTGAACATGGCGTTGTTGCTCAATCACGTCGCGGTCAGCGTGGAAGGCGCGGTGCTCGATCGCGAGCGGCTGACCGCGGTTGGCTGGCGCGTCGCGGATCATGAGCCGCGGACGTGGAATTGGCAGCATTTTGCCGCGGGGCAAGCGCCGGAAATCACCGATCCGGTGACGGTTTCCCTGCCCAACGACGCGACGCAGTTGGAGATCGCCTGCCGGTTCCAGCTGCTCGCCGGCTCGCCGCCGCTGCGCACACTGACCCGCGTGCCGACGCCTGCGCGCGCGGACGGCGTGATTCCTGTCGACATCGAGAGTTGCGGCGCGATCACCCGGTAGCGTGCGCTACTTGGGCGCCTGCTGCGCATCCAGGTGCTTCTTGTATTCCGTCCTGTAGTATTTCTGCTTGTCGGCGTCAGACATGCTCTCGGCATCGCCGTAACGGCTCGGACACTTTACCGTCAGGCTGGACGCTTTCAGCAAGCGCTGCCCGTCCGCGTCGCGCTCCAGGCGCCCTGCGACAATCGCGTCGCGGCCTTCTTCAAACGGATCAGGCAGCAGTTTCGCATAGGCAATCGTCAGCTTGTGGCCGGCGTTGTCCTCCACGTCAAAGCGGAAAGTGTCGCTCGCCGGCTGCCCGCGCACGCTGCCCTTGGCCACTTTGCCGGCGACCTTGATCTCTTTGCCGTCCACTTTTGCGCCGTTCCGCGCCAGTTGCGCCAGCGTGTAGTTGTACATCCCCGCGCCACCCGACGTGCTCGTGCCCACGACGGCGAGGCCAAGGACGATCACGGAAACGGCAATGGCGACGGGTGCGACCGAGCGCTTCTTGCGCACGACGGGCTCCGGCGGGGACGTCAGATGGGTCATCAACAACTCCAACCGCAGCGGCGGCGTGGGCAGTGTAGCAAATCGCCGCTAGTGCAGATTGGGAATCGGCGGCTGCTCGACGGCGGGCAGGAACGCCAGCGGGTCAGAATAGCCCCAGACCTGCGTGATTTTGCCGTGCTCAACCCGCAGGACTTCCAGCGTGCGGACGTGCAGCAGCTCGTCGATCGGCGGCAACGGCACCACGGGCGCGCGCTGCCGCAGCGTCACTTCACGCTCCAACACCAGCCAGTCGCCGGCCGCGAACTGGCCAATCGCCTGGGTCGCCACAACCTCGAAGACGTCCTGAAACGCGCGAATCGCGGCTTGGTTGGCGAGCGCCGTCTTCGTCTCCGTCCCAGCCGTCGCGTCCCGGTACGTCATGTCGAGCGCGACCTGCCCCGCTGCCGTCGCGTCCGTGGCCAGCAGCGCTGGATCAAACGCCGCGGCGAGCGTGGGCGCGGCAAAAGTCGCGGGTTCGGCCACGTTGTCGACCGGCTCCGTCGCCGCCACGGGCAGCTGGGCCTTCGGCGCGTCGAGCGCATAGCGCCACGGCAGCGTGTTGGCATAGGCCCGCACCTGGACGATTCGCCCGCCCGCCATGACCGCCACCGCGGCAAACGGGATGCGCCGCGGTCCAAGCTCCACAAGCCCTTGCAGGATCGCGACGTTCGGCGCCGGCTGCAGACGCCGCACGATGCGCCACTTCGTCTCCGCCAACGCGCCCGCGATCGCCTGCGCACACGCCTGCGTCCCGGTGCAAGCCTCGCCATTGGCCAGCGTGACGCTCACGTCGTCGGCAAGCAGCGTCGCGAGCGTCGGCGTGTCATGGGCCGCGAGCGCCACAAGCAGCGCCTCGTCCACGCGGGACGGCGCTTCCGCAGTCGTCGGCGTCTGGGCCAGCGGCTCGACGACGGGCAGGACAGGCGGCGGCAACGGCGCAACGACCGGCGGCACTTGCGGCGGCGGGGGCGGCGGCGTGCGACAAGCCACCGCGGCGACAAGGAACAGCATCAGCACGCGATTGGGCATCGGTCAGCTCCCGCCGGCAAAGTGTTGGAAAGCGAGCACGAGCGCCCCCAGATGCCAAGCCAGCAGGAAATAGTACGCCAGGAACGCGATGAAGATCGACACGACCGCCAGCGGCCGATCGCGGTGCCGCCACAGCAGGAACGTTCCGCCGGACACGAGCGCCGTCTTCACGATGACAAAACCCACCGGATGCTGCTGCGGCAGCTCGAAGATCAGCGGATTGCCCTCAGTCGCCTTGCGATCCGCGACCCAAAAGACGGTCATCACGGCGTCAACGACGTTGAGGACGAGCAGCACCTTGATGAGACTGTTCAGCCAACCGATCTCTTCCGGCGTGCCAATCCACGACGCCGGCTGCACGCCATCTTGCTCGTCAGGGCCAGGCTTGTACGGCATGGGCGACCGCGCCTATTTCGGCGGCAGCGCCAGCGCCACCTGACCCAGCGACGAGACGATGGCGTCCTTGGAGACGCCTTGATCGATGGCGACTTCAACGCGCGTCCCGGCGATCTTCTTGACCTTGCCCTGGTACATCATGCCGACGTACGGGACGACGACCTGCTGGCCCACTTTGAGCGTCGGCTTGAGCGGAATCGGCTGCAACTCTTCTTTCGGGAACGTCGCGACGCGGCCGGAGAACTTGCGCGCCAGCCATTTGTCGCCGTTCTCCGAGACAAGCAGCACGATGACCGGGCGGCCGTCATCCTGCGCAACCGCAAAGTTGCCCGGCGCGAGGCCTTCCTTCTGCTTGGTGACTTCCTTGGCCGTCTTGACCGCGACGAGCTTGTCCTCGCTCCAGCTATCGGGCAGATCCGTGTAGCGCACGGTAATCTTCTCGCCGTCGACCTTCTGGACAATCGCGTGCTTGAGCGAGGACGCCCATTCCGCGAGCACCATGTCGCCGGCCTTCACGTCGCTGGCCGCCTTGAGCCCCGCCGCGATGATGTACTGGCCGCCCACCTGGAACGAGCTGCCGTCGAGCTCCTTGATCGTCGCGACGTCGCCTTTGACCTCGCCGAGATCGTGGGCAAAAAGCTGGTAGATCGCCGCCGGATTGGTGTGGCTGCGATCCTTGCCCTGGGTCAGCAGGAAGATGCGGTCGCCTTCCTTGGCCGACGTACCGCGCGGCGTCAGGTTCCAACCGTTCTTCAGCGGATCGTCCGCGGGCGTCGCCGGAGCAGCCGCTTCAACCGCCGTCGCCGCCGCAGGTGGAGCCACCGCTTCAGCCGGCTTTGTCGCTTCCGCCTTGGGCGCTTCCGCCGGGGGCGTCTTTTTGCCACATGCCGCCGCCGCAAGGACCGTCGCCGCAATCACCAAGGGACCGCGCGCGCTGAGAAAAGTGTGCTTTGCCATGTCTATACGCTCCGACCGAAGTTCGAGATCAAACCGCTTCCATCCGCGGCGAGCCACCGGAGGCGCACGTTCGCCGATCCAGTCCGAAATGCAACGGGTCTGACCGGAAGAAGTGCGTGTTGGACATAGGTCAGCATGCTTCACTCCGTTCGCTTGTCGTTGGCTGCAGTGCCAAGGTCAGAACCGATCAATCTTCCATACGCCATTTTGCCGCAGCAGAATCGGCCGCAGTTCACTGCCGTCTGGCAGCGTCAAGTGCAGTTGCGCGCGTTCCATTTCCACGGATTCGACTTCAGTTTTGAATCCCGTGTCGACGGCGGAGACGTACTTTTCCAGGTGCCGCCACAGCCGATCGCCGTCTTTGGCCAGGAGCGGCGACAGCGCGTCGTACAGCCGCTGCGTAATGAACGGCTTGAGGCCTTCAAAATTGCGCGCCTTGGCCGGCAACTGCACGACCGCAACCAGCGCCTTCAGCTCCTCGTGCGTTGGCGCACCCGCGGGCAGCGGCGCGTTGTCCACCGCCTTGGCGGGCGGCGGCAATTTCTCCAGCGCGCGCACATCCAGCGCGAGCGGTTCCCGCGACGGCGGCCGCCCCGGCGCGCCCGGATCGAGCGGCGCCTGCAGAAGCCGCTGGCCCCCACGCGTGGGCGCGGGCACCTGAAGCTGCGTGCGCGTGGGCATCGGCAGGTGGGCCGCCTGCGGCTCCGGCGCGGCGAGGCGCGGGCAACGGCGCGGTTCAACCGTGCAGTCAACCGGCTCAGCGCACGCCGTGCCCAGGATCAGCCAACCCAATGCGGCGACGTGCGCCTTGGCGTGTTTGGCCATTCTGATCAGCCGTTGCGGATGATGCGGATGGACTTGATCGTCACCGGCGTGCGCGGACGGTCGCCCGGGCCACGCGGCACAGCGCAGATCTTGTCGATCACGTCGAGGCCGTCGATGACCTTGCCGAACACGCTGTGGCGGTTGTCGAGGTGCGGCGTCGAATCGCAGGTGATGAAGAACTGGCTGCCGTTGGTGCCGGGGCCGGCGTTGGCCATCGAGAGGATGCCGGGGCCAACGTGGCGGAGCGACGGGTGAAACTCGTCGGCGAACTTGTAGCCGGGGCCGCCGGTGCCGTCGCCCTTGGGGCAGCCGCCCTGGATCATGAATCCCGGGATGACGCGGTGGAACTGCAAGCCGTCGTAGTAAGGGCGTTTTTCGTCCTTGCCTGTCAGCGGATTCTTCCACGTCGTCGTGCCTTCAGCCAACTGGATGAAGTTGGTGCAGGTCTTGGGCGCTTCCGTAACGAAGAGCTTGATGGTCATGTCGCCGAGCGAGGTTTCCATCACCGCGGTGACGTCCTGGCTGGTCTCCAGCGGTTCAATGGTCTTCAAGGAATTTTGCGGACGGCCGAAGAAAGACATCGTGAGGCTCCTGAGGTTGCGGAACGAATGGGCCGCGATTCTACGGCAGGACTTCGCGTACCTGCAAGACTTCGCTACACTCGCCGCGTGCAGTTGCAGTCCCGCCAGCGCCATGTGAGCCAGATCGCCGTCCTGTTGGTGCTGCTTTCCTGTGGTCGCGGCCAAACGCGCGATCAGGCCGATTTCTGGCAAGAGGCGCTGCCAGAGCCGATCGCCGTGCTCGATCCGTGGCTCAGCACGCCGGTGAGCAACAAGGTGCGCGACGACGAATGGGTCGGCCATGTGCTCGAAATCACGCCTTTTGTCGAAGGTCCCCAGGACGCCACCGGCGCGGAACACACCGTGCACATGCGCGACGCGTCGTCGGCCGAACGGCACCTGCACCTGCGGCTTGGCCACGGCGCCGCGCTGCCGCTGTTTCGCAATGAGGCGGTCAAGGTCCGCACGTTCGCCCGGCTGGGTGAGGACGGGACCGTGCAGCGCAGCCTGATCGTCTCCGCGCGTCGGCCCTTGGGGACGGGCGCCGACTTCAAGCCGGTCGTCATTGTCTCCCGCTACGACGATCTGATCCCGCAGGACGCGCTCCCGCACGTGCTCAAGGGGATGACGCGGACGGAACAGCTCGCCTACCGCGAGGCGCTCAAGGGCGAGGGCGACTGCACGCAGTCGACTTCCCACTACTTTGTCACGACGGGCGTCGACCTGCATGCGGTTGCGGCGCCCAATCGTCGGCGGGTCACGTATCCGCCGGGCGCGCACATTCGCCGTCAGGAGGGCGACGCCAACTACGACGTGACGCTGCACGACGCGCGGCGAACGAGTCTGGCGCCCTGCCCGGTGCCCGACCAGACCGCGCTGATCTGGTCCGCGGTGTGGGCAGAGGTGGACGCGAAGCTGATTCCCAAGCCGCTGCCGCCGATCCTCGAGCCGCTGCCGCTGCCTCAAGCGCCCACGCCGACGCACGTGCCGGGCGCGGCGCCGGTCCACAAGCCGCGCAAGGCCCACGAAGCGCCGGTGCACGAGCATCTCGCGCCGCGGCCGTGAGCCTCAGCCCACGCGTCCAGCCCAGCGGTCCTCGCCTGGGCGCGTCGGTTCAAGCGTGACGGACTTCGCGCTGCGCAGCGATCCGCCGTGATCGCCGTCCTGCTCGGCACTCTGCGGCGGCATGTCCGTCCGTTCGACGAGCCATGCTGGCATCCACGTGACAAATTCCATCGGCCCATCCGCCAGCGCGTGGCGAAACAGCCGGTTATCCCACGACTCGGTCGCGACGAGCGTCGCCAACTGCGCCTCGAGCGCCGCCATCGGCGCGCCGCGCTCCGGGTCGATCTGCCGACTCGCCGCGGATAACGTCGCCAGGATCGGCGTGACGCCGGCTGCCTCGGCCGCCGTCACCAGCGTCTGCATCATCGCCAGGTTCTCCGCCCGCTGCCGCTCGACGCCGGGCGGCTGCTGGCCCCGGGCGAAATTGGGCATCGCGAGCAGCAGTTCCGCCGGAGCGTCGCCCACCGCGCGCAGGAACGCCTTGACCAGCTGCGGCCACTGGCCCGCCAACACCTCGTCCTGGAGGAGCCGCAGGCTATCCGGAATGCCCAGCAACAGCCGCACGCGCGGGAGCGCCCGGCCGCGTTCGCGCTGGTCCGCCAGCCGCAACAGCAGCTCGCGCAGGGAATCCAGGTTGCCCTTCTCCAGCACGCGCTGCACAAGAAAGCGCTGGTCCATCGGCTGGCCGAGCAACACAAGCTCCGCCAGATGCCCCGCCGCGTGCGCCGCTACCGCCAGATCCGCCAACTGCGGCCGGGTCGAGCGTTCGCTCGCGGCCGTGAGGAGCGTCAGCGGACCGTGGGTCGCGGCCAGCGTCGCCAGCGTTTGCGCCATCGTCTCGGGCGCCAGCAGTTCCGTCCCGCCGACAATCAACGGCGCGCCCGCCAGCGGCTCCGGTCGGAACGCGGCACCCGCGGTGACGATCGCCGCCGCCATCTGCGCTTGCGGCAGTTGCTCGATGCGGAACCCCGGGCACACTTCCTGGCACGTCTTGCACGCGTCGATGCGGAACCACTGCCGCGCCTTGACCGGGCGGAATTCACCGGCTTTTTGCTGCTCAAACTCGCGGAACACGGAGATGTCATAGAACTGCGGCTCGACGAACTGCTTGCCAAACGGCGTCAGCAGGCAATTGGGCACGTTGTACGGCTTGATGCGCGCGCCAAATTGCGCCAGCACGGGCAGCGCCGCCTCCACGCCCGCGACGATGGCGTCGTAGGGCACAAACCAGCGCCCCAGATCCGCGACGTTGGAGCGCTGCGCGATGAACGGCTGGATCATGAACAGGCGCACGCCTTTGGGCGCCAGCAACGCCACCATGTCCTTGATCTGCGCGGTGTTCTCCGGCAGCAGGATCTGGTTGTTCATCAGGTGCAGGCGGACGCCATGACGCTTGGCCGCGGCGTTCAGGTTGTCCAGCCCCAGCAGCGCTTGTTGCAGCGCGCCGGGCGCCACGGCGATCTTGTCGTGCAATTCCGGCGTCGCGCCGTGCAGGGAGAACGTGAAGCGGGTCAACCCGTTGGCGACCGCTTTGTCGGCGAATTTGGGGTACGCGAACATGCGGCCGTTGGTCGTAACGGCAATGCGTTCAAACCCGGTCTCGCGGGCAAACGCGATGAGGTCGAGGAAGTCCGGGCGGATGGTCGGCTCGCCACCGGAGAAGCCCAGCTCGTCATGGCCGTTGTTCTTGGCCCAAACGATGCGCGTGCGGATCTGCTCCGTGGTCAAGTCGAGTTGGTCGGCCTGCGGAATGACGCGGTAGTCCAACTGCGTGCAGTACTGGCACCGGCTGTTGCAGGTGAAACCGGTCTCGATACTCAGCAACTTGCCCACGTGCGCCTCCCGCCCGGAGCGTAACAGGAAACGCCGGAGCCCGCCTGAGAACGCGACAACTGCCGGTCAATTCCCGTAGTTGCGGACCACGACTTCGTCGATGTCGCCGCGGCTCTCCGCCTTGCAGTTGATGGATCGCGCCGCGCGGATGGTGCCGACCTCAAAACCGCGGTACAGCTCACGCACGTAGCCGCAGTCGCTGTTGGACAGCAGAAAACGGACGCCCTGGCGGTCGAGGCGGCGGCAGACGTCGGCGAGTTCGCCTTGCGCCTTGCCGGAAAATTGCCCGCCGCTGTAGGCGTTGAACGACGACGTCGTGCTGAGCGGATGGTACGGCGGATCGAGGTAGACGAACTCGATCTTCTGTTCCTGCACCAGCTCCGGCAGCGCCCGGAAGTCAGCTTGACGAATGTCTACTCCCTGCAGCGCAAGGCTCGCGGCGTGCAGCTTGTCGGACTGCACGATGCCCGGATTGGGGTAGCGGCCATGCGGCGCGTTGAAGCGTCCCGCGCGGTTCTCCCGCCACAGCCCGTTGAAACACGTGCGGTTGAGAAACAGCATCCGCGCGGCGCGCTCGACGTCGTCCATCGGAAAGTCCGCGGGGTGGCGGTTGCGCACGGCGTAGAAGTACAGCGCGCGATTCTCCTCGTTCTCGCCGAGGTAGTGCGCTTCGTGCGCATGGAGGCGCGTCAGCAGGTCGGGCAGTTGATCGCGGACAACGCGGCACGCGCCCACGAGATCGCGGCCGACGTCGCAGAGCAGCGCGTGCTCCAGACGGTCCTCCGCGCGCAGGTCAAAGAAGACCGCGCCACCGCCGAGGAACGGCTCGGCGTAGCGGAACTTTCCGGCAGGCATCAACGGCCGCAGGGACGGCAGGAGCTTGCCCTTGCCGCCAACCCACTTGAGGAACGGCGCTGGACGCGCCACGTGCGGTTGCGGCACGACCCGGAGGTGCGACGCCCCAGATAGACGTTTGTCAAGCGCAGAACGGAGATTCGGACGGGATCGAACAGCAGCAGGCATCGGTGACCTCGGCAACAAGCCAAGGCGATGCTCCATCAGGGCGGCGATCGCGCAAGTTTTTCGCTGGTTCGCGGACCTGCTGCGGCCTACTTGACGATCGTCTAGCGGGCAAAAAGCCGATCTGCGTCAAGCAGTTGCGATCCGGCGGTCGGCTCCGGCACTGCGGAGCGAGGCGGGTGCGACAAAGCCCACGGCCGTGTCAGTTCATTGTTTTTACAGCCATTTTCACGAACAAGTCACAGCGCGATCGCGCTCACGTCCGCCAGCCCCAGGCGCGCCGCCGCGGCGAGAAAGTCCGCCGGCAGCAGCGCCTGGAACTGCAGCACCTCGCCCGTCACCGGGTGCGGCAGCGTCAAGCGCGCGGCGTGCAGCATCGGCCGCGGCGCCGGCAAGTGCCCGCCGTACGCCGCGTCGCCCAGCAGTGGCATGGCCAGCCCGGCGAGGTGCGCGCGAATCTGGTGGCGCCGCCCCGTGTGCAGCTCTGCCCGCCAGAGCACCGCGTCCTGACTCGCGGCCAGCACCGTCAGCACCGTCCACGCGCGATCACCGCCCGCGCGGACCGCAACCATCGGCGGACCGCGGCGGTCCTTGTTGGCGCCCAGGTGATTGCGCACGTCCAGCGGCGCATCCGGCAGCGGGTCCATGCGCCCCGTCAGCGCCACGTAGACCTTGCCCACGTGCCGCTGGGCAAAATCCGCCGCCAGCTTCGCCGTCACGTCCGGGCGACGGCCCAGCGCGATGAGCCCAGACGTCCCGACGTCCAGCCGATGCCCCAGCCCCAGCTCCCCGACCGCCTCACCGCGCCGTTCCAGCATGCGCGCCGCCGCGAGCAGCAGGTGATCACGCCCCGGGTCCAGCGTCCCGTGCACGGGAAGTCCCGGCGGCTTGTCGAGGATCAGCAGCGCCTCGTCCAGGTACACAATGCTGTCATCCTTGAGTTCCATCCCCGCGAGTCTACCGCAAGCCCGCGGCGGCAGACACCTGACGGCTTCCTTTGACGTCCGCGCCAACCTCAGCCATGGTAGCCGCCGGATCTGGCTCGCCACGGGAGAATCGACATGTTGCAGTGGCTTCGCACGCATCTGGTTCCGCATCGCATGTGGGCGCTTTCGCTGGTGTTGCTGGCGCTGCGGCTGACTTTGGGCATGGGCCTCGCGCTGCCGGGCAAGGCCAAGCTGGCGACGCTGATGGAGAAGTGCGCGGAAGACCCGCTTCCGGACTGCGAAAAAGACGACCCGCAGGCCAACTGTGCGGAAATGCGCGCGGCGGAGTGCAAGAGCAAGTCCAAGGACAAAATCGCGTGGTTTGGCGACCTCACGCTGTTTGGCCACAAGAACTGGAAGCTGCCCGGCGGCGGCAAGCTCCATTTTGCGGTCACGGCGGTGGCGGAAACGGCGGCGGGCACTGCGCTGGTTGTTGGACTCGGCACGCGGCTCTTTGCCCTGCCGGCGGTGGCCGTGATGGCCGTGGCGATGGCGACTGCGCACTGGGACACGTTCAACTGGACCTTCGCGTTCACGGAAGAAACGGCGTTCCTGTACCTGTTGCTCTCGCTCGTGCTCGCCGCTTTTGGCCCGGGCGCACTCTCTTTGGATGGTCTTTGGACGCGCGGCAGCGGCGGTGCGCCGGGCAAATCAGCCAAATCGGCCAAGCTGGCCAAAACCAAGAAATGATCGACACCGGAGCGCCATGAATCCCCTGCTGCACCTCTCCGCGACGCAACTGGCCGCGCAAATTCGCCAGAATCAAGTGACTTCCCGCGAGGTTGTGCAGGCGCACATCGACCACGCGCGCGCCCACAATCCGCAGTTGAATGCGATCGTCATGGATCGCTACGAGGCGGCGCTGGAAGAAGCGGACGCGGCGGATCGCTTGCTGGCGGCGGTCGGTCCGGAAAATGTGCCGCAGTTTCATGGCGTACCGTGCACGATCAAGGAGAGCATCCAGGTGACGGGCATGCCGCACACGGCAGGTCTTGTGTCGCGCAAGGCGCTGCGGATGACCCAGGACGCGACCACGGTCGCGCGCATCCGCAAGGCCGGCGGCATCGTGATCGGCGTCACGAACACGTCCGAGCTGTGCATGTGGATGGAATCCAGCAACAAGCTGTATGGCGTGACCAACAATCCCTATGATTTTGAGCGCATCGTCGGCGGGAGTTCCGGCGGTGAAGGCAGCATCATCGGCTCCGGCGCCAGTCCGTTTGGCCTCGGCGCGGACGTCGGCGGCTCCATTCGCATGCCGGCGTTCTTCAACGGCGTGTTTGGCCACAAGCCGTCGTCCAACATCATCCCGAATTCCGGCCATCATCCGGTCGCGACGCGGGGCTTGTCCCGGACGCTGACGACCGGCCCGCTGTGCCGCCGCGCCGAGGATCTCTGGCCGTTGGTGCGCCTGCTGGCGGGACCCGATGGCGACGACCCGGATTGCGTGAACGTGCTGGCGGGCGATCCCGCCGACGTCCGCATCGCCGACCTGACCGTTTGGTCCATCGAGGACAACGGCTTCCTGGAGGTCGATCCCGAACTCCGCGTCGCGCAACGCCGGGCCGCAGAAGCGCTGGCCAAGCTCGGCGCGACGGTCAAGACCGCGTCGATCGACAAGCTCCGGAATTCCTTTGAACTGTGGAGCGCGACGATGAGCGCGGGCAACGGCACGCCGTTCGTGGGCCTGATGGGCGGCGACAAGGGGCCCGTGAATCCGTGGACGGAATTCGTCAAGTGGAGCCTCGGCCACTCCGAGCACACGTTCCCGGCGATCGCGCTCGGCATCGGGGAAGTGCTGCAGCACGTGCTGCCGATGGGTCAGGACAAGTTTCTCGCCCAGGCCGCGGAACTGCGCAAAGAAATGACGGAAATGCTTGGTCCACAAGGCATTTTTCTCTATCCGTCCTACACGCGTCCGGCGCCGCACCACAACGAACCGTTGCTGCGGCCTCTCGACTGGGTCTACACGGCGATCGGCAACGTGCTGGAAATGCCGATCACGCAGGTGCCGCTCGGCCTGAGCGTCCACGGCTTGCCGTTGGGCGTGCAGGTTGGCGCCATTTCCGGCAATGACGCGACGACCATCGCCGTAGCGATCGCGCTGGAAAACGCCTTTGGCGGCTGGATTCCGCCAAAGAACCTGCAATAGCGCGACCGGTTGGCAACATTTTTGCGCGTTTTGACAAGAAATCGTCGCGATCGGCAGTTTCTTGCGCGAAACGCGTCTTGACCTGTGCAATCGCAAGTGCGACCATTTCGGTCCGTAATGACCAGCCTCCCGCATCTTGCGGCGCGCGGCCATCATCCTACCTTCAGGGTCCTACGGGCCTTGCTGCCGTAGCCACTTTTTTTCTGCCGGTGCCTGTTGTTCCGGCCCTTGCTTTCGCACCCACCCAAGGAGTCCCATGAGCGTCCTCGTCACCAAGCCCGCCCCCGATTTTACCGCTGAAGCCGTTTTCGCTGACGGCAGCTTCGGCAACGTCAGCCTGTCGCAGTTCAAGGGCAAGTACGTCGTGCTGTTCTTCTACCCGCTGGACTTCACGTTCGTTTGCCCGACCGAGATCATCGCGTTTGATCACCGCATCGAGGAATTCAAGTCCCGCGGCGTGGAAGTCCTCGGCTGCTCGATCGACTCGAAGTTCAGCCACTGGGCCTGGCGCAACACCAAGGTCAAGGACGGCGGCATCGGCGAGATCGGCTACACGCTGGTTTCGGACCTGTCCAAGCAGATCGGCAAGGACTACGACGTGCTGTTTGACGGCATGAAGTGCCTGCGCGCCAGCTTCCTCATCGACAAGAGCGGCGTCGTGCAGCACCAGGTCGTCAACGCCCTGTCGCTCGGCCGCAACATCGACGAGATGCTCCGCACGATCGACGCGCTGCAGTTCAGCGAAGAGAACGGCGAAGTCTGCCCGGCGGGCTGGGAGAAGGGCAAGGCCGGCATGAAAGGCAGCGCCGCTGGCGTCGCCGAGTACCTGACCAAGAACGCGCGCAAGCTGTAAGCCTCGCGCACTGAACAGCCGAGCCGGTCAGATCGCAAGGTCTGGCCGGCTTGCCTGTTTTTGCCGCGTTGTCCGCTGACGGACCGGTCGCTGCGTCCGCCCGTGGACGCCGTCGACCATCTTCGCTACGGTCAGCCCATGGACGACTGGCTGAACGACATCCAATTGGTGACCTTTGACGGCCCCGGCGTGCTCTTTGACTGGCGCGCCGGCCTCCAACGCGCGGGCGTGACGGCGGCGGACGACGTCGACCGATTCGTGGCGCGTTTGGGCGAGCTCGCGCTGGCGGAACCGTTCCGCCGCTGGAGCGAAGTGGTGCGCCAGGCGCTGACCGATGCGCGCGGCGATCTGCGCCCGGCGGCCAGTGGCATGTTCGCGGCGGATCTGGGCCGGTTGCCGACGTGGCCCGACGCGCTGCCGACGCTCCACAGCCTGCGGGATGTCGTGCAGATCGGTCTGGTGGCGAACGGCGACGCGCAGCACCATCTGGACGCCAGCCAGACCTGCAAGACGCGGTGGGACGTGTGCGTCAGCAGTGAGGAATTGCGCGCACACCTCCAGACCGATCGCGCGTGGGATGCGGCCGTGCGCGCGGGCGTGACGCGGGCGGCGGTGCCGCGGGACGCGTGGCTGCACGTGAGCACGTCTGAACAAACGCTTGAGTTGGCCAAGGCGCGCGGACTTCGCACGTGCCTGGTGCGGCGCCCGGGGACGGCGGGACAGGTGCAAGGCGAGTTGAAGGTCGCCGATTTGCACGAACTGACGCAGCGCATCCTGACCGCCAAGCAAGGTCCACTGCTCGTGGAAGTGCTGGTGACCGCGCCGGATGAGCAACGGGCGGCGCTGGGCGACTGGCTGCGCGACACGCTGTTGCCGACGATGCGGCGAGTGCCGGGCGTCCGCGCAGCGCGGCTCTACGAGCGCGAGGACGGCAGCCTCCTGGAGCAGTACACGTTTGGCAGTCGGCGTGAAGTGCGGCAATGGCAGATCACCTTTGCGGCCGAACAGCGCGCGATGGTGCGGGAGGCGTTTGGCCCGGACGTCACGCGCGCGGTGCAAGTGGCTGTGTTGCGCGGCGGCGGCTAGCGGCTGCCCATCTCCGCCAGCAGCGTCTCCACGTCCAGACCGCAGCCGCGCCAGTCCGACCCCGGCACGCGGCCCAGCAGTTCCAGCGCCTGCTGGCCGTTATCAAGCGATAACATCCGCCCCAAATCGGCCGTCAGCAGGAAAGCCGGCGTGTCCAGGTTGGCCAAATCGATGTGCGCAAGCATCCCAATCGCACCCGGCGCCACCGGTTCCTGCGTCGCGGGATTCAGGACGACCGTCCGCAGCCACGGCGGCCCGGCGTAGGCGCGCACCGCGGGCACGTCGCCCAGAAGCTTGGCCCGCAGCGTCGTTTCGTAGCGCGGGGTCGCCAGTTCAGTCATGCCAAATTCGCCGACCAGCAGGTCCGCGGCAAAACCGAACGTCTGGACGAGCCAGGCGTGCTGCTGCGCGCGGTCGGTCATCTGCGCGCGGCCCTTGGGCCCGCCCGTGTCCATCAGGCGCGAACCCGGCGGCAGCACCAGCAGTTCGCCCGGCGGCCAGCCGTCCAGCCACGCCTGGATCGCCAACGACGTAGCCAAGACAAGCACCGGCACGCCATCGGCGATCGCCCGCAGCAGCGCGGCCCGCAGCCCGTCCACGTCAAGCGTTGGCCCGAGGAACCAGCCGCCATGGCCGTCGTCCAGGTGCCGGAACAGCAGCTGGGTCATGTGCCCGAGCGAGGAATGCGGTCGGACGGCGGCGGTCGGCACGAGCGAGATGCAGCGCAGGCGCAGGTCGGGCTCCGGCGCCATGAAATGGCGAAATCCGGCGAGCAGGCTGACGTCGTACGCCGTCGCGTCGAGCAGCCGGATTCGCCCGGGTTGACCGTCGCTGGTGCCGGACGTGTGGAACTCGATGGCAGCGTTCTCCGGCACGTAGTCCGCCGCCAGCGAAATGGCCTTGAAGGCAGTGACGGGGACAAACGGCACGCGGCCGGCGGGACGCGCGCGGGCAAACGCGGCAAAGCCGGCGCTATGCGCGAGCTGCCAGTTGAGCAGCTGTGCTTGCGCCGCAGCAAAACGCCCATCTGACCAGGCTTGCGCCCGACCCGCGCGCCAGTCATCGGCCCATTCTCGCAGCAATTCCAGCCAGTCAGCGCGAATCACGCGATGGCCTCGTCCAGCGCCGTGCGCAGCGCCCGCACCACGCATTCCTGCTGCGCGGCCGACAGGCTCACCGGCGGCGTCAGCTGGATCACCTCGCCGTGAACGCCGCACGGCAACAGAATCACGCCCCGCCGCAGCGCGCCGGTGACGGTCCGCCAAGCCACGTCGGTGGCGGGCTCGTGCGAGCGCGGATCGTGCAACTCCACGCCAAGCATCAGGCCGCGACCGCGGATTTCCCGCACCCAGGGGTGACCGTCCAGGTGCGTGCGCAGAAGGCCGAGCAGGTGTTCGCCGACGCGCGCCGCCTGCCCCGCCACGTCGTCGCGCTGCAGCACGTGAATCGTCGCGAGCGCCGCAGCCGCCGAGACCGGATGGCCGAGGAACGTCGACGTATGCAGCGCCTCGCCGCGGGACACCGGCCACGCCGCCATCACGTGCGGCCGGCCCAGGCACGCGGCAATCGGCATGCCACCGCCCAACGCCTTGCCGATGCACAGCAAATCCGGCAACACGCCCGCAGTCTCGCACGCAAAGAGCGCGCCCGTGCGCCCACAGCCGGTGAAGATTTCGTCAAAGATGAGGAGCGCGCCGTGGCGATCGCAGAGCGTCCGCAGGCCTCGCAGGAAGCCTTCGGGCGGGACGATGACGCCGCCGCGGCCTTGAATCGGCTCAATCAGGATGGCGCCGATCGGCACGCCGCCCATCGCCGGATGCGCCAGCACTTGGGCCACGCGCTCCAGCGTATGGGCGCACAAATCGTGCGGCGCGACGCCCACCGGCAGACGCGCCGGATCCGGAAACGGCAGCCAGGTCGTGTTGCGCGCGAGCTGGCTGACAAAAGGCGCGCGGAAATCGCGGCGGCTCGTGGCGTCCAACGCGCCGTGCCCCATGCCGTGGTAGCTGCCGGAGAACGCGATCACGCCGGGCTTGCCCGTCGTCAGCAGCGCCGTCTTCTGCGCGACTTCCACCGCCTCCGAGCCGCCACCGCACAGGACGGCGTGGCCAAGATCGCCCGGCGCCAGCGCTGTCAGCGCTTCCAGGAGCGCGATTCGCACGGCCGGCGGGTGCACATCGCCCATGCCGTGCAGCAGTTTTCCCGCCTGATGCTGCACCGCCGCGACCACGTCGGGATGGCCGTGACCGATGAGCGCGACGCCAAACGCTGACGTGGCATCGACGTACGTGTTGCCGTCCAGATCGCGCACGGCGCAACCGCGCGCTTCCTGCCAGACGACCGGAAAATCATCGGCAACGGCCGTCACATTCGGCGATTCGTTGGCTTTCAGCGTCGCCAAAGCCGCACGCGAGCGCGGGCCAGGCGGCGGCACGCGCACGTCTGGGAGCGCATCGGGCAACAGGGGCAGATTGTGCAGCAGGTCGTCCATCGCGCGCCGGTTGTAGCGATCGGCCGTTCAGGAAGCAAGCGCAACAAGACGGATCCATGCCTTTCGCGGATCGCGCGCATTCCGCTATGCTTGGGGCACTGCAACCACACGCCTGTCGCAGGCTGGTGAGGAGTGACTGTGCCGATGCCCCGCTTTGCCCTGAAACCCGTCTCCTGCGCGCTGGCGCTTGGCCTGCTGCTGCTGGCGGCGTGCGGTCAAACGCCGACGACGACGCCCGACACCGTGACGGACAACGACGCCTTGGACACGGCCTTTGGCTTTGAGGCCAAGGTGCAGGACGTGCCGGTGGTGGAGGAAGACCTGGGTCCCAAGCCCGACATCGCGCCCGACGTGCTTGTCGACACTGGGACGGCCACCGATGTGCTCGCGGTGGCGGCGCAGACGGCGCCGAGCGTCAAGCTCGGTGGAACCACGCTGCTGAAGGTCGTTGTCGATCACAAGATTGGCGTCGATGGCGCGCCAAAAGCCACAGAAATTGTTGTGTTTCAAGTCAACGGCAAGCCGCTGGCGCTGGGTGCCGCGATCGCCGCATCCGCCAAGGACCAGCCGCCGATCGCAATCTGGCAGACCGCCGACGCCGGTGACTACCAGATTGCGGGGGTGCGTCCCGGCACGGCCAAGCTGACGGTGACGGTCGACGGCGTCGCCAGCCCGGAGATCGCGCTGACGACCGACTGGCCCGATGGCCTCGTGCTGACCGGCGCGACGGCGACATACGCCGGTTCGGCCCCGGCCAAGCGGGTCGATGAGGTCGCGCCTGACACGGTAAAGGTCCTCGGCCAACTCTTTGCGCCCGGCGGCGTTGACGCGACCGTGCGCTTTCCGGCGAGCGCAGTCTCCGGCGACAGTTTTGAGCTCGGCAAGGCGCCCGCCAAGGGCTCGCTTTCCATCGGCCTCACCATCGTCTCGCCAGCCGGTCTCAACCAGCCCGCGACGCCGATCGCCGGCCGACTCTGGCTCGACCAGACCGACAAAGGCTACTTCAAGGGCACTTTCCTCGGCCGGACGCTCGACCAGACGCCGATCGTCGGCGCGTTCGTCATCGAACGTGACGGCAACTACGGCATCGACGTGCTGGACGAGCCCACGCTCGTGGAGACGTCGAGCCTTGTCACGCCGGAATCCGATCTCCACGCCAGCCGCGTGTCGGTCAACGCAATCGGCAACGGCAAGGCGCTGCTCACGTGGCGGCGCATCAAGAACGTGACGCAATCCGAGATCGCGATGTGGATCATCGACGCCAAGACGGGCCAGACCGTCACGACGTTGCCAGCGCTCGTGCAAGGCAATGTCGGTCCCAAGGGCCAGCCCAATCCGGCGATCGACCCCGTGTTCGGCTGGGTGACGGCCGCAGTCAGCAACAAGAAGACGCTGCTGGTCTGGGAAGGCAAGAACGGCAAGGACGGCTTCTCCGTGCCCGCGCCGACGGGCGTGTGGATGCGCGGCCTGGAGGCGGACGGTTCGCTGACCAACACCGGGACATTCGCCGCCAATCTGCCGATCGCCGTGGGCGACGACGCCTGCAACGGCACCTGCAGCCCGCAGATCGTGACCCTGCCCAATGCGCGCTTTCTCGTGATCTGGTCGCCCACCACGGGCGGCATCCGCGCCCGACGGGTCGAGGGCGATTTCAGCTTCACGGACAACAATCCGCTGCAGTTGGTCAATCCGCCGGCGACGACGGCGAGCGCGACAGTGCTCGATTCAACAATGGGCCTCACGTGGCGCGATCCCACGCTTGGCGCGTTCATGCGCGTCTTCACGATCAACCCGACGGCCATCGGCTCCAGCAATCAGGAAATGACCGTCGGCGGGGTCACGGCTGACGCGCCCATGCCCGGCATCGGCATCTTTGGCGGCGGATCGCCCGGCTTCCTGGCGTTTGCCCTGGACGGATCGCCCGCGACGAACTTGAAAATGCGCCGCGTCGACTTCTCCGGCACGCCCGTGGTCGGCGAGATCACGGTGGACAGCGGCATCGGCAGCATTCGCGCGATGGCCGGCGAGTCGCCGCAAGTCGTCGTGCTGCAGACCCAGGCCAATCCGACGGACGCCAATCCGCTGCGTGTGCGTAAATTCACGACAACTTCGCCGATCGACGGAGGCAGCGCGCTGGGACCGATCGTCAACCTCGGCGCCAAGACGACGCTGCCGATCTCGCCCTCGATCTGCTACGTGCCGGAAGTCGACATCTACATCGCGGCGTGGTCCGGCGACTTCAAATCTGAAGGCGTCTACTTCCAGCGGTTCAGATAACACGGCTCGCCCCTCGACAATCTACAACACCGTACTATCTTGCCGCCCGCGCGTGCGCACGCCGGGAATACCGGAACCGCGCTCTACGTTTGACCGCTCAGCGCCACGCTTTTGTTGGCGCCCAAGACAGCCGAGGATTCATGCAGGACATTCGCTCGCTCAACGAGATGATTCGCCAGGAGTCGCAGTTCGTCGACCAGTTGCTGGCTGAGACCGGCAAGATCGTCGTGGGCCAAACCCACATGATTGAGGGCCTGCTGATTGGCCTGCTGACCGGCGGCCACGTGCTGCTGGAAGGCGTGCCGGGCCTCGCCAAGACGCTGACGTGCAAGACGCTGGCGCGGGCGCTCTCCATCAACTTCCAGCGCATCCAGTTCACGCCGGATCTGCTGCCGGCGGACATCCTGGGCACCCAGGTCTACAATCCGAAAGATCAGACCTTCAAGGTCAAGCGCGGGCCGATCTTCACGAATCTGGTGCTCGCGGATGAAATCAACCGCGCGCCGGCCAAGGTGCAGTCGGCGCTGCTGGAGGCGATGCAGGAACATCAGGTGACGATCGCCGACGAGACGTACACGCTCGACGAGCCGTTCCTGGTGCTGGCGACGCAGAATCCGATCGAGCAAGAGGGCACGTATCCGCTGCCGGAAGCACAGGTTGACCGCTTCATGCTCATGGTGAAGGTCACGTACCCGACCCGCGCCGATGAATTGACGATCCTCAACAACGCGACGTCCGGCTACGTGCCGACGCTGAATCCAGTGATCGACGGTCCCGGGCTGATGCGGGCGCGCAAGGTCGTGGAGGACATCCTGATCGACGACAAGCTGAAGCAGTACATCGTCGACATCGTGTTTGCGACGCGCGAGCCCAAGGCGTACGGCTTGGGGGATCTGAGCGAGTTCATCCAATTCGGCGCGAGCCCACGTGCGTCGATCTTCCTGACGCAGGCGGCCAAGGCCCACGCGTTCCTGCGCCACCGCGCGTTCGTGATTCCGGAGGACATCAAGGCCGTGGGCTTGGACGTGCTGCGGCACCGCGTCATCCTGACGTATCAGGCCGAGGCGGAGAACCTGACGAGTGAAGACGTGGTGCAGCGGATCTTCGACCGCGTCGCCGTTCCGTAAGTGCCATCGTCGATGGCGATTGCGTTAGCTGTCTGACAGAGCCACCGCTCCAGCGCGTTCGGAAGGTTGCAAAGAGCACATGACATTGGCCCAGCAAGAGAAGTCGATTTCCCAGCGCGTCCGCGAGATCGAGATCATCGCGCGCCGTCTCGTCAGCAGCACGCTGGCTGGGCAATACCACGCCGTGTTCAAAGGGCGCGGCATGAGCTTTGACTCCGTGCGCGAATACCAGCCGGGCGACGACATCCGCACCATCGACTGGAATGTCTCGGCGCGCACCGGCGGCATCTTCGTCAAGCAGTACGTGGAGGAGCGCGAGCTGACGGTGCTGCTCGTCGTGGACCTTTCCGAGTCGCAGAAATTCGGCAGCAAGGACAAGTCCAAGCGCGAGCTGGCCGCTGAAATCGCAGCAGTTTTGGCGTTTTCAGCGATTTCCAACAACGACCGCGTCGGCCTCATCCTCTACACGGACCGCATCGAGCGCTACATCCCGCCCAAGAAGGGCCGCGGCCACGTGATGCGCATCGTCCAGGAATTGCTGCGGTTCCAGCCCGCCGGCAAAGGCACGCGCACGGACGTCGCGCTGGACTACGTGGCACGCATCGCCCGCAAGCGCGCAGTCGTCTTTGTGCTTTCCGATTTCCTCGGCGATGGCTATGACCGTTCGCTGGGCGTGCTCGCTGGCCGCCACGACGTCGTGCCGATTGTCACGGCGGACGAAGTCGACAAGAAGTGGCCGATTCTGGAAGGGCTGTGGCTGCTGGAAGATCCTGAAACGGCGGAGATTGTGCACTTTGACGCGAACAACGCCGCGAGCGTGCAGGACCATTGGCGGCAATCGGCAGTGGCGGAGCGCAAGCGCGAGCAGCTGGCGCGCAAATTTGGCATGGAACCCATTCCGGCAACGGTCGGCATGGACTACCTGAAGAGCCTCGTGGCGTATTTCCGCCGAAGGGCGGCCCGCCAGTGATGCGAAACCTCATCTTCCTCATCGTTTTCGCCATCGCGACGCCTGTTTGGGCGGACGCGCCTGCGCCTTTGCCAGCCGCCGCGAGTCCGACCTCGAATGCCGCGGACGCCGTGAAGGTTCAGGCCAAGCTGTCCACGACGACGCCGACGTTTGGCGATTCGCTGGAGCTCGTCGCGACGCTGCAGTATCCCAGCAACTACCGCGTGTTTTTTCCCGCGCGCCCCAACCTCCGGCCGCTGCTCGCGGATCCGGCCAATCCGGGCAAGTCTGAGCGTCAGGAGGCGGGCGGTCAGGTCACGGAGACGTTCCATGTGCCGCTGCTCGTGGTGCGCGCCGGCCTGCTGCGCACGCCGCCCATCGAGGTGCCCTTCCACATCGTGACGGCGGGCGGCGGTGCCGGCGAGAGCGGTACCGTGACGATTCCGTCGATGAAGATCGTCGTGAAGAGCCAATTTGCCAACGACAACAACGTGGCGCCGTCGCCGCTCCCGCAGCCGCGGCCGTTGATTGAAGAGAACGTGCCGCTGGAAATCGCCTTGCTCGTCCTGGCGATGATGCTGCTGTCCGGCGGGCTGACCGCGCTGGGGCTGAAAGTCTACAAGCACCGCGCGGCGCTGCTGCGGCCCAAGGCGACGGTGCCGCCGCACATCGTGGCGATTGGCCGACTGACGGACCTGGAGCGTTCTGGCCGGCTGGCCAATGAGACGCCGCGCGTGGTGGTGGCTGAACTCTCTGAGATCCTGCGCGAATACCTGGGCGGCCGCTTCCGGTTCTACGCGTTGGACATGACGAGCACGGAACTGCTGGAGCGCGTGAAGGCGCTCGACCTCAAGCTCGTGCGCCTGGAGGAACTCCAGCGGTTTGCCGACACGTCCGATCTGGTGAAATTCGCCGGCCTTCCAGCGACGCCGGAGGAATTGGCGGAACTGCACCTGTTCGTCCAGGAAGTCGTGCAGAAGACGATGCAGACGGCTGAGGAGCTCGACCGGCTGCGCGCGGCGGAAACGGCGCGGCTTGCGCAACAGAAGAAGCTGCGGCTGCAGGTGATGGCGCCGACTGCGCTGCGGGTCCGCGCGTTGGCGATTGACCTGTTGGGCGGCTCGCTGGCGACCTGCGCGCTGGCGCTGCTGGCCATGCGGACGGGCCGGCAGGGCCTCTTTGACGCCGCGTATGTCCTCTGGTTTGTCTGGCTGGCGCTGCGCGACGCGGTGGGCGGATCGTCGCCTGGCAAGGCCATCACGGGCCTGGAGATCGCGGCGTTTGAAGTCGAGAGCAACGACGCGCGCCGCGCCTGGAACGACGACGCGCCGCCGGAGGACGCCTCGATTCTCATCGCCAAGATGGCGAGCTGGGGCGCCAAGCTCAAGCGCAACCTGCTGCTGGCCGTGCCGGGCGCGGGCTTTGTCGCGGAGATTTGGACCGCGCTGGCGCTGCCGGAACAGCGGCGGTTTGGCGACCAGTGGGCCGGAACGCGCGTAATCGACGGTCGCCACGGGATGCGCAAGGGCAAGCCGGCGTGGTGGCCCGCGGTCGTGGTCGTCCTGCTGGCGGCGATCCTCCTGATGGCGCCGTTGGTGCTCGGAGGGCGGCCGGTATGAACACCTGGAGCTTTGAACATCCCTGGTTCCTGCTGAGCGTCCTCGCGGTCGCCGCCATCGCCTGGGCCCGGACGCGCGCGCGGCCCGCAACCGTGCAGGTCTCCAGCGTGGCGATCCTCAAGCAGGTCAAGCCAACGCTGCGCACGCGGCTGCACACCCTGCCCGATTGGCTGCGCGGCTTGGCGCTGTGCCTGCTCGTCGTGGCGCTGGCGCGGCCGCAACAAGTCGATACGGAGGAGCTGAGCGCGGAAGGCCTGGACATCATGATCGCGCTCGACCTCTCGGGCTCCATGAACGCGATCGACATGTCCGACGAGAACATCCAGAAGCTGCACGACGACGGCCGTGAACCGGACAATCGCTTTGAGGCGGCGCGGAAGATCCTGAAGGACTTCATCCGCGGCCGGAAATCGGATCGCATCGGGCTTGTGATCTTCGGCTCGGAAGCCTACCTGCGCTTTCCGCCGACGCTCGACTACATCCGCCTGCTCAACGCGCTCGACCAGCTGGTGCTCGACGACGGCCGGCGCACCAACAACGACCGGCAGAATTGCCACAACGACTGCACAATCAACGGCGGCGGCACGGCGATCGGCGACGCGTTGAACCGCGCGTGGATGCGGCTGGACACGTCGCTGGACAAGAACAAGCAGAAGTCCAAGTCGCGCTCGCGGATGCTGATTCTCATCACCGATGGCAAGCAGGAAGGCGGCAAGCTGGACCCGCTCACGGTGCCCAAATACGTCGCGTCGCTGCCGGAGAAGGACCGCGTGAAGATCTTCACGTTCCAGGTCGGCTCGGGCAAGGAAACGCGGCTGCCGGCGTATGACCCGATGCGCGGCGCGCCGATTGTCGATCGCTTTGGCCACACCGTGTATCAGCGCCCGGAGCGGCCGTTCCCGACGGATCCGGAGCTGTTGGCGCAGATTGCCCAGTTGACCGGCGGACATTTCTACGACAGCTACGATGCCAAGAAGTTTGCAAACGACTTCAAGGACTTGGAAAAGACCACGTTCAAGACCAAGGTGCGCACGCACCGCCGCGAGCTGTTCTGGCCGTGGCTTCTCGTCGGTCTTGGCCTGCTCGCGGTGGAAGTCCTGCTGCGGCGGACGTGGCTGCGGACGATTCCGGGATAGAAGCTCAACCGTTTCAGGATCTTTGCGATGATGTCGGACACCCTCACTTTTGCCAATCCTCAGTTGCTCTGGCTGCTCGCGCCGGTGCTGCTGCTGGCGGCATGGGCGACGGCGCAGCACTTCTCAACGCGCAAGATCCTGGAACAGCTGCTCTCGGTGCCGATGATGGCGCGTTTGGCGGCAAGCTGGTCGCCGCAGCGCTCCGTGGCGCGCATCGTGCTCTGGACGCTGGCGGCGCTGCTGCTGGTGCTGGCGGCGGCGCGGCCGCGCTACGGCCTGCGGGAGACGGAAGTGAGCAACGCCGGGATCGACATCGCCGTCGTGGTGGACGCGTCCAAGTCCATGCTCGCCAAGGACGTCGTGCCCAATCGCCTCCAAGGCACCGTCCTGGAAATCTCGGCGCTGCTGGACAAGCTCGCGGGCGGCCGTGTGGCGCTGATTCCGTTCGCCGGCATCCCGTTTGTGCAGTGCCCGCTGACGGCCGATCACGACGTCATTCGCATGTACATGGCCGACCTGAAGCCGGAGGACTTGCCGGTGGGCGGGACCAATATCGGCCGGGCGATTGGCCTGGCGGTCGAGACGCTGACGGGCGAACGCGAGAAGGCCGAGGCGGAGTCCCGCGACAACCTGATGGCGCAGTTCCGCGGCTCCAAGAACAAGGCGATCGTGCTGTTCAGCGACGGCGAGGACCATGAAGGCGCAGCCGTGGAGGCGGCACAGAAGGCGGCGGAGAAAGGCGTGCGCATCTTCACCGTCGGCGTCGGCACCGCGTCGGGCAATCCGGTGCCGATTCTCGGGCAGGACGGCTCGTCGGTCGGCTCGCAAAAGGACGAGCAAGGCAACCTGGTCTTCTCCGCGCTCAACATGGACCTGCTGGACAAGATCGCGACCGCGACGGGCGGCAAGTCGTTCCACTACGACCGGCAGTCGATTGCGCAGCAGGTGTTCCTGAGCCTGGACGCGCTGGAGAAGGCTGAATACCAGGCGCAGTTCCAGCAGTTGGGCGAGGACCGCTTTCAGTACCTGCTGGGTCCCGCGCTGCTGCTCTTGCTGATCGAGTGGCTGCTGGGCTCCCGCAAGCGCATCCGCAAGCTGGCGCCGGCGCTGGCGTTGCTTGCGCTCGCGCTGCCAATGCCCGCCCACGCGCTGCCGTCGTGGCTGCAGCGCGAGAATCCCGATGTGCGCGATGGCCGCGAGCGGCTGGCGGAGAACAAGGCGGCGGAGGCCGTCAAGGCGTTCCAGACCGCGCAGATGACGCGGCCGGAGCACGCGCTGTTGTGGTACGGCCTGGGCTTGGCGCAGTCGGCGCTGGGTGCGCGGCAAGATGCGGTGACAAGCTTGTCCCGCGCGCTGGGCGCGGTGAAAGAGCGGGATGCCGCGCTGGAGGCGGACATCCACTATGCGCTGGGGACAACGCAGCTGCAGTGGGGCCTGACGCTGGAAAAAACCGCGCCCAAGCCTGCCAAGAAGGACAAGGACGCCGAGGAGAAGCCAGCGGAGCAGCCGGAAGCCGGCGAGGATCCGCTGCCGCACTACCGCGAGGCGGTGAAATCGCTGGAGACGGCGCTGCTGCTGGACCCCAAGCGGACGGAGACGCGCCGCAACCTGGAACTGGCGCGGCTCTCCGCGTTTCCGCCGTGCCGCTCGCGGGACAAGACCAATGAGCCCAACGACACGCCGGAGCAGGCGGCGCCGCTGGCGTTCGCGGCGGACCAACGCGAGCAGGTGCTGGATTTGCGCGCGTGCCCGGAGGATCGCGACATCTTCCGCGTGGAATTGCAGCCGGGCGATCGGTTCAGCGCGACGTTGAAGACCAAGGCGGACACCAGCCCGGCGGCGGAACCCGATGACCCGCAAGGCGGCGCGACGCCGCCCAAGCTGGGCGTATGGCTGATTGGCCCGGACGGGAAGACCGTGCTGCGTGGCGCGCCGGAAGGGCAGGCGCCGCTGGACGCGGTGGATTTGGGCAAGGTGGAGCAGGCGACGCCGGTGATGGTCGACGTGCGCAACATCGCGGAAGTGGAGACGACGTACGACCTGACGCTGAAGCTGCTGCCGGCGTGCGCGCGGATTGAGGATCGCTACGAGCCCAACGACACGTTCGCGACCGCGCGGGCGGTGACGCTGGGCGAGCCGCTGAAAGGTCGGCTGTGCCCGCTGAACGACGACAACTTCGCGGTGGATCTGCAGCCCGGCCAGGGTCTGATGGTCAAGGCGAAGACCAAGGTGGACATCGGCGCGGATGCCGTGGTGCTGACGGTGCTCGGTCCTGACGGGCAGCCAGTGGCGGTGAGCCGCAAGAGCCAGGACGGCCAAGCGGTGCGGTTCGCCCGCGCGCTGGTGGGCGGGCGCTACGTGCTGCAGGTGCGCGGCGGACTGGATACGGAAGCGGATTACGAGGCGGAAGTCGCCGTGCTGCCGCCGTGCCAGCTGCGCGACGACGCGTACGAGGACAACGACCAGGCGGCGCAGAGCAACCCGCTCGCGACGGAATCGCTGCAGGCGCCGCTGGAAAACCTGCAGCTGTGCCCGGGCGACGACGACTGGTACGCGGTGGAGTTGAAGGCAGGCGAGAGCCTGTTTGTCGATCTGGTGGCAGACGTGAAGGAGCTGCCGGACGCGCAGGATCTCGCGGGCGCGCTGACCGTGGAAGTGTGGGACGACAAGGGCCAGATTTGGGGGCAGGCGATCGGCGGGCCGGGCGGTGAAACCGTCTCGCGCACGGCCGCGGTGCTGGCGCCGCCTGCGGGCACCTACCGTGTGCGCGTGACGGGTGGAGGCGTGGCCCCGCCGCATTTCCCGCTGCCGACCCTGCCGCCGGGTTCAGTCCAGATGGGGCCGGCGCCGCAGCCGCCGCCGGGGCCGAGCATGCCGCAGCCGCCGGGCATCCGCGCGGTGCCCATGCCGCAGGGCCAGCCGGGCGCGCCACCGATGCCGACAGGCCAGATGCCGGGACAGCCGCCGGCCGCAGCGCCGACGCCCATTGCGCACGTGATGCTGCCGGCCAATCTGCCCGCGCCCATCGTCGACCAACGCGCCGCGCGGCTGGACCTGCCGTACACGCTGAAGCTGCGCATCCTGCCGCCCTGCCCCAAAGGCAACGACGAGTATGAGCCGAACGACAGCGCGGCGGCGGCCAAGCCGCTGGAAATGGACGGCGAAAAGCTGATGCGGATCTGCAAAGGCGATCAGGATTGGCTGGCGATCAACCAGAAGGCCGCGCAGAACCTGCAGATTACCGCGCGCTACGATCTGTCCCACGGGCCGGTGGAGCTGGAGCTCTTTGACGAAAGCGGCAAGACGAGCCTGGCAAAAGGTCAGCGGCAGGGCGCGGAGGGCAAGAAGTCCGTGGCGCCGATTGACGACTCGCCAGCGGCGCGCAAAGGCCGGACCGCGGTGACGGGCGTGGCGATCGAGGGCGACAAGAAGGACCGCGTGATCAAGCTGCGCGCGTGGGCGGACAAGGACGTGGAGAATTTCTACGTGCTGCAGATCCAGGAACCGCCGCCGCCGTCTGACAAGGGTGACGAGAAGAAAGAGCAGGACGAGAAGGACAAGGACGACGAAAAGAAGGATCAGGACAAGAAAGACCAGGAGAAGAAAGACGAGGAGAAGAAGGAGCCGCCGCCCGACCAGCAGGCCCTGGAGCAGCAGATGCAGCGCGCGGACCACAATCCGACCAACCTGGAAGCGGAGGAAGCGCTGCGGAAGTCGCCTTTCAAGAACCAGACGCCGACGAAGGACTGGTAAGCCGTGCCGCGTATGCGCCAGTTCACCCGTGCGGCCCTCGTGCTGCTCCTGACCACCCTGCCCGCGCTGGCTTGGGCGGCGGCGCGCGTGACGCTGGAGGTCAATACCCAAAAGTTGTCGCTGGACGACGAACTGCGCCTCACCGTGCGGGCGAGCGGCACGTTTGACGAGATGACCGAGCCGGAGATCGAAGGCTGGACAGTGCAGCGGACGGGCCAGCAGCAGCAATTGAGCGTGATCGGTGGGTCGATGCAGCGGACGGAGACGCTGATGTACACGGCGACGCCGTCGCGGGCGGGGTCGTTCCGCATTGGCCCGGTCGTGGTCCTGGATGGCAGCAACGTCGTGGCGAAGTCGGACACCGTGACCGTGCAGGTCATGGCGCCGGTGGAGACGGAACGCGTTGAGAAGCCGGAAGTCGCGACGGATCTGAACGCGTACGTCGGGCAACCGTATTTTGTCCACCCGACGCTGTCGACCAATCAGCCGTTCGTCGGGCAGCCGTTCGTCGTGTCGTACGCGCTGTATTGGACGCGGCAGCGGGCGACCGCGGGCATCCGGCCGTTGGCGGAGCCGAACTATGGCAAGTTGACGCCGGAGAGCCTGCGCGACGACGCCATGGCGCGCGCGGAGTCGATCGTGCTCTCCGGCCAGCCGTACCAGCGCCAGACGACCCACCGCGACCTCCTGGTGGCATCGACGCCGGGACCGGTGCGGCTCGAGGGGCCGCGCTATCGCATCGAGACGCTGAATTCCCGCGCGCAGAAGGTGAGCGCGTCGACAATCGACTTGCAGGTGCGGCCAATCCCGACGCAGGGAAGGCCCGAGGGGTTCGTCGACGGCAACGTGGGACGGCTGCACATCGCCGCGACGCTGCAGACCGCGGGCGCGACCGGTGCCCAGCGCGGCGGGACGCTGGAAGTGCAAACGGGCGAGCGGCTGCTGTTCACCGTGACGGTCAGCGGCGATGGCAATCTGCTGGGCTTGAAGCCGCTGACGTTGCCGGCGCTGGACGGAATGACCGCGGAGATGCTGACGAAGCGCGACGACGCCGGCGTGACGCGCAACGCCAACGGCGTGCAGGGCACCCGCACGTGGCAGTGGATGCTGAGCTTTGCGCGACCGGGCCACGTGGAACTGCCGGCGATCGCCTGGGCGGCGTTTGACCCGTATCAGGAGCGGTTTGACGCGCAGTCGCTCGGGCCGTTTGCCCTGGAAGTGCGCGGTCAGGCGCTGGCGGCGGCGGCGACAGCCACGACGGAAGGGACGGTTCCCGGCGCGCCCGCGGCGATCCATGCGCGCGAGGGCCTGCGTGCGAATGCCGCGGAGGCCAAGCTGGCAGCGAGCGATGGCCGGTCCTGGACGCAGTCGTGGCTGTTCCACGTGTTGCTGCTGTTGCCGTGGCTGGCGGCGCTGGCGACGTTGGCGGTCTACGGCGCAAGGCGGCGCAAGGCGCGCGCGGCTCCCGAGCAAATGCGGCGCGCGGCGTTGCCGGAAGCGCAAGCGCGCCTGCAGCAGGCTGCCGCGACCGAGCCGAGCCAAGGGTATGGTCAGGCGCGGCAGGTCGTGACGGAGTACCTGGCGCAAGTTGCATTGCTGGAAATTGGCGGCCTGACGGAGCAAGGCGTCGTGGAGGAATTGCAGCGCCGCGGCGTGCCACAGGACGTGGCGCGGGAACTGGCGGCGGATCTGCAGCACTGCGACTTTGGCCGCTTTGCCCCCGCGGGCGATCGCCAGAGCGATTTGGTGCAGACGACCGGCCGGCTGGCTGAGCGCGTGGCGCAAATCGACGCCGTGCTGCTGCGTTCCGCGCTGCCGGTGGTGGCGAAGTCGGCGGTGGTGCTGTTGGCGCTGCTCGGCGCGGCGCTGGTTCCGCACAACTGTCAGGCCGCGACGCTGGACGAGACGTTCACCACCGCCAATCAGGCCTATGCGCAGCACGACTACGTCAAGGCCCGCGACCGCTATGAGTCGCTCCTCAGCCACGAGCTGCCAGTCGCGGCGGTTCACTACAATCTGGGGAACACGCTGGTGCAACTCGGCCAGCTCGGCCGCGCGGTGGCGCAGTATCAGGTCGCGCTGCAACTGCGGCCCGATGCGCCGCTCAAAGCCGACATCGCGGCCAACCTTCAGGCGGTGCGCGCGGAACTGACGGATCGCGCGCGACGGCACCACGCGACGCTGCACGTGTTTGACGAGTCGGCTTCGCTGGACGTGATCTTTGCGCAGTCCGCGCCTCGTGGTTTCCTGGGCGCGCTGGCGCTGCTGGCCGGCATGCTGGCGAGCGGCCTTTTGGCGTGGCGACTGCTGGGCCGTGGCGCCACGTCGCATCCGCGGCGGACCACGGCGCTGTTGGCGATGGCGGGCTCCGTGCACCTGCTGGCGGTTGGCGCGCTCCTGTGGGCGAACGCAGAACGCCAGGCGCTGGTGCTGGCCGTCGTCGTGGAAGAGGACGCGCAACTGACGACGTGCCAAGGCCAATCCGACGTCGACGATCTGGGCCTGCCCGAGGGCCTGGAAGTGCACAAGCTGGCAGAGATGGCGGATGGCCGGGTCCAGGTGCGCCTGCCCAATGGCCGGCAGGGCTGCTTGCCCGCCGCGGCGCTGGAAGTGGAAGCAGCCGTCGCCCGTTGATCGCGCGGTCCGGGCCAAGTCCGCGGCCTTGGGTTGCTTCAACGCGGGCCCCCGCTATGCTTGGCGCGGCAAATTCAGGTAATGAAGGGAGGCAGAATGCGAGACTTGGTGGCCCAGCGGAAGCGCGCGTGGCGGGTGGTGCTGCTGGCGTTTAGCGCCGTGACGCTTGTGGCGGGCTGCAACCGGGACGCGGAGACGGCCAAGCCCCATGCGCCGGGGCATGACCAGGCGACGGCTGCCAGCTCGGCCGTGAAGCCCGCCGCGCCGCGCCCGCCCGCCGACCCGCGGTTGCAGCGCTGGCAGGGCGTGCTGGCGCCGGCAAAGTCGTGGCGGCCCAACGTGGCGACCGATGTGCTGCTGCTGGCCAACGCGCCCGGCCTGGATGCTGAGTCCGTGGATGCCGCGCTGCGACCGCTCGCCGCCGCGCTGCGGACGTTGCCGGGCGTCGAACTCGTCGTGACGCGCGCGCGGCCCGGTGAAGCGCGCGCCGTTGTGCGGTTTGCCGCGACCGCCGCCAAAGGCTCAGCCGCTGTGGATGCGGTGCTGGACGCCTGGCAAGCCGCACCGCCTTCCGGGATGGCAGAACCGGTCGCGGAAGCCATTGCCCGCGGGGCCCGGGCGATTGCGGCGCTGGAGATGGTGGCGATGGGTGGCCGCCTGGAGGCGACGCGCTATGCGGATGCGCACGCGAATGCGCTCCAGCAGGTCTCCAAGTTCGCGGTGCGCACGCACCTGACCGGTGCGGTCCGGCCACTGCTGGCCCTGCGCGTGATGCCGGTCGCGCTGGCGGCCAACGGCATCGCGCTGAATGACGTTGTGGAGGCGGCGCGGGGCTGGCTGGCCAAAACCGTTGCCATGGACCCGCTGCCCGCCCTGGACGAAGCGCGCAATGTGCTGGCGGAAATCAAGCTGAAACGGCATTGGACGGCGAACGGCGAGGCGCTGCCCGCGGTGCCCATGGACCGCCTCGTCGACGTTTCGGTGGAACAAGGCGAGCCGACGCGGGAAGCGCGCAATGGCCATTTGCCGACGACGTTCTGGATGGTCGACGCGCCGGTGACCGGCGAGGCCACTGACATTGACAGCGGCCTGCGCACGGTCGCGCAGGAGAGCAAGAGCGTGTTCCGGCCCACGGTCCAGTCGCTCGGCGCGGCCTACCGGTTCATCCTGAGCGTGCCAGAGGGCAAGGAACCGGAGACCCAGGACGACCTGAGCAAGCGGCTGCAGGCGATTCGCGCCGCGAATGAGTCGCTTGTCGCGGTCAATGCGATCGCCGGGCAGGATGGCGTGCCGGAGGCGCTGGACGTGGACGCGCGCAACGGCCGCCGGTGGACCGTGTGGGTGTCGATCGCGACCGCCGACACCGGTTCCGTGATCTTCGCGGTGCGCGAGGCGCTGCTGGCGGGCGGCTGGGACGTCCATGTGCTGTCCGACCAGACCGATACCGCGCTTTCCTGGGTGCTGGACGCGTGGGGCACGGGCGGCGCGCTGATTTCCGCGGAGGATGCCGGCGCGCTCGGGCCAAACGTCGGCAGCTTGGCGCAGCGCGCGCTTTCCGGACGCGAGAAGGCCGGGATGCGGCAGGGTCCGCAGCCGGGTCTCGCACCGCTGGCGTACCGAAAAATCGACCCGAAACAGCTGCATGCCACCCAGCTTGCGCCGACGGCCGCGCAGCGCTTTGTTGCCGTCGTGGGCGGGCTGCAACCGCTGGGCTGGTGGCATGACACGCCGGTCTGGCTGGGCTTGCCGGCGGGTGACGGCGCGGCCACGGTGGGTCAGCTGCCGCTTGAGTGGCAGGGCACCGCGGGGACGGGGCCGAACCACGCGTGGCTGGCGAACGACGTGTTGCGCGTTGCCGACCCGGCGCCGGTGATCGAGCGCGTGCGCGTGAACGGCCGCCCCGCGCTGTGGGCCGTGCCGGAGGACTTTGCCGACGCGCCGGCGGCGGTCGCCGCGAGCTTCTGGCGGCTTGTGGAGGCGACCGTTGAGATGCGGACGGGCATGCGTGTGGAATCGCTGGACCTGCGGGAGCGGCCGTTGGTCGCCGAGAGCCCGAGCGAGCCTCCCGCGCCGTAGCCCTCACATCCCCGGGTCGACGTAGACTTCGACGTACTCGTAGACAAAGTTGTTGGTCCCAGCCGCGTCGGCGAATTCGCTGATGTACGGGCCGTTGACCTTGCCGGGCGCCTCGCCCGCACCGGGAGTGGCGTTGGTCTTGACGTTGTAGTCGCTGGCAGTCCAGACGGCCGCGACGCCGGCGCCCTGCGTCGGATCCACGCGGTTGAAGATGAACTTGCCACTCGCCGTCATCGGCACCGTCGGTCCGTCAACGACCGTGCCGTCCGCGCGCTTGAGCGTGTAGCTTTCGTCACCGTTGATCTGCGGGCACGCCGTCGTCGCGCTGGCGAGCGCCGCCGACTGCACGAACGTCACGTTCGCCGCAAGCGTCACGCCCCAAAAAGCCTCAAAGTCAGCCTTGGCTGACGCGCGGGACAGAATCACGTAGCCGCCGCTCGGGACGGTCGTACCCGCCGGGAACGTGTACGACTGCGTGCTCAGCGTCTGCTCGATTTTCCACCCGCTGATGTCGATGGCGCTCGCGCATTTGCCGCTGACGGCACCCGCGGCGCTGCAGTTCGCCGCGCTGCCGGCGCCCTGGAGCGCGTAGGTTGCGCGGCATTGCAGGCTGTTGCCCGTCGTCGCGCCGGTCACGCCATTGGCGGGCATGGCCGCGCAAGCGGTCTGGCAATCCGTCGCGCTCGCGTACGCGCCCGGGCAGCTGTGGAGCATCAAGTCGCAGTAGCCGTCGCACTGGGAGCCACAAACGCCGCCGCCGCTTGGGCCCGCCGGGCCGCAGAACGTCACGGGCGCCAAAGCGGCGGATGTTGCCTGCGTGTACCGGCACGCCGCGGTGTCGCCGGCGCTGTCGCCCACCTTGCCCACGGCCCACGCTGCGTTGGTCTTGCAGGTGGCCTGGCACGTCGCGAGGTCGGCGTACTGCTGGTTGCCGCCGTTGCAGTTGGCGGTGACGGCTGCGCAGTACAAGTCGCACACCGCGGCACAGGTCTTGCCGTCGCCGATGTAGCCGGGGTTGCAGGCGCAGACGTAGCTGCCTTCCGTGTTGCCGCACGTCGCGTTGCCGTCGCAAATCGCGGTGCCTGCGGTGCACTCGTTGGTGTCCGTGCAGGTCTTGCCGGTGCCGCTGTACCCGGGGTTGCAGGTGCAACTGAAGCTGCCCTCGCTGTTGGCGCACTTGGCGTGGCTGTCGCAGCCGGCGGTGCCCAGCGCGCATTCGTCCACGTCGGCGCAGCTCAAGCCTGACCCGCTCCAGCCGCTCTTGCACGTGCAGTCGTACCCACCGTCGCTGTTCAGGCAATCGGCGTGGACGTCGCACGCGTTCAGCGCGGGGTCGGCGCACTCGTTGACGTCCGCGCAGCTCGTGCCGCTCCCCTGCCAGCCCGCGTTGCAGTTGCACGTGAACCCGCCGATGTTGTTGGTGCAGGTCGCGTTGCTGTCGCAGTTGGCGGTCTTGGTCGCGCACTCGTCGACGTCCGCGCACTGTTGGCCGCTGCCGCCGTAGCCCGGCAGGCAGGTGCAGGTAAAGCCGCCGTCGGTGTTGGCGCACGTCGCGAGCTTGCTGCAATTGTCGGTCTTGTCCTTGCATTCGTTGACGTCGGTGCACTTGAAACCGTTGCCGGTGAAGCCGCCGACGCAGCTACACGAGAAGCTGCCCAGGCTGTTGACGCACTTGGCGTTGACGTCGCACGGGTTGCCCGCGCACTCGTCGATGTCCTGGCACGTCTTGCCGTCGCCGAGCCAGCCGCCCTGGCACGTGCACGGCGGCGTCAACGTGCCGTCGTCCTTGCAGGTCGCGTGGGCGTCGCAGGTCCACCACGGCGTGCCGCACACGGGCGCGCCGACGATCGCGTAGCTCTGCTTCGTCACCGTCGCCGCGCCGTCGCTGTCCACCGCCGTCACGCTCAGCTGCAACTCCCCCGGCACCAGGTGCTGGCCGTTGACGAGCACCGTCGGCACGGACAGCGTCGCCGTCTCCCCGATGAGCTGGCCCTGCCACGTCCAGGCGAAGGTCGTCGTCAACGGGTCGCCGTCCGGGTCGCTGCTCGCCGTCAACACGGTCGCCGTCACGGTCCCGGTCAAATCGACCGTCGCCGGCTCCGCGCTCAGGACCACGGCGGTCGGCGCGCTGTTGGCAATCACGATCTCCGCCATGCCAAGCGGACCCGCCGCGTGACCATCGGACGCCACCGCCGTAACCGTCCACTTTTGGCCCTTCTTCAGCCACTGGGCCGGCACGGTCGGGGTCGTGAACGTCGTCGGCTGGCCGTCCAGCAACCACGTCCAGGTCCACGTCAGCGCCGTGCCTTCCGGGTCGATCGACGGCTGCGCGAGGCTCGCCTGCAAATCCGTCTGCACCGTCGCGGGCGCGGGCGCTATCGCCAGCTGCGGCGTGCCCGTCGGCGCCAGATTGCCCACGATCTGCGCGGTCTTCTGCGCCACGAGCACGCCGTCCTGCCAGATCCCCAGCGTCACGGTCTGGAGCCCCGCTTGGACAACCGTCGCGAGCATCGTGTGATTCAGCGGCAGCGCGTCAAACGCCTCGGTCGCCGTCGCACCCGCGCCCAGCGCCACGGTCACGGCCCACTGCCCCGCGGGCTGCGGTGCTGTCACCGCAAAACTGACCGCCAGCACATCACCCACGTTCACGATGGCGCCCTCGGCAGGCGCGGTCAGCGTGACGGCAGTGTTCAGGCCAAGCGGCGTCGGTCCAGCGTCCACGTCGGGCGCAGCGGCGTCCGCATCAGACCCATCAACTGCGGCGTCCACAGCCGGCGCGTCGGCATCCGCGGCGTCCGCAACGGCGTCGTCGAGTCCGGCATCCGTTGCCGCTGCGTCCTCGTCGGTCGCGTCGCCATCGTCGGCATCGACGCCCGCATCTGCAGCGGTATCCGTCGCGGCATCGACCGGCACATCCAGCGCGGCGGCGTCCGTTGCGGCGTCCGCGGCAGCAGCATCCGTGCCATCCTTGCCGGACGCATCCTCCGCGGCGCCATCGGCGGTCACGTCCAAGGGCGGTGCGGCGTCAGCCGTCGCGTCGGTTGTCCCGCCACCATTGGATGTTGCCGTTGGCCCACCGCAAGCAGCAAACCACATCAGGGGCATGACAATCCAAACGGAACGACTTCGCATCGAGCCTCGCGCGCAAACTAGCCAAATGTATAGTTGACAGATAATCCGGAAATCACGGACCGCCGATCGGCACGGTCGGCATCACGAAAAGGCCGGTCTTGGTCTGCGGCGGCGTCTGGCTGTCCGTGACCGTCGCCGAGAAGAAAAAGCCGCTGACCGACGGCAGCTTCAGGATGCTGAGGTCGACCGTCACCACGAGGCTCGGATCGGTCACGGCGCCGGAGAACGTGCCGTTGTCCTGCAGCGTCAGCCCCGCCGGAATGCCGGAATTCTTGATGAAAGACTTGACGACGCTGGGCATCGGCACTTCCTTCCAGTGGTACGGCTTCTTGCCGCCCGTCGCTTCCAACTGCGCCGAGTACGGCACCGGCAGCGCCTTGGCGACGACGATCAGCGGGAGCACGATCAGCTTGGCGATGAACAGGTCAACCTGCTGCGTGCCGACGATGTCAAGCGGCGCGAGCGCGACGTTCATGTCAAAATGCTTGGTGGCCTTGAGCGTATTGGCGCCATTGTCAAAGACGCGGATGTCAAAGCCGAAAGTGCCGTCGCCGTTGATGGTGCCGGCAAGCTTGCCGTCCGATCCGAGCGTCAAGCCCGGCGGGACGGAGCCGCTGTTGGGCGCGAGTCCCCAGAAGTACGGCGGGGTGCCACCCTGCGCAGCGAAGGTGACGGTGTAGGGCTGGCCATCGGTGCCGTTCTTGAGCGGCGACGCGGTGGTGATCACGAGCCCGGCGTCGACAATCTTCAGCGCGAACTCCTTGGAATCCGTCGTGGCGGCCTGATCCTTGACCTCGATCGTGACCTTGGCGTCCATGCCAGCCGTGGGCGTGCCCGCGAGCGCGCCCGTGCTGCCATCGAGCGTGAGCCCAGGCGCCAACGCACCCTTGATGACGGTCCAAATGTACGGCGGTTTGCCGCCCGTCGCGAGGAGGTCCACTTTGTACGGCGCGCCGACGAGGCCGCTGGCCAGCGCGTCGGTCGTGAGCGTGAGCCGGTCCGCTTTGCAGACGCCCTCGACGTTGCAGACGCCGCCGTCGGCGCAGTCCTTGTCGGTCACGCACTGGACGCAGTTGCCGCTGTCGCAGAACGTCCCGGTGTCGCATGGCTTCTTGACGAATGCGGAGCCGTCCGCGGTGCAGATGTAGCGGTCTTTGCCGCTGCAGCCCGTGACGTTGGGGACGCAGGCTTGCGTCACCGAGGCGTCGTTCGCCAGGCCAAGGCCGTCGCCGTTGCCGGTGTCGATGGCCCCGGCGTTCCCGGAGGAATCAGACGCCAGGCCATCGCCACATGCGGCGAGAAGCAGGGCGAGCAGAAGGCTGAGGACATGGAGCAGGCGAAAACGGGACATCAGATACCTCGCAAAACCGGCAAATAGAGTAGACTTATCGGGGGAAGCGGGCAAGTGATCTTGCGTGAAGGGAGAGAGTGTCATGCGCGTGCAAGCTTGGGTTGCCGCTGGGCTCGTTCAGGTTCTCAGCGGATGCGGAGAAATCGCAAGCGGCATCGGTGAAGACGCGCCCGCTGCCGATGCGGCCGACGCTGCGCTGGACTCGCTGGATTGCGCTGCGACGATGACGCATCTGCAGGACGCGATTGCCGCGCTCGCCGCCAGCCGCCAGGGGTGCCAGCACGACGCCGAATGCACGACCGTCAGCACCTCGACCGCGTGCATGGGCGCGTGCGGGATGGGCCTGAACGCCAGCTTCGCCGGCGAGTTCGCCGCCGGCCTTACGGCGATCGACGACAAATACTGCAAACAAACCAACTACGCGGCCCTGTGCGGCTACGCGACGCCCAAGTGCATCGCGCCCGCTCCCGGCTGCGTCAACAACAAGTGCGTGTACAAAAAATGAACGACATCCGCATCGGCATCGTGACGATCTCTGACCGCGCAAGCCAAGGCATCTATGAGGACCTGGGCGGCCCGGCGATCGCGCAGTACTTTCAGGAAGTGCTGGATTGTCCGTGGCAGCCGGTGACGCGCCTCATCGCGGACGATCAGCCGACGATCGAGGCGACGTTGAAGGCGCTGTGCGACGACGCGCACTGCTGCCTCGTCGTGACGACGGGCGGCACAGGGCCGGCGCTCCGCGACGTGACGCCGGAAGCGACGCTGGCGGTGCTGGACAAGGAGTTGGCCGGCTTTGGCGAGCAGATGCGCGCGGTGTCCCTGCAGAAGGTGCCGACGGCGATTCTCAGCCGGCAGACGGCGGGCGTGCGCGGGCAATCGCTGCTGATCAACCTGCCGGGCAAGCCCAAGGCGATCGCGGAGTGCCTCGACGCGGTGATGGCGGCGGTGCCGTACTGCATTGACCTGATCGGCGGGCCGTTCCTGACGACGCGGCCGGAGCGGATTGTCGCGTTTCGGCCCAAGGCGAAATGAAGTCGGCTACTTGAGCGACGGCGCGCCCGGCCGGGTCACCGAGGTGCCAAACAGCAGCGAGATTTCCGCGACGGTCGGCTGGGTCGGCGAAGTCGGCCGCAGGCACAGGCGCGCGAGCGCGGCGGTCGCGGGCGCCACGGACTTGGGCGCCTGCCACGTGCAGCAGCGCTCCTTGCATTGCGGCTCGCCCAGGATGATCAGCGGAATCCCCGCGCTCTCCGGCCGCACCATGTCAAAGCGCGACGCGACCTTCAGCAGCATCGTTTGCCCCAGCAGCGGCCGGTGTTGCGGCTCGCGCTTGGCCGCGTCCGTGCAGTCCGGGCACGCGCGGACGAGGTCGAACGGCATCGTGATGTGCGCGTACTTGCCGACTTCATCTGGCTTGCCATTTTGCATCGCCGTGGCGAGCGACTTGGCCCACTGCGCGTACGGCAGCGGCGTCTCCGCAACGTCCGCGAGCAGCGCGTGGCCCTCCGCGGATTGCACAAGCCGGGAAAAAGCCTTGTCCTGCTTGACCTTCTGCAGGAATTCGAGGCACCAGCCACAGTCTTTTTGGTGCTCAGCCAGCGGCGCGATCAGCTTGAGCGCGACTGAACCGCGCCCCGCCGCCAAAAACGTCTGCGCCAACAACCAGCGCGCCTGCTCGTGGGAACCGTCGACCGTGAGCGCTTCCGTCAGCAGCGGAATCGCCGTCTTCAGGTCGTGGCGAGCCAGCGAAACCGTCGCCTCGTTGGCCAGTTCCGTGGCACGAAAGACGACGCTCGCGGCGATCGGCTCCTGCACGAAGACCGGCAGGGACGTCGGCACGCGCAACGTCGGCTCCGCGTCATCCAGCTTGGGACGACACGCAACCAGCAGCAACAGCAGACCCAGAAATAGCGATTGACGCACCCGGCACCTCCATGGCCAGTATTGAACCTGCACGCCCGACTTGCCAAGCCCCGCGCGCAAACCTAAACTCGCCCGCCCTACGAGAGATTGACCGGAGAGACCATGAGCGAGAATCAGCAGCCGAATCCAGAAGCCACCAGCGAGCGCAATGACGACAAGGACGCGATTGACGCGATCAAAGAGTTGTCGCCCAAGCTGTTTGCCCGCATGACCCGCCGCCTGCCCCTGCGCACGTTCCTGGCGGAACTGGAGCGCTTGGATCGCGCCGTGTTCTACCGCCACTTCAAGGGCTACCGCCCGCAGAAGATCGACGCCGCGCACTTGGAGCGCGTGCTGAAGAAAGAGATCTTCGAGATCGGCAACGGCCTGCTCGCGCAGCTCGTGATCTACAACTGGGACGAAGCGGAGTACAAGCTGTACGGCGAGTTGCAGAAGGCCGTCAAGGCCATCAACGAGGACGTGGAAGCCATCGAGAAGATTACGGACGAGGAAGGCAACGGCATCCTGGATCCGCTCGAGGCTCTGTTCGACAAGCGGGACGTCTGCATCGCCACGATCATCAACGGCGTGCGCGTGACTCCGGAATACCGCAAGGCGCGCTTCGCCGACGTGAACTGAGTCGGTCGCCCTGGCCATTGCGGACCGGACCGCGCGCGTGCCCACTCAGAGGCGCGCCGCGGTTCCCGAATTTCTGAGTCCCGGCTTCCGTCCGCGCGTCACTTCGCCATCGGCAGGAGCACCGTGAACCGCGAACCCTGGCCAATCTGGCTGGTCAGTTCGATGCGTCCGCCCATCGCCAGCACCAGCTCCCGCACGAGCGACAGGCCCAAGCCCACGCCGCCCATGCGCCGACTGCGGCCCGGATCGACGCGGTAGAACCGCTCAAACACGCGCGCCTGATCTTCCGCGTTGATGCCGATGCCGCTGTCGATGACCGCGATCGCCACGCTCGCCGGATACGGCCCCTGCGCCTCGACTTGCCGCGCACGCACCTCAATCCGCCCACCGCCCGGCGGCGTGTACTTGATCGCGTTCTGCACGAGGTTGCCCAGCACGATGTCCAGCGCGCCCGCGTCCGCCAACACCCTGGGCAGCGTCGCCGGCACCTGCACCGTCACCGAGAGCCCGGCATCCGCCGCCACTTCGCGCAGCCCTTCCAGCACGGTCTGCACCAGCGGGCCGACTTCCACGGGCTGCAGGTCCAACTGCCACGTGTGCGCGTCCAGGCGCGAGAGGTCCAACAGCCGATTCACAAGCGTCGTCAGGCGCTGCGCGTGACGGTACAGCGGCTCCGTGAACTTCTTGAGCGATTTCAGATCTTTGGGCGGCAAGTCGATAAGCGTCTCCGCATAGCCAAGGATCGCCGTCACCGGCGTGCGCAGCTCGTGGCTCGCGTTGGCGATGAAGTCGCGCAGCACCTGCTCCAGCGCCCGGCGCTCCGTCACATCGCGAAAGACCGCCAGCGCGCGATGCCCCCACACTTCGTGGTCCGGCAGCGGCGTCACGAGCACGTCAAAAGTCCGGCGCTGGAGGCCGCGGTGATCGAGCTCGATGTTGCGCGCCGGATCGCCGTCCAGCGCCTTCTGGAACGCCTCGCGCAGGCGCGAATCCGGGAGCACGCGCGCCAGAGGCTGGCCTTCCGAACTCGGCGGCAGGATCAGCAATTCGCGCAGCGCCCGGTTGGTCACGACGACGCGGAGGCGATCGTCCACGACCATGACGCCGTCGGTCATCGTATTGAGCACCGCAAAAAACAGGTTCGCCTTGGCCTGCGGGCGGCGCTTCTCCAGACTCTCGATGTCGCTCACGCGTTGTCCTGGATGCGGAAGCAGTAGCCGACGCCGCGGACCGTCTCAATGTGATCGCCCGCCGGCCCAAGCCGCTCGCGCAGCCGCTTGACGTGCGTGTCCACCGTGCGCGTCTGCAGGTCCGGGGACAGGCCCCACACGTCTTCCAGGAGCACCTGGCGCGTCTGCACGCGGGCGCGGCGCTGCATCAACGTCGCGAGCAGGCGGAACTCCAGCGCCGTCATCTTCACTTCTACGCCGTCGACAACCACGATGTGCCGCGCCGAATCGACCGTGATACCGCCGCCCGTGATGAGGTCGCTCTCCTGCGGGGTCGTCTGATCGCGCCGCCGCAGCACCGCCCGCACGCGCAGGAGCAGCTCGCGGGTCGAGAACGGCTTGGGCACGTAGTCGTCCGCGCCGGCTTCAAAGCCCTGGACGCGATCGCCCTCCGCGGTCTTGGCCGTCAGCATGATGATGGGCGTCGTCGCGGTCGCCGGATCGGTCCGCAGCCGTTTGCACACTTCCACGCCCTGCAGGTCCGGCAGCATCAGGTCCAGCAGGATGAGGTCGGGCTTCTTGCTGCGCGCCAACGCCAGGCCTTCATTGCCCGTCGCCGCCTGCAGCGCGATCATGCCCGCCGCTTCCACGTGATGCGCGACAAGTTCGCGCAAGTCAGCTTCGTCTTCCACGATGAGGATGGTCGTCATTGCAGGCTCCGTGAGCAAAAGAAATCTTTAGGGCCGACGCGGGGAAGTCGCAGTCACGGCCTCCGGCAACGTCAACGCGGAGACTTGAACCGGGAATTTGCGCGACAGCGGAACAACCGCCACGTGCGCCTGACGCAGCGGACCACTGTCCGCATGAATCACCAGCGCCAAGAGACGGTGGCTGAGATCTTCAAAAGCCATGACATCCACCCGGCTGGCAGATCCCCGAATCGGCCAACGGGCGATAGGTTCATACGAACGGTGGTTTTTTTCCAGTATGGCCGCAACGGAACTGCGCCCCGGCCGGACCACGACCGCGAACATGCGCCCCGTGGAAGTCTGCAGGAGCACGTCGCGATCGGTCTTGCGCTCGACAAACAGCGGTTCCGTAGTGCGAATATGCCGCGTTTTGAGCGCCACGGCTGGGTTTTCCCGCTGGTGGAGGTGTGTCACGACATTGCCACGGTCATCCAGGCGGGCGATCTCGATGGGCGTCCCGGGCAGCATCTGCGCCCATTCCGGACCTTGGCGCCACGCCAGGCGATGGCCGTCGTCCGACCAGCCCAGCCACTGGATCCACGCCGGCGGTGAACTCGGATTGGGCCACGCGACGTGCTCCAGCGTGGCCGCGAGCGGCAGATCGACAGGAAGCTGCGGCGCCTCAGGCGCTTGGGCGGACGTCCGGGTCGCGGCATCGGGCAACCCCACGCGCTTCAGCTTCGGCATCACCCGCGGCAATTCCACCGGCGTCGCGGCAATCGGCAGCGGAACCGGGCTCTGGGCAACCGCGACGTTGGGCAGCGTCAGCAAGGCCGACAGGAGGAGGCCAAGCCTCTTCGCGCCGCTCGTCAGTCGTTGTCGCAGCGCGCCCGGTCGCAATCAAAGACCTTCGCCGCCGAGCGCCGGCTCCATTTCGCTCATCAGCTGACGCAGGCGCGCCATGGTCATCGGATCGTTGGAGCCGCTCATCTTCGCGTCAAACGACTGCTCGCCGCCTTCCGTTTCAGCCGCGCGAATCCGCGTGACCTCGCAGCGAATCGCCACGGACTCCTTGCCGCCGCGCGGTGCCGGCAGGTGGATGACAATCCGCTCGTACAGCGTCGGCAGGACGGGCGCGCGCACCCGCACTTTGGTCTCAGCGAGACGCAACACGGTTCCCTGGCGCTTTTTCTTGGCCGACTCAAACGTCACCGGGCGATCCGTGCGCACCGCGTGGTCGACCGTGAACAGCTGCTGCACGGCGACGAGCGAGCCGGAAACCATGCCGCGCCCCCCCTGCTGCTGGCGCACGGGCTGGTCCCACACGGCCGTCGGGTCGCGCGGCTCGATGTCCACTTGGGTCTGCGGATGCGCGGCTGGGTGCGTGGCGCTCTCGCCCACGGACTTGTCGCCAAGACCAAAAAGCCGCGCCACGAGGCCTTTTTTTGGCGCCGCTTTGGCCTGAGGCACGGTCAGCACCGGCCGCGGCTGGCTGTCGGTCAGTTCCACGGTCTCGACGAGAATCGGCCCTTCGTCTTCGATACTGCCCGACGGCGACGTCGCCGGCGACAGGTCAACCTGCGTTGTCGCAGCGGGCATCCCCGCCGGGGCAGCAGCGACTGACGCGGAGGAAACGGTTTGGCGCTCCTCGCCGGTCATCCGCTCCACGCGCTGATCGAGCATGTCGAGCATGCTGCGCAGTTCTGAATCCACGTCGGTGAACCCGATGTCCGGCATGGCAGCCTGCGGGAGCCCGCGCGGGGTCGGCGGCACGTCCTGACCGGCGAGCGGCAGGCGCGGCGCAAACGAGGAGACCGGCGCCGTGATCGGATCGCGCCGCGACGCCACCACGCCGCGAATGGGCTCCAATGGCAGGGACTCGCCCGTGCGCGGCGTCTCCAGGAACACCGCCGCCGGCTGGCCAGGGCGCGCGAGCTGCGGCGCAACGCGCGCGCCGGCGTGTGGGAGCGTGTACACAAAGCGCTTGATTTCAGGATTGTCGCGGTTCTTGCCGACTGCGACCGTGCCACCGCGCGCGATCTGATGCTGCTCAATGAAGTCGCGCAGCGCCGTCGCGGACGTCGTCGTGCCCACCCGGGCAATCGCCACGTCGACCTCGAACTCGCCCCATTCGCCGTCACGCGCCGCCACGCAGACGCCGTCGATGGCGATCGTGTCCGTCGGACCGTCGCCTTCCAGCCGCAGGAAGCATTCAACGCCGACGTCAGGCGTCCGCAGCGCCGTCACCGTCGCCACGCGCTCGCCCAGATGCACGAGCGTCGCGACGGTGCGCGTCTCCGCCCACTCGAGGGTCACTGTGGTATCGATCGTGTCCAGAACGCTCACAATCAGCTACTCCCTACGTCACGACTCGCTCACAGGCTGGGGCAGAAGCCATAGCCGCTGCCGTCGACATTTTCGCACTTCGTCGTCGGTGGATCGCAATCCAGCTTGACGCTCGGACTGCAGACGGGACGGCAGACGCCCTTGGCCGTTGTGCCCGCGCCCACACACGTGAGGCCCGGCAAACAGTCGTTGGGCAAGCTGCACAAGTCCAGCTTGGCGCCGGTGCCTTTGTCCAGGCAGACCGGCCCCTGCCCCGTGCCAGTGTAGCACGCCTGGGCGGCGTTCTTGCAGGTGATGACCTCGATCTTGCACGCCTCGTAGGAGCACCAGTCGCACGCTTTGTACTTCTGATCGGTGATCTGGTTGCAGCTCTGGCCCTTGCCGCAATTGGCCTCGCTGATGCAGAAGTTGGCGCACACGCTCTTGCCGGTGGGGCAGCCGAGGCAGAGGCCTTCGGCGCAGTCGTCGGGGTTGTTGCACGATTCGCCGAGCTTGGCGGTGCCGCCGACCACGCACGCGGGCTTGCCGTCGTCGCCATAGCCGCATTTGGGCAGCGCAGGATCGCTGCAGCCCGTGTTCTGCAACGGGTTGCACGCGGGCTTGGACGCATCCGCTTTGCTGTCGGACTTGCTGGTATCGATCGGCCCGGGATCCGTGCCGGTGTCGCTGCCCGCGGCGGCGTCGTCAAGGGCATCGTCTAGCGCGACGGCGGCGGAATCCGCGCTTCCGGTCTTGCTGGAGCAAGCCCAGGAAGTAGCGAGCGCGGCCACGAGGAGCAGGCGCGTGTGATGCATGAGAGCCTCGCGCGCCATCAGGCGCCGCCACGTATCTAGCACGAAACGGCGCTGCGGGACAAACCGCTCGCAACGACGGGGCTACGCCGCGCGAATGCGCGCCCGCACGACCACCGCCGCGAGGTTCAGCGTGAACGTCAGCCCCAGAAGCACGGCGACCGTGGCATAGAGAATCGGCGTCGACGCATCGACGTCGGCGCTCTGCGTCGCCATGACGTAGACGTGGTAGCCGAGGTGCATGAACTGGCTGTCGAGGCTCTTGGGCAGCTCCGGCAGGAAGTACGCCGCACCCGTGAACAGAATCGGCGCCACTTCACCCGCGCCGCGGCTCACCGCCAGGATGCCCCCGGTCAGGATGCCCGGCATCGCCTGCGGGACGAGCAGCCGAAAAACGACCTCAAAGCGGGACGTCGCCAGCGCGTACGCCGCCTCCCGCTGCGCCGCCGGAATCTGCCGCAGCGCTTCTTCCGTCGCCACGATTGTCGTCGGCAAGGTCAGCGTCGCGAGCGTCAGCGCCGCCCACAGCAGCCCGGGCTGGCCCCAAACGAGCTTGCCGTCGTGCAGCGCCTTGTCCAGCCCGCCGCCGACGAACTGCACGAAGAAACCCAGGCCAAAGAGGCCAAAGACGATGCTGGGGACGCCCGCGAGGTTCTGCACGGCCATGCGCACGGCGCGGGTCCACAGGGCGTCGGCGCGTGCGTACTCATGCAGGTAGATCGCCGTCGCGACGCCGATCGGCACGCTGATCGCCGTCATGAGCAGCACAAGCATCGCGGTGCCGAGGATCGCCGGAAAGATGCCGCCGGCCATCATGCCGTCTTCCGGCGACTTGCTGAGGAACGTCCAGGAGAGCTTCTCGTGGGCGTGAACCGCGACGTCCCCGAGCAGGAGCGCCAACGCCAGGAGCAGCAACAGCACCGCCGACAGCGTCGCGACGACCATCGCGGCATCGCCGAACTTGGCGCGCATGGAGCGGGATTTGGGCGTGAGTGTCATGCGCTACCTCGACTTCACTTTGGCTTTTTGCGCGTCGATGACGCGGCCGCCAAGCAGGTTCAGGACCGACGTGAACACGAACAGGAGCAAGCCCAGGTAGAACAGCACCGCGTAGTGCGCCGAACCAAAGACGACTTCACCCAGCTCCGACGCGACCGTCGCCGACAGCGTGCGGACCGAGTCGGCTGGATTCCAGGAGGTGATCGCGGCGTTGCCGGACGCCATCAGGACGATCATCGTCTCACCGACTGCGCGGCCAAAGCCGAGGGCAATCGCCGACGCGATCCCGGGCGCGGCGGTGGGCAGCACGACTTTGAGGATGGTTTGCCATTTTGCCGCGCCGAGCGCGGTCGACGCCTCCACGTAGGTCGCGGGCACGGCGCGAATCGCCTCCTCGCTGATCGTGAACACCACAGGCACAATCGCCAGCGACAGCGCGACGCCCGAGACGATCGCGTTGAGGCGCGAATCAAACCCGAAGGTGTCCTGCAGCCACGTCGCCAGCGAAATCAGCGCGAAAAAGCCGAGCACGACCGACGGAATGCCAGCCAGCAACTCCAGCGTTGGCTTGAGGATTTCCTGCGTCCGGCCGCGCGCATAGAACGCGACGAACACAGCCGCCGCGACGCCCAAAGGCCCAGCGATCGCCATCGACACGATCGTGCTCTTCAGCGTGCCCGTCACCAGCGGCCACAGGCCAAACTTGGGAATCTCAGAGACGGGCTGCCACACGTTCTGCGGCGTGTCGTAGCCCGGCCACAGGGTCGCAAACCACATCTGCGCCTGCGTGACTTCCTTGCGCACTTCCGCGGACGTCCACATCGGCAGCGCCGACTTCACGAGGAATCCGAAGATCAGGACGATGGCCAGCACCGCGATCATCGCCATCGCGCGGACCAGCCATTCCAGCGGCGCGTGCCATTTGGGCGGCTGGCGAATCGGCAGGCCGCGGGTCGGCACTTGCGTATCTTCAGGCAGTTCACGCCGCGGACGGCTGGCAATGTGCTGCAGCGGCATCGGAATGGAGTTCTGGGTCGACATGGCGGTCTCGCGGCGCGTCCGGTGACGGCAGGACGCCAAGATGCCCGCGAACTGTGACAATTGGATGAAGGGCGCGAAACGGTTGTAGGGAGGCGGCGTCGCTCAGAGGTAGACGTGGACGAGCGGCACGACTTCCCCGCACGGGCGGCACATGGACGACGGCAACCCCGTGTTGCGGCGGCTGCGCCCGGCAACGGCCTTGAAGACGTCGCCGCTGGCCTGTTCGTCGCATTGCAGGCACGCGTTCAGCGAACCGTCGGCATTGTTGTAGGGCGCGGTCAAGTTGGCGAGGCAGACCGCCAGGCAGTTCGCCTTGGTGTTCAACGTGTTGAAATACCAGACCTGGGCGCAGGGCAGATCAAAGCCCAGCGCCTGCAAACAGGCGATCGCTCCAGCCTTGTCCGCCATCATGCCGCATTGCCGCACCGGATCGGTCAGGTCCGGATGGCGCATGTACACGGCCAGGTCGACCAACGGCGAGCACACGCCGCACGCATCGCTGTGGGTCATTTGGCCGCCCGCCGCGACCGCCGCGTCGGCGTTGGCAAACGTCTGCAGCGTGTAGGTGTGCTGACCCGCGGGTCCCGGCATGAACGCGCACACCTTGCCGTGGTCGGGCACATGCGCCTCTGGGTGGGCGTACGGGTCCTCGGTCACTTCTTGGGGCGGGTTGCTGAGCTGCCAGGTCAGGAGCGCTGCGGCGTCGGCGTCCGTGTACGTGGGCGGCGTAAAGTCCTTGCCCTCGCAGGTGCACGACGGCCGGCACTGGGCGGCGGTGAGCCCGGTTTTGTCGTTGGGCACGCCAAACAGCACGGTACAGAGCGTCGTGTCTGCCGTTTGGCCGGCGTCGGCAGGCACCGCGACGGTGGCGGCAGGCTCCTGACACGCGACGAGCACACTCAACAGAGGCAGCAATCGCAACAACATGGCGCTCCGCGGCGGCCACGTCGGCCGCACAACCGCGCCGACCGTACGCGCGCGGACCCGCGGGAGCAAGGGGAGTTGACCGCGCTGCCGCCCGCCGACGACGACTTTCGCTTGCTCAAGGCAATCAAGCCGGCGCTCCGGGCCGAGTCACCGCAATAAACCCGAAACAACCCTACGCAATGCTGCGCAACGTTTCATACCAATGCATTCTTGCACGCGTTGACCGAACAGCGGTTAATCCATGGACTCGGTCTATCCGGTCCGATTGCTGTGTTGGCTTGTCGTGCGAACCCGCCCCACCCGAATGAACTGGGCGATTCGGAGTCCCATGCGTGTCCTGAAAACCTCTGCGCTCTCGCGCCGCTTGTCCAACACTGCCCGCCTCGCGCGCATTCCTGCCCTGCTCTGCGCCCTTGGCTTGAGCACGATGGCCGGCTGCGAAGACGGACCGATCCAGAAGTTCAGCGCCTCGCCGTCCGGCGCGGGCAAGCTGTGGAACGACGGCAAGACGCCCGGCGCCACCGACAACACCACGACGCAGGGCTTCCAGTCCGACTTCGCCGGCGGCACGAACAAGCAGGAAATCTGCACCGGCGAGCAGCGCAAGGCGCGCTGGGCCAAGATGGTCACGGAGCCGATCATCCCGCCGACCAAGGCCGCGGGCATCGACGGCGTCGGCGGCCTGAGCTGGGCCGGCTTGACCGTGGAGGACGCGGAGAAGATCAACTGCCAGAGCTCCAGCGACGGCGACCTGTTTGGCGACGGCACGCTTGTGAACCAGTGGGGCGACAACGGCGAAGTCTGGATCAAGTACAACCTCGCCAACCACAACAAGATCGAGTGGATCACGGTCAACGTCGGCTATGAAGGCACGATGGACTTCAAGAGCCGCGACGGCAAGGACACGTTCCAGATCCACCTCGGCTCGCAGATCACCAAGAACGGCAAGAAGTACGAACTGAACTGGGACGACGACACCAAGTTCGGCCTGGAGGCGACGGAGCTTGCGGACGCGCTGTTTGCGACCTTTGCGCCCGAATTGCCGGCCGAGACGGTGGGCACGAACTCCTGCATCGCGACGGGGCACTGCACCAAGACGCAGTTCCCGGACATCGGCGCGCTGCGCATCTATCCGCTCGGCCTGCACATTTGGGTCGACAATCCCGCGGCCTCGCAGCCGACGCCGTCGATTCCCAACCGCATCGACATGCGCCTCCCGCGCGTGATGCCGTACACACTCGGCGCGCCTGAGCTGAAGCTGGACGCGGAAGGCCCGACGACAACGGTCGACAAGCTCGGTCCGGACGGCAAGAAAGTCTGCAAGGTCCAACTCGGCATCAGCTGGGACGACTTCATGGCCAATTGCGTGAACACGACGGGCCAAAAAGACAAGGACGATGTCACGTACAACAAGCTGACAGGCAACATCTACCACGACGCCGAGCTGTTCGTGTTCGACACGTCCGGCGTGGACGTCAACTTCAAGTCGACGGCGCTCAAGCCCATGGAAGTGGTGCTCGATTCGGCGCGACCGGTGGGCGCGGACCGCGCGGTGGAAGTGACGTTTGATGCCAATACGCTTGGCCATCTGAAGAACGACTGGAGCGCGGACGACACCGTGAAGGACCTCCATGGCTCCGGCGCGGTGTATTTTGAGTACGCGCGCCTCGTGCAGGCGGGCATCAATGAAGCGCTGCGCAAAGAGAACCCGGCCGCGGTGACGCATGAGCTGGGCGACCCGGCGTGCCTGTGGCCGGACAGCCCGGCCAACGGCTACGACCCGAGCACGTTTGTGCCGGCCGAGAATTGCACGGGCTTTGAAGGCTTTGTGACCGCTGCGCCTCCAGGCGCCGGCACGCCGACCGACCTGGAGCGCATCCGCCTTGGCCCGGACGCCGCGTACATCATTGGATCGCTGGGGATGAAGCCGGGCAAGCCGATCGTCGCGTTCTGCATGGACGCCAACGGCGACCTGAACACCGGCTACTCCTACTGCGGCGCGGCCGACAACTACGGCATGCAGGGCGCGATGTGGGACACGTCCTTCCAGCGCGTCAAGCAGTTCCTCGGTCAGGGCAAGATTCACAGCCTGCCGCCGGAAATCCGCGATCGCCGCTTCTTCTTCAAGCAGTACGTCATCGCGCTGCTGAAGTACCTGATGGTCGCCGCGCAGAACCCCGTGCCGGATCTGTCCCTGGTGTCGGTCGATCTGGACGACCTGTTCTTTGACTCGGAAGGCGCGGGGCAATACGAGTTCGCCGACTACGTCGACCGCCGCTTTGTGACCGCGACGCAGGAGCCGACCGACTTTGTCGTCAAGGCCGACATCCTGAACGGCACGCTGTATTCCTACGAATTCACGCGCTTTTTCTACCGTGACGAGGAAGCGATTTACAAAGTGATGCGCACCAACCCGGGAGACGCGCTGGGCAAGGAAAACCTCGTGACGCTGACCAACCTGTTTGGCAGCCCGGTGCTTGCCGCGGCCTACGCGGACCACCCGCAGGCGACCGCGTATCAGTGCGCGGCGGCGAATTGGCAGACCGCGGCGCAGTTCGCCAAGGTGCAAGCCGATTGCGAAGGTCAGTTGCCGCCGCTGGATCCCAAGTACGTGGCGGATCCTGCGGATCCGAATGCGCCGCCGGCGATTCCCCTGCGCGAGAGTGGCCTGCCGATCCTGACGCGCTACCCGGCGGCGTTCGTCGGCAAGGGCACGCCGTTCACGCTGGGCTCGGCCAATCTGCACCTGAAAGAAACTTTCCCGGCGTATCAGGCGGCGCACGTGGCGATTCCGCGCTTTACCGACGCGTATGACCCGACCTCGGGCATCGCCGAGACCATCGACGTGCTCGTGGAGCCGTGGGTGCCCAAGCAGCCGAGCGTCGGCTGGCTGTGGCCGGTCAACGCGCAGGTGGACAAGCTTGTGGAAGCGCACAACGCCGATTTCTCCGGCATCACCACGAGCGCCAACATCTCCTACCAGTTGGCCGACAGCGGCACGATGACGATCCAGGCGGTGGAGACCATCGACTTCCTCGGCGACGTCTTCCTGTGCCAGGACCCGGTCACCGGCGACCTGCTGCGGACGCGGATGTACGGCTCCGTGCAGTCCTTGCTCGACTGGATCGACGCGCACCCGGGCGTCTACGACGCGTGCGGCCTGCTTGTCCGCTACAGCCCGTACAACAACTTCCCGGACTACGTCATCTCGCGCACCAACGGCGTCATCGTCGGCGTGACGCCCGGCGGCGGCTACGGCCGGGTCAACGACGCCACCTTGTTCACGCCCGGCGACTACTGACGCGCCAGCCTCAGCCGTTGCCCTGTTTGCGCCTACAGACTCTTGAACGACGAAGGTATCTCATGAAACTCAACCTCTGGCTGCTCGCCCTTGTCGCCGCGCTTCTGCCCGCCTGTGTGCAGGATCGTCCGGCGCGTAACGGCGTGTTCAATGAGAACCAGTATGTCCGCAAGGACTTTCTGGTGCGCTCGGGTGAAGACACGGGCTCTGATGCCACGCCGACGACCGATCCGGGTTGGATGCTGAAGGCGACGGTCACGCAGACGTCCTCGCCCAATCCGCTGGGCGGCGACGCGGTGAGCATTTTCCCGGGCATCGAGAACGGCGGCGCGCTCGTGCGGTTCCGGCTGTCCCAGAACAAGCTGGAGATGGTCGACCAACGCGAGCTGGCGGACAACGGCTCCGTCGGCAAGACGCAGGAAGTCCTGGACGCGTGGCCGGCGACGCACATCGACTTGAAGTACCGCGTCAACCTGGACGGCGAGAACACCAACTTCTACGAAGAAAATCAGGAGCAGCCGTGGCAGCAGCGGCAGTGGGTCAAGGTGCAGTTCGACAAGAACGACCTGAGCGACGTCAACGTTTTTGGCCCGTTCACGACCTACGGCTTGGGCCGATGCACGGACGTCGCGGCGTCGACCGTCACGCTGGTGCCGGACTCGTTTGTCGTCAATTCCGACAGCAACTACATCACCTGGACCAATGAAATCACGGTCGCGGTCAAGTGGGACGACGCGGCGTGCGTCGAAGCGTTCGGCCCGATGGGCGACGTAGCGCAGTCGATGGGCCGCTACAACGTGACGTTCCGCGTGATGTATTCGCTGACGCGCGCCGATCCCGCGCCCGCGTACAAGCCGCTGGAAGTGGCGGAGAAAGACCCGATTCACCACAAGTATGGGCCGATTGAGTACACCAAGGTCGCCCGCGACGAGAATTCCGGCCTGCTCGCCGCCAAGCAGTTGGTGATGCGCTTTGACCCGACCAAGCCGATTGTCTGGTACTTCGCCAAGGGATTTCCGGCCGAGTACAAGGCCGTCTTCAACGGCGCGGGCGGCGTGGCTGAGCGGACCAACAAGCTGCTGGAAGCGGCGGGCGCGGCAGCGCGGCTGACGTTCAAGGAATACGACGCGGAGTTGCCGGAGAACCCGGACGATCGCGCGCCGGAGCTGGTCGACGGTCGGCAATACGGCGACGTGCGCTTCAACTTTGTGCGTTGGCTGAGCGACAAGGACACGGAGGACACGTTCGCGGGCATCGCCCAGTTCGTGACCGATCCGCGCACGGGCGAGACGTTGTCGGCGTCCATCAACCTGAACGATTTTGCCATCAAGGACTACTACGTCCAGCGCTTGGACTTCTACCTCCAGTCGGTCGGCGCGAGCGCGGGCGTCAACAGCGCCGGCGAATGGCCGGACCTCTGCCCCGACGGCACGGTTCCGCGCTGCTACACGACCAACAACGACGCGCCCATTGACTGCGACGCCAACCATCAGCCGCGCTGCAAGTACACGGACAGCGGCGCGCCGGGCGTCGTGGGCACGTGCACGGACGGAACGACGGCGCCGATCGTCGACGCCACCGTCGTCGCGCTGCACAACGCGTCCTCGCCGGTGTTTGGCAAGATGCAGGAATACCTGCAGAAGCCGATGGCGACAAACGGCCCGCTGGGTCCCAAGGATTTCATCCAGCCGCCGGACGCGGACTTCCTCAAGGCCTACTTCGCGCTCCTGCCGTACTACATCTACGCCGACCCGGCGATGAACCAGTTCGTCACGCCAGAGGGCCAAGGCGGCGTCAACGGCCCGGGCGAGATGTGGAAAATGATCGAGCAGGAAGCGCAGTTCCACAAGCTGGCGGGCGACATCGATCACGGTCTGGCGCCGTTTGAAGTGGCGGGCGCGGATGGCCTGAAGCAGGCGACGGTGTTCGCCAACACGTGGCGCACGCTGACGGAAAATCACCAGCGCCTGCCGCAGATGCTGCACAAAGCCCGCCCGCACTTGATGAAGGACGCGCCGGAAGCGTTCACGTTTGAGCGGATGATGGCAAAGGACGCGCGGCACTGCGTCGGCGGCAAATGGGAAACGAAGGCGGATTGGACCCACGGGCTGATCCAGAGCTACTGGTCGCAGGTCATGTGGCATGAGTTTGGCCACGTGATGGGTTTGGAGCACAACTTCATGGGCTCGGTCGACGCCAACAACTTCCTGAAGGACGGGACGACCGGCAAAGTCGGGCTCTATTCGTCGTCGGTCATGGAATACAACGCGGGCCCGGATCGCGTGTTCTGGACGCCGGATTGGGCGCCGTATGACGCCGGCGCGATCGCGTGGATCTACGCCAACACCAAGCCGAACGGCACCAAAGGCGACGCGATCTCTGGCCAGGCTTCGGCGACCGCGCCGTGGAATGACCCGAAAGGCTTTGCGAGCGACGGCAAGGAGACGCAGTTCCTGTTCTGCTCGCACCAGCACCTGGCGTTCACCCCGCTCTGCCGGCAGGGCGACGCGGGCACGACGCCGAGCGAAATCATCGCCAACGATTTGGACAAGTACGAGTGGCAGTACCAGTGGAACAACTTCCGCACGTACCGCAAATTCTGGAATATCAGCGCGTACGCCAACATTCCGGCGCAGCTCATCAGCGACTCGCGCCGGTTCATCCCGATGTGGTGGTTTGACTGGGACAGCGCCGACTTGACCGACTCGCTGCGGCGCCAGGGCTTCAAGAATCCGGACCCCAATGGCTCGGACGTCGACTACTACGTGCAGTTGACCAACAAGTTCAACGCGGAGATGTCGCGCACCAACATGATGGTCGCGGCGTTCCACAAGGCGATCATTCAGGAAACGTCCGGCGAGCGGCCCTACAAAACGACGTACGACAAGTACTACGGCGACGTGACGCAGCAGGGCATCATCCTGGACAAGCTGTTCGCGATGCAGTCGTGGGTCGCGCTGTGGCCGACCGGCGGCATTTACGACCAGAACCAGGCGGGCTCCTACCTGTCGTCCTACGAGGGCTACGGCGATGCGTCGTTCAACACGCTGGCGGAGGACGTCGTGACGTCGATGGTCGGCGGGCAGTACGACGTGTACACGTACTTCCGCCCGCTTGCCGTCGCGCAGTTCGCGCAGGACACGCATGACCCGTACTTTGGCGGCAAGGTGCAGATCCGCGATTGGATCGGCGGCCACGTGTTCAACCGCCAGGAAGATTTTCTGAACTACTTCCGCGGTCTCGCCGTTGACCACAGCTTCAACTTCGACACGTGCGACACGCTGGCGCACTGCACGTACGACCCGCAGCTGCCGCAGAAGTCGCAGACGGACATCTACCATTCGGACACGTTCAACGAGTTCATCGGCCCGGATCTGCGGCGCTGGACGTGGGCGTACATCCCCGCGCGCAACCAGTGGATCGCCGTCGATCGCGATCGCAACATTGCGAGTTACCTCATCATTCGCCAATACAACCAGGACATCGTCAACCAGCAGGATGACGGCAATTTCCCGGGCGGCGCGTATGGCTACGAATTGGAGCTGAAGTACTTCCTTGATGCGTACACACAGTACAACTAAGCCAGCGCTGAGGCTCAAGTCCTTGCGGCTTGGCGTTGCGTTCGTCGCGTGCGTGGGCTTGCTCACGTCCGCGTACGCGTACGCGGGCGGCCACGACAAAGGCGGCGCTTCGGCCAGCGGCGCACCTGCTGGCCCGGGCGGCGGATCCACCAACGTGCGCGGCGACACGGTCGACGATGAAAACGAGCGCAACGTTGCGGACAAGCCTTGGGAAGTCGGCGGCATCTTCGAGACGCACCGCCTGTTCATCCAGAACGACTTGCAGGGCTACGGCAACAACAAGCTGCTGAATTACCTACACTTATTCGCACGCTGGGATTTCAGCAAGCACGACGCGATTGAGCTGCGCGGCTACCTGTTCGAGCGCCTGCTTGTCGACCCGGGCGAGACGGGGTTCCGGCTGGAAGACACGGTGCTGCATTATTCACACCGCTGGAAAGGCTTGCCGGAAGACTGGGGCATCCGGACGTACGCCAACATCACGGCGCCAACGTCGTTCTACAGCCAGTTGATGAGCCTCTACACGTCGCCGCGCATCGGCATCGAAGGCTCGTATCGCCATGGCCCGTGGTCGGTGGCGCTGCTGGGCTACGCGGAGACGTTCATCACCAAGTACCGGCAGATGGAAGGCGGCAATCCCAATCCGTGGCTGCACTTGGGCTCGTATCTGGATGTGTCGTATCGGCTGCCGCTGTTGGAGTCGCTGAGCGAGCCGCTGACGGTGGGCGCCATGGTGACCGTGCACCGCACGTGGCTGCGGGACGCCGGCGGCGGCGGGGCGCAACCGAGCGCGCTGGGCGTGTCGATCGATCCGCAGTACGACGGCCAGCCGGTCCAAGGGACGTACGGCGGTGAAGTCTACGTCCGCTACCGTTTGCCGAATTGGAGCGGCCTGCACTCAGACGTGACGGTGGCCGCGGCGCAAGGCGACCCGACGCTGGGGTATACCTCGTCGCTGCATGACGGCATTGCCCATACGTATTTGTTTTGGCGGCAGAGCAGTCAGGTGTTTTTGGCGCTCTCAGCGCGGTATTAGGCGCTGGCCGCTGGGGCTTTGCGCTGGCCGCTGGGGCTTTGCGCTGCCGCGCGGGCGCTTGGGTTTTGGGGTTTGCGGGGGCGCGAGCCTGTTTAGAGGGATTCTTCAAAACAACTTTCGCGATGCGAGAGAGAAACCAGCTCGCCGCTGGTTTCTCTCTCGCGCTCTCTCTTCCTTGGCCCGGGCGGTTGGTGGGGAAGGTGGAAGTGCTGACCTTGGCCTGCGCTTGCGCTGCGCGCAGTGCTCGGCCCCGCATCGCGCCGGGTGGGTGCACCGGAGTGAGGAGGTAGCTGCGCTGACCCGACGCGCTCACGCGCGGGGTGCTCGCTTGGGAAGGCTGGGTTGGGGAAGCGAGCTTGTGCTTCGCGACTGGTGGGGATGAGCGGCTTGCGCTTCGCGCTCGCTGGGTAGAGTGGCTCGTGCTTCGCGCTGGCCGGGGAATGAGCGGCTTGCGCTTCGCGCTCGCTGGGTAGGATGGCTCGTGCTTCGCGATGGCTGGGGAATGAATGGCTTGCGCGTCGCGCTCGCTGAGCGGGAAATGCGCGGCTTGCGCTTTGCGCTCGCTGGGGTATGAACGGCCTCGCACTCGCGCGCGCCGCTTCACGCGATTCGCCTCCCGCACAGGGGAAATGGTACACAGCGTGGGTCACGGACCGACTTGGAGTTCATCATGCAGTTCCTTCACCCTGCCCTGTTCTCACTGCTGCTGCTTGTTGCCGCGGGTTGCGGGTGCTCGCCTGCTTCCGGTGGCGGCTACATGATGGAGTCGGGCGATACAACGGGCGACGTTGCTGCGGACGCCGCGCCCGTCGACATCCGCGGCAAGCGTTACTGTGAGATCCTGTTGGGCACGATCCAGGGCGAGAACATTCACATTGACGTCTACAGCACCGAGGGCTTGAACGAGTGCCCGGACGCGGCTTGGGCGCTGGAGGATACGACGGCCTTGACGAGTGCGACGGCTTCCGACGTCGCGCTGCTCAACGGGCCGCGTTACTGGATGCTCGACTCGCTGGCGGGCTCGACGCTCCAGGACCCGATGGTCCGTACGCTCGGGGGTATCGACATGCGCAAGGCCGGCGCGATTGACTTGCCGGCGGCCAGCGTCGCGGCGATGAGCAAGCCTTACCTCCAGCACACGATTCACCGCAATAGCGCGTTTCATTGGAATGCCGGTCAGACCGTGTTTGAGCTCATCGACGACGCGGGCCACGTCTACGACATGCAGTCCTTCAGCGCGCAGAAGAAGCCGCTCACGGAAGCCGCGCTGGCGACGCTGGGGACGCAACTGACGCTGCCGGTCGGTTGGTCGTTTCACACGCGGACTTTGACGTCAGACCTGGTGCTGACCGCGACCGGTGGCAACGCGACCGTCGTGCAGGACGATTTGGGCAACACGTATTCGCTGGCGAAGTAGCGGAATTTCGCGACGTCCGCAGGTGCTGCCGCCTACTTGCCCACGCAGCACAAGACGCCGCCTTTCTGCCACGCGCTGACCGGCTGCCCGTCGTACTGGCAGCTCGCGTTCTGGCACGCCTTCTTGGTGACGTTGGCGCCTTCATTCAGGTCGCTCTTGCCCGCGCCAACGCACTCCCACGGGCCGAGGCTGGGCTCCGCTTCATTGAACCCGCATTTGTTGGGCACGGTGCTGGCGATAACGCGGTCCAGCGGGCCGCAGTTCTGGCTGGCGGAAAGCGTGCTGCCCAGGTTGCCGCAGCCAAACAGGTCGTTGACGTTGGGGCCGTCGGTCCAGCCGCCGCAGATGCTGCCGTTCTGGCTGGGTTGCCGGATGGCGAAGAAGAGCGACTTGGGCGCGGCGCTCGCGGGCGTGGCATCGACGCAGCCGGTGGCGGATTTGGCCGCGACTTCCTGCCACGTGCTGCAGATGTGCCAGTTGGCAGCGCAGAGATCAGGCGCGGAGCAGCCGGCGCCGTTGGCTTTGCCGCCGCTGTTGCCGCCCTGGTTGCCGCAGGTCGCGACGACGGCATCCGGCGTGATCCCGGGATGATCCCACGCGCCTTCGCACCCAGCGATTTGCGGGTAGGCTTTGTCGTCGAGGAAGCCTTCGCGCGTGCCGTCCGCGCAGCCGATCTCCGGATTCACAGGCGGATCCGTCGCAGCCGTGACCGTGAACAACGCCGGGACGCAGCTCTGCACGCCCGCGTCGTCCCACACGTCCAGATGGAACAGGTATTGCCCGGCCGCGGTGACCTGATACGTCGGCGCCTGCACGTCCGCGCCCGGCAGGAACTTGCCCGACGCGCCCAGCGGCGCCTGCACCGACCACGCCCACTTGACGACGGTGGCCAGCCCTTGCCCGTAAGAACCGATCGCGGACAGATGCAGCACCGCCTGCGCACCCGCCTTCTGGCCTTCCGCGACGGCGAGGATCGCGATCGGGCATTTCACCTGCGGCGGCGCGCACGTCGGGTTGGGCGCGCAGCCTTCATTGATGAGGCCATCGCAGTTGTCATCCGCGCAGTTGCCGCAGAATTCCGCGGGCGGGATACACGGTCCCCATTCCTTCAAGCACTTGCGCGTTCCGGCCGAGCCGCACGCGGTGACGCACGACTCGATGGCCAGCGGCTTGCACGCGTAGTCAAAACCGCCCTTCTTTGGGCCCGTGTCGGTCGCTTCCACGTCAGCTGTCAGGACATCGCTGGCGGCGTCCACGACCGCGTCCGTCCCGCCGCTGCCATCGGCAACGAGTCCATCAGTCTTGTCGCCAAACGCCAAGTCGCTGACCGCCGCGTCACCCGTTGTTGTTGCGTCGGCCGTCGCGTCTGTTGTCGGCGGTGTGCTGCAGGCGGCAGCGAGGCAAGCGAGCGCTGCCCAAGTCTTCAAGGCTTGCACTGCGGCACCTCCACCACGCTGTTCTTGCCGCCAAAGCCATCGGGCACCTGATTGGGATTGTTGGAATCCGCCTGCCAAACACCATCGACGATAAACTTGTACTGATACACGCCCGGGGCCAGCGTTTTTTCCACCTTCCACGTGCCAGACGCCGCCGGATCGGTCATCACGTCCGCGGTATTGGCGTCCTTGCCCCAGCCGTTGAAGCTGCCGGACAGGAGCACGATGTGCTGGCCGGCACCCGCCGCGACCGCAAACACCGCTTTGCCGCACGTGTCCGCGGGCTGCGGCGGATCCACCTTGACCTCCGTCACCGTCACGAACAGCGTCTCGGTCGCCGTGAGGCCGGCCGTATCGCGCACGGTCACGTCAATCGCCTCGGTGCCAGACCAATTCGTCGGCGCCACGATGTAGAGCAGGTGCGTCCCCGGGTCCTTGAGCGCCACGTGCTGCGCGCTCCAAACGAGCGTCAGCTTGTCGTTGCTGTCCTCCGCGTCGGCGATCAGCGGATTGAGGTCCAGCGTTGTCGACGCACCCTGCGCCAACGCAAACGCCGCCAACTTCTTGATGTGCGGCGCGGCATCTTGCGGACCGGAATCCACGGTCACATCGACAGGCGCAGCATCCAAGGCCGTCTCCGCGGCCGCTGCATCCGTTCCAGCGGCTTCATCCGCCGCGTCATCGGCCGTCGCAGTATCCGCGCCGCCATGCAGGTCGGCGGTCGCGTCAGGCAGCGTGAAGGTGTCCGCTTGACCGCTATTTTGGCTGCCACACGCGGCGGCCACCAGCAGCCAAACGCCCGCGAAAAATCGTTGCCGTTCGCCCCGCATCGCTCCCCTTCCCTCGGCCCGCCTGAAGCGCGCCATCCCCGGGAGCCAGCATGACGCCAGCGTTTTCCGCGGTCAAGGCGACTGACGCGGCGCGGCGAGATCGGCCAGCGGCTGCGGCGCACAAAAGCGGAACGGCCCGCGCGGCGCGTCGACAAGCGGCTCGTGCTGGCGCGGCTGGGTAACGAGCGCGGTGAACGGATTGTCGACGACGTCCCACACGCCGCCCGGCACTTCCAGACGCCGCAAATCCCAAGCGCGCGGATCGTAGCGCCAAATCCCGAGCGCACCAACGGCGACGGTCCACACGGCCAGCGCCCCCAGCCACGCCCGGGCACGACGCGCGGGAGGCGCACCGTCGGCAACGACGAGAAACGGCGCGAGCCACGCCGCTTCAGCCAGCAGGCGCGGGCCAAACGCGATGCCGCCCGACCAGTTGTGGAACACGGCCGCGAGGCAGAAATGCAGAACAAGACCCGTGCTGAGCGCGCGCGTCCACGGCTGCTTGCGACGCCAGCCGAGCCAGACGGCGGCGGGCACGAGCGGCGCGTACCACACGATCCCGCGCGCCGGGCTGACGAGGAGGCCCGTCATGCCGGCGAGAAAGCGCGTCGGCCGCTGGCTCAGGGGTTCGTCGACCCAGGCTTGGTTGCGAATGAGCTGGCCAAGAGGCAGCGGCGAGCCAAAGTCGGCGAGATTGGCGCGGACAAGCGGCGCGACGGCGACGAGCGCGAGCGCCCCCGCCCACACCGCGATGCGCGCGGGATCGGGCGCGGCGCGCACGCGCACGGACCACGCGAGCCCGAGGCCAAACGCGAGACCGCCAAGTGCCGGTCGCTGCAGCAGCGCGAGACCGAGCAACGCGGGTACGAGGAGCAGCAGCCCGTGAAAACGCCGACTCCACGCCAGGCACGGCAGCGTCGCAACCAGGAACGGCAGGCACGCGGTCTGCTGCCACAGCCCTTGGCCAAGCGACGGGCTTCCGGCAAACGAAACGCTCGCGGCAAGCGCCAGTCCCACCGCCGCCGCCGGCGACGTGAAGGCCAACAGCGCCAAGGCCAACAGGACTGCGGACAGCGCGACGGCAGCGGCGGCACCCCACCGGACGGCGTAGCGCAGGTCGCGATCCGTGACGGTTTGCCCCGGCGCGAGGCCCTGTAGCGCGACCGCACCGAGCAGCGCGGGGCCGCGACCAAAAATGGAAACGATCGCGCCATCGGCGCCGGCGGTGGCGAAATAGGGGGTCTGGTGCTTGGCTGCGGCGTCGCGCACCCAGTCAACGCCGGCCAGGTCAAACGAACCGCTGCAGGTCACGGCGACGGCGCCAAGGCGACCCGCGACGGTGTCGCGACCTTGCCCGCGGGCAGGCTGGACGAAACAGGCGGCAAACGTCAGGAGCGCGACGACCGCCAAGGCTGCCGCAACGCGCCATGGAGGCGGCGTCGAAGTCTGGGCGCTGTGCGGATCAACGGTCAATTCGCGGCCCTCCCGGCAGTGCGACCGGATGGTGTCACGGAGGCTGGCGGCGCGGCAACCGCTCAGTCCCGGTCGGCGCGCTTCACGACCGCGCGAATCCCGTCGGCGATCGCGTCGGCGCCCGGCACGCCGCCGGGATAGATCCGGCAACCCAGGCTCGTGCCCGTGGGCACCGGCAGGCCGAACAGATCGCGTCGGTCGACAAGCACCGTCGGCGTCGCGTAGCCGCGCCGGATATCCCCTTCTGGCAGCAGCTCCTGATTGGTCTCCGCAAACGTCCATCCGCGACCGATCGCGGCGAGCGCCGCGGTGAGGTTGTCGCGCATGATCGGCGTGTTGGGGCAGTCGGGAAAGCCGAGGAGTTCAATCGTTGGCTGGGATGCGGTCATGGCGACGCTCGCGCTGCGCTTGATGGCCGGGTGGCCACAGCCACTGACCACGCAGATGACGAGGGCCAGGATGCCGGTGCGGATGGCCGTGCTGACGATGGGCATGCGGTTCCCTCCTCGGCCCGAGCATACGCCGTGAATGCCGCGCCGGCCACCGCCCAACTTGTCGGTGCCGCCCATCGGCGCGCACACTGCACACGTGCGCCCTGCCCGCGCGCGCATGGAGTTCCCGCGCATGGAAGCCTTTCTCGCCCAGGTCCTCGCCGATCTCGCGCAGTCCGCCGCGCCGGAGCGCGCGGTGCAGGAAAAAGCGTACCTCAAGAGCCAGTTGGAGTTCCTGGGCGTCGGCATTCCGCGGATTCGCGCGGCGGCGATGGCAGCCCTCAAGAATCTGGAAATACAGCAGAAGATTCAGCCACAGCAGCTGCGCAGTTTGACCTTGGCTGCCTACGCGACGCGGTCGCACGACGCGCGGGCGGTTGCACTCGCCGTGCTGGAGAAGCGCGCCAAGCAGCTTACGGTCGCGGATCTGCCGTGGCTGGAAGACGTCCTGCGGCGCAGTTTCTCGTGGGCGTACGTCGACCAGATTGCCGTGCACGCGGTGGGGCAGATCGTGCGCCGGGAGCCGGACGCCGCCAAGGCGGTGCTGGCGAAGTGGGCGACGGACGACGATTTCTGGCTGCGGCGGACGGCGCTGCTCGCGCTGCTGGGGGAAATGCGCGCGGGCGGCACCTTTGACCGCGACCATTTCGAGGCGTGGGCGACGCCGATGTTCCGGGAAAAGGAGTTTTTCATCCGCAAGGCCATCGGCTGGGTGCTGCGCGACGTCGCGGGAAAAGATCCGGATTGGGTGCGCGGTTTTCTGGAGCGCCACGCGACGCAAATGAGCCCGCTGAGCGTGCGCGAAGCGCGGCGCGGCGTGGAACGCGCGGTCGCAAATTGACGGCAAAAACGCCATCGGCCGCAGCGGGTGCCATGGCCGATGGGGCAGCAGGAGCTGCCGCTACTTGTTGGCTTTGCGCTGGCTCTTGTGCGCGACCGGCTGCTGCACGCTGTCCTTGAGCGCGTTGACGATCGGGCCCGGCTGCGGATTGGCGTTGGCCGGCAGCTCAATCGGCGCCTTGAGACCGTTCAACGCCGCGCTGCTTTGCGCCTTGAACACGGTCTTTTCCAGGACCATCAGGATCCCGACAAAGGCCAGCCCGACAAACAGGATGACGCCAGGCGCGAAGAAGAGCATCGAGAGAGCAAGC
>CAIMLR010000015.1 GCA_903842345.1 uncultured Myxococcales bacterium
CGCTGGGAGCCGACGCCGTTTCGCGACACGGCGACCAACCTGGTCGCGACGCTGGTGGAACAGTTTGGCTGGACACTTGCGCCGCAGGATTAGCGGGAACTGCTGGAATGCGGTGCGAATTTGGGATCTGGGGTACTAGGCATGACGGCCACGCCGAAGGAAACGGAAACCGTTTCGACCCTGACCTACTTCGGCGATGCCATCTACACGTATTCCTTGAAGCAGGGCATCGACGACGGCTTCTTGGCCCCGTACAAAGTTGTCCGCATCGACATTGACCGGGACCTGCAAGGTTGGCGTCCGTCTGAAGGCATGGTGGACGACCTTGGCGAGCTGATCGAGGACCGCATCTACAACCAGAAGGACATGGACAAGATTCTGGTCCTGAACCAGAGAACCAAGCTCGTGGCGGAGAAGGTCGTCGCGTACATGCTGGCGACTGACCCCTGCGGCAAGACCATCGTGTTCTGTGAGGACCAAGAGCACGCAGAACGGATGCGTTCAGCTCTGGTCAACGAGGTCGCGTTGCGGATGCCTCAGGAAGCCACGAACCACAAATTCGTCGTGCGAATGACCAGCGACGACGAAGCGGGCAAGCGTTCTCTGGATGACTTCCAGCACCCGGAACGCAAGTACCCTGTGATTGCTACAACATCCAAGCTGCTTTCGACTGGCGTGGACATCAAGACCTGCAAGGTCATTGTTATCGATCAGGTCATCCAGTCGATGATTGAGTTCAAGCAGACCATTGGCCGTGGCACACGAATTCTGGAGGACGCCGGGAAGCTGTGGTTCACCATCATGGACTTCAAGAAGGCGACCGAGCTGTTCGCCGATCCAGACTTTGACGGCGATCCCGTGGTCGTCTATGTGCCGCTACCTGACGGCCCAATTGATCCTCCGGCAGATTTTGGCGGCGAAGACGCCGCCGGGGAGGACGGCGACACAGACGGCGATCCAGAGGACGGACCTGTTGGCCCCGAACCCGAGCCCGGTGGCCGAACGAAATTCTACGTGGGCGGCGTCAAGGTCACTGTGCTTGCGGAGCGTGTCCAGTACATGGGCAAGGACGGCAAGCTCATCACCGAGTCGTTGACCGACTACACGAAGCACACGGTGCAGGAAAGGTACGCAACCCTTGAGGATTTCCTCAAACGGTGGTCCAGCGACGACAAGAAACAGGTGATCGTCGACGAACTGCAAGATCAGGGCGTGTTGATGGACAACCTGAGAGAACAAATTGGCAAGGATCTTGACCCCTTCGACCTGATTTGCCACGTCGTCTTCGACCGTCCAGCCCTGACGCGGCGTGAACGGGCAGATCAGGTGAAGAAGCGGGATGTGTTCACGAAGTACGGTCCACAGGCGCGGGCGGTGCTGGACGCCTTGCTGGAAAAGTATGCCAATGAGGGTGTCGTCCCGGCGGACGACGTTGCCGTGCTGCGTGTGCAGCCCTTGGCGGCGATGGGCACGCCGGTGCAGTTGATCAGCCGCTTTGGCGGCAAGGATGGCTACAACGCTGCGGTTCACGAATTGGAAGAAGCCCTGTACGGCTCAGCCGCATAACCAAGAAGCAAGGTAGAACATCGTGTCCCTGTCCACCACAATCAAGTCAATCCAAGATGTTATGCGAAAGGACGTTGGCGTCGACGGCGATGCCCAGCGGATCGGTCAGCTCGTGTGGCTGCTGTTCCTGAAAATTTGGGATGACCGTGAAACCGAGCTGGAGCTGATCGAAGACGACTTCACGTCTCCGCTCTGCAACGTCACGTGGCAGGAAGCAGGGGAAACCAAGCACGCCGAAGATCTGCGGTGGTCCTTCTGGGGCAGTGACGCGGAAGGTCAGACCGGCGATGGGCTACTCAACTTCGTCAACGGCACCCTGTTCCCTGCCCTCAAGGGCATGGACATCGGCCCCAAGGTCCAAGGAGACGACGCGACCGCCCGCAAGGCGCAGGCCCTGCGGCGGCGGCGGGTGCTGGTCAAGGCAGTTTTTGAAGACGCTTACCAGTACATGAAGTCAGGTACTTTGTTGCGACAAGTTATCAACAAGTTGCAGGAAGACATCAACTTCAACGATCTGGAAAGTAGGCATGTATTCGGCGACATCTACGAACAGGTCCTGAAGGACCTTCAGGGTGCAGGCAACGCTGGCGAATACTATACGCCACGGGCAGTTACGCAGTTTGCCGTGGACATGGTGAACCCCCGATTGGGGCAGATCATCTTGGACCCGGCTTGCGGAACAGGTGGCTTCTTGGCGTGTGCCATCGAACATGTACGGGGGAAAGAAGTACAAACCCCGGAACAAGAACTACTTCTTCAGGCATGTATCCGGGGCGTTGAGAAGAAGCCGCTGCCGCACTTGCTGTGCGTGACGAACATGATCGTCCACGGCATCGACGTGCCGACGGGCGTAGTTCACGACAACACGCTCTCCCGGCCCCTGCGGGACATTGGTCAGCGGGATCGCGTGGACGTGATCCTGACCAATCCGCCGTTTGGCGGCATGGAAGAAGACGGCATCGAAGGCAACTTCCCGCTGGAATTTCGCACCCGTGAGACAGCGGACCTGTTCTTGGTCCTCATCATGGAGATGCTCAAAGATGGTGGCCAAGCTGCTGTGGTGCTGCCGGACGGTACGCTCTTTGGCGAAGGCGTGAAGACCCGCATCAAGGAACGGCTGCTGGCTGAGTGCAACCTGCACACGGTGGTGCGGCTGCCCAACGGCGTTTTTGCCCCGTACACGTCGATCAAGACCAACGTGCTGTTCTTCACCAAGGGCACGCCGACCAAGGAAATTTGGTACTACGAGCACCCGTACCCGGCGGGCTACAAGTCCTACAGCAAAACCAAGCCGATGCGGATTGCCGAGTTCGATGTGGAGAAGGCGTGGTGGACGGACCGGAAGGAAAGCCGACAGGCGTGGAAGGTGACGCTGGAACAGGTCAAGGCCAAGGGCTACAACTTGGACATCAGCAACCCGAATGCCCCTGAATTGACGCATGAGGACCCGGACACGCTGTTGGCCAGATTTCAGCAGGAACGGGCAGCGGCTGCGGTTTTGCGGAACCAGCTCCGTGACGTGCTGGCTGCCGCCCTTGGGGTGCAGGGATGACGCCGCATGATCTGATTGCCGCATTCGATGACATGGCCGACGGACCTGATGGCGTGAAGCGTCTGAGGGAGCTTGTGCTGCAATTGGCAGTGCGGGGCAAGCTTGTGCATCAAGATCCGGCGGATGAGCCTGCGGTGAAACTGCTGGATCGGATCGCCAAGGTGAAGTCTCAGCAGGTGAAGGAAGGCAAGGTTCGGGCCAACAAGCTGGAACTACATGTGAACCTTGCGAACGTGCCGTTTGAGATCCCTGACGGCTGGATCTGGACACGGGCAGCCGCCATCGGCTGGGTGAATCCGCGAAATCAGGTCGCGGACAACGCCGACGTGGGCTTCGTTCCAATGCCGTTGATGCCAATCGATTACCGCGCATCCGTTCAATGGGAGACCCGCCGGTGGTCTGAGGTCAAGACCGGTTTCACGCATTTCGCCACCGGAGACGTTGCCGTGGCCAAGATCACTCCGTGCTTCCAGAACAGGAAGTCATGCGTAATGCAGGACTTGCCGAACGGATACGGTGCAGGAACCACAGAGCTTCAGATTCTTCGTCTGCTGCCGGGCACATTGGAGGCTCGGTACATGCTGGCATTCTTCAAGACACCCGACTTCATCAGCGGCGGCGTCGCAACCATGAGCGGCACAGCTGGCCAACAGCGGGTGTCCAACGACTACTTTGCCAATCGGCCAGTGCCATTGCCACCACTTGCCGAACAGCACCGTATCGTCGCCAAAGTCGACGAACTGATGGCCTTCTTGGACAAGCTGGAAGCCGCCAAGAACGCCCGTGACGCCACCCGGACTGCTCTGCGTGACGCTGCCCTTGCTGGGCTTCGAGATGCCGATGGCCATGACGACGTGGAAGTGGCTTGGGGACGGATTGCCGGGCAGATGGATGACCTGTTTGCGGAGCCGGGGGATGTCGGGCCACTGAGGCAGGCTGTGCTGCAATTGGCGGTGCGGGGGCGGTTGGTGCGGCAGGATCCGGGGGATGAGCCTGCGGGGAAGTTGTTGAGGCGACTTGCAGCCCACAAGGCCAAAGTCGGCAGAGCGACAAGGGCGTTCACGGGAACCGCCATCGAAGCCACGCCAGCCGACGTTGCCGTTCCGGCGTCGTGGGCACACTGCGCGCTGGACGACATCATCGATCCACTGCGACCAATTTCATACGGAGTGCTGGTGCCCGGTGCTCATGAAAGTGAAGGCATTCCATTGGTTCGCGTGGCCGAGCTACATCCACGTCACCCGGTCTTCCAGCCCGAAAAGTCCATTTTGGCATCGGTGGCGGCTGACTACTTGCGGATTCGACTTCAAGGCGACGAACTGTTGCTCGGCGTCGTGGGTTCCATTGGCAAGGTTGGCGTCGCACACCCGAACTGGGCTGGAGCCGTGATTGCCCGTGCTGTTGCCAGAATAGCCGTTGCCGACGGGATGCTTCGTGATTTCGTCTTGCTGGTGCTTCAGGCCCCCGTAACCCAAGCGTTCTTTCACGGATCCACACGCACGCTGGCCCAGCCGACGCTGAATGTGTCGTTGATCCGGCAGTTACCCGTTTCAATTCCTCCCCTTGCCGAACAGCACCGTATCGTCGCCAAGGTCGATGAACTGATGGACCTGCTGGACAAGCTGGAAGCACGGTTGCGGGAAGCCAAGGGCTTGCAGGGGGCGTTTGCGGCGGCGGCGGTGCATCATTTGGACGTGGACGTAGCGGCAGATCTGCTGACCGCATCTCCGGCCAACGACGGCGTGGATTTCCAGCAGAGGCAACCGATCGTGTTCGTTTGAGGCGAAGGAGTGTGACGCGATGACGATGACCCGAGATGAACTGGCAACGGCGCTCGCACAGGCCAAGAGAGAGCTGTCCGAGACGCTTGCTCGCACGATTCATCTATATTTCGGTATTGATTTCGCATGGGTCGGCTATCTGGACGATGACAATAAACTGCAACTGCTAGCAGCCGTCCTCAGCCTCTCGTTGGACGAGAAAGTTGCGAAAATTGAAGGCAGCTCCGGGCGCTTATCCTTTGGCTATCGCCGACTTGCCGTGCCTAGCTACAACATCGTCGAACTGCTTGGGGCGGTCGTCGGCGGCAGCGTTGAAGCGCCCGATTCGCTGGCCCGCCAAATGCACTTTGCGCCCAGCGGCAGCTATTCAAACATCGGCAACAACGGAGACATGGACGAAGTCACGGTGACGAAAATTTCGACGCCAAACGTCCCCTCAGCAGATGACTGGCACCGACTGGCTAAAGACCTGCAAGCCGGAAAGGCGTCACCGCAAGGTTCATTTCTGAGCCTCGCAGACCTTTGGCAAGAGCTGGGCATCGACGACCCGAAACACAACAAGGGCGTTGTTGCCAGAATCCCGCGCCGGGGCTCGCTGATCGCAACCCGAAATCCGGACGGCACGGCGGCGTTGCAGGTGTTCCTACCGGTGAAGGCCGAATTGCAGGAAGCCAAATTGCAGGTCTACCAAGGCGTGCGGCTGGGGCAGCCACACTCACTTGGCGCTTATCAGGCGGTGGACGCAGGCCCGGACTGCGTAGTCACGGTGCCGTGGACTGTTGGGCCGAGTGGCAAGGACACGGTGCAACTGTTTTTTGCCGACCGCCTTCTCGCAAAATGTGAGATCACGGACATCACGCCACGAGCCCATGCCTACCTCAGCCTTGACCACGGTGCCGTGACGCTCCGAAGGTTCTTGTTGCCGCCGCCGTTGCCGACAAGTTCACCAAAGGAATGGACTAAGGAAGAGCGTGACGCCGCCAGCCGGTTCGAGGCTGCCTGCGGTACGCTGCTGGCCTTGCTTGGATTCCGGGTAACACCGCTTGGCAACTTGGAAAAGCAGGGAGACTGGTTGGTTGAGCACAAGGTCGGTGACGCCGTGGTCCAGTTTCTCGTTGAGTCGAGCGTTGCCCTGAAGGACAAGATCGACCTCAAGAAGCTGGCTGCCGATGCACGTCAACTGGGGAAACAGCAGCAGTTCCATGTGCCTGCCACAGTATTCACGTCCGTGAGCGGCGGCACGGATTTGTCGTTCGCCGGGAATGCCGAAGTGCAGCACGTCCGGGTCCTCCACAAGACCGACTTGGAATCCCTGCTGGCGTTGGCGTTGGACACGACGACCCCAAACCGGGCGCGTGAGGCTTTCACACGTATCACCGGTCTGATGATCTGACCCACACTGCGTGAAGGTGACGAAAGTTCTCCGGAAGACGGCCACGTGAGGAGACGACGCTTGCCATGTGGCTAAGTCACTACGCAGTCGCTGCTCTCCGTGCCGCAATCTTGCGAAGCCTTTCACGTAGCCCTCGCTCGCGTTGAAGCATGGAGATGATTGCGGAGCGTTCTGCTGGATGCAGGGCAGCCCTCGTCTGCCTCGGGAACTGCTTTTGAAGGCTATCAAGGGCCGCCGGGTCTACGCCCTTCAGATAGGCGAGTAAACCGGCTAGCCGGGACATGTCGAGTTTGGTCAACTTGTCAATCTGGTGGAGCATGGCACGAATCTTACGTCGCAGTTCACGTGGAGCAGCCACTTTCTCGTCGTCGGTTAGCACGAGGCCTGTGATTCGCCGCTGCGCTCCTTTGTGCATCAAGACAGTTTTGTCCTTGTTCAGCTTCAAACCAAATGGAAACGCAAGCCCAGTCAAGTACTTGGCGACCTCCCCTTCAAGACCCTGAAGGTCGTTCGCTGAGCCACTTGAGAAGAACATGTCGTCGGCATAGCGGCTGTATGCCAACTCGCGATGCTCGGCCATGACGGAAAGCATCAGGTCCAGCTCAATGCACAGCGCATTTGAGAGCGACGGCGAGGTTGGGGCACCGATGGTCAACCGACCTCTGCGACAGACCAGTTTTGTGAAGATCTTCAAGTCGTTCGAAGTCCACTCCGCAGGAAAGACACTCCGCCGACGCCTCCAATACACGTTGATGTCTTTCGCCGTGATACTGGGAAAAAACTGCTTCACGTCGAGCCGAACTACGAACGCATTCTTCCGATGTGGCGAAGCCGTGTCCAACGTCCCTTTCTTCGCCACATAGGCAGTTGCACAGGCGTGGACTGGAAGCCGGGCCACAATGGTCCGCAACAGCCACCGCTGCAGGAGCCTCAGTTCTGGGGCTGGAATGAAGATCGGCCTAGTTCCACCGTCACGCTTCTTGATCTCTGCCTTTCGGTACAGGTGCGAAGCTTGCGCGATGATGGACTCAAGGAAAGCCACGTCCAGCGACAGGGATTCAGCCATTTGCGCCAAGAGCACGGTCATTTCAACTCCGCGATGCGTTCTCGCCAAGTGTCTGAGTTCGTAGCGATGACGGCATCCAGTACCCGTGCCCGCTCACGGTTGGCATTCACGCCGATTTTGGTGCCTAGCGCCCGGCCACTGGCACGATTTCGTGAGTACTTCGCTTCCCCGCCAGTTCCACGACAAGTGGTCAGTTCCAATGACGTCGCCAGTCCCAGCAGGCTGTTGAGCTGCCAATCGTCAACATCGGCAAGGATCTTCGAAATGACGTAGGAGAAGTCAGAGGCGTCGGCTGGGCCGATCATGGAGGCGATATGGCACAGGAGATACATCAGGTGTTTCTCACGTGCTCGGGGCGTCCGTGTCACTGTCTGTCTCGATCTCATTCGGAATGGCGGCTTGAGCAGCTCAAGTCGCTGATCTAATTCAGCAACAACTTCGAACATCGGCTCAAATTGCACAAAGGCGGGCTTGAAACGCGAATCAGTAGTCAGCCAGCGCAATGGACCGGTGTTGATAAATGACTCATCGTCCTTGTACTCTTCATCAACTACGGCAAAGATTTTGCCGCGAAGGTCATCATTCAGAGCGAAGGCCCCGAGTTCTGCGGCGGTACCGACGCTCTCCACGATGATGATCACCATGTCGGCGATCTTGGCGAGGTAGCTCTCCATCTGCAAGGCAGAGAGCGGCAGGTGCCGAACATGGTTCCAAGCGTCCTCGGCATAGAAGACATGGACATTGCTGTGGGTTTTGCGAATGTGCTTCTGAAGGTAGTCGCGTCTGCGACTGTGGAATTTGCCGCAGATAAACACGAAAGGTTCAAGAAAATAGTCCGAATTGACCTCGGCGCTGCTGAGCCGTGCTGCCAGCCGGTCCAGTGTCTTTCTGCTCTTCGCGTTGGCTATGAGGTGTGACACTGGACCGACTGCCCCTTACTCACTGCGCGCAGGAGGCACGCAACGGTATTCAGTCAGTAGACGCGTCTAGTGGCTGAATAGCGGAATCTAGACATCAGTTAACGCTACGTCGGAACGACGAGCACCGGAGGTCCGCCTGCCCTCCAAGCTAAGGGATCCTGATGGTGAATTGATCAAGGCGCCCCGTCAAGCCCATTGCTAAGGTCGCAGCCTTCCGGTCAACCCAGTTCACCAGAACACTGACGATGCAGACTGCGCGGAACGGATCCGAACTACTTACTTTCCGCGACGCCCGCGTAGATCTTGAGCGGCCAGCAGGAGGGCCGCTCACGATGGCCTTCAAACTGACCTCGACGATCCAACCATTCCCCAGTGACATCAGCTTCTTGGAGGCAGATGCGGCCTACTGGGTGGCCAAAGCCGCCCGGATCGAAGCAGAACGCCGCTGGGAACCGAAGGAAGAAGGACGGCTTGACACTGTCGGCGTCAAGGCCACGACGCACAGCAAAGAGAACGAACGCCAATTGGTGGCCTTGACGATCACGGAGGCGGCACACAAGGCCGAGTTGGACCTGCGTATTGAAGCCACAGAGGCGGCTGGCCGGGTGCTGGGGATCGACGCCCTCTGCAAGATGCACAAGCTTGGGGCGGTCGAAAGGACGACGCTGTTGCTCTGCGTTTACGCGGCGTTGGACGAAGGGCTGGAAACGGCACTTTGTCGTGCGGCTCCACCGGCATACGGAGCCAGAATTTCGCCTGAAGTCATCTGGTCCCTGACTGAACTCGACTTCGCCCAACGTGCAACTGAGGGACGTAGGCCGTTTTCACCATCCGCACCGCTGCTGTTGAACAACTTGGTGACGTTGACCTTGGGAAGGACGGCCACGCCTGCCGACCTCCGATCTGGGTCCTTGGCCATCACGCAGGCAGCGTTCGACCACGTTCTTGGCGTCGCCAATATTGACGCCAAGTCGGTGAACTGACGCCATGAAGCTGAAGGGAGTCCCTGATTGGCTGGATTCGGCAGTTGCCCGCGACCGAGAATTTGCGGTGGCGAAGAGCCAGTTGTCAATTGCAATCAAGGTGTTGCTGGTTCGGGCACAGGACAAGGAAGCCAGACTTGCCGTTCTTGGCGTCGAGGAGGCCGCACACGCCACGATAGCTGCTGCGACCGACTCAGCGTGGCGTCTGGGTCACCGAGGCCGTACACGGGCAAATCTGTCACGTAGCTGACCTTCATCCCGCCAGACACCAACCAACTCCCGCAACTCAACAGCATGCCGGGCCATTTTGCGGGCCAATGCAGGACGAGTGGTCCGGTGCTTCCTGCCAAGGTCTTCCATGGCTTGGAGGGCGGTGAACAGGATGTCATCGGCCATCTGCTCAACAGTACTGGTCGTCGCGGTTGCCGTAAGGGTGGTTGCGGCATCAGAAAACACCGCAAGTTCGTCCCGGTCTTCGTCGCAGAAATCGTATCGCATGGTCTCCTCCCTAAGTTGTCCTGCAAGGTGGCGGCGATAGGCTGGCTACCGCCGCCACCTTGCTGGCAGCGACAACTACTTCGCTTCCGCCTCGCACATGGGCTTGGTTTGCACTTCAAGGCCGTTCATCTTGCCCAGCAGCTCCAGCAAAATTGAGAAGTTTCGCTGGTCGCAAGGTTTTTTGCGGCCAGCCCCGACGTTGTATTCAACGGTGATTTTGACGGAGTCCTGCGTTGCGGCTTGGGCGTCGACAACGGGAGCTGCAACTTCAACGACGGCGTCAATTGGCACGTCGTCGCTGATGTGAGCAGCAACCGGCGGCGTTGTGGCTGAAGCCGCGACTTCCGGAGCCGGGACCAACGCCACTGGAGCCGCCGAAGCTTCCTTCGGCCCCAGAGCCTCGTCCAAGAATTCCAGTAGGCCGGGCTCCTTGCCTTTGGGCTGAGATGCGGCAGGTTGCTCGTCGAATAGGCCGTCCAGAATGTCGCTCATTGGGCACCTCGCTTGGCGGTCAGGGCCTGTTCGCCAGTGCTGGATTCGGCGTGGCTGTCTGGGGCGTCCCAAGCCGCCAAGTCAGCGGAGATCAGATCGGAGACGTACTGGGTTAGCGTGCGGCCTGTCAGCATGGCACGCACCTTGGCACCTACCCGCACGGTAGCAGGCAGGTTCAAATGAGTCGCAGATTTCATGTTCTTTACCTTGCCGAGCGAAAGTTGCCGGGCTTGGTTACCAATACCCGGCAGGACCTCGATGCGATCTACCCCGACGAGATTTTTCTGGTGCAGCAGTTGGGCAGCGTGCTGGAGGTGCATCAGTCAACGTGGCGGCGTCGCCGGGGCACAGTGACAGCGGAGCTGACAATTGGAGGCCGGGCGACCCTGCCTCGCAGGCCACAGGAACGCTGCACAAAGCGGCGTGGTTGTCGTCGCCTTCAGCGGTGGCAGGCAACGGCGCGGGCGTTAAGGCCGCTCTGACGTGCCCTTGGTGAGTTCACGGGCCAACCGCAGGACAAGGTCACGGCCTGACGGTGCGAGACCAGCAAATAGGCGAGCGAGTTCAACTTCTTCGGGTGTGCCGGTTGCTGCGGGTAGTTGACGTTGGACATCCAGCAGCTCGCCAAGGCCGACTGCAAGGACATCTGCAATTTTGGAGAGCATCGTCAGCGACAGGGCACGATCACCGGTTTCGAGCCGTGAAAGCGTCACGGGTTCAACGCCAACGGCTTCGGCAAGGGCTTCCTGCGTCCATCCACGGTCACGACGGGCTTGTCCAACCCGACTTCCGACTTCTTGCAGCAGTTCTTGATCCCGGCGACGTGGCATCGGTTCCCCCTGCCCCCAAATTGGACTGGGGCTGGCGGTGAAGCCATGCACAGCAAGGTCAAGTAGACGACTTGACCTTATCAGCATGTCGATCCAGCATCTGAACGGCCAAGTTCACGACTGCGTGAATGAAGTTGGGGGCCCAGCGTGAAGTCGAACCAATACAGCAAACTCGTTGTTCGGGCGGTCCTGACCTTCATCATCGGGGCGGCAACCGGTTGTGCCGACAAAGCCAGACCAGCATTTGACCGCTGCGTTGAACTTGAGAAGACGGCGGACGACCTCGACAGTACCTTCAACGCCCTGTTTGCCTGCCAAAAAGCGGTGGCCGCAGACCCGAACAGCGACGCCGGTAGGGCAGCCAGCCAGAAAGCATCGGAACTGAAGCTGAAGTACGATCGGTTGGAGGAGGAACGAGACGCCAAGGTGGCGGACTTTGTCGCCGCAGCAAACAAGTACGGATCGTCGTCCGGGCCAGAACGGGCGTTGAAAGCTGCCGAGCAGGTCGTTCAAGCTCAGCTCCGAGGCGTCGATGCGCATTGTCAGGGACAACGGAAACCGCCCAAACTGTATACATTCAGCGGTGGTAGTTACTTCGAAAACGAACTGGTCGCCAAATCACGTGGATGTGAACGGCGCACCACCAGCGACACTATCGACACGACCGAATACTGTTGTCCGTAGGCTGGAATGGCGACTTTTGTGCGGCTGCCCCGCGTCCCAGACGAATGTCAGCGACTGGCCAAGCAAGGAGAGCGAGTCCGTGTCGATGCGCTATGTTCGAACTAAGGAATCGACGACTTAGCCTTTCTGGTCCGCCCGCACTTGCAGTGTTCAACGCCATCGACATCCGCGCGCTCAAACGTATGCGGCCCATGGTCCGGGTCCAACATGCACATGTCCGGCGTGATCTTCTTCTTGGCGGGCAGAAGCTGCTTCAGCAGCTTGCGGAGGTCGTTAAGCCCGGCATCCAACTCCGCCAATTGCTCCGGTTGCAGTTGCAGGACCGCGTGGGAAATTTGCCGCGAGTCTGCCGTCAAAAGGGCCAAGAATTCCGATGATGCCCAAGCAATTGGCTGCGTTCCTGACGACTGCACCGGCACACCTACGGCAGCATTGTCTTCACCGCCGGTATCAACCAGCCGCTGAAACCTTGCCAACCGTGCCCGCAGTTTCCCTTGTTCATCCGGCGTGAGGGTGCTGAATGCAAACAAGATCTTGGCGTCCTTGTCCGCATCTGAGAGGTAGTCATAGGCCGACACGTCCAAATCGTCGGACAGGACGTGAATCCAGCCTTCCCGGCGCAGTACGTCTGCTACCAATGCGTCCGGATCTTCCGCCGCGACCGCCGCGTCCGGATCCTTGGCGAAGTCCGTCCAATCCTTGCCGCCACTATGGAATTTCTGAATGGCCTCATGGATGTCGTCCAACCCCGGTGACGCCGTGCGTGCGAAAAGTAGGTCCGTCACAGTGCGAATGGCAGCGGCATCCAGCTTGGACTTTTCCTGCCCAAGCAGAACTAACTGTCCGGCGGTAGGCACGTTGCGGTGCGTGGGGTCGATGTTCCTATGGGCAAACGCCGCCGCAACGCCGCGTGACAGGCGGGCGACCGGCACACCGGTGTCCTTCTCCATCTTCCTGTAGCTCGGCATCGTCTTGTTGTGCTTGTCTCGCAAGGCAACGATGTCGCCATCGTACACGTCGTCCAAGACCGTCTTGCCCAAGGCAAGAAGCGTGTCACGGTCGTCGGCTTGGGAACGCCGCGTCAGTAATTCCCCGTACTTGCGGAGCTTAGCGATGACAGTTTTGTCGAACTTTCCCATAATATCGGCCTGTTCGGTGTTTCACTGAAACACACGTCAACTCGAACTACACCACAGGCGGAGGCGGCGGTCCACGTGGGCAAAGGAAATTCTCGGATAGACGTGGAGTGGGCCAACGACCGGCGCACGCCCAATCAGACGCTGCTGAAATTCGTCACGTCGCGGTGTACTTACTTTCGGTCCGGCCCGCGTAGATCGGCAGTGACCGGCACCAATTGCCGGAGGCACTGGCCGGTACCATGGACACGCAACCTCAGCAGCAAGGCCAAACGAACGATTGGGACGCCGACTTCTTCGTTGGCGGCATCCGCCCCCAACTCACTGACGGCGGCGTCCTCGGGTCCACGGGCACGGACCCAATGTCGATCGGGCTGCCGGTCCAAGCTGCGCCGGTAACTAAGGCGGATTTGGCCGCAGCCGTTGCAGATCTGAAGGCGACGATGGCGGCACTGTCTTGGCCGCAACAAGCAGGATCGATTCAGATGGCAGGCCCGCCGTTGCCACCGACAGGTGCGACGGTGATCCAGCACGAGTCGTTGTCCAGCAAGACATTGGCCGTCGCCCACGGCTACGACCAGTGGCTGACGACTGAAGAGGCTGCCAAGTACCTGCGGTTCGGCAATTCCAGCACGATCCGCAGCCTCATCAACAAAAAGTTGCTCCGCGCCGACGGCAAGCGGGGCAAGAGCTACCTGTTCCGCGTTGCGACTTTGGATGCGTATGCGACACGGCAGACAGCGGTCATGGAAGGGCCAGATGCGACACGAAAATTTCAAGAAGACCAAGCTTCCCGGACTGTTCAAGGCAACCGACGGCTCGGGCCGATGGTACGTGCGGGCCGCGATCCGGGTGGATGGGCAGATCGTCGCGATCAAGAAGTTGCTGCCCGCCGTGAATCCGACCACGGGCAGGCCCTACGACGACGTGGAAGCGTTCATCGAATTCAAGGCGCTGAAGGAACAGGCCAAGGCCCGAACGCAGACACCGCCCCCGACCCCTACGCCGCACCCGCAGGATACGTGCCAGACCGTGCAGCAGTACTGCGTGCGTTGGCTGAAGGTCAGGGCCGCTCGACTTAGCCCCAGCACCGCTGAGGGCTACGCAGAGGCCATCAACGACCGCATCCTGCCTCGGATGGGCTGGATGAAATGCACCGACGTGACGCGGCAAGCCGTGGAGGCTTGGGTCGTCTGGATCGAAGCACAGGTCCAGCCTGCACAGCGCACCATGATGAAGCGGGGCATGGCGGAGCCGGTCACATACGACAATCCACATGCCGGTGAACCGTACTGCGAAGCGACTATGCGGAAGTGGTGGCGGTGCTTGAAGACGATTCTGGGCGACATGGCAGCTGATTTCGGCGACATGAAGAACCCTGTCTTGCGGATTCGGCACCCACAACGTCCAGAACTGGCCAGCCGCCGCGAGCAACGCACGCTGGACGCAGAGGTCACTGGCAGAATCTTGGCCGCGACGCAATTCCGGTTCCCGCAGCACTTCGCCTGCATCGCGGTCATGGCCATGACGGGGATGCGTGCTGGCGAAGTCTTTGCATTGCAATGGGATGTAGTGGATTTTGCGGCAGGGACGATTACCGTGAAGCGGGCAGTCAGCAAGGGCACGTTGCGGCAGCGGACAAAGACTGGGTCGCCGCGCACCGTGCCGATGCACCCTGAACTGGCTGACATCCTTGAAGCCCATCAGCAGGCCCAGACCGGTAAGGAGCATCTGGGGCTTTCTTCCGGGCTGCTGTTTCCATCGGAAGACGGCAAGGTCCGGATCCCGTCCAGCTTGCGCAAGGTGTGGCCGAAGGTGGCAGAACTGGTCAACACGGACATCCGCGTTGCCAACCGTGTTCTGCGGCGGTCCATGAACACTCGGCTGGTTGAAGCCGGTGTCGATCGCACCGTCATCCGCGCCATCATGGGCCACATGGGCGAGGCCATGACGCAGCTCTACACGGGCGTGGACATGAACGCCAAGATGAACGCTTTCGCCCGCATCCAGCCGACTCTGGCCGCTGCGGGCGTAGAACCGCCCCCGACCATTCACTGATCGGCAAAGGCAATGTTGCCCCCCGGATGTTGCCCCCCGGTGCCTGTTGATGCGTAAGTGCTGGCGCGCCCAACAGGATTCGAACCTGTGACCGTCGGCTTAGAAGTTATTTTTAGGCCCCGGCAGTTATACGCTTTCCTAACGGTTGCGCGGCCTTACGGTACACGTTAGGGCCGCGCCGGGGCCTTGAAAGGGCCGCTTGTTAGGGCGCCGTTAGGGCCGGTCGGCGCGCCCCCTAACACGGTTTCGCCGTTTCCGGCGCGCAAACCCTTATACGCGAAACGCCTGAGCCGACGGCCCCTGCATAGGCGGCCAACCACCTGCCCTGCAACACGAATCCGCCGCAAAACGGACATTTTGCCTGCCGTCGGCGTCGGCCGTTTTTGGCAGCCGGATCGGGACACCGCCGGGACACCGTCGGTTCACGCACGGGACACTTATCCTGTGAAAACAAGTTGTTGACGCACATCACCGGCCTCGTCATCTTGATCTTCACGGCAGCCACGACGGCTGGCCGCCTACGACAAGACGGCAACGGCAGCACGACGACTGCCAAGAGGTACGAGACACCATGCGTGAAAAGATCAGGAAAATCAGGGACGAGATCTTCGAGGCCGCCCACTGGAACAAGGAAGGCGAGGCCGACCTGTGCACGGCGGCGTTGGTCAGGGCAGCAACCGCCACGGACGCGCTGGAAGCCGCGTTGCCGGAGGCGAAGACGCCCCGCAAGACGCCGAAGCGCAAGAAGACGGCGGTGCAGGAGCCCGCCACGTTCGACTGGCCGACGGAGTTGACCAATCTCGCGGACGGGCTGCTGGAAATGGCCGAATGTGCGGAGGTGCCGTCGTGCGTGCGGGGGCGGCTGTTCGGCGCGGAGCGGGCGCTCCGGGCGTGGTTGAAAGAGTCTCTGCACACGGCAGATTGTGGGTCGGCCAAGGGCGACAGCGATTGCTACCACGCTGACGGCACAAACACGACGGACGACAACGGCGCTGCCCAGGAGGCAAACTGATGGAGAATCTCTGCTACCTCACCGACGTGATTGTGAAATTCATGTCCGCGATCCCGGAAGGCCACTGCATCGTGTTCGAGCCGCGCGTTGGCCCCACGCGTGGGCAGCGGGTCATGTTCGACACGCGCAACCGCAACATCATCCACGGGACGCTGGTTTTCCTTCAGGCGCGCGGCTGGGACATGGCGATGTTGCGCAACACGTTCGAAACGGTGCCGCCGCCGCCCGACCGTGAATGGACGCCGACCGACGAGGCCCCCGTCGTCAGCGAGGTGAACTGACATGGACTCGAAACCCAAGAAGGAGCCTGTGCCCAGGCCCAAGAAAGCACCGAAGGCCCCGAAGACCCCCAAGGCGCCGAAGACCAGGAAGCCGCGCAAGTCCCGCCCGCCGGTGTTCCTGGACAAGTGTCAGGGCAAGGTAAACGGCCACGATTTTTCGGCCGTCACGCTGGACCATTCCGTCACGTGCTGGCGTTGCGGGGACACTCGGTTCCGGCCGACTGACCTGTTCGCGCCCGCGTGGTTTCACACGTCGGCGGAATTGTGCGGGATCGACGCCACGACGGCGTGGGACGAGCGGCGGGCCGAAGAAGTGAAGAACGGCACCGTACAGGACCGGACGGGCTTGACGACGCCAGACTGGTTTTGGACCTCGATGGCAAACGCCGGGATCCGCGTGGACGACCGGGTTGGGCGGTGGCTCCTGTGGCTCGCGGCCAGTAACACGACTTCGCCGTGGCGGCGCGGGGAAGCGCCCGACTGGTTCCGCGAGCTGTGTCCCGAGTCCGGGGTGGAACCCGACGCGGCGTGGGCGGCCTGGCGCGCTCACATGTTGGACGGAAAAAAGTGACCCCGGCTGCGTTTTTTCCACGGTGATGACGTTATTGCCCGGGTCATTGCAGTACGCGGCGGCGGAAACGGCCAAAGCGTACAAAGCCTGCACCTTGCCGGTGCACAGACGGTTCGGAGGAACACAGACGACACAATTTGGCGGTGAGGGCGGTGGCGGGGAAACCCGCGCTCGCAATCTTCGAACCCGAGTCCGGCAAGCGCCGCCCTCACGCCAAAGTTATCCGGGTCGTCGCGTTCAAGCCCCTTGCCGGGGCCAAGGTAGAAGAAAATGACTGACAACAACGACTACTGGGAGCACGCGCTCGCCGCGTACGTGCGTCCGCTCGAACCCGATGACCTGACCTATGATGACGTGATGGCCCCGCGCCTCGACCTTGACGGCCAGCACGTCGGATCCGTGGACCTGGAAGGCAACCGGTTGGACGCCAACGGCCAGCCCGTCGAGTCCATCTGCCCGTTGCCCGACGACTACGTCCGGCCGGAGCCCGACTTCAGGAAGGCTCGCAACCGTTCCGAGCCCGTGCGCGTCGACAACCACGTGCCCAGTGACCTCGTAGGCTGGATGGACGACCTGTTCGCCAAGCCGACCACCAAGGCTGGGAGGAATTCATGAACCTGCCAACCCTACGCACTGCGCCACGTAAACCACAAGTTTACTCTGGCCCAGTTGCAGTAAACCTGACGTATACCTGCATAAACCTGACGTATACCCTGGTAAACCACAGGTTTATGCAGGTAAAGCTGTGGTGGTACATGAGTCATGTGCTGTCAAAGAAGCTTCCAAAGAGCTGTCAAGTTGGCTCTCTCTCCCAAAGCTGCCGCGCTGGGCGCTTCGCGCCGCCGCGCTACAGCCGTGCAGGGACACAGCCGGGACTGCTTCCGGGCTCATGGGACCGTGACGGTCGGGAGGTGGGCTGTGGCTAACACCTACGAACGGTTCCAGATTGGGACCAAAATGTTGCAGCTTGTCCCCAACATGCCCAGTCGAATCCTGTTGTTCTACGAAGGTTGGGGTTGGCGGAGGTCTTGGTCAGCGGAGGAAGTTTGTCTGGCCTGTGGCTACGTGGACGGGGACGGGAAGCCCCAAGCTCACAACCTGAGGGTCATGCGGGCAAAGCTCATCAAGGACGGGTTGTTGACGAAGGTTCAGGACGGTCCGCACTACTACTTTGTACCTGCTGAGGTCGGCCTGCCCCAGGTCAGCTTGGACGTCCTGAGCAGCAAGGGGCAGAACCAGTATTGCAACCGTGGTGAGAAGCCCTTGGACTACGAGGGCTTGCTTGGCAGGTTGCCGGAGGTCAGGGTTGGCAGCTATGAAGGGAGCTGGGTCGACCTGTTGCCGGGCTTGCTTGATTGGGCTGACGCCAACGTGTGGAAATTTTGGACCGAAGTGTTCCCGTCGGCGTTGAAGTCCAAAGGTCACCCGTTGGCCGCTGAGCCCGACCAAGCCTTTGTGGCCGAGTGGAGCCTTACGTTCGCGGAAGCCCTGCTTGACCGTGACCGTCACCTCCCGTTGCCAGCCCAACCGGACCGTTGGCTCATAAGTTCGATGGGTTGGACGCAGGACCCCGGCAACGTCAGCCGTGTCCCGAACAAGTCTGAGGTCAAGGCCAGGTTGGCGGACAAGGAGCAGGACGGTTGCCAGACCTTGAGGCTGATGGCGCAGGCTTGGCTGGAGAGTCGACCTGCCCACCAAGTTTGGGGCCACCGCCCATCCGCCCGTGCGAAGGGAGCCAACCATGAGTAATTTCAAGACCGTCGGGTTTGACGACGCCTTGTCGGGGACCTCCGAGCCCAAACCGTTGGCACCGGGCGCAACGCTGTCCCAGGGCGTCTACGTGGACCCACGCGCCAAGATGACCGCCGAACGCCGGGCCGCTGAGGCGGCGGCGGCGCGCGCGGGCAGTTTGGCGGACGCGGAAGTGATGCGCACCGCCGGCCCGACAAGCCCCGGCGTGACGCCGCCGCGCGCGCAGGCGGAGCGCCGCGACAGCGGCCCGCACGCGCACGGCTCGGGGCCTAGCTCCGAGCCCACGTGGCACCGCAACCTCGCCCCTGCCAGTTGGGCGACGCCGGAATACGTGGCGGCGCGGACCGCTGAACAGGCAGCGCCTCAGGTGCCGGAAGCGGTGACGCCGCGCTGGGAAGTGGACAACGTGCTGTCGGGCGGCACGGGCGGGTCACGCCCGCTGCCGCGCATCGTGGACGCGCCGGTTGTCGCGCCGGCCGTTCCGGCGCCGATCCCCGACGTGGAGCCCGACGACGACGATTGCCCGCCGTCGTCTTCCGGCTGGGATGAGGACCTGTGACGCGGGCGGATGAGAAGGCGTTGTTGTCCGTGCTGGACGCTGCGTGACAGCGGCAGGAGCGGACCTTGTTGGCTGCGCTGGACGCGATGTTGGCCTGACGACGTTAGGAACTGTGCGCCCTACTCACAAAGCAAGCCGCCGTGACGGAGCCGCGCGCTCAGTCGAGGGTTTTGGATCGGAACTACAAGCGGATTGTCACGTGGCTTTTGCCCGCGCGAGCGATGGACCGCAGAGTCTCGGGCAGCACGCCGTCGCCATTGAACGTGAGATGCCCACCATGTGCCGCCGCAAGTTCAGCAAACGAGCGCAATGTATCTGGAAGGTACTTGTTTTCCCCGAGGTCAACGCAGCAACCAGCCTCAAGCAAACTTCGCACTGTGTCCGGCAACGATTTCGACATAACCCACCCAACTAGCCCCAGTTTGGAGCGACGGTCGCCACAGAAGCACGCCAGCGCGTGCTGTCAAGGCCGGGCCGAGCCCAAACGTGACGACGCCGAGCAGTAGCGGCTGTCACGCCTCGTCCCCGGCGCGATTCGAACGCGCGGCCCTTGACGTCCACCGCGCCCGGACGTAGCGTTGTCAGTGCGAGGGCTTGATTGTTCTCGCGCCCGGACGTGCCCTTGGCGGTCGGGAAGAATGTACCACGCTCACTGAGAGGACAACATGACTACTTCTTCGCCGCCCCCAGCGGGGCGTGGCGCCCTGCCTGTCGTTCGGCCGCGCCCCCCTTCCGTACCGCTCCCGAGCGCCCGACCTCCAACCCCAGGACCGGCCACCGCTGCGGAATTGGCGGAGCTTGCAAAAAAGCTGCACTCGAAGACCGACACTCTGAATGAAAGCCTGCTTGAAGCCGAATCGGCCATTCATGACCTGAAATTGGGCGTGACGGCGTTTGTGCGCCTTCAAACTTGGGAGGATCCGCAGTCAACCATTTGCACGTACACCGACCTTCGCTTCGGCAAGTATGACGGCAAATGGCAACTGCTCATTGACACCGGGGAGGAGGGTGACGACGACTGCCGGACGTGCCACGTCACCAAGGCCAGCCGAGAAGTGCGGGTCGTTGCGGCCCAGAGCCTCCAGAAGCTTCTGGACGAGATGAGGACTGCGATCCGGGTGGAAAGCGCCGAGGTCGACAATGCAGTTTTCGACGCCCGAGCTTTCGCCCACGCCCTGCGCGGGAAGGAGGCCGACGATGGGATCCCTTTCTAGGCTGCTCGACAGGGTACCGGCCCACAAATTGCTTATCGTCCTCGCCGCCGTTGGGGGAATCGCCGTGTACATGGTCAATCACGGGTACGCGCTGGATTTCGCTCTCATCAAGGTCACGCCGCCAGCCGCCCACCAATAGTGTCCGTCACGGCTTCCGCCCGGGCGCTACCACGACGGCGGTTCAACGACTGCGGGACCGGCTTTTCGTCGTTTCAGCGATTCTTGGTGCTCGTGCGAGTCGAGGATGAATTCACACAGGACGAACGCGGCGTTCACCGCGAGCTTCGCATGGTGCCGCGCGAGCCGGCGGTACGGGCCGGCATGGCGGTCGCCACTCTTGTGTGCGATTTCGGCCAAGGCGGAGACCTGGGTTTTCAGCCCTTGCAGGATGCCTTTGAGGTGGCTTTCCAAGTTTTCGCCCTTGGGGTTGAGGTTCAGCGGCTCGACAAGGAGTTTGTAGAGCTCCCTGATGTCACCTTCCGACTCGTTGAACGGCACCTCCAGTCTCCGCAGCATCGCCTTGAAGAACGCCTCGATTAGTGTGTACGCGTTCGTGACCGCACCCGAATGGTCTCCACTCTCAATCTTCAGTCGTGCTTTCGCCAACTGTTCGGTTATGGACTCCTCCGTCAGTTTGACCAGAGACGGCACGTGGACGGTTCGGCCACCGAATGCCCGGACGATGAAGAACGGGTCAGTCACACTGTCATTGCCAGAGTAGAACAGGTGCCTCTCTTCACGGACAACCTCAAACCCGTCTCGCTTGAGCGTCCTGTTGAGGTGTGCGGCGGCGTGTTCGGGGTTGATCCCTTCTTCCCCCCACAGGTCGTTCAGGCACGCGCAGATTATCTTCCCCATCTGCTCCGTCCCGTTGAATTTTTCCAGCTTCTCCTTCGCGTAGTTGAGCCGCGACGGAGCGCCGGAACCCCCGTGAATGTCGCGCTCGCCAAACTGACGGAAGAACTCGGTTATCCCGCCCAGAGTCCGCCGCTTAGATCTCCAGTCCTGCGCCTCCACGGGCTCGTTGCCAAGGAGAATTTCCGCAATCACATTCAGGGTCTTGGGGGCTAACTGCATCGCTTCTCCTCGCCGTCATGAACGGAGCGGCCGACGAAGCGTGCACGGCGGTCGGGCGGTTGTCTACGGGAGGAAACGGAGCAAGTCCTTGTCGCGGTGGCGTGACAGGCTGTGAATAACTTAGCAGGTCTGTTGATAAATCGCCAGCCCCTACAGTGGGTTGGCGTCACATGTCCTCGATCACGATCGTCTCCGTGATCACGAAATCCGTCCCGCAATTCGTGCAATGCAGCTTCGTGGCCGGATACCGGACAATTTGGTGCAGCGTCGGCTCGCCCTCCCGGCACGGCAGGGCCTCAAGCTTGGTGATCTCCGCCGTCACGCGAGGGTCGTTGGTCCGCAACTTGGTCTTCTCGGCAGGGAAGAAGCCATGGGCAGCCATGTACGCGCGAATATCGTCCGTCGTGATGTCTGGCCATGGCTGGGCGCCAACGCCGGGCCTGGGTAGCTCGACGGCGTAGTACGGTCCGACAGGCTGCTTGCGGCCCACGTCAACCTGGCGCTCTCCGTTCTGGTAAATCATCGGGGCTTGTCGTTCTCAAAGCTGCGGTAGATGCACGTGATGATGACGCCCACGACGATCAGGGGGCTGCCGCGTATAAACGCGTCCAGGTAGCCGACCGCTGTTTGCGTCTCAGGCCCTTGGTCTTGCATCATGAACCAGAACCCGACGGCCCAGAACATCGGCAACGCCGAAATTGTCAACGTCGTCTTGACCTTCTCACGCCGCCAGTAGCGTTCAAGTTCCTCGCGCTGTTCCTCAGCACGGAGCCACGCGGCGTCTTTGGGGTCGAGTTCGTACGGCATGACGTGCCTCGCGGGCCGTCGTTGGGCCAGCCTAGCCTGTGACCGCGCCCTACTTGCCTGCCGGGTAGGTGGTGGCGGTCGCCTTCAGGCGCTCACCGGCCGCGTAGATGTCGTCCAGACTGCCCAGCACGACCTTTTCTTCCTCTTTCTTGTCGTTGAACAGAATCAGGATTTTCTTGTCGTCCGTGAACTTGAACCGGCACAGGGCTTTGCGCCGATTGTCGTCAATCAGGATGCTGCAATGGCCGACGGCGTCACGCATGAAAATGCGCTTCACGTCGCAGACCTCGCGGACGATGGACTTGACGATGTGGTAGGCCTCGATTTCCTCAGCGGTCGTGACAATGCCCTCGTCCTTGACAGGCACGGCAGCAGCCGGGACCGCCGCCGCAGGCGTGGCCTGGGCAACCGTCGCCCCGTCACCCAAGGCTTGGCGCAGGCGCTCATTGATGGCGTCCGTGACAAACTGGCTGAGCGCCCGCTTGGTCATCGCGTTGAAATTCTCCATCATCCGCTTGGTCTTGACGCCCGTGTAGACGCGCCCGACCAAGAACTTGACGAAATCCTCCGCCGGGTCGGCGAACTGTTCAGCGAGGACGCGCTTGAGGTCCCGCGTGTAGCGCAGGTCAGCGGCGGCGGTCGCCAGTTCTTCCGGGTTGAAGCCCGAGCGGGAGAACCGCTTGACCTCGTCAACGGCAGCCTCGTTGATATCCAGCAGGTTGAGTTCCAAGAAGGGCTTCAGGTCCATCTTGTTGGGCTCATCCAGATCCGTGAAGAACCGGTAGACGATGCCGTTGGTCAGAATGCCGACGCGCGCCGACGTGGTGTGGAAGTAGCGCAGGAGTTGGTTGAAGTGTGCGTCGTCCAAACTGGCGCCAGCGTGTTTGCACTCAAACAGCATGATGGGCTTGCCGTCACGCAGAATCGCGTAGTCGACCTTCTCGCCTTTCTTGAGGCCCAGGTCAGCCGTGAATTCCGGCACAACCTCGGACGGGTCGAACACGTTGTAGCCCAGCGCATTGATGAACGGCATCACGAACGCGTTCTTGGTCGCCTCCTCGGTCTGGACGTACTCAAGCTGCTTCGGGACACGCGCGGCCATCTGACGAATTTGGTCAATGAAATCCATTACTGCCCTCAACGGTGACGTGCTGACTCGGTGCACCGCGCATTGGCCTCCCCACGTGCGGCGTGCGTAGCGTCCGCCTGTGCCACAAGCGTGTCAAGGCCACCTGAGAAATCTGCGCCAACCGATGAAATAAGTTCGTTTTTCTGACTTTTCGCCCGCCCTATGCAGTAGCCCGGCACGCACGCCGGTACAGCGAGGACGGAAATGAACAAGACACAACACGACAAAGCAGAGGCGAGGCGGCAATACGTGATGGCGCGCGTCCAAATCGAGTGCAACGGCTGTTGGACGTGGACCGGTGGACGCGCCGGTGACGGTTACGGTGACGCCAACTTCCAAGGCAAACGGCAAGGAGCGCACCGGTTCAGCTACGAGGCATGGAACGGCCCGTTGGCCCCGGGGATGCACGCCGGTCACAAGCACGGGTGCGCAACTCCAACCTGTGTAAATCCCGAGCATTTGGAACCCCAAAGCCCAAGCGCCAACTCGTTGGAGCAGGTGTCCCGCCGACACGAACGCAGGGTTTGGACGCCACAGGACCGCGCCCAAGCCAAGGCCGACGTGCTGTACGGACCCGGCGGCTACCACGCCAAGGCCGTCCGTAACGGGATGAGCAGGACAATGGCCCGGTTGATCGCGAAGGGCGTTCTTTGGGTCGACGTCCCCGCGACGTCACAGGAGGCCGCATGAACCCGCTCGACAAAGACCGGCTGCACCAAGCTATCCGGACAATCAACGAATTCACGGCCCAAGGCACGGAGTTCAGGATCGCGCGCAACAAGCTGCGCATGTGCCTGTGCCAGTACCGGGACGGCGAGTTGTCCTCCGTCATCGAGATCTGCCGGTTTCCGAACACGGAGGCGACAGATGGCCAAGCGTAACGCCCGACCGGCACCGCCCATGACCCACGAGCAGTTTGACGAGCTGTTCCAAAAGCACCTGGCCCTGACGGCAGCCGAGTGGCACGCGTTGATGGCAGCAGTCGTGGCACGCCGCCAAGCCCGAGGTGAGGCATGAGCACACGGCCTGACCCAGCGGACCAACCGTGGGGACGCTGCAAGTCACGACGGGAGATGTTGGACCAAAAGATCCGCCAACCAAAAACGACGTGGCGCGGTGAGCGTGTCCGGACCGCCAAACTGACGGAGCGGGACGTGCAGGTCATCCGGGAGCTTTGGGCGCTGGGCGTCACGGTGAGCGAGTTGGCCAGCGTCTACCCGGTGTCCGGCGTCACGATCATCAACATCCTGCACAGGAAGAAGTGGGCTCACGTCCCGGCCACGGACACGGAGCGCACGGCCCTCGGGTGCCAGGTAGAGACGCAGGCACCACCGATGGCGACGACAGGACGCCTACAGCATTGGCACGGCACGGGGTGGACCACGTACGAGAACATCAGGCAGGCAGAGATCGGGTCAGGACAGGACCGTCTTGAGATCGCCGCCGCCTGCCTTAGCGGTGGCCTCGGGTGGCGTTACGAGCCGGGCCTCGCGACCGACGCCGAGCCAGACCTGTGGTGAGGCCTGCGCCTACGGCGGTGGTTATCGGGCTTTTCAACCATGACCGAGAGGACACGATGACGGACAACCACCAGACAGACACGACACCGACGCCACCTTTGACCAAAGAGGACGTGCAGGCACTCACCAAAGTGGTTCAGCAACTGACCCACGTTGTGGGCCTTGCCGTTGTGGCACTTGACCGTCATGCACGCGTAACGGACCGCAGGCTCGCAGCACAGGCAGCGGAGGCAGTGGACGGCATCGTAGTGGTGCAGCGTATGCCGGACGGTACACAGAAGGTCATTGTCCGGGACACAGCCACAGCGACCCAAGCGGTGGCCAAGCAGGTTGAGGCCGCGCAAGCCCGCGACACTGACGGCTGGAGTGAGTTCTGATGCCTGCCACTACGGACACCACCGTTTGCGCCCGGCTCAGCGCGACCTCGCGCGCGACGCGGCGCGAGGCACCAGACCTCACCCCAGTAACCGCAACCGGCGGGCCGAGGCGCGGGCTCCTTTCTACCCCGCAGCAAACGCGGCCAACCCAAATGTGTGAACCAACATGCTGAACGGACGACCAAAAGGCGACCAGACCCAACCGGCAGGACAGGCCCGGCCCACCACGTGCGACAGCACCACGGCGGCGCTGACGGACCGGGACATCGCGAGGGAGGCAGGCCGCAGCCGCAATGACCCCACCCAGCCGAGGCAGTCCCACAAGCGCGCCCTCATGTCGGCGATCCTCAATGACCCGCGCCTCACGGCCGCCGACAAGCGCTCCATCAAGGAGGCGCACAACGACGGCCTCAGCGTGCAGGACCTCGCGGCCCTCACCTTGTACGAATTGAAGTTGGCGCACGCGCTTTACGCTTCCGGTGAGCTTGCTGCCAAGGATCTGGTGGTCGCGATCAACAAGCTGTCCTCCCACGTGGTTGCGTGCGCTCAGCTCGCCCAAACGTCAACGGCGGGGGTCGCGTCGGTGTCCGTCACGTTCTCAGGTACTGGCCCGACAAGCGACCGCCCCGAGGCCGGCCAAGGGCGACAAGACCCTGACATCGGCGATCTGATCGACACGGAGTAATGTGCCGAGACTTGTGCCGTTTCAGCAACCAGCGAGACGCCCTGCGGTGGCTGCGACAGCCGAGCTTGACCTTGATGCAGCTTGGAAGTGCTACGATAAGCAGGCCCGGTTTATCGCTAACTCCTCGATGTTTAACCTTTTTGTAGGCGGCGTGGGCAGCGGCAAAAGTTTTGCCCTTTGCTGCTGGGCCATACGTCGTGCATTGGCCAACCCCAACGCTGTTGGCGCCCTGCTGGGACGGACGAGCATTGACCTACAAACCGTACTGCTGCCGTGTCTTTTCGACCGGCTACAGGACTGTCAGGACCAAACCGGCGTTTGCCTCATCAGGGCCTATGACAAGGGCAACGCCAAGCTCACGCTCATCAACGGCGCGGTCATTTTCTTCAGGCCGTACAACCGGATCGCCAAGCTCCGTGGTCTGACTCTGACGTGGGCCTGCGCGGACGAGATCGCCTTCGCGGAAGCGCCTGAAGATGAAGTGTTTTCTGTCTTGGCGGGCCGGCTGCGTGGTAAGGGGCCGGTCCCCGGCCTGGCCTTCGCCACCAGCCCCAACGGCGCCAAGGGCGTGGTCGGCATGTTTGTCGCGGCACAGCGGCACTACGCTCTGGCCAAGCAATCCGGGGACCTTGAGGCCACGCGGCGGTGGCGCCAATGGCACGTCGTAACGGCCAAATCCTTTGACAACCCGTACTTGCCTGATCACTTCTTCGACAGCCTGCGGTCAATGAGCAAGCGGCGTTTCGAGCAGGAGTGCAACGGCCGGGTGCTGGCTCCCCTCAACACGGTCTTGACGTTGGAGCCCAGGCACTTCGTCGATTGGGATTGGCGGCAGCACAAGAATCTCCCATGGATCCTTGGGGTTGACTGGGGCGGGCAGTCTGGACACGTGGCGATCATGGTCCAACTGGACCGCACCACCGATCCAAAGAACCCGCGCTACGTTGTGGCGGACGAGCTGATCGGCGATGATTTGCCGCGCGCGAAATTCCAAAAACTCTTGTCTGACTGGGTTTCCAGTAAGGGACAGGACCCCATCTTCGCTGGTGTGGACCGTGCCTGTCCCGGTGAGAACCAAATCCTCCAAACCCGGCTCCGCAACACCAGTATCCGTTGGCTTCATAGTCGCGACCAGCAGCGGGTCACCTCTGGCGTGGAGCACCTGAGGGATCTTTTGGATGTGATGACCGGCGAGCCAAAACTCGTGTTTTCTCGGTCACTTGCGACCGTGGCGACGAGTGTGACGAGCCCGATCGTGCACGCCCTCCGCAACTATTCGTTCCACCTTGACAGCAACGGCCAGCCGACCGGAATCCCGAACAAGAGCGGAGGGTTCGACCACGCCCCTGACGCCCTTCGGTATGCCGTATTTGGTGCCAAGGAATTTCCACCCGCCAGGCTGTAGCGGCACTTTCCTGGGGCGAAACCTCACCCCCAACCGTGAACCGCCCGCCAGCGCTTGAAACGCCGTTCACCCTCATTCCTCCCCTGCGGCCCGGTGTCCGGCTGGGGGTGAAACCTCACTCTTGGGCTTCGCTGGGCCGCGTCGGCATCCGGCGTCCCGGACGGTGGTTATCGCCGCCCCCACGTCAGGGGTGACCTATGGCCGAGCAAGATGTCTTTGACGCGTACGAGCAATCGCTCGAATCACTCTACAGTCAGGCGGACGCAAGTGCGGGCCTGACCCTCGCGGGCTCCCGCCTACGCAAGCGCAACATGATTCTGTTGCGGCGCCGGTCCCTCCAGCTTGCCCAGTTCTTGGACGGCGACTTCACCAGCATCATGCAGGAAATGAGGCGGGCGTTTCCGGGCTCATACCGGAACATGCCGACCCGGATCTATCCGATCCTTCAACGGGTTGTGCACGATCTCGCCACGCTGTATGCCCGTGACCCCCAACGGTTTTTTCAGGCGGCGGCGGGCGGCAAGCTCGACCAATCGCAGTATCAGAAGTTCCGGGACGTGTACGACCGCAGCGACGTGAACTCAGCGTTGTTGCAGGGCTCGCGGCAATTGATCCCGCAGCAAACCCAAGTATTTGCTGTCCTCCCGGCCGGCCCCAGGCAACTGACCCTGAAGGCGTTCAGCCCGTACGAGACATTCGTAACGCCTGGCAATGCGCTGATCGCACATGACATTCGTACCGCCAAAGAGGTCCGGATCCGCGCCGCCGCCGGTGCCAGTGATGACACCGTTGTCCTGGGATGGTTGGTTTTCAACCGGGACGAATGCTACTGGGAGGTGGACGGCGAGAAGGCCAGTATTTTCGACTCCCGCAACCCACAGAACATCGCCAACCCTTGGCCCGGCACCATCCCGCTTGTGGCGTGCCACGCAGTTCCGCCGCCCCCGGGATGTTTCTTGAGCCCGATCGCGGACGACCTCCTGCACGAGCAAATTGGAATCTGTCTGTCGATCAGCCAGCTTGAATTCATGGCCCGTCACTCCAGCCCGCGCATGGTCATCCAGCCGGGAACGGAGGGATCCCTCACGCAGGAGCAGGCGGACGGGATGAGCACGGGCGCGGATCAGTGGGTGGCGCTCCCGGGCGTCGGCTCCACCTTGTCTGTCGTGCAGCCGCAGCCGCTGATCGGCGAGTACCGGCAGATGGTCGATTGGCAGACGGGATTGCTGGCGAATTTGCATAACGTAGCCCCTGACTCGTTCTCCAAGTCGCCCGCCGCCAAGACTTCCGTATCGCGCGCCTATGACCGGGCGGACCGCGCCGATACCCGCGACCGCTACACGCGGATCTTCGAGCCCGTCGAGACACAGCTCGCCCAGCTTATCGCGCGGGTCAGCAATCTGGACGGCACGGACACCGTGCAGCTTCCCGAGGACGTAGTCGTGAACGTCCAGTTCTCGGAACCGGACGACAGCCCCGCCGACCCGGTGCACGCGATGCAAGCCGCGATGATGAGTTTCCGCACCGGCATTGACTCCCCGGTCGACTACCTGGCCCGTCAGCTCGGCATCTCCAAAGCAGCGGCGCTCGCCAAGATCACGGACAACCTCAAGCAGTGGGCGGACTTCGCGAAGCTTATGCCGACGGACGCCGCCAACATTGAGGCGCCGACACCGAAGGCGGACCTGTGATTACGGTCCGAGTGGCCGGCACATTGCTCAAGGACGGGGCCGACCCCACGGTCCTTGAACGCCTGCAACCGTTCATCAACGCCATGGTGCCGCTCGCCTTGGCCGTCAAGGAGCGGGTGCAGAAGCGCGGCGAGGTTGTGGGTGACCAACCGCAGTACAGCGGGTCGACAACAGGGTACCGCGCCATCCCCGAATACGCTGTCGCGGCCGGTGCGGGCAAAGGCACTGAACGCCCCAACTGGTGGAAATCGAGTCAGGAGTTCCACTCAGCCGCACACGCCCGGGCCGGCACCGGCAACGTCACCGGCGGCATGTGGCAGGGCTATCAAGTCCGCACGTATGGGGCCAACGCCGTCGTCATGGACTTCGCCGGGTCGAGCTTTGGACGTGAAGGCGTCGCCGGTTCGGTCGGCGGGGAGAAGCGCGCGGGCAAAGGCGGTCGTGCGGTCAAGATGTTGAACTCGGATAAGGCCGCGACCCTTTGGGCCGGCTGGAACATCAACGTCACGCAACCCACTGACGACGAACAGGAAGCGCTCACGGGCGCGGTCATCCGTCAGTGTCAGGTCGCGGCCTCCGCTGCGTTCGGCGTCGAGGTCCCGCCCGAGTTTTCCGTGAACGACATGGCGCTGTTCCAAAAGATCTCACAGGCCTGGGTCACCCGCTAGGCCGCGCTGATTCGGTGGTTATCGCCCGCTCCCCACATGAGCGCGTAGCTCCCACCACCACCGAGGACCCATGACCGACGTACTGGACCCCACCCCACCGATTGAAACCCCGGCCCCACAGCCGTCGGCCGCTGACGTACTGGCGACCCTCGCGGCCGTGCAGGCGGAGCTGAACGCCCTGAAGGCGGACGCCGCCACCAAGGCAGAGGCGGAGGCCACGGCCCGAGCTGAAGCATCGGCCCAGGCCAAGGCGGACGCCGACGCCAAGCTGACGGAAGGCCAGCGCACGCAGGCAGAGCTTGCAGAGCTGAAGGCCAAGTTGGCCACCCAGGAGCAGGCCCAGGTTGAAGCGACCCGGACCGCCATGTTGGACGCCCTGGGCGTGGACCCCAACTACAGGTTGGTCTTCCCGCAGGGTGACGCCCGTGACCCCAAGGTCAAAGCGGCCATCGAAAAGTTCGCCGCTGACCACCCGCGCCTCCTGACCCGCCAGCCGGGTCCGCCGCAGCCGAACGTCCCGAACCTTCAGAGCAAATTGCAGGGCCGGCCCATCAGCAAGCTGGTGAACGCCGAGGCCATGCGCCAGAGCTACGACGCGATGAATGACACCGTGGGCCGCTAAGGCGAGCCCGACCCACCCACCACAGAACGAGGAATCGTAAATGGCAACCACCACAGAGAAGCAAAGCCAGACGCCCGCACAGGACACCGGGGCTGACCGCATCGCGGCAGCCAAGGCCCGCGCGCAGGCGTACGCGACCGGGAACCGTGAGGAGATGGGCACCGTAGTGGGCCTGCCCGAAGGTTTCCAAGGCTATTGGTTTGTCCCCACTGAAATCGGCGAAGGCCGGGCGGCGGCGGCGCGACGGGACCTTGAGGCCCGTGGCTACGACCGTTTCCCCGAGGCCTCCGTCAGTGGAATCGGGGACGCGGAAGTGTGGGCGGTACATCGGGAAGTCGCGGCCATGTTGGACGCGACACGCAAGGATCGAGACCAGAAGAACCGCGCCGCCACATACCGTGGCACAGACCTCGCGGCCTAACGGTCACCTTTTGCCCGATAAATACGGGCCAAGGACCTGACAATGAGTAATGTTTTTACCGATCTTTTGCCTGTGGCAATCGACACCTTTTGGCAGCAACTGGCGAGCAAGTCCGCCTCGTTCGAGCCGATCGCTCGTATCCGCACAGACGCCGTGCCGAACCTCAAGGTCGCTGAACTGCGCACCGGCGGCTCGGCGGGCTTCGGTTCGTGGGACGGCGGGGACGTGAGCCCGACGGACTTCACGGGCATCGGCGGGACCGCCGCGCGCCCCGTGGCGTACAAAAAGCAAATGGTCATCACCAAGTACGACGCTGAGGACAACCCTCTGATCGTGCAGGACGTGGCCAGCCGCTTGGCTGATGAGGCTGCGTACAAGCTGGGGTCGCTGGTTTGGGCGGCGTTGGCGGCTGCGGCCTCCACCGCACACCCGACTGTGGCCGGCAAGTACATCGTGGACGCGCACACCTTCGGCACCAACAAGGGCACCAGCGCCCTGTCGTTGTCGGCGTTGAACGCGGCCCGGGCTTCGATGCGTCGGTACAAGAACCACGACGGCGACATCATCCCGTTTGAGGGCTTCAACCTGATCGTTCCGGGCGCGCTCGAAACCGTTGCGAAGCAGCTCATCCGGAGCGTGAGCTACCCGAACGCCGCCACCAACGGTGGTGAGTCGGACATCGTGAACACGTTCCAGGCGGGCGGCGATAGTGGGATCTCCGGTGTCTTGGTTGCCCCGCTCCTGTCCGATGCAACGGACTGGGCGTTGGTCTGCGGCGCTTCGGATGCTCGCAAGCCGTTTGACTTGTGGCTGCGCAGCCCGATCGAGTTGATCCCCACGATCGACCCGAAGACGCAGGCGCTCTACTTCAACGTCAGCTTCCGCGCCAACGTGCTCGCGAAGCCCGACTGCGACACGGGGATCTTCTACAGCGCCGTCGCAGGCTAACCGCCCAACCTGACGCCCGGGCCGGATCTGGTGGGGTCCGGCCCGGGCAGCGGGCAGCCGCTTTGCTGCGTGATGAGGGTTCCCCCTCGACCCACCACAAACGATTTGAGAGGGGACCGACGTGGCCAAGACTTTGCGTTTCGACAGTCCCACACAGGTCAGCCACAGTGACCCCACGGGCCTCGTGCCCTCGACCGCGACCTGCAAGTTCATGACCGCCGACGGACAGGACGCACTCCTGACCGGCACGGTCACGCTCCCGTCGGTCAACACCACCGTCGGCCTGCCCGCGCCTGACGCCACGCTTGATGTCACGGACCCGTTCAACTTCGGCGGCGGCACCACCCTGACGCCGGACGGCTCAAACCCCGCGTTCACGTTCACGGTTGACGGCCTGACCGTCACGGCGGCGAGCCATCAACTGCCCAGCGACGGCGCGACCTTCACGGTCACGGTGGACGGCACCGATTACACCGGCACGTACCACCAACCGGACGCCCTCACGGTCGCGATGGGTGCGGTCGTGACCGCCGGAGCCGGTGACCCGCACTACACGTTCAGCGGAACAGGACCCATCACGCTCCGGCACGCCGGCACGTCGGGTGTGTCGGTGTCCGCGTCCACCACCAGCACGAACCACTCATTCACGGCCGTCCACACCCAAACCGGCACCGGCACCCCGGCGGTCGCGGATCAGTGGAGCTGTGCTGTTGGCGGCATGTCCGGCCCCCCGAACGACGGCGACACCATCACGGTCACGATTGACGGCACGCCCTACACGTCCACGTACCACACCGGCGACGATGGGACGGCGTTTTTTGGTGATCTCGTGACGGCCATCAACGCGGACCCCAACTACAGCGCCTCCTGGGCGGGTGGTATGGGTCCGCCGCCGGTCATCGTGACAGCCCGTGTTGCGGGCGCGCGGTCCAGCGTCATCACCGCGTCCACCACAATCTCCGGCGGCGCCACCTTCACGGCAACCCAAACCCGGCCCGGCGCGGATGAAGTGCCAGGGCAGGATGACATTTGGACCGTGACCGCGACCTACACCGGCGACGGCCCCGGCGACATCGGCACCGATGATTTCTTCGTCGGCTACTGGCTCCGGGCCGCGACGCAGTACCGGCAAGTCAGCGACTACACGTACGCGGACGACGGCACCACGCTGACCTTGACGTTCACGTTGTCCACGACCGCGCCCGCACCGTTCCACCACTGGCAGAGCGGGACGCCGGTCAACACGCAGGCGATTCAGGTCTACCAGCACGGCACCGTCGTACCCGGTGTCGCGCCGCCCTCGGGCTCCACACGGGGCGTCCTGAAAGTCGTGGACCCTACGGGCGTCACGGTTGGCGACCCCTACGTCACGGCCTACCTGGGCCAGCAAATCGTTGTCACGGTCACTGCAATTTCAGGTCACGCGCTCACCATCACGCCGACGTTGGACGCGGTCCCGGTGGACGGCAGCACCTTCAAGGGCCTCAAGCTCACGTGCACGGTCTCGGCCCCGCAGGTGAAATACCTCGGCCAAGGCCACCGGCTCGTCTGGCAATACAGTGACGGCGCCACAGACCGGCAGCACGTCGAATCCCTCACGGTTGTCAGGTGGGTGCCGGATCCGCCCGTGTCCGCGCAGGGCGTGAAAGCGCTCCTCGCTGCCTACCAACCCAGCACCGCCAACACGCGGGACCAGACCTACTACCAAGGGATCGCCGACCGGGTCGCGGCCAAAATTGAGCAGGCGTTGCTGGCCACGGGCCGGCGGCAATCCTGCTACGGCGACCCCAACGCCTTCTCGGAACCGGGCCGCACGGCCGCACGCCTGTACCTCGCGGATGACGGTTTCTACCCGGGCGGCGCCTCCCCGGACGCCTTCCTCCGCGAATGCCAGATGCGCTTGGAGCAGGAGCTTCGGCTCGCCATCGCCGGGCTCGCCTACGACGCGGACGGGGACGGCACCCTCACGACTGATGAGCAACGCCCGGCCTTCTTCTCGTTCAAGGTGAGGCTCTGATGCACGCCGCACAGATCTTACAACAGATCCAAGAAGTCTTGGAAGCGCTTGATCCCACTGATCAGGCGACCCCCGAGGACCGGTTTCACGGCAACGTCGGGGACCGCCCGGCCATGCCGGTGGACCGAATGTTCAGCGTGGGCGCCAGTTTGCCGGCCCGCGACCCCAACTTCATCGACCCCACTGAATACGTCATGACGGTGGTTATCGCGGTCGCATACATGAGCGGCCCCTCAGCTTTGGCCCGCTGCTTGGACGACGCCGAACAAGTCAACGAGGCCATCTGGGAGATGGCCGCTGACCTCGGAGTGACGATCGACCAGGTAGGGGAAGGCCAGATCCACGCGGGACCGGAACTTGAGACGTTTCAAGCGGTTCGGCAATTCCGGGTCCGCTACACACTGGGGTGAAAGATGAGTCGTTGGTTGAAGCGGGATTCTTCCCTTGGGTTTGCCACACAATCCGATTACGTGACCGAGGCACCGTCCGGTTACACCTACCTGTTGGCCGGTGACGACGTTAGCGTCGACCTCGCCCGCGAGGTTGTGCAGACCCAGCTTTTGGAAGGCGTTGTGGGAGCAAATTCGGCTCCCCTCGCCGGCTCCAAGCACGGCGGCAAGATTAAGGTGAAGGTCCCACTTCGTGGATGCAGCATCGCCTATGACCCGACCAGTGACGCCATTTCGGGCAAAACGCCGCCCGAGTTTCAGCTCCTGGCCATCGCCCTGGGCTCCGGTGCCGCCAACGCGGCGTTCAACGCCATCTACAAGGCGGCAGCGGACTCGCTGATCACGAACGCCGGTGACAACATCACGGTCAAGTACACCGGGACGATCTCCCAGGTTGACGGCGCGTTCTTCTGCAGCGCGGCCAGCGACCACGCGGTCCCGCCGGTCTACAGCAACCTTGTGACGGGTTGGGTCCAAGCCAAAGACACCGTGTCCAGCCCTCACGAGATTGACCTCTTTGAGGGAGCGGCCAACGTCGCGACCGTCGGTGACGACGTTTTCCCGACCTCGACCATCGCGTTGTCGACGGTTCAGCCCACGCCCATCACCATCAAGTACGTCGGTTCCGACGCTGCTTTCGCATACGTTTTGGTGGGTTGCGTTTGTGACTCCGCCGTCCTGACCCTGTCCGCGAAGGCCGTGCCTACGCTGGAACTCGGCTACACGTTCACCTCTCATCGGCGTGACACCAGCATGGGCGGGATGCACGTCCCGGCCTCGTTCACCCGTGTTCAGCCGAGCATCGGCCTGAAGGGCGCGCGCCTGACCTTGGGCGGAAACGTGAAGCCGGGCGTCGCGGACCTGAAGATCGACTACTCCGCCGCCCTCGCCTACGTGGACAGCCACACGGCGGTTCAGGGCGTGGCCGAGTGCATCGTGACCAGCCGGACCGTCAAGGTTACGTGCAGCATCCCGTTGGACTCCAGTGACACGATTACGGCCGGTTCCTCGCCCTACGAGACCGCGCTTGAGAACGGCACCACGATCGGAGGCCTGTGCCTCACGACCGGCACCAAGCCCGGCCAAATTCTCAGCATCCTGGTCCCAGCGCTCCGCGTGACCGCGCAGCCCAAATTGGCGGATAAGGGCGGATTCATCGTTGAGCAGCTCGAATTTGAAGCAGCCGCATACACGTCCGACGAGCCCAACACGACCGCTGGCGTTCAGGACGCGGCACCCGCTGACAGTGTGCTGAGAATCGGCTTGGCCTGAGGCTAAGCCCCGCGCCCGCCCGACCCTTCCGTAACCTTTGTGGGGGCCACCAACCCCCGAGGAACCCAAGCAAAACATGGCACTCGTACTCAGTACCACCAAAGATCTCGTCACCGTCGTGAACACTGAAGACCCGGACGTGCAGGTCGCGGCCGGCAAGGTCGGTTGGGTCCCGATCACGGACGCCTTGACGGTCGGGGACCAAGCCACGCGCGTCGTCGTCCGCCCGCTCGCCGGCCACGAAGTCCTCAGTTGCTGGGGTGCGACGGACCGGGGCGAGCAAGCGCTCGCTATCGTGCTCCGCGCCGTCGTGACCGTCGACAACCGCCCGGCCACTGAGGACCAAGTGAGGTCTTGGGGCTGGGAAGTGCTGATCGGACTCCGTGACCTCGTGGTGGGCCTTTCCACGGTCCCTACGGTGGCCCGCCCCTAACGTGGGACGGCGGGCGCGTACCTGAGTGGCCGGAGCGTTGGCGTGTACTTGCTGACGCCGCCGCTGACATCGCGATGATCCGGATGGCCCACTCCTGCGACCCGGACCAGCCTTGTGACGGACAGGGTTTCGAGTTTGACGGCCACGTGTGGGAGACCTGCCCGCATGACGCCCTGCAAGACCCGTACTTCGCGACCGCCCAGTTCCTCGCTGACGCCCAAGAAGTGCAGCCGCTCGCCGATTGGCCTGCCGGTTGGCCGATGGGCATGAGTTTCGCGGTCACGGCCATCCGGGCCGCGCGGATCAGGAAGGCCCGGCGGGACGCCGCCCAACAGTAAGCCGTCCCCGAGGCGAAGCCCTGCACGGTGGTTATCGCGCGCCTCCACTCGGAGGCAACCCGTGGCAATTCCAGCAATGAAGGTCGAAACGAGGATTAGCCTCGGCGTCGAGGACAACGCCTCCGCCGGGATCAAATCCGCGCATTCGGCCTTGAAGGACTTCGGCCACGAGGCTGAGGGGACGGGCGCCAAGTTCCACGAGATGGGGGAACAGGGCGCGGCCGGCCTGTCCAAAGTCTCCCGCCTCGGACGCCCGCTCGCCGGTTTCGCCGGGGAGGCCAAGGGTGAGGTGACGGAGCTGAGCCACGCGATGCACGGCTTCGCGATGGTGACGGAACTGCTGCCGGGTCCACTCGGGATGGCCGCCGGTGCCGTTGTCGGGCTGGCTGCGGGCGCGTACTTGCTCAACAAACACCTGGACGAGACCGCCGCCAAGATGGAGCTGCTGGTCACGCCCGAGGCCCGCCAGATGGGCGAACAGCTCGGCCTGTCCACGGACGGGGTGCTGAAGCTCACGAAGGCGCTGTCCGCGTTCACACCCAAGGACATCAAGCCGACCAACGAAATGTTGAAGGAAGTCGGGGAGAACGCCGAGCGGCTGGGCCAGGACAAGGCGGAGAACATCGCCAAGTTCCTGGCCGCCTGGAAAGAAGGCCCGGACGCCATCAAGAAGGTGCAGGAGGAGATCGGCACGCTGAACCTGCGGGTTGAGTCCTTGTCCGACGTGTCCAAATCCTTGGGGTTCGACCCCGCCCTGATCGGCTTGGACAAGGCGGTCACGGTGACGGACCGGCTCAAGCAAAACGTCCAGGACATCAGCAAGGAACGTGCGGATGTCGTCTCCACGGAGGAGACGCTCAACAAGCTCTTGGAGAGCGACGCCCTTGACCGTTGGCAGACTCGTGACGCCGCGATGGAGCAGCGGCAAGAGCTTGAGCGTCAGCTTGAAGTGCAGAAGGCCCAGGTTGCAGCGAGCGAAATGCTCGCGAAGTCGCAGGCCAAGATCCTCGCGGTGCAGCAGGAGATCAGTGAGTTCCAAAAGCTCAGCAAGATCTTGGCCACGGATGACGAAAACCGCGCCCAACTCGCCGGCAGCAAGCACGAAGCCCACAAGATCCGCCTGAAGGCAATCGACGACGAACGTGTCCGCATCAACAAGGAGATGTACGCGTGGGACTCCCTGCGCGCCGCCCTCGGCGACAAGGAAGTTGACCAGCACGTCTACACGTTGGCCGCTGAACGGCAGCTCCAGGACATCAAGGAGAAGGCCGAGAAGAAGGCCCAGAAGGCGGACGCCCAGGAGGCGGGCCAGAAGGCGATGGCGGCGGCGGAGAAGGTCGCGGCCCACAGGATCGCGCTCGCGAAAGCCGTCGGTGACGTTGAGGAACAGGAGCGCCACCGCGCCGCCGGGGACGACCCGGTCAAGCAGGCAGCCGCGCATATCCGGGACCTTGAGGCCGCCACCCACCGGGAAATTGAGGCGATCCGCGCGGATCTCAAGAAGAAAGAGGACGTCCGCAAGACCGAAATCTACGCCGCTGAAGGCAGGCTCGCGGACGAGAAGGCCAAGCTCGCCCGTGACGCCCTGTCCCAGCAGGAGCAGGAAAACACCGAGCTGTTGGACGCTGACCAGAAGCGCGACATGGCGCGGCTCCAGCACAACAAACAGTACCTCATCGCGCAGGGGGACCAAGCCGGTGCCGCCGCCGCACAGGAGCTGTTGGACAAGATGACCCTCGACCAGCAACTGCTGGACGAGGACCGCGCCTACGCGGCCAAGATGTTGACCCTGACGGACGAGACCGCGCGCGCGAAGGCCGCGTTGGTCCGGGACTCCAACAAGGAGCTGCTCCGCCTCAACGCCGAGAACGGCAAGGGCCGTGAGGGCAAGACCGACCAAGAAAACGCCGCCCGGGGCTATGCAGCGTTGGAGGCAGCCGCGAACGCCGCCAACAGCGCGGGCGGCAAGGGCGCGACGGCCTTGGGCGGTCTCGCGAAGTCCTCAGCCGCGCTCAACAAAGAGTGGGAGCAGACCAAGAAGGCCGGCGGCGGGATCGCTGACATGGCGCCCAGCATGGTGGAGGCAGCAGGCTCGATCGCGGCAGGCTTTGTGGACGGTGAAAAAACCAAAGCTGGCATCATGGCAATCACTGAGTTCGCCGCCGGGTGGGCCTCATATCCGAACCCAGTGGGTATGGCCAGCCACTTCACTGCCGCTGCCATCTACGGCTCCATCGCGGGCGGGATCATCGGGACAGGCGGCTCGTCCGCCCCCTCTGGTGGCGCTCCTGGCGGCGGTTCCGGCGGTAGCCCGTTCGGCCCCGGCGGCGGGGACCAACAGCCGCAGAACGTAAACGTGTTTCTCGGCGTCCTCGGCACCCAGCAGCAGGTCGGTTTGGCCGCTCAACGTGCCATCCAAGCGACCGCCCGGACCGGCTACACCGGGAAGGGGATCTGATGATCTGCTTCTACCAAACGGCGCTCTACGTGGGTCCCGCCACCGTCACGGTCGCGAGCACACCGTACACATGGCCCGGCACCTCCGCCGGGACAGCGGTCGGTTTCCTGTGGGCGTTCGCCGAGTGGTACACCGCGACGGTCCCGTCCGGCTCCTGCTCCGTCACGTTCGCCCGCAACCCCGTGGACAGCGGCATTATCGCGACCCTGTGGTTCAACCACCCGACCGTGTTCGCGCCGTCCGGGGACTTCACGACACGCTCTGGCATCCCGGCTCAAACGACGACCCACGCGGCGCCCGGCACAGCCTCGATGCTGGGCTCTTGGTCCCCTGCGCAGACCAACGGCTACGTCACGCTCCGGCTCGACTACCCGATGGTCGAGGGCAACGGTGACGCCAGCGGCGTCGGTGCGATCCGACAGACGGTCCCCGGCTCCGGACAACACCGGCCCACGGTGGAGGCGATCGGCACCGCCCAGGACGCCGCCCGCCTCACCCAAGTGTTGATGTCAGCGGGATCGTTCCGGCAGGGCAGCGTCCTGGATTACAGGGCGCGTGGCCTGCCGGTTGACGGCCCTTGGTGGGGCGGGGTGCACTTCGGACCCGTGACCCGCACCTCCGCCGGCCACAACTTGTACCGTTTCTCCTTTGATGTGGCGAGGTAACGGTGGCACAGGCGACACTCTCAAGCTACGTCTACGCAGAGCCCGGATACGAGGCCAAGTCAGGCGTCGCTGCACCCGCCAGCGCACCCTTTCAAGGGGTTCACACGATCGGGATTCGGGAACAGGGGACGCCCGCCATCACGACGTGGGCGCGGCTCTCCGTCCCCACACGTGCGGATTTTGGCAACAGCACGGACCCGACTTCGATCAACTACGTGTGGACGCACAGCCTGTTGCTCGCGTACCCGGGCGGCCCGCCGTCGGGTGACCCGTACCAATTCGTCGTCTCATACAACCCGGCCGTCGTCGGCTACCAACTACAGATTTCCAACCTGCTGGGTCACAACTTCATCCCGGTTTTCCCCAATCAGAGCGCGGCGTCATTCACCGGGTTCACACAGTGGCTCAGCATGACGGGTTGGAATTATTCGTGGACGGGCGCGTCGCCGACTCTGGGCTTCATGAACCTAGTGGGCGCGACCGTGCACCCGCCCGAGGAAATGTCCAAGGTCACGATGAACCGGTACAGGCACGGGCGGTCGTTCCCGGTCGGCTGGCAGGCCAGCACGGTCCACCGCTGCACAATTTGGATCCGGAAGGTGCAGGCGGGCGCGTTGATGGCCGGCTACTGCCTGACCGGGCGGGTCCGCTTGGACCAAGACTACGGCGGGTCCGGTGTCCCGTACGGCCCGACCGCGCTGAACGGCTACGTGGACGGCTACGTCGTGAATTGCACGAACCTCCGCGCGTACGGTGCCAGTGAGGACTTCCTACAGATGGACCTGACCATCGCGGTGCCGAGGTAACGGTGGCAATTTGGGACGCGTACGCGTACGGCTGGAACGTCAATTATTTCGCGACCATCGCGGGCATTGACGCCGTGTGGACGGAAGCCTACCCGCAGGGGCCGACCATCCCGCCGGCGTACTCCCAGTGGGAGCCCAGCCTCGTCGTCGACAACAGTGCGGAAATTGGATCGTCCGTGGACCGCTCCACCGGCATGGGCCAAGGGTTGCCGTTCACGTTCTCCCTGCTCTCGAACCCGATCGCGCGTGGGTTCATGCGCCAGGACCAGAACCGCACCAACCTTGACGTGACGCTGACGGCGGACGAGACCACAACCATGACTGTGCAGAGCACGGCCGGTCTGATCAACGCGAACTCATACGTGCACGTCGGCCTTGAGTGCATCGGCTACAGCGGCTCCACCGGCACGACATTGACCGGCCTGACCCGAGGGCTGTTCGGCACGCTCCCGGCCACCCATTACGCCGGGACCGTCGCCGGGCAAGTGTGCGACCGCCCGGACGTGTGGCGCGGCCGTGAAGTCCGGTTGTACGCGGTGCCGATGGGGCCGGACGGCGTGTGCACCGGCGCCGTACTCGGCCCGGTGGGCGCGGCCGGTTGTGAGGCCGTGGAAGTGTGGCGCGGCAGTATCGACCAAGGCCCGTACCGTGACGGCAACGACCGTTTCACCTTTGAGTGTCTGGCGTTGGACCGCATTCTGACCAATCCGCTGCCGGCGGGCGTGACCGGCACAATCTTGCCGCCGTACCTGGGCGGTCCGGTCTACCCGGACCAATGGCTCAGCATCACGTTGGACGCGCAGAACTCCGGTTGGACCAGCATCGGCGGCATTTACCCGTTCGGGTTCACGGTCTGGCCGTTCGCGGCGTTCACGGGCTACACCGCCATCGCGCCCGGCACCCTGATGACGGTCCCGGACCAAGCCGCGCGCGTACAGGCCGCCGTGACCGCCAAGCTGGCGTCACTGTCCGGCTCCTATCCGACGCTCCTGGGGGTCACGTTCCACCCGGGCTACGGGTCCAGCAACGGGGTGGACTACACGCGGATGTCGACCATCGAGTTGAAGTGGGGCGACGCGCCGGACTCGACGATCAAGGGGATGCGCACGTGGGTCGACACCTCGTGGAACAAGGGCAACCCGTGGTCCACAAATTTCGGATTCGGCAACGGCGGCATCGGCTCGGTCAAGAACCCGGAGCCCATGCAGATCAGCGGCTATTGGACGAACGGCAGCGTCTTGGTCGCCAGCAACGAGTCAAACGGCTCGACCGCCCTGTCCGGGGACGGCGGCTACTTGGTGCAACTGCAACTCGACAACGCCACGGCGGCGGTGCCCACGACCGGCACGCTCATCATCGACACGATGGCGATCCAGTACGGTCACGCCCTGCTGCAGGGCAACGTCGTCACGCTCTCCACGCTGTGGGACCTCAGCCAACCGTACTCCGCCAACACGGGCTGGGGTTGGAACCCGCCCGCCGACGTGACTGGCAAGAAGGCCAGTCTGCAATTCGCGCAGCAGGATCTCGCGGTCAATTGCGTGTTGAAGCTGCTGCAAAGTTCGGGCGGCACGTCCGGTGACGTGGTGGGCGGCGTGGTCGTGCACGGCACGAACGACGCGTGGCCTGTCGGCCAAGGCTACGGGTTGCCGGACCAGCACGTTGACGCGCAGAACATCCAAGACATGCTCATGGCCAAGATCGGGACCATGAACCTGTTGGTCGGTGGGTCAGGGGTCTCGTTTCAAGACCAAATTGGCGGCTTGCTGCTCCTGAGTCAGACCGCGATTGTCGCGCGCCCGGACAAGACCGGGACGGTGCGGCTCGGCATCGTGGACACCAGCCTCAGCGGCTCCTACGCGGAAGTGACGATCTACGACAAGCACCTCCTGTGTGCGGCCGGTGAGCCCATCACGGCGATCAGGAAGCGCGACCGCGTCACGCAGGTCGTCGCCAGCTTGGCCGCGTACTCGAAATCCACCAACCCGTTGCTCGCGCCGGTCAAGGAGTTCGGCGACTACGGGACCGCCAACTACACGATCCAGATGCCGGGCGGGCAGCTTGAGGTCGGCGGCGTCCAGTTGTCCGCGAACCTCAGTTTGTCCGACCCCAAGTCCACCGACATCGCGAAGATCGAGGGCTGGGGCTCGGCGATTATCCAGCAATCCCAATACGTCATGAGCATGGAGTTCCGGGTTGTGCCGTGGCTCCCGGTCCAGACGGGCGATTTGGTCGGAATTGACGTCACGCACCCGGCGCTTTGGGATTGGCGGCGCGGCGTTGAAGGTTTCAGCGGCTACGCCCGGTGCCTGGGGGCGAGGCGTGACCTCGCCGGTGGCGCGCTGATCCTCGAACTGCTGATTCAGGGCGGGCCGGAGACGTTGAGCCTGTGTCCCGCCGCCACCGTGACGGCCTTCTCCGGCGGCTCAACGACGCCGATCGTGATCTACTGCGACGGGCGGTTCTACAACTTCTTCTACCAGATGTTGCAGGCCAACAACGGGGCGGCGTGCCGGCTCTACCACTACTGGCCGGGCAAGGGCACGGAGAATTCGGGCGGCTACGTCGAGATCAATGACGTTCAGCTCGTGTCCGGTGTCTGCCACCTCACGGTGTCCAGCTACGCCAACCTCACGGAGTCACTCACGGTCGGGCTGTCCCGCCTGACGCTCCCGCCCACGCCGTACTGCACCGATTGGCAGTCCCTTTTCAGCCACGCCGAAGACGGCTCACATTGGGGGGCCTGATGGCCATTACGCCCGGGACCAAGCTGGTCATCAAGAAGGCGCAGGAGATCGCGGTGTTCCCGGCGATGTCCGCGCAGCCGTTGCAGAACGCGCTCGCGAACACCAACCACCTGTACGGGTATTTCCGCCCGCTCCTCCTCAGTTGGTCGCCGATGGGGTCGAGCCCAGCCTATAACCCCGGCATCACGCCGACGTTCATCCCGGACCCCGTCGTCTACGTCGTCCCCGTCCTGCCGAGTCAGGACGGGCTGCACTACGACTTCATGTGGACGCTGTTCCCGAAGATCGCCGGTGGCGGCACCTCGCGGTTCACGTTGCAGGTCGAGTGGACGAGCGGCGTGGACCCCACGGTCGGGACCGGCTCCACACCGGCGACCAAGTGGGTGAACCTGTACGGCCCGGCCATGACCTCGCCGCTCACCGACTCGGTTTGGAACACGAGGACGATCTCGCTCGTCTTGGACCGGACCGCCACGATGTTGCGGTTCACGGTCACGGCCGTGGACGGCCCCTACACGCTCGGCCACGTCGCCGTCCAGCCCAGCGTTATCACGAGCATCACGACGCCCGCAACCTACGCGTCCGGCTTCCTGCCGTTCGACCCAAGCTTCATCAGTCAGGCCCGCGCGCCCATCAACACGGAGATGGTTGATCGGTGCAAAACCAACGCCTTGTCCGTGCTGCGGGACCGTGCCCAATGCCTGGCGAGCCTCGTGCAGCCCTACACCACCACGACCGGGTCGCTCGGCGGTGTCTCCTATTATCCGCGCGGGATCATGCAGGTGATGAACGGGAGCGCCGCGTCCGCCAACTTCAGCCAAACGATCGGGATGGCGGCGGCGGGCCTGCCTGCGCAAAAGACGTTCACGGGTCACGTCCGCTACCTGATCAACGACACCGCGCCGAGCGTCTTTGTGGGGGCCGGGACCCTGACTGTGACGGGCGATGACGGCTCGGTCAACCAGCTCAGCTTGGATTCGACCGGGCAGTTGGAACACGGGGTCGTGCAGGTCACGACTCTCGGCAACCCGGACTCATTCGTGAAGGTGCAGGTCGACCTGACTGCCAAGCCTGCGTACTCGACCTACTTGTACGCGCTGATCATCTTCTGGACACCGGGGGCGTAAATGGCCAGGACTGCGAACGTACAAAATTGGGCCATTGACGGGAGCGCCGCTGAGCTGGCCAACCACCTGTGCGGGGACGGGCCGAATGTCGCGCCCGCCGCCACGGTCGTGCTCTTGATGTCGGCGGACCAGATTGTCCTGAACGTCGGCCTCAGCTACTGCCAGACCGCGTTGATGTGCGAGAACAACACCACCCAATCCGGTACGACCCGCGAGTACGTCGCCGTCATCCCGCCCGCCTGCAACCACGGGATTTTGGCCGCCACACGGGTCGGGCCGGTCGTCAGCGACGGCACGATTCAGGCGCCCACGTACGTCGGGTGCGACCACGGCAGCCTGTTGGGCGCGACACCCAACATGGACCCGGTCACGCTCGCAAGCCCAAAGGAAGGGGCGGAAACGTACCTGGGGTTGCCATCAGGCAAGTGCTACTTCACCCCGGACATCATTGACGACACGTGGGTCGCCGGCAACCCGCCGGGAACACGGTGCCTCAAGCTCCCGGAAGACAGGGTGGCCACCAACGTGACGATCCGCGTCACCAACACCGCCGGCCACGGCCTCATCTGCAACCGCCTGACCGGGAACATCGAAACGTTGTGACGACGGTGGTTATCGGTGCGCCTGTTTGGCACCCGCGCGACGACTGACGGGGCCGAGCCACAGGAGCCCCGATGTCCCAGCCCCGCATTCTTTACCGCCACGGCCAGCCAGTAAGTGCTGAAGTCCTGAGCCTCACAGGTACCCGCACCGCATCCGGCGGTGGCGCGTGCACCGTTTGGGCGGGCAGCGGGGCGACCCGCTTGGTACCGACCGCGCCCGCCGCCGTGCACGTCCTGTCCAGCTCAGCGGACGACCAAGCTGCCGTCACGGCAGTGCCGGAGACCGCGACCTTGACGTTGGCGGGGACCCCGGCTGGAGGCGACACCGCCTCGGTCAGTGACGGCACCCACACGTACACGGCCACCTACTCGACCGGCACGTTGGCGGATCTCGCCGCCCTGTTGGCCACCCAGATTGACGGCGAGGACGGCTACACCGCCAGCGCCGTTGACGTAGTGGTCACGGTCTCGGGGCCTTCCGGTTACACCTTCACGGACGCCTCAACGGGCGGCGTGACCACGACCCCGGCGCTCGTGACCCCAGGCGTCGTAGCGGTTTCGGCCGGGACAGGCGCGCGGACAGTCGCGTTGACGTACTTGGACCCGGACGGCCGCACCCAGCAGGAAACCGTCAGCTTGGCCGGCACCACGCCGGTTACCACGACCGCGACCAACATCGCCTACGTCCTGAACGTGCGGGTCACGGACGCCGGTGCTGGCCTCGCCAACGCCGGGACCGTGAGCGTGCAGGACACCGGGGACGACTTTGTGTACGAGGTTGTGGCGGCGGGGGCGAACAAGAGCGCCAGCGTCGCGACCGAGATTCCCGCCAACCGCACCGGCCTGATTGACCGCCTGACCTTGAGCCCCGGCAACTCCACGCTCGGCCGGGTCCGTGTCGTCGCGACCGCGCTCCCCGGTGACGCCGCGTCCATGGGGCTCGCCTACGTCATCGCTGACCAATACGTCGCCCAAGTGACCACGTTGGATTTCCACGAGGCGCCGCTCGGCCCGTTCCCGTCCGGGACGCAAATCAGCGTGACTGTCGAGGGTGACGGCGCGGTCGTGTCCTGCGACCTGACCGTACATTTGGAGGGCTAAGTGAGCGCGAAGTCTGAAATCACAGCAGTTCCCCCTTGGTACGTCGCCCCGCTCGCGAAGGCCGTCTACGTGGCGGTGGCGGCCGGTATTGCAGCCTGGGGCGGCTACGCTGCCTCCGCGAAAGAGCCCGTCGTGGCCCCCGTCGTCGCGCCACTCGCCCCGCAAGTTCAGACCGCGCCGCTACCGGCCGTTGCCCCGCCCGCCGTACTTCAGGAGCGGTTGGACGCCACGGACAAGACGGTCCAGCGCATCGAGAACAAGCTCGACGGGCTGCAGGACGACGTGACCGAAATCAAGATTGGTTTGGCAAGGTTGGCTCCGCGCTCCGCCGTCACGAACGTGGGGAAGAACCCCTGACGTGAGGCGGGCGTGGAGCTTTGGGACGAACTCGTTCTTGAAGAAACCCGACCGAGGGTCCAGCCAGACCTGCCCGAATACGTTGAGCAAATTCCACAAGTTTGGGTCCCTGCTTCCCCGCCGTCCGCTCCGCCGCCGCCGGGTTTGACGGACGAGACGGTGGACAGGCTGCTCCGCCGTAGGGTGCCGTATGGCCAAACTCCGCCGCCTGACTGAATGCTCGTTGCTTGAGATCCGCCAACGGTATTGGGCCGGGCTGAAAGTCCACGACATAGCGAAGGAATACGGCATCTCCGGCACCCAAGTGACTGAGATTTGCCAGAGGGAGAAGCTGTGGTGTCAGGGCGGTCCCTTGGCGCCCGGTGAGCCCGCCACGCTCCCGCCGCGTGTTCCTGGCCGTCACCGTCGAATGCCACGTATCCGCGCGATCCCGAACAAGACTGGCATCTTGGGCGCGGAACAAGCGTTGGAGGTCCGGCAACTTTGGTGGCGTGGCGCGGCCCAGCAGGAAGAACTCGCCCAAAGATTCAAGATCTCGCAGCCGTGCATCTGGCTGATCCTGCACCGCCGGACTTATCGGTCCATCCCGCCGTTTCCGGCGGACGAAAACGGCCCCGGCGAGCTTGAGCTTTTGGCGGCTTGGCAGGGCAACAACTATCGGTCGATCGCAGCCTTCCTGCGTGACCTCGCGGAACCGTGCCACCCCGAGCTTGAGGCACCGGTCCAAACCGGCACCGGCAGGCTTGTGGATCCCACGGGCCAAGTACACGGGAACATCCGCCGCGCCGAGATCGCGACCGGCGTGGACAGGATGGAGATTGCGGCGGCGTTGGCGGACGGACGCTGGACCTACGAGCCCGGCGAGCCGCCGCCGGAGTCGACCGCCATCTACTGGGACGTGCCGCTGTGGTCGGAACTCCGCCACGAGCGCGAGCGATGAACTGCTGGACCCACCACTTCCCCGACCGACCAACAGAGCCTTGGATCGCCAGAGTGGAGGACGCCAACACCGGGCGTTCACGTTGGGCGTGGGGCGAGACCGAAAGCCAGGCCATTGAACGCGCGACCAAAGCCCAACCGGCGGATGACGACCCCGCTGACAGCGGCCCGCCCGGCCCGTAGCCCGGCGCGCGCAACCGGGCCTTGTCGCCCCGGACCCGCCCGCCGCCGGTAAAAGCTACGGCCCCGCTGCCGCGCCGGTTGTCGGCCCTGACAGCGCGCCGCCCGTAATTAGCTAAGCGTTTCGCCTACTTGTCCACCCCGCCGCTACTTACGCGGGGGCCGTTTAGCGTTCACGCTATGACCTCAGCGGGTTGGCCGCCTCTGAAATCGAAAAAAGCGTTATCCGCCAACCGGTTACGCACAGGCCGATTTTTTTACCGCCGGGAAACCCGCTGACGTCACGCGTGATTCATAACCCAATAAAAATACTCACGTTTAGGGGCTTTTCGGCGCTGGCGAACGTCAACGACGCGCCTACAGTTACCTCATAGCGCAACCGGTACGCAAACCGGCCGCTAGGGAGAGAAGGGCGGAAGCACGGAGCCGAAGCCCACGATGACCGAAGATTGAAAACGGAGAAGAGCAAATGAAGAAGAATTACACGAACTTGGAAGTGAAGTTGATGTCGGAGCTGAACGCCTGCCACCGCGACAGCGACGGCAAGCTGGGCACCAAGCTCGACCTGGGCGGGCGCGAATGGAACGCCTACTCGTTCCGGGGGCTTGACCTGCGCGGCGTGAGCATGGCGGGCGCGCAGTTCGTCAACTGCAACTTCGCGGGCGCGGACATCCGGGACACGGACCGCACCGACACGACGTTCACGGGCTGCAACTTCCTGAACTGCAACGGGGTGGTTGTTGAGCAGACCGTGAAGTTCGTGACGGAGCCGACGGCCACGGCGGCGGAGCCCACGACGGCCGACGTTGTGGCGGCGATTGAAGCGGCCCCGGCGACCGAGCCGGAGACCGTGACGGCCACGGTGACGGAGGTGACGCAGCCGCGCGCCCGCAAGTAAGCGCGCAACGGGCTTAGCCCCCGAGGCCGTTGGCGTGAGCCAGCGGCCTTTGGGCGTCGAGGCGGCACATTTCCACCGCCCGACAAAGGAGCCCCGTGACCTACCAGAAACCCACAAAGGCCCAACGCCTCCGCGAGCTTATGCGCTCCGGGCGTTGGGCGGATGCGCTCAAGCTGGCCAACAGTTTCGGCCGTCTCGGTGAACACGAAAAAGCAATCAGGGACGGACACTTGGGGGCCACCAACCCCACATTTTGCCGCGCCGTCCACAAGGACCCCGACCTCATGGTGCAGCTTGGCGTCGAAGCCCTGTTGGCCCGCTACGTGCCGGAAAAGACGGGGGAACCGTGAGCGTCTTCCTCAGCTACGCGGACAAACCGGCCCACAAGCCGTTCATCCGACACGTATGCACCCGCCGCCGCGACGCTGACCTTGAAGCCGAGTGGCGCGCGATTTGGGCGCGACGTGGGCGCCAGATGCAAGCCCGGGACAAGGCGTCCTGGGAGCGCGGACGGCAACAGGCCACCTCCCGACAGTTCCCCGGCGGGCGCGGTGACCGGGCCGTGGAGGCACGCCGCCGCTTGGTGGAACAGGCGGTTGCGGTGTGCCGGACCACCAATGACGCGTGGCGCCTAAGCGGCCTCCCGAAGGCCACTTTTCACCGTTATCTCCAAGAATTACGTCAAGTTGACGTCATCATCGCCGCTTGCGGCAAAGGACAATGGCCATGAACACAGATTTCATCCCCGTCGCGGAGGCGGCGCGCTTGCTCGACGTGAGCCCACGCACCCTCTGCAAGTACTGCAACGAATTCAAGCTCATCAACTTCCGTGTCCTGTGGGCGCGGCGCTGGGTCGTGAGCCGCCCGGACGTGGACAGGCTCGTTCGACTCGGCCTGACCGGGCGGGCGTTGGCCCTGCACACCTTGCAGCTTCGCCACCTCGTTTCATCCGTCACCACCGCCGCCGCCGAAGGCACCCAGGAGGCCAAATGAGCAGCCCTTACATCCTCAGTCCGCGCGCCACGGAAGTCTTGGAAGCAATCATCGGCGGTGTCGCGGTCGGCGGGGCGCGGAAAATCGACAACGCGCGCGGCACCTACATGGCCGTCAACGTCGACCGGCTCAGCCAGAACCGCTGGGCGGTCGCACACACGTACCTGCAGAACGGCGACGTGATGTCCGACCCCGACGTGCAATTCGTGAAGGTGCGCACCGGCTACATGCCGACGGCGTTTGACCAGAGCGGGGTCATCTACGTCGAGGCAGTCCTGTTGGATGGCAACGACCAGCCGACGGGCTTCCGCGACAAGGCCCTCCGTGATCTCGTGCAGTTCTGCAACACCTGGCTCGTCAACATCCAGGAACAACAGGGTGGCGTTGACGCAATCCGCGCCGCCCACAAGGAGGGCTAGATGAAGAAGTACCTGATGTTCATCGTGTTGTCCGGCTGCGTTGCCGCCACCCCGTTCCCCGTGGCCACGGACGCCGGGACCGCTGACACGTCGCAGGACACGAGCAGCACGTGCCGCGTCTGCATGATCTTCGCAGACCGCACCGTCTGCGAGGACCTGAACTGCGACGACCACGACCCGTGCACGGCTGACCTGTGCGACAGCAAGTTCGGCTGCGTGCACGAGCCGTCGTGCAAGTAGGCGGCGGCGCGATCACGGCGCGATCAAAGTCGAGAACCCCGCGTAAGGAAACATGATCCTCAGGACGACACAACAGGACGACCGGCAAGGCGCAGAAGGGCTGCGTGGGGCCGGTTTGTCCGTTTGTGCCGTGGTTGCGCGGGGTTGTGCTGAAGTCGTCTACGGGGCCGCGCGGAGGCTCAACCGGGCAAAAACCCAAAAAAGCGTAGGGGGATCCCCGGCGGTCATGTCCGGGATCTGGATCGCCCGAATGGAGACTGACCCGAATCTGACGCTGGCGGCAGCGCACCTCGAACTGGCGGCGGCGTTGCGGGAGCACACGAGGGAACTGCGCCTCGACCGCTTGTCCCGCGAGACGTTCTTGTCGCTGGACGACGCCGCATTTTACGCACGGCTGACTGTGGAGGGCCTGACCAAGCGCGTCAAGCGCCACCAAATCACGCCGGTTCCGCACATGCACGGCCCGAACGGCCAGGCAGTTTTCAAACGCATCGATTTGCTGCTCACCAAGGAGACAAGGGATGGAAAAGTCAAAGAAGTTCCCGGGGGTCTTCCGGCTCCCGGACGGCCGCTGGAAGGTCAAGACCGCCGTGCGCGTGGCCGGGAAAATCCGGTTCAAGGAGAAGGTGTTGGAGGCGGGCGCGACGGAGGAGGACGCCGGAAAGCTGGCGATCGAGTTCAGGCAAGCGCTCGTGGCCGGGGAGCCGGTGACGCCGACCTCAGCCCAGCCGACCGCGACCGGCGAGACCGTCAGGACGTACGCGAAAGCCTGGCTCGCGCTGCGCGGGCAGCGCATGAAACCGGCGGGCGTTGAGACGTACATCGCCTGTGTTTACGACCACATCGTGCCGGTCATCGGCGAACTCCGGTGCCGTGACGTGACGCGCCGGGAGGTCGAGACTTGGGTTGTGCACGCGGAGGCGGCGCTCAAGCCTGACGGCAAGCCCTACGCCCACGACAGCATGCGCCAATGGTGGCGCGTACTTCGCACGATGTTGCGCGACATGGCCGCTGACCACGACATCCCGGATCCGACGAGCCGCGTCCGCCCACCTGAACGCCCGCAGCAGGCACCGATCCGGGAACAGCGCACGTTGGATGCACAGCAGATCCGCGCCTTGCTCGTCGCGGCCCACCAGTACTGCCCGGATCGCGCCGCCGAGGTTGCCGTGATGGCGATGACCGGGATGCGGGCGGGCGAGTGCTACGCCTTGGCCTGGGACGTTGTGGACTTCAAGGCCGGGACCATTACGGTCAAGCGCTCGCTTTCGCGGGGGAAGTTGACGCAGACGACCAAGACCAAGGCTCAGCGCGTTGTGCCGATGCACCCGGAACTCGCCGCCTTGCTGCGCGACCAGCAGGAGCGCCGGCGGGAAGCCGCGCTCAAGGAGCCTGCCCTGAAAAAGTGGGACCACATGGTGTTCACGGCCCAAGGCGGCGGGCTCCGGGAACCGTCGAGCGCCACAAAGGTCTGGCGGCTGCTGCAGGAAGCGCTCGGCACGGACATCAAGGTCGGGCCGCAGGTTCTCCGCCGCTCCGTCAACACGCAGCTCGTGTTGGCCGGTGTCGACCGCATCACCACGCGCGCCATCATGGGCCACACCAGCGAGGAAATGACCGCGCGCTACAGCGGCATTTCCACCGACAAGAAGGCGGATGCTATGCAGCGGCTGCACCCGTCCACGCCCATCGCGGAAGCGTAGCCGCTAGGGCCGTTAGGGCCTAGCCCCTAACACGGCGGGCGGGCGGCGTGTAAGTAGGCGCGCCCAAAGGGGTTCGAACCCTTGACACCCGGCTTAGAAGGCCGGTGCTCTATCCACCTGAGCTATGGGCGCGTCGTCCCAGCATCGTCCCGCCCAGCCACCGAGTCAACCTGTCGCCGCGAACTTGCAGATTCACCTTGGCACGCGGGTCAACCTATGGCACACTAACGCCCCTTTCCCGCGCCATCTGGCGCTCATCGAGACACATGCAGCGCGTTCGTAATATCGGCATCATCGCCCACGTCGACCATGGCAAGACTACCCTTATCGATCAGATCCTGACGCAGTGCGGCGCCGTGGGTCGTGGCGGTCTTGAGCGCGAACGCGTGATGGACTCCAACGATCTCGAACGCGAACGCGGCATTACGATTCTCGCCAAGAACACGGCCATCCAGTGGCAGGGTCAGACGGTCAACATCGTCGACACGCCGGGCCACGCCGATTTCGGCGGCGAAGTCGAGCGCATCCTGCGCATGGTCGATTCCGTGCTCCTGCTCGTTGACGCGTGCGAAGGGCCGATGCCGCAGACGCGTTTCGTGCTCCGCAAGTCGCTTGCCCTTGGACTCCGGCCGATCGTTGTGATCAACAAGGTCGACCGCCCGGACCGCCAGATTGACCGCGTGCTCGACGCCGTGTTCGACCTGTTCGTGGCCCTCGACGCCAAGCCGGAACAGCTTGATTTTCCGGTGATTTACGCCTCTGGCCGTGGCGGCTTTGCCGTGCATGACTACAACGAAGTGACCGACGACGATCCGGTCGTCATGGCTGAGAAGCAGAAGGGCAAGACCCTCGCGCCGTTGATGGACCTCATCCTACAGCACGTTCCGCCGTGCGAGTTCCCGATCGACAAGCCGCTGCAGTTGCAGGTCGCTACGCTTGATCGCAACGACTTCCTCGGTCGCATCGCGATCGGCCGCATCTACCGCGGCTCGATTCGCAAGGGCGACAACATCGTCCAGGTTCGCCTCGATGGCAGCCAGCAGAAGATGCGCGTCGTCAAGCTCATGGGCTTCATGGGCACGGATCGCGCGGATATCGACCAGGGCTATGCCGGCGACATCGTTGCGCTTTCTGGCGTTGGCGACGTGACCGTTGGCGAGACGCTCTGTGCGGAAGACTGCATTGAGCCGATGCCGGCGATTCCGGTCGACGAGCCGACGCTCTCGATGGACTTCATCGTCAACAACTCGCCGTTCGCCGGCAAGGAAGGCAAGTTCGTCACGACGCGCAACATTCGCGACCGCTTGAACAAAGAGCTGGAATCGAACGTTTCGCTGCGCATTGAAGACACGGAGAAGCCGGACGTCATCAAGGTGTCCGGCCGTGGCACGCTCTCGCTCTCGATTCTCATCGAGACGATGCGCCGCGAGGGCTTTGAGCTGCAGGTCAGCCAGCCGCGCGTGATCACCAAGGAAGTGAACGGCAAGAAGATGGAGCCCTACGAGGACGTGGTCGCGGAATGCGGCGACGGTTACTCCGGCGCGGTCGTCGAGAAGCTGAGCCAGCGCGGTGGCGAGCTGCAGAACATGGAAGTTGCGGATGACGGCACCGTCCGCATGGAATTCCGCGTTCCGAGCCGCGGCCTCATCGGCTACCGCAGCCAGTTCCTCACGGACACGCGCGGCACCGGCGTCGTCTACCACAACTTCGCCGACTACGGCCCGTGGCGCGGCGAGATCCGCCGCCGGTTGAACGGCGTGCTGATTGGTCACGAAGAAACCGTGTGCACGCCGTACGGCATCTTCAACCTGCAGGACCGCGGTGCGTTCTTCGTCGGTCCGACGCAGGAAATCTATGCCGGCCAGATCGTCGGCGTTCACAACCGTGACAACGACCTGACGGTGCACCCGGGCAAGGAAAAGAAGCTGACCAACATCCGCTCGGCCGGTGCGGATGAGAAGCTGCTGCTCGTGCCCGCGCGCCGGCTCTCGCTGGAAGAAGCGCTGGAGTTCATCTCCGACGACGAACTGGTGGAAGTGACGCCGAAGTCGATTCGCCTGCGCAAGAAGTGGCTGAACGAAAGCGATCGCCGCCGCTACGGCAAGGGCGACTGAACCTGACCGCGATTGACCTCCTGGCAGCCCGCATTCACCGGGCTGCCAGGAGGTCCGCAGCCTTTGCGCGGACCTGGGCTAGCCCGCGACTTTCTTGAGCGCCGCGAGGATTGTGGCCGGCGCCTGCCCACCCTGCAATACGACATTGCCGCCCGCGCCGTGCAGTTCAAAATGCGGCACGCCATTCATGCCCGTGCGCGCAGCCGCAGCCGCGAGCTGCCGCACCCGCACACGCGCGCCCATGTCCGCCAGCGCGTCGACCGCCTCCGCGATGGGCAGCCCCGCTTCCTGCCAGCACGCCTGCAGCACGGCGCTGTTGCCGATGTCCGCGCCTGCCTCAAAGTACTCCCGGTGGATGATGTCCAACAGGTCGGACTGGGTCGCCAACGGCGCGGCAAGAATCAGCGCGTGGGAGATCGCCGTATCCGGCGTGCGGCGAATCTTGGCAAAATCGAACTTCAGGCCGTAGCTCGCGCCTGTTTGCGTCACCCGGTCAAACATCGCCTCGAGCTGCGTTGCGCCATAGCGCTCCGCCAGCCGCGCCCGCAGATCCACGCCTTCGGGCGGAACACTCGGGTCCAGCAGGTACGGGTGCAGGTTCACCGTCACGTTCGCGCCCGGCATCTGGCGCAGCGCGACGCGCAGGTTGTGGTGGCCAATGCGACACCACGGACAGATCACGTCCTGCGTCAGGTCCACGGTAACGACTGAATTTGATTGTGACATTGCGGCTCCAGTTGCAGTTGGCGCGACCGGCAGGGCTGGCGCGGATGGGGAAGGTGCTGAAGGCGCTCTGGCCAACGGCGGCGGTGTGCCGCACGCGGGCAGCAGCGCGACTCCGGCGGTGGCGGTTCCCAGGTGCAGCAGGAGGTCCCGGCGGTTCATCATGTCTCTGATGATGCCAAGATGCGGCAAACTCCGCTACTGGGACCCGGCCATGACACACTGTTTCCCCGTGCGCACAATCCGCGCCTTGCGTCGCCGCCGTCGCTGCCTAACATGGTCCTGCTTGCTATCTTTTCCCAACCTGCCGGAGTCATCCATGAAGCTGTTTCTCGCGCCGGGCGCCTGTTCCCTCTCCCCTCACATCGCCTTGCACGAAGCGGGGCTGAAATTCGAGGCCGTGCGCGTCGATTTCCTCACCAAGCTGACGGCCGATGGCCGTGATTTCAACGTCATCAATCCCAAGGGCTACGTCCCGGCGCTGCAACTGGACAACGGGTACGTGCTGACGGAAGGCCCGGCGATCCTGCAGTTCATCGCCGATCAAGCGCCGGGCCTGCATCTGGCGCCGCCAAACGGCACGCTGGAACGCTACAAGCTGCAGGAATGGCTGGGCTTCATCAACTCGGAGCTGCACAAAGTCTACGGACCGCTGTTCAATCCCAAGGCGAACGAGGAGGCCAAAACGGCGGCGCGCAACAATCTGTTGCGGCGGTTCGGGTTCGTTGCGCACGCGCTGGAGGACAAGCAGTGGCTGATGGGGGACGCGTTCACCGTCGCCGACTGCTACCTGTATGTGATGCTCGTCTGGAGCAAATACACGGGCGTGGACCTTTCCGGCACGCCGGTTCTCGCGGCGTACCAAGCACGCGTCGAAGCCCGGCCGGCGGTGCGCGCAGCGCTGGCAGCCGAGAACGCGCTGCGCACCCGGAAATAGCCGCTACTCTTGCAGTTTGGGGATCTCCGCGAAGAGCGCGCGCACGCGGGTCAACGCGTCGTCAAACTCGAAGCTCTCGACGTCGCGGGCCAGCGCGTCAAAAGCCGGCCCGAGGGCCGCGCGGAGCATCGGCGCGTCCGTGCGGAACGTTTGCAGCGCGCGCACATCGTCGTCCGCGAGCAGTTTCTGCAGCTGGGCAAGCATCTGGCCCGCGGCAGGCCAGTCGACGACGGCGGCCACGGGCGCGATACTGTCCGGCAGCGCTTCAGCCAGGGCCCGCACCAGCGCGCCGTGAGTCTCGCTCAGCTCCTGAAGTGGCTCGGCAAACGTTGGGGGCGCGTCCGCACCCAGCTGCAGCAGCGTCTCGAGGCGAAGCGCCGCGGCACCTACCGCCGTCGCGCCCAGCGTGGCAGCGACGCCCTTGAGCGTGTGGACGGTCCGCTGCGCCTCCTGCCAACGGCCCGCAACAATGTGCTCGCGCAGCCGCGTCACATCGTCCGCGCGCTCCGTGCTGAACTTGCGCAGCAGCCGCTCGTACGTCTCCCACCGCCCCTGAACCACGCGCAGTCCCGCATCGGTATCCAGCCCGGCAATCGCTGAAAGGCGCGGTCGTGGCTTCCCAACTCCCGTCATGCCGGTTGCGCGCCGCCGCGGTCGAGGCTCCAGGTCCACGCCCGTCCACTCGCACAGCGTCGCGAAGAACGTCTGCGGATTGATGGGCTTGGCGACAAAGTCATTCATGCCGGCGGCGAGGCAGGCCTCCTTGTCCTCGGCAAAAACACTCGCAGTCATCGCGAGGATCGGCGTCTGCTCGTACGCGACGCGTTTGCGCAGCTCGCGCGTTGCCGTCAGGCCGTCCATCACCGGCATCTGCACGTCCATCAGGACGGCGTCGTAGCGAGTCCGCTGGGCCTTTTCCAAAGCGATCTGACCATTTTCAGCGACTTCCACGACAAATCCGCGGGACGCCAGCAGCTCGGTCGCGACTTCCTGGTTGATGAGGTCGTCCTCAACCAGCAGCAGCACAACGCTTGCCGCCTTGCGCCCTACCCGCACCACCGGCGGGAGCCCGTGACTCGTCCGCTTCGGCTGGCCCACGCGCAACGTGCCGGCGGCGTGCAGCGGCAGCGTGAACCAGAAGGTGCTGCCCTGCCCTGGCGCGCTCGTCACGCCCAGCGTGCCGCCGAGCAGCTCAACAAGGCGCCGGCTGATGGCCAGTCCCAGGCCGGTACCGCCAAATTTCCGCGTCGTGGAGACATCCGCTTGTTCAAACGGCTGGAAAATCCGCTCCGTCTGCTCCTGCGACAGGCCAATCCCCGTGTCCTGCACTTCAAACCGGACCCTCAGCGGCCCAGCGTCAGCCGTATCCGCCATCATCCGCACGATCACTTCGCCGTGCGACGTGAACTTCACCGCATTCGAGCCAAGATTCAGCAACACCTGCGTCAGCCGCAGCGAATCGCCGTTCAACCTCGCCGGCAGGGCTTCCGCCACCTCGAACTCCAGCGTGAGCCCCTTGGCGCGGGCTTGCTCGGTCAGGCTGTCGCGCACGCCGTCGACAAGATCCGCCACGGCAAAGTCGACGTTCTCCAAGCGCAGCTTGCCTGCCTCGACCTTGGACAAATCCAAGATATCGTTGATGATCGCCAGCAAGTGCCGCGCCGATCCGTCGATCTTCCGCAGCCGCTCCACCTGCTCGGGGATTTCGACCTGATGCGTCATCAAGTGCGTCAGGCCGATGATCGCGTTGAGCGGCGTGCGAATCTCATGGCTCATATTGGCGAGGAACGCGCTCTTGGCCATATTCGCCGCCTCCGCGCGCGCCTGGGCCTCGCGCAACTGCGCCGTCCGCGTGTCGACCAACTCCTCCAAATGATGCCGGTGCTCGTCCAGCTCCGCGTCGAGGTGCTTGCGCTCCGTGATGTCGTCCTTGATCGCGACGTAGTGCGTGATTTTGCCCGCGTCATCGCGGATCGGCGCGAGCGTCGCCCGTTCCGTGTACTCGGTTCCATCCTTGCGCTTGTTGACGAACTCGCCCTGCCAGACCTTGCCCGCGGTCAGCGCCGCCCACATCGCACCATAGGTCGCCCGAGGCGTCTTGCCCGACTGCAACACGCGTGGATTGCCGCCGCGCAGCTCGTCCATCGTGTAGCCAGTGTGGCGGACAAACGCGGGATTGACGTACTCGATGTCGCCGTTCAAGTCCGTGATCGCGATGCTCGCCGGACTCTGCTCCACGGCCAGGCTCAGCTTCCGCAGCTTCTCCTCGGACGCCTTCAGCGCGGAGACGTCCTCCTTGATGGCCACGTAGTTGCAGATTGCACCGTCGGCGTTCCGCAGCGGCACGATCGTCGCGCGCTCCGAAAAAACCGTGCCGTCCTTGCGGCGGTTGGTGAATTCGCCACGCCAGACTTCACCCGCACGCAGCCACGCCCACATCTCCCCGTACACGCGCTCGGGCGTGAGGCCTGACTTCAGGAACCGCGGGTTCTTATGCAGGATCTCCTCGCGGGTGTAGCCCGTCGACGCCGTGAACGCGGGGTTGATGTACTCGATTCGCCCCTGCAGATCGGTCACGATCACCGGGTTTGGACTCTGATCGATCGCCAGCGAGAGCTTGGAGTTCTCCAGCTCGGCCGCTTCACGCGCCTCGCGGTCGCGCAGGGACCGGATGCCAAACGCGAGGCTGTCAGCGAGGCTGCGCAACAGCGTGATCTCGCCCTCCAGGAATGCGTGTGGCTCCGCAGCGTACACCGTGAGCACACCGAGAACCTCGCCTTGCACGTCAAAGAGCGGAATCGCAATCGACGATCCAATGCCATGCTTGGCCGCTGAAGCGCGCCACGGCGCAAGCTTCAGGTCCGTCGCTACGTTCTGGACGACGACGTGGCGACGTTCCCGCACGGCTGTTCCAGTCGGCCCCTGGCCCAGCGGCTCATCGGCCCATGTAATAGCGAGCGCCTTGAGGTAGTCCGCCGCCTTCCCCGCTTGAGCCACAACCGCCACGCGCTTGGCGCCATCGTGCTCGGGCACGCCGAACCACGCCAAGCGGTAGCCGCGCTCCTGGACAATGACGTCACAAATCGTCTGGACGAGCGCGAGTTGGTCCTCGCCAAAGAGAATCGCCCGGATGGCAGTCGCCAGCATGCGTTGGTCGGCCGTCATCCGGCGCAGCTCCGCCTCTGCGCGCTTGGCCTCCGTCAGGTCGGACCAGGTCGCCGCCAGATACGACTTGCCACCGACGCGGATGGGTTGGCCGCTGACACGGATGTTGCGGAGCGAGCCATCGCGGGCGCGGGCCTTGGTCTCGATCGTGGCCCCTTCAGGCTGCATCATCATGACGATCTGGGACTGGATCACGTCCGGCGTCGGCGCGTCATCGAGATCGCGCGGACCCAAGCGCGCGAACTCGTCTCGCGTGTAGCCGAGCATGGTGTGGCTCGCGGCGTTGAATTCCGCGAACAGCCCCGTCCCCATGTCCACGGTCGCGATCGCGTCGCGCGCCTGGTTGACGATGGCCGAGTACAGCGCCTCACTTTCCCGGAGCCGTTCGTCCGCCGCGCGCATCGCCAACATGTCCGCAATGCGTTTGGCGATGGCGTCGATGAGATCGCGCTCCTCCCGCAGAAACACGCCCTGCTCCTGCGGCTCGTGTCGGTGCAGATACGCGACCGTGACGTCGCCCGTCTGACCACCGACCACAAACGGTGCGGACTGCATCCACGCGGTTTCGGCAAAGTTCGCCGTCGCGTACGTCTCGTCGCCCAACCGGATCCGCGCGCACGCATCCGCGTCATGCAGCCAGCCCGGCGGCAGGTACTCCACGACGGTGCGGAGCATCTGCGGAAGCGGCACGGCGGACCGCTCCGTGTCGCGGAACACCCGGTGCAGGCAGTTGGACTCCTTGACGCGCTCGCGCAGGGCAACCCGCGTTGCAACCTCGTCCGTGATGTCAAGCACCGTCCCGATGGACTGAGTCGGCTCGCCTCTGTCGTTCGGCTGGGTAACGGAACGGGCATGAACGTGCCGAACTTCGCCCGACTTGGTCAGAATGCGGTGACGGACGTCGTACTCGCCCCCCACCTCAACCGCATGCAGGAATGCGCGCTGGACCCATTCCCGGTCGTCGGGATGGACGAAGCCCATCAGTCCGGGCAGCGTGCCCGGAAACTCGTGCGCCTCCAGCCCAGCGATGTGCAGCAGACCCGCGGACGGCCAGAGCACGCGTGTCTTGAGGTCCAGGAGCCAGGAACCCGCCAGTCCAAGCTCCTCCGCGCGCGCCAACGTCGATTCACTCGCCGCCAGCGCCTCCTGGGCCTTTTGGCGGGCAATGCGATCGCGCAAGGCCTCGATCTTGGCGATGATGTCGTCGCCCGCGTCGGCCAGCAGCCGCGACTCCAGTTCGCCGAACGCGTTGGGGTCACGCGAGTAGATCGCCAGCGAACCCGCAACTGCGCCGGCGCTATCGCGCAGCGGAATCGCGATCGTCGAGGCGATGCCAAACATGCGGGCGATTTCCGGCCACTGCGCGGGCGTATCCGACTCGGACGGAACGCCCGTCGTCACGACCCGAGCCTCACGGATGGCGCGAAGCGGCGCGTCACCCAATTCATCGGCGGTGGGTGAAGCCACGTGCCCGCGCACGGCGTCCGCCGCGACGCCATGGAGGGAAATGGGCAGGAGCTGCTTGCCATTGTCGTGGTCGGCGTGGCCAATCCACACCAGCGGATAGTCGCCCGCCGCCACGATTCGCTGGGCCAGCGTGTCGACAAGCGCCGCCTCGTCGTCCCGCACCGGGCGCGCACCCTTGACGGCCAGGAGCACCTTCATCGCCTTGTTGGCACGCTCGGACTCGCGCATCGCCGCCAGCGCCACAACCGTGTCGTCAAACACCCGCGCCAGATCGCCCAGCTCCCCCTTTGCCAGGTCTGCGCCCACGCGCGTCGTCAGGTCGCCCGTTCCCAGGCGCCGAAACGCCGCGCCGAGCTGTTCCACCGGACGCAGAATCAGACGGTCGCTGGCGAGCCAGATCACGGTCAGCAGCAAGCCGAACAGCACCAGCGTGGTAATCCCGAGGGCGAAGGACGTCGGGGGCACGGCAGCGATCATGGCCGCGCGGTCGACCGAGAGCCAAACCGTCAGCCCGTTGCCGGTGTGCTCGCCAAAGCGGTCAAACGCCACGCAACGCGCCGCACCCTCCAGCCCGGGGCCATCGAACATGCCGCGCTTGCCGCTCGCGTGGATTGCCTGCACAACGGGCCGGTCTGCCACGGACTTGCCAAGCAGATGCGCGGCGTCAGGATCGAGGAACGCCACGCGATCGTGTTCGTCCAGCAGCCCGATGACCGCCGAATGCGGAAAACCGGCCCGCTGCGGCACGTCCGCGAGCCAGGTCAGGTCCAGGCCGGCGAGCAGCACGCTCTGGACTTTTCCCGACGGGTCGCGGACCGCCAGGAAGACCGGCAGGATGGGCCGATGACTCGTCGGCCCCTTCATGACCTCGCCAATCACGAGTCCGGGCGCCTTGAGCGCAGCCTGGAATGCCGCCAGCTTGTCCCATGGATACGGCGTCGCGGTCTGCAACGCGCTGCAGACAACGTCGCCTTCCAGATTGAGGACATAGACGTTGGTCAGGTGGTCCTGGCGCCCGGACAGTCCGTGCACCAGCGCCGCGTCGCAGAGCGGATTTGCCCGGCTCAGGATCGCGGGATCGGTGCTCAGCGACCGAAGCAGCTGCTCGGCAAGGTCCGCGACGTGCCCCTGCTGGTCGGCAATTTCAGCGACGACGTAGCGCAGCTTGTTCTGCTCATAGCGGATCGCCATGTCGCGCTCACCGCGCATCTGCAGGACGATCGCCAGCGCGACGGGGATGGCGCCCAGCACCACGAGGAGCGCGAGTTGGACGCGGACGCCGTGGATGGAGCGACGGAGGCGCGACTCCGAAGCTGGGGGCCGCGCGGCGGGTGCGGACTGGCCTGACGAAACCATACGGCCTTTCACCCTTCCATCGTTGGCGCGGAAACGGCCGCTCGCGGCTCGTCGACATCGATGTAGCGTTCGGCAATGCCAAAGAAGATGTCGATGGCGCGGTCAAAAGCGTCGACGACATCCGGATCAAAGTGTCGGCCGCGGCCCGCGCGAATCACCTCCGTCGCCCGCTCCGCCGCTTGGGGCGCCTTGTAGACCCGCCGCGAAATGAGCGCATCGAACACGTCTGCGACCGCCATCAGCCGCGCGCTGATCGGAATTGCGTCGCCCACAAGCCCATCCGGATAGCCGCTGCCGTCCCATTTCTCATGGTGCCAATTGGCGATTTCCTTCGCGACGTTGAGGAACGCGACCGGCCGGTCAATCTCCCGCTCCGCGTGCTCAATCGCCTCGCGCCCCATCGGCGCGTGGCGCTTCATGATCGCCCATTCGTCCGGCGTCAGCGGTCCGGGCTTGAGCAGAATGCTGTCCGGAATGCCGACCTTGCCGATGTCGTGCAGCGGCGCCGATTTCACGAGCGTTTCGATGTAGCTCGCGGTGAGCGTCGGGGCGAAACGCGGATGTCCGCGCAGCGCCTCCGCCAACGCGCGCACGTAGCCTTGGGTCCGCAGCAAATGGTGCCCCGTCTCAGGGTCGCGCACTTCCGCGAGGCTCGCCAGCGCGCGAATGCTCACGTCCTGAATCACGAGGTTGTCCGCCATGCGCGCCGCGACTTCCGCCTCCAGGAGCCGCGTCTGGTCCTTCAGCAAGTCCCGCGCGTGCTTGAGCTCCAGGTGCGTGCGCACGCGGGCGAGCACGACCTGCGGCTGAATGGGCCGGGTGATGTAGTCGACCGCGCCGAGCTCAAGACCGCGCTCCTCCGCCGCCGTCCCTTCCATGGACGTAACGAAAATCACTGGAATATCGCGGGTCAGCGGGTTCTCGCGCAGCTTCTCCAGCACGGCGAAACCATCCATGTCCGGCATGAGGATGTCGAGCAGGATGAGGTTCGGCGACGGCTGCCGTTGCGCAGCCAAAATGGCGCGCGCGCCGGAATTGGCCACGCGCACGCTGTACAACGGCGCGAGGAGCTCGCCCAGAATCGCGAGGTTCTCCGGCGTGTCATCAACGATGAGCAACGTCTGCCCCTCAGGCAGCGGGCGACGTTCCTGGCCAAGGCTCATGGGTCCCCCAAGGCACCGGTGACGATGTGCGTGTTGAGCGGCCGGTCGATGCCCTTCACGTGAATGGGCGCCTGGGGTTGGCAGTGGAACTGGCCCTCGACCAGCTTGAGGGTCTCCTCGGCGATGAGCACCGTGTCAGAGGCCGCGACGTTTTCCAGCCGCGACGCCAAGTTCACCGTTGCGCCAAGCGCCGTGTAGGTCATCTGCCGTTTGCTGCCAAAATTGCCCACGATGCACGGCCCCGAGGCGACGCCGATGTGCAAGCGCAACGGCTCGCCGCCGCTTATCGCCATCCAGTCGTGCTGCAAGGCCGGAACCGCGGCCATCATGTCCAACGCCGCGCGGACAGCCGCGATGGCATCCTGCTCGGAGCCAAGGGTCGCCGGGTCGCCAAAGACCACCATGCAAGCGTCGCCGATGAACTTGTCCAACGTTCCGTGGTGGCGCGACACGACTTCACTCATCACTTCAAAGTAGCCGTTCAGCAGCTCCGTCATCATCGCCGGATGCACGCGATCGGAGAGCGCGGTGAACCCGACGATATCGACAAACAGCACGGTGAGCGGGCGCTTGCGGCTGATGAGGCCACTGGGCGTTTCACCGCGCTGGATGCTGCTGGCCACTTCAACGCTGATGTAGGACTGGTAGTGCCGCCCCAAGCGTTCCAGCGACTGCCGCGCCCGCTTGAGCTCGAGGTGCAGGCGCACGCGCTGACGCACGACCGCGGGGCTGATCGGCTTGGTGATGTAGTCGACCGCGCCGACCGCGAGGCCATGCGCCTCGTCCTGAGCGTCCGACATCGCGGTGACGAAGATGACCGGGATGTCCCGCGTCCGCGAGCTGCCCTTCAGCAGCCGGCAAACCTCAAGGCCGTCCATTTCCGGCATCATGACGTCCAGCAAGATGAGATCGGGCAGCACCGGACCTTCGCAGATCCGCAGACCTTTGGCGCCGGACGTCGCGACCTTGATCCTGTAGTTGTCTTCCAAGACGCCGGAAAGGACCGCGAGATTCTCGGGCGCGTCATCAACCAACAGGATCAATGGCTTGAATTCAATGGTAGACACGCACCCTCCGGCGCGATGGTATCACCGCGTCCGGCGGGGGTCGATGAGAATGTGTCACGGATCGGTCAGGCGACGGCAAAAGCCAGCGTCAGATCAGGCCTTCTTGGCGATCGACAGCGTGCTCGTCGCGATGTTGGCAAAGAAGTCGTTGCCCTTGTCGTCGACGACGATGAACGCCGGAAAATCTTCTACTTCAATCTTCCACACGGCCTCCATGCCCAGCTCCGCGTATTCCAGGACTTCAACCTTCCTGATGCAGTCCTTGGCCAAGCGCGCCGCCGGACCGCCGATGCTGCCGAGGTAGAAGCCGCCGTGCGCCTTGCACGCGTCGGTCACCGCCTTGCTGCGGTTGCCCTTGGCGAGCATGACGAGACTGCCGCCAGCGGCTTGGAATTGATCGACGTACGCGTCCATGCGCCCCGCCGTCGTCGGACCAAACGAGCCGGACGCGTAGCCTTCCGGCGTCTTGGCTGGCCCCGCGTAGTAGACGCAATAATCCCGCAGGTACTGTGGGATCCCCAGGCCCGCATCCAACCGTTCCTTGAGCTTGGCGTGGGCGATGTCGCGCGCCACAATCATCGGACCGGACAGCGAAAGCCTCGTTTTTATGGGATATTTGCTCAGCTCAGCGCGAATTTCCGCCATCGGCCGGTTGAGGTCGATTTTCAGGACCTCCGCCTCCAGGTGCGCATCGCTCACTTCCGGCAGGTACTTGGCCGGATCCGTCTCGAGCGCCTCCAGAAACACGCCGTCCTTGGTAATCTTGCCGAGGACCTGGCGATCCGCGCTGCAGGACACGGCAATCGCCACCGGGCAGGAAGCGCCATGGCGCGGCAGGCGAATCACCCGCACGTCGTGGCAGAAGTACTTGCCGCCAAACTGCGCGCCAATCCCCATGTCCTGCGTCAGCTTGAGCACCTGCGCTTCCAGATCCAGGTCGCGAAAACCGCGGCCCAGCGCATTGCCAGAGGTCGGCAGCGTGTCCAGGTAGCGCGCGGAGGCGTATTTTGCCGTCTTGAGCGCGAGTTCCGCCGACGTACCGCCGATGACAATCGCCAGGTGATATGGCGGACAAGCCGCGGTGCCAAGCGAGCGAATCTTCTGATCCAGAAACCTCATCAAACTGTCCGGATTCAGCAGCGCCTTGGTCTCCTGATACAAGTAGCTCTTGTTGGCCGACCCGCCGCCCTTGGCCATGAACAGGAACTTGTAGGCGTCGCCTGCGGTTGCGTAGAGTTCAATCTGCGCCGGCAAGTTGTTGTCCGTATTCACTTCCGTGTACATGTCCAGCGGCGCCATCTGGCTGTAGCGCAGGTTGGACGTCTGGTACGTATTGAACACGCCGCGCGAAAGTGCCGCCTCATCGTTCCCGTCAGTCAGCACATTCTGGCCGCGCTTGCCCATGACAATCGCCGTGCCGGTATCCTGGCACGACGGCAGCACGCCACCCGCCGCGATGTTGGCGTTCTTGAGCAGTTCCAGCGCGACGAAGCGGTCGTTGTCCGACGCTTCCGGGTCGTCCAGGATCGTGCGAACTTGCGCCAAATGCCCCGGCCGCAGCAGGTGGGCGATGTCGCGCATCGCGGTCTGCGCCAACAGCGTCAGCGCTTCAGGCTGGACTTGCAGGAACGTCCGGCCATTGGCGGTAAACGTGGAGACGTAGTCGGTCGTCAGCAGCCGAAACGGCGTGTCGTCGTGACCGAGCGGCAGCATGTCCTGGTAGGCGAATTCGAGCGGCATGGGGACTCCCGTCAGGCGGCGAAAGGGCGCCGCTGGGGCCGGGAGTCTAGCACGTGAACGCGGGCGTGCGCCACGGCGGTGTCACGAAGGAACTAGTTCCGACGACCGCCAAACAACCGCAGCAGCATCAGGAACAGGTTCACAAAGTCCAGGTAGAGGTTCAGCGCGCCGACCAGCGCGACCTTGCCTTCTTCTTCGCTCGTGTGGAAACCCATGTAGCCGAGCTTCTGGAAGCGCTGCACGTCGTACGCCGTCAGACCGGTGAAGATCAGCGCGCCGAGGCTGGAAATCGCGAATTGCAGGGCGCTGGAATGCATGAAGATGTTGACCACGCCGGCGATGATCAGCGCGACGACGCCCATCATCAGGAAGCTGCCCATGCTGGTCAGGTCGCGCTTGGTCGTGGCACCGACGACCGCCATCGCGCCGAACGTGCCGGCGGTGACGAAGAACGTGTTGGCGACCGATTCACGGGTGTAGAGCGTGACCATGAGGCCAAGCGTCAGGCCGTTGACGGCGGCGTAGGCGAGGAAAGATGCAGCCGCCGTGGCGAAATTCATGCGCTTGAGCAGTGCGGAGAAGCCGATGACCATCGCGAGTTCAAGGATGAGCAGCGCGCGGAACCATTCGGCGACGCCGGCCAGGAGGGTCTCGTTGCTGAGCACGGTCATCGCGACGACGCCGGAGAGCGCGAGGCCGCCGGCCATCCAACCGAACATGCGGCTGGTGAAGCGCGCGGCCATCTCTGTGCGGCTGGCGTGCTCCATGTTGCCGGTCTGGCCCCAAGGGCTCTGCGTGGCGGGGGCGTAGGGATTGCGATCGGGATTCATCCAAAGACTCCAAGCGCGGGTCAAGCCGCTCCTTCAAGTTAGACCGAATCGGTCCGCCGTCAAGCTGCGTCAGAACGGCAAATCGTCGACCTTGCCGATGGCCTGCATGGGAACCGCGACCGCCACGCCGGCGATGCGGTTGCGCAGCACGTCCGGCTGTTCAGACGCCAGCAGCGCCTGATCGACGGCGATCGTGCCCGCATGCGCGAGATCGACGAGGTGCTGGTCCAAGGTCTGGCAGCCGGTGCCGCGTCCCTGGTCGATGAGCGGTTGGATCGCGCTCACGTCGCCCGCGCCGCGCAGCACGTCGGCCATCTGGGGCGTCAGCGTCGCAGTCTCCATCGCCGGCACGCGCCCTTTGCCATCGGCAGTCGGCACGAGCTTCTGGTAGCTCACCGCCTTCAACTGCGCGGCAAGCCGCTGCCGGAACGGTTCGCGCCGCGCCGGATCCAGCCGCGCCAGCGTCTGCCGCAGCCATTCAACGGGCGGCCCGCCCGCTACGACCGCAAGCACCAGCCGCCCCTGTTCCGCAAGCGCAATCGCCGACTCCAGGTGCTCCGGCGGCAAGTCGCCGATCGCGACGACGTCGCAATCCATCCGCGCCATGTGGCCGAGCGCCGACGCGATGTCCGCGGTATCCGTGTGCAGCTCGCGTTGGCGAATGAACGCCATCTTGTCGTCGAACAGCACCTCAATCGGGTCTTCCACCGTCACGATGTGGCGCGGATTGGCAGCGACCGTATTGATGTGCTCAACCAGCGCCTGCCACGTCGTCGAACGCCCCGATCCCGGTGGGCCTGCCAGAATCACCAGACCGCGCGGCAGGAGCGCCCAACTACCGAGGATCTTGGGGAGGTTCAGTTCCCGCAACGCCTGCGCCTTGGCCGGCACCACGTGCACGACAATGCCCACCGCGCCGCGCTGGCGCAACAGCGTCACCCGAAAGCGACCGCAGCCCACGACGCCATGCGCGAACGTCACGTCGGCGCCCGACGACCAGTGCGGCAGCCACGCGCCCGGGACCAGGCCATGCGCGACTTCATCCAAGTCTGCTTCTGAAAACGTTGCCTCATCCTTGCGCGAAATCAGCGCGCCGGAACGGCGATACAGCGGGCGTTGGCCTGGCTTGACGTGCACTTCCGCGATGCCGCGCGTGGAGGCAAAGCGCAGGACTTGCTCAAACCGGCCGATGACTTCACTGGACATACCACCCCATCCGCCACCGCACCGGCGTCGCTCTGGCCTGTTGGTGCTGGCGCCTACTGCGCGGGCGGCTCGGCGGGCTTGGCCGGTTCAGCCGGCTTGGCGGGCGCGGCCTTGGAAAAATCCACCACGTGCTTGGAGCGGAACGCGATGACCGTCGTCTTGCCCTTCTGCGCGACGTTGGTCCGCTTGAATTCCGCCGGCTTGAGCACCAACGTGAACGGCTCCCAGCCCGCTTCCCGCGGCGACAGGACGACCGTGTGCTCGCCGCTGCGCTCAATCCCGCGGATCACAAGCGTCTTGCGGTTGTCCGTGTACTCGTGGTTCTCCCACTCTTTGCCGTCCAGCGTGAACTTGACGAACTCGAGCTTCATGTGGATGAAGGCCTCGCCGCCGATGTCCGCCTCACTGACGTCCGAAGTCGGTTCCGACGGCGCGGGCTTCGCAGCCATCGCCGGCAGGGCGAACAAGCCACTTGCCGCGAGCAGAATCAGGATTCGATGCAACGCTTTCATAACAGCTCCCATCAGTTGCGGGATCACACCGCACGACAATGCTAAGCCTGCGACTTGGCGGTCACAAGGCCCGCGGGCAAGTACAAGCCCAATCCTCAGACGCGCATGACGTGCCTGTGATTCATTCACCGCGGCAATGGCCTAGCTGCGCGCCTCGAGCTTGGCGATGCGCGCCTCCAACTCCTCGACACGCTTGCGCAAAGCCGCGACTTCATCCTCGTCCGCGCCGCGCAGACCCAGCGCGCCCGCGACGTGCCGCACGCGATCGTCCAGCTTGTGCTGCAGTTCGTCCGCCGCCCGCTGCGTCTGCTCGACGAAGCCCGCCATCAGCGGCAAGCTGTCCGACTTGACCGCCTCGGACTTCGCGGTATCCGCCTTGGCCGCTTCCGGCTTGCCATCGGCGTCCACGCCGCCCTGCTCTTCGTTGCGGCGATGCAACAGCTTCTCCGCGCGCTTTTCAGCTTCCGTCTTGAACGCCGTGATCGTGCGTTCCGCATCGACGCGCCAACGCTCCGCGCCTTCTTTCACCCGGCTGACCGGCTCGGCGACCTTGCGGGAAAGGAACTCGTTGCCCGACGAAATGAGGTTGCGCAGCCCAGCCAGCGGGACCGTGCCGCGCTGTTTGCGCTCAGAATCCAGCAACGCCTGCGTCAGCGTCACTTCCGTCAGGTCCTGCTTGGTCTTGTTGTCGATGACCCGCACTTCCGTGCCTTGGCGGACAATCTCGGCAATTTCTTCCAGGGTCACGTAGCAGGACCGCGCAGTGTCGTACATCTTGCGGTTGGCATAGCGTTTGATCACGCGCGGTTCAGACATGGCACAACCTGAGAGCCCCTGAAGCGAGGCGGCGGTATTGTCCGCCCAGATAATGCAGTGCGTCAATGCCGATGACGCGCTTTTTGCTGCGTCAAATCGCGTCAAACCGCCGCGTTACGCTTGCCAGTGCGGGCGGACGCGCGCGATGAAGCGCTGGAGGATGCGCGCGCTCGCGCCCCAAACCACCGTGCCGTCGCTGAAATGGAAGCGTGGCGCGCGGAACGGAATGCCAAAAATGCTGAAGTCGAGCCAGGAGACCGGCTCAGCGGCCACAACCTCCGCCAACGGCAGTTCCAACACGCGCTCGACCTCGACCGGATCCGCGCGCCACGCCGGCGGCGGATCGGCGATCCACGCGAGCAACGGCCGGATGTGATAGTTCGTCACGTAGGTGCGGTCGTCATCCAGCGCCCCCAGCATCTGCACGCGGTCCGGGGGCAGGCCAATCTCCTCCCACGCCTCACGCAGTGCCGCCTGCTCGGACGTCTCGCCCGCCTCCACGCCGCCGCCCGGGAAGCCAATTTGACCGGCGTGACTGCGCATCGCGCTCGACTTCTTCAGCATCACAAGCGTCGGTCCGCCCGGGCGATCCACGATCGCGAGCAGCACCGCGGAAGCCTTGTTGCCCTCCAACGGCAGCGTCTGCGCCGGCGTGAGCACGGCTTTGCGCAGGGATTCGCGGGCGGTCATCGGCTACGCGCCAAAGTCAGCGAGGAAGTAGGATTTCTTGCCCTGGCGGATGAGCGCGTACCGCCCGTGGATCCGCTCCGGCGTCGTGCGCAGGTCGTCCAGCGTGAGCTTTGCGCCGTTCACGGACACGGAATTGGCCTGCACCGCGCGCTTGGCGTCGCCATTGGACTGGAACGGCCGCTTTTCGCCCACCAGCAGGTCGATCATGGTCGCGTCCGGGCGCGCGTCGTGACACGGCAGCTCGCGCAGGAACACGTTGGTAAAAATGACGTCCGGCGCGTCATGGGCATTGCCGCTGAACAGAAAATCGATCGCGCGCATCGCCCACGTCAGCGCTTCCTCGCCGTGCACGAGCGCCGTCATCGTCGCCGCCAGCGCCTTCTGAGCGTCGCGCTTTTCCGGCGCGGCGATCTGGAGCGCGACAACCGCTGCGATCGCCTCGGCCGAATCAAACGTGAAGTAGCGCAGGTAGTTGACCGCGTCCGCGTCGTCCACGTTCATCCAGAACTGGTAGAACTGGTACGGGCTCGTGCGCTTGGGATCCAGCCAAATCGTGCCCTGCTCCGTCTTGCCGAACTTCTCGCCGTTCTTGGACGTGATGAGCGGCACCGTCACGCCAAAAGCCGGCTTCTCGTCCGCGCCCTCCGCCAGCCGACCGATGAGATCGGTCCCCGAGACGATGTTGCCCCACTGATCCGACCCGCCAAATTGGGCGCGACAATTGCTCCGCCGGTACAGCTCCAGAAAGTCGTACGCTTGGAGCAGCATGTAGCTGAACTCGGTGTAGCTGATGCCCTGCTCACGCGCTTCCAGCCGCGTCTTGACGGAGTCGCGCTGGACCATCGCGTTGACGCTGAAGTGCTTGCCGATGTCGCGCAGAAAGTCGATGAGCGTCAGGTTGTTCAGCCACTTCGCGTTGTCAGCGAACTCCGGATCCGCCTCGTGTCCAACCGCCGCCGCCATGTTGCGCCAGACTTGCAGGATCTGCTCTTCGATGGCGCGCGCGTTCCGCCGCACATCGTCGTCCGTTTGCAGTTTGCGCTCCGCCGACTTGCCCGACGGATCGCCGATCATGCCCGTACCGCCGCCGACCAGCGCGATCGGCCGATGTCCCGCCTTGGCCAGCCGCATCAAGAGCGTAATCTGCAGCAGGGAGCCGACGTGGAGGCTGTCCGCCGTTGGGTCAAAACCGATGTACACGCCGCAGCCGGGCTGACCGAGCGCCGCCTTGGCCGTCGCTTCGTCCGTCACCTGATGCAGCAAACCGCGCCAGCGCAAATCTTGCAGGAACTCCATTGCCTACCTCTTGTCCGGGGCAGCCGGAATCGTCAGGTGAAACGCCAGGGCCTGCTCGCCTTTCTTGGGCGCGATCAGGACGAGCCACTCGCCCGCCTGCGGCGTCTCCCAACGGAGCAGCGGCGGCTCGCCACTCGCTTCCAGCACGAGCGCCCGCCCCATCGGCGGATCGACAAGTACGGCGATCGGCACACTCACCGGCCCTTTGCGATGGCCCTGGTTGTCGATGTCCTGCAACTGCAGGTTGAGCGGCGCGGTCGGCGTGCGATCCGCCGGGAGCAAAACCAGCTCCACGTGCTCCTGCGACGTCTCCGAGCGCAGGCTCAGACCGTTCAGACCAGGCCCCATCAGCTGCGGCAGCTTGCCCGCCACGGAAACGGGCGAAATCACCGCGTGCAGCGCGCCACCCTGGGGACGAAACACCGCCACCAGCGCGTGATCGCCGCCGGCTGGAGGCGCAAACGCCAGCGCGCGCGCATCCGCACCCTCGCGCACGGGCGCTACCGCGTGGGCCGCCAGCGCGTGCCGCATGTCGCGCGCCACGAGGAAACCCAGCATCTCCGCAGCGCCGATCCGGTCCAGCGCGCCGATCGGGTGACCTTCTGGATCCAGCGCGGTCGTGTAGATCGCCGTTGAAACGCCGGCTTTGGGCTGCGGGAGCGGTTGGCCGTTGCTGTCGAGAAAGCCGGTGGAGAGCTGAAAGCCATCCGCAGCTTTGGACGACGGACCGGCGTAAACCGGCGTCGCCGCTGCCGCTTCTGCCACCGCGCCCGCCGCATGGGGCACCGACACCGCGTTGATTTCCTGACTTGCGGGGGCCTGCGCGACCGGTGGCGGCGTTTCTGAGCAGCCGCGACAGCCCGACAATCCCAGGCTCGCGACCGTCGCCGCGAGTCCCAGCAGGTGGCGCGTGTCCACCTACGCCCCTTCCAGCGCTTTCAAGGTCGCTTCGTCAATGTCGAAGTTCGACCACACGTTCTGCACGTCATCGAGCTCGTCGATCGCGTCGACCAACGTCATCATGGTCTCCGCTTCCTTGCCGGAGAGCTCGATCGTCAGCGACGCAGTCTTGGCGATCTTGGAATCCGTGACGGTCACGCCCGCCGCTTCCAGCTTCTCGCGCACGGCCCACAAGTCACCGAATTCGGTCGTGATGTTGTAGACGTCGTCCTCGCGTTCCACGTCGCTCGCGCCGGCGTCCAGCGCGATCATCATCATCTCGTCCTCGGACCGCTTGCCGACCGGCACGATGATTTGGCCAACGGTCTGGAAGAGATAGGAGACGGAGCCCGGCTCCGCGATCTTGCCGCCCTTCTTGTTCACGGTCGTCCGCACGTCCGTGATCGCGCGGTTGCGATTGTCGGTCAGCGCGTCGATCAGGATCGCCGTTCCGCCCGGACCGTAGGCCTCGTACGTCACTTCTTCGTACGCCACGCCTTCCAGTTCGCCCGTGCCCTTCTTGACCGCGCGGGTGATGTTGTCGGCCGGCATGCTGTTGGAGCGCGCGTCGGTAATCGCTTTGCGCAAACGGGGGTTACCCGCCACGTCGCCGCCGCCCATCTTGGCCGCGACGGTGATTTCCTTGATGAGCTTGGTGAACATCTTGCCGCGAATGGCGTCCGCCTTGCCCTTCTTGTGCTTGATTGTGCTCCATTTATTATGACCGCTCATCGGCTTCTCCTCGCAAACGTGGGGCCGGAAGTGTAGCAAGCTGCGTTCGTCTGGCAAAGGGGGCGCGGCGAACGAGATCGTTTGACTCGGACGGCGGCGGTGACGACAATCACGCCCCTTGCGCCGTCAGGCGCGCCGCGGAGCATCCCGTGCTGTCTGCCTCTTCCTCTGCTGTTTCCACCCCTTGGCAACCCGCTTCGCCCGACGGCCGTGAGGCCAGCGTGGAGCGCGCGATCGCCACCCTGCGGTCCGGCGGCGTGATCGCCGTCGTTGAGGATTTTGGCAACGTCACCGCGGTCTTTGCCGTGCTGGCCAGCCAATTTGCCACGCCCGACGCCGTCAACGATCTCGCGGCCCATGCCCGCGGCGTGCTCGCGGCAACGCTCACGACGGCGCGCGCGGAGGAGCTGAATTGCCCGGCGCTGGAACGGCGGCGCTCTCCCGCGTGGACGCCGCGCTACGGCGTGAGCGTGGAAGGTGCCGTCGGCGTGTCGACGGGCATTTCCGCCGCGGACCGCGCGCTGACGATTCGCCTGCTGGCCGATCCCGCGACGCACGCGAAGGACCTGGTCCGTCCGGGCCACATCATGCCAGCGATCGTTGGGCCGCGCGGCAGTCTGGAACGGCCCTATGGTCCTGAAGCCGCCCACGATCTTGTCGTTCTCGCTGGACTGCAACCGAGCGCGGTGTTCAGCCACGTGCTGGCCGGTCTTGACCCGTTGGCGCCGTCGGCTGCCCCGGCGTTCGCGGAGAAACTTGGCTGGCCGCTTGTGCACGTGAACGACGTCGTGGCCTGGCGTGCGAGCCATGAGCGCTTGGTGCATGTGGTGTCTGAAGGCGTGGTGGAGACGACCGAGGGGCCGTTCCGCGTCCGCATCTACGAGAACGACATCGACCGCGACAGCCACATCGCGCTCATCCGCGATCCCGTGGGCGCCATGCCTGCGGAGGCGCCGCTGGTTCGCCTGCACAGCCAGTGCCTGACGGGCGACATTTTGCACTCGCGGCGCTGTGATTGCGGCGATCAGCTCCGGCTGGCGATGCGCGCGGTGGCCCAAGCCGGTCACGGCGCGATCGTCTATCTGCGGCAGGAAGGCCGCGGCATCGGCCTCATCCAGAAGATCCGCGCGTATGCGCTGCAGGATCTGGGCGTTGACACGGTGGAAGCGAACCTGCGCCTCGGCTTTGCGCCGGACGAGCGGGACTACGCGGTCGCGGCGCAGATTCTGCGTGATCTCGGGATGTTGGACGTGCGCCTGTTGACCAACAACCCGCAGAAAGTGCAAGCGTTGACCCGGCTTGGCGTGCATGTGGCGTCGCGTGAGCCGATTGAAGTGGCGCCGACGCCCGACAACGCCCGCTACCTGGCGACGAAGCGCGATCGGATGGGCCATCTGCTCACGGAAGTCGCCGCGACTGGCACCAAAGCCTAGAACGGAATCAAGATGCTGCAGACCAAGACGCTCATTTTTGGCGGCGGCCTGACCGGTCTGTCGACGGCGTATCACCTGGACAAGCGCGCGCAAACGCGTCCGGAGCTTGGCGATTGGCTGCTCATCGAGCGCGACGATCGCCTTGGCGGTCTGACGCGCACGGAGATCATCCGCGGCTACCATTTTGACCACACGGGCCACTGGCTGCACCTCCGCCATCCGGAGATGAAAGCCTTTGTGCAGGACGTGATGGGCGATGACATGATGATGGTGGCGCGCAAGAGCCGCATCTGGTCGCACGGCGCGCTGACGCACTTTCCGTTCCAGCAGAACCTGCATGGCCTGCCGCTGGACGTGGTGCACGAGTGCCTCATGGGCGCGATCGAGGCGGCGATTCGCGAAGCACAGGCGCCCATCGACGCCACGAATTTCAAGGATTTCTGCCTGCAGCGCTTTGGCAAAGGCATCACAGACCGCTTCATGGTGCCGTACAACACCAAGCTGTGGGGCTGTGAGCCAGAAGAGATCACGGCGGATTGGTGCACGCGCTTCCTGCCCAAGCCCAATCTCTCCCAGATCACCGCGGGCGCGCTGGGCATCGTCGACGATCAGGCGGGCTACAACGCGCACTTCACCTATCCCAAGAAGGGCGGCATCGAGGCGTTCGCGAGCCGCATTGCCGGGCACCTGCCGCTCTCCAAGGTCAAGCTGTCGACGACGCCGGTGGCGATCGATTTCGCCAAAAAGCGGTGCACGCTGTCCAACGGCGAGGTCGTGCAGTACGAGCACCTGGTGTCGTCGATCCCGCTGCCGGAGCTGCTGAAGTTGGCCAAGGATTTGCCGGACACGGTTGTGGACGCGGCCAGCAAACTGCGCTGCACGAGCCTGCGCTACCTCAATTACGGCATCAAGCGCGCCAACGTGATGGACGACATCCAGTGGCTCTACGTGCCGGAAAACAAGTACCCGTTCTACCGCATCGGCTCGTTCTCCAACGCCGTGGCGAGCTTGGCGCCGGCCAACAGCTCGAGCTTGTACGTGGAAGTTGCCAACAACATGAACCCGACGGACGACGAGGTAAAAACCTCCGTCCGCGCGTTCCTGCGCGACCACGACTGGCTGGGCGACGACGCGGAAGTGGAAGTCGAGGAAGTGCGGCACATCAAGTACGGCTACGTCGTCTTTGACAAACACTATTTTGCCGCGAAGGAATGCCTGCTGCCGTACCTGCGAGGCCAAGGCGTCCAGTCCCTGGGGCGCTATGGCGCCTGGGTTTACGCGAGCATGGAAGACGCGCTGATGGATGGATTCCAGTTCGCCCAGGGTTTGTAGCCGCGCGGGACGGACAATGCGCCGCCGCACACTTGACCAATAGGCCGGCATTTCCGACAGTACGGCCCCCTGAACCGGTGGCCCCGGCGGGTGGCGGAGGCGACGTGGCAGCAAAAGCGGCAGCAGCGAAACCAGCAGCGGCGAATCCGACGGCGTCTGACGCCCCGGAATTGAGCGTCGTCATCCCGTGCTACAACGAAGAGGGCATCCTCTGGTCGTCGGTGACCGAACTGCACGCGGGGCTGAAACAGCTTGGCCGGCCGTTTGAAATCCTGATCAGCGAGAACGGCTCCAAGGATCAGACCCGCGCGATCGCCGACAAGTTGAGCCGCAACTTCCCGGAGGTGCGCGCGATCACCTCCGATGAACCGAACTACGGCAAGGCGCTCCGCCGCGGCATTGAAGCGGCGCGCGGCGAGTACGTGCTGTGCGAGGAGATCGACCTCTGCGATCTCGACTTCCACAAGCGCGCGCTGGAGATCCTGGATTCCGGTCGCGCGGACATGGTCGTCGGGTCCAAGGCACATCCGGACGCCAAAGACGAACGGCCGATGACGCGCGTTGCGGCGACGGCGGTGATGAACGGCCTGCTGCGCGTGGTCCTCGGCTTCAAGGGCACGGATACACACGGCTTGAAGGCGTTCAACCGCGAAAAAATGCTCTACACGGTGAGCAAGTGCGTCGTCGACCGCGACCTGTTTGCCAGCGAGCTGGTGGTGCGGGCGCAGCGGTACGACGTGAAGATCATCGAGATTCCGATCGTGATCCATGAAAAGCGGCCGCCGAGCATCCATCTCTTCAAGCGCGTGCCCAACGTGCTGAAAGGCCTTGCGAAGCTGTTCTACGTGGTGCGGATTCGCAACCGATGAACGCGCCAAGAAGACGGGCCGCGGTCAACGTCGATGTCGACGGCCTCTACCTGTACGATCGCATCCACGGTCACGCGGGCGGGTCTGGCAACGCGGACGACTTCCTGCCGGCTGAACACGATCCCAAGGCGTGGACCAAAGGCGTCGCGCGCTTTCTGGACCTGTTTGCGCGGTGCGACGTGCCGGCGACGTTCTTTGTCGTGGCGCAGGATCTCGCCCAGCCGGACGTGCGCGCGGTGCTGGCGGATTGCGTCGCGGCGGGGCATGAAATCGCCAGCCACAGCCTGACGCATCCGTACAACCTGAGCCGGATGCCGGCCGCGCAAATGGCCTACGAATTGACGACGGCGCGCAAGCAACTGCAGGACGCGACGGGTCAGGCGGTCAGCGGTTTTCGCGCGCCGGGCTACGTGCTCTCCGATGCGCTGCTGCGCGCGGTCGCGGATGCGGGCCACACGTACGACAGCTCGCGCTTTCCCTGCCCGCCGTACCAGCTCGCCAAAGCGGCGTTCATCGGCCTGTACCGCGCCCAGGGACGGCCTTCAGGCAGCATTCCGGAGTGGCCAAACGTCTGGTTTGGCAAGCGCACGCCGTACATCGATCGCCTGAGCGATGGCCGCGCGCTTGTGGAATTGCCGATCGCGACCTTGCCGGGCACGCGGCTGCCGTACATCGGCACGTCGCTCATTGCCATGGGCAGCCTCGGTTTTGACGCCGTGTCGCCGCTGCTGGCGCGCACGGATTGGCTGAACTTTGAGTGCCACGCGATCGATCTGACCGACCACATCGGCGACGAGATCCCGGCGCGCCTCGCGGTGCAGCCGGACCAGCGCGTGCCGCTGGCCAAGAAATGGCCGCTCTTTGTCCGCGCGCTGGAGAGCCTGGCGCGGCATCACGAAGTGCGGACGCTGGGACAATGGGCTGAATCGCCCGATCGATTCTGAAAACCGAGGAGAGAGACCATGGCGACCGCGCTTGAAAATGAACTGATGGAACAGATGAAAGTGTGCATGAAGTCGGGCGACAAGATCGGCCTGGCGGCGGTGCGCATGGTGCGAACGAAGGTCATGGAGAAGCGGACGGCCAAGAACGCGACGGAAGTCACGGACGAAGTGGTCGTTGACGTGATCCGCAACTACGTGAAGGTGCTGCAGAGTTCGATCGACGAGCTGAAAGCCGGCGGCGCGAGCGAAGAAGAAGCGAACATCGCGCAGATGCTCGCGGAAATTCAGTACCTCGCGCGGTTTCTGCCGCAGCTGATGGGAGAAGCCGAGATGGCGGTGATTGTCGACGAGATCCTGACGCGGGAAGGCATCACCGACCCCAAGATGTTCGGCAAGGCGACCGGACTTATCATGAAGGATTACAAGGGAAAAGTGGACCCGGGACTCGTGGCGAAGCTGATCAAGGCCAAGCTGGGCGGCTGATTTCTACCGCTTGGGGTTCGTCCGCAGCCAGCGCGTGTGGCGAACGACTTCCAGAGGCGGCTCCAGCGCGCCGGCGGCACAGCGCTTGCCGCGCGGCCGTCCGGTCAAATCCAGCCGCTGCTCCGGCAGGTCGCAGCGCGCGAGGTCGATCGCCGGGCTCGCCACCGCCGGCATGGCCCGCTCCGGTCCCAGGGCATCGAGCTGCGGCGCGTCGCGCTTGCTCGCCAGATCCAGCGACACGAACCCGATTCTTCCGGACACCACCGACCGCTGCACGTCCACGTTCTCCGCCTGCCGCTGCGGCACGTTGAACGCGTTGGGCGCGCCGAGCACCAGGCTGTCGCGCACCAGCAAGCGGGGCTTGTCGTTCAGGTCCGCCGCGAGCGCGAGCGCCGGTCCCGCGTTGTAGGCAAAAGTCGACGAGATGACTTCCAACTGGGCATTCCCCGCCAGACGCACCGGGGCGCCATCGGTCGACGGCGCGGGATGCAGCGTCACGACGCTGGCGATGAGCCGGAGTTGCGCCGTCCCGCTCAGGTCGAGCGCCGCGCCTGTCGCCGCCTGATTGTGCTGCCACCGCGTGCGCAGCGCCGCGATCGTCCCGGCGTTCGCCCAGAGCCCGCCGCCATTTTGCCACGTCGCCGCGTTGTCGCGGATCACGCAATCCGTCAGGGTCAGCGCCGCGTCCGCCGACACTTCAATCGCCCCGCCCTGCTTCGCGCGCCCGCCCGTCAGCGTCACGCCCGCGAGCGCGAGCCGCACGCCCGCCTTGGGCAACGTCAGCACGCGCCCCAGGCCGCCCGCGTCCAGGATCACCTCACCCGCGCCCAGCCGCTGCAGCGTCGCCGACTGCGCGACGACAAAACGTGCGCCGAGGTACTTGCCCGGCTTCAGGCAAATCACCGGGTTGTCGGTGCGGTCCAGCGCGGTCTGGATCGCCGCCGTGTTGCCATCGGCCACGAGCGTCACGTCGCACGCGGGCGGCGCGGCATGGATCAGGAGCGCAAAGAGCAGCGGGAGGAGCATGGGCCGGGACGGTAGCACTTGCCCAACCTCCGCGCGAGGCCTACATTGCCACGCGGGCAACCGCTCACGAGGTTTCAAATGGCGACGCTGCAACGGTTTCTGGGGATGACAGTCGTGTTGGCGCTGGCGGCGTGCGGCAGCAGCACCGGAACGAGCGCGACGGACACGGGGCCCAGTGACACGGGCGACAGCCAGATTGCGCCGGACGACGCCCAGGACGCGGCGACGACCGACGTGGCGGGAACGGACGCGGCTGGAACGGACGCCGCGGGAACCGACGCGATCCTGCTGGACGCGGCCGACGCCCCGGATGCGGATGCCGCGACCGATGAAGTCTATGACACCGACGCCGCGACAACCGACGTTGCCGCGGATGGCGATGCGTTTGGCCCGCCCCAGAACTGCAACGGCTTTGGCGGCGGCGGCAGTTGCCCCAACGGCCTGACCTGCTGGTCCTACCCGTGCCCCAAATGCGGCGCGCCCCCACAGGGCTGGTGCCTGCCCACGTTGGCCAACGGCGCCTGCTACGACTACACAACCTGCAACGGCGGCGCCTGCCACAACGCAACGCCGATGAGCGGCGTCGCTGGCTGGTGCCTCCCCGCCGTCCCGTCCGCGGGCAAGTGCTGGCCCAACGCGAGCGAGGCCACCGCCGACTGCTTCCCCGGCGCCACGTGCGAAGGCGCGTTCATTTGCCCGCCCATGGGCGCATGCCCCAAAGCCGATAGCCCCGGCACCTGCACGGCGGGCGCTGAGCAGAAGGGCAACGTCTACCTGTGGGAACGCAGCGGCGGCGTCGTCAGCCCGGGCGAGAAAGTCACGGTCACCTGGCTCAACAACACGGGCGCGTCGATTTTCCTGGCCGGCTGCTCGACGTACAACGCCGAAAACAGCAGCGACGGCGCCAAATGGACCGATCTCGGCCCCACTGTCTTCTGCGTTTGGGAAGGCAACGCGGTGGAAGTACCCGCTGGCGCTTACTTTGACGCATTGGCGTGGTCAGCGCCCAACACGTTCACCGGCGCGCTGAACTACCGCTTCCACGGCAGCTACGGGATCGGCTGCACGCCGGGCAAGCCGCTGTCCCAGGCGGGGTGCACGAGCACCAAGGACGTGACGTCAGACGCATTCTTCGTCGGTGCCGTTCCTTGAGGCTTGCCGTCTGGACACTCACTGCGGTCATCCTCCTCGTTGGCTGTACGGCGCCCCAGCAGTCGGACACAACGTTGGCAGGCGCAGACGTCGCGGATCTGGACGCAATCGCCGCGACGGATTCAGCCTCGGCGCCTGACTTGCCGCCAACCAGTGATTCGCCCGTGCTATGTCGCGCAGGCCTCGCCAATCCGACCTGGTACCAACGCGCCGTGGGCTACGAAGTGTTTGTGCGCAGCTTTCAGGACAGCGACGGCGACGGCGTGGGCGATTTCAAAGGCCTGACCTCGCGGTTGGACTACTTGAATGACGGCAAGCCGGGCGGTGACGACCTGGGAATCGACCTGATCTGGCTCATGCCCGTGAACGATTCCCCGAGCTACCACGGCTACGACGTCCGCGACTACCGCACGCTCAACGCGGACTACGGAACGGACGCCGACTTTGCCGCGTTCCTCGCCGCCGCACACGCGCGCGGAATCCGGGTGGTCATGGACCTCGTGCTCAACCACTCGTCCACGCAGCATCCGTGGTTCAAGGCGTCGGCCGCGGGTACCGACAAGGCGGATTGGTACGTCTGGAGCGATGTTGCGATGAACTGGAAGCAGCCGTTTGGCACCAGTCCAAGCTGGCATGCCAACGGCAAGCGCTGGTTCTACGGCGTGTTTTCGGCCGGGATGCCGGACCTGAACTACACAAATCCGGCGGTGACCGCGGAGATGACCGACGTGGCGCTGACGTGGCTGGATCGCGGTGTCGACGGGTTCCGGCTGGACGCGGTGCGGTATCTCGTGGAGACCGGCGCGGGCGCAGGCCAGAAAGATACGCCGCCGACGGTCGCGTGGTGGCAGACATGGGCCCAGCAGCTGCGCAAACATCAGGCGGACAACGCCAAGCTCGAGCCGCTGATGGTGGGCGAAGCGTGGGCGGCGAATGCGATCGCGGCGAAGTACCAGATGGAGGGCGGGCTCAACATGACGTTCGACTTCGACCTCGCTTCAGCCGTGCTGACGAGCCTGCAGTCGGGAGACGGCCAGACGCTGCAGCAAGTGCTGTGCGCGGAGGATGGCGTGTTTGCCCCGAACGCGGCGCGCGGGACGTTCCTGACCAACCACGACATGGTGCGGATCGCGACGCAGCTGGCGAGCGCGCCGGACCTGCGCCTGGCGGCCGTGCTGTTGTTCGCCTTGCCGGGCACGCCGTGGGTCTACTACGGCGAGGAAATCGGTCTGCAGAACGGCAGCGGCGGCGATGAAGCCAAGCGTCAGCCGATGCAGTGGCAGCCCGGCGCGGGCGTCGGGTTCACGACGGGACAACCGTGGCAGCCGGCCAACGCGGACAGCGCGACGGTCTCCGTGCAGGCGCAGTTGGGCCAGAAGGACGCGCTGCTGACGCTGTACCGGAAGCTGATCGCGCTGCGCCAATCGTCGGAAGCGCTGGTGAGCGGGGAAACGCGGCTCCTGGGCACGGGCGGGCTGCTGGGCGTGCTGCGGCAAACGGGGCAGGAACGCGTGCTGGCGGTGTTGAACCTGGGCGATGCGGCGGTGACGCCCCATTGGGCGATCGCCCAAATCGGTCCGACGACGCAAATGACGGACCTGCTGACCGGCGAAGTGCGCGCGACGCTGCCGGCCATTGCCCCGCACGACTTCCGGCTCCTCCGCCTGCAATGACAACCGCCGGGCAATCGGCTAACGTGGCGCCCCATGACGACTTGGCTGCAAGGCTTTCTGCAATTTCGCGCGTGGCTCCCTGAGGCGCTGCTCGACTACATCGAGCCGAGCCAGACGGTGGACCCGCTGCACCTCCGGACGCTCCTCGCTTTGGCGCTCGCGGCGTTTCTCTGGTCGTTCGTCGCGCGGACGCTGTGGGGCATCGGGCTCGTCGTGCGGGATTGGCTCGCCGGCAGGCGGCTGGTCGTACAGGTCGCGACGCCCCTTTCATGGCTCGCGTGGCTGGTCGGCGCGGGCGCGGCCTGCTTGCCGTGGCTGGCGCTGTGGCTGACCGGCCGTCAGGGGCACATCTCCTGGGGCCTGATAACGGCCACCGCGATGTTGGCCCTCATCTGGTCGGCGCTGCGGATCGCAGAACGCAACCGCGTGTTTCTGTTGCGGGCCGACGACTGCCTCGTTGTCACGCGCGCGCTGCCGGGCTTGCGCACGGCCGAGCACCGGATTCCCCTCGACCTGCTGCTGCCATTCGCGGGGCCGCAATCCGCCGATGCGACGCAGCGCAATCTCGCGGCGTTCCTGCAGCAGCAATTGGGCTCGGAGCGGGCGGTCGTGCGGTACCTGCGGACGGTCGCGCGGCGGCGCCGCAAGCGGACGACTACTGCCGGTTAACGAACCAGAAGGCGAATCCGGCGCCAGCGAGCCCGGCGCCAATGGCAACCGCGATCAACCACAGCTTGGACGGTTGGCCCTCGTCGTCGGACGCGGCCGCCGGGAGTGGCTGCATGGACGTTTCGCGGCCGATCTGCCGGTCATCGACAGTCTCACGCGCCACGGCGCGAACGGGCGCTGGCCCGGTGGTCGCGCGCGCCGCAGCGGACGGTCCCGTCGGGGCCATCGTGTGCGGACGCTTGGCAGCCTGCTGAACGGCCTGCAGCGTCTCGCGCGAGACGGCCATCGTCTTGGCATCATCGGCATCTTCCGCAGCCGGCACCGGATACGGCGCAGTCGGCGCCTTCGCCGCCGGAGCCGGTTGTGCCTGGGCGGCCTTCTGCGCCTTGAGCATCTCATTGAGCTGCGCAGACATCCCCACGCCGACGATCGTCCGCTCGTCGTCATCCGCCGCCACGCCCGGCTGCGCGTCGGGCAACGTCGAATTCGGCGCTGCAGCCGCTTGGGGACGCGGCGCCTGGGTCGGCATCCGCGGAATCGCCCGCGGCGGCGCAGGAATCGCCACTTCAGCCGTTGGCGGCGCGCTCGACGGTGCCGCAGCCGGAGCCGCGTTCGGTGCCGGACGGCTCCGCCGCACATCGCGCAAAATGTCAGCCAACCGTTCCCGCACCGCTTCCGCGCTCTCCGGGCGCTCCGCCGGCTTCTTGGCCAGCAGTTCCTGCACCAGTTCACCCAGCCCAGGCGGCAGTTCCAGACCCGCGCGTTCCAGGCGCGGCGGCGGCGACTTCACGTGTTTCAACAGGATGTCGATAACCGAATTCCCGTCGAACGGCGGCTCGCCCGCGATCAGCTCGTACAACACCGCACCGAGCGCGTACAGATCCGTCTGCGGCACCGCCTGCTTGCCTTCCACCTGTTCCGGCGCCATGTAGTGCGGCGTACCAAAGACGCTGCCCGCCCGCGTCAGCTGCTGCGTGACCATCTCCTTGGGCAGCTTGGCGATCGAAAAGTCCAGCATCTTGACGATGTCGCCACCGCCGCGGCTCAGCAAGAACAGGTTCTCCGGCTTGATGTCGCGGTGAATAATGCCTTCCGCATGCGCCACCGCCAACGCCGACGCAACCTGCTCGCAGATCTTGAGCGCGCGTTCCACCGGAATCGCGCCAACTTCTTCCATCAGCGCGGACAGCTCCTGCCCTTGCAGGATCTCCATCGCGATGTAGACGCGGTCGGCGGCGATGCCGCGGTCAAAAATCGTGATGATGTTCGGGTGGTTGAGCGCGCCCGCGCCCTTGGCTTCGCGGATGAGGCGCTTGGCCGCGACTTCGTCCGCAACGTCCGTACGCAGCACTTTGACCGCCACGTCGCGGCCCATCTGGGTGTCCGTCGCGCGGTAGACCACAGCCATGCCACCCTTGCCCAGACGGCCGTGGATCACATAGCGATTGGCAAACGTGGTGCCAATCAGCGGGTCTTTTTCTCTCTCGTCTTGCGCGCTCATCGGGGCGGCCTCCAGATCGGACGTCTTGGTGCGGAAATTCGGGGGCGGAAAACGCCGCTCAATGCCCGCCGCGTCGCGCGCCAGCGTACGCAAAGCACCACAACTCCGCAATCCTTTCGCGCAGAAACCGCACAGTCTGGCGATCTGTCATTGACAAATCCGTGACGAATGGTAGCCTTCCGCCCCCCGGGGTTCAGACCCTGCACCTACCGGACTGGAGTTTGCAATGGCGCGGATTACGATTGAAGACTGCCTTGACACGGTTCCGAACCGCTTTGCGCTCGTCATCATGGCCGCCAAGCGCGCCCGCCAACTGGCTGACGGCGTCCCGGCGACGATCGAGACCAAGAACAAGGAGTGCGTCACCGCGCTCCGCGAAGCCGCTGACGGCCGCATCCGCTTCACGCGTTCCGTGTTGCCGTTGATCGAACGTCACGTCCGCAACGACTAAGCCCCCACGACCTGCGTCCAAGAGCAAAGTTCGTCGGTCAGCGCGTGTCGTTTCAGCGCACATTCCGGCAACTCTGCGGCTTGCGGTCACGCACGCCTGCGCGCAAATCCCTGAACTGATTGGCAAATAGCGTCTTGAACGGCCGCGGATCGGCAGGGAGGCGAAGCGCTTCTACTTGCCGTCGCAGCCGTCGCGTTCCAGCCGAGCCCGCGCTTCCAGCACTTTTGTCGCATAGCTCAGATTCGCCGGCAACTGCCCCGCACGCCAGGCTTTTTGCGGCGCAACGTGACCGGAATGATAGGCGCACAGCGCATAGACCGTTTCGCCGTCGAACATGCGCTTGAGCCGGCTGAAGTAGCTTGTCGCCGCCGCCGCCGCGCACCGCGATTCAGACGGATCATTGCAGCCGAACACGCGCGCGGTCCTTGGGACCAACTGCATCACGCCCTGCGCGCCCGCCGGGGATTCCGCATCCGGGTTGAACCCGCTCTCCACCCAGGCAATCGCGAGCATCAGCAGCGGGTCTTCGCCACCGGCGCGCGCGGCACGTTCAATAATCGGCCGGACTTGCCGGCAACGCGACGCCATCTTCACGCTTGTTGTCAGCGGCTTGGGCGGCGGCGCACGGAGCGCATCGTCGGCGTCGTCGATCTCATTGAGCGCCGCATCATCGACGTCCACGAGCGCCGCGCGGCGCCCCATCGGCAGGCGACGGGCGCCGCCTTCATCATCCGGCATGTCTGATTCGTCCGCCGGGCCACCCGGGCGCACACCATGGCGCGACGCCGTCCGCAGCGCGGTCGGCGCACAAGCAACCTGGCAAGTCAGCGCCAGCAACGCGATCAAAAAAATGCGCTGATGTCGTTGATACCGCACGGTGTTTTCGCGCACGCAGCCTCCAGCCCTCGCGTGAGGGCAGCGACCTTGTGCCACGCAAAATCGCCTTTGTCTAGAGGTGTTCCGATACTTATCCACAGGATCCGCACACAGCAAGCCATTGCCGAGCCATGACTACCCGCGCGCCGCAACGTCTGCTACCGTACCGCCCTCTTCGCTCCAAACGGAGTCAGGCGGGCACACGATGGGTTTCCTGGATTTCTTGACGGGCGGTTCGCCGCAGAAGCAGATCGACGGCATCAAGCGCCGTCTGATGGACGCATTTCGCCAAAGCGACGAGCGCTACGAGTGCATGGACAAACTGGCCAAGCTCGGCACGCCAGAAGCGCTGGACGCGCTGCTGGAGCGGTTTACGCTGCGCGTGAACGGTCCGACGGTGGATGAGGAAGAGAAGGCCTACGCGCACAAGCTGGTGGGGCGCTGGGGCGATGCGGCGGTCGAGCCGCTCAAGAAGTTCATCGCGACGCATGACGCCGTGTACTTTCCGCTCAAATCCCTCCGCGAGCTGGCCGGCGACGACGTGGCCGTGGAAGCGCTGATGCAGGCGATGGACGGCACGGATCCCGGCTATCACGAAGGTCTGGAACGGCTGCGGGAAATCGTCTCCAATCTGCGGGACTTCCAGCATCCCCGCGTGCGCGCGGCGCTGGTGGCGCTGCTGGCCAGCCGGTCCAATGAGATTCGCTTCTTCGCGCTCGATGGCCTGTCAGGCTATCCGTCCGAGGAGATTGCCGGGCATTTTGCCGCGCGGCTGCTGGATCCAGACGAGAGTCAGCGCGTGAAGCAGCTGGCGCTGGAGCTGCTGGTGGACAAGGAAGTGTCGATGGCGCAGTGGGCCGCAGAATTGGCGCCCGTGTTGCCGCCGATGTACCGCATCGATCCAGCGGGCCTGGTCCAGCGCAAGTAAACCGCTTGACCAGCGCCGGTCGTCGACCCTATTCTGTGCACTTGCGAGGACTTGCCCCGCGCGCGGTCGTTTTCCACACGCCGCGCCAAGCAAGTCCCTGATTTCCTGTTTTATTGGTTACGTCCGCGCGTTGCTGCGCTCTGGGTTCGCCCAGTCTGCCTGAGGTTCAAGATGTCCAGTCAACCGCCGATTACGCCCCGCGGCTACGCCCGCTTGCATGAACAACTCCAGCACCTGCGGGAGGTCGAGCGGCCCCGGAATGTCCGTGACATCGAGGAGGCGCGCGCCCACGGCGATCTCAAGGAAAACGCCGAATACCACGCCGCCAAGGAACGCCAGAGCCACATCGCCGGCATGATGCAGTCGATCGAGACGCAGCTCGCGACCGCGCAGATCATCGATCCGAAGTCGCTGTCGGGCAATCGCGTCATGTTCGGCGCGACCGTGACGCTGAACGATCTGGACCAGGAGGACTCCCCGCCGGTGCGCTACCAGATCGTCGGCGATTTGGAGAGCGATCTGGCGTCCGGCCTGATTTCCCTGAACTCGCCGCTCGCGCGCGGCCTGGTGGGCAAGGAATTGGGCGCGGAAGTTGTTGTCACGACGCCCAAAGGCCAACGCAACTACCTGATCGAAAAGATCGAATTCATCTAGCCATGCGACTCAATCTCGGTCCGCAGCCTGTGCCCGACGCGGCCGCGATGGCTGCCCTCGGCCAGCGCCTGGCGCAGCAGATCCACGCGGGCGACGTGATTGCGCTCGTGGGCGACCTCGGAGCGGGCAAGACGACGCTGGTGCGTGGGCTGTGTGCTGGATTGGGCATCGCGCCGGAGCAGGTCTCGAGTCCGACTTTCGCGCTGTGCAATCTCTACGAAACGGCCGCGTTCCACGTCGTGCACATGGACCTCTACCGCCTGGAGTCGGCTGACGACTTGGCTGCCGCGGGCCTGGATGAATGGCTCGCAGCACCCGACGCAGTATGCCTGATCGAATGGCCAGAAGTCGCCCGCCGCGATTTGCCAGCGACGACTGTGTGGCTGCACCTCTCGGTCGTCCCGGGTGGTCGCCTGGTCGTGCAAACCGACGCGCGCTAGCCACCCCCGACGCTTCCGCCTATCCTCCGGCGGCGGACCTTTTGGAGCCATGCATGATCTTCTCCCGTGTCGCCCTTTTGGTGTTCCTCCTCGCCGGATTTTTGGCTGGCACGTCCGCGTACGCGCAAACGCGCTCATACGTCTGCCCGGTCGATGGCGCGCGCGTCACGCAGGCGGGAGGCGACGGTCAGCCGGCGCCCAAGATGTACTCAGACTTTGAAGTGCCGACGGAAGCGTACGCCAACCGCATCGTCGCCTGTCCGTCCTGTGGCTACGCGCAGTGGGCGGTGGAATTTGAGAGGCCGGTGGACGCGAGCGTGGTCGCCTACACCAACCAGAACCTCAAGAAGGAAGCGCGCCGCGTCGCGGAGCCGCGTTTTGCCTGGAAACACTTCATCGACTTGATGCGCTTTCGCCACGCGCCAGCCCGCGAGCAGGTGACGGGGCTCCTGTACTACACCTACGTGCTCAAACGCGCGCGGCCGGGTGGCGGGCAGGACTACGACCTGGAGATGCAGATCAAGCAGATTCGTGCCGAAGTGCTCAATCTCCTGTTTGCCGCGCTCAAGGACGATCCACCGCGGTCGGAGCGCGCGCGCCTGGAGTGGCTCTATCTCGCCGGCGAATTGACGCGGCTGACCGGCGATCCCAAGCGGGCGCTGCCGCTGCTCGACGACGTGTGCGACCTGAAGGAAATCGCCGGCCACCTGGTGGGCAACCTCGCTTGCGAGATGGCGGATCGAGCGCGGCGCGGCGAATGCTTTGAGGACTACCAGGGCGGCTTCGTCGACGTGACGACCGCCAGGCCGCCGGTGAAGGCGGTCGAATTGCCCAAGGCGCCGACGCCGACCAAGGCTGCGCCTGCCAAGCCGAGCGCGCCGCTGCCGCCGATGGAACGCGAGGCGCCGCCGCGTGGCGCGAGCGATGGCAGTGCGCCGCCGCCGCCGCCGATTCCCCGATAGCTAGCAGCGCCGCCAACGCAGCAAGGCTGCCGCCAGGACCAGCAGGCCAAGGGCCGCCACCTGACCGCGATGGCTTGCGGCACATTGGGTCGCGACAACGTCCGTGTCGCCGCGCTGGTCGACATGCGGGGTCCCGACGTGGAGGCCAGCGTCCTGCGCGAAGTTGGACCATTCCGTCCAGCACGCGGTTTGGTCGGGCGCCTCGAGGCCCGTGAGGGACGGCGGCGTGAGCCACGCGACGTCAAACAGCACTTCCTTCGCCGTGCCATCCGCCATCAAGCGCCGCAGATCCTGCCGCGCGCAAGCATACGCGCCGCCGCTGTCCTCGCCGAGGCACGTGAAATAGCGGCTATCGTCCGTGACAATTTCCTGGCCGCCCTGGAGTTGGCGAATCGCCCCACCGTGCGCGGCAAACACGTTGGCGCCCACCTGGATGGGGCCCCAGAGCGTCGGCGGGTCGGCCGCCAGTTCCTGCCAAACGCCGTGCACAACTTGCCCGGTCCGCTCCGCCGTTGCGGTGTGCAGCGTGACGTAGACGTTGCCGGCAGACACATGCACGCGCGGCTCGCCCGGCGGGGCGAGAACGTGAAGCGGACTTCCGTGCCACTGGGCATCCAGGTGCACGAGGTCAAAACCGTTGTCGCGCGCCGCGGCGAGCCAAAGGGTATCCGCGTCCGCGCTGATCGACTGCCAGGGCTGCGGGTCGTACCACAGCAGCGTCGTCTGGGGGAGCGTATAGAGCGTCGCCCCCGTGCCGTCCGAGGCCAGCAGCACTGCGGCGTTGTCGGTCACCGCGAGGCCTTGCATTTGCGCCGACGGCATGTCGCGAAAAAGCCAATGCGCCGCTTCGCCCGTGTACGCCAGCCCGCGGACGCCATCCTGCCCAAGCACCCACGTCACCCCGTCCACGGTGCGCGCCATCGCCGGCGAGACCGGGCCGTGCCAGCGCGCGGAGCAGACAAATCGCCACGTCTGCGGCCCCACCCGCAGCCCCACGCCCTCGGACAGCCGGATGGCTTGCGGGCCGTCGGCGTCCGATCGCAGGCTCTGCCACGCCGCGGGCTGGGTGCCATGCGCGTGCGCCAGACCGGGAAGCATCGCCAGCAGAACGAACAACAAACGCACGGTCACCTCATCGTCCTGCAGCATGACGCGCCCCTTCGCCCAGCGCAAACTTGCCGCCATCGTCCGCCTCGTCAACAATACCGCCCGGCGCATTCGCCCTGAGGTTCGCATGACCCGCATCCGCAAAGCCGTCATTCCCGCAGCTGGCATGGGCACCCGCTTCCTGCCCGCCACCAAGGCGATCCCCAAAGAGATGCTGCCGATCGTGAACAAGCCGTCGATCCAGCTCATCGTGGAAGAAGCTGCCGCGGCGGGCATCGAGCAAGTGATCATCGTCACGGGCCGCGGCAAGACGGAGATCGTCGATCACTTTGACGCGCATCCGGCACTCGAGGATTTGCTGCGGCGCGGCGGCAAGGAGGCGCTCCGGCAAGAGGTGATTCGCCCGACGCAGCTTGTGAAATTGTCCAGTGTGCGCCAGCAGCGGCCGCTCGGCCTGGGCCACGCGATCCTGTGTGCGCGCGAGTTGATCGGCGACGAGCCGTTCGTCGTGTTCCTGCCGGATGACCTCGTGGATTCACAGGTCCCATGCGCGCGACAACTGATGGACGTCTATGATCAGACTGGCAAATCGGTGCTTGCGCTGATGAACGTGGCGCGATCGGAGACGTCGCAATACGGCATCGCGGCGGGCGACGTCGACGCGGTCGTGTCCCAGCTGTTGCACATCAAGACGCTCGTGGAGAAGCCGGCCGCTGAAGATGCGCCGTCGACGATGGCGGTCGTGGGGCGCTACGTGCTGACGCCGGACATTTTTGACTACCTGGCGAAGACAAATCCCGGCCGCGGCGACGAAATCCAGCTGACGGATGCGCTGGCGGCGATGGCGGCGGAGAAGGGCCTGCACGGCTGGCTCTTTGAGGGCGAACGCTTTGACGCCGGCGACGTGGGTGGATACTTGCTGGCGAATTTGAATTGGGCGCGCAAAACCCCGCGTCTGTGGGATCTGGTGCAAGCGTACGTCAACAGCCACCAGCGCTGAGTGCTGGCGGAGCCCATGCCGCCTGCCCTACTTGCCAGCGTGGTCGCAGACAGTTAGCATCCGAGGGCCGTGGGCCAGAGCCCGCTCAAGCTGAGAGACTGCGTGGACTTGACCCGCCTGAGCTATCATCGCCCCGCCCAACGTCTGCTCGCCGCGCGTAATGCGCTGGTTTCGCTCGCCGTTCTGCTGACGCTGGGCGCCGCTCCAGCCGCCAACGCTGCGGATGAGCCGGCAACCGGCGCGGCGGCGCGAGAAGCCGATGCTGTTGCCACCGAACCCGGCGAGGCCATCTCGGCTGAAACGGCTGAAACCGCGCGAAGCCGCACGCTGACGCGGGAAATGGCTGAACAGGGCGAGAGCGAGCTCAACAAAGCCGTGCGCGTCTTCCAGCAGCGGTATCTGGTGAAGCGCCATCGCCTGGAGCTGCAGCTCGGCGGCGCGCTGACGGTCAACGACCCGATGGTCACGCACTTCGCTGGCGAGGCTGGGCTCTTCTTCCACTTCACGGACCAGTTCGCGCTCGGCGTGACCGGTGCCAAGTACGCGGCGCGCGATTCGTCGACGGCCAATACCGTGGAGAGCAACTTCGGCCTGTTCGCCGAGCGTTCGCACCTGCAAGCCGGCGGGATGCTGGAAGCGCAGTGGGCGCCGCTGTTCGGCAAGTTCGCGGTGTTCGGTTTGGGCGTCGTCCAAGTGGACGGCTACCTCATCGCTGGCGGCGGCGCAGAACGCACCACGCGCGGCACGGACCTCAAGCCCGCGGGCGAGATTGGCCTTGGCATGCGCCTGCACATGCTGCGTTGGCTGTCCCTGTCCGCTGACGTGCGCGACCTGATTTACTCGGAGAAATTCCAGAGTTGCGACGCGGCGAGCGCTGGCGTTTGCGGCACGGCCATCCTGCATCAGGTCTTCACCGGCTTGCGCATTGGCATCTGGATTCCGCCCACGACCACCTACAGGTTCCCGCGATGATGCAGCCTGGTCACACCTTCGCCCGCAAGCTGCTGCCTCTTTTGGGGCTGCTGTTGGCTGTGCTGTCGACCACAACGGCGCTGACGCCGGTGGCGCGCGCGGATGACGTGCTGGAAAATTCGCCCGTCGTGCGCCGTTCGTTGCAGTACCGCGCGGGCCGTCAGGAGCTCGGCGTCATCTTCAACGCGACGCTCGGCGACCCGTACACGCGCAATCTGCTGCCGGGCATTCGCTACGATTACCACATCCTGGAATGGCTGTCGGTCGGTGCGGACCTGATGTACGGAATTCCGATCGTCACGAGCACGGCAGACCAGGTCGCCACCAAAGTGCACGTCAGCAACGCCAACTTCATCATGGAACCGTCGTCGATCAGCTACATGGCGACGGCGCACGTGCAGGCTTCGCCGCTCGTCGGCAAGTTCGTGGCGTTCGGCTCGCTGCCGATCCAGTTTGATGTCCACGCGACCCTGTCGTTCGGTCTCGCTGGGCTGACCGGCGGTCCGACGATCGATGCCGCGCAGAAGAACTCGACTATCGCGCCGGGCATTGGCGGCGGTTTCCGGCTGTTCTTCTCCAAGGTGCTCGCGCTCAACGTCGACCTCGCCGACGTGTACATGAAGCGCACGCTGTCGGTGACCCGCTTTGGTCAGGCGCAGGACCCGGTGTTTGGCGGCAATCTGCTGTTCAGCGCGGGGCTCTCGTTCTTCCTGCCGCCGAACCTGAAGCGCGCCGACTAAGCCGCCTGTCAGGACCGGATCTCAATCGTTCTCGACACCGACGCGCTGCGCTGCGACGTACCACGACGTAAACGCGGCGACTGCCTGAAAGATCAGGCAAATGATCGCGATGGTCAGCAGTTCCCGCGCGCCGCGCACAGTCCGCAGTCCGCTCAGCGCCATGCCGCCCAGGACCGCCGGAACCACGGCGATGGCAAAACGCCACAGACGACCGCGGGCGAAGCGCAGCGGCGACATGCGCAGATCGCGGCACAGCGTCCACGGCGCGCGCCAACCGATGGTCAGCACGTGCGCCAGGGTGATGGCCAGCACCGCGCCGCCCAGCCCCCACGGTCCAATCATGCCGAGGCACAGGATCACGGCGAGCATGAGCTCGGCCGCCGCAATGGGCCCCAGGTGGCTCTCCATGCCGACGGTCACCAGGTAGCGAACGGACACGACGCTCGCCACCGCAAACGGCAGCAGCACCGCGATGCCGAGGCCCAGACCCGTGGGAGGCGGCACGTCCAGCCACGCGGCAAGCACGCGCGTGCCCATGACGCCCCAGAGGACGGTCAGCGCGCCCGCGACGGCGAGCGCCGCATCGGTACCGCGCCGCACCAACCAGCGCCGCTGGACCCGCGGCGTGGAGACGCCAATCCCCTTGATTCGGTTGAAGATGAGCGCGCCGACCTGCAGCGCCGTACCCGCTGAAAGCCGACACGCGTTGGCCGCGACGGCGAGAACCGCGGCAAGCTCAACACCGTGCACCAGTGCGGCAACAAAGACGGCGACGTCAAAGGTCAGGAGGAACGGCGTCGATTGCGTTGCCTCCAGCGCGCCGTTGGCGTAGAGCGTCCGCCCCGTGCGCCAGTCGAGGTCAGCCAACGTCGGCAGCCAGCCTTCACCCGCTTGCCGCAGCGCCAGGAGCAGCGCCACGCCCCAGAGCGCGACGATCATCAACTCCAGCACGCCCAGCGTGCGCAGGCTGAACGCGCCGGTAGCCACGAGGAAGCAGACGAGGACTTCCAGGAGCGTCCGTACGCCGCGCACCGCCCCCAGTTCACCGGCGAGTCCCGCAGCGAGCACGGCGGACTGCCAAGTGGACATGGACGCTTGGGCGGCGATCCGCAGTCCGGTCAGGACGATGTAGTCCGAAGCGTCCGGGGCAAGCGCCAGTTCAATGCCCAGCGCGGCGACGAGGGAATCGGCTTGCAGCGCCAGCACGGCGGCGATCGCCAATCCCAGGACCGACAGCAGCAACCAGCCCATCAGCACCACGCGCCGCAGCCGCACGGTATCGTCCACGCGGACCGCCGCCAGCAACATCCGCGTCGCCGTCGCGGAGAACGCCCGGAGCGGCCAATCCATCAGGCTCGCCAGCGCCGTCGCGGTCACGATGACGCCAAAGCGCGTCTCTCCCAGCACGTTCCACAGGACCGGCGTCAGGACGACGAACGCCGCCAGGCGGACGAGCGCCGTGTCAAAGAACGTCAACAGGCGTTCGCCCATGGTCAGCGACCGCATCGGCAGCGGGAGGGTCGTGGCATCGAGGAGCGGCGGCGTCAGAATCATCCAGCTCGCCATGCTGCCACGACCGGCTGAATTCAGCCAGAAACGCTGGAAGCCGCTTGACCGCCGCACGTCGGGGCGTAGGATTCGCGCCCCATGCTCGACCCGCACGCGACAACCAGCCTCACTTTCAGCGTCCGCGGCGATGAACTGGACCGCACAGGCACGGTTGGTGCGGCGCAGCTGCTGCGCTATCTGGAAAACGGCCGCTGGCAGGCGACGATGGCGCCGGGCAACGGAATGGCCGCGCTGTTCGCCGGCGGACGGAAGATGGTCGTGCGGGCGCAACGGCTCAAGCTGGACGCGCCGGTGACGTGGGGCGAAGACGTGACCGTCCAGACGTGGCTGGTGCGGACCGGGCGGACGAGCGTGGACATCGGCCACCTGATGACGCGCGCGAACGACGGCGTACGGATCTGCGAGGCGCTGCTGACCGGCGTGCAGATCGACGAGACCGGGCGCCCCGTGCCCCTGCCCGACGGCGTCGTCGGGCAGCCCGATGGGCCAGAACTGGACAAACATCTACTTGCGACGGTCTTTGCCGACGCGTTGCCGCCCGCCGCGTGGAGTTGGCCGCAGACCATCCGCCCGAGCCAGACGGACCTGTTCCGGCACGTGAATCACTCGCGCTACGTCGATTTGTTCGAGGACGCGCGCTGGTTCATGGAGCGCGCGGGCGCCATCGCGGAGTGGCAGCCCAAGCGGCAATTGGCGTTTGTGGCGCTGGAGTACCGCCGTGAAGCGAAGGCGGGCGACGACGTGCGCGTGCGCCTGAACGTGCGCGATCCGGACACGCTCGACGCGCTGCTCACGCGCGGCGATGAAGTCCTGACGCGCGGCGTGCTCCAAGTCCGCGCCTGACCGATAATCTTCAGTCATTTCAATAAACTGCGCGCCACGCCCGGATCGCCGCGGGTGGGCGGCTTTTTGCCACGGCCCTTGCCGCACACGTTTGGCAGCATTTCCCCGCCGCCGCACGTCCAGCACGGGCAGAAAACTTTGCACTTTTTGCCACACGATTATCGTCACCCGAGCGACCGCCCGTTGCCGATCCGGCACGGGGCAAACGGTCAACTGCAACGAAATCGCCCAAACGTGATTCTGGAGGTGTGGAGATGAACTCGCATTTGAACAAAATGACCATCGCGTTGGCGCTGCTGGCGTGCTCGGTGCTGTTGAATGTGGTCCTGCTGGCGACGCGGCCGTCCGACAAGTCGGCGGAAGCCAAGGCACCTGTGGCGGCGAAGCCGGCGGTGGCCAAGGTCGACGCGGCCAAACCGGTCGAGCTCCCCGCGGGCGAGTGGAAAGTCGTGAAAGCGGCGCTGAAGAACACGCCGTCGCAGTCCTTCATGGAAGCGATTGGCGACGAAGGCGACGGCCTCAGCCAGGCGTATGCCCGGCTCTTTGTGTGGGACGCCAACTTGCGCACGGACCTGTCCAACGGCGATGCCCTGGCCGTGGCCTATACGCTGACGGAGGAAGGCAAGCCGGACATCGCGGTCGCGACGCTGTCGGCCAAGAAGAAGGGCAAGACGTTCCGCGCGTACCAGTGGCAGGCGCCCGGTGACGCGTTCACCAGCTACTGGAACGAGAACGGTACGGAAGTGCCGCTGACGCTCAAGAACGGCCCGCTGAAGAAGTACCAGCAGATCACGTCGCTGCTCAAGGATCGCCCGACGCACAAGGGCATGGACTTCAAGACGCCAGTTGGCACGGAAGTCTACACGCCGTTTGCCGCGACCGTGCTGCGGACCAACTGGAACTGGGGCGCGAACGGCAACTGCGTGGAAGTTCAGTATCCGGACGGCACGCTCGCGAAGTTCCTGCACCTCTCCGAGAACCGCGTGAAGGTGGGCGACAAGCTGGAAGCCGGCCAGGTCGTCGCGCTGACGGGCAACACGGGGCATTCGACGGCGCCGCATCTGCACTACCAGCTGAATCAGGGCGAGAAAGTTGTGGATCCGCTGGATTACCACGGCACGGAGCGCCGCCAGTTGGATGAAGCCGGCGTGGCGCAGCTGAAGCCCGTGGTCCAGAAGTTGGACGCGCTGCTCGCCGATCAGGCCGCCGCGCTCTAAGTGCCCCGGCTGCATGGGTCGCCTGCTTGACTGAGGCTTGACCCGCAGCGCAACATCGCCGGCAGCGTGAAAGCCCATCCCATCCCAACTTGCGGCGGCCTCCCCTGAAGAAGCACCTCCTCGGCCTGCTGCTCCTGTGGACCATTTTTGCGCTGGTTGTGTGGACGTTCTGCGTGACGCAGACGCCGGTGGACGACGCCTACATCACGTTTCGCTACGTTCGCCACCTGGTGGCCGGCCATGGCTTGGTCTTCAACCCGGGCGAGGCGCCGCTGGAGGGCTATTCCAGCCTGCTGTGGCTGCTGCTTCTGGCGCCGTTTGAGCGGCTGGGCATGGATCTTGCCGCCACCGCGCACGTCGTGGGCGCGCTGCTGGGGATGGCAACGCTGGGAATCGTCGCGCTGGGCGAGCGAGGCGAGCGGCCGCGTTGGCTGGGTGCGGCAGCGCTCATCGCGTGCCTGCCGTGGCTGTATCACACCGTAAACGGGCTGGAGACCGGGCTTGTGGCGTGCCTGATCGCCGCGCTGACGTGCCTTTCGCCGAATTCGCCACGCCACCGCAAAGTGCTGCTCCTGGTCGCGGTGCTGCTGCCGTTGGCGCGCCCGGAAGGCCTGCTCGCGGTGCTGGCCTGGAGTGCGGCGTCCCAGTTTGCCGCGCGGCGCTGGCAGCGGGATTCCCTGACCCACGCGGCAAGCGCGCTGACGGCCTTTGCCGCGCAGTTGGCGTTTCGGCTTGTCTACCACCATGCGTGGATCGCCAATTCCGCGCGCGCCAAGATGATGCCGCCCGCCGTGGCGCTGCCTCCGGGGCTGCTGGACCTGGGGCGGTTCCTGCTGACGTCGTCGGGCATGGGCGTCGGCCTGCTGCTCGTGCTGTTGGCCGGCGCGCGCGTCGCGCAGACGGAGCTGGGCGAACGTTCGCGGGCGCGGGCGCTCTTCCTGCTGCTCTTCGCCCCCGTGTTGGCGACGAGTGGCGGCGACAGCTTTCCACTCTGGCGCTTCTTCGTGCCGCTCGCGCCGACGCTCCTGGCCGCCGCAGACGACGGTCTTCAGACGCTGTTGGCGCCGCGGCAGTGGCCCGCGCGCACGACGCTCCTGACGCGCTGGCTGGCCGGCGTGGTGCTGGTGACGCTCCTGCTGCTGCCGTGGCGGCTGCTCCAGCCGATGGTGCGGATGGAAGGCGATTGGGTGAAACGCTGGGCCGCGATCGGCGAGCGCCTGGGCCAAATTCTGCCGCCGACGACGACGATTGCGCTCGCACCTGCTGGCGCGCTGCCTTACCTGTCTCGGTTTCAGGCGATCGACCTGCTGGGGCTGAACGACGCCCACATCGCGCACTTGCCGCCCGACTTGAGCTACTTCTACCCCGGGCACCAACGACACGATGGCGATTACGTGCTCAAGCGCCAGCCGGACCTCATCTTCCTGAGCAATGGACCGCTTGTCACGAACGCCGATCAGCCGTTTCCATGGCGGGAAGTCCGCGTCTATGAGCAGGATATCCTGCGGCATCCGCTGTTTCGTGCGCAGTACCGGCTTGTCGCCATGCCGCTGCGTCCGGGGCTGCTGCTGCAGGTGTTTGCGCGTGCGGAATTCGCGGCAAAGCACGGCTGGTCCGCGACTGCGTTCTAGCGGGCTTGATTCCGGGGAAACGCCGCGGACCGAATCGGCTCGACCTCCTGCTGCGGTCACCGTGTCTGGAGCCGCGCGTGTAGCACTGCGTAGGCGGGCCCGCGAGGTGGGCGTGGCCGGAATATGCCCCGCGATGGGCGTCAGGATTGGGTGGCGGTGTGGCGCCATCGGACGCTCCATCCCCAGCGCGGGCGCGACGGCGTGAGGCTGGCGCCGATGGTGGTGGGAGCCTACCCGCGCTGGATTCGCGCCTTGACACCCCCTCGTCCTCGGCGCAACCTGCAAACGCTCGGCATTCTTGGGTTCAAACCCGGAGACCGTCGGCGCTCCCCCTCTTGCAGGCCAGTCCCCGATGCGCCGCTTTTCTGCTCCTAATCTGGCGCACTTGTCGTGCCTGCTGGTCCCGTTGTTGCTGCAGTGCGCGGCGGCGACGGCTTGGGCGGAAGTGGGCGCTGCGGCGCCGCGGCCGGATGAACAGTTCGACGTGATGAACCTGCTCGACGAGCACGGCTTGCACGACATGGACAACGAGCGCTGGAATGCCTACGGCCAGTTCACCTACGCATCCGTCTGGAAAGCGCCGTTCGACGCGAAGTACACGAACCTGAACGGGAGCGCGAACTCGCTTTCAACGGAAGGCGAGCGCTCCTTCGCGGGCACACTGACGGCCTTCCTGGGCGTGCGGCTGTGGCGGAACGCGGAGGCGTATTTTGTGCCCGAGGTCATCTCCGAGCGCGCGCTGTCGAACCTGCGCGGCCTGGGCGGCGCGGTGCAGATTTGGGAGCTGCAGAAGACCGGTACGGAGACGCCGCAGATTTACCGATCGCGCGCCTACATCACGCAGATGTTCAACCTCGGCGGCGAGCGCGAGCAGCTGATCTCCGATCCAATGCGGCTCGGACGCGTTGTCGATCGCCGGCGGATTGTGCTCGTGGTGGGCAACTTCAGCGTGCTGGACTTCATGGACAAGAACACGTTCGCCGGCGACCTGCGGCGGCAATTCTTCAACATGGCGTTCATGACGCACACGGCCTACGACTTTGCCTCGGACGCGCGCGGCTACTCGTGGGGCGCGCTGGCGGAGTTCTATTGGGACGATTGGACCGTGCGCATGGCGCGGATGGCGCCGCCGGATCATCCCAATCAGCTGGAGTTGGACCTGCGCCTCGGGACGTACTACGGCGACCAGATTGAGCTGGAGCACCGCCACACGCTTCTGGGCCAGGAAGGTGCGGTCAAGCTGCTGGCGTATCACAACCGGCTGCTGACCGGGCGGTTCACCGATGCGGTCGCGGCGATTCAAGCGGACCCAAACAAGAATGCCGCCAAGTGCGAGGGCTTCAACTACGGCTCGACCAACGCCGGGGCGCCCGATCTCTGCTGGGCGCGCAAACCGGACGACAAGTACGGCGTCGGCGTGAATCTGGAGCAGCACCTGACGGACGACATTGGCGTGTTCCTGCGCGGCATGATTTCGGACGGCCAGACGGAGGTGTACGCGTACACGTCCACGGATCGCTCACTGTCGTTTGGCGTCCTGGCGGGCGGCACGCTGTGGCATCGGAAGAACGATACGCTTGGCCTCGGCGGCAACTTCGGTTGGATTTCTGCGGCCCACGCGGAATACCTGCGGCTGGGCGGTGTCGACGGCTTCATCGGCGACGGCGGCTTGCGGCAAGCGAGCGAGGCCGTGGGCGAAGTCTTCTACTCTTTCGCCGCGCTGAGCGACTTGTGGCTGTCGGCGGACTATCAGCTGATCGTCAATCCCGCGTTCAATGCCGACCGCGGGCCGGTGCATCTCTTTGGGCTGAGGGCACATGCGGAATTCTAGGACCATCCGCGCCTTTTGCGTCACCGCCCTGCTCTGCGTGGCCACGCCGGCGTTCGCCGCAGACGGTTACCTCGCCCAGCGCTTTGACCCAGCGCCTGCGGGTGCTGGCTGGCTCACGCAAGACAGCTTGAAGCTCTCGGGCGGCTTGGGCGGTGCGGTCGCTCTGACAACTGGGTACACCCACACTTCAGCGGCCGGCCTGACTACGGCGCCGATCTTCAGCGACTTCGCCCGCGCCAACATCGGTTTCGCCGCAACTTACAGCCGCTACCGCCTTTCTTTTGACCTCGCCAGCCCCGTGTACGTCCGCGGCAGCGCGCCGAACATGGACATTGCCTCGCATCCGGACACCATCCTCGACGTCCGCATTGGCGTGGACGCGCGCATCTGGGGCGACGTCAATGGGCCGTTCCGCGTCGGCGCCGGAGCGCAGGTGTTCGTGCCGTCCGCCGATCGCTCGGACTACATGAGCGACGGTACGTACCGCGGACAGCTGCGCGTTCTCGCGGCGGGTGACATCGGCCACTGGGTGTACGCGGCGAACGTCGGCCTGCACATTCGACCGCTCATGGGCCACGAACTTGTGTACGGCGCGGCGACAGGCTGGCGGCTACCCGTCGGCGAGACGCAGGCCGCGGTTGTGATCGGCGCGGAATGCAGCGCCGCGCAGCAGTTGCAGGCCGTCGCTCACAGCATGACGGACGCGCTGCTGACGGGTCGGCTGGAGCTGCCCAGCAAGAACGGCCACTTGTTGCGACTGAAGATCGGCGGCGGGCTGAACGCGGACATCTCCGGCGGGCTGGGCTGGCGCGCGGTCATCGGGATGGAAGTCGTGGGGCTGGCGACGGCGGACACGCCGGCGGACTGAACGTGCTGACCTCTGTCCAACACCAACTTCTTCCAGTCAGACCTGTTGCATTTCGCACTGGATCCGCGAGCCTGCACCTCCGGTGGCGCACCGCGGATGAAAGCGATTTGATCTCGAACTTCGGTCGGAGTGGATAGTTGCCGGAACGAAACGAGGTAGTTGGCGAACTCGGCCCGACGCTCGGTCACGGAGGCCTGGCAACCCGACCAGGAGCGCCGCAAAAAACGCCATCGGCCGCAGCGGGTGCCACGGCCGATGGGGCAGCCGGAGCTGCGGCTACTTGTTGGCTTTGCGCTGGCTCTTGTGCGCGACCGGCTGCTGCACGCTGTCCTTGAGCGCGTTGACGATCGGGCCCGGCTGCGGATTGGCGTTGGCCGGCAGCTCGATCGGCGCCTTGAGACCGTTCAACGCCGCGCTGCTTTGCGCCTTGAACACGGTCTTTTCCAGGACCATCAGGATCCCGACAAAGGCCAGCCCGACAAACAGGATGACGCCAGGCGCGAAGAAGAGCATCGAGAGAGCAAGC
>CAIMLR010000016.1 GCA_903842345.1 uncultured Myxococcales bacterium
GGTCAGGAGCTGCGAGGCGGTGGGCGTGAATCCGCAGGAGTATCTGGCGGATGTGCTCATGCGGGTGCAGGACTGGCCGGCGGCGCGGGTCGAGGAACTGCTGCCGGAGAACTGGAATGCGGCTTAGGCCGGGCGGTTACGTCTTGCGCCAGCTTGGCCAAGTGGAAAGTTCGCCGCATCCCCGGGCTTGTCCGCGCTGAAATCAATTATGACGACCCCGCATCTGTTCACCGCGCTTACGCCAGCCGCGAGCTCGGGACGCTGCTGAAGTTCGTGCTAGACGCGCTCCACGCTTGCCGACGCCGTCGTTGCTAGCTCCGTTGTCGGCCCGATGTTCGCCCCGCTTTTGGACGCCACGCAGGACATGACCGGACGGCTCGGCCCAGGACGCCTCGATGGCTTCGTTGACCGCCAAACGCGATCGCTCAACAGCCCGATGGCTTCGCCCCGAAGCACGACGCGTTCGAAAACACGTCAGCCCGTGCAGGCGGCTCGCAAGACATGCCGTTAAGCCCATCTGCCCCACGCGTGAACAAGTGCGCGCCGCCACCCGAAGTGCTGAAGCTGAACCGGTAAAGTGGGCATGTGTTGGCCCACGGTGTGTGGCCGCTCGGTGGAGCGGCACCGAGTTGGTAAAAGTAGCCGAGGCTGACGGAGCAGTCATAGCCGACGGAGACCAGAGCGTTGAAGTCTGCGGTGCCGTAACCGACCAGGATGTGATCGGGGCCGGATGAGCATTGCCGCCCCTCAAACTTGTTCGGCCCTGCGCTTGATGACACGATGAACGCCTCAATTTCGTAGGTGTACCCGGCGCATCCGATTGGGGGCGACACATCGCTCGTGCCCCAGCAGCGCGCGCCGTTGGCAGCTTGGAATCGGTAGACGGTTTTCCAGCAGGACGCTGGATTGTCGACGATTCCGTCCAGGTCATCGTCGACTCCATTGCACGTCTCGCAGGCCCCCGTGCCCGCGCATACGCCGGCGTAGTTGCACGCGTCGTTGCTCGTGCACGCGTTGCCATCGTCGCAGAGCGCGCCGCTCGATTTTGCCGAGTAATTACATTCGCCAGTCACCGAGTCGCAAGTGCCTGATGAGAAATAGCATTGACTGTTTGGTGGCCCGTCGCAGACCTTGCCCGCGCAAGGGCTTGGAGCCGTACAGGTTCCGGCTTGGCACGCGCCGCCGCTGCAGGATGTGCCATCGCTGACCGGGAGGAACTGGCACGCTCCACCGCTGCAGCTGTCCACCGTGCACGGATTGTTGTCGTTGCAGGCCTTCAAAGCGCCCGCGATGCACGAGCCGCCGGCGCAACTGTCGCCCACCGTGCAGGCATTCCCGTCGTCACAATTCCCTGAGTTACTCTGGTGTTTGCACCCGCCGGCGGCGCAGGAATCGTCGGTGCAGATCAGGCCGTCGTCGCAGCCGAGCTTGCCCCCTGTGCACGTGCCGCCGCTGCAATGGTCGTTGGTCGTGCACGCATTCGAGTCATCGCAGGTCATGGAGTCGTCGGGAATGCACTGGCCCGATGGGGGATCGCAAATCGTGCAGTTCCCGCAGGTTGTGCTGCAACCGTCTACGGCGTTTGGCCGGACGAAGACTCCAGCGGCGCCGTGCTTCTTCCAGATTGCGTCAAACGACGCGAGCGTATACTTCCGTCCTGTGCATTCTGACGCCTTGGACGCTCCGCAGCCGTAGAGCGGAGGCCCCCGGCCAGGGTCATTCACGTAGACGTACGTGCTGTCCATGCCGACGAGCACCATGAAGTGGCCCTCGGTCCCTGGCTTCATCTCCTGTGAAGGGTTCGCCGGCTGCGGCTCGACCACCACGAGCACTGCCCTGCCCGCCGCCAGCTCCGCCGACAACTGTTGACACGTCCCGGCCTTGAAGCTCTTGGACCCAAGAAACTTGCCGCGTTCGACCGCCAACTGCGCCGTGTGTTCGCTGCTTTCAGGTTTGCCGTTGTAGTTGTTCGACGCGTTCGCGAACTTGTTCCAGAACTTGGCTGCCATCCAGTCGTCGATCGCCTTGATCTCTGCGCTGCTCGCTGCCGGGCCGCCAAGCGAAGCTGCCGCCATCGCATACGCCGCTGCCCAGCAATTTTGGGTCGCAAGGGGCTTGGCCTTTGTCGGCCAATCACCTGGTGGAACTTGGGAAATCCACGGTACGGCCACATGGAGCGCATTTGCTGGCCCCGCGCAGTCACCTGATCCTCCAGCAAGTTCGTCTTCGCCTGGCGTGTAGAGATAGCCGGAGGCGCCAAGTTGCTCGCTCGGATCGACCGCTGCTGTGTCGTCACCATCGAGCGCATCCACGGCAACGGTATCGACATCTCCGCTCACGTCCCCGCTCAGGGCGGCGTCCGAGGCGCTGTCAGCGGCGTCCAACTGCGGTGCATCAGCCAGCGCGTCGGTTCCTGGCGATGCGGCGTCGGGAGGCGCGTCACCCGTCTGAGCATCGGATTGCCCGACTGCCGCGGTGTCGTCAGCGGGGACGGTCGACTGGTTCTTGATCGTGTCGCAACCAGTTGCAGCCGCTGCTGCAATGACAAAACACGTCATGATTTTATTCATTTGTCGCCTTCGGTCTCGGGTTTCGTTGCTTCGCCAGTCGGGCCAGCCGAGTCAGCACCCGTCGGGCTTGGAGCTAAAACATGCAAAGTTCGAGAACACGTCTGCGCGCGCAGGTGTTTCGCACGTCATGCCGGTCAGGCTATCCGCCCCACGCGTGAACAGGTGCGCTCCACCGTCGGGCGTGCTGAAGCTGAATCGGTAGAGTGAACACGTATTCGCCCAAGGCGTGTGGCCGCTCGCGGGCGCGGTTCCCAGCTTGTAGAAGAACCCGAGGCTGACCGAGCAGTCGTGCCCGGTCGCGACCAACGCGTCGTAGTCCGTGCTGCCGAACGGCACAATGATGTGGTCCGTTCCAGCGGAGCACTGGCGTCCTTCAAACGTGTTCGGCACAGCGGTCGCCGCCACAATGAACGCCTCGACCTCGTACGTGTAGCCCGAACAGCCGACCGGCGGAGTCTTGTCGCTCGTGCCCCAGCAGCGCGCGCCATTGGCGGCCTGGAACCGATAGACCGTCTTCCAGCAAGCGGATGGATTGTCGACGATTCCATCCAGGTCGTCATCGAGCCCGTTGCACGTTTCCGTGCTGCCCGGCGTGTCGGCTTTCTGGACGTCGCTCTGATCGGTGATGGCGTCGCTCGCCACGTCCAGGGCCGCGTCGACGGAGTCCTCCGCACTGTCCGCCGCTGCGTCCGTGCCCGGCGTGGAGTCGACAGTCGCCACGTCAGCGGCGGCATCGTCCGTCGCGGTCGCGTCGCTTGTCGACACCGCGCCGCCGCCGCAAGCGGTCAGCCAGGCCAAGCAGGATGCGGCGAGCCAGAGTGGGGCCAAGCGCCAAGTGCGGTGCAGAACTGCTGTGGTGGCCATCTTCATCGTCCAATTCCTTTGCATGTTGACCTCGCGAGGCCAAGAAATAATGTCGCGGAGCAGCTTGCACACGGAGCTCACTGCGACGACCAGGCGTACCAAGCGACGCCCCCGGCGATCTGGCATGAGCTGCCGTCGGTGCCGTTGGTCGGGCCGTAGAACGTCGTCGAGATGGTCGACGACGCGACGTTGCGGTAGATCGACTCCATGTAGTAATCCGCTGCGATCATGGATCCGGTGCGAACGTAGCCGACCTTCACGCACGTATACCCGCCGAGTCCGCTGCCGGACGAGTTTTCGATGCCCGTCGCAACGAGTCTGTCGACTGGCTCGAGTTGGTGGCGCGTGTTGTCGACACCCGTCGTGGCGTGGAAACAGGCATCGAGCCGCACCAGCGGGTATTCCCAGCACCCAATTGTCGAGCCGCCAGACGTGTCGCACGAAAACGCCCCCATCGGAAAGACCCAGAAATCATTGCTCGGATCGCTGACGTAGCTGGAGTCAGGCGTGGGCCCCGCGAGGCAGCTCCCGCCATTGATCGTCGGGCAGTGGTCCCAGTCGGCGGAAGGGTTGCCGCAGCCGAAGCCGTTGCTCCAGAACTTGCGGCTGATTTTCTGGCGGTACGGACAAGTGCGCGTCGTCGGTTTGCCCGTGGAGACGCCGCAAGAATTCAGGTCGACGCAGCTCGACGCAGATTCGGAGCCGCCAGAGCACGGGCTCCAGGTGCAAGACCAACTCGGCGTGCATACTGGGCAACTCGGGTAGCCTGAGTAGCCAGGCGCGCAACTATCGCAGTTCGTCCCAGTGTAGGCCGTTGTGCACGAGCAGTTGCCGCCGGAGCACGAGCCGTGTGACGAGCAAGTGATGGCCGAACCAACGCACGATCCGTTGCTGCAGACGTCACTCGTCGTGCAACTGTTGCCGTCATTGCACCCCGTGCCATTGCCCGCATTCGGGTTGCTGCAGACGCCGGTACTCGTGTTGCACGTTCCCACCGCGTGGCACTGGTCAGACGCGCTGCAGGTCACCGTGCTTGCGCTGGTACAGGCACCGTTCTGACACGTGTCGTTCTGCGTGCATGCGTTGCTGTCAGTGCACGAAGTCCCGTTCGACTTGGCAGGGTTGCTGCACACGCCAGTCGACGTGCTGCACGTCCCCGCGGTATGGCACTGGTCCAGCGCGCTGCAGGTCACGGGGCTTGCGCCGACACAGCTGCCGGACTGGCACGTATCGCTCTGGGTGCACGCGTTGCCGTCGTTACACCCGGTGCCATTGCCGGCGCTCGGGTTGGTGCACACGCCGGTCCCGGTGTTGCAGACACCCGCCGTGTGGCACTGGTCGGAAGCGCTGCACGTCACTGGACTCGCGCCGGTGCAGACGCCCGTTTGGCAGGTGTCACTCTGCGTGCAAGCGTTAGCGTCGTTGCACCCGGTGCCGTTGCTGGCGTTCGGGTTGCTGCACACGCCGGTCCCGGTGTTGCAGATACCCGCCGTGTGGCACTGGTCGGAAGCGCTGCACGTCACTGGACTCGCACCGGTGCACACGCCCGTTTGGCAAGTGTCACTCTGCGTGCACGCGTTGCCGTCGTTGCAGCCGGTGCCGTTGCTGACGTTCGGATTGCTGCACACGCCGGTCCCGGTGTTGCAGATTCCGGCCGTGTGGCACTGGTCGGACGCGCTGCACGTCACAGGACTCGCGCCGGTGCACGCGCCCGCTTGGCACGTGTCGCTCTGGGTACACGCGTTGCCGTCGTTGCAGCCGGTGCCGTTGCTGGCGTTCGGATTGCTGCACACGCCGGTCCCGGTGTTGCAGATACCCGCCGTGTGGCACTGGTCGGACGCGCTGCACGTCACTGGGCTTGAGCCGACGCAGCTGCCCCCTGCACACGTATCGCTCTGGGTGCACGCGTTGCCGTCGCTGCACGAAGTGCTGTTGTTGGTGTGCGCACAGCCGCTCGCTATGTTGCAGCTGTCGTTGGTGCACGAGTTGCCGTCGTCACAACCGACGGCCGTCCCGGACAGACACGCACCACCGCTGCAGTAGTCGTTTTGCGTGCATGCGTTGCCATCCGTGCATGTGCTGGCGTTGTTGGTGTACAGGCATCCCGAAGTCGTGTTGCAGGAATCGTCGGTGCAGACCTTGCCGTCCGTGCACACCATCGCCGTCCCTGGGATGCAGGAGCCACCGCTGCACGCGTCGCTCACGGTGCACACGTTGCCATCCGAGCACGAGCCCGCCTTGGCCTGCTTGGCGCAGCTGCCGCCGCCGCAGACACCGGTGTTGCATGTGTCCGTGAAACCCGAGCAGTCCTTGGCGCTGCCGGCGTGGCACGAGCCGGCGCTGCAGTAATCGCTTACTGTGCAGCCGTCGCCGTCGTCGCAGGTGTTGCTGTTGTTGGTGTGGACACAGCCGCTTGCCGGGCTGCAGCTGTCGTTGGTGCACGCGTTGCCGTCGTCGCAACCAACTGCCGAGCCTGATATGCAGGAGCCGCCGCTGCAGGTGTCGCCCTGCGTGCAGGCGTTGTTGTCCGTGCATGAGGCGACGTTGTTGGTGTTCTTGCAGCCCACCACGGGGTCACAGGTCGTGTCGGTGCAAACATTGCCGTCGTCAGGGCAAATGACGGAGCTTCCCGCCACACAGCTGCCGCCGCCACAGGTGTCGCCCGTCGTGCATGTGTTGTTGTCCGTGCAAGAGTCCTGGTTGTTGACCGAGATGCAGCCGCCCTGCGGATCGCAGGTCTCCGTGGTGCATGGATTGCCATCGCTCGGGCAGGTCTGCTTCGGCGTGCCGACGCAGACGCCGTTCTTGCACATGTCATTGTCGGTGCAGCCGTTGTTGTCGTTGCAAACCGCGCTCGTCGGCGTGTGCACGCAGCCGGTCGACTTGTTGCAGGAGTCGATGGTGCAGGTGTTGGAATCGTCGCAGCCGACCGCCGTCCCGCCAGCGCAACTCCCGGACGCACACGTCTCGCCAGCCGTGCACGCATCGCCGTCATCACAGGAACTGACCAACTGAGTGTGCGTGCAGCCCTTCACAGCGTCACAGGCGTCCTGCGTGCACGCGTCGTTGTCGTTGCAGTTGACCGCGGCACCGGCGCAGGTGCCGTTGCCATTGCAGACGTCGCCCACCGAGCAGGCGTTGTTGTCCGAGCAGACCGCGGAGTTGTACGTGTGGACGCACGCGCCGTTACTGGCGTCGCACGAGTCGTCCGTACACTGGTTGGCGTCGTCGCAGTTCTTGGCCTTGCCCTTGACGCACAGCCCGCCCGCGCAGGTCTCGCCTTCGGTGCAGTAGAACCCATCGTCGCAGGGCAGCACGTTGTTGTCGTGGATGCAGCCGCTCTTGGGGTCGCAGCTGTCGGTCGTGCACACTTCGCCGTCGTCACAAGCCTTTGGCTTCGCGCCCTTTTGGCAAACGCCGGAGGTGCACGCGTCGCCCGTGGTGCAAGCATCGCCGTCATCACACGTGGCGCCGTCCGCGAGCGGCCCAAACTTGCACGACGCGCTGATCAGATCGCACGTGTTTTTCGTGCATTGGGTGTCCTGGTCCTTGGAGCAGGTGACGATCGTCGCTGAGTCGACCGCGCACGAGCCGCCGGTGCCCGGCGGTTTCAACACGCAAATCAGTGTGCCATTGCAGGGGTTGCCGTCTTCCAGCTTGATGCAGTCGGCGGTCTGCTTGCACTGGCAGCCCAACGCGTCGAACACGTGGCTGCAACCGTTTTGCTTAGAGCAGGAGTCGATGGTGCAAGGGTCGTTGTCGTCGCAATCGACGGCCTTGCCGGGCGTACACACGCCGCCCACGCACAGGTCGCCGGCGGTGCAAGCATCGCCATCGTCGCACCCGGCTTGGACCGCCAGATGGATGCAACTGCCATCCGACTTCTTGCAACTGTCGAGTGTACACGCCGAGCCATCCTCGCAGGGAATCGCCAGGGACCCGGGCGTGCAGACGCTGCCGACGCACGAGTCGCCTATGTGGCATTCGTCGCCGTCGTCGCAGTCAGCGCCGTTAGTCGGCGTGTGCAGACAACCCGTGGCGGAGTCGCACGTGTCGGTCGTGCACGGGTTCTTGTCGTCGCAGACCGCCGCGCCGCCGGCCACGGCACCACTGCACGCGCCGTTCTTGCACACGTCGCTGTTGGTGCAGCTGTCGCCATCGTCACAAGGTATCGAAATATTGGACCATTTGCAGCCGCCCAGCGGGCTGCAGGTGTCGCTGGTGCACACATTCTTGTCGTCGCAAAACACGGTCGCGTTGACGGCGGTGCCGCCGCAGACCTTGTTCGCGCACGCATCGCCTGAAGTGCACTGATTGCCGTCGTCGCACGCGGAGCCGTTCTCGAGCGGCTTGCTCTCGCACGTTTTCGAGTCGCTCAAGCAGTTGTCCTGCGTGCACGGATTCTTGTCGTCGCAGGTCCCTTCGTCGGTCACGCCGTCACAGTTGTTGTCGATGCCGTCGCAGACCTCAGCCGTCGGTTTGGATGCCGTGCAGGCGCCCAAGCCCTTGTCACCGCACGCACGGGTGCCGGGACACTTGCCAATGACCGCGCCCGACGCATCCGTCACCGCTGCAAAACACTTCGTTTCGGTCTTCAACGCCGTTGCTTCAACCGTGCAGGGACAGGTGCCGTACGTGTCCTGCAAGTTGTCCGGCTTACGGACGCACTGGTTGCTGGTCGTGCCTTCGGCGCTCTTGGCCGGCGCGCACGAGTAACCGCTCGGGCAAGCGCTGTCGCCCGCGCAAGCGATGCCACAGAAGAACCCCGCCGCGCCTTCGTCGATGCACGCGGGATTGTTCAAGCCCGGCGACTTGCAGTTATCGCTCGTTGCGCACGGCTCACACAGCCTGCCGGTGGCATTGACGCAAATGGACTGCAAGTCACCGCCCGCAGCCGTCACCTGCGCGCAGAGGTATCCGCTCGGGCACCCGTCCACGCACAATCGCGCGCAAGACTTGCCGCCCGGGACGCTCGCATTGTCGATGCACAGCGCACTGGCGCAGTCGGCGTTTTGCTTGCACTCGCACCCAGGCCCGCCGGGGCAATCGGCGGTGATTGCAACATCGGCGACGTCAACGGAAATGTCGCTGATGGTGTCCGGCGTGCCATCCGGCTTCGCATCCGCGCTGAGCTTCGTGTCGGTCAAGTGGGCGTCGGCCTCGCCACCGGTTGCGTCCGTCGGGGCGGTGGCGCCGCACGCAGCGAGCGCAATTCCACAAGCGAGGAGAAGAAATTGGGCGTTGCGGCCCGTGCGTTCGTGATTCATGTCCCACCAGCCCAAAGAGCGTCCGTCTTGAGTCACCAAGCGGCAGTCGCGTTTCTTACACGGTACTCCCGTGCGAGTTGGACATCAATGGCCCCGGAAGATTTGACCGTTTGACCTCTTGAACCTGGGACGGCTGTCGCGGCTGCAGGCAGCATCAAATCTCAGCGTGCCAACGAGGAAAGATGGACGCGCGGCACCGCCGGCGTCCGCAACTCTAGCGCCCGAAACCCGGCATCGTGCGGCTCTTTGGCCCGCTGACGGTCCCTGCGGTCGTACGGCGTCGACGATCAAGAGACGGAGCCGGCCGATTTGACCGATGATTCCCGCGGGTTCAGACTCGCCAGGAAACTTGGCTGCGCCTGCAAAGTGCCGACGCCAGCGAGGCGCGCACATGCAATGCGCAACGAAACGGGGTCGGCGACGCCTTCCAGGCGCTTCGCCCGTCACCTCCATTCAGTCGCGGCGATTGGTGTGCACCTACGCCGCGCTCGCGGCTTGAACGTCGCAACTGGTGCGGACGCGCCAATCAAGCAGTCCTTCGCACTGATTCGTGTTTTTTGCAGGTTCGATGACTTTACGTTGAAGGGTGAATGCCACCATGACCAGCCAGATTTTTTCAGTGCGAGTCCTTCTGTTCACGGCGCTGCTTTCACTGACCGCCTGCGGTTCGAAATTGGGGAGCGCCGCTTCGGGCGATCCGGATGCCGGCGGTTCCGATGCGGACGCTGTAATCGGAAAGGACATCCTGACGGCCGACCAGCAAGACGGGGCCGCGAAGTCCGACGCACCTGACACGCAATCCCTCGACACGCTCTCGTGCCCCGGCACCGAGGGCTGCGCGTGCCAGGCGAATGCGGAGTGCGACAACGGACTGTGCATCGACAACCCCACGGACGGCACGAAGATGTGCGCCACGAAGTGCGTTGACGGCTGTCCCACCGGCTTCCTCTGCGCTCAGGTCAGCCAAGGCGGCGGCGACGTCCAGTCCATCTGTGTGCCGAAATTCGGGCACGTCTGCGACCCATGCGCGAGCAGCAAGGACTGCGCGTCTTTGGGATTGCAGAACGCTGCTTGCGTGGATGAAGGCGCCTTGGGGCATTTCTGCGGCGCAGCCTGCTTGGCTGATACGGACTGTCCCGGCACCTACACGTGCGCGACCGTCGCCACCGTAGAGGGGGGCACGAGCAAGCAGTGCGTCAAGCAGGCGAGTGGCAAGGTGCCCTACGGCACATGCGACTGCAGTGCATCGGCAGCCGCCAAGAAGCTGTCGACGGCGTGCTACGCCGAGGCCAAGGATGCAGCGGGCAGCATCGTCGGGCAGTGCCCAGGCACCAGATCCTGCGGCGACGCCGGGCTCTCAGCGTGCAGTGCTTCGGCGGCCGCTTCCGAGACATGCGACGGCGTGGACAACGACTGCAATGGCCAGACCGACGAGGGTTCATGCAATGACGTCAACCCGTGCACCAAGGACGTCTGCCACGGCGCCGGCGGATGCGAACACCTCGTCCTGGATGGCGACGCCTGCGACGCGGACGCGAGCGCATGCACCGAAGGCGATGCGTGCAAGAGTGGCGCTTGCGTGCCCGGCGAAGCCAAGAACTGCGACGACAAGAATCCTTGCACGATTGACACGTGTGAGCCCGCCAAAGGCTGCGTCCAGACGCCTGACGACGGTGCGCCTTGCGACGCGGATGGCTCAGCGTGCACGGCGGGCGACGTCTGCAAAGTCGGCAAGTGCCAGAAAGGCCAGTTGATAAGCTGTGACGATGGCAATCCGTGCACGGACGATTCGTGCGATCCGAGTTCGGGCAAGTGTGTCGCCGTCGCGGGAACCGACAGTATCCCGTGCAACGACGGCACCAAGTGCACGTCGAAGGACGTCTGCATCAGCGGGGCGTGCAAGGGCAAGCCGGTCGATTGCGACGACAGCAACCCGTGCACCGACGACGTCTGCGACGCGGCGACCGGCTGCGCGCCCTCACCGCTGACCGGGGCGCCATGCAGCGACGACAATCCGTGCACGTTGGGCGACGTGTGTGCGGGCGGCCAGTGCGCGGCGGGCGTGCCCAAGACATGCGCGGCGCCAGGCCCGTGCTACGTCAGCTCGTGCGATCCTGTCGGGGGCCAATGCAAGTTTGTTGCGGCCGTCGACGGACTTGGATGCGACGACGGAAGCGCTTGCACCCAGGGCGACGCCTGTTCAAGCGGCAACTGCACAGGCAGCAGCAAGTCCTGTGACGACGGCAACTCGTGCACGAACGACAGTTGCAATGCCAAACTCGGCTGTCTGTCGGTTGCCAACGTCGAAACCTGCTCTGACAACAACGCCTGTACCGTCAACGACGCCTGCTCGGCGGGAACCTGTTCCGGCACCGCGCTCGTCGCGGCGACCGACTGCGACGACAAGAACGCGTGCACGAACGACACGTGCAACGCCAATCTTGGCTGTGTCCATACTGCGAATTCAATGCCTTGCGATGACAGCAACCTCTGCACCGTCGGCGACACGTGCACTGCGACGGCATGCGTTTCGGGGACCAACACCTGTGGGTGCCAAGCGGACGGCGATTGCGCCAGCAAGGAAGATGGCAACCTGTGCAACGGCACATTGTTCTGCGACAAGGCGACGCTCCCGTATAGCTGCAAGGTCAATCCAGCAACGGTTGTGGTTTGTGACACGAGTCTCGACTCGGGCTGCCAGTCGATGCAATGCGTAGCGACAAGCGGCCAGTGCCTGAAAGTGGCTGCCGCCGACAACAAGTCCTGCGACGCGGACGGCAGTGTTTGCACGAACGGCGATTCGTGCAGTTCCGGGGTGTGCAAGTCCGGCCCGCAAGTTTCGTGCGACGACGGCAACCCGTGCACGGACGACAGTTGCGAGGCAAAGCTGGGGTGCCAGCACGTAGCCAATGCCGCCCCCTGCAACGCAGACTTCAGTGCCTGTACGGCAAATGACGCGTGCGTTGCCAAGGTCTGCGTGGCAGGGCCGGCCAAGTTGTGCGATGACCTGAATCCGTGCACGAAGGATAGCTGCGACGCGGCCTCGGGGGCTTGCGTCGTTGACAAGACCTCTCTGGATTCCACGTCCTGCGACGCGGATGGCAGCGTTTGCACGACGCCGGACTCGTGCCTCGCTGGCACCTGTCAACCAGGCCCGAGCGCCAATTGCGACGACAGCAACCCTTGCACGGATGATACGTGCGCCCCCACCACTGGGTGCAAGCACGTCGCCAACACGGCAGTTTGCTCGGATGGCAACCCGTGCACGCTCAACGACCAATGCGCCAGCAAGGCGTGCGTCGCCGGCGCGGCGAAGGTCTGCAACGACAACAACGACTGCACGAACGATAGTTGTGCAGGTGGAACTTGCGTGTTCACCAACAACGCGCTGCCGTGTGACGATGGGAATCTCTGTACGAGCAGCGACGTGTGTTCCAGCGGGGCGTGCGGCGGGACGGCGAAGAGCTGCACTGCTTTGGACCAGTGCCACACCGCGGGAACCTGCAACACGGGAACCGGCGCGTGCACCAACCCAAACGCCAGCAACGGCACGTCGTGCAGCGACGGCAATGCGTGCACGCAGACCGACACTTGCCAGACGGGCGTGTGCACCGGCGCGAGTCCGGTGACGTGCAGTGCGTCAGACTCATGCCACACAGTGGGCACCTGCAACACTGGGACCGGCGTATGCAGCAACCCGAACGCGAGCAATGGCACATCGTGTAGCGACGACAACGCGTGCACCCAGACCGACGCGTGCCAGGCCGGCGTCTGCACGGGCGCGAGTCCTGTGACCTGCACTGCGTTGGACCAGTGCCACACGGCGGGTGTCTGCAACAACGGGACCGGCCTGTGCAGCAACCCCAGCGCCAGCAACGGCACCGGGTGCAACGACGGCAACGCGTGCACCCAAAGCGACGGGTGCCAGGCCGGCGTCTGCACTGGCGCGAGTCCTGTGACCTGCAGCGCGTTGGACCAGTGCCACATGGCGGGAACGTGCAATACGGGAACCGGCTTGTGCACCAACCCGAACGCGAGCAATGGCACATCGTGTAGCGACGGCAACGCGTGCACCCAGAGCGATGCGTGCCAGGCCGGCGTCTGCACGGGCGCGAGTCCTGTGGCCTGCACAGCGCTGGACCAGTGCCACACCGCTGGAACCTGCAACCCCGGAACCGGTGTGTGTACCAACCCGAACGCCAGCAACGGCACGTCGTGCAGCGACGGCAACGCGTGCACCCAGAGCGACGCGTGTCAAACTGGCGTCTGCACCGGCGCGAATCCTGTAACCTGCACTGCTTTGGACCAGTGCCACACTGCTGGAACCTGCAACACCGGAACCGGCGTGTGCACCAATCCGAACGCCAGCAACGGCGCACCGTGCAGCGACGGCAACGCGTGCACCCAGAGTGACGGGTGCCAAGCCGGCGTCTGCACGGGCGCCAGTCCTGTGACCTGCAGCGCGTTGGACCAGTGCCACACGGCGGGAACATGCAATGCGGGAACCGGCGTGTGCAGCAACCCGAACGCGAGCAATGGCACATCGTGCAGCGACGGCAACGCGTGCACCCAGAGCGACGCGTGCCAGTCCGGCAGCTGCGTCGGCGCAAGCCCAGTGGCGTGCAGCGCGTTGGACCAGTGCCACACGGCGGGAACGTGCAACACGGGAACCGGCGTGTGTACCAATCCGAACGCCAGCAATGGCAAGTCGTGCAGCGACAGCAACGCGTGCACCCAGAGTGACTCGTGTCAAACCGGCGTCTGCACGGGCGCCAGTCCTGTGACCTGCACTGCGTTGGACGCGTGCCACACCGCAGGAACCTGCAACACCGGAACGGGCGTGTGCACGAACCCGAACGCCAGCAATGGCACATCGTGCAGCGACGGCAACGCGTGCACGAACAACGATGTCTGCACCACCGGCACTTGCGGCGGCACAGCGGTCATCTGCAGTGCCAGCGACCAGTGCCACGATATCGGTTCGTGTAGCGCCGGGGCATGCAGTAATCCGAGCAAGAGCAATGGCGTGATCTGCAACGACGGCAGCGCTTGTACCGCCACGGACCTCTGCACTGCCGGCGTCTGCGCTGGTACGTACGCGTGCGATGACGGCAACGCCTGCACCGCCGATAGTTGCGTGAGTCTCGCGTGCGCACACGCCAACGTGGCCAACGGCGCGACGTGCGACGACGGCAACGTCTGCACAATCTCCGACGGCTGCCAGAGCGGCGTTTGCGCCGGGTCGCCCGCAGTTTGGAGCCAGACCTACGGCGTTAGCGATTCTCAGTACGTCACGTACGCGCTCTCAGCGACCAGCGACAGTGGCTTTGCCTTGGCCGCGAGCACAAACGCGAAGGGCGCGGGGAGTGACGATTTCTGGCTCGTGCGCGTCGACTCCAGCGGCAAGAAACTGTGGGATCAAACCTACGGCGGGCTCCTCGCCGACTACGCGACCGCGGTCGTGCAGACGGTGGACGGCGGATTCGCAGTGGCCGGCTATACCAAGTCCAAAGGCGCCGGCGGGAACGACTTCTGGCTCGTTCGGACCGATGCAAGCGGCGCGAAGACTTGGGACCAGACCTATGGTGGCGCCAGCAGCGACGCCGCCTATGCGGTCGTGCAAACAAGCGACGGCGGCTTCGCTGTCGCCGGCAACACCGCTTCCAAGGGGGCCGGGAGCAACGACGGCTGGCTCGTGCGGACGAACGCGAGCGGCGTCAAGGTTTGGGACCAGACTTATGGCGGCGCGAGTACCGACTATGTTGTCGCTGCGGTTGTCACTTCGGACAACAGTTTCGCCCTCGCGGGCTACAGCAGTTCCAAAGGGGCCGGCGGCATGGACTACTGGCTTGTGCGCACGGACGCCAACGGCAACAAAGTCTGGGACCGGACCTACGGCGGAATCGGCTACGACACCGCTCGGGCCTTGGTCCAGACCAGCGATGGAGGCTTCGCCCTGGCGGGCACGACCGCGTCCAAAGGAGCGGGGTACAACGACTTTTGGCTGGTGCGCACGGACTCGACCGGCAACCCGTTGTGGGACCACACCTACGGCACCGGCAACGACGAATACAGCTATGGACTCGTTCAAACCAGCGAAGGCGGTTTTGCCGTCGTCGGCAACAATGCCAACGCCGACGCGTGGGTCGTACGAACAGATGTCGTTGGCAACAAACTCTGGGACCAGAGCTACGGCGGCGTGCCTGGCGCGGCCGCTTTGGCCGTCGCCAAAATCGGCAACGTTGGGCTGGCGATCGCTGGCGTCGACTTTGCATCCGGTAACCCTGACTTGTGGCTCGCCCACACGGACCTGTGGGGCAACGCAAGCTGCGCCACCTCCGGTGCGTGCTCGACGTACACCACCACTACTTGCGATGACGCCAAGCAGTGCACGCTGGATCTCTGCACCGCCGCCGCTGGGTGCACACACGCAAATTTGCCCGCGTCCACGCCATGCTCCGACGGCAATGCGTGCACATCGGGAGAAACCTGCAACGTGAGCGCGGTCTGCACGGGCGCGAGCAACGTGAGCAACGGCACCGCGTGCAGCGATGGCAACGCCTGCACTGGCACGGACACGTGCACAAACGGAGCTTGTTCGCCTGGGAGCGCGAGTACGTGTGCAGCCAACGCAACTTGCGATACGAGCGTCGGCTGCGTGTGCAATAGCAGCTTCTGGGGCAGCGGCATCAACGGCGGCTCGTGCGGTTGCGGCGGCACGGTGACATCAGTCGGCACGGCGAGCGGCAGCAAGAGCGTTTGCACGTACGACTGGCCCGTATGGGGCGAGCGGCCGATTTCCCCCAATACGTTCAAGGACAACGGCGATGGAACCGTCAGCGACTCGCAGTCACAGCTCATGTGGCAACAGTCAGTGAGCGGCGCCTACGCGTGGGCCGCAGCGACGACCTATTGCGACGGACTTACACTGGCAGGTCACGATGACTGGCGCTTGCCCACCGTGGCAGAAGGGGAGAGCCTGATCGACTACCCCATGGGCTCGCCGATGATCAGCAACACCTTCTTCCCGTTTTCCGTGGCTACCGGCTACTGGACCTCGGTGGCGCAAGCTGGCACCACCGGCTCGAACTGGTTCACTGGCTATCTGTCCGGCCATACCGTCTCGTACGACGCTGCCATCACCCCAGAAACCGTGCGGTGCGTGCGCTCCAACGGGAGCGTACAGTATCCGACATCGCGCTTCACCGTTGGAGGCGGCGGCAGCGGCACGGTATTGGACAACGCCACGGGTCTGTACTGGCAGCAGGCCATTTCCCCGAGTACTTGCACATGGTCAGCCACCGCTGCGATCGGCAGCGCCCAAGCCTACTGCGCCGCCTTGTCGGTCGGCAACTACAGCAGCGGCTGGCGCGTGCCGACCATCCGGGAATTGCTGAGCATCGTTGACCGCACGGTCTATGGACCGCCGATGAATACGGTCGTGTTCACCGGAAATTCGACCGATTGGTATTGGAGTTCGGTGCAGCGCCAAGGCTCGTCGACCACTGCGTGGCAACTCGATTTCTTCGAGGGCAACGTCGTGTACGGGGACATCAGCGGTGCGAATCGTGTGCGGTGCGTGCGGTAGGGAGCGATCAGGTGATGGTTCCGCAACAAGCCGTCGACCACGGAATCGGCATCAAGGCTGTGGCTGGAACTTCGGTCCAGAAGTTGCCTGGACGACGGTGTTTCCAACGGCCGGCGCCGCGTTGCCAACCAGCGGTGGGGCGGGTGTTGCGGGCGACGGACGCTCCCCGACGACCTGGGCGACCTTGCCGGTCAGTGCGATGCCCAGTACCCACGCCCACGTGCTGTCAAGCGCGGGAGCCGCGTGGTTCTCCCATCCCGACTTGATGACCACGAGCATGAACGTCGCGACCACCATGAGCACCGCCACGCGCATGGTCGACGGCGCATCGCCACGCCCATACATGAGGCGCGGCTCCACCAACGCGAACGCAATCAGCAAGACGACCGACGCGACCGCCGGCACGCCCCCGCCGAGGCTGGGCATGAATGCTGCAACAGTCATCCCGACTGCGGCCAACAAGAACAGCAAGATTCCCAGCAGCATCCGAGGACTCTGCCAGGTCACCTTCTTGACTTCATCAAGGAACGCCATCGGTCCTCCTTCCTCAGCCGGCAAGCGCCGCCAACGCATAGCAACAATCCCATTGGGCTGCATTCGTCACGACGCCCCATGACATCGATCCGAAGCCGTTGTCGCCCCACGCCGTGCCGAGCGAATTCACGAAGTAGACGCGGTCTGCATCGTAGCCGGTTAGGCAGACTTGGTGGTATGCGCCACCAGGGACGGTTGACATCGAGCGCCCCGGCAGACGGTCCCAATCCACTGGGAGCAGGAGTGCGAGCGCGACCGGAACCATCGCAGCCAGAGCAGCCTTGACCTGGCGCACATTTTCGGCCTGACCCGCACCGAGTTGGGCAAACGCAAAGCCCGGAATTCTCATGCGCCCCTGTTCACCAAGGATGAGCATCCCCGGCGAACATGCATACTGCATCACCCGGGTTGAGACACCGCGGTCCCGGGACTGTGCGACGGCCGAGAAGCACTCGTCGGCGTCAAATGGCAGCCACCTCTTGGAAACGATGTTCGTGCGCATGGACATCAGCGCGGCAACTGAGTACGCCGTACACGCCAACAGGTCGTGCTGGTTGTACACGTGGGTCGCATACATCGCGAGATTGGCAGCAGCCGGCGGATCGTTGGTCAAGTCGACGCCTTGGATCCGGTCGAACCCCTGCTGCCCGCTCAAGGAGGGTGCATCAAACGGTGCAACGTAGTTCATGGTTTCCCCCCTTTCGACAGACCTACGGCCCAATCAGCTTACGCGCCAAGTCCAGACCGAGGGACAACGCGATTGCCATCCGCGGATGCGCGCTCCACACGTCGTGGGTCGGGAGGCGGCTGGTATCATCGTTGAATGTGGAACCGTCCTGCAGACCGCCATCCAAGACCGCATCCTTGTGCAGTAGGTCGAGGCCCGCGTGTACCAGCAGCCCCGGGGCCAGCGCATAGCTGAGCATCAGATTCACGTTCGAGAGCGGCGATGTCAGCGTGATCGCCGTGCTCAGGCCGACACGTCGGCCACTGAAGAATTCGGGATTCGTAGGGCGATATCCCGCCGGGAACCATGTCACGACGCCAACCACGCCGTAGTTGAGCCCCGAGGCGCGGTCGAAGACTTGGCCAGGGGCACCGCCAATGCCGGGCGTCGCGCCCACGCTGTGATAGTCGCCCGAGGTCGTGAAGCTGGCGCCGATGGCGGCCCCAACCGTAACGGTGTAGTTGTAGATCTTCTCGGTGGTGATTCGGGTCTGAGGGCTATTTTCTCCGCAGTTGAGGACCGGCGGCACGGAGACGGTGATGGTTACGGGCTGGTCCGCGGAGCAGGTGTTCAAGAATTGGACCATTGGGTCCAATGGAGTGCCCGCTCGCTCCGCGTCACCGGCCCCGGGCCCATGAACCATGGTCGTGGTCGCCGACCACGAGCCGTCAACCCGGACCGAACTGCGCGTGCACCCTTCAACCTTGATGCTGTACGCGCCCGCGTTCGGCGCCGGCGCGCGATAGAGCAGAACGACGATCTTCTCATCCTCACCAATGTCCAATGACTCCGCGTTCCCCAGCAGCGTGCCATCGGGACCGAAGGCGAGGACGAAGTAGCTTCCGTGTCGCCCAGTCTTGCCCCACTCCGCGTCGTCATCCGCGGCGGCGCGAGCGGAGGATGAAATCTGTTGACGCAGCTTCAACCCTCCGACGGCGACATCCGTACCGACGTGGCCTTTCCAAAAGCTGCAGTTGCTTTCAGGCTCGCGGGCCTCCCCTCCAGCCGCGACCTTCTCGTCGTTGCGCTTCCCGGGGGCAGCGTCGACCTTCTTCACGTGCCCCGCCTCCTTGGCGGCCGCTTCTTTGTGCTTCTCCGCCACCGCGTCATCCCTCGTCTCGTCGGCGACGGCCTTGTTAGCTTCCTCTTTGGCACCGACAGTATTGCCCTTCTTCGGCGCGACTGGTGTCGTCTTGGGACCTTCCTTGCGCCCGTCCGCCACCGGGGTCGCCCCGTCCGCCTTGGATTTCCCTGAGTCGGGCTGGCCCGCTGGCTGCGCCTGGGGCTGTCCCCGCTCCGGCTGGTCGGTGGCCGTGGCCACCCCCGGCGCGGCAAGGCAAATCATCAACGTCACAACCGTGGCCCCCAGCTTCGTGCCGGTCGCCAATACCACCCACCCGTCATTGCGTGCGCTCATTTCGTATCCTCCACTGCGTCGATTGCATCGGCTGCGCTGACCGCATCCACGGTATTCGTGATGTCCTCTGCGACTTGCGTGTCCGCCCCCGCATCCAGTGGGCCGGAGTCGTCCGAGTCAGACGTCTCGGCGGCGTTGGGGATGGTATCCGCGGCGACCGAGTCGTCCGTAACGCCCGCGTCGTCGCTGACACTGCTGTCCGGCGCTTCTGGCGACAGTCGGCGCATCACCGAAGTCAGCGGCTTTCCAGCCTTGTCGCGGAGGACAGCAGTGATGAGGACCGAGTTCCGGCCTGCCTCCGGTTTCAGAATGGCGGTGAAGATCCCGCCGGCGCCGACGTCCAACTGCCGACTCAGGCCGCAATCTAGGCCATCATCGCCACCTGCCGCGGCCAAGTCGCTCTTCGTAGCATCCCCACCATCCGTCGCGTCCACTGCACTCGCTGCCGAGGGAATCTGGCGCGACAAGCAGATCTGAGCGTCGGTCGACGTAAGCGTCACCGTCAGGCCTTCCAGCCCTTTTGAGTCCACTTCCACGAACAGCCCAAGCGCCACACCCGCGGGCGCCGCAGGCGCTTCCCCCCAGATACGGAGCAGCGGATTCTTGCCAAGCGCAGCCTGATTGTTCGTCTGCGGTGGGTCCCCACACGCCTGAACCAAGACCGCCCAAGCGGCAGCCAATACGAACGGTCGCCATTTCATGAACCCACCCCATAGTGTTTGGTAACGCCCACGGCGCCCTGTCTCGTGGAGACTGGCGGCGCGTCGAGCGATCCAACGAAGCCAATTTCGCTCATTGTGCGGGCCGGAGCTCAGGCCGTCAACGGGCGACGGCCTGCCCAGCTCCCGGCCAGAACCTGACCCAAGACACGAAGGCTCGACTGCGCAGGTCTTTTTTTGGAAATTCGGATGTTTCTGGCGGGGCCATCGCGCAGGAATCACACAGATCTACACACTTGCGCACGCTGCTACAATATTGTAACCGCCCGGCCTAAGCCGCACTCCACCGCTCCGGCAGCAGCTCCTCGACCCGAGCCGCCGGCCAGTCCTGCACCCGCATGAGCACATCCGCCAGATACTCCTGCGGATTCACGCCCACCGCCTCGCAGCTCCTGACCAGGCTCATCAGCACCGCCAGGTTCTGCCCGGCGACATCGTTGCCCACGAATAGGAAATTCTTCCGCCCCAGCGCCACGATTCTGAGGGCCCGCTCCGATGCGTTGTTATCTATCGGCACCGCCGGATTCTCCAGAAACACCTGCAGCGCCTGCCACTGACCGAGCGCGTAGCTGATGGCGCCGCCCATCGGGCTCTTTGGGAGGTGCTGCGGTTTCTGCGCCAGCAGCCAGTCGTGTAGCGCCGCCATCGCCGCTTTGCCCGCCGTTTGCCGCAGCTCTCGATGCGCTGGCGTCCGCACGACGCCCAGCCGCTTGGCTTCGTGTTCCACCCGATACACCGCGAGAATCAGCCGCATCGCCTCGACCGCCGCTTCCGGCGCGCTCGACTGCGCGTCGTGGAATTTCCGCCTCACGTGCGCCAGGCATCCAGCCCGCTCGCGCTGTTCCGGCGTGCACGTCGCGTTGTAGCCGGTGTAGGCGTCGACCACGAGCGTGCCATTCGTTCCGCCCAGCACCGCCAGCGGCGTCAGCCCCGACCGGCTTGAGCTGAAGCGATAGCCGATGCGGTCACCCGACAGGAAAGTCCACACGTACGCGCGCTTGGTCTTGCCCGGCGCTTGGACCTGGAGGGGAGTTTCATCGGCCTGCACGACCTCGTCCGCGGCGATCTTCTTCATCAGTGCGTCGTAGATCGGCGTCAGCAGCTCGGCCGAGAGGTGAAACAGCTCGCCCAGTGTGCGGTCCGAAATGGGCACGCCCGCGCGCGCAAACATCTTGGCCAGACGATGCAGCGGAATCGCGTCCGCGCACTTGCTCACCACCGCGTGCGCGCACAGCCCAGGCCCGTACTTGCCGCGGTCGATGACTTTGGCCGGCACCGGCGCGGTCACGATGTGCTCGCCGCACCCGCACGCCAGCACATGACGCACGTGGACGCGGTGCTCGAAGTGGCCCGGCACGTACTCCCACTGCTCGCTGAGCTTGGGCGGCATCGGGCGCTTCGCCTCGCCACCGCACCTCGGGCACGCCTTGTGGTCGTCGGGCACCGGATGCGCGATGCGCACTTCCGGCAGCGCCTGCAGCGTTTCGGCGTTCTCCTGGCGCTTTTGCTTGGACTGGGCCGGATCCACCGGCGGCGTCAATTTGGCAGCCCGTGGCTGCTTTTCGGACTTCTTGCCGAAAACCGCGCGCTGCA
>CAIMLR010000017.1 GCA_903842345.1 uncultured Myxococcales bacterium
CTGGCGGTGCTGATGAGTTTGGTCAGGAGCTGCGAGGCGGTGGGCGTGAATCCGCAGGAGTATCTGGCGGATGTGCTCATGCGGGTGCAGGACTGGCCGGCGGCGCGGGTCGAGGAACTGCTGCCGGAGCGGTGGAGTGCGGCTTAGGCCGGGCGGTTACGTTGATACCAGTCGCGATTACTAAAGCTCCGCTACGCGTGCACGGCAGCCCACCAATCGCCCCGTCGAGTCGGCGTTGGGCTTGGTCAACGGCGCGGGGCCGACCACCCTCGCCATCACTTTCCCGCGTTCGAATACCAGACCTGCCCGCCGTCCTTGACGCGCGCGATTTTCCCCGCGGCCACGAGCCTGTCGACCGTGTTGGCGATGGTCTGCCGCGCCCACTTCCGCTCCGACTCGTCCCAGATGTCGCTTACTTGCATCTCGTAGTCGGGGTGCCAGGCCAGCAGATCGAGGATGAACCGGCCTGCGCTGCCAGCGGAGCGTTCTGCTGGCTTGACGAGCTGCTGCCCGGTCGCCGGTGCGATTGGTGTCGCGCGAGCTGTAGGTGCTGACGGCACCACGGCGTTCGGCATTGTTGTCGTTGCCGTCGCAGTTGCCGCTGACCACCAACTCGTCCTGCCAGTGATCGTCTTCTTGAGCTTGCCGGCCCTGAGCAGGCGGACCAACGACTTGTAGACATTGGGCTCTGTCCACTTCTGGCCACCGGCGGCGACGATTTCTGCGATCCGCCATTCACGCGCAGGCTTGCTGGCGAGAAGCGCGGCGACGAATTGCGTCGCGGTGGCGGCGGTACGGTCTGACTCAGCCGCGACAAAACTCAATTCTGCAATTGGCTCGGGAACCGCTGCCAGTTCCGGTACAGATGCCATCACCGGTGTTGGTGCCGACTTGGCGCCCTTCGTTGAGCCCGCGATGCCTGCATCCGCCTTCGCGATTCCCCACCAAGCCTGCCGGTCGGCGACGGATTTCCTCACGAGTCCTTTAGCCAGCAGGCGCTTCATTGTGGTGGACACACCGCCATCGGTCCAACAGCCGCCCGCCTCAACGATCTCCGAAATCCGCCATTCGAGGTCGGGCTGTGTCCCCAGGAGCCCCAACACGAACTCAGCCGCGGTGCCTGCTTCTCCCGCCAGAGTCGACGCGCGGTCAGCGGGTTTGCCGGCAGGTTCGGTCGCCCCCGGCGCGACGGGCGGCGTTTCCGTAGGCGATGACGTCCCGGCCGGCGCCGTCACCGCGGACCACCGCGCTGACCGATCAGCGCCGACGGTTTTCTGGACGCGCCCGGCCGCCAGCAGCCTCTTCAGCGTCTCGTGGAAGTTGTCGGCCTTCCATCTACCCTCGCACGCCGTGAGAAGTTCAGAGATCCGCCAAGCGCGCTCGGGCTGTCGCGCCATGAATGTGAGGATGAATTCTGCCGCGCTACCGGTTCTGGTCACCATTTGCTCTTCTCCCTGTGCCAATCTGAACTGGTGTGGCTTGGCTCACGGTAGCTTGCCGATGTACTCGAGCAGCGCTTTCGCGGACTTTTCCCACGTGTACACGTTGAGCGCCTCCTGCGCCAGCGTCACCTGATCACGCGCCTTATTGGGATTAGCCCAGAGCGCGCGAATCCGTCGACCCCACTCCTGTTGCGATTCCTCTGCCGTCTCCCGAGCGCCCACCACGTGTTGTTCATATAGTTCCACGCTTAAGGTCTTCAGGAGTTCCGCGAAGCCGGAGTGCGGTGTTGCCAGCACTGGACAACCTGCACCAAGCGCTTCAAAAGCCACCAAACCGAAGCCCTCCTCCGCGGACGGCATGAGGGTCACCGAGGCAAGGAACATTTCACGGGCAACATGGCCCGGCTGCGGGTCGTACTCCAGCACGGTAACCCGCACCAGGGGTGAATCGATGTTGGCAACACAATCCTCTCGGAGCGCCTCCGCCTTGCCGTTTTCACAACCTAGGATCCTGAACTCGATCTCCAACTCCGGTTTGGATACCGCGGCGGCCAAGACCGCAGCACAGGCGGTAGGGAGTCCCTTGAGCTCTGGATCTTTTGTACGCGCTACGAGCAGCACGCCCATTCTCGTCGCCGAACCCGTCGTGCGTGGGGATCGATGAGGGCCAAATCCCGGCACGAAGCAGAGCAACTGCTTGGTGCCCACGTATTCAGCAATCCCTGAGACCTGGTCGTGCAGGTGCGGGCCCACGCACGCGACGACATCCGCACCGCTTATCAGCGCTTCAAGTTCGTCGAACTCGGCCGCACGTCGCGCGCCATGTGCCCCGTCCACCTTGTACGGACGAATCCCCGGCGAATACGTATGCACAAAGACGACGATCTTTGCTTCAGGCCAACGGCTCCGATAGGTCTTTGCAAGCCCGCCGGTCTTGTCGTCATGCCCGATTACGATGTTCGGCGCGAATGCTTCGAAACCAGGGTAGTCGACAATGGGCGTCTGGATTAGATACCCGTTAGTCGAAGGATCTACGCCGGAAACCAACTTGGCGGGCCAAATCAAGACATTCTCCTCCACACGCGCCGCGCCTTCCATTGGCGGCACGTAGCAGACCACCCGGCATTCGAGTTTGGCAAGGCTCCTGCACAACTTCTGGTTGAACACAGAAAGCCCGCCCTTGGTAGGGTCCCACTCAGTGGCGAGAACCAGCACGTCTTCCCTTCGCTCCGCACTGGCGGCGACGTCACTGTATGCGGCAGTCAATGACAGGTTAGTCATTGCGTCCTCCCAGAAGGTCCAACAGTTCGCTCGGCTTCAATGGAGTCCATGCGCGCCGCGCAGCAACAGCCGTCACCTCCAGCGCGCGTTCGGCCAACCAAGCCAAGCCGGTGGCGCTGGCCAACGCCGCGAGTTCGTCCGCCGCTGCTTGGGTGCCAAGCGCGATTACACGGTTGAGCAGTTGGTCCCGCAGCATGGCAGCGCCCTCCTCGGGCCCAACAACCCCGGCTCCGCGTCGTCGGCTGCCCTCGGCTGGGAAGAGGCGAAACATCAGCGCCAGGATTTCACCATCACGGCGCAGATCCAGCGTGCGCGGCCAGGCACCGGCGTAGCCGCCCCTTCGCCCAAGCGAGTGGAACACCTTGCGCGCGATCTCGGTGTCCGCCGTCAATACGGGTGCAAGCTGCGGCCACGCGACATCGGGCGAGGCCAGCAGGACCTCGGTCGCGAGTACCGGTCGCAGCGCGTCCGGAATGGCATTCCCACCCGCATTCACTGCTTCGCAGGCCCACGCCAGAGACTCCTTGTCGCCGTGTGCGAGCAGCAACTCGACAATCGGCGCCTTGGCTTCGGGGATGAGGTCCGAACCGAACAACAATTCTCGGAAGAACCCCGCCAAACGGTCATCCCAGCACTGCGCCACCACCCGCTGGCTGAAAACGAACTTGAGCTCCGTGCTCTCCGTAACGAGCAAGGTCTTGAGAGTTTCGAGAATGGCCTTCGGCGCGTACCCATAGGCTGCCTTCACCAAGTCGGCTTGGAGTGTGTGCTCGTCTGTCCCGTCCACAGCGACGGCGGTGATGGTGCCCGCCCACTTCTCCCAGAGATCACTTCCAATCACCGCGAAGCGCGCGGGTGCAACTGAATGCAACAAGCCGAAAGCCGCGTAGCCAGCCGCCGCCGGATGGTGAACCGCGGACTTGCCTAGCCACGATTTCAGATCTGGATCGCCGGTGTCCAGATACGCTTCTGCGAGCGAAATCAGGCGTTCCCTCGTCTCCTGCGTCGCATCGTGCCACCCGGGCATCGCGGTGACCATCGTGCGCAGAGGGCTGCCGTACTGCGTCGCACCTGGCGTCAGCGTCAGCTGTAGCCAGACCTTCCACCACCCGTCTTTCGGGTCTTGTTCACCTCGTTCGAGCCAGTCAAGCACCCGTACTTTGGGGTCGAGGGTTAGGGACTGGTTGGCGCGTTTCCGTTTCGCCGCTTCTTGCTCAGCTTGTGCGCGCATGAACTCGGCTTCCCTCGCACGCATGCCATTCGCTGCATCGCCGTGCAGCGGAATGGGGTCGAGGAATGGGCCAAAAGCATAGTGGAGCGACGGATCGGCGAGCAATTGGCCGTAGTGTTCCGCAATAAACTCGCAGGCACCGGCGACCGACGTCGCGAGCGTCATGGTAAGCGACGCCCAAGGACCCTTTTGTACATCCGTCAGGGAGTCGGCCAGGGTCAGCAGCCATTCGACGTCCTCAGCGAGCATGAGCGGCTCCCGACTGAAGACGAACGCCCGCCAAGATGCATCCGTGACGTTTCCGCGCGAGAGTAGAACTTGAATGACCTCTCGCCGCTCCGCGAACGTTGGTCGATCAAGCTCTTTCTGTTCGCCTCCCGCTGACCAGGATCCACTCGGCCGCGGAAGGATGGATTCGTGATCCTTGGCCCAAACCAGCGCCAAATCGGCGAGTCCACCAACAACGTTTTCCGATCCGATGTTCCTCCATGCAGCACGGACGATGGAATCGCACAGATCGACCAGCGGGCCGTAACCGTAGGAATGTCCGCGACGGTCACGCGCCCAAGCAAGTGCGGAAGGGAGCAAGTCAGTGGGCAGTTCACGTTCAAGTTCGTACAGGAAGCCCTTGTAAGCCCCGAACAAACTTTCCTCTTTGGGTACATCCAAGAACTCGAAAATATTATCCCGAATATCCCCGCTCCGCCAGAGGGCCCGCAAAGCACAGCCCTTGAGTTCGTCCTCTTTGTCCTCCTTCACTCCCTCGGCGAGCCCGCGCAGCCGCGAGTCGCCCAGTTCTAATCGGGCGATGGTGCCTGCAGCTGCGATACGTAAGCCAAGCACGATCTCGGGGCTGAGTGCGAGTGCATAGAACGAGTCCTTGGCTTGTTTGAAGTCACAGTCACGGGCCAACTTGACGGCGACCATACGGGTCGGGACGGAACGAGCGCTGTCCATCATCGCGTGCTGGACCACGGCTGCCGTGCCGTCGCAGCGAAGTACCTCCCCTCCGTTCAGTTCGTGGGCCTGCGTCCAAGACAGCCGCTTCTGCTCGACGGCGTCCAAGAGCGCCTGCGCCACTTGGACCTTCATCCCGTCATCGCTGCGGACCACGTCGCTGCGCAGCAAGACGTCCGGTTCCGTGTCGAGCACTGCCTTTCGAAAGTCGTCGTCGATTCCGGCCAGCCAGGCCGCCACTTCTGCCAACTGCGGCACGACTCGGTTGCGGTCCGTCCCTTCCATGAACAGGAGAGAGCGCAACGCGGCGCGGTTCGGATGGCGGCTCGCAAGGAATTCCGCATATGTGCGGTGCGCGAACTCATACCTGGGTTCGTGCAACTTCGGCTGCGCGAAAAGGGCCATCTTGAGTGCGGCGCGCGTGTTTGCCAGGCTAGCTGTGACCCGAGGAGGCCCGAACTCGTTGCCTGTTGCCCAATCATCGATGGGGAGGTCATCATGACTGAGGTTCGGGCTGTGGTCGTCAATCGCAGTCAGGTTGGCGAAGACAACCAACGCCGCCGCTTGCGTGTCCAGGGCAAGCAATTGAGGACCATCCGGCGTGCCAGGTTGAGCGGCCTGGCGATCTGCCCGGGCAGTGTTCGATTCGGAGGCCAGCGCGCGACAGCCCTGCGTGTACAGGTCGCTCAATGATGTCGGCGGCAACGCCCCACGGAATCCATGTATAAGCAACTCAAGCGTGACGGGGCGCCGCAGGAGTTCAGTCGCGTTCAGGTCCTTGACACGGGAAAGAACTGTGGCCGGATCGAGGCCTGCCTGCCGGAGAATCGTCTCCGCCTCATTGTCTGTGAGCAGTGGAACACGCGCCGTGCAGTAGCCGTGCTCCTTAAACAGGTCTTTGCGCCAAACATCCCGGATCTGACGTGGCAGGTCCGCGGTCCGACAGGCGACACGCAGGCGCAAACGCCCCAGTGCCTTCCGCTGTGTCTCCAACTGGTCGGTCAGGAGATCGGTCAGAAGCGGCGTACCCAGCCGACATTCGTCCAAGCTGTCGAGGTACAGCGTCAGCTTGGCGGTCCCCGCCGCCCAAGCTCGCCACCAAGCCGAGGCGAACACGTCCTCGATCAGCCGCCGCTCATCGGCATACGTCCGCAGGTCCACACCAACCACAAAGTGTTGGGAATCGTTGTCGGCACGTTGGCGGGCTGCGGCGAACTCGGCGCGCATAGCCGTGCTCTTGCCGATGCCAGGTTCGCCGATGGCAATCACGCAACCAGTGTCATCGAGCGGCTCGAGGGACGATACGGTTGGCGGCGGGGATGGCTCAAATGTTTCCGTCGTCGGCTGAATGTTCCAGGCGCGCGGTACGGAGCCGGACTTCGGTTCGGGCAATTTCGGTAGTGACAGTCGGTAGTCTGCTGCAGAACCGGTCGAAGACCGCAGCCGACTGAGCATCGCGCGGGCCACTTCATCAGGAGTCCGCTCACCGGCCTCGAACCGGCCGTCACCGGAGTAGATTCCCAGCGCACCGAGGTCCCCCGGCTCCGAGAAACACACCGGCATGATGCGCGACGGGTCTGTGGTCGCGATAATCTGCCGAATCCCGCGCCATTCCAGCAGAGACCACCGCTTCCTGTCGTATTCGGTGCAAAGGAACACGACGATGAGCTCCGACTGCTCTGAGTACAGCCGAGGCAAGTAGACGTCCAAGTCCAACCTCGCGAACTCCGCCTCATGGTACTTGTCGTAGAGGATTCGGTCGGGCGAGAGCGTCGTCGCCAGAACCTCGGCTACCTCCTTAACAAAGGACCGCCACTCTCCGGGAAACAACAGCGCCACAGCGAATCTCTTCAGTTCAGTCCCGCCCATGCAACTCCTTACAACGACACAACCCGCGGACCCAGCGCGAAGACTGCAGTCCAGCCGACCACCGTCTGCGTCTCCGCACGAACAAAGCACGCCTGATCATCCATGAACGACTGGAATTGTGACCCGGTCGTCTCCCTTCCGCTCGTCAGGCTCCGAACGACGACGCCGCCCGGCAGGTACACCCTCTCCGTCGTTGCCGTCAATGTCCCGTCGCTTCCCGCCATCCGGCACAACAGGGCACCCAGATCAAACCGGCGTCAGCCGCCCACGCGAAGCGCCGCGAGCGCCGACACCGCGAGAACGTGCGCGAGCCAGCGCGCACCGGCGCCCCACGGCGGCAAGGCAGCGCACCAACGTCTGGACCGGCAGAACCACGCCGGTCGCGCGCAACGCCAGAATTATCGCCGGTAATATCCTGCCCTTCAACCCAAGCGCGCGCACCGGCGCCCAGTCGCGCCAGCCCGGCGGTGCACGGCCGCGCGTCCGCGCAGGAGCGTGCCGGTGGCCGGCGGCTGCGCCACCGCCCACCGCTCCCCCCTATGTGGACGGTCCACAGAGGGAGAAAAACCGACACAAGACGCTGAGAATACTGATGATCTCTCAAGCCATTTGGCGCGATTTCTGGGCCTGCGGCGCCCGGGCCCGGCGCGCCGACCGCCGACTTCTGCGGCGCCGCAACCGGCCGTCGGTGGCCGCGCCGGCCGCGCCGCTGGCGCAGATCACGCGGTGATGAGGCCTGGATCGCGCCGGCACCGTGGCCTCACGGTTCGCCCTATTATGCGCGCGGATCAGATGACCGAAATCGCTTGGCTGTGGGGATTCGGGTGCTACGATCCTCGAGCCGGGCGCAACCCGGCACTCCTGGACAGCCGTGACCTTCCTTCTCCAACCCAGCCGCCTGAACGTGAACGTTGCCCCAACAGGTTGTCCTGGGTCACCGTGTTGCGCGCGTTCAGGTGGCTGTGTTGGCGCAGGAGGGGCCGATGGCCTCACGACGCTCTTACGCCGATGACCTTGGCGCCGCGCAGTTGCCCTTGCCCGAACATGCGATGTCGCGGCCGGTTCATGTCTACGGCCTGGATCTGATTCCGACGCAGCCTCGCGGTCTGCTACAGCACAAGAAGGGCGTGTACAAGCACAGCCTGCAATTCCAGGTCGGCCTGTCGGGCGAGCCTGTTGAGGCGCTCCACCGGGCGGTCATGTCACACCTGAAGGCGTCCGGCTGCAACGTGCGCAAGCCCGACGACTACCTGGCGGTCCTGCAGAACCTGTGCGTCTCGTTCGCGCAGGCACGCTGTGATTCGGTCGCGTACGGCGTGCCGGTGCTCGTCACGTTCTCCCTGCACCGCTCCGCTTATACGCCTCAAGTCAGCCTGGCAGAGTCGTTGCCTGGTCAGGCCGTCGTCAAGACGCTAACGACGGCGCTGCAGGAGCTTGGCGTGGTCGAGGTGACGACGTCGCGGGTCGTTGGCCAGCTCTCGACGATTGTGCCGACCCCCTCGTTCCTGCCGTTCGACGCCGACCTGACGCCGATTATCCTCAGTCACAGCGGCCAAGTGTGCGTGATGTCGGCGCGTACCAAGGAGAAGGGCGAGAAGAAGCTGACCGGCGGCACGACCAAGACGGGGCGCCCGGAGATGCGCACGCGGGTCCTCGAGGGCGGGCACCAGCGCGTTCCGAAGAGCAAGCTCGCCCGGGCGTGCCAGCGCCGACTTGAGCGCGAATCCCGCAAGCTCACCGACATCAACAGCCTTGCGTCCCGATGCCGCTTGGCCCTTTGTGACGCCGTCGGCTGGCGGGCGTATTTCGCGGGCAACCTCCTGCTGCACGCCGTATGGAACGACGGTGACACGGAACACGGTGGCCGCAACTACTGCAACGTCCAGAACCTGCCGGCGCGCTGCGTGGTGCCGATCCGCGAGACGCTCCAGATGGGCATGGACGGCGGAGAGCTGCGTGCGCTGGTAGAGGTCGACTATAAGAACCTGCACATCCGCATGCTGTACGCGCTGGTTCGGCATGTGCTCACCGACAACTTCGACTGCTACGACATCGAGATTCCCGGCTGGCCGAAGTGCCCGGCCCAGCGCGACTTCTTGAAGGTCCTGCTGCTGGCTCTCCCCAACTGCGGCAGTCCCGATAAGTCGCCTGAGGAGAATCTCCAGACCGCGCACGCGATGGCGCGCAAGCAGTACGGCGACTGGTCGCGTGAGACGTACGAGTGGTTTGATGAGGGCGGCAATCCGAGCAGTTGTGCGCGACGGATCCCGGGCCGCGGCTTGCCGGATGGTGTCACGCCAGCCAAAATCGTCGACGCCATCTTGGCGGCGCACCAGCCTATCGCCAAGCACCTTTACACCGGCAAAGGCTTGGAACTACAGGCGGTTGACGGGCAGATCGCACGCGACATCTTGCACCACTTTGCCGTAAAGGGCGTGCCCGTCATCTGCGTGCACGATTCCTTCATGATCTGGCCGGAGTACGAGGACGAGCTGGTCGCGCTGATGAAGTCCGAGTACCGCCAGCAGATGCAGGCGGCGTATCCAGCGGACTACGACGGCAGCGATCCTGTGCCGGAGATCAAACAGAAGAAGCGCAAGGACTTGCCTCCGATTCCGGACCTCTCGCCCATCGTTGGGACACGCCTGTTGACGCCCGACTTGGACGCCATGCTGGCCAAGCTCGCGGGGATGCAGGACGCGCTGCGGCAGAACGCCGCTTGGGGTGATTGGCTTGGGCGACGTTCATCACGCATGCAATCGGCCGAGTACGGCCTCCGGCAGCCGCTCGCGCGGAAGTCCAGCCAGGTCACGGTCCAGTCGATGTACTTGACGCGGTCTGCAAGTGTGCAGGAACACAGGGATGCGCTCGTCAAGTCGCTGCGCGCCATGGAGCATTAGGCGCGGAGCATCTGGGGGGTACGCGGAGACTGTTCAGTGCGGCACCAAGCGCGATTAGGTCTAGCGTATTTTCCAGTAATAAAGAGACGATCCACTGGTGCACTGACACTTTGCCAACTTTGGGGGCGACCATCGGCACCACGCGATGGATCCGGCCACAGCGGCGGCCACAGTCCTGACGCCACTGCTGATTTCCTATCCGGATCCACCTCGCCCCGCCCGAGCCGGGTCCTCGACGTCGCAGCGCCGCTTGACTATCGTCGCACACGGCCGTTCACTCCCGGCGCGCCGTGGGCGTCGCTGCTGGAGAGTCGAATGGGGACGGCCGCCAAGATCCTTGTCACCAGTGGCGTGCTGCTGTTCGCCGCCTCCAAGATTGCGCACGAGCTGAATCCGCATTCAGAAACTGCCGAGCCGGTTCGACCGACGCCAGCACGGCTCGCTCCGGCCGTTATCGTGCCGGCGCCACCGCCACCTTCCGTCGCAGCGCCAATTCCGCCTGATCCGCCGCGTCCGGCCCCAAGCGCGCCGATTCCGATCCCCAAGCAAGTTGCGGACGCAATCGCGTCCGAGAGATACGAGTTTGCGCTGAACCTGCTGCTTCCCGATCGCGTCGCCGAGGTGAAGGCAGCTTTGCGGCGCGATCCGAACGTGCAGGGCCTCAAAATGAAGGGCGATCAGGCGACCAAAGACGGGCACGCGGACGACGCCCTCGTCATCTACCGCTTATCGCGGACGCTGACCGATACGCCATCCGCTGCGATGCTGGGGCAGCTTGAGCGCCGGTCTTTCGCAGCCAACACCGCGGCCCGTCTGGGCGACGAGAAGCGCGCGGCTACGGAGACCTGGGCGAATGAACTGGATCGGCTTCAGCGCGGAACGGAATCCCACGAAGGACTGCGGATTTCCGTCGACGGTGTGAAGCTCCGAAGGTCCATGTCGAGTGGCCTCACGTCGTACACGCATGACGCCACTGGCCGGTTCATCGTCCTGGATGTCGTCGTCACCAACGTTTCGCAGGAAGTGAAGCACGTCAATCCACTCTATTTCACGTTGTCGACTTGCAGCGAGGACAAGAACGCTGACGAGCTGACCTGGGGACTACCGGGCCACCTGAAGGCAACAAACGTCATGCCGGGCAGCCACGTGCGTGGCAAGCTCATGTTCGAGACCGACACGCGTTGCGACGACAACACACTGAACTTCATCGCACGGTCCGATCGAGCGTTCCTCGCGCTTCCGGCCATCACCGCAGTTCGCTGAGGTTGTTCAGCGACGCTACTTGCAGGGCGATGCATTCGGCCAGCTCGCAATCTGCAGGAACAGCCGCACGCGCTCGCGGACGCTTCGCAAAGACTGCCTGGTGGGAACATGTCCGACGGGCTGCGCTGTATTTTTGAGTAATACTGCAGTCGTGACCTCTGCGAAGCAGCGCCGAGTCCAGAGACGCACGTGCCGCGAGGTACGTCAGATCACCGCGACATCCCCAATCGCCACGTCGAGCCCCCGCCGTAGTTCCAGCATCTCATCCTCACGCAACAACACGCCGAGCGCCTCATGCGCGGCAGCAAACCAGCGGTCCCGCCGCTCAACCGCGGTTGTCGTACCGGCGGAAACGTCGGCAAGCGGCTTGCGCAGGTGGATGGGCTGCCAAATCTCCGGGTTGCGCAACGCCATGCTGTCGTGGAATGCCCAGTCGCCCGCATCCGCCTTCAACCGTCGGCGCAGCGCCGCAAGACCCGCACCAGCCAGGCAGTCGCGGACCCGCAACCGGTTCTGCCGGGTATGGCCGACGCAGAACAGGACCGTGAAGTCCGCGCCATCCGTCGGCCTGCAGAGCGGCACTCGATGGTCGCGTCCGTCCACCATCGCCCCGACAAACACGGTCGGGCGCCAGCCTTGGTTGAGATACGCACCGAATCGACCGTTCCTAAACCCGGGTGGCTGACCGACCGGAAGGGACGCTTCGCGTTCCTGACCATCCCGCAGAAGCGTCTGGTCGACTTCGGGCCACTCTGCGCTCAGGGCTTCATTATGGAGGGCGAGCAACTCGTCCACCAACGCGTCCACCGGCAGTCCCAGCTTGGTGGCAACCGGCGCGAGGCTCGCGAATGAAGGCTCCGCAGTGGCCCGCTGGACGTTCTCCTGAATCCGCTCGGCATCGTCAGCCTGGACCTGCACGCTCACGCGATCGCTGCCGGCCTCATTGCGTATGAGCACGACCGTCCGTGCAATGATTTGCGTTGCCACCGCGTGGTGCGCCTGCAGCAAGATTTCGCCGGGTCGAGCCGCGCAAACGAACGGCGTCACCTCGATGATGCGGAGCTCAAAAGCCAGCGCCTGTTGATTCGCGACAGCGCGCACCATTTCGGCAACGCCGTCGGGCACAACGTCGCAAGCAACCACGATGACGACGCGGCCCTCCGCGATGTTGCGCCGCAGATCCGCCGCCAGCCAGTCAGCGTGCTGCTCCTGTGGCCACGTCGCACGTACCAGCTCTTCCCAAGTTGCGTGGTCGGCGCTGAGCGAACGCACCAAGTCCCCTTCCGCCATCGCGGCGGCTGTGGCGACGTAGTCGACCACCTGGGCAATGACTGCGCGCCCTTGCAACTCCGGGTTGCCGAGACGCTTGACCTCGACGACGACCAATTGCCCTGCGCTTGTGACCGCCACGACGTCGGCGCGCAGGTTGCGCCCATCCGGAGCCGCGAAACGCACCTGCTTGAACGTCCGGGCGTTGCCGAGCCGTAAGCCGTATGCCCCGAGCGCGAGCACCGAGATGTCGGCCGCGATGGCGTCTTCGAGGAACTGCTCGCCCTTGCCCGATTGCAGCAACGTGGTCGGCGTCCAGCGGAGTTGTGCGCCTGTCGCGTCGCGGAGATGGATGTCGGGGCGGCTCATGGTCGTGGACTCCTGGGCGTCGGAGTGCGAACGCCGTACAGGACGTCAGCGTATCGCAGGCTCGCGGCGCTGTCGTGGGCCGGCCGATCTCCCGTTTGTCATCGTCGCCGTCGTCGTCGTCGCCGTCGATCTGCCAGTTGATCCGCCGTCAGCAGCTGCTTGCCATCCAGGATTCTCGCAGCCTGGACAGCCAACGGATCGCGGAGGCGGACCGCGACCAGTACGAGCGCGTCGTGGATGCATGGCACGGTGCGGTGTTTGCGCGCGTACGGCAGCAGGGGATCTCGCCACCATCCTTGCAGACGCAGGCCAGCCGCAACCGCTTCGGCCGCAGTCGGCCCAATACGCACCAGCTCCTTGGCAATCACGTCGGCGTCGTGCACCCGCTGCCCGTTGCGCTCCATCAGTCGCTCGGCGGGGGAGGTGCCAAACATGGACATGCTCCACATGTCGGAGTCGTCGGAGATCGAAGCCGGGTTTTCAAGCGAAGTCAGGCAGGTGCGCATCGCGAGGACGCGGTCGAAGAACGGGAGGTCGCGCACTCTGCTTGCCATCGTCGTGTCCACCAGTCTTGCGGCGCGCCTCAGCCAGCGCTCACGCGCCCCGGGGGCCCATTTCCGCCAGCGGCACATCCTGGTGCAGGATCCGCCCACGCAGCGAGAGCCACTCCAGCCAGCCCATCACCGGCTCCGGCGGCGGCGCTCCGGCAAAAACTGCTTCTGTCGCGGTCACGTAGCGAGCTAGCAACTCCGCCGCGAACGCCGCGCCGTCCGTCGCGCGCGCCAGGTGCGGCTGGCCAGTGTAGCCAGGAAAAGGGCGCAGCAAGTTCCACGCCGTCCCCGCCGACGCCAGGAACAGGTCGCCGGCCATGCGCTTCTGGCCCAGCAGCTGCGCGCCGCGCCGCGCCAGCTCGATCGGCCCGCGCATCGGCAGCGGCGGACACGGCGGCAAGTTCACGTGCGCGGGATCGACCGAATCGGGCGCGAAGTGCAGCGCCAGCGACGTCTCGAAGTAGCCGGCGTGGAAGTCGGTCTGCAGGCCGCGAAGGGCCGCCTCGCGCTCGGGCGTGTCGGCGTGGCTGCCAAACCGCTCGACCCAGTCCTCGGCGTTGAAATCCATCATGAAGTGCATCAGCAGGTTGAACGGCGACAGCGCGCGCACGCCGCGATCCTGTAGCAGCTTCGTGCCGGCATGGAGCGCAACGCCGTGCAGCGGGCTGCCGTGAAATGTCATCAGCACGACCCGTTGCGCGCCCAGGTCAGCGAGCGCCCGGCACGCAGTCATGACCTGGGCGCGAACATCGGCAAAGGGCGTGTGGCGGGAGCCGGGACCCGGACACGGATCAACGCCCATCTCCAAGTCGTCGGCCAGCACGAGCGACCATTCCGGATGCGTTTCTACCAGTTTCGTGTGCAGCGCCCGCATCAGGCCGAGGCTGATGAGCCGATCGTTGTGCAGCGACAGGTGCGGGCCGTGGTACTCGACCGGGTTGACCAGCAGGAAGATCGGCGAGCCGGATTGGGCAAGGCGCCGGGCCTCGGCGTGCGGGAGATCGAAGAGGTGGATCATGGTGCTTCTCCGGGTCGCGTGTGGAGCTGTCAGCGCTGGGCAGTTCGTCGATTCGACAATGCGCGCCGCGTCAGGCCGGGTCAAGCGTTGTTCACTGGCCGGGCGACGTCGCAGGTGGGCTGCCAGCACAATCGCTTGACGCGTCGATCCGGTCAGGCCAGTCTGGTACCGTTGAAGCAGCAGTGTGTGGGTATGGGCGCGATGCGGAGGCAGGGATGCGTGACTTGGGGATTTTTCGGAATCGTCTGTTGGCGGCGATGGGCTTTGCCGCAGCGGTTGAGTCAGGCTGCGCGATGGATGTGCCGGTCAGCGTGACGCTTGACGGAACGGACCACAGTGACAGCGTCTTGTCGGAAGTTCTGGACGCAGTTGCAGAGGTCAGTGACGTCGTCGCGAGCGATCCGGACGCGCCAACGTGCCAAAACGGTCCAGCGACGGCGAAGTGGCACTGCTACACGGCCGACCAGTTGAAATACGCGGCAGAAAACAAAGGTATGGGCGGAAACGACACCGGGCCAAAGGATGCCGACGCTGTGGCGTACACGTACACCGGCGTCTTGCCGCCAGACGGCTGCCCGGCGCCTGCCGCCATCGAGTACTGCTGCCAGGATCTCGTTGGCCCCGGCACAGTGCAAGGCGGCTCGTGCTGCTACTGGGATTGCACGTCGTGCATTTGCGGGCGACCGTTGACCATCGCGGGCGCGGCTCGCTCTGCGGCAACCTCTGAACGCGGGGATTGGCAAGCGGATTTTGGCGTCATCGCCTCGACTGCACACGCGGCCGCACTCGCGGCAGCCTGGCGCGCGGACGCGTTGGACGAGCACGCCTCGGTCGCCAGCTTTCAGCGCTTCGGCCTCGAACTGCTCGCGTGCGGTGCGCCGCCGGAACTGGTCGCAGCGGCTTCCCACGCGACCATCGATGAGATTGCCCATGCTCGTCTCTGTTTTGGTATCGCGATGCTGCTGGACGGGCGTTCTGTCGGTCCGGGCGCGCTGGATTGCACCGGCCTGCAGATCCGCGGCGACTTGGCCGTTGCGGCGGTCGCTGCCGTGCGTGAAGGTTGCGTTGGCGAGACGCTTGCGGCCGCGCAGGTCGGTGCCGCGGCGCGACTGGTGCAAAACGCCAAGGTGGCTGAGGCGCTGGCGCGGATCGCCGAAGATGAAGCGCGCCATGCTGAACTGGCGTGGCAATTCGTCGCTTGGGCCTGCGAGGAGGGTGGCGAAACCGTGCGGGCGGCGGTGGCTGCCGCATTTGCCGAGGCGTTGGCCGCTCAGCCGTCGGTTGACGCACGTGAGGCTGAGCTGCGCGGTGTGCCAGATGCGATCCGCGCGGCTTGGGGGCGATTGCCACAGGGTGAGGCGAGGCGTCTGTCACGGGCCGTGCTGGCGGAAGTGGTGGCGCCGTGTGCCGCGCGGCTGGCGCGTGGGTAGCGGCTGCGGTTGCAGATTCACCCTGACCAGCCTGGTCGTGCTTGGCCACGACTTCGCCCTCGACCAACTCGGAATCTTGCCGCAGCAGGATGCCGTCGCGGCCCTGGAGCCGGACGATGTCCTGTACTTCAGAACCGACCGCTGGGGGCGGGCACGATGGAGTGCTTGGCGAAGTCGAAGACCGACAATGCCCCGTCAGGGACGCGCATCTTGGAGATGCTCGGGAGGCGACAAGATCAGCGAGGCGGCATCAAGGAAGGCGCGGCAAGGCGCTCTCGGGACTTATTACCGCTGATACGGGGAATGTCCCCGTCGGCCTGGCAGCACCAACCCGTGGCCCGACCAACGTTAGCAAGCCACCGATCCGTCGCACCTCAAAGCGGCAAACCATCTGCTTTCGCACGCCGTAAGAAATCGACCACTTCGCTGGCGACCCCGCGCGAACGACGCGAGACGGAGCCGCGCTGGATGAGACGCTCAATGCGCGTCGCACCGTCGGGCACGTAGGTCAGCATCCAGCAGAGGTGATCACCAACATCGCCTCTCCCATCGCCGATCGCCAATTCCACCCCATCAATAATCCGAACGATTTGCTTGTCGTCGACGGCCGCCATGCGCTCGGAGGCGTACGCACGGCGCGGGTCATCCTTCGCCGCCGGATAAAACCTCGACAAACGGTACCCCGTGTCGGCAATCTCGACAAGCGACGCAGCCGAGGAGAGGAAAGCGTCGACCATCGCCTTCCATTCAAGCTCGCGGTCTGCCGCCAAATCGCTCGCGGACGGTGGAGCGCTCGCCGCGTCGGTGCCAGCAGTCTGTTTGGGCTCTGGGGCAGCTCCAATTCGAGCACTCGCGCCGCGGATCTTGTTCATGCCTGCCTCTCGATAACGTTTGTACAGTTTGCTGACGGGTACACTGGCCCGAACCCGGGAACGAGTGACAAGCGATGGCCGACGCCGCAAGGTAGGATGCTCCTGATGTCCGTCAAGGTCCCCTGTCGTGCGCACCTCATTCGCACGGCCACCCAACGCCATCGGCGAACCTGCCTCGAGGGGCGGTGGCGTCCGCCAGTCGTGCAGCGTCTGCTATGCCAACGATAGGTTGCCGGGAAGCCCGCACTTCCGCCCGGTCCACGGGTCCATGGCTGCCTTCATTGCGGCCTTGGCCGTTGCTCTCGCTCGACCTGACCATGAGCTTTCTTGCCTGGTCGCCGCTTGCCAACGCCGTCACCGACAGCACAAGCTGTGACTTGAACGGCCACCAAGGCGTAAGTGACTGATTATGCAGCGCGCGACAACTGTGCCAAAAAGGAACGGATTGCTAATAGTCATGGATGCAACGAGTAATTGTCGCGCGGCACGCGGCAGGCGCTTCAAGAGCGCGCAACCGATGTGCAACCCCGGATCGGAACGCCACGGCCGCTGACGCAGTTGACCTTGCACCGACCTGTCGCTAGCCTGCAGCGCGCGCCGCTCGTTGCGCGACCAAGGGTTCCCGGATGGATCAGCCCATCGTCTTCGTTTGTCGCGTGAACGCCCACCGTGAGGGCTGGAACGGCGACATCTGCCGCGAACCAACGACTTGGGACTGCGGCACGCAGCAGGTCACCTTCCGTTCGGATTTTTGTGCCGCAGGAATTGACCGTTGCTTCCATTTGCAGCTCTTCGACCCCACCGATCCACGTCTGGTCGTGCCGGACCGGACTGTCGTCGACGCCATACGACAGAATTCAGCCTTCCTCAAGAATCAAATCTTGCTCTTCGCCGGCTCGGCCTTCGGGGAACCGAATGGCATCCGTCAGCGCGCGAGCAAGGATGTCGTTTACGGGGCCTACTGCGTCAAGAGTGCCGAAATCGAGAGGCGTCTCAACCAGGACGTCGTCATCATCCGGCCACACAACGGTGCTTGGACGCTGTTTCCGCCGAATCGCATCGACAAGCCCTACGATCAACGTTACGAGGACTTGAACTACATCAAGTTCGTGCCTGAGGACGTTGCCCGCGAACTTTTTCGCGGCGCGTTGGACGACGCCAAGGCAACAAAATGGCACCGTTCGTCGCTGGACCGGCTTTCCACCTTCACGAACGACCTGGACCGCCGCTTGGTCAAAGCGCGCGAGACTTTCGAGGGCCTGCCCAAACGTGCATCGGTCGCGAAAGCGCTTTCCTTTGCGCGGCCACAAGATCCATTGCCGTCGGCATTTGCCGACCTCGGACGCCTCAAGATTTCCGTTGCGCCGAGCCCGGCAGCGAGCACGTTGCCTTCGGCGGTTGTGAACGCACCGAGTGCACTACTACCTGATGGCGTCTCGCCCGAAGCACCCACGCCCGCTCCGCTGGAGTCCATTCCCTCGGCGCCTGACGTCGTCGCTTCGGTCCAGGAAGCACATGTCGTAGCAAGTGCCACCGTTACTGACACCCTCGGCCCCTTGCCGGAGGCGCACTCTCGGGCGCGCGTCGAGGCGGGATATGGCCGTCGGATCCTGACGGCCTTGGAAATCGCGTCGCGTTCGAAGAGCCTGACGATTCTTACGGGTAACCCTGGGGTGGGCAAGAGCCGTCTCGCCGCTCTGCTCCTCGACGATGCCGGCCAAGAGAGGTCGCTGATCGTGCCGGTCTCCTCAACTTGGCGCGGTCGCGAAGATCTGCTGGGCTACGTGAACCCGGTCACTGGCCTATTTGAGCCAACCGCGCTCACCTCGTTCCTGCTGGCGGCTGAGCACGCGTGGGACCAGGGCGATCGACGGCGTCGCTTGGTCGTGTTCGAGGAATTCAACATCAGCCAGCCGGAGCACTGGCTGTCCGACGTCCTTGTGCGCGCCGAATACCCCGCGAACGCCCGCAAGGATCGAACGATCGATCTGGGAGGCCGGGCCATCAGCGGCGCGGGCGAACACGAGAGCCGGGTCTACCTCGCACCCAGTGTCTCGTTCGTGGCTACCATCAACAACGACCACACGGTCCGCGCTCTCTCGCCGCGCGTCATCGATCGTGCGTCCGTCATCGAGATCACGGCAACCGTGACAGAGGCTCTCGCCCGGGCGGAGGTGGCCATCGATCAGGCCACGACGCGCGTCATTGAGGAACTGAACTCCCTGCTGGAGCCCAAAGGAATCGCTTTTTCGGTGCGCACGGGGCTGTCGATCAAGCGCTGCGAACCGCATTTGTCTCTGATGGGCCTGAGCTTCTTGCAGCTGATCGACGTGGTGCTGGCCAATGAGTTACTGTGCAAAGTCCGGCTCATGTCGGGCGACCCGCGCGATGAACAGCTGCTCGAGCACCTGGTGAACTGGTGCGGGCGTGAAGACAGTCGAGCTTTGACGCTCTGCGCGGAACGAATCGATTCGTGGGGCGAGCTGATGCGCAGCGGCCGAGATGTCTTCCAAGCCTGAGAGCGAAAGATGGACGAATTCGCCGAGGCAATCGCTGCTGACCTCCGCTCGGTCTCCCACGAGTTGCTTGAGCGCGGGTTGGCGACCCGTCAGGTGGCCCAAGCCAGCGGTTCTGCCGGTGGCGGCAGCACGTCGCGCGCCCTCCTGCTGGCCGTGCACCGAATCGCCGTTCTGATGCCCACCCTGCTGGACGAAGCGCAGACAATCGAAGGATTGGCCCTCGACGAAGTTCGCACCACACTCAGTCCCCTGCGTTCTGTGCCGTCGCAGCGCCCGTCAGACTACTTAATGGACGAGTCGACCGGCCACCTCGTGCCGCTGCGCTGGCTGCAGCCGACGCATCGGGAAGAGCCGGTCCTGCCGCCCCTGCGCTGGCTCATGTACGTCGTCGAGACGCTGCAATACCTGGTGGAACAACATCTGCGACGCTTGACCAAACAGGTGCAGGATGCGGAGGCCGTGCGCAGCGGCGACTCCACGTACGCGCTTGCGGACGCGGTGCGGTTGCGCGAGTTACTGGCGCCAATTCAGCGGGCGGCACGCTTGATCGCATTGGCGAGGCAGCAAATTCAAGGGCACGCCGGCCGACTGATCTCCCCAAGCGAACGTTTGCCGGATCCGTTCCCGATGTCGAGTGCGTGGCGCTCTCTGCGTCGGGACCTGACATCGTTGATGAATCCGCACGCCGCCCTGCCCGAGTTGGTGCGTTCGCTCCTCACCTTTCCCGTGGACGTCGCCGAGCTCCCGTTCCTCTATCAGCGCTGGTGCGGTTTGCAGCTTCTCCGAGCCTTTGCCAGGCAAGGTTGGGATCCCGCCGGCGACACGGTCGGCCCGCTTTTTCTCGGCGGCAAAATCGAGCTGCGCAACGCCGGTCGTCAAATCGAGCTCTGGGTCGAGCCGAGGCTGGACCGAGCCAAGGCGACGACGGTTGGTTTCGGACCGCTCGATACGCTCGATGTGACGCCTGACTACCTGATCGTCACGCGCACGCGGGGCGGGCGAGATTTGTTTGTGCTGGATCCGACCTTGATGACCAATCTGACAGAATCCCGCAAAGACCGCTACTTGGTCAACATCCAAGGCGTTGACGCCCTGCTGGTCGCGGGCGTGCCTGTGGCGCGTCGGCCGGAGCGGGCGTGGGCGTGCGTGCCACTTAGGACCGGTGTGTGCCACCTCGGAGATCCCGCAGGCAAGTCGGGCGCGATTCCGATGCACCCTGTGCACTGGCGGAGCGAACCGTTGGACGCGTGGCTGGCGGATGTGTTGCGGTTCGACGCTGCGTGGTCGTGACCAACAGTGGCCGATGGGTCGGCTGATTCTGCGTCGGCGCGGACCAGCAGAACGGGCAGGCTCAGATGCGCCCGGAACGTGCTTGCCTTGCACACTTATTATGCGTGATACGCCACAACCCGACCGACTCGTGTGTTGCTTCTTTCTCGGCGGCCGCTGCCCATGGATCGGGGGGCGCCCCGAAACGCCCAAACGATCCGAAATGCGCACTGAAGCGGGTACGACAGCTCCCACGCGCCAAATCCGCCCGGGCGACGCCCGACCGCAACCCAAACCGCACGGCGTGACCGTCGTCCGCCCTGGTACCGAGGTCGAGGCCCACGGTCGCCGCTGAGAAATCGTCAGTACAGACCCCGCCGGCGAGCAACACCGCGACCGGTGGGTCGGCCCGAGCTTGGAGCCTCAGGGCGCCAGATCAATCGCCCACCGCGCCAGTTCCTCACTGCCCAGCGTCGATCGCCCCAGCAAGGTCACCAGCTCTTCTTGCCGCGGTTGGCCGAACGCGACCCGATAGGCCGCGAGCTGCCGCTTGAGCGAGCGGAGTTCTTCGACCTCCCGTGTGTACGGCAAAGCGGGAACGCGGCGCTGCACCTTGAACGGACCCGGCGCGACCCAAAAGGGAATCAAGTCGCTTTTGCCTTCAGCTCGCGCCGCCGCATCAGCAAGTCCGAACAGCGCGGCCCACAGGTCCGTCCCTGGGCGCCACAAGTCGAGCGCTTCCTTCTCATGCTCGTGCGCGACGTTCCGGCGGACCGCGTGTCCCTTGTAGCGGTGCACACGCCCTTCGCGCTGCTCCAGGTCCACGGGATTGCCGGGCAGATTCCAGTGGACGAGGCGGTGACACCAAGGGTGGAAGTCCAGCCCCTCCTGGCCGATGGATGTGCTCGCCAGCACGAACGGCCGAAACGGACTGTTGAAGGCCGCGCGGAGGTCGTCTTGCGAAAATTGCTGTTGGTCGGTACGCACGTCGCCAAAGCGCAGGGCGAAGCTGGTCCGCACCCGGACGGTCTGCTCTTGCACATCCCCCTCGCGGTCATTGGGCAGATCCAGGCACTGTGCGTGGACACGCGCGACAGGTGGCTCGACGACTTTGGCCAGTGCCTGCAGGCACTTCTCAGCCGCGGCGTCCGGGTCTTCGCCTGCTGACCACGCGACCTGCTCAGCGCCCTGATGCCAAGCCTCATCAAGCACGGCCTGCAGATTGCCATCGATGCAGTAACGCAACACGAGGCGCCAGTAGTGCGCTTCCTCGCGGGACGCCACGGATGAGCGCGGCGTCAACTGGTGCAGAAGCTTGATGACATCCGGACGATTGAACAGCTTCCAGAACCCGTGGGCCAGCTTGAGCGCCAAGCAACGGCGCACCGGCTCGGATACTGGGCTCGCCAGCATCATCCGGGCGGCGAGCACCGCGGGGGACCCGAGGGCGACATCCGTCAGCAGATCGGCGAGGCCGTCCGGCATGCGACCCAAGTTGGTCCGATCCAAGCTCAAAAAGTCGTCGACGTGGCTGACAAACGCATCCGGGTTGGGCACGTCGGTGGCGGCGCGGACGCTCTCAAGAAAGGGCCCGAGACCCGGGTCCAGCGCCAGCGGGGCGTACCATTCCCACCGATCGTCCACTTCCTGTGCCTGCTGCTCCGGCGTCGTGCACGCCGCGAGCAACTCGACCACACGCGCGCGCACCCACGTCCGGCGGTCCACGCCTTTGGGCGCCGCGAGTGGATGCGCTTCGTCAGCCAATGTCAGACATGGCATCAGAAGAAGAAACAGCCGATGCCGCGCCAGAGTGCCTGCACCGCCTTGTGTGAGGCGGAGCAAGGTGGGCTGCTGTCGCGACCGGCCAGAGTAGGAGGCGAGCTGTCCGCCCATCATGCGCCGCTCTGCTTCATAGCTCAGCACCGCGCTGATCGCATCGGGGACAACGTTCCAGGCAGAGAACAGCAACGTCTTGGTCTGCCCTCGATGACCGGCGAACGCTCCCGCAAGCGGCCAATACTCCACGGTGGGCGGGATCCACAGCAACTGCCACAGGCCACCGTCCAAGAGGTCCCGCGCCACGTCGCGCAGCTTGGCGTTGGCGAGGGGCACGGGATTCCAGCGACTCAACGAGGCGTGCTGCAGGAAGGCCAGCGGGCGCGCCCGCACCACTTTTGTCACGTTACCGCGACTGTTTGCCAGCGCTTCTGTCAGGCGTTCATGGAATTTGTAGCCATGCATGAAGTGCGCGAGATAAGGCGCCGATTTCCAATACGCCATCGGGTCATTTTCGCCGACAGCCCGGAAGATGGCGTCGGCTGCCATGTACTGGTCGACGTCCTCGCGCAGCAGTTCCAAGACGGACTCTGGCGCCTCGACCATCGCGTCGCGATCTTCGCTCGAGGAAACTCGCTCTGTGCGCGCCATGACGGTCCGCAGCGCCGCCTCCACTTTGACCTTCGCGCCCAGGACGTCAGCTTTCCCGCCGGTCGCAACCCGCTTGAGCGCGCCACCGAACGCCGCAAGATCCTGTTGCAACGCATCGACCCGCGCGGTGTCGTGCTTGAACAGGAACCGCGTCGTGGCGAGAAAGTCGGCGAAATGCTCTTCGTCCGCAATTTCAGCGTCTTTGGTGAACAGTTTGTAGGGCGTTGCTGACAGAAGCAACGTGCGCACCGGCTGCCCCTCGGGCGTGGTGAAATCGAAGAGCGATTGCGCCAACTCTGCCGCAGGATCGCGCTTGTCCGGCCGGGTCTCAAGCAGCGGTTTGAAGCGCTGGAACTCATCGAGAATAACGAGGTCCGGCTGCAGCGCGCCAACGCAGACTTCCGCCAGCAACTTACGCAACTTGCCGATCAGGGCATTGCGCGGAACACGCGCATCTTCGGGCCAAGCCTCGCGGATGCGAAAGAACCACGCGTCGCACAAGCTGCGGATCTCGATCTCCAGCGCGGGGTCAGCGGCAAATTTGGCCGCAAATTCGCTGCGGATCGACGCATCGATGGCGAAGGCCGGATTTTGCAAACGCCAGCGCCAGTCGTCAGTACGGGAAATGCCTCCCTGCAACAGGTTGGACAGTGGAGTCCAGTTGCCGATGAGTGGCAAGAGCAAGTGGAAGAGGACTTCGCGCTCCTCACCGCGACCCGCCGAGTTGCCCAATTGGAACGACGTCGACGGCGTAAAGCTGATGAAGTTGAGCTTGCTGTCGGCGATGCCTCGCTCGCCATCACGCGGGGAGAGCTGCGTCGCGAGCATCGTGAGCCGGGTTGCCAGCGAGAAGGAGCGTTCGCCTTCCACCCCGACCGTCAACTTGGGCAAGTTCGCGCGTGCGATGCTGCCGTTGCTGCAGATGTAGAGCACGTCGATACGCTTGACGTCGTCCCACAGGCGGTCAATCGTCTTGGCGATGACACCGCGGGCGACGAGCGTCTTGCCCAGCCCGACCTCATCGGCCACCAGGAACCGCGCGGTGCTGTCCTCAGCCTCAAAGAGCCGGTGAAAGGCGTGGTCAACGGTACGACGCTGAAAAGGCTTGAGAGGCGCCAGGATCTTCTCGACGTCGGGACGGTTCACGGCGCCTCCGGTGCGGCGACGGCCGCTTCCACAGCCTGCCAGATGGCGAACAAGTCGTCCGGGATCACCTTGCTACCCTCCTCGGTCGCGCGGAGGTCAATGAAGAGCTTGCGAATCGCCTCCAGGCGGGTTGGCGCGCGGGATGCGGTGCGCAGCAGGTCGTCGAGCAGCGTCTCTCCATTGAGTCCGGCAGTCCAAGCCGACTGGCTTGCTGCACCCGGCTCCTTGGCGCCGATCGACCACTCGACCAAGCCCTCCAGGCCGCCCAACAACGCGCGCAAGTAGCATAGCAACCGTTCCGGCGAGTCGATGAGCGAACGCAGAACGCGGGCGACACGGCCTTCCGGTAACCCAACGGCCGGCAACTTCAGCGTAACCCGGACATCGTCCACGTGTGGGTGGTCGACACGCAGCATGAACCCGGCGAACGCGGTGAGCCGGGTGTCAGGCAACCGCCAGTCCACCGACGCCGTCAGCGCCTTCGCGTCGTCCTCTCCCCACGCGATGGGCCAAAGCGAGGCAGAGACGCCGTCGGGCAGTTCCACGCCGCCTTCCACGCGCCACTGCCACAGTTCGCCATCGGGCGAGCATTGGATCCGCAAGTCTGCAGCCAAAAGCAGGCGCAACGCCTTGTCCATCTGGCGCTGCGCCTCGACCTTCTTGGCGTCCGACGGCGCGGCACGTCGCTGGTAGGGCTCGCACAACCGGTCGAGGAAACCATCCTGGGCAAACCGCGCAATGCCAACGCCGGTCTTGCCATTCGGCCCGCCTTTCGGGCCTGTCAGCGTCGCCATCAACTCCACGTTGGCGCCAGTAAACGCTGCGGAAGTCAGGTTAGCCGAGCCGACAAACCAAGTCGCCTGTGCCCCGTGTTCGACCACAATCAGCTTGGCGTGGAGGCCATGGGCTTGGCCGAGGTGACCATCCTCAGCCTCGCCCTGCGCCGCCTCGCGCAGCACGCGAACCTCGCGCCAATTCGGCGTCGGGTCGTGTTGCAATGCGTCCAGCGATTCCTGTCGACTGACAAGCGTGCGCTGGTCAGAACCGCATGCCGCGACGGACTCGAGCGCAGTTTTGTTCACGAAGGGCGCCATGGCCAGCACGCTGGTCCCGTCCTTCAGCGGCCTCCAGATGCGCGGCCTGCCTTCGCTGAGCCCGAACGCCTTGAACCCGATCGCACCCTCAAATCCGTCGGCCTTCGGCACCGGGAACTTCGCGTAGTCCAGCGCGTCCGCCAGCGCGGCGAGAGAAGCGACCACAGTTTCTGGCACCTGGAGTTCCGGACGGGCGAACCCCGCGATCTGGCGAATGAATGCTGCGAGTTCGCGCGACTCGGGCACGCGACGCCGCTCAGTGGTAGACGTCTCGCTGGCCACGGCGATGTCCCACGATCGGTCGAACGTCAGGTTGCGCGACAGCACGGCGACTCGGACGACCGGCGCCGCCGTATCACTGGCAAATTTGGCCACCCAGACTTTGGGATGGAAGGCGCCACCGTTCGGCGCACGAACCGGGTGGACGCTTGATTCCAGCATCGCGAACAGCGGACGCGCAGTCGCGGGCACAGCGATGCCACCGTGGTCCACAAACACGTGCACCCGCCCGGCCGCCTCACGTAACGCCGTCAGGATCAGCAGCGGATCGGCCAAGAGCTGCTCAACGCCGTGGTCCGACTGCGCGAGGACCGCGAGCGGCAGAGCAAGCAGCGCCTCGAGATCCAGGCTGTACGTCGTCAGCACGGCCGTCTCAAGCCGATAGCCGGCCGGAGGGCGCAGGAGGTCGACGGCAACTTGGCGGGCCTCAGGAGGTAACATCAGGCCACCAGTCCGCGATGCAAGTCGGTAAGCAGCTGGCGGACGCGAAACCAGCGAAAGTCCATGCGGCCAACGCCAACGCGACCGCCCCAGTCCTTGAGACGATCGGGGTTGGCCAAGCGCGCCCGGCCACCTGGCTTGAGTTCGCGCTCGCGGGCCTCGACCAGTTTTCGCAGGGTTTGGTCGGGGACGATGTCCTGGCCGCGCAGTTCATTCGTACGCGCCGCCCATGCCTTGACGAAACTGTGCTGTCTGTCCGGGACCCTTCCGCCTGCGCGAATCACAAATAGCCGCAGCATTTCGGCGTCGAACGGCGCCTCCTGTTGCTCGCGACCGAACCATTCTGCGAGTTCCGCGCGATACTGATCGATGCGTTCGGCACCGTTGCCGATGAGCGCAAACCGGCGCTCGGCGAGGAGCAGGTTGTAGACAAGAGGCGCGCCTTCCGCGAGGAGAGAGAACCGACGGGCCAGTTCGACCGCGGCTTGGATCTCGGCAGAGGCATCCTGAACCGCCGGCTCGTCCCAAAGTTGAGATGTTGGAGCGGCTGAGCCTTCTGACGCCAGCCAAGCGAGCAACGAACCGGGACAGCCCTCCTGCATCCGGCCGCGCACGAACTCGGCCTCCTCACGGGTCAGCGCGAAAGTGACGGCCTTGGGAAAATCGCCAGGTCGCTTGGGCAACCGCGAGTGCCAAGTCTCGCGACCCGCGACCGAGACGCCAGGATCATCGGTGCGAACAGTGTCGCACTGCGAATGCGCGAGGGAAGAAAAATTGGCGTGGTACCAACTGCCGCTCTGCCGGGGCATGAAAATCCGCCACCGCGATAGTCCTGCCCAGTACACCGAACTCGGCAACCGGCTGACAGCGGCCCCCGCGCGGGCGCCAATGACGCCGTCGGAGTCTTCGTTGCGGAGCAACGGCGCGATGACCTCGACTTCGGCAGCGCGTACGCGCCTGACGATGTCTTCACTCCGTACGCGCTCCGCCTCCAAGGCCTTGTAGATCCAAGGGACAAACAGCATGTAGCGGAGGCGTGTCTGGATCGACGATGTTCCGGGAAAGAGGGCGTCCGAAAGTGTGTCGCGCAGAGTGCCGAGGCCCATTTCATCTACAGTGCCGGTTTCGGTGAACATGTCGAGGACGCGCCGCATCTTGTCGCGATCGCTGGAGGTGAGGTCGATCCAGGTGAGTGTGGGGTCCATGGTGCTGGTGACTCCTCGGCCGTCGGCCGGCGGATGTCGGGATGGAGGTGCGGTCCGGCGCGAGTCTCGGGGACCCGACCTCGTTCGTCAAGCTGGATGACGCTGACGGTGACGCTGACGGAAGCTTCAAGGAACGGTCGAGCACCATGACGTCATCAGGGAGATTGGCGAGGTACGCCAGTGCAGCCAGAACCGGAGCGCCTACCGCCGCGGCCTGCGCCCGGTCGCGGCACTCGTCCGCGAGAACGCCGACGGCAACGCCGGTATTGGCGCATCGTATTATCGGTGATACCGAAGCCAGCCCGCTGCGCCGCTCGATCCTGCGTGCGCCGCTGAGGCGCAATTGACCGTCTCGGGAGACCGGACACCGAGGCCGCGTCCACCCGATCCGCAAAGCGCGCCCGTGAGTTGCGATGCTGCTGCTCAGCCCTGGTGCCAGATTGGGCAGGCCTGCAAGCTCCGATCATTCCGGATGGTTGTCCGTTGAAACCGCCCACGAAACCAGTTCCAAAAGGCCGTCGTCGATTGCCAACTTGTGCCCTTTCAACGGCCCGTCGGGAAACGTCCCGCGGCTGTCCGCCTCGGTAGGAATCAGCGGCCACGCACCCACGCCACCGCTCGGGTGTGCCGAGAGCCAAGAGCCGAGCGGGCCACCGTCCCAGTGCGCCCGTCGCCCCGACGCATGCGCGGCAAACATCGCCCTTTCAGTCCCGGGAAACAAGATCACCACCCATGCTGGGCGCGGCGAAAGAGCGTCCCGGTAGGTGTGCATCTTGTACAGGTCCGCGTTCTTCCAGTCGCCGCGTCGCTCCGCCTGCGAGGTCGCACTCCCGTCTTGCTCGGACGCCGCCTCCACCGAGATGTCTACCCGGTATTTGGCGTCGAAGACCAGCACACGCTGAGTTTCCCGGTCGCCAGGGCCCTGGAGCACAAAGTCCGGACGCAGCCCGACGGACCAACTCCGGAACGGTCCTCTGTTGCCAGTCGAGTAATTGAAGGAGAGGACCACGGCTTCTGACGATGTCCTTCCCAGACGGTTCCACGTCAGTCGAACGCTGTTTTCCGGCAGGCCGGAGTGCTCGCAGGTCGTTTGGAACACCTTCCAGTCTGCCTCACCATAGCCGCGACCGCGTAGCGCACAGGCGACCGCGCCGCCCAGCTGGACAAAGCACCAATATTCGTACACGTCGTATGCCTTGCGCATCGGCGTCGTCGCCCACGCCGGATCAACCGAGAACGCGAGATTTGTCCGCAGCGAACGCCAGAGTTGACCAAGCCGACGGTAGCGCGGGTCGTGCAGCAGGACCGGGTTCCCTGGATCAAAGCCCTGGTCAGGGTCCGCCTCCGCCAAGGGCCCAGTGCGCCACAGACCCGCCAGGCGCGCTGCCCAAGACTCCAAGTCAGTCGCCGTCCTCGTCCAGTAGCTCCCGCGGTGAAGTTCGGTTCCGAAGGCATCGGCCACGTCCTCGCGTGCATGCCGGGCGACGCCGTGGAGCCAACGGACCACCATCGCCGCAAAACGGTTCGGCGGTGTGTCCAGGGTCGTCTGGACCCGGCGTTCAGGAAGGGACGCGGGCAGCAGCAGGTGACCGTCCGGCGCGCGAAGCACACCTGAGGGCGAACGTACCGCGCCCCGCGCCACCGCGTCGTGCAGGAGCGTCGGCTCCACGCGCCCTACCCGACCAGCGGGCATCCAGCGGACGGTCGCATCCAGACGATGGTGCGGGCGTTCCAGAATCAGATGGACGACGCGGTCCAGTTCCTCGCGGTAGTGCGACAATTGCTGAAGGCGTTGAAGGGCCGATTTCGTCAGGTCAGCGCCATCGCCGAGCTCGTTCGCCACTGCGCCCGCGGACGAGTGGACGAGCGCTGTGTGCAGGCGCATGAGGTCGTGAAAAACACGCTCCGCAATCTGCGGGCTCCCCAGCTTGCGGGGCCAGATGACCAGACGCAGCCACAGGTCTGGCGGCAATGACTCGGCTGCGTCGTCCAGAGCATCCAGAGGCAGGTGCATCTCGATCTTGCCAATCTCATGTCCAGTCGAGAACGTCCTGCCATGTCCAATACCCAAGGGCGTAAACAGCGTCGGGTCAGACTTCGCGGTGCGGCCGACCGAGACTCGACGGCTACCGAGAATATGCAGCGCTCCGCCTTCGTCCAGTCGCAGCCAGTGCGACGGGAACAGGTGCGGATCGTTGCCAGGTGTCTCGTGCGGCCAGCTCAACCCGGTTCCGGGCAGCAACGCCAGCCGCCAGCCGACCGGCAAATCGAGAAGCCAGACGCGCGCATCCGCCACAGCGTCGGGACTCAGCTCCTCCTGCTGGAGTTCCTCACGACCTAGCGTGCCAGCCACCCAAACCGTCAGACGCCGTTGACCAGCGCTGTCGAGCACCACAAAACCCGAAAACGTGTGGCTCGGCATCAGCTAGAAAAACCCGGTGACGCCGTGGTCGCCCAGCCGGTGTTTCAGCTTCATCACCCGTGCGTGGCTGCGGGCCAGGTCAAGCGGAGAATCCCGCAGTGCATCAGCCAGGGCGTCGAGCGCGGTCTCCAGCCCCTTGCCGTGACCGCGCAACTTGGGCAGCACCGTGCCGATGAACGTGAGGTCCAGCTGTTCACGTGGCGCTGCGAGGAGGCGTGACGCTCCCCGGTAACCCGGGTGCAGGCTGATGGCCTCAAGCGCGTTGCGGCATGCCTCCAGGAGTGCCAAACGCTCCTGCCGATCCGGCCCCGCGACGACATTCTCTGCCAGCCACAGGTAACTCACGTCGTTCAACTCCAGCACCAGCGCGCGGTCCAGCACTTTGGGCGAGAAACCAAACGTTGTCTCATCCACATTCACCGTGCCGACGATGCCCAGATTCTGCGGATAGGCCAAGTACGGGGGCACCCAGCGAGCTCCGGCCGGCGCCTTCGGCAGTTGTCCAGCACGCTGCTCCGACGTCCACGCCGCCTCACCGCGCAAGGGGCCGAGAGGGCAGGTCTTGCAGCCATCGCCCGCAGCCACGCAACGCGCCGTGCCGTTTGGGGCACCGCGCGTCTCCTCCTGCGCCGTCGCCACACAGGCCGTTTCCGCGTGAATCCGGACGCGCTCCTTGCCTTTCGGTTCGACGCCGGCGCCGTGCGACCAAGGCAGTTCCCGCAGGCTCAGTAAGTCGCTGAGGTAGTACTCTGGCCGCGCCAGGTTCATCTCGTCCAGGATCAACGTGTGCTTTTGCGCCTCAGGCCCCTTCGCCATCATCTCAAGCCAGGCGTTCAGGATGAGTCCGGTCACCTGCGTCGCTCGGAAGGTGCCGGTCAGCGGGTCCAGATAGCCGGTCAAGTCACGCGCTTCTGTCCACTCTGGCCGGACGGGCACGAGTTCGACCGCGGGATGCGCTTTGTCTTCCGGCACGAGCAACTGGGTAAAACTCCCATCGCCCCAAGGAGTCCCTGCCGTTTCCTGCACGCCCGCCCGTTGATCCGCCAGCAGCCGGGCGACCTGGGTCTTGCCGGTGCCGCTGATGCCTGCCAGCAGGACGAACGGGTGGTCGTCGTCGAGCAGCGTGTCGCGGAGCAGCTTGAATTCATTTGTCGGGAAAAGGCGATGAGCCATACCGGTGCTCCTTGGCTTGGGAGGAAGCACCGCGGCTTCGGCGTCGTCGGGATCCGGATCTGCCCAGTGCACATCGAGGGTGTTCAAGTTCGCCGGGGGAGGCAGACCCAGCAGTTCATTCATCGTGCTGTGCGTGGCCAAGATCAGCGACACCATCGCCATCCCGACCTCGCGAGCTTCTCCAGACGGCTTACGGATCCCGAGCAAGACGCCGTTTCCTTGGTTCTGCCCGCCTTGCCATCGCGGCCCAATGACAATGCCCTGAAGACCCTGAACAAGCGGCTGAAGCGCGTCAATGAACTCCTGTTGTCGGTCAAACAGCTCCGAGCGCTCGATGTGCAATTCAGCACCGATCTCCCCTTGGCCGAGAATCAGTTCGTAGTGCGTCGATCCTGGCCACCCGACCGGACGAATCTGGCGGTAGGCGTCGGCCCGTCCTTGCGCGCGGTACTCGCCACCTCCGAACCGAGCGGTCCACGCCTCAAGAACGGCCGTAAGATCTCGATGCATTGTTGACTACCTTCGCCCATGTGCGGACTCCCGGGGGGCGTTCTACGCTGCGGCGCACGCTCCGGTCAAGGCAGTCAACGTACCGATTGACGCCAGCTTTCCGGCAGCATAGCGTCATCGCCGCGCGACCCGGAGTGATCGCGCCGCTTCGCCGTGAGGACATGCAGTGGGAACGACAACCGAAACAAGTCAGGCGCTACCCTTCCCTGAGACTGGAAGCACCTCGGAGACGACCAACGACTTATGGTACGCATTGGTGCGGAACAACAGTCGACAGATCGAGCACATGGTCGTCGCTTGGCTCACTTCCGACGCCATGGAGAACGAGATCGACGCGTACACGACGTGGGACCGCCGCGCCAGCAAGACCGAACGTTGGACGCTGATTTCCTTTGCCAGGTCGGCACGCGAGAGCTACTTTCGCCAGAAAAAGAACCCTGAAGACCCGGATCTTATTGAATACCATTGGGTTCTCGCTGATTTGGAAGCACATCCCGTGACTGAACTTCGCTCGATCAACTCCCCGTAGGTTTGGAACTACGTTCCGCTTTTTGGATCTTGGTCACATCGGCCCGCGCCTTCCGAGCGTCCTTCACGGCTTGCCAACGGGCGAACACGAGGTCACGGTCTCCGGCGGGGGGGGCCGCGAAGTACACAGCTGCGGCCCGGGGAAGTTCCAGCCCCAAGGCTAACAGTCGCGTCAGTACCTGCCGGACAATGGCGTCCGGCCGACACCGGACGTCGATGTCGCGAACCTCCATGTCCCAAGCCCCCCAGTCGGATATCGGCGGCAGTCCGGTCTCGCGTATCCTCAGAACACTATAACCTGAGTCGATTAGGCGCCGATTCTTGTCCCTATCCTCCCGCTCGCGCTGCCGATGAAAATGCAGTCCGTCATACTCGATGACAAGCCGTAGACTCGGAACGAGGATGTCGGGCTGCTCAACTGACTTGCGCTTGCCACGGCGCCCGGGGTGCTCCCCGTTGACGGCCAAGTGCGGCTCCTCCTCCAAGTCGGGCCACACCTTGCGCAGCTCCCACGCGAGCGCGAACCCGACGTAGGATCGTCCCGGCATCAAGCAACTCGGACACTCTTGGTACTGCCCGAGCCGATCTGAGGGCTTCGCTCGCCAGACGTGGTCCGGTCCGTTCGGGCACTTCCACCACATCGGCGCCGCCGTCGCCTTCGGGATCTGCATCGCACTGACGCCGTCGTTTAGTGTGGGATGCAGGCTGTCGGCGAGGCGGGGAACGCGTAGCATGGAGTTCGTTACTGAAACCCTGAAGCTCTTGCAGTAGGGACATTCGCCTATTGTTGGGCGTTGGACAAGCGTGTTCGGCGTATTCTGCCATCGGTGATCCGGCCCTTTGGGACAGGCGAAATGAACGACTCCGTTCGCGCTGCGACGGACGTCTCGCGGTGACGTCGGATTGCGCAGGTCGTCCCAGAGCGCGGCCACCTTCGGGACGGTGACCGCCAAGCTGTTCGTCACGGACACGGGACCGCTCGTCTCGCACAGGGGGCATCCCTGGTTGCTGCGAACGCGCTTCTCGACCGTCGTCAGCCAGATGTGATCGGGGCCTTCGACACACTTCCACCAAAGCCTCCGGCCAACGCCCGGGGCCAAGGTCCATGCCTTCAAGTCCGGATTGAGTGTCGGGTGAATACTCGACGCGATCTCGGGTCGCCTCGCGAGTGAGTTGCTCACAGACGCGTGGTACTCGCTGCAGAACGGGCACTTAGACCGCGTCCGGACTCGCTCGTTTGGACTGGTTGCCCAGACATGGTCGGGAGCACGAGGACACCTCCACCACATCCGAAGGTCCGACTGCGGCGGCAGGCGCGATGGGTCGACACGCGCATTCAGGACGGGATCAAGTTCAAGTACAAGATCAGGCCAGTTCGATGCGAACGTTCCCCGCTGTCTGGTAACTGGTAGGAAGCACAAAGGGCAGCGTGAACGCAACCCCGGATTGTTTTCGCGCTTTGCCGGCACGGTCTGCCACTCGTGCTCCGGGTCGAAGTCACACTGCCACCAGACCAAGAACCTGTTGTGCGAGGAACCTGCAGGAACAGACTCAGGTGTCAGCGCGCCGTTCCGCGTCGCGTGCCACTGTTGCAGAAGGCCGACAGGACTTCGCGCGACAGAGTTGCAGACGGAAGCGTCCCGCCCAGCGCACATCGGGCAACCTGCGCCGTCCTTCCTGCTCGACACGGTCGCGCGCCAGTTGTGATCTGGGTATCGAGGGCAACGCCACCAAACCTTGACGTTGCTTCCGCACGACACATCGTCCGGCGTAGTCGACTCGTTCAGGACCGGGTGCCAGGACTCCGCCAGGTGGGCAACCGCGGATGCTCGGACAACGCCGCGCGGGTTGCTGCGCCAGTCGCCGCCGGGTCGAATCTGCGAGTTGGTCGTCTCCCTGTCGCTCAAGCCCCACCCCGATCCACAGCTTAATGCCTAGCTGTCGAACGTGCACGAATAGCAGCCACAAGAGTGCCGTCGCCACCTCCGAGATTCCGCGATCGGTCCACCGCATGCGACAATCGCTGTCGCATCCGGACGCCGCCGCCAAGTCGGTGCCTTTCCTCGCGCCATCCCCGTTTGACGCCCTCCCTCGCCCCAGACTACGCTGCGGCCCCCGCCCCAGCGTGTGAGTCGATGCGTGCAGGGCAAGGAGCAGCCATGACGGCGAAAATCCCCAGCGACCAGCGCGACACCTTCTACGCCGTCGCCATCCTCGGAATGCGCGCCCTTGATGCCCGCAGCAATGGCCGGCAGCGCCTGGACGCCAACGCAGACGCCACCTGGGCCGCGTACAAGGGCGCACAGCAGCACGCCGATCGCGTCGACCTCCTGGTCCGCGACGCGGCGGTGACCCAGCCGACAGCATTCGCGCCGCGCGTGGTCTTTGACCTGCCCGGGTTGGCCGACGACGACCCATTTGGCGCGGACTGGCCGGGAGCCGAAGGCCCACGCGCCGGCGACTGGCTGCGTGCAACGCCAGCCGAAGACGCCACCGCGTTCCTGCGCGACGCCGCCCGCGCTTGGGGCTTGCAGGTTGGCACGGTCTCGCAGCCGCTTGGCACGATCACGCCGGCCAGTCGTCTGGTCGTGGCCGGTGTCGGAGCGCTGCTCGCCGTCTTCGCCGCGTTTGACGGCCGCTCCGGCTTCGATTTCGCCGAACAGGTCACCGTCGTTGCCGACCGGCCGGGTGAGCGGCAGCTGGCTGGCCTCGTGGGCGCCCTGCTCGGCAGCCATCAGGCCGTCAAGCTCTTGGCTCCGAATGCTGCCAAGGACGCAGTCGCGGCCTTTCGCGCGGAACGCATCATCGCGTCGTCGGACGTCTCTGCCGCGGTTACCCGTGCGCTGGACTCTTGGCGGCAAGGGGGCCTCTTCTAATGGCCCTGTCGGCGTCCCGCATTCCCGCTCAAGGCCTCACTCGCCATCCGCACGAAGCGGCGGCGTTTGAGCTGGTTCGCGCGACGCTTCCGGACTCGGACCCGTATCACGCTTGGGCATTTGTCGAGCTGCGTGCCCCGGACGGCCGCCTGTATGAAATTGACGCCTTGGTTCTGACCCGCAACTGCCTGTTCCTGATTGAAATGAAGTCGTGGCACGGCAAGGTGCGCAGCGACAATCCGGTCGACTTCATCCGCACGATGCCCGACGGCAGAAGCTGGGTCGAAGCCAACCCCTACGACTTGGCCAACCTGAAGGCCAAGGTCCTGGCGTCGATGCTGGAACGGCGGATGGGCAGCCGTAAGCCGCACGTGCAGGCGCTGGTGCTCATCACGGAGTCGACCGGCATCGAGCTGCGCGGGCAGGCAGGGTCGTGCATCGTCGGCCCAAAGAAACTGCCGGACGCCCTGCTCCGCAGCCAGTTTGACGGCGCCCCAGCATGGTTGTCCGCGCGCACCGTCGACAAGCCGATCGCGCGCGACGTGGCGGCGGCGCTGCTTGCGATGGGCGTGGCCAAGAGCAAAGGCGCGTTCAAACTGGGTGCACTTGAACTCGGTGAAGTACTGGAAGAAGGCCCGGGCTATCAGGACCGGATCGGCCGAAACCCGACCGTCAAGGAAATGGAGCGCCGCGTCCGCCTGTACCTGGTGCCGCAGGCCGCGACCGACGCCAACCGCGAGCAATTGCGCCGCGCGGCAGAACGGGAAGCCCGACTGCTGACCGTGCTGGGCGACCACCGCTACATCCTCAAGGCGCCGGACTACAACCCCGAAGGTCCGCACGGTGGGCCGTGTGTCGTTTTTGAGCGGTTTGACGACGGCGTCACGCTCGACACGTTCATGCGCCGCCACGCGGATCTGCCGCTGGACCTGCGCATCGACATCATCACGCAGGTTGGCGAGGCGCTGCAGTACTGCCACGCCAAGAGCGTTTTCCACCGCGGCCTACACCCGGGCGCCGTGCTGGTGCGCAGGAATGCCGACGGCAAGGTCGAGACGCGTCTGTACAACTTCCAGCTGGCGGCGCGCGAAGGCATGACGTCGGGCACGGCGCACCACACGTTGCACACCGCGCGGGCGGCGGAAATCTACCGAGCGCCGGAGCTGCTGGAGAACCCGCAGATTCAGAACGCGGAAGCCGACATCTTCTCGCTGGGCGCTGTCGCCTGGTTTGTGCTGGTGGGCCGACCGCCGGCGAGCAACCTGGCCGAGCGTCAGCGTATCCTCGACCTGAACGATTGCCTGTCCCTGGCGCCGGCGCGCGACGATCTGGCCAACGGCTACCGTGACGTCGACGACGATGGTTTTCGCGGCCTGGACGACGCGATTCAAGCGGCGACGCAGGCCAAGCCCGTCAACCGCAACGACTCCGTGCACCAGTGGCTGGAATGGCTGATGGACGCTGTGACCAAGCCGGCCCCACCAGAAGACACCACGGTGGAGCCGCTTTCGGCGCGCGCCAAGGACGAATTGGAAGACGGCTTCACGGTCGTGGAGGTGCTGGGCACCGGCTCGACGGCGCGGGCGCTGCTGGTCGAGCGGGATGGGCGTCAGTACGCCTTGAAAGTGGCGCTGGACCGGGACTGCGAAGACAAGCTGCAGGCAGAAGCGCTGGTGTTGGAGAAGCTGACCAAGCTCGACAACATCGTCACGCTCGCCGCCACGCCGACCATCGCAGGCCGGTATTCGCTGCTCATGACGCACGCCGGGCAATCGCTGGCGCAGTATTTGGCGAAGGCTGGCCCACCGACGCTGGACCTCGCCGCACGCTGGGGCGAGGACCTGCTGCGCGCGCTGGTGACGCTGGAAGAGCTGGGCATCCAGCACCGCGACATCAAGCCAGCCAACATCGGTACGAACGACACGGCGGCCAAAGACGCGCGGCATCTGATCCTGTTCGACTTCTCGCTGTCGCCCGTGCCCGCGGAACGCACGACCGCAGGCACGCCAGCCTACCGCGACCCGTTCCTCATCAAGCGCGGCCGCTGGGACCAGGCGGCAGACCGGTACTCTGCGGCGCTGACGCTCTACGAGATGCTGACGGGCGTGCTGCCCCGCTATGGCAGGGGCAACACGTCCGCGATTGCGACCGACGAGGAAGTGACGGTCGAAGCCGAGCGCTTTGACGCCGCCATCCGCGAGCAGGTTGCCGCCTTCTTTGCCAAGGCGCTGGCCCGCAATGTCCTGGAACGCCATGCAAGTGCCGAGTCGATGCTGCACGACTGGCGCCGCTGCCTGGCTGGCTTGGACGCCGCGACAGCACACGGCGACGACGACGCGCAGAGCGACGAGAACATCAGCAAGTTCAACTACGCGGGCCTGACGGCTGAATCGCCCGTGGACGTGCTGCCGTTGACCGTGCGCGCCCGCAGTGCGCTGGACCGCTCGGGCGCCCACACGGTGCGCGAACTGCTGGGTCTGTCGCGCAACCGCCTGGCGTTCATCCGCGGCGTGGGCAAAGACACCCGCAACGCGATCCTGCGGGTCATCAACCTGATCGAGGAAGCCAAGCCCGACCTGCGCGGCGCGCAAGGCGAGGCGTTCTGGCCGGACTGGCGCGGCGTCGATTCCACGGTGGCGCTGGTGCCGGGCTTGGGCCAGGACGCCGCTGCTGCGCTGGAAGACGCCGACCTGCGCCGCGTCGGCCAGCTGGTGCGTGCGCCCAAGTCCCGCGTGGAGCGGCTGCTGCAGCGCTTTCCGGGCGCGGCCGATGCGGTCACGGCCTACTTGAAGCTCGCCCTGCCGGGTACCGTCCCCGCGCTGGCAACGACGATTGAAGGCTGGGTGGATCTGCTCCTGCCGCCGTCCGCCGCCAAGCGGGGCGATGCTGCGTTGCGCAACGTGCGAGTGCTGTTTGGTCTGGAGGACGTCGACGGCAAGTACGCGGAGAACGCGGACACGGCCGCGACGCTGCTCGGCATGACGCGGCAAGCCGTCCACATCTCGCTCACCCACCGCAAAGAAGCGTGGCTGGGCATCCCGCACGACGACGTTCTGACCGCGGTGAAGTTGACGCTGGACGCCTTGGGCGGCGCGGCCCCTGCGGCGCGCGTGGCGGACGCGTTGCCCGACATCCTGCCGCACGCCGCTGATATTACCGGTGATACGGCCGCGCGTTCTGCCCTGGCGCTGGTGCAGTTGGCCGCCGCGCTGGCTAGCGACTTCACCAGCACGTGGAAGGCCAGTACCCGCTGGCTCGTGCCGGACACTTCGTGCGGCGCCGTGGTCCGTGACCTCGGCAAGGTCGCTGACAGCCTTGCGGCGCGTGAGACCGTGGCGGCACCGGGTGTCGCGCAGGAAGCTTTGCTTGCCGTCGTGAAGAATACGCCGCTGGCCAGTGCGCCGCCGGAGCGTCTGGTGCGCATCGCCGCCTGGGCGAGTGACCACGCGGCCGCCAGCGCGCGTCTGGAGCTCTACCCGCGCGGCTTGCATGCCAAACGGGCGCTGCAGCTCTGCTCGGGTGCGGTGTCGGCCAAGGAGCTGAAGGTTGAGGAGCTGAACACGCTCGTGTGCGCCCGTTACCCGGAGTCCGAGCCGCTGCCGACGCGCCCCGCGCTGGACGCCTTGGTCAAGCACGAGCTGGGCCTGCGCTGGTTTGAAGACCGTCAGGCGTACGCGCGCGACTATGCGCCGGGTGAGACGCGCAATCACACGCAGCACTCGACGTCGCACCGGTCTGCGTCCACCGGCCGTCTGCGTTCGTCGTCCTTGGTGACCGCGCCGATCCAGACGCCGGAACAACAGGTCGCGTCCGACTTCGAGCGGGATCTGCAAATCGCTCTCGAACGATTCAGCTTCAAGGTGCTGCGGGTGGGCGCCAGCAAAGCGGAAGCGCTCGCGCGGGCCATCCGGGCACGTTTCAACGTGCAGGAAGTATCGCTGGACGAGTTGCTGCTCAAGCACGCGCGCGCCTTCGCGGCCGAGCATGAGTTCGCGCTGGAGCTGGTGTACACGGCCGACCGCGCTGGCAAAGACAGCGACCGCTGGAACGATCTGGTGTCCGTCATGCGCGAAGCTGCCACCCGCACGCAGATTGAGCTGCTGGCCAAGCGCGGCATGCTGCTGCTGACCCGTCCGGGCTTGCTGGCGCGCTATGGCTTGAACGACCTCGTCGTCAACCTGCGCGACGCCGTCGCCACGACGGACGGCCTCGGCATCCTGTTCATCGTGCCGTCGGAGGCCGCAAACCCCGCGCTGGTCATTGACGGCCGCCCGTACAGCATGGAACTGGAAGCGCTGCCCGCCCACCGTCTGGAAGTCCCTCCCGCCTGGATCCGCCAGCACACGCCGGCCATCCTCGCCGCCTGACTTTTTTCGCACCGGAGTCCCATGGCCCGCACCCGCCAGCCCGAGAACCTGACCGCAGCGCTCGCCCGTCTCCTGACCAGGACGCTGCTGCCGGACCTGCGCGAGCGCACCAAGCTGCCGGCCGTGGCCAAGGAACTGCAGCGGGAGTACGACGACGAGCGCGCGGCCAAGAAGACCGGTGCCAGCTTTATCGACTGGCGCGAGCAGCTGCTGGATCAGGTGGCCGCGGCGTGGGCGCTGTCCTGCGTGTTCGTGCGCACGCTGGAGGATCGCGACCTGCTGGACCAGCGCCGCATCGCCGGGCCGGGCGCGGATGACAGCCTGCACCTCTTCTACACGCTGGCGCCGAGCCTGGGCCCGCGCGAGTACCTGCTTGGCGTGTTCAAGGAAGTGTCGCGCCTGCCCGGTGCCGTGGACCTGCTGGGGCCCAAGCACAACGCCGCGTGGAAGCTGGGGCCGAGCCAGGACGGCGCACGCGCGCTGCACGATTTCTTCCGGGAAGTGGATGACGCGGGCGAGCTCCGCTGGCAGTTCGGCGGCGAGGACACGCGCTTTCTGGGCGACCTGTACCAGGACCTGTCCGAAGCCGTGCGCGAGCGCTTTGCACTGTTGCAGACGCCGGAGTTCGTGGAGTCGTTCATCCTCGACCGGACGCTGACGCCTGCCATTGCCGAGTTTGGCCTGCAGACCGTGCAGGTGCTGGACCCGACGTGCGGTTCTGGCCACTTTTTGCTGGGCGCGTTCGAGCAGCTGTTCAACCAGCGGCTGGCGGCGACGCCGGGGGCGGAGCTGGGCAAGGTCGCGCTGGCGGCGCTGCAGCAGGTGCATGGCGTGGACCTGAACCCGTACGCGGTGGCAATTGCGCGGTTCCGGCTGACGCTCCGGTTCTTGCAGGTGACCGGGATTGGCAAGTTGCGGAACGCGCCGCGGGAGTTGGACGAACTGACGGGCAACCTGGTGGTGGCTGATTCGTTGCTGATCGAGGCTGGCGGCCAGCGTCACGCGGGCGAGCTGTTCCCGTCGGACGAGGGCTGGGGCAAGGACGTGTCGATCTTTGCGCTGGATGAACCCGAGGCGGCGCGCGAACTGCTGCGGAAACGGTTCCACATCGTCGTGGGGAATCCGCCGTACATCACCTGCAAGGACGCTGTGTTGCGGGAGGCGTACCGGGCGAAGTACACGAGCGCGGCTGGCAAGTACGCGCTGTCTGCACCGTTTGCTGAGCGATTCTTTCAGCTGGGCTCGGACGGAGCGTTTGTCGGGCAGATCACCTCCAACTCGTTCATGAAGCGCGAGTTTGGCAAGTCGCTGATTGAGCAGGTGTTTCCGCACCTAGATTTGACCGAAATCATTGACACTTCAGGCGCGTACATCCCTGGGCACGGCACGCCGACGGTGATTCTCGTCGGGCGGAATCGCCCGCCGGTGCACTCGACTGTTTTTGCTATTCAAGGCAAGCGCGGCGAGCCATCCACGCCGTTAGATCCGGCGTCTGGTAGGGTTTGGACAAGTATCGTGTCGACAATGAGGGCACGAGACGAAGGAGTAGTAGCGCCTGACGCCGACGAGTTCATCTCCAACGCAACATTCGCCCGAAAGGCCCTCGCGATTCATCCATGGTCGCTCGGTGGTGGTGGCGCCAGCGAACTCAAGGAAGTGCTCGATCAGACAGCCCACTCCCAGCTCGGAAGCACAACATCGATCGGCATCGGCTCGATCTCAGCCGCGGACGAAGTGCATATTCGGACAGCTCAGGAATGGGCGCGCGTGCGGATGCCCCCTAAATGGCTTCGTCAGCTCGTCACAGGCGATATCGTCCGGGACTGGCTCGCACCTTCGACGGAGCAAGCGTGGCACCCATACGGCGACAGCGGCCGCCTCGCACCGCCTGACCCCGCTGAACTGTCCGCGCTGTGGCGATTCCGGACGATTTTGTGGGATCGCGCCACGTTTTCCGGGCGGAACTACCGATCTGAAGGTCGACCTTGGTACGAATGGCATCAGGTCACGGGGAGCAGGTATGCGACGCCTCTATCCCTCAACTTCGCCTGCGTCGCTACGCACAACCACTTCGTTCTCGACAAGGGGGGCAGCGTGTTCAACCGCTCCGCTCCTGTCATCAAACTTCCCGCCGACGCCAGCGTCGACGACCACTTGGCAGTGCTCGGTGTGCTGAATTCGTCGGTTGCCTGCTTCTGGATCAAGCAGGTGTTCTATCCGAAGGCGTCGGCCTCCAAGGAAGCGTATTCCGAACCAGGAAAGCCAGAAGATAACCGGTATGACATCGCTGCAACCGGGATGGAATCGTTCCCGATGCCCGATCTTTCCAATCGGTTCCGCGACCCCATTATTGAGTGCGCGCGGAGCATCGATCGGCTGGCCCGCACACGCGCCCGCGTGGAGCCGCTCTACATCGTCGCCGGCAACAACGGCTCAGCCCAATCACTGACGAGAGCACTCGCGGACGCAGATGCCAACTCACAGACGCTCTTGAACGAGATGGTGGCCTGGCAAGAAGAGTTGGACTGGCTGGTTTACTCGGCGTACGGACTGACCGGCGACGTGGAACGCATTCGGACGCCTTCGCCAGTCCGCCCAGAGGACCGCCCGTTTGCTTGGGTGAATGACGATGGGCCCGCTCATTTGCCGCTGGAAAATGCACAGGTCTATCGACAGCGGCGGAAGTTGATTCTTGAGAACCGAAACCTTGCGCTCATCGAGACCCCGGTGTTCAAGCGTCTGTGGCTCGGGCAACGCGGCATCTTTGGCCACAACAATTTGGACTACAAGCAGCGCACCACTTCGGCGTGCAAAGCATGGCTGCTGGACCGCCTGGAATCCTGGAGCCAGGACGACCTCAGCCGCCCCTTCTCCATCCGCGAAGCCACCCAAGCCCTGCAGCACGAGCCCGCCGTCCAAGCCGTTGCCGAAGTCCTCACCGGCTCGTCGGACTACGACCTCGAACGCGTGCTGACCGACCTCGCACTGACCGACGCCGTGCCCGCCATTGCCGCCCAGCGCTACAGCGACATCGGCATGGAAAAGCGCGCGGCGTGGGAGAAGACCTGGGACCTGCAGCGCAAGGAAGACGCGGGCGAGACGGTCGACATCCCGGTGCCGCCCAAGTACGGCCAGCCCGACTTCCGCAGCACGACCTACTGGCAGCTGCGCGGCAAGCTGGACGTGCCCAAGGAGCGGTTTGTCCACTTGCCCGGCGCAGAACGCGATGACGACCCGAGCCCCGTTCTGCTCTGGGCCGGTGCGGACCACCTGCAGCGCGCGCTGGCGATGGCGGCGCTCTACCAGGACCGCGAGGCGGTGGAAGGCTGGGACAAGGACCGGCTGCTGCCGCTGCTGGTGGGCGTGGCGGAGCTGGTGCCGTGGATCAAGCAGTGGCACAACGAGCCCGGCCGCGGCGGCCAGCGCATGGGCGAATATTTTGCGAAATACGTGGAAGACGAGGCGCGCAAGCTGGGCAAGTCGGTGGACGACCTGGCCAAGTGGCGGCCGATGGCGAAGGTGCGCAAGGGGCGCGGGAAGGCGTAACGGCCGGGTGTGGGAGAATCGATGACCAAGCTGCGTGAACTGCTGATCCTGCCAGAGACCGTCTCCAAGGGGCAGTTCGTCGTCCGTCTGACCGACGGCGTCGAACACCCCGAGGAGCTGCTCAAGGACTACGCCATCACGCCGGACTTGGCCGCGGCCTTTGACAAGGCGCTGAGCCTGACCCGCGAATCGCTGCAGAACGCCCGCAGCGTCGGCAGCTACATCCACGGCTCGTTTGGCTCCGGCAAGTCGCACTTCATGGCCGCGCTGTCGCTGACGCTGGCGGGCAACCCGACGCCGTGGGGCAAGCCGGAGCTGCACGCCACGCTGGCAAAGCACGAGTGGGTCAAGAACACCAAGCTGATGCGCCTGCACTTTCACGTCGTCGGCGCGCAGACGCTCGAAGAGAAGGTCTTTGCCGGCTACCTGGACTTCGTGCAGGCCAACCACAGGGACGCCCCGCTGCCGGCGCTGTTTCAGGACGCCGCGCTCTTTGCCAACGCCGTTCAGATGCGCAGCACGCTGGGCGACACGCCGTTCTTTGAGCGATTGAACGCCGCGACGCCCAGCGGCAACGGCGGTGGCTGGGGCACTTTCCGCCCGGCCGCGCGCTGGCATGCGGACAGCTTTGACCAAGCCGTGGCCTCGACGGACGCCCAGCTCCGCGCCGACCTGTTCTCAGCGCTGGTGCGCACGCTGTTCCCAGCGTTCATTGGCCAACAGTCGCGCTACGTCGGCATCGACGACGGGCTGGCGGTGCTGTCGCAGCACGCGGCCAAGCTCGGCTATCAGGGCGTGGTGCTGTTCCTCGACGAACTCATCCTGTGGCTGGCCAGTCGCGCCGCCGACCAAACGTGGCTGAGCGCGGAAGCGACCAAGGTCGCCAAGCTGGTGGAAGCGCAGAACACCCACCGGCCGATCCCCATCATCAACTTTGTGGCCCGGCAGCGCGACATCTCGGAACTGGTCGGCGACTCCATGGCCGGCGCCAATGCGGTGAACTTGCGCGATTCGCTCAAGTGGTGGGAAGGCCGGTTTGACACCATCACGCTGCCCGACCGCAACCTGCCCGCCATCATCGCCACCCGCGTCGTCAAGCCGCGCGACACGCAAGCGCGCAACCAGCTGAACCAGGCGTTCAGCAAGTTCCAGGGCGGCGCGCGCGCATCGTGGGCCACGCTCTTGGGCGAGGAATGGTCGACGCAGGACTTCCAGCAGATCTACCCGTTCTCCCCGGCGCTGGTGCAGGGTCTCGTCGCGCTTTCGCACTACCTGCAGCGCGAGCGCACGGCGCTGAAAGTGCTTATGGAAATGCTCGTCCAGCACATGGAGGATTTCAAGCTTGGCGACCTCGTCGGCGTCGGCGACCTGTTTGACGTGCTGGCCGGCGGCGAAGACCCGATGGACGGGCGGATGCGCGACCTGTTCGACGGCGCCAAGAAGCTCTACAACAACGAGCTGCTGCCGCTCATCCAGAACCGCAACAACACCACGACTGAGGCGGTCTGCCAGCGCAAGCGCGACGACCACCCGATTGCGCTGGGCTGTTCCAACTGTCCTCAGACGGCGTGCCGCAGCGACAACCGCTTGGTCAAGACGCTGCTGCTGGCCGCGCTGGTGCCGGAAGTGCAGGTGCTCAAGCGCCTGACAGCGTCGCGGCTTGTGGCGCTCAACCATGGCACGCTGGAGGTGATGATCAAGGGGCGCGAGGCCAAGGACGCCGTCATCCGCCTGCGCGACTACGCCGCAGAAGTCGGCAAGCTGCAGATTGGCAGTGAGGATGACCCGACCCTGGCGATTGCGCTGCAGGGCGTGGACGTGAAGCCGCTGCTGGACCAGGAGCGCGTGCAGGACGGCCCAGGCGCACGGCGGCGGCGTCTGCGCGAGCTGCTGTTCCAGGCGCTGCAGTTGAACGACACGCTGGCGGAGCTCCCGTACAGCCTGGAGTGGCGCGGCACGATGCGCAAAGGCACAGTGCGCTTTGGCAACGTGCGGGAGATGACCGACTCCGATCTGGACACGCCGACTGGCGACGACTTCCGCGTGGTCATCGACTACCCGTTTGACGAGCCGCAGCACCGTCCCAAGGAGGACGAGGAGCGCGTCGGCTTGTACCTGGAGAAAGGCAAGACGGCGCGGACTGTGGTGTGGCTGCCGAGCTTCTTCTCGGACAAGCTGCAGCGCGACCTGGGCGACCTGGTGGTGGTCGAGTACGTGCTGAAGAACGAGAGTCAGTCACTGGCGCTGTTGCGGCCCGAGGACCGTGCGCGCGCGGCGTCCGAACTGCAGAGCCTGCGCAACCAGAAGCAGGAGCGCCTGAAGCGGGCGCTGGCGGCGGCGTATGGCGTGGCGACGATGCAGGAAGGCGATCTGGACGAGGAGAACCGCGTCTCGCACAACTTCTACCTGCTGCGCGAGGACCTGAAGGTGCAGCCGTCCTTGGCGGCGGACCTGAAAGCAGCGATGGATGGCGCGATTGGCGACATGCTGGCGCAGTGGTACCCGCGGCATCCGAAGTTCAGCGAACGCCTGTCGAACATGAAGCTGACCAAGGCCCTGGAGCGATTCCAGGCAGCGGTCGACGCCGAAGGCCAGCGGATTGCCGTGGACAGGGCCGAGCGGCCACAGTTGGACATCTGTCAGGACGCGCAACTGCTCCACGTGACCGACACCTGGGCGAGCGTGCATGCGGCGGTTCTGCAGCAGGTCGATGGCCGGCTGTCGGCGCGCGGGATGCTGCGGCCGATGGTCAAGCAGGTGGCGGACGCGTTTGACCCGGACGGCTACTTTGGCCTGCAGCGCGACGTGCGCGACTTCTACGTGCTGGCGTACGCCGCGTGGAACGCCCGCCAGCTGCGGCTGGATGGCGAGCTGTGCAAGGACCTGAGGATCGGCCAGTTGCCGCCCGACGCGGAGCTGGAGAAGCCGCTGCTGCCGTCAGCCACGGAGTTCCAGAGCGCGCTTGAGAAAGCCGGCAAGCTGTTCGGCATCACGATTGCCGGCCGCGCGCTGAACCCCAAGAACGTCAACGACTTTGTCGAGAACCTGCAGAAGGCGCGCAAGGTAGCGGTGACGCAGTCGGCTGGCGCAGTAGCGCAGTACCTGCTGCAGCGCTCGGCGTTCTTCAATCTCGACCCCGAGCCCGCGCGGCTGCGTACGGCGAACTCGGCGCTACAACTGCTGGATGAACTGGACGAGCGGGACGTGGTTCTGGTGGTCCAACGCCTGGCTGCGTTTCAGCCGGAGACTTCAGCCACGGCTCTGGCCAAGCACTTCACCGACGCGCTGAAAGTGGCGAGCGTCCTGCAAGAGCGCCTGCCGTTTGACCTGTTTGCCGACGTCATGTCGCTCACGGACCGCCCGGACGCCACGGAGCTGCTGACCGCACTGCGCGCTGCGCTGGAAGCTGATCAGGTGCAGACGGAGCTGAAGACACAAGTTGACCAGTTGGCCAACCGGGCGCGACAGCTGCTGCGCAAGCCGATACCGCCGCCGCCCCCGCCACCGCCGCCGCCCCCGAAGGGCAAAGGTGGCCAAGCGCGCGGTGATGCGGCTGCCATCCAGGCTGAAGTGGCCAAGGCGATTGCGGCGCTAGGAGAAGCCAACGAAAACGAGGAGCTGACAGTTGAGTGGCTTCTGGTCCGGAGGGATAGTTGAGCCAGGACGTCCCGCACCTGAGCACGCCCGAGATCGGCGACGAGTTGGCCCGCATCCACGGTGGCAAGCCGCACGCGATGCTCGACACGGTGATCTTTGGCAGCACGCAGCCGGCCGAAGTCATTGTGCGCTTGGGCAACCGCGACCAGATATTTCGCGTAATACCGGCGACGTGTGAGCTGGCGCTGCGCGATGCCCTAGCCAACCGCGGAGATACGCCGGTCGCGGCCGTCATCGACTTTGGCGTCGACCTGCCGCTGGACATCAGTTGCCGCGTCGCCCAGATGCGGGTCCACACGCCCGACCGCGCCCAGCGCCTCGTGAGCCGTCTGGTCGATTTGGAGCCGGGCCAACGCATCGACGCCAGCGCGCCGTTGCTGCGCAGTGCGCTTGGCAAGGCGATCCTGTCGGGGATTCCGGTCCGGCAGCGGAAGGCCACTTGGCCGCTCATCGGCGTCGGCGATGCCTGGCGCGCCGTCCTGGCTGAAACGGCCGGGCTGCCGCTCGACACGACGCTGACCTTTGACCGCGTCCTGGAGCACGTTGCGACGACGCAGAAGCCGGCGACGCTGACCGCCATCCTCGACGCCAACAAGGATCGCCGCAGCGAGTTCGATGTCTGGTTTACCGGCGAGGTCGGTGCCCCGGCGCTGCAGGCGTGGAAAGCGTGGGAGCGCGGCGACGGCGGCAAGGTGGCGGCTGTGGCCGTGCTGCTGCGCGCCGCCCGCGACCACTACGCCAGCAACCCGTTCCTGCAAGGCTGGCTGACGCTGCCGCTGAAAAGTGCGGGCGTCAGCATCGACGGTGAGAAGGACGTCACCATTTGGGCCGATGCCGGTCAGAGCCTGCTGGTGCGCTTGGATACGAGCGGCAACACCTGGCAGGTCCAGCAGCTCATCGACGCTGCGTCCGAGATGGCCTCCGAGGAAGTCGTGCGCGAGCAGCTGGCGGACAGCAACTGGCTGCCGTTCGCGTTCGAGATCCAAAAGCGTCGGCTCGCCAAGGCGCTCACTGACGCTGGCGCGACCGAGTCGGCACAGGCACAGAAAGATGCCCGCGAGGCACTCAAGGCCCTGCGTGCCCATCGCCTCGCCAATCACCATGCCAATGCCGGCCTGCTGGCCCGAGGCGAAGCGGCCATCCGCCTACTGGCATGTCTAACGCGCGCGGAGGTCAGTCGTCCTGTTGGCTGGGAAGCCGTCGCGAGCTACGCATCCGAATACGCGCAGGAAGGTGGCTACGTCGACCGCGCCCGGCGTGCCCTGCGAGGTGAGAACGGCACCGACGAGCTGGGCGACGCGATGCAGGACGTGTTGCGGCGAGCCGACAAGGCCCGTGACGCGCTGGACTTGGCGTTTGCGCGAAGCCTGGCTGCGTGGGCAAACGCGGGGCGACCGGCTGCGGGCGTGCTGCCCATCGAGATGGTGCTGGAGCGGATGGCCGCGCAGTTCCTCGACCAAGGCCCGGAACGCAAGCTGCTGGTGCTCGTACTCGATGGCTTGTCGTGGACGGTCGCGTGTGAGTTGCTGGAAGGCTGGGTCTCACGCGAAATATCACCGGTGCGCTGGAACCCGGACGGCTTCGCAGCAGGCACGCTGGTGCCCGTGCTGGCCGCGCTGCCCACGGCGACTGACGTCAGCCGCGCGGCGCTCTTTGCCGGGAAGCGGATGCAGTCCGGTGTCACGCACTACACGGCGGGCGACACGGACCGCTTTGCCCATCATCCGGGCCTGTGTCGGCATGTTACGCGAGCGGGCGGACCGACGCTCCTGCTGCGCGCCAAGCTGGAAGGATCGGCGACGGCCATTTCGCCCGAAGCGCTGCGGCTGCTGCAGAGCGCGGACCGCGTCGTAGCGTGCGTGGTCAATGCAATCGACGACGACCTCAGCGGCACGACCCAAGCCAAGCTGTCCTATGGTCCGGACGACGTGCCGCTGGTGCGGGAACTGCTGTCCCAGGCGTTTGCCGCCGGCCGTCACGTACTGCTGACCTCCGACCACGGCCACGTCCCAGGCGCTCGGCTGAAGTACCGGGCGACGACAAACAACAAGGGCGCGCGCTGGCGGCAAATCGCTCCGGGTGAACAGCCTGCGGCTGATGAGATCGCGCTGACCGGCGACTGCGTATGGCTTCCGCCCGGCGCAGAACGTGTGGCGCTGCTTGCCAGTGAGACGGCTCGCTTTTCGACATCCGCGCTGGCCGGTGAACACGGTGGAGCGTCGCTGGCCGAGGTCGTGATCCCGGCGGTGATTCTGGGCAACAGCGAGTTGGACCGGCAGTTCCGCGACACCGACCCTGCCTTGGAGCAGATTCCGCTGCGGCAGCCGACGTGGTGGCAGCTTGAGGGCTGGGTAGAAGAAGCGCCAGTCAAGCCAGCAAAGACCGCGCCTGCTCCGACCAAGAAGAACGTCATGGCGCTGCCCGGGCTTGTCGACGTCGCCCCGCCAGTGACCGACCCCGCGAAGAAACCGTCGCACGTCCGGCAGCTGATCCTCGAGTCCAAGCTGTTCGATTCGCTGACGGCGTACCAACGCGACCAGATGCAAACGCGCGTCCTGCCGTGGCTGGAGGCCATCGAAGGTGCAGGCGGGCAGATGTCCGCGGACCGCTTTGGCCAAGCCGCTGGGCTCCTGCCCACACGCGTCGGCGGTGCTGTGTCGCTGATGCAGGAGTCCATCAGCATGGACGGGTACGAGCCGGTGACGTTCGACGCGACCACGCGCGAGCTCAAGCTGCACATGGACCTGCTCAAACAGCTGTGGGGAGGCTAGGCCATGTCCAACGTCTCCCTACTTCGCCGCCAGGAGATTGTCGCCGCGCTGCGCAACGGCACCGTCCCCGAGTTCGGCTTTGACCAGCTCGCCGTTGGCATCGAGCGCTTCTCGACCGCCATCGACGAGGAACTGGAGCGCGTGGCCCGCGGCCGCGGCGGATTCAAAGCCGTGCGCGGCGACTGGGGCGCGGGCAAGACGTTCTTTAGCCGATGGTTGCAGAATCGCGCGCGTGCCCAAGGCTTCGCCACGGCCGAGGTGCAGATCTCCGAGACGGAGACGCCGCTGTACCGCTTGGAGACCGTCTACCGGCGCGCGATGGAGCACTTGCGGACGCGCGAGTGGAACGACGGCGCTTTTCGCGCGCTGGTGGAGCGCTGGTTCTTCTCGCTGGAAGAGGAGGTGCTGGCGCAGCCGGGTGCGCCGACTGACGAGAGGCTGGTCGCCAAGGCAGTGGCCGAACTGCTGGAAGGCCGCCTGAACGCGGTCAGCGCCACGCACCCGCAGTTCGCCGCTGCGCTGCGCGCCGTCTACAAGGCCCGCATGGACGGAGACCCGGCGACCGCCGACGGCCTGCTGGCGTGGCTGATGGGCGAACCGCATGTGGCCGCCAGCGTGAAGCAGCGCGCCGGCGTCAAAGGCGAGGTCGACCACTTTGCGGCGACCGGGTTCCTGCGCGGCCTGTTGTCCGTCCTGAACCAGACGGGCCGGCGCGGACTGGTGCTGGTGCTGGACGAGGTAGAGACGATCCAGCGGATGCGCTCCGACGTGCGCGAGAAGAGCCTGAACGCACTACGGCAGTTCCTGGATGACTTGGACGGCGGTCGCTACCCAGGGCTGTACCTCGTCATCACCGGCACGCCCAGCTTCTTTGACGGCCCACAAGGCGCCCGCCAATTGCCGCCGCTGGCCCAACGCCTGCACGTCGACTTCGGCGCGGACCCGCGCTTTGACGCCACGCGCGCCATCCAGATCCGCCTGCAGCCGTTCGACCAGGCGCGACTGTTGGAAGTGGGCCAGAAGGTACGCGCCCTCTACCCGACCAAGCACCCTGAACGCGTAGCAGAGCGGCTGTCCGACGACGTGCTGGTCGCGCTAGCTCGCAAGGTGGCCGGGCAACTCGGCGGCAAGGTCGGTTTGGCGCCACGGCTGTTCCTGAAGAAGCTCGTCGGCGACGTGCTGGACCGCATCGAGGAGTACGAGGACTTCGACCCGGTGCAGCACTACCAGCTCACCGTGTCTGCGTCGGAGCTGTCAGACGTGGAGCGCGCCGCGGCCGGCATCGAGCGCAGCGTCGACGACATCGAGCTTGACCTGAGCGGCGGCGACACGTGACGGCGTTCGAGCGCTTGAGCCCCGCGATGCAGTACCAGATCGTCAACGCTCTGGGCTTTCAGTCGCTGCGCCCGGTGCAGGAAGTCGCGATTCCGCCGATTCTGGACGGCGCCAACTGCGTGGTGCTTGCGCCGACGGCGGGCGGCAAAACAGAAGCGGCGTTCTTCCCGCTGCTCTCGCAAATGGACACGCACGGCTGGCAGCCGGTGTCGGTGCTGTACGTGTCGCCGATCCGCGCGCTGCTGAACAACCAGGAGGAGCGCCTGCGCAGCTACGCCACCGTGCTGGGGCGTCGTGTGGCGGTATGGCACGGCGACGTCTCGCAGCGGGACAAACGCAAGTTCCTGCAGGAACCCGCGGACATCCTGTTGACCACGCCTGAGTCGCTGGAAGTGATGCTGATGAGCAGCAAGGTGCCGTCGCGCAGGCTGTTTGCCGGTTTGCAGGCGGTGGTCATCGACGAGGTGCACGCGTTTGCCGGCGACGACCGCGGCAGTCACCTGATGGCCGTGCTGGAGCGCCTGTGCCGTTTCTGTGGCCGCGACGTGCAGCGCATTGGACTGTCGGCGACGGTTGGCAACCCGGAGGAAATCCTGACGTGGCTGCAGGGCTCGTCGACGCGGCCGGGCGTGCTGGTGTCGCCGCCACGGCCACCGTCCACGCCGGAGATTGTCATCGACTACGTCGGCACGCTGGAGAACGCCGCGCGGGTTATCGCGCAGATGCATCGCGGCAAGAAGCGGCTGGTCTTTCTGGATAGCCGGGCAGGCGTCGAGTCGCTGGGGCAGCACCTGCGGGATCTGGGCGTGGACACGTACGTGCTGCACTCGTCATTGGCGCCGGATGAGCGGCGCAGGAGCGAAGCGGCGTTCGCCGAGCGGCAGAACTGCGTCATCGTGGCGACCAGTTCGCTGGAGTTGGGCATCGACATCGGCGACCTCGACCATGTGCTGCAGATTGACGCGCCACGGACGGTCGCCAGCTTCCTGCAGCGCATGGGGCGGACCGGGCGCCGTGCCGGGGCGACGTCGAACTGCACGTTCCTGGCCACGGACGATGACGCGCTGTTGCAGGCCGCGGCCCTTTTGCGCCTGTATCGCAATGGCTTCGTCGAGTCGGTAGTGCCGGTGACGCGTGCGTTTCACATCCTCGCGCACCAGCTGCTGGCGCTGGGGCAGCAGGAGCAAGGCATCCCGCTGGCCGACTGGTGGGCGTGGGTCGGCCAAGCGGCGCCCTTCAAGGACATCACCGCCGACGAACGCACCGCGCTCCTCGCGCACATGATGGCGGAGCAGATTCTCGTTGAGGATGGCGGCCGTCTGAGCCTCGGCCCCCAAGGCGAAAAGCTCTACGGCGGAAAGAACTTCCTGCCGCTGTACTCGGTGTTCGACACTGCGGACAGCCTGGATGTCTGCTACGGCCAGCGTATCATCGGTAATATCGAGTCCACGTACGTCGAGCAGCAAGGCGCGGGCGACCTGACGTTCACGCTCGGGGCGCGGGCCTGGCGCGGGTTGTACGTCGATTGGCAGCGGCATCGCCTCTACGTGGAACCGGCAACCCACGCCAATGCGCCATCGTGGCGAGGTTCGCCCGCGTTCCTCTCGTCCGAGCTGTGCGGCGCCATGCGGGACGTGCTGCGGGACGAAGGTCCCGCACCGGAATGGTCCAAGCGAGCAGAGAGCCAGATGGATGCGGTGCGCAAGACACGTCTGCATCAGGCGGACGCAGACGGGCAGCTGCTGCCGGAGACGGACGGGCTGTCGCTCTGGACGTTTGCGGGCGGGCGGGCCAACCATGTGGTGGCGAAGGTGCTGCAGGAGCTGATTGGCGAGAAGGTGACTGCAGACAACCTGCGGATCAGGTTCAGGAGCGGCGCTGCGGACGTGGAGAAAATTCAGGGTGCGATGCAGGTGCTGGCAGAAGAGCACCGGCCAAACCGTGAGGATGCCCTGCGGGTGGTGGTGAAGATTGCCAAGGCGAAGTTGAGCAAGTTCCAGCCCTGTTTGCCGCCGGAGCAGGAGGCGGAGGTGCTGGTGGGACGGTTGGTGGATTTGGGGGTGGTCGGAGATTTGGTGCGGCGATTGGCGGCGGGGTGAGGGGTATTACTGGAAATACGGCCGGGAACGAGTCAAGCCGGATCCTGCGGCGGCCAGTCTCCAACCGCTGGTGGGTCAAAGTAACGATCGAGCACAGCAGCCTCGACGCTGGGCTGAGAGCGCAAATAGTCACTAAGGATTTCGCGGAACGTGCCGCGCCCCAACTCGCTGCGAATTGTTATGTCAATGAAGTTGCTCTTCTTGAGGTTGCAATCGCCGCATAGGTACTCGAGGTTGCTCCAACTCGTCTCGCCGAAGAGTGAATATGGCCATCGGTGATCCGCCTGCATTGACGAGAGTCCCACATGATCAATGACTTTTCCACATGGACGGCAAGTCACGACCGGGTAGGTGTATCCGACCAACTTCTTTGCGTGCTGACGAAACCACAGATCCCTCCAACTGCTCGGGAACGTCCGCTGAAGGGGGTCACATGTTGGCACATTGTCATCCACGGCGCTCTATTTCCTCACAGATTTGAAATGTTGCGTCCACCTGCTGCAATTGCCCGGGCCACTTCCCTTTCGCAATGGGATACTTGATTTTGAACTTGTCCTCGATGTCCTTGGGACCGGACGTCAGGAATTCACTCGTCAGGCGCCACTGGCGTTCTGTCATGCCGTCAGGCGACTTGAACGCTTCCGCAGCCGCAGCAATGAACAGAGCCACCTTGCGCGCTGAACTGACCGTCAGGCTAGGAATCTTTGCCGTCTTGATCGTATTGAACCAGAGCTCAAAGTCAGCAAACCACCGTTGCACGACCGATAGTGTCGGTAAGAATACGGCTCGATTTTCACCTGAACTCTCGTACAATGCTTGCGCGCAGAACAAGTCGAGAACTGAGGTGGTCGTCCTGTCGTATCGAATGCGAACCGTGTCTCGTGTTTTTTGGGTCATCAGCGCATCATAGGCACGCCGCGGTCGCTCAGCGAGCATTCGAGCGATTACGTAGTACAGGAACATTTCAGATGGCGCTTGTCCGACCGCCTGCCGGCTATCTCCCCACCAAGCGGCCCACGGCTGATGGTCCTTCCATGGAAAAACCACACCGTGTCCCTCCGCCGCGGCAATCATGCGGGCGCCGGCCGTTCCCGCCGGTTCTCTGATACCCGCAAGACGAATCAGAGATACCCGAGCACAATCGCCGAAAGACGCCAAGCGGAGGTCGTGCGCGCTGAGAGGGACTCCCTCTTCATTGATCCGGCGAAAAATCAGCAGGCGCAGACTGAGATCAAGATTTTTCGGAAGAACGATAAGGTTGATCACGTAATCCCGGATTTGTTCTTGGATGTCCGGAGGCAACTCGCTGAAATGCTTTCCTTGAATCTGCGCGCCAACGTTCTCGGCATACTCAACGTCGTTTTCTGACGCCAACTTGAATTGATCCCTCATGAAGGAGTCTAGGGTGGTCAGCCGCTGTTGGCCATCAATAACTTGTCTGACTTCAATTCCCGCCGAATCATCCTCAGGATACACGAGGATAGGTGGCACGGTAAGGTTGTTGATTACGGATTCAATGAAAAGCGATCGCTTCTCGTCACTCCACTCCGCCGCGTCGCGCTGATACGAGGGGATCTTGTACTTTCCTCGTCTCATCGACCCCATAATGGTGGCGACGTTCAGCGATTGTGCTGTGGTTGCGGACGTGACGAGCGGCATGAAGGTGGGCATTTGTCCCTCGCGGTTGCCATTGGTAATTGGCGTAATTGATGGCACGACCGCGCCAACGCTAAGTGACGTTGATCGCGCGGTCACCGCTTGAACAACAGGTGCGGTCGAGTCCGAACGTCCCGATCCTAGCGCTGCCTGCAGGTAATAGCCCCACGACCCGGCGGCGCGGATGACCCGTCGTGCCGGATCAGCGGACACCACCGACAATCGAGACCGAATGCTGCCGTTCGAGTACCCCTGCGCCGCGAAATCCGCATCTGCGTTCAATCGTCCGATGACATCGGTCGCGCTCATGCGCTCGGCGATATCAGATGACAAAAACTTCTCAGCGCATTGTTCGATCCAGTCGTCCATGTTCATGACAGAATCTCCCAAGAGTCAAGTCGTACACGTCCGTCCGCTGTGAACGTGTCGAGCGCATCCACGCACGAGTCTAGGCCCGGCACCCGGCTTCGGTCAACCGCGCAGAAGGACGAAGGACTACCACCTTCGGCGCCGGCCCCCCTTGTCGCCGAGCACGCCAAAACGCAGCAGCTCATCGCGATCCAGCAGATACTCCTCGCCCTCCTTCAAGTACTTGGCGATGAAGCGCATCTCCATCTCGCCCGCCTCGTGCTCGTCCTTGCGCTCGGTCAGCGACTCGATGGGATTGCCGTTCGTGTAGTTCATGCCCTCGACTTGCGCGGCCTTCAGGTTGTTGATCTGCGCGTCATACGTCGCAGCGCGTTCGTGATGAAACTCGGCGCTCGCGATGCACAACTCGCGTAGTTCTGCGGTGGGGATGCAAACTTTCAGTCCTTCAATCACGGTGTTCCTCGCTCGGGGTTGAAATGGATGGCGACGACCGCTTCAGCGGCTGCGCCCACGGCCGACGGGCACCAAGCCCATCATGCGTTCGCCGTTGTGGTAGTAGACGATGAAGGCGCGGCAGCCGTCGGCCCAGAGCTCGTCGCGGCCGGCCGACATCCCGTTGTTGGCAGAGGCGATGTTGGTGAACACGAAGTCGCGGCCGGCGTTGAAGGCGGCGACGACCGCGGCGACGTTGCGGCAGTTGACCGGCGCGCGCAGTGTCGCGCGTGGACCGCCGTTCGGCGTGCCGGACTTGAACTCCGGACAGACATCCGGGTCCAGGTCGACCGGCGCGTCGATCGGCTGGTCGGGCTTCTGCTCGCGTTGTGTCTGCTCCTTGGGCGTCGGCTCTTCGTCGAGGCCCAGTTCCGAGAAGTCGACGTTTTGCAGCATCGCGACGATGACTCGCCCCATAACGCCACCATCCGCTTCGCTCGACGCCCTGGGCTGGTCTACGTCGTCTTCGAACAGGCAATCGAACTCGTCTGCATCGTCGCGCGGCATGGAGCTGGGTTGATCTTCGGTCTTGGACATGGGACTCCTTCAGGTCGCACCTGCCCCGCGGGAACGCAGCACGATGTTGCGGACCGGGATCGAGTGGGCTTGCTTGACAAGCATACGGCAATAACATAATGATGTCAAGTAGTTGAGAAAACAAGGCGAACGATTAAGGAAAATGACGGGGAAAAAAGAGCGGCGACGGCATCGTCGTCTGCCAAAAAGCCCTCGTTCTATTTGTGCGAGCAAGAAATCGGCAAATTGTGCATTCAAGGTCTTCTTCTTGACGCACAGGCGATTTCCACTTCTTGCACGACGATTATTCTTTCGCCCCTTCGCAGCAGATTTCCTCCTCGCCTCGTGTTTCTTTCCGCGTCGCATTTCTGCTTTTTGCGGCGCGAATGCTTGCGGAGCGGTTTCAAGGCCCAATTGCCGCCGGACCTGGGCTTCCGCCGTGCCGGGCCACGCCAGCGCCCCCAAAAGTCGATGGAAGCATCCTCCCGGCCCCCAGCGACAACGACTGTCGCATTCGCGCCCGAGCCTCCACGTCCCGCTTGTGCGAAACCGGGCCATCGACAAGACTCGCCGCCAGCGCGAAGCGCGCACGCAACAGCGAGGCCGACGATGTCCGATACCGTACTCCGCCACTGGACGATGCTCCGCCAGGTCCCGCGCCATCCGCGCAAGGTAGGCGCCGCACAATTGGCCCGAGTGCTCAGCAACGCTGGCTTTGACGTCTCGCGGCGATCCATCGAGCGCGACCTCAACAAGCTCTCGACCGTGTTCCCGCTGCGCTGCGATGACGAGCACAAGCCGTACGGCTGGTCATGGATGGCCGACGCGACCGCGTTCGACTTGCCCGCGATGGACGTTCACGCGGCATTAGCGTTCCGCATGGCCGCAGATCATCTGCACGCGCTGCTCCCCGAGGTGACGCGCAGCCACCTGGACCCGCACTTCCGGCGAGCGAAGGCCGTGCTCGATGGCCTGAATGACAACGTGCTCTCCGATTGGCCGGACAAAGTGCGCGTCATGCCAGCGGGCCAGCCGATGCTGCCGCCGGCGATCCCGCAGGACGTGCTGGAAAACGTGCAGGCGGGGCTGCTGGCGGAGAAACAATTGCGCGTCGTGTACCGCAAGCGCGGTGAGGCGGAGGCGCGGACGTACCTCGTGCATCCGCAGGCGCTCGTCTGGCGCGACGCGGTCGGGTACTTGCTGTGTATTTTGTGGAAATACGACGATTTGAAGCAGTTCGTGCTGCATCGCATGGAGTCAGTCGAGCTGGTGGACGAGCCGCGCCGTCCGCTGCCTGGCTTCTCGCTCGACGCGGAGATCGCGACTGGCTCGTTTAGCTTCTTGCTGGCTGACCAGTCGATCGAGCTGGAGGTGCTGTTCCATGCATTCGCCGCAGTCCGGGTGCGCGAGACGCCGGTGGCCGTGACCCAGGAGCTGGTCGAGCAGCCCGACGGCAAGATCCTGCTCCGCGCCACGCTGGCCGACACCGTGCAACTGCGGACGTGGCTGCTCAGCATGGGCGAGTACGCGGAAGTGCTGGGGCCGCCGGCGTTGCGCAAGTCGATCGCGACCAGCATCCGCGAGATGGCGGACAAGTACGCGGGCGACTAATCGGCAGCGGAAACGCATGCGACACGGATTGTCGCAGCCTTCCCGTACATTCTACGGCGGAGGTTTCCCATGTTTGAATACGAACTCACAGCCGACAGCCACACTCGCCAATGCGCCATCTGGACCACCCGCCTGGTCCTCGCGGGCCTCGCGCACCATCCGCGTGGGCCTGACGCGTTGGATACCTTGGACACCGAGACGCGGCGACTCGTTGGCCTGCAGCACACGCCGGAGCACTCGCCCCTTACGGTTGCTGCACTGCAAGACCGCCTAGCGGCGCTGGAACCTGACAAGTCGGCGCGCGGAGGGGCGCTGTTTGCCAACGTGACGATGCTCGGCGACTCGCTTGGGCTGTCGAAGTTGGAGCGCGACCTGCTGGCGCTCGCGGTCATGATGAACACGACGGAGGGTGTGAACGAGATCTTCTGGCAGATCGCGCCGGTGCCGTGGTCTCGCGTGGCGGCGATTCTGGCAGCGGTCCTGGAGTCGACGCCGGCGGAAATGCACGCTGCTCTCAGCCCTGGGGCGCCACTCGTCGCGACACGGCTGGTCAAGCGCGGTGGAGTGCGCAAACCTCAGCAACTGCTGGACTTGCCGGAGGGTTTTGTCGGGCTGATTCTGGAAGAACATAGCGACGCGGACGCGCTGGTCGCCAACCTGTTCCGCCCCGCGCCGCCTCCGACGCTGACAATCGCCGATTTTCCGCACGTCGCGGCCGATCTGGAGCTGCTGGTGCCGATCCTCAAGACGGCGTACCGCGATGGGACACTCGGGTTTGACGTGCTCATCCATGGACCGCAGGGCACGGACAAGACGGAGCTGGTGCGGGTCATTGCGCATGAAGTCGGCGCGCGGCTGTGCGAAGTGAATCTCGTGGACAACGACGGCGATGCGCTGAGCGGCGGCAAGCGGCTGGCGGCGTGGGCGCTGTCGCAGGGGATACTGAGGCACAAACCCGGGTCATTGTTGCTGTTTGAGAAAGCGGAGGCCGTGTTTCCATGCGACCCTCGGGCCAGAATATTCGGCGAGGAGCCGGAAAGTCGCGTTGGCGAGGGCTGGCTGAACCGCGCGCTGGAGACGCATCCGGTGCCCACGGTGTGGGTCAGCAACGCGATTGACCAGCTCGACCCCGCGTACCTGCGGCGCTTTGACATCGTCGTGGAGGTGGGGCCCGCGCCGGCGTCGATTCGGCGACAGATGCTGAACCGGCATTTGAGCGCGCTACCGCTGGGCGATTCGTGGCTGGATCGCGCGGCAAACGACGTGCGGCTAGCTCCTGCGCACGTGAAGAGGGCGGCGCGGGTGGTGCGCATGCTGGAGTCGGACTGCGCTGTGACGACGGAAGCCGCGCTGGACCGCCTGCTGGAGCCGGGACTGGACGGAAGTGGCACCCGACGAATTGGCGGGACAATGGACGTCGGGCCGTACGACCTGAGCTTGGTGAACGCCAGCCGCGACGTGCAAGCACTGGGTGCGGCTTTGGCCAAGAATCCGCGCGGGACGCTGTGCCTGTACGGGCCGCCGGGGACGGGCAAGACGGCGTTCGTGCAGCACTTGGCGACGCTGACGGGTTTGCCGCTGTTGCAGAAACGCGGCTCGGATTTGAGGGGCAAGTACGTCGGCGAGACGGAGAAGGCGATCGCAGCAATGTTCCGTCAGGCGCGTGACGAGCGGCGCATGCTGTTCCTCGACGAAGCGGACACGTTCCTGCAGGATCGCTCGACCGCGCAGCGCCATTGGGAGGTGTCGTTCGTCAACGAACTGTTGGTGCAGATGGAGGCGTTTGACGGGCTGTTTGTCTGCGCGACCAACCTTGTGGACAGCCTGGACCGGGCGTCGCTGCGGCGATTTTCGCTGAAGATTCGCTTCGATCCGCTGAGCGCGGTGCAGCGGTGGGAGATGTTGACGCAGCTCTGCGGGAAGACGCCAGAAGAGTCCCTGCGGGCGCGGCTGGACAAGGCGGACGGGCTGGCGGCGGGCGATTTCGCCGTGGTGGCGCGGCAGGAGGCGATGCTCGGCACGCAGGCATCGGCCGAGGCGATGGTCACGGCGCTGGAGGAGGAACTGGCGATGAAGTCCGGGACGGCGCGGCGGGTGGCGGGATTCGCCAGATGATGAAGCTGGCTCGGTGACGCCCTCGTGCGCGCCGCCTTCCAGTGAGGCACGCCAACCGCTAGAGTTGGTCGACTGGCCAGCCGCCGCGACCATGTTCCAAGAGGCAGACCCATGAAGTTGCGCATCCTCTCCGACCTCCACTTCGAGTTCCACCCGGACGCTGGGCGTGGCTTCGTACGATCGCTCCAAGTCGAGCCAGATGAGGTCCTGGTCCTCGCTGGCGACCTCGCGACGCCCGAACTTCTGCCGCAGTCGCTGGACCTGCTTTGCCAGCGCTTTCGCCACGTGGTGTTCGTCGCTGGCAATCACGAGTACTACGGCCGATCGCCCGACGAGGTGCACGAGATTCTGCGCGCGGCCGTGGGTCGCAACGCCAACTTGCACTGGCTCGAATCTGCTGCCGTGATGATCGAGGAGCAGCGTTTCGTCGGCGCGACGTTGTGGTTTGGTGAAGAGGCGGGCGAACAGCCAGGACGCCATTTCCTAAATGACTTTGCCGTCATCGACGACTTCGAGCCTTGGGTCTACAGCCAGCATGAGCGCGCCGTTGCGTACTTGAGCCGCACTATCCGCGCTACGGATGTCGTCATAACCCATCACTTGCCGGCCCAGGCATGCGTCTCGCCGAAGTGGCGGAGCTCGCCGCTGAACCCGTTCTTCGTGCACGACATGGAGCCGCTCATCCGTGCGCGTCAGCCGAAGCTCTGGGTGCACGGGCACACGCATTCCGCCGTGGACGTGAAGGTCGGTCAGACGCGCGTCGTGGCGAATCCACTCGGCTACGTGGGGCATGAGGCGCAGGACGGGTTTATCGACCGACTGGTGGTGGAGGTGTAGTTAAATTTTACGTGATATCACTCCCACAGGCCGCACCGCCATTCCGGTTACCTCTTGAAAAACCTCGTTGGCCCGTTTGTCGGGCGAATGCTACTTTGACGATCCGGCTCGTGGATGGTCGAGCCAGATGGTGGACCGTGGCCAAAACGTCATCAACGCCTGGACAAAGTCTGCGAACGCTGTTGCGGGCAGCATTGGAAGCCGCGCGCGCAGCAGATGTGCCTTACGCGATCGGCGGTGCGCTCGCGATGCATGCGCATGGGTTCGAGCGCAGCACGAAGGACGTGGACATCTTCGTCGCGCAAGAGAACGCGTTCGCGCTGTTGCGTGCGCTACGTGTGCTCGGATTGAAAGTCATTCCGATTTCCGAGCCGAACAATTATGCTGCTTATTTACCCAACACGACAGATCCCGAAGAACGCATCGATGTCATTGTGCCTGAAGGTGAGCCAGGGTTGAGCGCCATTGAATGGTCGGAAACTAAAGAACTTTTCGGGAGCGCGGCCCAAGTTTTCCCGCTCGACTTGCTGGTGTTCGCCAAGGGGTGCGCGTTGCGCCCCAAGGATGAATTCGACCTCGCCTCACTGATGGCGCGAGGCATGTTCGACCCGCGCCAGGTAAGCGAGTTGATTCGCTCGATAGACCCCGAAGGGGCGGATGAGTTCGATCGTGCGATTCAGCGGTTGACGCGGCCATCTCCGCCACGCCGACCGCCGCTGCTTTCTCGATTGCCACCCCGTAAGCGCTAACAGGAAGTGAGCGACAGGTGCGCCGGAAGAAGTAGGCGACGGCGACGCACGCCGCGTTTTCATACCCCACTGCGACGGTGCTGCGGCGGTATTACCAGGTGATACGGCGACACGCCGTCATGCGCAAAACTCACTGATTTCCTGAGATAAGAAGCATGACGAGGCAAAGTCTGCCCGCGTCACAGTGTCTTTTTCCCATTCGTATTTCAGGAGCTTTCCCACCATGAACATCAAAATCCTCCGCCTCGGTCATTCCGCCCGCCATCACGAAGCCGCTGCCGGCGCCACCGTCGGCGAAGTCCTGGACGCGGTCGACCTGCCCGCCGCCGGTCACGCCATCTCGGTCAACGGCTTGGGCGCCAGCACGACCACCGGCCTCAGCGACGGCGACGTCGTCACGCTGGTCCCGAAGGTCGAGGGCGGCAGCAAGTAAGCGATCCCGCAACACATTCGCCCGCTGGGCCGCATCCGGTGCGTCCGGAGCGGCTCGGCTGGCGGGGAGGCAACATGCATCACTGTGACCAGACCATGGCCGCGTACCTGCTGGATTGGCAGGCGAAGCTCGGCTTGAACATCCGCTACCAGCGTTGGTCGGCGCGGTACACCGACCCGGCGCCTTTCCGCCGCGAGATTGAACTGTTGGGCCCGATTGCTGGGACCGCAGACGAATGCCGGTTGCCGTACAAGGACGGCGTGCAGACGGTCAACGTCGTGCACGGCCGTCCTCACACGGGCGAGCCGGTCGAGCTGACCATCGACGGCGAGACCTTCGTGGTCGCGTCTGTTGAAGGCCGGCGCGTGCGCCTGGCGTTCGATCTCGAGCGCCTGTTTGAAGTGCCGGGCGAGATCCAACCGGGCCTCATCCTGGAAGCGGTCCTGGGCGCGGCGTTGCCACTGGCAGCGGCGTACATCAGTGCCTACGACTGGGAGCGCGAGAAGGCGGAGTTCGGGGCGTGGATGGTGTCGTCGGTCGACGGCATGGTCCGCAACTGGAAGAACGCCATCCGCGACAATGAATACGAGGCCAACCGCCTGACGTCGCAAATCAGCGGCCTGGTACGCAAGAACGGCGAGCTGCGTGAGCAGATTGTGGCGCTTGAAGCAACGACGCGCCCGGCGCAGGAGACCAAAGCGGCGGAAGAGTTCGCGGCGCTGGTGAAGATGATGCCGTCGCCGGTCGTGAGTGTGGAAGTCGACTACGGCAAGCTGAGCATCGTGCTGGAGCCGCTCACGTTGGAGCACGACAGCACGGACTACCGGATGGGCAGCTATACGCTGACGGTCACCGCCGACAAAGTGCACATCTGGTCGGACGGCGGTTTCAGCTATCCGCACCCGCACGTGAGCAGCGACGGCGTGCCCTGCTGGGGCAATCTGGGCCCCGGCATTGGCAAGTTGCTCGGCGAGGGCCAGTACGCGGCGTTGGTCAGCGTGATTCTGGAGTTTCTCCACAGTTACAACGAGCGCGACGCGTACCGGCACATCGAGACCTGGGACCCGGATTACAACAGCGAAGACGATTAGCGTCAGCGCGACCGGCATCGACAACAGACGGCCTCGGGCAGTTTCCACGGTGGAAACTGCCCGGGGTCGTCGCGCTTTTGGAGACGAACATGAAAGTGAAACAGAATCTGCGGGTTCGCATCGACGCGGACGCCATGGAGCGCATCTGGCACTGGACCGACCTGGCGGCAGGCGAGTTTTCCTGCCTGGGGACTGTCGCCGACGACATCCTCGTTGGCGATGTGCGCCTGTTCGATCAGATCTGCACGGCGGCCAGCACGGAGCTGGACCAGGAGGCGCTGGCGAAGTTCCTCGTGACGCATCCTCAGCCCGAGCACGTGCGGGCGTGGATCCACAGCCACGGGCGCCTGGGGGTCTTCTGGAGCCAGCAGGACGAGGCGTGCATCGAGGGCCTGGCCAACGAGGCGTGCCTGATCAGCATCGTGGTCAACAAGAAGCGCGAGTGGAAGGCGCGGATCGACGTCTGGCAGCCGTTTCGGCTGACCTTCGACGACCTGCCGCTGGAAATCCGCCTGCCCGACCAGAACCTGCGCGGCGAGTGCGAACGCCTGTTCAATGCGCATGTGGTCGAGATGGCGCCGGTGCTGATGCCGGATTGGCGCGGTGGTGTGCGGCAGCAGCAGCAACAGAGCCAGCCGTATCGGGGCGGGTGGCCTGATTTTGACGACGATTTGGCAGACTGGAGGTAAGCAATGAATTTCCATCGACAACTGGATGTGCTGGATGTTCCGCGGCTGGCGCGGACGCCCATCACGGTCATTGGCGCGGGAGCGGTGGGCAGCTTCACCGTGCTGGCGTTGGCAAAGAGCGGCGCGGAAAACATCACCGTTTGGGATGACGACAGCATCGAGAGTCACAATTTGCCGAGCCAGTGGTACCGCCTGGCGGATTTGGGACGGCCGAAGGTGCTGGCGCTCAAGGCGCTGGTGTTGGAGATGACCGGCGTGGACATCAAGGTGGTGCAAGAGCGCTTCCAGGGCGACGGTGCGACGGAACTGACCATCTGCTGCGTGGACAGCATGGACGCGCGCATCGCGTTGTGGAGGCAACTTCATCCACGGCCTGCGCTTTATGTCGATGCGCGCATGGGCGCCGAGGTCGGCAAGGTCATGTGCGTCGGCGCGTTCGGCTCCTGGTACGAGGAAACGCTGCACCCCAGCAGCGAAGCGTACCGGGCACCGTGCACGGCGCGCGCGACCATGTACTGCGCCAGCGGCCTGGCGGCTTTCATCGCCGGGCAAGTGGCGAACTACGCCAGCGACCGGCCCACCCGGGACGAGATGACCGTCGATTTTCGCAACGGAATCATCATCTAACCGGAGGTTTCTATGAGCTGGATTTTCACGGCCCTGACCAACTTCGCAAGGATCCTCGACCTCTGCATCGCCATCGCGATGTGGGTGGGCGGGACCCGGGCGGCGTGGATCTGACGCACGCTGCGGCGTGACAGCGAGAAGTCCGGGGCGGTCAAGGTGGCCGTCCCGGGCTTTTTGCGATGGAGCAAAATGAAGCCATTGGCAAAGAACGCGGGCGACATCCTGGACGCGCTGACAGCGGGACTGGAGATCGGCGGCGCGCGCAAGATCGACAACGGCACCTACATGGCCGTCCACGTGGACAGGCTGAGCCAGGCGACTTTTAGCGTCGCGCACTACTTCAAGCAGAACGGCGAACTGGTGTGCGACCCGGACGGCGTGTTCCTCAAGACCGCCGCCGGCTGGTTGCCCGTGACGCTGCAGCTCAGCACCGGCCATTACACCGTGGCGGTCGAGTTGGACGGCAACGACAAGCCGACAGGTTGGCGGCCGCGGCAGTACCGCGAGTTGCACTCGTTCGCGGCGATGTGGCTGCGAAACATTCGCGAGCAGCAAGGCGGACTGCGCAATATCACCGAAAATACATGAGGTCTTGGCGTAGGCCGGTGTCGGAGGTTCCGGCGCTGACCCGCGTCTCTATGGAGGTGCGACATGGACCAGGAGAAACTGCGGCTGCTGACGCGGCCATTCGCGGACATCAAGAGCCGGCCCGGCCGGAACGGTCAGGCGATCCAGTACGTGGAGGGGCACGCGATCGTGCAGCGGCTCAACGAGGCGCTCGCGGGCGACTGGTCGTTCCGCGTGCTGGAGCACGACGTGCGCGAGGGCGAGGTCATCGTGCTGGGCGAGCTGCGCGTCGGCGACACGGTCAAGCAGGCGTTTGGCGGATCGGAAGTGACGCGGACGCGCGAGGGCAAGGTCGTCAGCGTGGCGGATGACCTCAAGGCGGCGGCGACGGACGCGCTGAAAAAGGCGGCGACGCTGCTCGGCGTGGGCATGCACGTGTACGTCGCGGAAGAGCCGCCGGCGCAGGTGCACAAGGGACCCAAGCTGGTGGAAGCGCACGACGAGCCCGACGTGCCGCCGAACAATCGGCTGACGCGCAAGCAGGCAGAGTTCATCGGCACGCTGGCGAAGTCAAACGGCATGGGAAAGCACGAAGTGGACGAACTGGCGCAGCGGCGATTCGGCAAGTCGGCGGGATTCTTGACGGTAAAGGAGGCGAGCGAGTTCATTGCGGCGCTGACGGCGGCGGCGTAGCGCGCGCTGGTATTCGCGCGGGTCACAGCGCCGGGAGTGCGAGTGCCGGGCGCGGTGCGCGGCCTGAAGGGGCAAGGTCGGCGAATGCTGATCTTGTTTCTTAGGTTCAAGCCGTAATCCGGCGCGAGAACTACAAAGCGGTTGAACGTGCCAGCCGAGCAGCAAGATTCTGGCGCTCGATGTCGGATCAATCGCGGCTGCGCCACGGGCCAACGCCCATTCGTTGTGAAACTGCAGGCCGGTGAGCTGGGTCCAAGTTTTCGTAACATGACCTGCGCAGATTTCGGTGGAGCGGCAGCTTGTCGCGGGTCGGTTGCGGTGAGGCAAGACGCGCAAGCGCCCGCTTGACATGCAACGGGAGATGGCTTACATTGGCTGTCGACGCGGCATGCGCCACAGGAGACAGTCATGGCAGAGTTCATTTCTCAAGAGGTTTTTGCATCTACCACGCCGCGGACGCTGGAACGGACCGCGTTCGTGGAGTCGTTCGATGGCCAGATTCGTGGGTCGATCCTCGCATATTTCGCGTCCGACTTGCGCGGCACACAGGTCACGCTGCGTGTCCTTGACGATCTAGGCGAATCGCAGGTCAAGGCTCTGGCGGAGGCGTCGGTCCGTACGTTTGGCGAGGCCAAGCAATGTATCGGGCTTCGGGTGCCGATCCTGCTGGTGCGAATGTTTGGCGCAGGGCACGTCGCGACCTACCGCGATCCGGTAAGCAAGAAGGCCTCGACGCGATCCTGTTCCGCCAACTGGCCGAACCTCAAGTGGGTCAGTCGTTACACGCCGCATCAACTCTCCGAGGCGGCGCGTGGCCAGGTCCAGACTCTTCTCACAAGCGTCGATCGCGTCTAGCCCACCTTCATGCAATCGACCAAACCGAACAGGAGCCCCATCATGACCCAGATTTCGCACCGCATCTGCCAAGAACACCAGCAAATTCAATATTTTTCCCTACCGGCCGCTACGCCGCAGCACCGACATCGCCACGTCCTGCCGCACGGGACGAACTGGACGAACCTGTTCACTTCAATCGCGGGTGCAGATGGCACGGCGGACCGCTTCTTCGAGGAGCGGCGGATCAAATGGTGGTCGTCGCCGGTCACGGGCGATCCGCGCTGGCTGCGTGGGCCGACCCACAACGCGCTGAGCTCGCAAGTCGCGTGCGTCAACGTGCTGCTGCCATTGCGGGAAGACCCGGACGCGCTCACGGCGATGCTCCAGGCGTTGGATCCGGAAGTCGAGACGGTCGTCGCGGTGAACGACGGCCACACGGAGCGCCCTGCGAGCGTGGAGTTCGAGTGGGTTGGTGCCAAAGGTCACCGGTCGCTGGAAGGCACGGCGCCGACGCGCGGGCAACGCGTCACGAGCACGGACGCGGTGCTGGTCGCGCGGCTCAAGAACGGCGCGCTCCGCGGCTACCTGATGGAGTGGAAGTACGTGGAAACAGGCGATGAAGCGGACAAGCGTGCAGGGACGGAGGGCGAGACGCGACGCGGTCGATATCGCCAGCTGTTTGAGACGGTGTTCAAGACGGACGCGACGCTCGACAACTTCCTCGTCGATCCCGCGTACCAGCTGATGCGCCTCTCCCTGCTCGCGCGCCAGGTCCTCGACAAACAGCAGCTGCCGGGCGTGACCAGCATGCGGACGGTGCTTGTGTGCCCGCGCGAGAACTTCGCGTATCGCAAACTGCGCGCGGATGGCCTCCTTCGAGCGCGTTTTCAGGTCGATACGCTCGTCGAAGTGATGCGCGCCGGGCTGCGGGAGCCGCAGACTTTCATTGACACGTCGCCCGCAGAGTTGGTGCAGGCCGTGCGACGGGCACGAACGCCTGGCACCGACCGCGTGACTTGGCTCGCATACATGGCTCATCGCTACGGCTGGTGATGCGGCCGGCGGCCACCACCTGATTGCGCGCCGAGAGCCTTCCAGGACGCACTGGATGACGCTGACGCGCGACAGGATGCGCAACGTGCTGCGCCAGTAGCCGCTCTGAACGCCGCCGCGTAGCTGGCCAAGGCGGGGACAGACCGACCTGCCGGGAAAAACTCCAGGGTATTGAACTCACCGACGCCGTATCCATCATAATATCCAGCCAGTAGCAGACATGAACGTCAAGCTGGCGCCGTGCAGGCGCTGCGTGCAACGTGTAGACCGTAGTGCGGCCGCGTGCCGCGCCTGCGCCTGAACACCACAAAATCAGGCGATTCTGCGCGCAGCTCGGCCTTGACGGGCTCGCTGGACCGGTCAAACTCGACTTCAGGCGGCGTGCTGGCGGGTCCTGCGTTGGCGGAGGGCAGTATGGAGGCGGCGAATAGCGAAGCGAGACCCCATGGGACTTACTACTCGCCCCCAGCAAATGAACGTTTCGTCTCAGCTGATGGAGATGATCGAGCGTCGCGTCGACTTCACTGGGATGGTGCTCTGTGGTGAGTTGGAGCAACTCGAAGGAATTGTCGATGCCATACACGCACCTCGCCGACGCCGCCGATTTGAACTTGTGGGCGGCGCATCGTCACGCGGCCGCGGCGCTGCTACCAAAGCTGGTTCGGCGTCTAATCTTGCAGACGACCGACAGCGCCGAACGCGTTGAATTCCGCGCGGGTGAAGGCGTCTACCTTCCTGGCTGGGACGGCGTCGTGTTGGCGGCCGCTGCGACCGCTTTCGTACCGCAAGGCGCATCCGTCTGGGAAATGGGCGTCGGCGACCCCGGCGGCAAAGCGAACGAAGACTACAGCAAACGCACGGCAGACCCGCGTGGCGTCACCCTCGCCGACACGACTTTCGTATTCGTCACGCCGCGTCGATGGCCAGGCAAGTCGGCGTGGCTTTCCGACCGCACTGCCGATGGGCTCTGGCGGTCGGTGCGAGCCTTCGATGCCGACGATTTGGAGACATGGCTTGAGCACGCGCCGTCCGTCCACCTGTGGGTCTCTGCGCTCGTCGGCAAGCCTTCCGATGGCGTTCAGTCGTTGGACGACTGGTGGTCGGGGTGGTCAGCCGTGACCAATCCGCAAACGCCGGCGGCGCTACTTCTCGCGGGACGCGAAGACCAAGCCCAACGCATTCAGGCGTGGCGCGACGGCGACGGTTTCTCGCTGACCATCCGCGCGGACGCGCCCGACGAGGGCGTTGCATTCCTTGCGGCCCACGCGCAGGCGATCTCGGACGATACAAACCGCGAGCGGATCTTCGCTTCGACGTTGGTCGTCACCAGCGAGGCCGTCTGGACTCGGCTATGCAAGACGGCGACGCCGCTCGTGCTGGTGCAGCTCTTCCAATCGACCAGTGCGGTAGGGCAGGCACGCCGCGGGCACCGCGTTGTCGTTCCATCAGGCCGCGTCTCCAAGACCGCCGGAACCGCAATTGATCTGCCACGGATTTCGCGCGGGCCAGCCGAAGAGGCCCTGCGCAAAGCCGGTCTGACGGAACACCAAGCAACACCGCTCGCCGGCATCGCGCGGCGGAGCCTCACCGCTTTTCGCAGGAACCTGTCAGATGGCGCGGCGACTCCCGTCTGGGCGAGCCCCTCCGACGCGCGCACGCTGCTTCCTGCGCTTCTCCTTGGCCGTTGGCGGGACGCCGTTCCGGGTGACGTCGCCGCCGTGGAGCGTCTCGCTCGCGTGTCATACGTGGACGCGATTGCTCCGCTCCGCCGGTGGTCGCTGGAGCCGGATCCGCCGATTCGGCAAGTCGCCGGGACTTGGTATTTGACCGCTCCCGAGGATGCGTGGTCTTGGCTCGCCCCGTCCCTTCTCGCGGCCGACCTCGACGCGTTCACAGAGCTGGCCGGCGACGTGCTAGCCGCAGTGGACCCGAAGTTCGACCTTGCCGACCACGAACAGTGGCTGGCTCGTACTCGTGGACTGGTCGCCGTGCATTCTGAGCAACTGCGGATAGGGATCGCGCAAACGCTGGCGCTGATGGCGACCCGTGCAGATGAAGCGCACGCGGGCCTGGGTTTGCCGACCCGCGCGGCGATGGTCGTTCGGTCAGTTCTTGACCGCGCGCATGCTGACTGGCGGGTCTGGGCGACGCTTGGTCGCGCGCTTTCGGTGCTTGTCGAGGCGGCACCCGACGAGTTCCTGGGTGCCGTCGGTCGTGGCCTAGCAGGAGAACCACCGCCGCTGCGGGCAATCTTCCGCGACGCCGCTAGCTCACTGTTTGGCGAATCTCCCCATCCGAGCGTGATCTGGGCGCTGGAAACGCTCGCGTGGAGCACCGGGCACCTTTCAGCCGCTACTCTGGCGCTCGCCGGACTCGCGCGCATCGACCCGGGTGGAAAGCTGGCGAATCGACCGGGACACAGCCTCCGGACCATCTTCCTGCTGTGGATGCCGCAGACTTCGGCCTCAATGGAACGTCGCCTCGAAGCCATCGACCTGCTCCGGCAGCGTGAGCCCACCGTTGCATGGAAGCTGATGTGCGACATCATGCCGACCGGCCACGACACCAGTTCGCATACGACGCGTCCGACGTGGCGCGACTGGGCGCCCGACGGAGAGATGGCGGTGTTGCATGCGGAAATGCTGAAGGGCTGGCGCGCGATACTGGATCGCCTGCTTCAGGATGTTGGCGTCGACGGCGTTCGATGGGCGGTGCTCGTGGACAAGCTCCAGTCGTTGCCGCAGGAATGGCGTGCCGATGTCGTGTCGCCCCTCGCGGCCCTCTCGAACGTGCCCTCGACGGTCTTGGAACCGAGGAATTTGCAGCGTGCAATCCGCCAGTTGGTCGGATTCCACAGGTCACATTCACATGCTGACTGGACACTGCCGCCGGCCCTCCTCGAATCGCTGGCCGCTGTTCACCAACGACTGGACCCAGTCGACCCGGTCGAGCGATACATGTGGCTGTTTGCGGCGGGCGCGCGCCTGCTGGACGGCTCGGAGTCGGATGACTGGCGCAAAGAGCAGGAGGAGATCCAAGCGGCTCGTCAGGCTGCGATTCGAGAAGTCTTTTCCGCGGGTGGACATGCCGGCGTTGTGGCGCTTGCACAGGCTGCCTCGATCCCTGAACTCGTCGGGTTCAGCTCCGGTCGTGTGGGCGTACTGACGGATGTCGAAGACAGAATTCTGAGCGAAGGGCTGGCGGCGTCCGATCCTGGGACCTCGTCGTTTGCATTCGGCTTGCTCAAAGGCCGCGCGTCCGTCGGCGGACAGCACTGGCTGGCCGGCCAGCTCGCAGGCGCTTCCGCGAACTGGACTCCCGACGCCCGGGCGTGTGTGCTCATGCTCGTGACGCCTGGCCCGACCGCCTGGGCAGCGGCAGATGCGTTTGGACGCGACACAGCACGCGCCTATTGGAAGCGCATCCCCTATTTCCACGTCGGCGAACTCACGAACGCAGCGGCCGCGGCATCGCTGTTTGTCGAGCACGGGCGTCCGTTTAGCGCGGTCGACCTTGTCGCGGCCGCCCTGTACCAGAACGTTTCGCTGGAACCGTCCACGGTCTTGGGAGTTTTGACCGCGGCGCTGACACCAGCGCCGGTCGAAGAGCCGCAGTCAGATGGCTTCGCCGACCATGTACTCAAGCTGATGGAGTCGGTTCAGGTGGCGCCGGAATTGGAGGATGATGCGGTCGCGCGCGTCGAGTGGCTCGGCATCCGCTTTTTCCGCCACTCGCACCGCGGGCATCGACCAGTTCGTCTCCACCGCGCGATGAGCCGCGACCCAGACGTGTTCATCTCGGCGCTCAAACTGGTCTTCACGGGCGACGACATCCAAGCGGCCGACCACGACATCGGTCGAAACGAAGCGGCGGCCCACAACGCGTACGAACTTCTGTCCTCGTGGCGCGTGCTGCCTGGCAGCCAAGACGACGGATCGATCGACGGCGCTGCTCTGCTCGCTTGGGTGCGGAGCGCGCGTCAGTTGGCCGCGGCCTGCGGCCGGACCGGTATCGCCGATGACCAGATTGGCGCCATGTTGTCCGGCTCACCCGCGGACCCCGACGGCGCGTGGCCGCACCCGTCGGTTGCTGCGGTGATCGACGAAATCTCCACCGAGGCCATGGACAGCGGTTTCCGTTGCGGAATCTTCAATTCCCGTGGCGTCTCGTCACGCCGCCTCTTCGAGGGCGGGGTGCAGGAACGGTCGCTCGCGGACACCTACCGCGAACGGGCCGCTGCGCTGTCGTCGCGATGGCCACGGACGGCGTCCGTTCTGCGCGCTCTCGCCGATACCTACGCTCGCCACGCAACGAGCGAGGACGAGGAAGCCGAGCGCGACCAAGACCTGGGATACTGACACAAGCATCGCCCCGGGGACCTGTGAGGCACCCCCGCGCCGGAATCGACTCAGCCCCTGGTCTGCCTCAGCTCGGTCAGGCGGCGGAGCGCGGCTCGCTGCGTGGCGGCATCCACGGGCGTTTGATTTACGGCGCTTGCGTACTGGGTGTGCAGCCATGCCATGACACCTTCGCCTTTGCGCCAGTAGCCGACCTCGACGCCTTGGACGACTCTGCGTAGCCGGCACGGCGGGGACAGACCGACCCGCCGCGAAAAAAGTTCGTGGCCGTGAAGTCGTGACGTCGTATCCGTCATAATATCCAGCCAGTAGCCGACATGAACGTCGAGCTGGCGCCGCACAGGCGCTTACGTGCAGCGTGTGGACCGGTAGACCGGCCGCGCGTGCACAACTGCGGCTGAACACCCGAAAATGACGCCGTTCTGAGCCACTGCTAAGGCCACTGCTAAGGCCTTGACGGGCCCGCTGGACCGGGCTAACTCGACTTCAGGCGGCGCGCTGGACGGTCCGGTGTCTGAAAAGGAACTCAATGTGGGTGGCGAATGGCGAAGCGAGACCCGTTCCTATCTCCTATCAGCCGGCCAATTTGTCTCGTCTGCCAAGGCGATGTTTCATCAACTAGATTGAACGGCGAGGCCTCCTTTGGTCGAATCTGTGAACAGAAATCCCAATGAAATTGCTAATGACTGGCAGATGCGGTCGTGGCGCCCGCTCCTCGTCGTTGATGAAGCACGCGCACAGACCAACCCCATCGGTCGTGAATGGGTTGGGTTCTTCTGCGTGGTGACCACCGTGGGTCAGGCTTGCCGTTTCCTCCAAGAATTCCAGTCGATCCGGGAATCGCTTCACGCCACGGACGTCTCGTACAAGTCTGTGAACCTGCATCGCAAATCGAATCCAAGACGCCACCAGCAGATTCTAAGTTTCCTTGAATCCGAAACGGCGGCGATGCCATGGTACGTGGCAATGACCACGCAACATCAACTCGATCGGATGCGTGACGATTCGGTGAAGGCAAGGCTCACAATCGGGAACCCGCATCCAGATCGGCCTGCCGAAATCGGTGGTCGCGAACTCTTGCCTGCAGCGACGATGATGCGGGAAGTTGCACTGCGGCGTGGGTATGTCAACGAGCAAGTGGATGTTCTTATTGACCGATCCAAGCAGTTTGGACTCGACCCAAAGACGCGGAATCTTCCTCCAAACGTATTCGAGGTGCTCGGTCCGGGAAGCTTCAACGCCGGACCAGGGGGCGTGGCCTTGGACCCGTACTGCCCAGCCGAGTTCCGCCTGATTGCCGCGTCCGACCAGACACCGGGGTTGCGGGATCTTCTGCTGCTTCCGGACTTTGTCGGATACCGGAACCGTCTCCGACTGCATGAGGAGTACAAGGCACATCCAGAAACCGACAATCATTACATGTGGTTCAAGACGCGCGACGACATTTCTAACTGGCCGACAATCAAATAGCTTTCCGTCCGCTCAGGTAAACCTTGAAATGAAAGAGCCACTGCGCCAGTAGCCGACTTGGACACCTTGGACGACGCTGGGTAGCGCCGCAGCGTCTTGACGGACGCGTGCTGGCCAAGGCCGGGACCGCCAGACCTACGGGGAAAAGTCCCACGGCGGTGAAGTCGCCGACGCCGTATCCGCCATAATATCCAGCCAGTAGCCGACGTGCGTCGCCGCGCAGGCGCGGATGAGGAACGTGTGGACCGGTAGCCCGGCCGCCGGCGCACTGCTGCATCTGAACACCCGAAATGACGTCATTCTGAGCCATTGCGGCCCTTGACGGGGGCGCTGGAGCGCCCGAAACTGGCCGTCAGGCGTGGCGCTGGACGGTCCGGGGCTGCCAAGAAGCTGGATGGGTGCGGCGAATGGCGAAGCGAGACCCCATCGCACGTCCTATCAGCCGCAGGCGATTTGAGCAATGAAGATTCAGGAAATCGAGGCCGCGCAACTGCGCAATGCCGCTTTGCAAGCGCGTGCCACCATTGGCGGCGTTACGTCTTGCACTCGACTGTTCGCCGCGACGGAGAACGGCGTTGAAGTCGGTTTCCTTTCTCTCGATTTCAAACGGCCACCCGCTGACCTCGAAATCTATGAAATCTTTGTGATTGTGGGCCATCGCCAGAGATCTGTTGGAAATTCACTTTTGGCCCACGCGGAGGAATTAGCCCGCAAAAATGGATACTCACATGTGTTGTTGAAACCAAAGCCGCTTGACACGACCATTTCGGAAGACGACTTGATCGGGTGGTACACGCGGAAGGGATTTGTAACACATCCGGCCGCAGAGTGCCTCCTTCGTAAATCAATATGAACGACCACGTGCGGCGCGAACTCCGGCTGCCACCACTCGGACGTGAAAAGCGGCAGTTCCAGCGACTCCAACGCGTTCAGGTCCGGCGACCACTGCCACTTTGGCAACTGCGTTGGCAGCAACATCAGCTGCAACGACAGCAACCCGTGCACCACCGGCGCGCGCAGTCCGGCCACCGGCTGCACCCACGCGCTCCAGGGCGGCACGAGCTGCGGCAGCGGCAATTATTGCGCCGATAGCCGACTAGGACGCCGTGGACGACGCCGGGTAGTCGGCACGCCGCAACGTGTGGACTGGTGCGGGCTGGCCAAGGCGGGGACAACAGACCTGCAGCGAAAAAATCCACGGCCGTGCAGATGCTTCTCGTGGTCGCCCATGTCGTCCTCTTCCCGCCGTTGTCACCGCCAACCGTGTCGATCGAGCCGTTCTTGGTCGAGCCGAACGCCCGCGTGTAGCACGCCACATCCGATCACGCCGGGACATCGCGGTCAAGGCTAGGGCCTCTCTTGGCCGCTCACCAAAAACCATCCACCCCTTGCACCAAAAGCCAGCCGCCGCCGCCCACAAGTTCCGTTCCAATGGCGCACGACGATGGCAACTCTGCCCGCAAATGTCAGTCCCGTGCCGACGTCCAGATGCCAACAATTATTCGTAGATAATAGATGCGCGCACACGCGCGGTCGCCCCACGTTGAAGGCCGCCGCGGTTCGGGAGACGGCCTCATGAAGTCGGGCATCGCCGCGCCAGATGCGGTATAAGCCAGCGAAGCGACTACTGCTTCCCTGGAGGATCCATGCTGAACATCTACTACCGCGACGACATGGTGCCGGCCGACGTGCCCGGCAACTACAGCAAGTCGCCCACCAAGCCGCGCCGCTTCCTGGAGTTCCTGCGCGGCACGCCGGTGTGGCTGCACGTCGCTCTGCGTGACAACTTTGGCCCGGTCACCCGTGACGACCTGCTGACGGCGCACACGCCCGCGTACGTGGACGCGTTTCTGACGGGCCAGCCCAGAAGCCTCGCGGAGTCGAACGATCTGCGGTGGAGCCCGGAGTTCCGCGATTCCGTGCTGCTGACGAACGGCTGCCTGCTGGCCGCCAACACGGCGGCGGTCGACAACCCGGCGCAGGTCACAATGGCGCCGGTTTCCGGCTTTCATCACGCGCAGCCTGAACGGGGCAGCGGGTACTGCACGTTTTCCGGGCAGGTCGTCGCGGCGCTCAAGCTGTACCGGGAGCGCGGCTTGCGCGGCGCGTGGATCGACTTGGACGGCCATTTCGGCAACTCGATCGAGGATTCGCGCGCATTCGCGGCGGATCTCGATGTGGCGATTCCGCGCGGGTGCAACGTCAACGCGACTGGCTCGCATGTAGCGTATCTGGCGGACTTGGAGCACAAGCTGCACGAGATCGAACGGCGTGTGCTCGCGGGCGAGCTGGCGTACGTCTGCATGGCGCACGGCGCGGATTCGCACGAGTGGGACCAGCTTGGCCACCAGTGCACGACCGCGGAATGGTTGCAGGCGGCCGACATGGTGTACGAGATGCTGGCGCGGTGCCGGGAAGTGCGGCCCGTCGCGGTGACGCTGGCGCTGTTTGGCGGCTACCGCGACGACCATCCGGAGTCGGTGCTCGGCCTGCACGCTATGGACACGGCGCAGTGCTTGAAGTTTTTGGGCGGCGTTGAGCTGAAGTACATGGCCGAGGTCCATGCGCGGCGCAGCTGAATGCGCCGTCGCAGTCGGGTCAGTGCGGAGGACGCAGTCGGACGGGGCGCTGTGAAGGCAGTTTCTGGTGGTCCTGAGCGAGCGCGACAAAAAATCACCTGAAAATACGCAGGGCGCTAGCCCGTTTGTCGCATTTGGCGGAACCGCGGTTCAGCGCGCCTATGGCCACGAGTAAGGGCCAGTCAACGCGCCCCAGGCCGGATTCCTCCTGCTTCGTCGTCGGGGCTTTCTCTTGGAGCATCGCGGCAAGCACCGTTGTGTCCGCGCCCACGCGCTGACCGCCCAAGCTCAAAGCGTGCGTGCGCATCGAAATCCGAGTCCCGGGTAACGCCAGACTGGAGTTGTGTTCAGGCGATACGTCGCCCGCATTTGGTTGGCTGCGCCCGACTCGTACCAGGAACTACCGCGATAGACCTTGTCGCCACCGACAGCCGGACCGCCCGGATTTGTTTGCGCGGCGGCTGGATACTTGTCGTACCAGTCCGAGCACCACTCCTGGACATTTCCCTCCAGATCGCACGCCCCCTGGCCACTGTTTCCCGCGGTCTTTGAGCACACCGGCCATTCGCTGCCCGTGTTGCAACCGAAGCCGATCTCGTACCAGACAGCATAGGTGCAGGACGGTGTTGCGCTGCCCCAAGGGTAGTCTTGGCTGAGTCCGCCGCTCCGGGCCGAGTACTCCCACTCTGCCTCCGTCGGCAACCGCCCGCCCGTGTGCGCCCAAGCGCAGTATGCGTCCGCTTGGAACCAGTCCACGCAGTTGATGGGATGTTGCCCAACTCCCGTGCTGCCAAAATTGCAGCCCGTCATCGTTGGTGGGTATGCCGGGTAGTCCGAATTCGCCGGATTTCCGCACAAGAAACTGGCTTGGTTGTAGCCAGAACATTTTTGCCCGGAGCCCAGCTGGTTGTAGAACGTCGTGTATTGCGCGACGGTCACCTCGGCCTTGTCGAGCTCAAATGCGGAAAGTGTCACTTGGTGGTCTGGTTCCTGATCGAACTCTGTCGCCTTGCTCGCCGGCAACCCCATCGTGAACGTGCCCGCCGGTAGCACGACCATCCCTGGCGTGGCGCAGTCGGTGGCGCAGGTCAACGCCGTCTCGCAGCCGTCGCAAGCTGCGTTGCCACAGACAGGCACAGTGCCCTTGCAGGTGCCCGCAGCGCAGGCATCGCCCGTCGTGCAGGTGTTGCCGTCGTTGCAGTTCACGGCATTGTTCGCGTGCTGGCAGCCAATCGCGTTGCACGAGTCCGTCGTACACGTGTTGCCGTCGTCGCAGCTGGTCGTTGTTGTGTGCACGCAAGTTCCGGTGGCGTTGCAACTGTCGGCGGTGCAGACATTGCTGTCGTCGCAGTTCGTCGCAGTCCCGGCGCAACTGCCGCTGGCGCAGATGTCGCTCGTGGTGCAGGCGTTGCCGTCGTTGCAGGCGCTGCCGTCAGACTTGGTGGGATTGCTGCATGCGGCAGCGCTGCAGACGCCCGCAGCGTGGCATTGATCCAGCGCAGTGCAGACGATGGCCGTGCCGCCGCAGACGCCAGTGGTACACTTGTCGCTGGTCGTGCATGCGTTTCCGTCGCTGCAAGTTGTGCCGTTGCTGATCGCCGGGTTGCTGCACAGACCGCTCGATGTGTCGCAGGTGCCAGCAGCGTGGCACTGGTCGAGCGCGCCGCACGTCACGGAGTTGCTGCCAGTGCAGGCGCCGGCGATGCACGTGTCCACCAAGGTGCAGGCATTTCCGTCCGCGCATGTCGTTCCGTCGTTCTTGACCGGGTTGGTGCACACGCCGGTTCCAGAATTGCACGCCCCCACGCCGTGACACTGGTCGATCGCAGCGCAGACGACGGCCGACCCGCTCGAACACCCGCCGCCCTGACATGTGTCGGGCGCTGTACAGGCGTTGCCATCGCTGCACGCCGAGCCATTCGCCTTGGCCGGGTTTGAACAGCTGCCAGAAGCCGAGTCGCACGTACCGGCCAAGTGGCACTGATCCAGCGCCGTGCAAACGATCGGACTCGCGCCGCTGCACGCCCCCGCGACGCACGTGTCGGACTGCGTACAAGCGTTGCCGTCCGTGCAGGCGGCCCCGTCAATTTTCTTCGGGTTGCTGCAGGTGCCCGCCGTGCACGTTCCGACGTTGTGGCACTGGTCGCTGGCGGCGCAGACGACGGCAGCGCCACCACAGAGACCGCTGGTGCAAACGTCGCTCGTCGTGCACGCATTTGCGTCGTCGCACAACACACCGTCGACTTTGTTGGGATTGCTGCACTGTCCGCTGGCCAGATCGCAGCTGCCCGAGCCGTGGCACTGGTCGCTCGCCATGCACGTGACCGGCGCGCCGCCGCATGTGCCACCCGCGCACTTGTCGCCCGACGTGCAGAGGTTCCCGTCGTCGCACCCGGCGCTGTTGTTGGTGAACGCACACGCGCCGCCGCTGCAGGCGTCCGTCGTACAAGCGTTGCCATCGGAGCAAGCCATCGCGGCGCCGGCTACGCATGTGTTGCCGGCGCATTTGTCGTTCAGCGTGCAGGGGTTGTTGTCGCTACACGGCGACACGTTGGCTGCGTGCTTGCAGCCTGCGATGGGGTCGCAGCTGTCGTCGGTGCACGGGTTGCCATCGTCGCAGTTGAGCGGACCGCCAGCGTTGCACACGCCGCCCACGCACGCGTCGCCGGCGGTGCACACCGTGCCATCGGCATAGCACAATTGCCCAGAGTTTTGCGCGACCAAGCTGCACGCTCCGCTCGTCGGATTGCACGTGTTCTTGCGGCAAAAGTTGTCGCTGGCCGTGCTGCATGTCACCACCGTCGCCGGGTTCACCTTGCAGCCGTATGGCACGCTCGATGTGTCGCAGAACAGCGTGCCGTTGCACGCGTTGCCATCCTCCTGACCGGCACAATCGGCTGTCGTCGTGCACGAGCAAGTGTTGGTGCCAGAGGCGCACTTGCCGCTGCTGCAGAGGTCGCCCACCGTACAAGGGTTGTCGTCGCTGCACGCGCCGGTGGCGCTCTTGTGCTGGCAGCCACCGACGGGATCGCAGGTGTCCGCCGTGCAGCCGTTGTTGTCATCGCAGTACGCGGCGGGCGTTACCGGCAAGCCACTGCACGCCGCTGCTGCGCAGACGTCATTGATCGTGCAGGCATTCCCGTCAACGCACGGGAGCGTGTTTGGCGCGAAGACACACCCCGAGGCGGTATTGCACGTGTCGCTCGTGCACACGTTGCCGTCGTCGCATGTCACCAAGCTGCCGACGCAACCGCCAATGGCGTTGCACACGTCGCCTTGGCTGCATGCGTTGCCGTCGCTGCATGAGGCGCCCGGCTGGGCGACATAGGCACACATGCCCGTTGCTGGGACGCAGGTATCAAGCGTGCAGGCGTTCTGGTCGTCGCATCCCGTCTTGACGCCCGGCACGCAGCCGCCGTTCGCGCAGTTGTCACCGACCGTGCATGCGTTGCCGTCGGTGCAAACATTGGCGTTGGCCGTGAACGTGCATCCGGTGGTGGCATCGCACGCGTCGGTCGTGCACACCTTGCCGTCAACGCAGACGGCAGCGGGGCCGGGCACACAGTTCCCCCCCGAACATGCGTCGTTCAAGGTGCAGACGCTGCCGTCGGCGTCACACGCTGTGCCGCCGAGCGAACTGCCGTTGTAAGTGCACGCGCCCGTCGCAACGTCACACTTGTCAGCCGTGCAGATCTGGCCGTCGTCGCACACCTTGGTCGCGCCAGCGACGCACACTTTCGCCACGCAGTTGTCGCCGACAGTGCAGGCGTTGTCGTCGGCATTGCACGGGGCTGTATTGGCCGTATGCACGCACCCGGTGACCGCGTCGCAACTGTCGCTCGTGCAGCCGTTCTTGTCGTCGCAGTCCGACTTCGCGCCTGCCAAGCACGTGCCGGCCGAGCAGCTATCGCCGACCGTGCAGATCGAGCTGTCCGCATTGCACGTCGCCCCATCCTGAGCCGGCGCGTTGTAAACGCAGAGGCCAGACTTCACGTCACAGCTATCCGCGGTGCAGACAACGCCGTCATCGCACAGCTTCACCGGGCCGGCGACACAGACCTTGCCGAAGCACGAGTCGTCTTGCGTGCACGCATTGTCGTCTGCGTTGCATGGGGCAGTGTTGGCCACGTGTGTGCAGCCTGTCAGCGCGTCGCAACTATCGGTCGTGCAGCCGTTCTTGTCGTCGCAATCGGCCTTCGCGCCTGACTGACAAGTTCCCGCCTGGCAGGCGTCGCCAATGGTGCAGACGCTACCATCGGCATCACAGGGCCCGCCGTTCTGGGCCGTCGGGTCGTAAAGACACGCGCCGGTGGCCGAGTTGCAGACGTCCGCCGTGCAGAAGTTCCCATCATCGCAGACCTTGCTCGCGCCCGGCACACAAGCCTTGTTGACGCAGGCGTCGCCGACCGTGCATGGGTTTTGGTCGGCATCGCATGGCGCGGTGTTGGCTGTGTGCGAACAGCCCAGCTTCGAGTCGCAGGCATCGTCCGTGCAGGGATTTGCGTCGTCGCACGATTTGCTGGTGCCGGTGCAGGTTCCGGACGCGCATGCGTCGTCGAGCGTGCAGGCGTTGCCGTCATCGCAGGACAGCCCGTCGGCCGCCTTGCTGGTCACGCATTGTCCGCCGATCGGATCGCACGCGCTCAAGTAGCAGGCGCCAGCTGAAGTGCATTTCTTCGGGGCACCGGATCCGCACTGACCGGAATCGCAAGTGTCGCCGAGCGTACACGGGTTGTCGTCCGAGCACGGCGCACCTGTCAGCGGCGTCGGCGCGCAACCAGTCGGGGCGTCGCACGTGTCGTCGGTGCACGGATTGCCATCGTCGCAGTCGACTGGCGTGCCCTTGCAAACGCCACTGCCGCAAAGATCCTTCGAGGTGCACTTGGTACCATCGTTGCAGGGGATGCCGTCGGTGACCGACACGGAACTGCACTTGCCGGATAGCGACTCGCAGCTGTCGGTGGTGCACGCGTTTCCGTCGTCACAGGAGACCGGCTGCCCTTTTTGGCATTTGCCGCCTTCGCAAGCGTCGCCCTGCGTACATGCCGACGCGTCCGCATCACAGGGCGCGCCGTCGTCATCGGTCTGGGTACAGCCCTTCGCGGGGTCGCATGTGTCGACCGTACAGGGATTCGTGTCGTCGCAGTTCTTGAGCGGACCGGGCGCGCATGCGCCGACCTTGCAAATGTCGCCGACCGTGCAAACGCTGCCGTCCGCATCGCAGGGCGTGCCGTCCAGCGCCAGGTGGGCGCAGCCGTTCTTCGCATCGCAGGTGTCCGTCGTGCACTGCTGAGCGTCGTTGCACGTGCCTTCATCGGTCTGGCCGTCGCAGTTGTTGTCGATGCCGTCGCAGACCTCGGCCGTCGGCGGCAACGCGGTGCAGGCACCCAGCCCCTTGTCGCCGCACTGCCGGGTGCCGGCACACTTACCGACGATGGCACCTGAACCATCGGTCACCTGGGCAAAGCACGTCGTCCCGATCTTCTTGGCGGTTGCCACCGCGTCGCACGGGCACGTGCCGAACGTGTCGCCGACTTTGTCCGGCTTGCGCACGCACTGGGTCGTCATGGTTCCCTCCGCTGTCTTCGCGGGTGCGCAGGTATAGCCGTCCGGGCAGGCCGTTGCGCTGCCACAGGCGATGCCGCAGAACAGGCCGACGGCGCCTTCAACGACGCAGGCGGTGCCGTTGAGCCCGGGCGACTTGCAGTCGTCGCTCTTGAGGCACGGCTCGCAAAGGCGGCCAGTGGCGTTGACGCAGACCGAGATGAGGTCCGAAGACGCACTCGTCACCTGGGCACAGGTGTACCCGGCCGGACAGCTATCCACGCAGTTCCGAGCACACGTCTTGCCGCCTGGGACGGACGCATCGTCAAGGCAAAGGGCAGAGTCGCATTCGGAGTTCTGCGCGCAGGGGCATCCGCTGCTGCCGGGACATCCGACGGTGTCCACCAGCGACTGACCGTCGAGCACGTCAATTAGCGCGACAGAATCATGCATGTCCTCGGATTTGCCGTCGGTCACGACCACAACATCCTGATCGGCCAGCGCGGCGTCCACCTCGGTCGCGGGAAAGTTTTGCGGCTTGGCCGAGCAGGCGACGAGCAGCGCCAGCCCAGCCGCCAAAAACCGCAGTCTGAAAGCGTTCTGACGACGGTGTTGAGCCATCGCGCCGCTGAGCCGAAGCCCCGTTCGCCAGTCCACGTTCACCCCTGGCGTCAAGCACAAGTTGTCGTGCTGATGTTGACGATACTACCGCCAATGACCAAGCAGCAAGGGTCTATAGCGGGTTCAATGTCAACGATGCGCCGCCGACACTTCCGGCATGGCGACCACCGACGACCTCAAGCACTTCGGCCAGAACCTCAAGACCTTGCGCAACGCCCGCTCGTGGACGCAGGACCACCTGGGCGAGATCGCGGACCTGAACCCCAAGTACCTGGGCGAGATGGAACGTGGCGAGCGCAACCCGTCGCTGGACGTGCTTTGGCGGCTGGCCCGTGCGCTCGGCGTTGACGCGGCGGAGCTGGTGGGCGACGAGCTGACGCGGCTTGATCGCGAGGAGCTTTTGCGGCGTGGAGCCGAGGAGCTGGGCCGGCAATCGGGTGAGGAGTTGCGGACCTGGCTACGTCTGGCGCGGTCACGGCGGCAGTAGCGGGCAGCACGCCCGCCTGCCACCCGCCGGTATTTTACGTGATACGCGTGCGGCGCCCAACTATTCTTCAGAATCGTCTGCGCGCACACGATGCCGACCGCGGACCGGTCCAGTTGGTCACCGGCAAACCGCGGCGCTCCGCCCGCCCTGCGCGCGCAACTCCCGCACTTCCTGCCGCAACTGTTCAATCTGCCGCTGCTGCTCCTGCAGCGTCGCGACCGACAGGCTGAGGTAGCCGTACAGGTCGACCATGTCGCGCTGCGCGTCCACCGCAGTGCCGCCCGGCTGGTCGTCGATGATGAATCCGAGATGCCGCGGCGCCTGCGGTCCTGCTGCGGTGTATCGGTACGTCGCCAAGCGCGTGTCCAGCAGCTCCGCCGCCAGGCTTTGCCGCTCGACCGTGTCGACATACCGCACGTCCGACTTGAACTTCGCCTTGGAAATCGGGCAGCCGACCGCCTTCGGGTCCGAAGTCGCGCACTTCAGGAACTGCCCGCAGCCCGCCTTGGCGTCGCACTCCTGGCCTTCCGTGCTGCACGCGTCGCCGGCTTTCTCGGTCGTGCAGAGCGACACGCCTGTTGTCGGCGTCCAACCGCCGGGACAATCCGGGTAGCCGCAGGTCGTATAGTAATTGTGCGCTTTGGGCGACTGGCACGCGCCGGTGGCCAACACGCTGACGCCGGCGGCTGCTGCCTCACATGCGTTGCCGTACGTCTTACCGTCGCAACCGCAGACGGGCGCGTAGATCTTGTCACACGCCTGCGGCTTGGTCCGGCACGTGCCCTGGCTGCTGCCGCATTGGCCGTCCGCGAGCGCGCAGTACTCGGTCGTGGCGCATTGCGCGGCCGGCCCCATGCTAAGCGGGTTGCACGCCTTGGCTGTGACGGCGCACGTGCCCATGTGGTCGACCGAGACGCCAGCCTGCGCCGCCGGACAAGAGTCGCCGTAGTCCTTGCCGTCGCAGCCGCACACGCCACCTGGAGGAGGAGGCAGCGCGGGACAGGTTTGCGGGATCGCTTTGCACACGCCCGGACCGACGCACTGGCCGACGGGAACGGCGCAGAACTCGCCGTTGTTGCACACCAGGGGGCCACTGGTTGACGGCACGCATGCGTGGCCAATGTCGGGCGCGCACTGGCACGTCTCGCAGCCGTTGGCGTCGATCAGGATGCCGTTGGGACACTGTGGCGCGCAGCCGAATGCGGGACAGCAGACGCCGGCGGCGTTGCAGAGCTGGCCCAAACCGCACTGGCCGCCGGATTTGCAATTGGCGTCGGCCTTGCTTGCGTCGATGGCGTCCGTGACGGCGACATCCGTGGCGCCCGAGACGGCGTCGGTGGTGTCGCTGACGACGCCGAGATCCGTATTGATGCTGTCTGCCGTGACGGCGCCGCTGTTGGTGGGACTGTCGCAGGCGGTGAGCGCAAGCGCGAGGCACAACATCAGAATGTTCAGGTAGATGCGCATGACCAGCTCCGGTGGCGGGATGAGCGCCGTGGTGCGCCGACCGACGCGACGCGTGCCGTCAGGGTAGCACAATTGGAGATTGGGCAGTCGCGGCAGACGGCCGGCGCGAGCGGCAAGAAGCCAAGCGGCGATGGGGAAATATGCCGGAGACAGCTGGACCTGCGGCCGAATCACGGAAAATACGCGGTGGGCACCTGCCTCGGCGCTACAGTGCGCCGATAGCGTCGCGAAACTGAGCAAGGACGTCTTCTTCGGTCTCCCGCAGCAGCCGCCAACAGATTCCCCTCCGCTTTCCGTTCCATTCTGTGACGCCCAGGGCTTCCAGAATTGGCCCAAGATAAGACGCCGCTTGGGCGTGGGTCACTTTGCCTGTCGCGTCGTAGATGAACTTCCCCAGTCCGTCCTTCTCGTCGCCGGCGTGCATCTTCGTGACGTTGTTGGCCAATGGAAACCAGCCCTGACGAAAGTCGCCGAACAGTTTTCTGAGCAGTGCTTCGGTCTCGACGAGAGTGAACCGGTCCATTCGGTTCGCGTCGTTGCGGGACTCAAGCGCATCGAGCGATACCTCGAAGGAAAACGTCTTCGCGTTCGCGCCGCCTCGGGTCGTGCAACCGGCTCCCGCAAACCCAGCCGCAGGCACTGCTTCGCCAGCATCCTCCGCGCCCGCGAAACGCCCAAGGTCGTAACCAATCATGAAGAGCGCCGCCTCCAGCGACCGGAGCGGTTCCGGCTGTGTTCGGAACTGCGACGTCGGACTCAGCCGAAGAACCTCGGCCAGTAACCAACTGGCGGCGACATTCCAGCGCGCGTGTGCGCTTGCAGGTGCCAAGGTCGCAAATCGCAACGCGCCGCGGCTTGGATCGCGGTTCTTCGGGTTCACCATGTTCTGGGCCTCTTTGGCCGCACCCCAGGGGAACGCCAAGTTGGCCGGGACCGCCGCGACGCCATTTTCCACACAGTACTGGGCAATCAAGTGCCCAAGCGCCGCGCCGACGCGACCGTCGTAGATGACGTAGTCGTCGAGCAGGAGCGAGTGAACTTTGGTCAGCCCGGAGTTCATCCGTTTGACGGACATCTGGCCCAGCCGAGCCGTGTCGGGGGCGAGCAGCCCCATGTCGTGTCGGAGCGCTTCGACAAGACCGAGCGGATCGCCCTCGGCCCAATCGACGTTGCCGTTGGCCACGCCGCCCCACTTGAACACCAAGCAACTCGCTTGGACGGTCCCGTCGGCGTCTCCGGTGGACACCGCACGTCTGAGATCTGTTCTGAGCTTGGCCAACACGCGCGTGCTCGCTCCAAACGTGGACTCTGCCTTCGTGCGTCCGTCTGGAAAGGTCACGCGGAAGGGCCATGAATACTGTTCGAACGCGTCCCAAATTGAATCGCACTGCCACAGGATGCCGTTTCGGCGATTGACGTACGCGTGCGGTAGGCTGCCGGGGCGGTCCAGCCGCTCCGCAAGCCACTGGGCGAAGCCGGCCACGTCAGGATCGTTCAAGTAGGCTGTTCTGTTCATTTGTCTTCCTCGCTTGATCCCGACCGAGACGTGGTTTCTAAGGGCCGGTCAGTACAATCCTGACGTAGCCGTTCGCATAGTGCCCGAGCCAAGTCGATCATCCCCTCGTGCATCTCGTCGGCGCCCTCGGCGTGGAAGCGCAGCGTCCCAAACTTCTCCTTGATCTGCACCGCGACGACCTGCGTCGCCCCGTCCGCGTCCGTGTGGAACTGCAGGCGCGTGCAGAGTAGATCCAAGAGGTCGAACCAGCCGTCGCCGCACGCAATGCCGGCTCCGGACCCCTGCAGGCGCCCGAGGATCCGACCGTGACGCGTGAACAGCAATTCTTGAAGTTCGGGGCTCACGGCGCTTCCTCAAAGGGCCCCGGCAGCCGCATCGCCGGCCGCGCTTGGGGCCGAAAATCAAGCGCCATCAACCGCACCCGGCACTGCACGCACACGGACATCCAGGTCGCTTCGCTACGCCCATCCGCAGATTCCTCGGGCGTGCGCGAGACAAAGAACCAACGAACGTGGTCCTCCGTGCGGCAGTCTGGACACCGTCGGCCGCGACCGCGAAGGAAGCTCGGCGTCTCCATGAGCGCTTCACGCTCGGGTTCGCTCAGCACGGGGGATGCAGCGGTTTCGGCATTCGAACCCGACCGCGGCTTCCTTGACGGGCTCCGCTGCGCCCACCGCCGTTCCGGCGTGTCTGCTGCGCTCCACGCTGCCAGTTGCGCCTCAGGGACCCGAAGGTCGGCGCTATCGAGCAATTCGCGCCAGACGTCCTCGGGGTCACGGTCCGCGATTTGGCGCAGCGCAACAAACACCTCGTCATTGTAACGCATCTGCCAGTCTGGCGAGTCGAGCAGCGTGCGCGCAGCCACACGGTTCATCGTCCACGCCCGAAGCAAGGGTGCGCCACCTTCAAGGTGCGGCGCCCCTGCGAGCGCGCGGATCGTCGACGGCGCGACGGCCGAGACCAGCGTGGGCCACGCAGCCAAGATAGCGTCGTCTGCTTCGTTGGCCCAAATGAGGTGGTCGTACGCGACGACGATGCGCGGGACGAGCTCCGTCGGGACGGGGCGCTCGGCCAGCCAACCAAGGATTTCCCGAAGGTCTTCGGGCAGCGCCAACCTGTCGACCAATACCCGGGCCAGCGCTTCCATCAGCGCGTTCCTTGGTGGCTTGCCGTCTTCATCCGGCGCAACTTCTGCCTCCGTATGCGCCGGCAGCTCATAGAACCGCCGGTTGTTTTTGTGCACGCTTTCCTCGGCTTTGTCCTCGCACACGAGGCGCCCGCGCGCGGTCCATTCACCAAGCTGGTTGTTCTCGCCGACGACAAGCAGCGTCGGCAAATAGACCCAACTTCCTGAAAACCGGCGGATTCTGCTGCTGAAGGATCGCCAATGGTGCGTTCCGAACCCGTGGTCCTGTGCTACGATGGCGAACGGCGCCATCCATGGGTACAGCGCGATCAGCGCCGAAAGCGCCTCGACGTTGAGAATCAGTAGGCTGAACCGTTCCGGGGTTCCGCGCAGCGTCGTCTCATACACGCCCCAGAGCCCAAAGCCAGGCGTGACGTCTGCGACCGGCATCTGTTCTGCCGGCAGCAGCCAGAGGCTCGGGCCAATGAACTCCGCGGCATCGAACTCAGTGAGCCCGACAAGCCGATGGTGCGCGAACCCCTGGCCATTGCGATGATTTTCGGTCATCGCGGCCGCGAAGGCGTCTCTACTAACGTCGAGGTCGAGGAAGATGAAGGAGCGCACGATGCCGCTCAACTGCCGAACGGGCGAGCTGTCGTCACCGCTGCCTGGGTAAACAAGCGCGCTTTCAAGCAACTGGCGCCGCCACAGGCTGGGGCCGGCCTGGATGCCGTCGGGCGTGAGCGCCGCGAGCCAATCGGGATTGGGCTGGGCGAGGTGCGCAAGGGCGTCGAGCATGGCGTCTGACCTTCAGCATTCGGGTTGGATCTGTGGCAGCGACCGTGACGGGCGCATCTGATTGGAGCGAAACAACGTGTAGCAGGTTGTCCAGAGGCGCGCCACCTACTAAAACACCATACCCTCGAAGAATCCGCGCCAGCGGAGCTGTCCATGTGAAAGGAGCCGAATTCCCCATGGCTGACGCGCAATTGACCGCCATCCAACTTGACCGGGCCATGGGCGCGCTGCTCGGCCTCGCGTGCGGCGACGCACTCGGCGCCCCGTACGAGTTTCTGCCACGCGTTCCGTACACGACGCCAATCGGCATGGTCGGCGGCAACCGAATGCGCTGGGCGCCTGGGGAATGGACGGACGACACAGCCATGGCGCATGGCATTGCGTCTGTCGCAGCGACGGGCGTCGACTTGCGCAGCGTGACGGCGCAGGACCAGATCGCGCGCAACTGGTGGGCGTGGTCCGAGGGTCCCGTCGACATCGGCCGCCAAATCAGCGCCGTCATGTTTGTCGCGGAGGAAGCGGGGACAGCCAAAGCGATGCGGACTGCGGCCATGCGCTACCATGAGGACAATCCGCATCGCAGCGCAGGGAACGGCGCCCTGATGCGCACTGCACCCGTCGCGTTGGCCTACCTGGGCGACGGCGACGAATCAGCGCTCTGGCAGGCTGCCCAGGAAATCGCCACGCTGACGCACTTTGCGCGAGACGCCCAGGAAGCTTGCGCACTCTGGTGCTTGGCGATTCGGCACGCGGTGCGGTTTGGCACCTTCGACGGCCTACGCCTCGCACTGGAGCGCCTTGATGCCGAACGCCGCGCGCTATGGTCCACGCGGTTGGCCGAGGCCGAGCACAAACAGTCCTGGCAGTTCCCGAACAACGGCTGGGTCGTCGCAGCCTTGCAGGCCGCTTGGTCGGCGATTGTCCACGCCGCGGAGCCGGTCGATCGACCCGAGCTGACGCTTTGTGCCGCGCAGCACGCGTCGCACGCGATCGAGCGCGCAGTCCGATGCGGTGACGATACGGACACGGTCGGGGCCATCGCCGGCGCGCTGGCGGGAGCGCGATGGGGTGCGGGCGCGCTGCCGCGGTCGTGGCTGGCGAAGATTCACGGATGGCCAGACGCCACGGAGGACGACCTGAGACGGCTTGCCGTGCTGACGGCCAGTGGCGGCAGAAGCGCAGCGGTCCCGCCTTCCTCCGCTTTCAGTGACGTGGACAATGCGGCGCCGCGCCTCGCGTACGGCCGCCTGAGCGCCGTCCACCAGAACGGACGATTTGATCGCCTGTATCTTTCGCACTCGGACGAAGTGCTCATGCGTCGCGGCGGCGCGTGGATTGCGGCCGACGCTGCGCCTACGGCGGCGCAACCGGTGGAGGCGGACGCGATTGCGATGTTCGATGAGGCGGAGATGGCTGGAGAGGTCCAGCCACCTTGAACGCGGGTGGTGCAAGGTCCGAAGGTGGCAGCAAGCGGGCGGACTAACTGCATGAAGCCGTGCAGCCAGCCCAGACTGCCGCCCGGCCGGCGGGTCCCTATTCTGCTGCCGAAAGTCGCGACCCGACGATAGGGTTGCGCGCTATCACCGAAAATACGCGCCAACGAGCGTCTTCTACACCATCAACTCCAGCATCTTCTTGCCTTCCATCCGGTCCAGCCATCGCAGCACCGCCTCGCCACGGTTGCGCGTCGTAATTGTCGCGGTGCCGTTGCGGCGGATGACGACGTCCGTCTTCATGCAGCGGCCGCGGAGGTAGTCGGTCGACACGTGCAGCTCGCCATCCTCGTAGCGGAAGTGCCGGACCAGGTCGAAAACGGTGAAGGCGTCGCCCGCCACGAAATCCGGCTCGGAGCTGCCGCGCGGGCGACCGTCGATGAACGACAACATCTGGACGCAGAAGGCGAATCCAAGTCCGCCCCATTCGTGGTCTCGGGTGCGCTCATCGGCGTCGCCGTCCTCGGGCTCGCCCAGCAGGAGCTCCAGGCAGACGTACGTGTCGTCGCCGCCCGGTGTCGTTTGGATCTGCTGCGCGGAAATGGTGAAGTCCACCAGCGCGCCCTTTTGTAGAAGCTCGATCTCGGCTTCGCCTGGATAGTTCATGGGCTGCTCCTCACTTGGGTCGGCGGTGCCACCGCGACGCTGAAGACGTGCTGCGCCTGCAATTCGTTCTCGATGGCGCCGGTCCGCGCGCGCCGCGCCGACGCGATGGCGTCGCGGGGCGGCACGCCAAACTCGACGAGGATTTGTGCGGCCAGCAAGCCGGTGCGCCCCATGCCGCCCTTGCAGTGGATGAGCAACCGCTCGCCGCGACACAACCGAGCGCGAATGTCCGATCCGACGCCGTCGCGCCAGTGGCGGACAAACGACCTGTCGGGCGCACCCCGGTCGGCGATCGGCAGGTGCCACCACGTCAGGCCCAGTGCGCGCACGGCCTTGCCAAGTTCCGGGACGTGCAACTCGCGCAGTTCGTCGTCGGTGACCAGCGTGATGACGCCGGACGCGCCCCAAGCTTTCAACGCCGCCAGATCGATCGTCAGGTCGCGGTCCCAAGGTCCGGTGATCGCGTCCGTCTGCTTCTTGCCAGGGCAGAACGTCAAGCCGAGCACACCGGGCTGGTCGGCGGCGGGCAAGCTGGCGATCAGCAGCGGGTGCGTGAGGCTGTTGCGGATGGGCTTATGCATGCTGGCACGATACGGCGACGCCACTTGCAGCGTCAACCGCGGCGGCAAGTTCCGCCTTTACATCCGCCGACGTTTCCAAGAACATCGCCGCAGGATCGAGTTGGCCGCCCCACTTCAGCGCGCCAGCCGGACGTTCGGGTCCCGTCCTGCCTCAACATTGTCGCCGTTTACGCCAAGGCTCGCGCTTGGTCGACTCGCTGTATGAAGCCGCAAGGAGCCCGATGCCGTACACCCGAATCACGCTCGAACAGGGCACCGACGACTGGCTGGCGTGGCGCACGCAGGGCATCGGCGCGTCGGAAGCGGCGGCCATCCTGGGCGAGAACCCGTGGAAGTCGCGCCGCGCGCTGCTGGCGGAGAAGTGCGGGCTGGCGCGTCGCGACTTCAACAGCGCCGCGATGGACTTTGGCACACGGACGGAGCCTGAGGCCCGCGCGCACTACGTCGCGGCCGTGGGCGTGCAAGTTGAGCCCGCCTGCCTGCAGAGCACGGCGCACGACTGGCTGCGCGCCAGCCTGGACGGGCTGTCAGCGGACGGCACGCGCGTCGTCGAGATCAAGTGCGGCCCAAGCGTGTACGCCAAAACCGCGCAGGACCGGCGCCCGCCGCGGTACTACGTCGGGCAGCTACAGCACATCTTGGCCGTCACGGCGCTGCCGGGCATCGACTTCTGGTGCTACCTGCCAGGCCAGCCGCCGGTGCACGTGGCGGTGGCGCGCGACGACGCCTACATCGCGCGGATGCTGGTCGCCGAGGCGGCGTTTTGGCTGGAAGTTCAGGATTTTCGGGCACAGCGGGGGCGGTAGATGGACACGGCAGACACAGATTTTGTGTGGACCGAGCTGGACGAGCAAGTGGCGGCGATTGACGGCGCCACTTACCCGGAGCTGCAGCGAATGCTTGCAGACGGGGCGGACCCGAATGTGCGCACGCCGGACGGCGTTTCCGCGCTGGTTTCGGCCTGCATGGGCGATCAGTGGCGCTACGACATGCTGGTCGCTGCCGGCGCGCAACTGCCGGAAGACGACCTGCCGCTGGCGCTGCACTATGCCTGCGAGCGCGGGTGCAAAAGCGGGCTGGTGGACGAACTGCTCCAACGCGTGGCGCACCTGGACCCGCACGTCTGGGCTCCGATGGCGATGCACGGCGCGACGCACTCGGGCGATGTCTGGCTGCTCAAGAAGCTGTTGCGAGCGGGCGCGCCGGTGAATTGCCGCGACGAGCGCGGGCGGACGCCGCTCCACATGGCGGTTGGATTCTACCGCGACTTGAACATGCTGGTGCTGCTGGTCGACGCGGGCGCCGACGTTGACGCAGAAGACGATGCGGGCGCAACGGCGTTGGACTACGTGGAACGTCGGGAAGGGATAGCGTGTCCGGAAGATCATCCCCGCGGGCCGGATGAACTCGCGGCGGCGGAATGGCTGCGCGCGCTGATGCGGGCTTCGCAGACACGTGCTGGCGCGCTAGCGTACCCGCGCGGCAGGCTGTCGGGCCGGCTCGATGCGACTCGGGATGTCGGTCCATACGTCCTGTATGCGAAAGTCATCAGCGAGCCGGTCTCCACATTTTTCGCTGCCCACCGCCGTGACGATGATGCCGAGCGTCTACTTGTGCGCGTTCTTCACGACCATCTGGCGGATGACCGGCGGCACGTCGAGGCATTTCTGGCGGAGGGGCGCGCGGGCATGGCGTTGGGTCCGACCGTGGATGTGCCGGTGCTCGACGTGGGCCAGGCAGACGGCGCGGCGTACTGGGTGTTGGAGTTCGAGCGCGGCGTGGAGCGGGCATGTCGGCCGCAGCCGCCGGTGAAGTGGCGCCAGATTCCGCGGTGGTTGCCGTGATACGGCGGTATCGGGCACTTCAACGGGTCGAACGGGCCGCGGCCACCGGCCACTTGTGTTCGGCTGAGGCACATGCGATTGTCGGCTACACCGTGAGCACTGATGCGCGACTGCGCGAATGGAGACTGAAATGTCGAGCATCAAGGACGAGTTTTGGGGTCCGGAGCGCAATGTCACCGCAAGTGACTTGGATGGAATGCTTGCTCGGTTCCCGGTTCAGACACCGGCGAGCGTAGCGTTTGAGCCTGCCAACGCGCTAGAAAAGGTCCTTGAGACCTACATCGCGTTGGAGTTCGAGAACGTGACCGGGATTAAGCCGCTCGCGGTCACGACGAGTCGCGCGTTGACGAGTGAAGCCGACGTGGTCGCGATAGACGAGCTGGGGCGCGTGCATCTCGTCGAGGTGAAGAAGGACAAGATTACTCGGGCCGATGTGCGTCAAGCGACGCAGTACATGCTGCGGTCCGTCTTTGCAGACCGGTTTGATGCATTTCCTGATAGTTTGGGCGACGATGAGGAACGGGCGCGGTCGCTGGCTGCGGCGCTCGCCGGCGCCGTGAGCGGGCTGGACGAAACCAAAGTCGGCTACGCCTTGTACCAGGAGCTGACCAAAGTCGACCCGTCACTCGCGGCGTTCGCCAAAATCACTCTCGGCCGCGAGCCCACCGCATACAGTTGGCCGACGGACAGACAGAGCCTTGCCGGCACACGCGTCCACATGGCCACACTTCTGGCTTGGGCTCGCCGCGCCGAACTTTGGCACGGCGATGACTTGCCAAGTGCCATCGAGCGGCTCATCAGCGCTGGGCACGATCGGGCTGGCTCATCTGCGCTCTGGGCACGCCTCTCGCGGGTGACGCGGGACACGTTGCCGCGCCCGTCTCGTGCCCTTGTGTTGTGGCTTGTCGCTCCCCGCATCAGCGAAGAGGCGCTCGTGGAAGTTCGTCAACTTCGATCTGTCGGTGTGGACGTTCGGGCGGTTGAGGTGGTTCTGCGTCGACATGCAACGTGGACGGCAGCAGGCACTCGCGGGTGGCGCGCCTCGATTCGACGTGAGCATGCACCGGAGAGAGATCGTGTGGAGTCCGATGCGAGCGCGGCGCTCCGAGACGGCAAGGGGCAGCATGCCCGACTGGAGTCTGAGTACTACCTGGAACGCTCACCGAGCGACCGCTCAGCAGACGCAAGCCACGGTGCACACGTTGACTTCCCTAGTCTGACCGTCCACTGGACCAACCGGACGGCCGTGCAGTTCGGCTCGCTGCACGACGATCGCTGGGAGGCGGCGTCCGCGACCCTGGGCGTCCCTGCGCTTGAGTTGAAGACGACTATTGAAGCGTGGAGCAGTCGCGCAGAGCGCGAGCATGACTGGTCCAACGTTCTTCCGGGGCCGTGGCTCGCTGACAGGCTGCGAGTTCATTCCCGAAACGCAAACGCGGGCGAGGGGAAGATCGGTGTCGATTTTCTGAACACATGGACGCCTGGACTATTCGCCGGCTTGCTCTTCCGCGGCAGCGACCATGGGATTGCCGCAGCCGACCGCACCAAGGGAGTGGACGTGGTCTGTATCGTCGACATCCTGCAAGGACTCCTTGGGAAAGAACCCAGCAGACGGAAGGAAAAGCTCGCGGACACGGGCGCGTTTGGCGCGTACGCGCGTTTGGCTCGGGCCCTCAACGAGGATTCCGCCCTTCGCGCAAAAGGTTGGCAGGTCCACGACGGAACGAGGCAACTGAAACCAAATCTGTGGCATCCGCTGGCCCTGCGCCGCCCGTTGGTCGACGTGCTCAACGGCCAGTGGCTCCCAGAAGCCGGCTACGGCGCGTGGGTCGCAGCCCTGGAAGAGGCTGTAGCGGCGATCACGTCACAGCCCGCGTTCGCCGACTTTGCGCGCGAGTTGGACAAAGCACACACGAAGTCCGACAAACAGGGTGCGGTTGCCGCAGATGGATGAGAGCCGGTACCAGTGCGTCCCAGCCGACCGATGTGGTGCCTCAACGACCCGGCTGCGACGGCGCCATATTTCGCGTGATACGCGCTCGCCCGGTCCCGCGCGCGCTTTGACCGACATGGCGTCTCGGGCTATTCCCTGAGGTCCTTCGCCTTTGCCGCCACACCGATCGGCGGGCGCGTAATGCTCGGCCGGCCATATATCCAGTTTTCGTCTGGCGGGCTGTTAGGCCCGGGGGCCTTGGAGACTTGAAGCAGCCGTCGTGTGTACCGATGCGAAGAAACTTTCAAATGTCGCCTATCGAAGAATAGCCCTGATCTGGCCAAGCTTTTGCTCAGCGGTCTGTTCCTCATCCGAAAAAAGGCGCACACGCGGCAAGAGCGCCGCAACTTCTTCCTGCGAGGCGCGGTCGCCCATGCAATCTAGGAGACAATCGATCACGCGAGACAACGGACTTCCATCCTTGGTGTATACCCAGAGCCAGTCCGATTGACGCGGCTTCTCGTTGCCATCCGTGTCCAGCATCCACGTTGGAAAAAATCCGAGCGCTCCGTCGCTGAGTCCTGACTCAATTTCCTCCAAGATGCGTTTCCCAAGACGTCCATAGCCGAGTGCGTCGCGAAGTTCACCCAAGTTGAACCTCGCAATGCCGCCCTGTCGCGCGCATCGATCGCGTGCCCAAGCGGTCCATTCGGGCGGCGCCTTGCTTGGCGGTGCATCCTCAGCCTCCGGGATTTCCCGCTCGGGATGCACAGTTGGCGCGTTCACTGCCGGCGCGGACGCCCCGCCGCTCGCCAGTGACCAAAGCGGCTCGCCGCTATCCCGCGATGTTGAGTCGCCGAGCGCCAGTGCGGGCGATTTGAGCAGACAGAGAACGACCAGATTTCGGAGAAATTCAGCAGGACTTGGTTCGAGGCTTTCGCCGGATTCGGAAAGACGTCCAACGACCACTCTTGCGTTCCCGACCCGCTCAAAGCCGTACTGATCCAAGAGCTCATTCAACTTGGTGTCCCAAGGCTGGCGCTCCTCGTGCCCTCTGAACTGAACCGGAAGAAAGTTCGGGGCGATTACACCCCTTCGCGTCGCACCCGGTTCGGTACTCTTGGCAGATACCCGCATCATTGCTGACGTCAGGGGCGTCGAACAAAGCGTTCGGTGCCCGTGCATGCACTGGAGATCCAGCGTTCGCGACCCGTTCGCTTCAGCCGAATCACCGCGGCCCAGCCGGACGCTGAGAGTCAGCGAACCATCGCCCCAGTTCGCCGCCACAGTCAGTGCCATCGGCCAAACATCAACAGCGCGCGATTCAGAAATATGAGTGAAATTCGATTCGTACTCACCGTGGTGGAGCGCAAAATGCACCATCTTACCGGCCAACGCGACACTGGACAACGACGTCAGTTCGAGCACGGGGCGCAATGCCACCAGGACTGCCTCATTCGCGTCGACTTCTGTCATACCAAGTCCTTTCTCAGTTCGCGCCATAGGTGCCCCACGGACGCGAGCATGCTGCCGGATAGGCGCGCGGTCAATGTGCGGACAGCCAGCAACGCCGGAGCGTATTTCCGGTAATATGGCCTCGGATTCGATTGCTCAAAACGCCGCAGGCCAATCTTGGCCCGGCCGCAACGTCGCGTCCCGGAACGCCTTCCGCTGCAACGCCACCAGCTCTCGCTCGCAAGGCTGTGGCAGCGGCACGTCGGGGTGGCGCATCTGAAGCATGTCCCAGGAGCCCAGCGCCGCCCGCTGCCGCTCAGGGTCGTTGGAAGTGACCTCGTCAACCAGCCGCTTAAACCGCCGGTAGCCGCCCCGCCCGAACGCAGGTAGCTCGTCCGCGTCGGGGTCGTACGTGCGCAGGCGTCGTACGCCGGGGCCTACGCGCTGATCGAGGAAGCGCTCGGCATCACGCCATTCCGCATCTTCAAGGTGGCCCTCGCGGCACGCGGCAATGAGCGTGTCGGCGATCCAGCCGATGAATCCGGACCACGCGCCAAAGAAATTGGAGTCGCGGTACTTTGCCGGCATGCCGATCACGTCGCAAAGGGCGTCGCCATCCAACGGCCGACCCACGTGCGTACGGCGTCGCTCCAGCACGAACGTCCCGTGAATGCACAGCTTCTCCTGGTTGAAGCGGATGGTCGCCTCAAGATCCAGCTCACGAGCGTACCACGCGCCGAGGGCCAGTTGGGTGCGGACCTGGGCGTGCAGCCACGGTACCAGCCCGAACTTCTCGTCCGCCCTGTATGGCGTGGTCTTGTGCCGCCCGAGCAGTTCGGCGAGCACCGTGAGCGGGACGGGAAACTCCCGGTGCTTCTTTGGTTTTTCCTGGCCTTGTTGCCGCTCTGCTTGTTTGGTGCTCACGGCAACCGCAGCGACCACGTGCAGGGCGGGCGACTTGGTGTCGGCGGCTGAAGGCGATGTCGATTGTGGTGCGGTCATTGTGATCGTCCTTCTGACGCCGTTCGGCGCCGGCTGGGAGATGTGTTCAATTCGTCCAGACTTACGCGGCCGAAAAAGGCCTCCCGGGCCGCCCGAACGGTGCTGCCAATCATGTCTGCCCGGCACGGTCGGCCACGACACGCAGGAACACGGTCCGCACCTCAAGAATGCCGGCGCGCATGAGCCGGTCAGACGACGCGTCGATCCGCATGACCCAAGCAGCGCACAGGCGGTCTTCAACCATCATGAACTGGTGGCCGATCGCGACATCGGCGTCGCACTGCGCCAGCTCTGGTAGTAGCTTCGCGAGCAGATCAAGCCACGCCGCCATCGCATCCGGTTTGACCGTGAAGAGCACGCGGGTGCTCGCGTGCGTCACCTGCACGGTCTGCACGTCGCACACGCCGGTCTCGTGCAGCGACCTGCACACCTCCGCGGCGATGCGCTCGTACGCGGCGGCCTTGGGCGCGGAAAACCTTGGAGTCGGCGCGGGGGCAAACGTTTCAAGCATCAGTCGCAGCATGGGATCTCCCTGAAAGTCGAGCCAGGCCGCGGGTGTGCCCGGCCAGTAGCGCGGCTGGTGTAGTCCGGCGATGTTCTTGGTGGCGGGGCTGACCGCAGCGAGTTTGCCCGCGACGTCGGGCCATGCGGTTTTCTGGCAGTGGTCCGTGTCCGTCTGGCCGAGGTACCGTTCGCCATGCTTCAACACGAGCGTGAAGAACTTCGGCGCGCCGGCCTCGTCGGCGAAGGCAGCAAGCGCGTCCGCCTCCTGCTCGTAGCGTGTCGCCGCGGCCGACTCCAGCGCACACTTGAGAAAGCGCTGCTCGTCGACCTGCCGGCGTCGGGCGCGTTCGTTCTCTGCGTGAAGGCCGGTTTCTTCCCGCGCCAACAGCAGGTAGTCCGCCGTACGCGCGATTTGCGCCCGGTAAGTATCGATGTCGGCCGTGGCGAAGGGGACGGCTTCCGGTGCGTACGTCAGGCCGCATTGCCGGCACAGGCTGAACAGCGCACAGTGCGCAGCGATGATCCATCCCCGGCAGATGGGACAGGCCCAGTGGATCGCGTGCTCGGTGGCGCGCTGAAGGGATGTCGTGCCGGCGACGAGCTCCTCGGGTGCGGTTGCGCTGTGCCGTGTCACGCCCGCGGCGAAGGCGCTCGCGGCCGAGGGTGTCCGGGAGGTGGTCGGGCTTGGCATCGATGTCCACGGTGGCGCGCCTGGTCGTCGCTCATTGCGGTCAAACCGGGACGTCGGAGCGACTGCGGGCGGCGGCGATCTGGGGCGACAACCGTGCGAATCGGTCTGCATGTGTTACCTCGGGTGGTTGCTCGACTGGGTGAAAGTTTCGCGCATAGTCGTTTGAAATCGATGATAATTCTACCATCGAAGGCCAGCTCAACCAAGCCTATCTGTTCGTCAGGCGGATCCGACGCAGTCGCTCGCACAGGTATAACGCAGTGATACCCAGCAACAGCTTGTGCTTGCTCACAAATCCAGTCCCCGGACGCGTCGCTACCGACCGCGCTCGGCATCGTCGTCCTTGTCGACGTGCGAGAGTGCCGAACGGTAGCGCGGGAGGATACGAGGCAAGAGCATGTCGCGGGCGCGCCGACGGTCGCGTTCTTCAACCCCTTCTGCTAGAGCAGCGAACGCGGCAGAACGGTCGCGCTGGCCCGACCCCGCACGCTTTCCCGGCGGGTGCAAATCGTCGGGCTGCGGCAGGCACGAACTCGACATTTCGATCGGTGGAGCGTCCGAGCTGTCGTTCCAGGCGACGTCGGGACGGTGTTCTTCCTGACGGGCCGCAGCACCAATGGCGACCATCGCTTCGGCTTTGGACTTCTTTTCCCACGCGATGTGCGGTGGGAAGTCGAACTGCGTCGTCCACTCCTCCACCATGATGGCGTGGACGTCGTCACGTCGGCTCACCGCGCACGTGATGCTGTCGTGGCAGTCGCGGTACGCGATGTTGGCGGCCTCGCAGCGGTGGCGAACACGCTCCATCCACCTGGCGTCGTCGCGCATGAGCGCTGGGCCCAACTTCTTGCACATGTGGGGCCCGAAGACCAGATCAGCCGTGAGCGTGTCGACCACTTGTTCGATCCGCGCCCGCGACCAGAACGGCTTCTGCTTCAAATCGTTCGGGTTGGTGAGTTGACCTGGAGGACACAGGCCGCCCGCGCTAGGGTCGTCGTACGAAATACGAGCCAGCGCGCTGATCGCGGATTCGCGACTGCGGGCGTTCAGGCAGACCGAGAACCCCAGCTTCCACTGCTTGCGGATGACCGCGGGCGCGAGCCAGGCGGCCAGCACGGCATCGTCAATCTCTCGGCCGGCCAACGCGGTCAGCAGGCTTTGCCGGAGCGCTTCCGGCTTGTCCAACTCCCGCTGGGCATACGATCCGTACACATCGTCGTCGTACTCGGCGATCGAGCGGCCCGCGCGCGCCAGCAGAATTGTCGGGTGCGTGCACGCGATGTCGCCGGTGTCCGTCCCTTCGCCGTTGACAGTGTAGGCGGCGAGCAAGTCCTTGTTGATGTTCTGGCCGCCGAAGTAGAAGCGACCATGCTGTTCCAGCGTATCATCGCGGAATACGCGATGGCTCATCCGGCAGGTTGCCGGCTCGATCTCACCGCGTTCGTTGCGCCACTCGTGCTTGGCCGAGAACGCATTGGAGCGGGCCAGCGTCACCAACATCGCAGCGACGCCAGCCTCGTCGGCCGTCATGACGCGCCCGTCGGCCTGCGGATACCACGTGGCGTCTTTCCAGGTTTCGCTCCAGTCCGACTCGGTCGGCCATCGATACGTGCCATCCGCATTCATGCGGGTGATTATTCCTGCCCGGCGGCGGACAATCTTGCCGTCGGGGCCGTGCACATCCTTGTAGATGGGCATCTGCCAGTACCCTGGCCGCCCGAGACGATTCTCACGCGCGATCCAAGCGCCACGGAACGCATTCTTGTCCGCGTCGGACAGCCGATCCCAACTGATCCGCATGAGAATTTCCGGGTTGTCGCACCCGCGCGCACAGACAAATCCGCGCAACACTTCAAACAGTTCAGGCGACAGCGTCCACTCCGTCACGTTGAAGCCGGTCGACAACGTGGGTCCGCGCATCGTACCGCCGCCCTTGTTCTTAACCACGTCGCCGTTCTTTTCCATCGCGCGAAGGATTGCGCCCAGCATCTGGCCGCTGAAGGTGTCGTACCGGTCGGGGTCGTACTTGTTGCCGTCCGGAAGTGGGCTGGCAAATCGCCGTCGATCGCAGGCCGCCGCCTCAACGAACTCATTGGCCAGGTACAGTGCAGCCCTCTCGAACTCGGCCTCATTGGCGGGACGCTGGAAGAGGAACTTGTTCGTACGCCCGACCGGATAGCCCTGCAGCCGCCCGAGAAGCCACTTGTGCTCAGGCGTGCCATCCGTGACGCGCCATCTCGCGATCCCCGCCTCCCGGCGTGCCAGAAAGAAGGGACCTGCCAGCGCGGCCACGGACGCGGCCTTTGCGGACGCAAGCTCGCCGGCGACACCAACGAGGGCTTCATCGTCAAGCGGCATGACGGCAGCCTCCTCCGAGAAACTTGCTGGCAAGAATCTGTCGCTCCCAGCCTGCAGTGCACAGCCAAATTGCACGAGAATGAATAAGGGGGAACGAGCATCCACACGACAGCGCCGCCTCGCCGGGGGGTGCCGCAGTGAGCCGGCGGCTCCCACGACGGTCCGCCAAGGGTCGCTGGCCGGCGCCCGCCGGCGCTCCCCCTGTGCCCCTGGTCACCTTCCCGTTGGTCAGGGACCAGACGGGGCTACCGGCCCGCCACGGGAGCCGCCGGAGAAACCCGGCAACCCGGGCGAGGCGGCGCCGACGCGTGGAGCAGAAAGGGGCTCCATTACTGGTCGGATCATTCGGCTGGTGCGCATATGTTGGTCGGATCATTCGGGGGGCGTCGGCCGAACGAGTGACGGTCATTGGCTGTGCCGGCCTGCCGCGACGCCTTCGCCAAATCGAGCCGGCGGCACTCGCAGGTGCTGATCGGGCGCCCTTGCCACCGAGCCAGAACGCACAGGGGCCGCCAACTGGGCGCCCTCGATTCGCACGAACACCTGGAACTGCTGATTCTAACTTGTCATGTTTAGACATGAGCAACCTCGCGATGACGCAGAGCGGAGCGCCGTAGATGCACGCGGGCGACGAGGCGGCGGCCACGAGCTGCCGCCACACCTCCGTTTATTTTGAGGCGATACACTCCATCTTGAAGACGTTGCCCTTGTTTCCGCTGTTGATGCGGGCCAGGTGGTAGCCACCTACCGTCCTGTCGGTCAACCGCTTGAACTGTTGGCCGAAGCTGTGCGGGTTCATGGGCGCCGCCTTCTTGTCGTGGAAGAGAAACTCCAGCGCGGCAGAGAGGCGACCTGTCGCCGCGTCAGTGCCGTTCTGAAGTTGCCAGGGACTGCGCAGCCGGTCCTGCACGTCCTGTGCGGTAAAGTGCACGCCGGGAGGGAACAGCGCAGCCAGCGCTTCGAGTGCCACGCCCATCGTCTCGGTCTCAGGGTCGGCGTCGCGCCTTGCCTGAAAGACGTCAGTGAGCGGATCGAACAGTCCCGCCCACACGAGCGCACTGCGGACGACCCTGCTCCAGGAGTCAAAGCCGTGGATGGCCGGCAACCCCATATCGGGCGAGCCGGCGAGCATGTACGCCCGCGCAATCGTGAACGCGTCGGCGATGAGCGAGCCTCGGTTCTGGAGCGCGTAGGCCTGCAGGTCCGGCCGCTGCAATGGACGTTCTCCCGGCGATTCCAGCTTGGTACCGAGGCCGATGATGACGACACGAAACAGCATGTCGCGGTGGTACTCGACGTGGTTGCCCGTGTAGAACAGGGTGAACTCAATCGGCCCCGCAAGCTTCTCCGTCGCGCCCAGAATGCGGCCAATCCACACGCGTGCGGTGACGAGCGACTCGAGCACCGGGCCACCGAGTTGACCGACGCCGTTGTCGATCGCGAACAGCAGGTCTCCATACTTCACCGCCACAGTGATCCGTTTCTCCAGTTCCTTCGGGCTGACTGGCGGTTGAACCTGCGCGGGTCGCCCCGTGAGCAGCAGCGCGACCAAGTTGACCAGTTCGGTCTTGCCGATCCGGGAGACGGCCGAGTCCGCGACAAACAGCGGCACGGCACCGTCGATGGCGCTGCGGACCAGCGGAGTGATGACGGCGGCAATCGCGGCTGCCAACGCGCCGGGGGTCTTGAAGAGCGCGTCAACCAGCAGCTCCCGGTACCGAGCGACAGCCGCTCTGGCGTCCTCAATTGTCGGCGCGTCCAGCATCCGCGCCATCGTGAACGACGGGTCGGGGCTGTAGTAGGTCTCGGACGCAGCGTGATAGCCAGGCTGGTGGATGACGGCGCCGCCCGGCAGCAGTTGCGGCACCGGCGTGATCCGGCGAAGCTGACCAAACGGCCACGACGGCCGCTCAAGCAGCGCCTTCAGCAACGGCGTCGGCGCGTCCATCGGCACCGCTTCCTTTCCCTTCTCCTGCACGAACCTGATAACGGTGGACAAGAGTAGCCTGAGGCGGGACGCAGTGAGCGGCAAAATGGCGACGACGCCGTTGTGAGATTCCGTCCCAACTCTGCCGACCGTCACCAGACGACCGTTGAACACGAACAGCGGCAAGGTGCTGGCCAGCAGTATGCGCAGCACCCAGTCCAGAAAGAACGCCAACGTGCCGGCCGCATACGGGATGACAACTGGCGCGAGCTCGGTTGCTGCTGTCGCGTTGGCATCGTTCGACTCAACAACCTCGGGTTCGGCGTCAGGAACGCGGTAACGCGCGACGCGCACTGAAATGATGCTTCGCTGATTGCCGTCACCGCCGTCTCCCTCGTCACTATTCGGCGCAGGGGGCGGTGTGTGACGCCCTGCCGGGTCGTCATCAGCATCCTGCTCCTCGTCATTCGCGCCGACATCGGCATTGCATCCGTCGGCAACGTCCTGGCCGACGCTCGGCTTCTCTTCCGGGTCAGTCCCCGCGTTGGCACCGTCGTCACAATCGTCACTGTTCGGGGACGGGCCGGCCAATTCGGCGCCCGGCCAATCGGCACCTTCATCGGTCCCATCGTCATCGCTGGCAGCGGCGCCAGCCGCGTCCAGATTGCTTTCGCCGAACGCACTCTCGTCCGGTGTCTCGCTGCTTGCGACGGACGCGGCAAGCGGATCCGAATCCGCGCCACTCGACGTCGTCGCAGGCGGGTCAAAGTCGCGGTCCATCACGCCACCTCGGGAAGGCGGCGCAAGGATGCGCACTCGTAGTAGTTGACGGAGGTCGCGACGGGGTACACGCAGCCGTCGACGGCCGCCTGTTGCGCCGGTCGTGCGGTGTTGCTGTCGCCGGGCGCGCCGGACGCATTCCAAGTCATCAGATCATCAAAAGTGTTCGGATTCATGGCGAGTTTATCCTGAGGCACGGCCGTTCGGCCGGCGCAAATGGGTGTTCTCTCGGTCTTTTGTGACGTGCCGGTCGCCACCGCCAGCAGCTTGGCCTGACGGTCAGGAAAACTGCTGGCGGAGGGGAATCGGCCTCATTGGACGACTACGAGGGCACTTGCCCGAGGAAGACATCCTCGTAGGACTCGTGGCGGACAATGAATCCGACGGACGCAATCAGCACGACAGTAAGCATGGCGCAGACCAGATCGCGCAGCATTTCTTCCTCAACTTGCGTGTCAGCAAATTTCGGTCCATAGCGCAATTCACGCAAAGACCAATCAAGGATCGCGACGCACTCGATCGCGCGCTCCGGAGAGTCGACCCGGTTTAGCATGTCCTCAAGACTCAACGCGAACTTCGCCGGTGCGAAGGGCATTTTGCTGAATTGAATCATGACCTCGCGGGCGCCCAGTCGTTCGACCGCCCGACACATCCGTGCCAACGCTCGCTGGGTTTCGGGGAGCTTGACCTGACGTTGCATCTCGACCACAGCTTCGTGTAAATTCTTCATCTAACCCTCCAATTTGGCAAGCAAACACGCGCACTCTTGATTGTTCGACTGGACCCTCAGATTCGTGGTAGCGAAACGCGCGTGTCGCGGGTCGGCAATCCACCCGCCGCGCACTAATTTCCATCCCCGGACAACGAGAACGGCACTTCCAAGCCAGTCCAACCCGGCACGTAGGTCGCTGCAAACGCCTCGGCGCCGACCGAGCGCCAGCGCCCACCCTCGCAGACGAGGTAGTCGCCCCAGCAGACGACACAGCCCGGCTCAAAGACCAGTCCGATCGCGGTGACGACGACGTCAACGTCGCGGTTGAGCGTGCGAGCCAGTTGAGTGGCATCGCTCAAGTTTTGCTCAGTAACGCGAATGGCCAAAGCGCCAGACCGCATTACCCGGTGATAAAGAATCGTATCCATTCGCAACATCCTTCCTGCCCGTGAGGGCGTTGGCGGAAAATCCCGCAAGTCACTTGGATGCAGGGGATTCGAGCGGTGCTCGAACGAGGACGACGCGTCGCGCGCCACCGCCGCAGGTCAGACTCTGAAGATCTATCACATCGCCCGCCCACACTTTTCTTGCCACCGGGGCGCACATGTGATCTACAGTGTTCATGCGCACTTCGAACACACTTCCGCCCCTGTCCGACGAGTTCCAGCAGATTGAGCTTGGCGACAAGCGACGGGTCGCGCGGACGCAGCGGGTCGCGGACAACGCCGCGCGCTTGCCGTCGGCGGGACTGCCCCAGCAATCAGCAACTTCGGCGGATTTGGAGGGGATGTACCGTTGGGCGAACAATCCTGACATCGCGCCGGAAGCCGTGCTCGCCGGGCATCAGGCGAGGACGGTCGAACGCGCCAGGGCCACGCAGTCAGTGCTCGTCGTCCACGACACGACGTCGTTCCGCTTTGGCGGCGAAGTCGAGCGCGACGGCATGGGGCTGATTTGCAATAAGGACGTCCTCATGGGCTTCTTTGCGCACTATTCGCTGTGTTTGTCGCGTCGTGGAGAACCGCTGGGCACGATCGGGCTCCACGCTTGGGCGCGCGGCCGTGATCGCAAGCGGGTGCGGATGCGTCAGCAGGCGCGCAGCGATCCGGATCGCGAGTCGCTGCGCTGGCACGATGCGGTGGACACGACAGGTGAGCTGCTTGCCGAGGTGCCGGAGGTCGTGCATGTCATGGATCGCGAAGGTGACGGCTTCGAGCTGCTGGCGGACATGTGCGAGCACGGCCACCGGTTCGTGGTCCGCATCGCGCACGACCGGCGGCTGCAGTCCAAGCGCCTCGACCGCAATGTGCCCAAACTCTATGAATCGCTTTCGGTCCTGCCGATGCTGCTGGAGCGGGAAGTGCCGCTGAGCCGGCGTGGCGGTCCGCGCAAGCCCGCCGAGCCGCGCCGGTTTGGACGACTGGAAACGCGGGCGGCCCACCTGACGATCCGTGCGGAAGCATTCACAATTTCGCCTGGCAACGGCTCTGTCTACCACCTCCCGGATCACCTGCGCCTGAACTTCGTGGAAGTCGTCGAACTCCAGCCGCCGCCCGACACCGACCCTGTCCAGTGGCGTTTGGTCACGACCGAAGCCATCGAGACGCCCGAGCAAGTGGCGGCGGTCGTCGACGCGTATCGCGCTCGCTGGCAGATCGAAGAGTTTTTCAAGGCACTGAAGACAGGCTGCAATTTCGAGAAGCTGCAGCTCGAATCGGCGCGCGCGCTGACCCTGACGCTGACGATCTACACGGCGGTCGCATGGCGTCTGCTGCTCCTGCGCTGGATGGACCGCAACGAACCGACTGCGCCCGCGCCACGCGTCCTGACCGCCACGCAACTCGCTGCGCTGACGGCGGTTTGTGCGCGCAAAGGCAAGCCGCTGCCGAAGAAGCCGACGGCCCATCACGTCTTGACGGCGATTGCCGAACTCGGCGGGCACATCAAGAACAACGGCCCACCGGGCTGGCAGGTCCTGGGGCGAGGCTTTGACCAGCTGCTCGCGATTGAACTGGGCTTCCTCGCCGCGAAAGAGCTAGTGTGAACGGGTGGTTATGGAGATGCGATCAATCATCAGAGTGAACTCCGCGGCTATCTATCAAGATGCCCCTGACGGGGCTGGAGGCCCGATGCCGCATCACCACGTGCAAGTCTGGATTCACCTGGTCTGGCATGTCCGTGCCGGCAGTCCAGGGCGCAGTCTCGAGACGCAAGCGTGGCTTTGGCCGGCGGTTGCGGCGAAGGCGCGGGAGGTCGGCTGTTCGGAAGTCGTGGTCGGCGGGGTGGCCAATCACGTGCACGTCCTGGTCGCGCTACCGGGCACCTTGGCGGTCGCGCAGTTGGCTCAGCGCTTGAAAGGCGCATCGAGTCGCGCGCTCCACGTTCAAGGCTTCGCGGACTTTGCCTGGCAAGAGGGCTACGGCGCATTTTCCGTCAGTCGCGACGCTGTGCCAACCGTCGTGGAGTACGTGCAGAATCAAGCGCAGCACCATCGCGAGGGAACTGCGGAAGCGCGCGTGGCGTGACGGAATTTCGATGCAGCGCAGCCCGAAGGGCATCTTGAACCCTAGCCGCGGACTTTCAGTCTGAAGATCCCGCACAACGAGTGATTACCCATTTCGTTCAGCAACTTGACCTCCGCCGCGCCGCGTGATCTAACGCGGTCAACGGGAGGTGCGATGATGGAGTCGAGGGGATTGAACAATGCCGGGAGCGCGAATGCGCC